>NZ_WSQA01000013.1 GCF_009768885.1 Sphingobacterium humi
ATCAGAAAAAAACAATGAAATCCAAAAACAAAAACAAAGACAACCCTATTTAGTATAAAAAATAAGGCGTAAACCTAATTTAGTAATCAGTTCGCTTTTTGTAAACCTATTTCAGTATAAGACACCTCCAGCTCAAACCCTTTTCTCACCCCTTTCACTTCCCTTTCACTTCCCTTTCTCACCCGTATCAATCCCCTTTGCAAAGGGCACAACAAGGGAAGAAATAGGCACGTATAAAAGGAAAGATAACAACCACACCAAACGCATGTATCACCTATCTACAAAAAAGAGGGAGCTCACTGAAGCTCCCTCTTTTTATTAATTCGCATGAGGTTTAGGCTAAGTACCTATTTCAATTCTTTGATGCGGATATTTTTAAATTTTACCACAGTGCCATGTCCTAAAAAAGCAATATGTCCAGATTTATTTAAAACCTCTTTCATATAGCTTCCGGCTTCTTTATCCTTAAGCGCCTCTTTTAAGTTGGTATTTAAGATCACTTTTCCATTTACTTTTACGGTAATATGATCTCCTTTGGCAATCACTTCCTGACTGTTCCACTGTCCAGGTTTTTTGAGAAATCCACGTTTTGCAGCGGCAATGCCATAGACCGAGCCATGGTATTGGTAAGGCTTTAAATCTTTGTATTGTGGATCCTCATTATCAAGAATCTGCAGCTCCATCCCTGCATAGCCTTTATCGTTTGGTACGATATCGTGGCGAATGCCTAGGCCATTATTGGCGCCGGGAGTAAGGTAAAAATCAAAGCGAAGGATAAAATCTGAAAACGCTTGTTTGCTGTATAAATTTCCACCCATTTCTTGAGTGGGCTTCATCACTATACAATCATCTTCCAACACATATTCTGTTGTATTCCCAGTCCAGGCATCCATATTACGGCCATCAAAAAGCATGGTAAACCCTTTTTCTATTTTGTGTTGACCATGGACAGCTAGGCTGCCGAAACTCAAGAATAAAATTAGGAGGGGCAGTCTTTTCATTAATTTTTTAAGGTATAGCATATATTTAGATAATTTGATTTTTCATTTGACTTTCAAAACTCATCAAAGCCGCAGCAGAGGCATTGACACCAAATTCTACAGGAGCAATATTCTTCGTTCCATTCCTTGCGGCATCAAAGAAATTCTGAAAGTGTAGGAAGTGGGCATCCGGATATCCAGCCTTTGCGGTAAACCGATACTCATTGTCGCTAATTTTTGTGATGCCACCAAAGCCAGGAATCGCCTGCAACTTCTGCTCTAATCCGGCTACAGCGGTTGCCGCTGTTGTTTTTACCTGAACAGCATCCCAATTTACGCGCATGGCACCTTTAAGCCCCACCATATTAAAATCTGTACTTCCCCAGCTATTCGAAATACCATCTAATACATTGGCACCTAATGACATTTTAAAATGATTGGCACCCTGAGGCATCGCATAGTCGAACAAGGAATAGATCAGATCCGGGGTGTCCCGACTCCCATCTTTATAATACAAGATATCACCATCGGAGTATACTTTGAGTGGTTTATTACAACCGGTGATATAATGAATACTGGCCAAGACATGGACGAATAAATCACCGGCTAATCCGGTTCCATAATCGCTCCAATTTCGCCAGGCAAAGAATCGTTGAGGCGTAAAAGGTTTCTTGGGTGCTTCACCCAAGAACTGATCCCACCATAAATTAGCCTCGGTTGCTTCTGCAGGGGCATGGAAACTGTTTAAGGCACCTGGAGAAGCCGAGAAACGAGCATCAACAAAGTTTAAATCGCCGATTACTCCTTCTTGCAATAGCGCTTTGGCCAACTGCATGCCTACAGCAGAAACCCCCTGGGTTCCCATCTGGAACACTTTTCCACTCTCCTGTTGCGCTTTGATAAGGGCTTTTGCTTCCGAGCGTTTATGGATAATTGGTTTCTCACAATAAACATGTTTCCCTTTTTTCAATGCTTCAACAGCAATCTTTTGATGCCAATGATCGGGCGTTGCGATAATGACTGCATCAATTTGGGGGTCGTTTAAAATATTCCGATAATCACGTTCTAGCTTCAGGTGGTTCCCCCATTGTTTTTTAGCATCTTCCAAACGGGGTTTATACACATCGCAAACGGCAACCAATGCTACGCCAGGCACCCGTAAGGCCGTATTACAATCGGCGGTTCCCATGCCTCCTTTGCCGATAAGGGCAAGGCGTAAGTTTTCTTGTTTTTGGGCTGCAAAACTCCTCATTGTCGGACTGAGGGACAAGGCCGTCCCTCCGACGGCTAAGTTATTGATAAAGGTTCTTCTATTCATGATAATTAAAAGGGATTAGGACAACACTATTGCTTGGGTGCACTTTTCCTTGCGAAACCTGCTCAATAGCTAAAGGCAGCAAATACTTTCCATACTTTGGTTTGTTCCCTGCATCCACGAGCTTAGTTTTTAACACTTGGTAAGTATAGTCTGCATAATTTACCCCTTTCAAAATCTTACCATTAGCTTGTAAATCCAAGGCCTCAGCCGGTAATTGAACATAGGTTGTACCGTTTTCTGTATTATACTGATTGATTAATTGTGCGCTATTTTTCGCAATTTGGATGGTATAATTCACATCGCCACTGGCTGGGAAGTTAATTTCAATCTTATTATCGAAATAAACTTTATCCTGAGATTTGGAAGTGATATTAATAATATCGGTCAAAAATCCAGCTTTAGTAAAGGAGATATAAGGTTCTACAATTCTGGGAATCATAAAAGATTGCATTTTTACCGAATCCTCTATCCCCGGGTTTAAATTGGTCACCTCACAGGGAATTACAAAAGTAGCATCCGGATTTTTGGCTTGCTCGGCATTGAATTTTTGCACATCAATAACAAAATCGAAGGAAGCTTTATAGCTATCTGTAGGAAGGTCTAAGGAGCTATTGGAAAGGCTGTAAACGCTTGCCGGCAATTCCTTATAAGCAGTTGAATTGGCCTGGTTATACTGCGTTAATAGTGCCGGAACGACCTCTAATTTCAGTTTTGAAGCACGTTGTCCAACGCCAGATTTTACTACGATAACTTCGGCAATTGCTTTCTCAAAATTAAATACCTGGGCTTCATTGATTCCTGGATTTAATAGGTATACATGGTCATCAACCATGTTGTTGAGCATGGTGTCTTCACATGAACTCATGAGGTTTATGGAGATCAACATACTCAACAAAAACAAGTATTGATTTATAACTTTTTTCATCGTCTTTAGGTTAAAGATTACCAGCCATAATTTTGGGTCAAATTGCTCATCTCACTCAACTGTTCCTGATGAATCGGGAAGAAATAATGCTTCGGCTGAAACAAGCGTCTACCCGGGAAGATGGATGTTGTTCTAGTCCAAGATCCTTCATAGGTTGTTGAGGCTAAGTTTCTGGTGAAATAAGGCTCATTCATTTCCTTTTCAGCAATCATCCAAGTGCGTACATCATGATAGCGGTGATTTTCAAAGGCCAATTCTACCATTCTTTCTTTGCGCATTAATTCGCGTAGCAGGTCTTTATTGCCTTTCACTTCCGGATAAGCAACTTCCAAGTTATTTAGACCGGAACGCTTGCGGATAAGATTGACATATTTTAAGGCTTCGGCTTCATCCCGATTTGGCTTCTCATTACACGCTTCGGCATAGTCTAGGTAAATTTCACCTAAGCGGAAAAATGGCCAAGAGAATTGCCCCCATTTACCTTCCTCAATATCATTTGTTGGGTCGCTCATGCGTCGCCATAAATAGCCGGTTTTCACACAGTCTCCGGTTTGCGTATAAGAAGAAGTACCGCCGGTGAAAAAGGTCACTAGTTTTTGGCCGTGAAAGGTATTGATCCAACGCATCCCGTTGGCAAGAATGGAAGCATAGAACCGCGCATCGCGCCCCACAATGGAATTATGTGCTTTGATAGGCGCGTAATTTTCGATCGGATGGATAAAGTTCTCTGTAAAACCGGTTTCTTGATAACCTGATTGGGCATCAATAATAGGTGTTCCATTGGATTGGTACCCTGTTACAGGGAATCTTCCGGAGCTGGCCATTGGATAGGTATCTACCAATTTTAAGGATGGGGAGAAACCACCATATCCTTCTTTTACCACACGCGGAGGAGCTGCCCGCACATTGTATGCAAAGCCTGAACTTATCCATCTTCCCCAGATAATTTCTGAGTTCCATTCTTCAAAGTAAATACCGGCATAGGATTTAATAGCCTTCTTGAAGGGATCGGATTCTGTTTTATCCTCGTAAAGGGCATATTGATTCAAATCGATGATATCTTTTGCGGCTTTGGCTGCAGCTTCCCATTTGTTCGGATCAGCAGTTTGCGGAAAGATATTTTCACCTTCTTTGTTCTTCATTCCCTTTAAAAACTGCGCGCCATTGAACAGCGGTCTGGCCATATAAAGCAATAATTCTGCTTTGGCAGCCATGGCGGCACCTTTGGTCAATCTTCCCAACCAGGCTTGATCGGTAATCCGTACTGGAAGAACGGCAATAGCCTTTTCATACTCCGAGAGAATAAAATCAACATTATGCGCCAAGGTATGACGATCTACATCTTCCCCTTTGGTCAAAATATCAGCATCTTGATCGCCCCAGATATACACGGGACCATATCGACGTAAAAGACAGAAGTAGAAATAAGCACGCAAGAAACGAGCTTCCGCTTTCATAATATCCTTGGTACCCTGATTGATTTCCACATTCTTATCGACATTATTCATAAAAATGGTGGCCTGATTAATACCTCGATAATTATGTCCCCAAATCTGATAATCTCCGGTTGTAGGCCCCCAAGAGCCTGAGTTAATATTGATCCAAGGTACCCAGGCTAACCAGGAAAATAAGGCCTCGTCACTCAAAGGCACCATGCCCCCTTCCCCACCTACCATATCATTTTCATTGGGTAAAAAACCATAAACCTGGGCTAAATAGGCTTCTGTGGTTTGTCTTTTGTTGAAAACTTCATCCATAGTCATCTGGTTTTGAAGTTCCACTTCCAAATACTTATCACAACCTGTAAAGAAGGATAATACCAATAGACTCACCGTTACATATAAAATCTTTTTCATGTTGCTTTCCTTATAAAATCACGTTCAAACCAAAATTAAACACACGCATTTGTGGATAGATGCCGCCATAGGATGTTCCAAGTTCAGGATCCCAAAGTTTAAACTTGCTGAATGTAAACACGTTTTGTCCTTGGATATACAAGCGGATAGACGACATTTTAATCGGGTCTGTCCATTTACTTGGCAGGTTATAACCAAACTCCAGGTTTTTTAAGCGTAAGAAACTCATATCGCGTTGCCAGTAGGTTGATGATTGGGTATTATTTCTGTTTTCAACCATAGACAGGCGCGGATACTCGGCATTAGGGTCTGGATTCCGAATGGACCAGCGCTTATCGGCTACATCAGAATAAATCTGACCGTAGACAAGAATATTTCCGCTTTGTCCGTATAGTGGTCCTCCACCAATGATGCGCGTAACATTATCTACCCCGTGAAAGAATACAGAAAGGTCGAACCCTTTATAGCCTACACTGGCACCAAAACCGTAATTTACTTCGGGAATATGGGTATCACCTATCGCGATATAATCATAGGAGTCGATGACACCATCACCGTTAATATCCTTGTATTTGATATCTCCAGGTTTTACCGTAGAAAACTTTTGGGCAGGACTGCTGGCAATTTCATCTTCTGATTGAAATAGGCCCATCGCGACTAAACCTCGCTGTTGGTAAAGGCGTTGGTCTACTTCCGTTTGATAAGCCCAGATTGGGGTTGGCCGGTCATCGTAAAGTTTCTTATTTCGGTTATAGGTAAAATTACCACGAACACGCATGGTCACATTTTCAGTATTATGGCTATATTCTAAGGAAGCATCCACCCCTTGGTTTTGCATCTTTCCTAAGTTCACATACTGCTTCACATTAATTCCCACCACCGAAGGCACGCTTTCTTGCAGAATATAAATGCCATCTCTACGCTCGAAGAAATAATCTGCAATGATGTTTAACTTACTCCACATGCCCAGTTCAAAACCTATATTCTTTTTAATGGCGCTTTCCCAGGATACGGTTGGGTTTCCAGGGTGACCTGTAGCAATACCGCCAACCCATTGCTGTCCTGTACTGCCAAAATGATAGCCTCCGGTCCAAGCCATTTCTGAGTTATAGGCAAACCTTCTGTTACCGCCAATTTGATCATTTCCAATTTCACCCATCGAGCCACGTAGCTTTAATAAATTCACGGATGGAAGTGCATTTTTGAAAAACTCCTCCTCGGAAAGCATATAACCGATAGCTAGGGAAGGGAAAAATCCAAAACGATGGCCTGGCGCAAAGTTTTCAGATCCGTTATAGCCAAAGTTTCCTTCAATAAAGTATTTATCGGCGTAATTATAGGTTACACGCGAAGCGATACCCATATTCCTGTACGGAAATGCAGCAATATAATCGCCGGGGAAGTTATTGGTTCTTTCCCGCATACTGAATAGGAATAAAGCCCCTACTCGATGTTTGTCGGCAAAGAGGTTATCATACATTAAGGATGATTCAAAATTGATGGCCCGCTCGCCACGATTGGAACGTGCTAGGGATAGGTAATCTGAACCGTCGGCATTTTTATGCAAGATGAGGTTTCCTTCGCTGTCACGTCCTGTTGCGTAATAGGTGGCCGGATTCTTACGTTTATCCAGCGTCGAACCATTAAAGGCATCCCAAGAGAATTTGGCATTTGCTTTCAGCCCTTGCAAAAGAAGGTTGCTAAAATCTTGCGTCAGATTCACTAAGGATTGTGCATTGTTCCAAAAATCTTGGGAAAATCCACGGCTATTTAACGCATAATAGGGGTTTTGACCTACCAAGGGTTGCGCATGGGTGCCATCAGAATAGACCGTTGGAATGGCAATAGGCGTAGTATGAAGCACCATTTCATACATTGTTCCCATATCTACACCCAATCTATTTTTCGTTTCATATTGATTGGATAAGCTTAATCCTAAATCGGTGGAAGGAGTAAGTTTGATATCCACATTGGAACGAAAATTCACCTTATCGTAATTAACCGAAGGGTCATAATTTGGTGACTTTTGAGGCTTAAAAATACCGTTTTCAGCAATATAGGATCCAGACACGAAATACGTGATTTTTTCACCACCCCCTGTTACGTTTATATTTAAACGATCCATCGTGGTTCTCTCTTTAAATATTTCATGCATCCAATCTACGTTCGGATAAAGATCCGGATCGACCTTATTCACATACAAATCCTTTAATTCCTGTGGATATGCATATCGATTTGATCCCTCAAAATTGATATCATTATAATAATCTATCCATTGGGAAGCATTGGCAAGTTTTGGTAGGCTTGTAGGGCTTAAAATCCCCTTTTCAAGTCGCGTATTAATAATGGGCTTATCGAGCTGACGACCTCTTTTGGTCGTAATCAATACAATACCATTTGCACCACGAACCCCATACACGGCTGTTGCTGTGGCATCTTTTAAAATGGAAAAAGATTCTACATCTTCAGGATCGACCAGATCTAAGGGACGTTCAATACCATCCACCAAGATTAAGGGGCTATTATTTGCGCCGAAACTACCCACGCCTCGAATCCAGAAGGAGGCACCAGAACCGGGCTCTCCAGAACCCTGTACGGAAACAACCCCGGCCATTTGACCCGCCAAGCTGGTTGATATTTTAGATACCGGCACTTTCAAATCGTCCGTTTTCACCGTTGTAATGGCACCAACAATACTTGCTTTGCGTTGCGTTCCATAGGCTACAACAACAGCTTCTTCCAGCGCACTAACATCAGCTTCCAGTTCAACATTGACGGTATTAGAGCCCTTTAAAACAAACTCCAAGGGTTTATAGCCCACCAAGGTGAACACAATAGTTCTTACCGTACTGTTTACCGTTAAACTATACCTTCCTTGAGCATCTGTGGCGGTACCGACCGAAGTTCCTTTCACTTGCACTGTTACCCCATCTAAAGGCAGACCTTCCTTGTTTTTGACGGTTCCTGAAATGGTTTGTTGTTGCTGGGAAGCCCGTTCTATCACACGTGTTTCAAGGACCGGCACGGCAGTTCGCGGTTTAATTAAAACCGTATTTCGATCAATTTCATATTGTAGGTTTTGATTGTCCAAAAGTAACTCCAAAACCTCTTTCAGGTCCTTATTGGCAACCCGTAAGCTTACTCGTTTCCCATGGTTTAATCTTTTACTGCTGTACAGAAAATCATAACCCGATTGCTTCTGAACTTCATCCAAAATATTCATCAATGTTTCGTTTTTAACATTGAGGGTAATCTTTTGTCCAAAACTAGAAGCATGCACATGAAGCAGGGTCACGATGAGGATCATAATTGTTAGTTTCATCCTAATTAATATTTTAATCAAGATTTTTTGTCTGCATAGACAAAGTTCTTCAATCGTTTTATACATTTGTAGTGTTTGGTGTAATTGGTAAATCGATAAATTGGTCAATAAATGCACTAAACATCATCGGGAGTGTTGGTCGCACTTCCGATACGTTTTTATAGGGTATATACCTTACATAATAAGGACCCTCCCATCCTGAATTTTAAATTTAAAAGATGATATTTTTTCCATTTGACGGAGTAATTCGTTCAGACTTTTGGTTCTACGGATCATGCCTGAGAATTTATCATCGGCCTTTCTTAAATAAGAAACCTGCTCAATGTCATACCATTCCCTAATTTTTGCGATGACCGTCTCTATACGATCTTCTTGAAACCTAAAATATCCTTCTTTCCAGGCCAATATGGTTTTGATATCGGCCTTTTCAATGGCTATTTCTTGATTTTGATCGGTTGAAGTGGATTTAAAGCCTGGGTTTAACACTTTCGATTGTCCGGCCACTTGGACTTCCACTTTGCCCTCTACCAGTGTGGTTACGACTTTATCGGCTTGGCGCTCGCTTGAGACATTAAACTTTGTTCCCAGCACCTTGATTCGGGTTTGATTCGTACGAACAATAAAGGGTCTATTTTTATCGGGTTCAACTTCTAAAAACACCTCTCCAGTGATGGCTATTTCTCGTTCATTTGCAGCAAACAGGGCTGGATACGTGACTGCAGCACCCGAATTCAACCATACATGGGTTCCATCCTCCAATTCTAATTGCAGGGATGAGCCCTTCGGCGATATAAAAGTTCTGGACTCACCCAACGCCGTAGTGGGGGTAGAGATTTTAAACAGTTTATTTCCTTTCGCATCGATAGCAACCGTAATCCCTTCTTCAAGCATACTATTCTCACTTTGCTGGGCAAGGTGAAACTCTTTCCCATCGGTACGCTGAATAACGGGTACCCCGTCTTCCATCAATTCAATATCATTAGTCAGGATTTTTCCAGACACTGCTGACTCTGCTGAATGCTTCATGCTGTGGTAGTAGCCCCCAGCAATCAACAAGAGCGATGCGGCAGCAAAGCCCAACCATTTATAAAGCGCTAATCGTTTGATCCTTTGGGAAGTTATTTCCTGATCTTCAATTTCATTCAATATGTGATGCAAAATTCCCCCCTTATTAAATTGGGGTGCCAGCTGTGATCGAAGTTCCGCGCGATCGAGGTGCTGATCGACCATACGGTTAAATTCAGCATCCTCGCATTCATCCAGCATGCGAAGAAACTCTTCAAGCTCCTTTCTAGAAAGTTGATTAGATAGATATTGATCAAAAAGATTTAGTAATCTTTGATTGTTCATAAAAAGGTTATTGTCAATTAGGTTATACAGGAAATTTCCCCTGATCTATTAACAATACACCACAAAAAAAGAAATGGACTAGTTGAATGGAAAAATTTATTTTTCCAGCAGGTACATCAGGAACAACAGCTGTAACATATCTTTACTGATTTCAGAATTCCGTAAGGATTTTAAGGCTTGAACAATATGGTTTTTGACGGTATTGGGGGATATCTTCAATTCCTCAGCAATTTCTTTATACGACATCCCATCCACTTTACTCATCATAATCGCTCGTTCCTGTTGTAGGGGTAAACCATCAAAACAGGTTTGTAATTTATTGGCCAATTCCTGGTTTAATAGCTGTTCATCGGCAGCAGGGCTAAATCCTTGAACATAATGTAACAAACGCTCAAAAGCTTCCTGAGATCGCTTGATACTACGTAACTTATTTAATGCTTCCCGCTTGACAAGGGTGTAAAGAAATGGCCATACAGGGCTATCAGCCAGTAATTGGGATTTATTATTCCAAAGCTTAATAAAAACCTCCTGTACTAAATCTTCACTCCAACCGGTATCTTTCAATAAGGTAAAAGCAATTTGATATACATCTGTAGCATAAACAGCATATAGCTTCGCAAGGGCCATAGTATCCCCCTGTTGAAGATCTATAATCGTTTGATTATCGATATGTTGTTGTTTACTCATAGATATTAGGTTCCCAATGGCTATTAATGAGGCGCCAGTTGATATACAATTTTAACAATTTTTTTAAATAAGTTATACCAGCTTAGCTTGAATTTGCAGTTTATTTTTAAATCTATCAAGAAAGATCGACTTAAATGTAACGATTCCCCCTTTTAACCAGCTTTCCCAAATTTACCTACCTACCAATAGTACTCCCCATCGAATTCACTGTATACCTATATAGTTAGCCTTATTTTAACCTTTAGTTTAAGAAAAATTAAAATAAGTAAATCACCAACCCAATTAATTATGAGCATTCACATTGACAGCAAACTACTCCAGCGATTCTTTGGGGGCTACTGTTCTCCACAGGAAAACCAGGTTGTCAATACGTACATCCAAGGCTCTGCAGGCAAAAGGCACCTCTTCCTCTTTTTAAAAATGAAATGGAATTTGCAGCAGGAAGAGGAATTGAACCTGGAGGAATTGGCGGATTACAAATCCTTATTCTGGCGATTGGTGGAAGAAGAAATGGCACCTGTACATAAAAGCAGATCTTGTTGTTTCGTGGATCATTGATCTCCTCCTAGCCTAAAGATTAAAAAAGATAAAATATTATCTAACAAACCAATGCCCTTTAAGGGCAAACACATATTAAACAAACAGTTATGAAACGCTATTTAATCAAAGCAAGTTTTTTGGCTTATTTTTTAATACCCTTGCTGCCATACCCTACCACAGCGAATGAGCGCGATAGCTTGAGTACTTTTGTACAACAACAGCGCATTAGCGGACGCGTGGTAAATGCGAGCGGCCGAGGGCTTGCGAATGTCTCCATTCAGGTCAAGGGTACAACCGTTGGGACAAGTACGGGAGCCGATGGAACATTTAGTCTCAACGCAGCCAGCAATGCCACCCTGGTCGTTCAACTTCTAGGCTATCATAAACAAGAGCTGCCCCTGCAAGGGAAAACAACGATAGAGGTTACCCTGACCGAAGTAACCCGAGTTATTGAAGACGTGGTGGTAACGGGATACCAGACCTTGAGTAAGCGCCAATTTACAGGAGCTTCAACCAAACTTAAAGCCGAGGATGTATTACGCGATGGGGTTCCGGATATCTCCCGCATGCTGGAGGGGCAGGTGGCCGGGGTTTCCGTTCAAAACGTATCCGGTACGTTTGGGGCGGCACCTAAAATCCGGGTCCGCGGCGTCAGTTCCATCAACGGCGATAATAAACCGCTATGGGTGGTCGATGGGATTATCCTCGAGGATATCATCAATATTTCCAACGAGCAGCTGTCTACCGGTGACCCCAATACCTTAATAGGATCTTCTGTTGCCGGCATCAATCCCAACGACATCGAGAGTATTGAAATTCTGAAAGATGCGGCAGCCACATCCCTCTACGGAGCTCGTGCCATGAACGGCGTGGTGGTAGTGACCACCAAAAAAGGACGTATTGGCGAACCTATGGTTTCGTATAATGGTAATTTCACCACCTACCTTAAACCTAGCTATCAGCAATTTGACATCCTTAATTCCTACGATCAAATGTCTATGTATGCGGAGCTGGAGCGGAAAGGCTGGTTGAATTATGGTACCACCGCCCGATCGATCAATGGGGGTATTTATAGTAAAATGGCCGACCTGATTCTCCAATATAACGAATCGGATGGCAGTTATGGCCTTCGAAACGATGCCCCCAGTAGGCGTAAATTCTTAGAACGCTATGCCTATTCCAATACCGATTGGTTCGACCTGCTGTTCAACAATTCCCTGATGCAGGAACATACCGTAAGTATGTCAACAGGTACGGAAAAATCACAATTATATGCCTCCACTAGTTATCTAAACGATAATGGTTGGAGCATCAGCGATCAGGTAGAGCGCTTTACCGGAAACCTACGGGCCACCTTTAATCCGAACCCGAAATTTAGCTATGGCTTGATTACCCAAGGATCCATTCGGAATCAGAATGCCCCGGGAACCCTAGGACGTACCAGCAACCCAGTCAGTGGGATGTTTAATCGCGACTTCGACATTAACCCCTTCAATTACGCCATGAATACCAGTAGGGCACTGACAGCCTATGATGAAGCGGGCGACCTGGAATACTTCCGTCGCAATTTTGCCCCCTTCAATATTCTGCATGAACTAAACCAGAATACTATAGACCTGAGTTTTATGGACTTTAAGGTGCAGGGTGATTTGCGCTATCAATTCTTAAAAAACTTGAAGTTCTCCTTTGAAGGTGCCTACCGCTATGCAAAAACCAACCAAGAACATAACGTTTATGAAAACTCAAATATGCCACAGGCTTATCGGGCCGATGGGGATGCAACGATCCGAAGTATCAATCGTTTTCTCTACAGAAACCCCGATAATCCGGAAGCCGAGCCTATTTCAGTATTGCCTTATGGCGGATTTTACTTCACCAACGACTCGTACTTGAAGAGCTATAACGTCCGTAATTCCCTGGACTTCAGCCAGAGGTTCAACGAAATACACGATTTGAGGGCCTACGGTTTTATGGAAATGCGCTATGCCGACCGACAGTTTAAAACTTTTAATGGCTATGGTTATCAATTTGATAAGGGCGGAACGCCTTATGTGGATCCGAACTTCTTAAAAATGATGGTAGAAGCCAATCAGGATTATTATTCCATGACCAAGCGCTACGATCGTTTTCTAGCCTACGGTTTAAATGCGGGTTATACCTTTAAGGATCGCTACAACTTTGCGGCAACCTTACGCTATGATGGTTCGAACTTAATGGGTAAATCGAATACAGCACGATGGTTACCCACCTGGAACATCAGTGGTTCCTGGAACATCGATGCCGAAGATTTCTTCAATAAGCAAGATGTCTTCCATTCGGCTAAGCTGCGCGCCAGTTACGGTCTGACTGCCAGCAGTGGGCCTGCCACTAACTCCAGCATCGTCTTACGCAATGCATCCGCAAACCGCCCCTATCTTTCGGAGCGTGAGTCGGTAATTTCGCTAGAAAACCTAGAAAACTCGCAACTGACCTGGGAGAAAATGTATAAAACCAATGTGGGTATAGACCTTAGTTTATTGCAACGTAGATTAAACTTAACCGTGGATTATTATGCACATGAAAGTTACGATCTAATTGGCAGGGTGCGCACTGGCGGTATCGGCGGTGAAGCCGTAAAACTTGCCAACTATGCCGATATGGAGGCCAAAGGGATTGAAGCGACCATCGGTATGCAGTTTATCAATCGGGACAAGTGGAAATGGAATACCAATCTAAACTTTGGCCATAATAAATCGAAGATTACCCACCTGCTCAATGAGCCTAACATCTGGTCCTTAATCAATACCGATGGTGGTCCGAAGGTAGGCTATGCGCAACGTGGTTTGTTCTCCTTGAATTACCAAAACTTAGATGCGGAGAAAGGAATCCCGCAATTTATTAACGAGAAAGGAGAAATCAGCAGTGCCGTATATCTTCAAGATTTAAATACAAACCATTTAATATATGAAGGCCCCATAGACCCGGTATTTACCGGAGGCTTTTTCAATAGCGTGAATTATGGCAATTTCCGCCTATCGGCGCTATTTACCTTCAGTAGTGGCAATGTGGTTCGCTTGCGTCCGGTATTTAACAGCTCTTATTCTGAGCTGGATGCCACTGGCGAAGAGTTTTTAAACCGTTGGCTACTCTATGGCGAGCAGGCGGCACCTTCAATCCTCGATAAACGTGAGTATGATAAACTACGCTTTGAGGCCTCCTACCCATACAATAATTACAATTACTCGACCCAAAGGACGGCTCACGGTGATTTTATAAGACTAAAACAAGTTATGCTTTCGTACAGCCTGCCGCAGCAATTCTTACAACGGTTTAAAGCCAAAAGTGCAACTATCAGCTTGGTAGGAAATAATATTTGGCTTCTCTATGCTGATAAGGACTTAAACGGTCAAGATCCTGAGTTCTTTGGCTCCGGGGGTGTGGCCATGCCATTACCTAAGCAGTATACACTATCATTAAAATTAGGGCTATGAGTATTAGAACACATATCATGAAAACAAAAACGAATTATCTACTCGCGCTCTTCCTGCTAAGTTTAGCATGTACGAGTTGCAATAAATTCCTGGATGTAACTCCTGATCAACGCGCTGACCTCGAAAAAAACGAAAACATTGGCGAGTTATTAGCTACAGCCTATCCGCAGGCCAATTACATTCCATTTACGGAAGCCATCTCGGATAATGCCGGCGATAAAGGTTCTGGAACGGTATCACAAGTAAATTCAGCCCCATTCCTCTTCCAGGATGTGGCAGACATCTATTCCGATTCGCCGACCTACTATTGGAACGCTGCATACAAGGCTATAGCCGCGGCAAACCATGCTTTGCAAGCGATTGAAAAACAAGGTAAAGGCGCTACATTAAATGCCTTTAAAGGGGAAGCTTTAGTGGCACGTGCCTATGCACACTTTATGCTGGTGAAGCTTTTCGCCTGGGGCGATGATCCAAAGGAAAACGCAGGAAAACCCGGAATCCCTTATGTAACCAGTGTAGAGGATGTGGTTGTTAAAAAATACGAACGTGGAACAGTTGGCCAAGTATATGAAGCCATTGAAAAGGACCTCCTGGCCGGCTTACCTTTACTCGACGACCGGATTTATAAATCGCCAAAATACCATTTCACCACCAATGCTGCGCATGCCTTTGCCAGTCGGTTTTACCTCTTCAAAAAGAATTATGCTAAAGTAATTGAGCATTCGAATCTGGTGTTAGGATCGGGAGATCCAAAATCATTATTACGTCAGGTTAATAGTGCTACCTATCGTAGTTTACAATATTATGAATTAGAGGCCCAGTATACGCGTGCCGAAAACGCCGCCAATATCCTTCTGGTGGAAGCACCCTCGATTTGGGGGCGAAGTTATCCGCGCTATCGCTATAGTTTTGATTATCCGACATTTCAAAGCCTATTTGGCTCCAACGTGAGTGGAGGATCTTGGGGATATAATATCTATGGAAACGATGTTACACTAAATATACCTAAGTTCAGAGAGCACTTTGTGCGGCAAGATTTACATGCCGAAACGGGGATTCCCTATAATATGATCCCTTTATTTACGATGGAGGAAGTTCTCTTTAACAGAGCAGAGGCAAACAGTATGCTTGGAAATTTTGACGCTGCCCTTGTCGACCTTAATCATTATGTCGCTACACGCATGGTTGTTAGTCAGCAGAATCCGGTGTTCTCCGCAGCACTCCTGCTCAGCCGCAATAAGCTCTTAAACTTTTATGAAACTTCCGACTTGCAGTATGCCCTTGTGCAATGCGTATTAGATCTGAAGCGATTCAATTTTATGCACGAAGGCATGCGTTGGTTTGATATCATTCGCCACAAATTGAAAGTGGTGCACCGAACCACGGATGGCAAGGTTCTCACCTTAGGACCTAATGATCCGATGCGGATTTTCCAAATCCCTCAAGAAGCCCAAAGCTCCGGTATTGAATTGAACCCGAGGTAAGCTGTTAAACTAATTTAGAAACAATTGCTTCGTCTTCTCGACTGAAGCAGGAAGAACTTAACTAAGATGAAAAAGATAATCAAATATTGCTGTTTTGGGATAGCCTTGTTTAGCCTTTTAAGCTGTAACAATGATGATCCTCTTCCAGAAACCCCAATTGTTGGGTTAGGTGGCGATGTGTGGACAACCGGTCCCATTGACCAGTGGATAGATAAGGAATTATTGACCCCCTATAACATTGAAATTAAATACAAATGGGATCCCTACGAATTAAACTACTTACGCAATCTGGTGCCCATTAAGGAAGATCAGGTTATTAAAGTCATAAACGCTGTAAAACAGATATGGTTGCTGCCTTATGAAAAAGTTGCCGGCCAAACCTTCATTAAAACCTTTGCGCCCCGCCAGTTTGTGTTGGCAGGAAGTGCGGAATACAATACCAATGGTACCATTGTGCTCGGACAGGCGGAAGGCGGACGAAAGATTGTACTGCTACGCTTGAATGATTTCAATCCAGCGAATAAAGAAGCACTCCAGGAGCTGTTGCACACCATTCACCATGAGTTTGCACATATCCTACACCAAAATGTGCTATACCCCTTGGAATGGAAATTCCTAAACCCCCAATGGTATACTGCAACATGGTTTAATAATACTGATGACGATGCCCATCGGCAGGGTTTAATTTCCGCCTATGCGAAATCCAATGCCGATGAGGACTTCGTGGAAACGGTTTCCTTTTTATTGGTGTTTGGCCAAGAATATTACGATAATGTGATTGCGAAAGACGATGTGCCGGAAGCTTCCAAAAACATCTTTCGCAGAAAACAACAAATGATTATCGAGTATTTTGCCAGCAAGTATAAAATCGACTTCAATGCATTGCAGGCGGCAACCCAAGAGGCTATTAACAACTATAAAAGCCCGACCAATTAGCCTAATATTAACTTATAGCCAGTAATGGCATTATGAAATGAAGATCATCATGAAAAATAAAATAGCAATACCTGGCATCCTACTTAGTGGACTTCTGCTACTTGGCATCAGCAGCTGTTCCAAGGATGATTTTAAAGGGGAAAGACCCGACCAGAAATTGACAGCAGCTCTCGAAAGCTATAGTATCCTATTAACGGAAGCCCCGCACGGCTGGAAAGCACATTTATTTACCGGCTCCGTCGGAGGCTACGGATTTTGGTTTGAGTTTAACAAAGAAAACAAGGTCAGCATGTTTGCAGACTTTCGGACAGAATCCGGAAATCAAGCAGCCCAGAGTTCTTATCGATTAAAGGCTACGCTTCTGCCGGCACTTTATTTCGACACCTATTCCTATCTCCATGAACTGGCCGATCCGGATAATAGGGTTAATGGAGGAACAGCCGGTTGGGGGCTATTATCCGATTTCGAGTTTTCCTTCCGTGAGGTTAAAGGGGATACCATCCTTTTGACAGGAAATCTCAACAACAGCAAGCTCCAATTAGTCAAAGCAAGTGCCGCAGAAAAAGCAGCATATCAACGTGGAAACCTCAATGCCTTACGGGCAGACGCCACTCGTTTTTTCCAAACCAGCTCCTTTTTGTTTTTAAAAGATAATGCCAACACGGTCTACAGTGTGAATATGAATATCAGTCAGAAAACAGTGGCCTTTAACTATTCCGTAGGTCAAACGATGGAAACAGCCTTACTGGGTTTTGCTTTCTCTGGCGAGAACGACCTTATCCTTTCTGAACCTTTTATAAAGGGCGGTATCCATATCGATCGATTTATTCGCACAGAAGTCGCTGGAGCACCCGTCATAAAAGCAGCATTGGCGAAAGAAACCATGGAAATTCAGAAAACTGAAAACCCCTTATTTCCATTCTTTTTGATGTGGGGCAGCAGCTATCAGCTTATCCGTGTTCCTATAGAAACTACTTCGCAAGGGAATAAATCTGACTTTGATTTACGCAGAACGGCCGCACTTACAGCCATGAGAGCTTTATTAAGGGCCGGCACAACTTTCCCGGAGATGCGCATTGCGATTAATAAATCGGAAAAGCTGGTGGTAGTGAACCAGATTATTAGACAAACTCCCTATAGTTTCAATGCTAATTTCGCCTTTTCTTATACCGAGCAGGATAATGCCATTAAACTTAAATATGAAGGGCCCATGGATGGGAATTCAACGGTAATTGAACCGGGTTTTAAGCCTATAATCGATGGCTTGACCGATGGGGCGATGGAGTTTGATTTCGATTTAACTACTCCGCAATTGCGGGCATTTGGACAAAGTAAAAGCCTTACTAATTTCCGCTTTGTCGGCTTGATTAATTAAAAACTAAAGAAATGAAAACAATTAGATATATTTTTGGGATCGGGCTTCTCTTTCTTTTCCTTGGCTACGGATGTAAAAGAGATAAAATGGAAAGCTATGCCGTGGAAAAGGTACATCCTCACCCCGATTCGCTGTTAGCCCAGTTTACCAACATCGTTAAAAAAGGATCCTCCGGCTGGCATGCGACCCTAATTCCGAAATCCGGCGGCATCTACAGCCTATTTTTTAAGTTAGACCCCAGCGGAAAGCTACTCAATATGATCGATTTGGATGATAATTCAGCAAAAAAAGCGAAAGAAGGAAGTTATACCCTGACAGCGACGGCCAATCAAGCGGTGCTGAGTTTTTCTGAAGGCACCTATTTGGATGTTATCACCCATAAGGAAGGCTTTCGAACCATGTCTGCCGATACTAGTTACAGCTTCCGGTATGCTAGCGCCGACACCATCGTATTATTAGGAAATCGCAATGGCGATGAACTGAAATTAGTCAATATTCCGGCGGCTCAAATTCAAAGCTATGAGAGTGGCCTTTTAAGTCATTCCCTGACTTCTTTATCTGAATATATGGAGCAGAAGAATTTTCATTCTTTCCATCTTTCGGGGGTAGGCGATATCGAGTTATCGATCGATTCCGCCAACCGGACAGCATTCTTCTTCTATGGCGTCAATGGCCTGCCTAAAATGGAGACCAACCAATTCTATTATGGAATTAACCAGGTGCTATTAAAATATCCGACTCGTATCGGCAGCCATCTGATAAAGGGGTTTTCGTATAATCCAACGCAGAAAACTTACGCCGTGCTAAGTAACGGAGCTAATCTGGATCTTCGAGGAACCAACAGTCCTACCGTACCTCTCCACCTTTTACTCGGCAACGGATTAGCCCCTTATGTTTCCTTACCTTCACCCAAACTCATCCAAGCCTTACCAAATTGGTCAACAGATTTCGGAGCTATCTTTGAGGAGTCCAGTCAGAAATTATCGACCATAGGCGCCGGCTTTTTGATGCTTAGCTTTGCTTTCAATATAGAAACCCAACAGATGTCGCTAAATGTCCTTTTTTCTTTGAGCGGCAATGTTTATCAAGGATCCTATCCCCACAGTTATACAAAAACAAAGGACGGTGTATATAAATTTACGGCATTGCCGTTAAACCCACTGATTGTCGTTCAAGGCAATGCAAATATAATCAAAGCCCACATGGAACCCGTATTGGCCTTAGTAAAAACGGATCAATTCAGCTTGACAACTTTTGAGGTGGGGACTGCCTTTTTAGCACAAATGACAAGTATTGAAAGACCCAATATCTACTTTACAGGCTATCCATTATCCCCGGACGATATATTATAGACCGATAGATACAATAAGCGCAGGATTTGGGATAATTTCCGCTAGGCGACATATCCACCACAGATAAAAATCAGGGTAAGGATAGGATCGAATTCACGTGGATTTTCCAAAATCCTGCGTCTTAAAAAATCAATGGAAGCACTCATCTGATTACGGACGGTATGGATGGAGATCCCTAAGCGCTCGGCAATCTCGGCATAGGTGAGGTACTCCTCCCTACTCATGAGAAATATTTTGCGACGCTGGGTGGGCAAGGCAGCTAAGGCCTGCTCATAGGCTTGCTCCAACTCTTGCAGGTATAAATTACTATCGGCAGATTGGCTGGATAAGATATCGAGATCCTCTTGCGAGGAGATGGGGAAGGTCAGAATAGTAGCCTTCCGCATATGATTGATGACGGCGTTGCGAATCGACCTAAATAGATAGGGTAATAAAGTTTCCCCTTCATTTAGGGAGAGGTTTTCTCGCTTTTGCCATAGCCTCAGCATAACGTCCATGGCCAGCTCTTTGGCCACCTCCACATCACCCAATAAATTATGGGCAAAGCTAAATAATCGCTTAAAATAACGATCAAACAGTTCATTAAAAACCTGCTCTTCTTGTTGTCTTAAATGACCAATTAACACATAATCCCCCATTTTCGACAATGCAATTTGCGGCTTCATAGTTAAAGAATTAGCTAAAAACAATTAAATTACTCGTATTACCACAAGGTAATGAATTTATACTTTAATTTAAAATATTTAACCAAAACAAACTTTTTAATACAAATTAAAAAAGAAGCCTGCTTCTAACGCCGTGCTTTAAAAACCGTATACAGCAGTCTAAAAAAAATCCTCCCTTCCTTCACCCTATCCAATTTTTTCCTATCTTTCTTAAAAAAATCAATTATGAACCAAGCCCCTACCCTCATCATAGGTACTGGACTATCTGGTTTAGTTGCTGCCTATGAAATCACTAAAGCCGGAAAGAAAGTAATCCTGCTGGAACAAGAGAATAGGAACAATCTAGGTGGACAAGCCTTTTGGTCTTTTGGTGGTTTATTCTTTATCAATTCGCCACAGCAACGGCGCTTGGCGGTGAAAGATTCCTTCGCCTTGGCCTGCCAAGATTGGATGGGCAGCGCAGCCTTTGATCGCGAGGAAGACTATTGGCCAAAGCAATGGGCGGAGGCCTACCTGCAATTTGCCCATACCCAAAAGTACGAGTATGTAAAATCCCTAGGCATGCGGTTCTTCCCCATTGTAGGATGGGCCGAACGTGGCGGCGGCAAGGCGCAAGGCCATGGCAATTCAGTCCCCCGCTTTCACATCACCTGGGGCACCGGCCCTGGCGTTGTCAAACCCTTTGTAGACCATGCCTTGGCGATGGAAAAACAAGGCCTGCTCGAGTTTAAATTCAGGCATCAGGTCAGTAAGCTGCAGCTGGAGGCCAATGGCAGCATCCTGCTATCTGGAAATCGCTTAGCCGAAGATGATGCCGCACGTGGCAAAGCGAGTAACCGAGAAATCGTAGACAGCTTTACGCTCAAGGCAGCACGTGTCATCATTGCCAGCGGCGGCATTGGTGCCAACATAGCCATGGTCAAGAAGCAATGGCCGGCACGCTTAGGAACCCCACCAGAGCATATGGTATGCGGTGTACCCGCCTATGTAGATGGCAAGATGCTGCAGGCGGCAGAAGATGCACAAGTACGCTTGATCAATAAAGACCGCATGTGGCATTATACCGAAGGGCTAACCAACTGGGATCCTATTTGGCCAAACCATGGCATCCGGATATTGCCAGGGCCCTCTTCCATTTGGCTCGATGCCTTTGGCAACCGGCTTCCTGCGCCCCTCTTCCCGGGATTTGATACCCTAGCCACCCTTCAACATATCCAAAACAGTGGAAAATCATACTCCTGGTTTATTTTAAACCAAAGCATCATCAAAAAAGAATTCGCCTTATCTGGTTCCGAACAAAACCCCGACCTTACCAACAAAGACTATAGCCTGATTCTGAAGCGGCTCTTCGGAAAAAAGGCAACTGCGCCGGTTGAGGCCTTCAAAGCGCATGGTGAAGACTTTATCGTGGCATCAAACCTGGAAGAGTTGGTACAAGGAATGAATGCCTTAAGTGGCGAAGGGTTACTTCAATTCGAAAACGTCAAAGCCATCATCGAAGCCCGCGATCGGGAAATGGACAATAAATTCACGAAGGATTTTCAGGTCAGTTACTTGCAGAACACCCGCCGCTACTTGGGCGATAAAATCGCAAGAACCGCCAAACCCCATAAGATATTAGATCCCAAGCATGGCCCCCTCATAGCAGTTCGTCTTCAAATTCTTACCCGAAAAACATTAGGAGGCATAGAAACCAACTTAAATGGCCAGGCGTTTTTACAATCCGGAGAATTGATCCCTAATTTATTTGCCGTTGGCGAGGCTGCCGGATTCGGAGGTGGTGGCATGCACGGCTACAATGCCCTAGAAGGCACCTTTTTAGGAGGCTGTATTTTCACCGGCAAAACCGTAGGCCAATATATTGCCAATACGGATTAAAACCCCGTATTTTAAGACTAGAAGAATCATACAACATTTATTTTTCAAATATTTTAACAAAATGTTTGAAAATTGAAAAACTATTATCTAACTTTAATCAAGCGATGAATAAAAGAGAACAGGTAAAGAGTCGGATCGAGCAGGCCGCGATGGAATGTTTCGAACGCTATGGTCTGGATAAGACCACTTTAGATGATATAGCCAAGGCCGTAGGCCTGAATAAAACATCGTTATATTATTATTATAAAAAGAAGGAAGACATCTTTATTGAGGTCGCATTACGGGAAGGTGAAAAATACATTAAAACCCTCCAAGATGCCACGGCTCAACAAAGTGAAATCGAAGACTGTGTCGCATTTTATCTGGAATCCAGATTTAATTATTATACCCAGGTTTTGAATATGAACCGCGTATCTGTTGACACGTTACATAAACTGCTTCCGCGCTTTTTTGAATTGTATGATGCCTTGATGCATCGGGAAAAAGAATTCTTAACCGCCTTATTAGAAAAAGCCGTTAAGGATAAAAAAATAAGAATGAAAGACCCCAAGGAGGTCGCTTCCGTTCTCATCAATTTCACCGATGCCCTAAAGCATAATGTAGAGCAACAAGCTATTCTCAAAAGAGAAACCAATATAGACTATACTCAGAGCCTTAAAGACATTAAGACCCTCGTGACATTAATTTTTGAAGGAATAAAGTAGATTTTGCAGATCCCCAAGGCAGTTGAGTAATATGGCTTGTTTGTAATTGTACCTAATTATAAACTAACCTAATAACCATGAGAAACATTGCCTATTTGATGTTGGTGATTTGCATGCTTACGCCTTTTGCCGGATTCTCCCAACAGATCCTGCACGGGAACATTAAGAACCAATTAACCCAAGAGCCAGCCACGGCTATTTCCATTCGTGTTAAGGATGATCGTGCCGGTACGTTTACCGACGACAAAGGAAATTTCCAATTACGATTTAGCAAAGCCTTTCCCGTTACCCTATTGATTTCGGCTATCGGTTATGAAAAACAAGAAATTGTCGTTCAAAACAGCCAGCAAGCCCTACAAATCCAATTAAACCCAGCCTCCACTATGGCAGAGGAAGTGGTGATATCGGCCAGTAGATCGGTACAGACCAAGCTTTCCTCGCCCGTTACGATCGAACAGATCAGTGCCAAGGAAGTTCAAAACTCACCGCAGATCAATTACATGGATATGGTGCAAGGGCTCCGTGGGGTCGATGTGACGGTTTCCAGCTTAGGCTTTACCTCGGTTACCACCCGCGGCTTCAACACCAGCGGAAACACCAACTTCACCCAGATTGTAGATGGGATGGACAATCAAGCTCCGGGTTTAAACTTTCCCTTGGGCTCCGTGATTGGCCTATCGCAACTCGATGTAGACAATATTGAATTACTCTCGGGTGCTTCTTCTGCCCTCTATGGCTCTCGGGGATTAAATGGAACCATGGTGATGACAGGCAAAGACCCGTTTAAATACAAAGGCCTTAGCGTTTTGGTAACCCAAGGCGTAAACCATATCAACAACAAGAAAAATAACGACCCTGTATCATCCTCTCCGGTTTACGATTGGGCCATTCGTTACGCCAATGCCATCAATGATAAATTTGCCTACAAAATCAACGCGCAATACACGCAGGCAAAAGATTGGGTAGCCAATGATACACAGAATAAAAATGGACCGGGCGGCCCTGATGTCGACCCGAATTACAACGGTATCAATATGTATGGTGGCGCGACGAGCACGGATATCAACCCCTTCCTCTATGCCGCCATGATGGGAAACCAAGATTTAGCGCCACTTATCGAGCCCCTATTGGCCAAGCCAAATTACGTGGCCAGAACCGGCTATCCGGAATACGGCTACCTCGACAATAACGCCAATATCTTCAAGGTAAATGCGGAACTACGCTATCGTTTCACCTCCAACTTAGAGGCCATTGCGTCGGGCACCTTCGGAACCGGAAACATCGTATATACCAACGATACCCGCTATCAAATCAACGATTTTAAAGTAGGCCAATACCGCTTGGAACTGAAAAGCGACGATTGGTTCGTTAGAACCTATACCACCCGCGAAAATTCCGGAAACACCCTCATTGCAGGCCCTACCGCGCAATTAATCAACGAAGCTTGGAAGGTAAGTTACGATGGACAAGTAGGCGGTTGGTATCCGGAATACACCGAAGCCTTTATAGGCGCCTTAGCAACGGGTTCCAACCAACAACAAGCGCATTTACTAGCCCGCCAATTTGCCGATCAGGGTCGCTTGGTAGAGGGTTCTGCGGAATTTAACGAACTGAAAAAACAAATCTCCCAAACCCCAATATCCGAGGGTGGAACACTCTTCTTAGATCGCTCCAAATTGTACAACACCGAATTTCAATATAATTTTAGAAACCTGATTCCCTTCCTGGATGTCATCGCCGGATTAAACTGGCGCTTGTATAACCTGGATTCTAAAAACACCCTATTCCCGGATAAAGAAAAGCCAATTCGGGTGAATGAATACAGTGGATACCTCTCTTTGGGTAAACGCCTGTTGGAAGATCGTTTAACGTTAAACACCTCCTTCCGTTTAGATAAAAACACCTTATTTGGCGATCCAAAGTTAACGTCCAGGGCATCGGCCGTATTACAAACAGCCGTACAAAACTACCTACGCTTCTCGTATCAGAACGCCTATAGTTTTCCTTCCAACATCCAGGCTTTGCAAAACACCATGAATGGCTATAACAGCTTTTCTTCAGGCGGCTCCAACCTATTGCTGAACGATCATTATCATTTCAACGAGTTCCCACCATACACGCTAGCCAGTGTACAAGAGTTTCAGAACACAAACGACCCTTCGGTCTTGAAGAAATTTGTTTACGATGATATCAAGCCACAAACGGTTAACTCCTTTGAATTAGGTTATGCCGCACTTATTGCGAAACGCGTGATGGTTGATGTGTTGGGTTATTATTCTACCTGGGAAAACTTCATAGGCTATGCCAACGTAGCAAATAGCCCGGGAACCGACGACGTCAATGCCTTTAAAGATCAAAGCAAATACATGGTTTACAATATTGCCTTCAATGGTGGCGAAACAGTGAATACCTACGGCTATGCAGCCAGTGTACGGGTAGATTTGGGCAAGAATTTTACGGGCAAGGTGAATTATTATTCCGACTTCCTGAAGAACAAAAACAACAGCCAGATCAATAATTTCAACACACCGAATTACCACGTCAACATGGAATTTGGAAATAGCGGATTTGGTAAAAAACAAGTATGGTCCTTCAACACCACCTTACGCTATAAACCAGGCTATCATTATGCCGTGGCCGGTGGCTTAGGCGAAGGGGAAGTGCCAGCGTCTACGGTTATTGATGCCCAGATCAGCTATAAAATTTTAAAAGCGCGCTCCGGCATCCGGATTGGCGGCACCAATATCACCAATAAATACTACTCTACCGGTATTGCCAACCCACGTATCGGTGCCATGTATTACATTAGTTATGCCTATAATATTTTTTAAGATGAACCTAAAAACAATACCTATGAAAAGATTATCCATCCTGGCACTATGCTGCTTCGCCCTTACTGTAGCCTGTAAAAACGGCACGGAGAAATCGGGCAGCTATCCAACGCAATTGACCTTTGGACCAGGCGAAGAAGAAAAAATTGAAGAAGCTTTCCTTTCCTTGAAAGATAGCACCGAAATATACTTGAAAGAAGGCAATTACAAATTTCAAAACCTCAGTATTGCCCAGGTAAACCACATCTTGATCCATGGCGCGGGCCCTAAAAAAACCATCCTCGATTTTAAAGATCAAAAGCAAGGTGGCGAAGGCATCCGGGTAACCGATGTCAGCAACTTCAAAATCCAAGGCCTCGAAATTAGAGACTCCAAAGGCGATCTGCTGAAAATAAACAATGGCAAAGACATCGTGATTAACGATTTACATGCCATCTGGAGCACCGCCGATTCAACCAGTGGCGGCTATGGCATCTACCCTGTATTATGCAGTAACGTATTGATTGAGAACTGCTATGCGGAAGGGGCTTCCGATGCCGGTATTTATGTTGGGCAAACCAAAGGCGCAATTGTTAGAAATAGCAAAGCAGCTAAAAATGTAGCCGGATGCGAAATTGAAAACTCCACCGATGCCGAGGTCTATGACAACGAATTCTACAACAATACCGCCGGATTCCTGGTGTTTGATTTACCGGATCTTTCCCAACGTGGTGGCCGCATAAAAGCCTATAACAACCATATTCATGATAATAACTTCAAGAATTTCGCGAAGGCGGGAAGCTTTGGCACCTCATGGGGCGTAGGCAATGCCTCGCCGGGTAGTGGGGTCATTATTTTAGCCACATCGGAAGTAGAAATTTATAACAACAAGATTGAAAACAACAACAGCTCGGCCATCACCATTGCCTCCGGATTTACGGTAGACGATAAAGCCGCCGAGAAAATTAATGAGAACTACTCCCCTATCCCTACCCAGATTAAAATTCATGGCAATACCATCAGTATGGGCAAGGAGTTTCCGAAGCCAGCCTACGAGCATCGCGTTGGCCAATTGATTATTGCCACCGAGCAACAATTGAATGCCATGCATCCGGATAGAACCAATAAACGCATTCCGGCCATCTTGTACGATGGGGTAACCAGTAATATCATGAGCCAGGGAACCGATCCAAACCCGGATAAACTATGCATCAACCAACCGGGGGAGAATATGTTTGTCAATGCTGATTTTGCCAATGTGAAGAACCCTGCAAATTGGAAACCGAACACGAATATGGACCCTTTTGCTTGCAAATAATGAGTAGCAACCTAGTAAAAGTAAGTTGCGGATTTATGCTGCTGCTGTTGGGCCTTTGGGCTTGCCAGCAGCCGCAAAAAAAGCAGCCATCACATGCTGCCTTTGAATTCAAGGAAAAGCTTTCTGATTATGGTTTTTTCAAAGGAAAGCTGGCGGAATTAAACCCGAATGAACACTTGATTTCTTACGACCTTAGCAGTGCCCTATTTTCGGATTATGCCATTAAAGATCGCTTTATTGTGCTGCCTGAGGGAACAAAGATGAGCTTTGTAAATAATGAAGAACTGGACTTTCCAGACTCGACCATCATCATCAAGAACTTTGCGTACCGCAACAGTCAGGATCAAAAAATCATGATCGAAACCCGCCTGTTGGTTAAAGATCCGGCCGATCACAATTGGAAGGTGATGAATTACCTTTGGGACGAGGAGCAGCAAGATGCGAAAAAATTTATCCGCGGCGTGGTACTGCCCATTAGCTTAAAAGACGATCAAGGTGTATTGCATAAAACCAATTACATGGTGCCGAATACCAACGATTGCAAACGCTGCCATATTAAAGATTCAAAATTAGTGCCCATCGGTCCAAAGGCCCGTAATATGAATTATACCCGTGCCGGACGTGCCGAGAATCAATTGCTGCAATTGGCAAAGGAGGGGCATTTAGCCAATCTCCCTGACCTAAGCGAGGTGCAGGCCTTACCGAATTGGTTGGATAAAGCTAATTTCAACATCAACCAACGTGCACGAGCCTATTTAGATATCAATTGCAGCCATTGCCATCGTCGGGGCGGAGACGCCTATAATACCGGACTCTTTTTGGAGTATACCGAAGCGGATACCGTGCGACTCGGGTATTATAAGGGGCCGGTATCCGCTGGGTCGGGCGCTGGGGGCTTGGATTATGATCTGGTACCCGGATCTCCGGAGCAATCCATCCTGTATTATCGCATGCACAGCACCGAACCTGGCACAGCCATGCCTGAACTGGCGCGGTCCATGATTCATACCGAAGGCGTAGATCTGATTAAAGAATGGATAAAACAATTATAAATACACACAAACTCAATTACCTGTTTTAAGAAACCGCATCATGGAACATTCCTTATCCCATGTGTTTGCTGCTCAGCAAGAGCGGCAGCATGCCCTGCGCATGACGAATGCCAAGGAGCGCATCGCGAAATTGCGGCGCTTGAAACAGGCTATTGCGCAATATGAGGATCGCTTATTTGAAGCCTTACAGGAAGATTTAAGAAAAAATAAACAGGAGGCTGCCCTAACGGAAGTATATTTTATTTATAGTGAAATAGACCATGCTATCAATAAGCTGGAATCCTGGATGGCCAAAAAAAGGAAAGCATTTACGCTCACTAGCTTTCTTTCCAGCAATTGGATCCAGTATGAGCCTTTAGGCAATGCCTTAATCATTGCGCCATGGAACTACCCATTCCAATTGAGCATGAGCCCTTTGGTTTCTGCCATCGCCGCCGGTTGTACCGCCATCTTAAAACCCTCGGAATATAGCCCGCGCACAGCCGCCATGATGCAGCGCCTCATTCGGGAAACCTTCCCTAAAGAAGAAGTAGATTGCTTCTTGGGCGAAAAAGAAGTGGCCATAGAACTGCTTAAGCTACCCTTTCATAAAATATTCTTTACCGGTAGCCCCGAAGTAGGTAAACAGGTGATGAAAGCCGGCGCAGAACACCTGGCCAACATTACCTTAGAACTGGGCGGCAAATCGCCCGTGGTTATTGGCCCCGATGCCGATATTTATGAGGCAGCCACAAAAATTGCTTGGGGCAAGCTGATCAATGCCGGACAAACCTGCATAGCACCAGACTACCTCTACCTACCCGAGGATGCCATATTCGCCTTCTGCCAGGCCTACCAAGCCGCAATCAACCGCATGTTCGCCCAAGCAGATATCATGTACCCGGAACGCTATGCGAAAATTATTAATAGCCGACATAAAAACCGACTCGAAGCATTATTGCTCGATGCGCAGCAACGAAATGCCATCATTCTGTGGGAAGGAAAAGTAAACGAAGAGGACAGCCTGCCTCCAAGCTTAATTGCCGGGCTATCGCCTGATAGCAAATTGATGCAGGAAGAGATTTTCGGCCCTATCCTTCCCATCATCCCTTATAAGAATCTCAAAGAAGTAATTACACATATCCAAGCCAAACCCAAACCCTTGGCTATGTATATCTTCGCAAAAAACAACAAGTTTATCAATCAGTTGACGCAGGCTTGTAGCTCTGGGTCAGTCTGTATCAACGATGTGCTGATACAGGTTTCTAACCCTAACCTCCCCTTTGGCGGCGTAAATCATAGCGGACTGGGAAGCTGCCATGGCTTCTATGGATTTAAAGCGTTTTCCCATGAAAGAGCCATGATGAAACAAACTCGGTTCTCCCTGTCAACACTGATTTACCCGCCGTATCAGGGGAAAGACAGATTATTCAACCTACTGAAACGATGGATGTAAAACAACATTGGATGATCGCCCTAAAACTTCCTTTTCTTAGCCTTTTCACTTCTCTTTATTAGCCCATTTCAAAGGGGAGTGAAAGGGGTTTGAAAGGGAAGTGAAAGGGAGGAGAAAGGGGGGAGCGCAAAAGGAGGGAGCTTAGTAGTTAGTATTGAGTAGTTAGTAGTTAGAGCGTGTTGTGAGATTTGTCATCGTGAGCGGAGTCGAACGACTGGTACGTCAATACATAACCGCTTTACTTACAGCATTTTGTATAAACACATCATGATTAGAGGGGTCGAACGATTGGTACGTCACTGCAATCAACAAATGCATCAGCTTGCTTATCAAAAGCTTTATGTCAAAATGTTTTACGGAGGCTAAGTATTGATAGGGCAATGAAACCAACAAAGACAATCTACTTGACCAGTTCTTGTAAACTATTATTAATATTAGTGTTAGGTTTAATTGATTGCACTGACGTACCAGTCGTTCGACTCCGCTCACGATGACAATACTTGCCGGCACGTAATATAAAGCGGGCCGCAGTTAGTAAGCAAAGCTTAACAAGCTATGACCTCTCATGTCATCACCTTCCAATAAATTTTGCAAACATTTTACCCCCTCACGATGAAAGCACGAGACAAAACGACAACAAAAAGACAACAAAACGAAGTTAATTCAATCCCCACAACAACACCAACCAGGCCTCTAGTGTAAGAAACCTGGCTAAGCCATGTTGCGCAAGGTCGCTTATTCTTCAAACAAGCGTTCGGCCTCGATCCCTAAAGACGAGATGCTTGTTAAAATGGGGTGAATCTTCATATTGATCCCTTCCAGTGAAACCAGATAGCCACTGCTATAGGGAGAAATCTGACATTCATTAATGGAAGAAAGCGTAGCTAATACTTCCCTAACTTGTTGTAGTTGCGCTTGAGATGCCGAAGCAATTTCGAATTTTAAACTTTCCATAATGATCCTCCTATTTAATAAAAAATGCTGGGAGGGAGGCCTGTTAATTCACCTGAAATTTAAATGGGGAATTCAATCATTCAGGAATGAATAGGCTACCCTTCTCTACAATTTAACAACTAAGGAGTTGATTAGCAAATAATTGAAGCACTTTTAATAAAAAATTTACTTTCCGTAAACAGAAAATTTATCTTGCTAGAGGCTGAACCAGTAGTTTAATTTCATCATAATGGTGTTTACGCCAGCAAATCCAAACATCCGATCGATGTTGTTACCCCAACCCGGCATATACTGCAGATCTTGCTTGGAGCGATTATGTTCCCACACTAAATAGAGGGTAGAGCCGGGTTTATATTCCCAACGCGCCACGAAGTTGGATCGAAATTCATTAAAGCTGAAGTTCGGATCTTTAAAGCTAAATTGATTCCCATCTCGAGCGACATGATATCGCCCTCCGGCGAATACTATTTCCTCAGGCGAAAAGGCCGAGAAGCGGTCTTCGTAACGCTTGGACAAGGTGGAGGTAGCCTCCTTAAATCGATCATACTTGGCCACCGATGTAAACGGAGAGCCATAATACTGGATAGAGATGTCTGGCGTTACATTAACTTGCATATTCAGGGTGATGCCGTAGGTCTTTTGTTGCATTCTGCCTAAGATATATTGTGGATTATCGGCGGTTTGCCCGGTCGGAATAACGGTATTGACGTATTGCAATTCATCGCGGTTTGAAGCATAGTTAAACTGGGTAGTCAGTTTGACATGATTGCCGAGGCGGAAAATAAAGCTTGGATATAAGGCATTGTAGCCGGTTTTTTCATGCAGGTAATGTCGCCCGTTGTAGAGAATTTTAAACACGACACGTTTGGCCCTATCGGTACTAAGGTCTACATTGGTTTCAAAATTCTCGCCATAGCGCATATCGGGCCCTCCGCGTAAGCGTCGGCTATCGACGGTATTCCAGCTAAAGGTTTCTTTTACATCCATTTCAAAACGATGAACCGTACTTAAGCTGCGCCAGCGCAAACCTAGGTCATTGTTTACGGCTTGGCCGCCAAAGTTCCAGATATTTTTCTGGGTCAGGTTGATGCCGGCAAAGCGAAAAGGCCCCCAAGGGTCGGTTTTGCGAAAGGCAATCTCCGACTCATTCAAGAGGTAATCCGACTCTTTATTATAGCCTACATCGTTTAAGTCAAAACCCGGGGAAGACCAGTTAAAGGTTTGCGAGTAATTCCATTGGGCATTTCCTTTTTTTCCAACCTTAACATAGCCGCCTGTTCCTTGCATTTTCGTGGCGGTGGGATCCAAGTCTAAATAATCGCGTCCTGATTCCCGCTGGTAATAATGGGTGGCATTCCGCTTCTTATTTAATATCGCCGTTTCCGAGCCCTGCAAGTGGCTATACATGGCTTTAGCATCAATATAATATAGTCTTTTGGAAAAATATTGGGTAAAATCTAAACCGGCAGTAAAAGCATTGGAGAGCAGCGACTCTTTTAAATGGTCTTCAGATAGGTGGCGGTTTACGGAGGTTAGCATGCCTCCAAACAAGGTGTTTCCATCCCAATTTTTCTGCAGGCGGGCCACCGTGTAATTGGTCAATGGCTCGGTCATTTCCTCACTCCGGGCGCCATCTCGGGCGGTTTGGGCGAAGGTTCGAGCGGTCACACTTTCCATCAAGCCTACCGTCAGGCCGTTCTTATTCGTTCCGGTAAGTTTCATGGCACCGATAATAGGGATAAAGGATGGCGTACTGGCAAAATTAGCCACATTATCTATCCCCTGTGGGGTATAGGACGGTCGGGCGCCGATCCGTCGGGAGTAAAACATCATCCCCCGTTCATTGTTATCGAATTCTAGAATATGCTTCCCTTCCAAGAAGAAGGGTCTTTTTTCATCGTAAAACACCTCATAGGCCGTAAGATTCATCACCGAGGGATCCAATTCTACCTGGCCATAGTCCGGGTTGATGGTCATATCCAGGGTATAATCGCTGAGGGAAAACTTGGCATCCAAGCCGGCGTTGCCTTGGAACTTATGGCCTTTCTGGAAGGGGCTGTTGGGAATTTTAGGTTCATTTACATACTTGCCCATGGCATAAGGTAGGATTTCCATGCCGCGGGGTTTCGGAAGATCATCCATCCCATGCATCTCCCCAAAGGAGAAAACATGGCCATTGTTTTTAATGGGAATTAAACTCCAGTTTTGAACTTCATTGTTGCGTCGGATTATGCGGCGCACATGTAAACCCCAAATACCATCTGGATTATTTTGATTGTACCGCAGCTGGCTAAAGGGAATCCGCAGTTCTGCCGTCCAGCTGGAATCTTGCATATCGATATGGGTCCTTCCCTCCCAAACGGCATTCCAACTCAGGTTGACCGACAGCTTATCCGTCACCGTCAAATCTGTCTTATTTCCACCAAGGTTTATATTAAACTCTGGTGCAACCCGGTAATCGTGGTAGGTATCAAAAGCGATACTGATTAAATCGCCATTGCTATTATCATCGCGGTTGCCGATAAAGGCATTCATGGTTTCGGGATGGATGTCTTTACAATAGACGCCTACATAGATATTCTGATCATCATAAAATAACTTCACCCGCGTCCAAGATCCGGTATACACCCGTTCAAAAGGAATAACCTGCGAGAACTTTTCCGACCATTGCCCTTCTTGCTGCCAAATGGCTTCATCGAGCTTCCCATCGATTTGAGGACGTTGCTCTTTAAGTTTTGTAATCTGGTATTTCCGCTTATAGGCATCTTCAAAGGTCACCACTTCTTTTCGGGCATCCTGCGCATACAAGGCACATGGTAAATACAGCAGCATAAAGGCTGTTAGGTAAGATATGAAAGTACTCAAGTTGGTAAAGGTTATTTGTTGGCCAAATGTATTAAAAATTTATATAGAAATGGATATCAAGCCCTTAGATATCAGCCCTGCTTTGGTAACAATTGTTACACACTTTGTAACCTATATGCATTAAATTTAAATTATAACTATAAACTTAGTGTTATGAGAGCTCATTATCAAATCATTATCATTGGTGCTGGAACCGGTGGCATAATGGCTGCATCTCACCTTTTGAAAAAAAAGATAACGGAGGACATTGCCATCATTGACCCAGCGCACTTACATTATTATCAACCCGCATGGACCCTGGTTGGGGCTGGCGCGTATGATTTCAAAAAAACGGAAAAGCCCATGCGGGAGTTAATTCCTGCAGGTGCCGATTGGATTAAACAGGCGGTTGTGAATGTACATCCGGACGCCTCTAGCGTCACTTTAGCCGATGGAACCAACCTGAGCTATGACTACCTCATTGTTTCGCCTGGCTTGGTATATGACCTGTCATTAATTGAGGGCTTGCAGGAAGCCATCGACAAAGGCGTGGTCTGTAGTAATTACCTGAATCCAAACTATACCTGGAATTGTATACAGGAGTTTAAAGGAGGCACAGCGCTGTTTACACAGCCAAATACGCCCATAAAATGCGGTGGGGCGCCCCAAAAGATTATGTACCTGGCGGCGGATTATTTCCGTAGAACGGGCCTGGCGGATAAATCTCGGGTCATATTTGCGACGCCGGGATCGGTTATTTTCGGGGTGAAAGTAATTGCTGAAAGCCTCATGCAGGTTATTCATAAGTACGGGGTAGATTTTAGACCCTTCAATGATCCGGTAAAGATAGATGCCGATCGGAAGATTGCTTACTTCAAAAATATTCGTCCTAAGGAGGACGAAGCATCCGACAGCGCTGCTGCCGAGGAACTGATTGAGGTGGAATTTGATTTACTGCATCTGGCACCGCCACAGGTGGCTCCAACATTTATAAAAGCTTCAGGCCTGGCCAATGCTGACGGTTGGATGGAGGTAGATATCAACAGCATGCAGCATGCAAAATACCCGAACATCTTCGGTATTGGCGATGCGGCGGCATTGCCTACCGCCAAAACAGGAGCCGCCATCCGCAAGCAGGTGCCCGTTATGTTGGATAATATCCAGAAACTAATGGCGGGTGAAGTGGTCGATAATTACACCTACGAGGGCTATTCATCCTGCCCTTTAGTGACCGGCTATGGAAAAATGGTATTGGCGGAATTCAATTATAAAAACGAGTTTATCCCAGATCCGAAACTAAAACAGCTGCTGGTATTTAACAGTGCCAAAGAACATTGGCGCTTATGGCTACTGAAGAAGTATCTGTTGCCCAATTTATATTGGAATAAAATGATGAAAGGAATTGAATTTTAATAGACTGCCCTTGGCGTGTAACAGATGTTACCGTTCTGCTGGAAAAGGCTTGTTAATTTTGACTGTATTAAGGCATTAAAATTATATACCATGAAAATAGAACAAATATATACCGGCTGTTTAGCGCAAGGTGCTTATTATATAGAAAGCAAGGGCGAGGCAGTCGTTATTGATCCTTTACGGGAAGTTCAACCCTACATCAACCGAGCAGAAAAAGATCAGGCGAAGATTACGTATATCTTGGAAACGCATTTCCATGCTGACTTTGTCAGCGGTCATTTGGATCTAGCCAAAAAGACCGGCGCAACGATAGTCTATGGCCCTACAGCCCAACCGGGTTTTGAGGCCCATGTGGCTAGCGATGGGGAGAAGCTGCAAGTAGGTGATATCAGCATCACGGTGATTCATACGCCAGGCCATACCATGGAAAGCAGCTGTTTCCTATTAACAGATGAACAAGGGAAAGCGCATGCTTTATTTACGGGCGACACCCTGTTTATTGGGGATGTGGGGCGCCCCGACTTGGCACAAAAGGTAATAGCGGAGTTGACCCAGGAAAAGTTGGCCTCCCATCTTTACGACTCTTTGCGCGATAAGATTATGCCGCTATCCGATGATATCATTGTCTATCCGGCACATGGTGCTGGCTCGGCTTGTGGTAAAAACATGAGCGCAGAAACATCCGATACCTTGGGAAACCAGAAAAGAACAAACTATGCCCTACAGCCTATGGAAAGACAGGAGTTTATTGATCAGGTACTCGATGGATTAATGCCGCCACCGACTTATTTCCCGGAGAACGTATTGATGAACATCAAAGGATACGAGAGCATCGACCAGGTATTATTACAAGGAATGCAGCCGCTAACGCCGGAAGAGTTTGAAGCTACCGCCAATGATATCGACGCTTTGATTCTGGATACGCGTGATCCGCAGGAATTTGCCAAAGGATTTGTTCCAAATGCCATTAACATCGGTATTGACGGCAGCTTTGCCCCTTGGGTGGGTGCCTTGATTCCGGATATTAAACAGCCGATACTCCTTATTACGGAGGATGGACGCGAAGAGGAAGTGGTGACGAGATTAGCACGCGTAGGTTATGACCAAAGCATGGGCTATCTGAAAGGTGGATTTGAAGCTTGGCAGCAAGCCGGTAAGGAAGTGGACCAAATCGAGTCTATTTCTGTTGGCGAACTTGCAACACGCTTAACGGCAGACCCCAACTTAAGTATATTGGATGTGCGGAAGAGAAGTGAGCATTATGCAGAGCATGTAATTGCTGCGGAGAATATCCCTTTGGATTACATCAACGAGCGGCTTGCGGAAGTGGATAAAGATAAAACCTACTACGTGCATTGCGCAGGCGGCTACCGCTCGATGATTTTCATTTCCATTTTACGGGCACGTGGGTATAGAAACCTGATTGATGTGCAAGGTGGGTTTAAAGCCATAAAAGCTGCTGGAAAGTTCCAGGTTAGCGATTATGTATGCCCTTCTACCCTATTATAATTTAATTAAGCATAAAATATAAAAGAGAGAAAAGGATATGATGCAGTATTTAAAAAATTGGAATGTGGTCCGGATTTTAAGATTGGTCATGGGGATCATCATTACGGTACAGGGAATTCAAGCAGGGCATTGGCTTATTGTTGCCTTAGGCGCTTTGTTTGTTGTTTTACCGTTATTGAATATCAGCACCTGTGCTTCGGGATCGTGTGAAGTCCCAAGACATAGGCGTCCTGCCAAAATTAAGAATGAGGACCCTTCTACCTTTGAGAACGTGAAATAGGGGAATTGAATTCCTGGCCTTCTTGTTTATGTGGAATCGAAAGATTGACTTGAAGGCCTTTCACACGTTCAAACTTGAGCTGCACTGACTCCTCAATTCGGTTCGGCTGACCACACCTAGCGTCTCATAGATTTGTTTGAGGTGATATTTTACGGTATTCTCCGAAATAAACAAGAACTCACCAATCTGCTTGTTGGTTTTCCCTTCCTGTACCAAACGAATAATATCTAACTGTCGACTTGTTAAAGAAAATGATTTCAAGTCTATCTTTGACGGCCCTAATTGGCTAAGTTCATGGGTTAGCACCTCCACCTCTTGGCGGATATAGCTGTTTTCTTTTTCCATGAGCTCCCTTTTCTGCCGGCTAACGACAAACAGGCGCGCAAAAGTACCTAACAAGAGTAAAAGAATAACAGAAATGATGCTCAAGTAAATCTTTTGCTGCTTTTCCTTCCCTACTTCCTGCGCCTTCCGGTTGAATAACAATTCTTTCTCCAACTCGGTCAAGGTACCACTCACATTATTCGCATTATATTTCGTTCGGGCATCACTCACCTGCATTTGATAGGCAAAAGCGTTTTTATAATCCCCCCGATCTTTATATAATTTGGTCATGGTTTCATACATGATAATGCGGTAAATATCCATCTTATATTGATCGGCATAGGCTAAGCCTTTGTGAAAGGCTTCCATCGCTTTATCCATCGCGCCCTGCTCACCGTATAATAATACTTTGACGCGATACACATTGGGTAAGTGCTTCGGATTATCTAATAACAACAGGGCAATCGCTTGATCGAGGTAGGTATCCGCCTGCGCATAGGCTTTCTTATTCATAGCCAGAATGCCTAAAGTTGAGGTATAAACGGCTTTGGTTTCCGTATCAACATATCTTAAGCGACGTTCATCAATCTGCTTAAAGAGTTCCTCAAACTCTTCAAAACGTTGCAGATCAAAATTGATAAACATCCGTTGCATCATCACCAAGCTTTCCATTTCTTCAAATTGCTTTCCGCTGCGCTTCGCCTCTGCTAAGGCAAGATCCAAGTTCTTTAAGGCAACAGCATAATTGTATAGCCGCTTGTAGGTTAAGGATTTTTGCAGATAGGCATGCGCCCGCTCATAAGCTGTAGCCTTAGGATTGTTCAGGATATCCTCCAACAGCACAATGGACTTCTCATACGCATGTTGATCGTTCAATTTGGAGATTTCGCGTTTCAATTCCGCGGGCGACCAGGATTCTGCAGCCTGTGCGTGGAAGATGAAACTGCATAACAAAACTAAAAGCAGCTTTAGCAGGGTATTCATATGATAATAAAATGGGGGATACTGCCAGTAGCCTGGCTATTGTTTTCCCTAGGATAATAATTTATGAAGGCGTAAAAATAGGGCTATTCGCAAGGATAAAAAAGTAAAATGGAAAATATCACATATTAAGTTATTATTAACAGACTGGCTAAAGAAATAGCCTGCAATAGGCTAATAAAAAACGCAGCAATCAATCATGATGCTGCGTTTGGTATTATAAACGTTTTAATAAAGCTCTTTTTTAGCGACCCATCCAACCGCCATCGACCGTTAATATGGTGCCATGCACATAATCGGATGCTGCCGAGGCCAAGAAGACCGCCGGACCTTTAAAGTCTTCGGCTTCCCCCCACCTTCCTGCAGGAATACGGTCTAAAATGGAGGCCGAGCGACCCGCATCGTTGCGTAAGGCTTCCGTATTGTCGGTGGCAATATAGCCCGGAGCAATCGCATTGACGTTTACTCCTTTGCTAGCCCATTCATTCGCGAATGCCTTGGTTAAGGATGCGATAGCGCCCTTTGATGCGGCATAGCCTGGTACATTGATGCCGCCCTGAAAGGATAGCAAGGAAGCGGTAAAAACAATCTTCCCACTTCCGCGGGCAATCATTTCCTTACCTAGCTCACGCGTTAAAATAAACTGGGCATTCTGATTGATTTCAATTATCTCATCCCAATATTCATCCGGATGTTCTGCCGCTGGCTTGCGCAGAATATTGCCCGCATTATTGAAAAGGATATCGATTTGTGGATGATCCTTTTTCACTTCTGCTATAAAAGCATACAGCGCTTTCCGATCGGAGAAATCACATTGATAAGCAGAGAATTTTCTTCCCAATGCCTCTACAGCTTTGGCTACATCCGAATCTGCTGTTTCCAAACTGGCAGATACCCCGATGATATCGGCACCTGCTTCCGCTAATCCTTCAGCCATCGCCTTACCTATCCCCCGCTTACAGCCTGTTACCAGTGCTACTTTTCCTTTTAAATCAAATGATCCTAATACTGACATGCTCTTTTATTTTAACACCACCTTCAGTGGCTTATGAATATTCTCTTTTTCTTCTTCTACCAGCTTGTTCCAAGTCGCAGCATCCTTCACCTGTCCTGCCCTATCCCAAGCAGCACCATTGTAATAGACAAAGGGTTTGCCATTCTTTACGCTGCTGATTAACAAGGCTTGTTCAGGTTTATCATTGCGATAAGACACCTTATGCTTTGGCAATAGCACAGCTACAGCCGTGTGTCCGCTTTGGTTAATCTCAGGCTCCCAATAAGCAAGGCTATTATTTCCCTTGCCTACGCTGAGTTGTGGGCTAGCCTCTTTGCGCTTGACAATGCCAATGGCAATAGGCGTTGTAGCGGCCTTCGAATTGTTTAAATCCAACTGGATTCTATTAAAATGACTGCCCGCATCTATGCTGATGGTCTTGCTAAGTTGAACTTCATGTCCTGCTATGGTTTCCGGATCGAAATCAAGGCGAAAGCTGGTACGTAATGGTCCGTTATCCAGTACTTGATAGCGGCGATAATGCTTTCCGAACTGTAAGTCGTCCTGGAAATAATAGCCCATATCACCGGCGCCCAAGGTCTGGCCGACAGAATAATAGTCTAAACCTTCGCCATGGTCCTTATGGTAATCGTCGGTTTTGTACCAGCGGTTAATTACGAGTTGATCTGTGCGTTTTGCCCACACATCTATTCCTTGGGCATCGTCTGGTCTGCCTTCCAAGGCTTTGCCATACATTCGGAAAGCCACCACATCGTTTTCCCAAGCAAAGTCATCGTAGCGCTCCGGTACATAGCGGGCATAGGTTTTCGATGGAATAGCTGCTGCCCTTCCTTTTTCTACCTGCAGAGCTAGCTGTCCTTTTGCTGGCACAGCCACCTGAATCAATACATTTACCGGATTTGCCTGTCCAAGCTTTTCCAATTGAACCGGCAATACTTGTCCCGATGCATCTTTCACCGTAAATAAGCTGTCCATTTTAAAATGGGCATTAAACTTCGCATACGGAATAGCAATCAATTCTGTGCGGGCATGATTCGTCGGGTTGCTGACGCGGATCTGCTGCGCAAGACTTAAGGATGCAGTTCCTAACAACAGAAAACCTGCAAGGAATAACTTTTTCATCTTATCGTAATTCAGTTATCGGACATTTATCCATATCATCGTAATCCATGTTCTCACCGGCCATTCCCCAGATAAAGGTATAGTTGCTGGTTCCGGCACCCGCATGGATAGACCAAGGTGGCGAAATAACAGCCTGCTCATTTTGCATCCATATATGGCGGGTCTCATCAACCGGCCCCATAAAATGGGAAACAGATTGGCCTTCTGGTAAGTCGAAGTAGAAATAAACTTCCATCCGACGGTCGTGGGTATGCGCTGGCATGGTATTCCAAACGGATCCTGGTTTCAATTCGGTCATCCCCATTTGGAGCTGACAGGTTTGGATCACCGTATGCAATAACATCTGATTGATGACCCGATGATTCGCTGTTTCCAATGAACCTAGCTCAATCTTCTTAGCTTCGGCTTTGGTTACTTTCTTGGTCGGATAGCTATGATGCGCCGGGGTAGAGTTCAGATAAAACTTCGCCGGATTTTGCGCATCCTTACTGGAGAAATAAACCTCCTTTGCTCCTTTACCAATATATAAAGCCTCTTTATATTCTAGGTCATACACTTCACCATCCACTTCTACCTGTCCGGGGCCACCAACATTAATCATCCCTAGTTCGCGTCGGCTCAGGAAGGTTTCCTCCTTCAACAAGGCGTCAATGGTTTCTAATTTCACTTTCTCTGTTACAGGCATGGCGCCTCCAGCCATATAGCGGTCGAAATGGCTATAAACAAAATGGATCCGATTCTCCCAGAACAGCTGATCGATTAAAAAGTTGTCCCGAAGGCCTTGGCTGTCTAATGATTTGGTTTCATTGGGTCCGATAGCATACCTGCTCTCAAAGGTAATTTCCATAATATCATGCATTTTATTTGGCTTAAGTTAACACTACTTGTCCTGATAAAGACCTTTAATCTTCGAAATCGATTGCGCATAATCCGGCTGATAGCTCCTTTCAGAGACTGTCAGACAGGAAGCCCTATGAGTTTTACATGCGGAATGCTTTTGCCCTTTTTCAGCACGTCCTGAACACTCCGAAAACGATAGCGTAACTATTGCTTTTTATTTCCAGAGATATTTAATAAAATTGGGATATTATAAACCCTAAGTAGTGGAGGTAAGCTAGTTAAATCTACCTAAAACCCTATAACCAAAAGGAACTTAGCTAAACTACCAGGAATACTTAACCAATAGCATAAAACTAATGATCGAACAAAAAGCAGGAAAATTTAGATGGACCATTTGTGCCTTGTTGTTTTTCGCAACCACTGTAAATTACCTGGATAGACAGGTTTTATCGCTTACCTGGAAAGACTTTATCTCCCCTGAATTCCATTGGACAAACAATGATTACGGCTTAATTACAGCCTTATTCTCCATATTCTATGCCGTGGGCATGCTATTCGCAGGGCGCTTTATCGATATCATGGATACCAAAAAGGGGTTCCTTTGGGCAATCGGTATTTGGTCTATCGGTGCGGTACTGCATGCATTCTGTGGGATTGCCACCTCAGGTATTTTAGCAGGAGAATGGTTTGTAGGCTTTGAAGGAGCCAAAGAGGCCATTGCAAAAGTGCACGATGTTGCCAGGGTGGTCAATGTTTCTGTTGTCCTGTTTATTTTCGCCCGCTTCGTGTTGGCTATTGGTGAAGCCGGTAACTTCCCTGCAGCCATTAAAACGACCGCCGAATACTTCCCGAAGAAAGATCGGGCCTTAGCCACCAGTATATTCAATGCTGGCTCTACAATCGGAGCCTTAGCGGCACCTTTAACCATTCCGGTGATTGCTAAATGGTGGGGCTGGGAAATGTCCTTTATTATTATCGGAGCCTTAGGTTTCGTTTGGATGGGATTCTGGATTTTCCTCTATGACAAACCAGAGGTTCATCCGAAGGTGAATGAAGCGGAACTACTTTATATTCAACAAGATGATATTCTCGAGGCGCAGCAAGCGGATCCGAATGCCATACAACCTGAAGGGAAAGTGACGATTATGAACTGCTTAAAGTATAATCAAACCTGGGCCTTTGCCGTTGGTAAGTTTATGACTGATGGCGTTTGGTGGTTCTTCCTGTTCTGGATGCCAGCCTATTTAAGTTCTGTATATGGTATTAAATCATCCGACTTGAATGGTCAGTTAGCCCTCTTCGTTTTGTATGCCATCACCTTACTTTCCATTATTGGGGGTTGGTTACCAAGCTATTTTATTAATAAAGGCATGAATGCCTATGCTGGCCGCATGCGTGCCATGCTGATCTTCGCCTTTTTCCCCTTATTAGTATTACTAGCACAACCGCTTGGCCACATCTCCTTCTGGGTACCGACAATATTAATCGGTATAGGTGCAGCAGCCCATCAATCTTGGTCTGCGAATATCTTCTCTACCGTAGGCGATATGTTCCCTAAAAAAGCAATTGCTACCGTGACAGGTATTGGCGGTTTAGCAGGCGGATTGGGTTCCTTCTTTATCAATATCTATTCTGGAAAGTTATTCGATTATTCGGAAAAAAACTGGAGCCTTGTGGATGGGGAATCTTTATTGACGAAATACCCTGAAATTGCAAACCCGGCCACTAAAGCCGCCTTCTTTGAGCAACATGGCGTTGCCAATATTGAAGAATTCCTGAAGCAATTGGCCAACAACGGGGCTACTATTGTCAATGGAATCGATAAAGGCTATATGATTGTGTTTAGCTTCTGTGCAGTAGCTTATTTACTGGCATGGTTCATCATGAAGTTGTTAGTACCTAAAATGAAGCCGGTTAAACTCTAGTCGAATTCCGAAGGATCATCTTGCTATCAAGTATCGTGGTATCGAACTCCATATCGAATCTGTTTTTCGATTGGAGTAGACTGATCAATTTCTCCACGGCTTGATAGCCCATATCATAGGCTGGCTGCACAATGGTAGAAAGCGATGGATTGAGCGATTCAGCAGCCTCGGTATTGGCAAAACCAATGACCGCAACCTGCTCTGGAACAGCGATTCCAAGGTTTGATAAAATACCCAGACTACTAACAGTCAATGTATCAGTCGTTCCTAATAATCCCACATTATGTGCATCTTTTCCTATCCGTTCTTTGAGAATGAGCGACAGGTTTTTAACCAACACCTCGCGAGATTGCCCATATTCCACCTGGATGATATTGCTTTCTTTAACATCAATATAATTCGCCATCAGGGCCTTTTTATAACCAGCAATACGCTTTTGGTTCACCCCAATATTACGCCCCACCAACAGAAAGATATCCTTACGCCCGGTATCAATTAAATGCTGAGTCGCATCGAATGCCCCCTTCTCATTACTCACGCCGATTTTAAAGGTGTCCAGTTCAAAGTCTATCCGATCGACCAGCACCAAAGGGCACTGCTGATGAAATTGCTTCAGGAATTTAAGGTCACTGTTTGCAGAAGGGCTGATAATAACGCCATCCACATTCTGTTGCTGTAGCACGTTCAGCGACTCCTGTTCCAACTGTTCATTTTCCCTGCTCTGCATAAAGACCAATTTGTAGTTCCGCTCGAATGCCGCCTGATGGGCTCCCTCCAACACCTGGGATTGAAAAGGATTGGAAAGGTAAGGAATCAGCACCGCTAAGGTATTGCTACGGCCCGTTTTCAGACTCTTGGCTAAGATATTAGGACGGTACTGATGCGCATCCGCCATTTCCCGAACACGCTGCTTGGTCTCATCACTTATCTCAAAACTATCGTTTAAAGCCTTGGAAACAGTAGATACTGAAATACCTAGCTTCCTAGCCAATTCTTTTAGGGTTATATTGCTCATGCCGGATCTCCTTGGCCTAAAATAGCAATTATAATTGTATTCAGGCAATGGGGACGGTTTATGCTACATTACACGGAAGTCGATGTTATGTTTTTCAGCATAGGCTTTACTAGCCGAGGTCAATTTCTCTTGTTTGTCTAGCAATGAAGATTCCGTCCGTTCAAATAGTTGGTCAATCGCAATCTCCACTTCCTCACCGGGAGCTCCCTTGTCTATCATTCTGGCAATATCCAAGTAATCCTTTTCGAATACTTGTTGACTGGCTTCCAAATAAGACAGTGAAGCATCAATTAAATCGGTATTATCCGTTGTTTTCTTCAAGGATTTCACTTTCTCAATGGCCTCATCGATGGTTTTAATTGTACGGCTTTTAACATAATCCTCGGCACTCTCGTTAAGTGCTCCACGGGATTTCTGCTCTATGATTTCCCGGAAATAGATCGGGCGATAAGCTGTAGAGGCGTTATTAGCATTCAAGGTGGCACGCTGGAGAACTTTATCAGGACTTTCTCCAGAACAAGCAAACAGTAGATTTACGAATAGGATCAGGCTTAGATACTTTAGGATGTTTTTCATAACAACTTATCTATTTAAATAATTAATTAAATTATAGTACTTTCGTACATGTAGTCGTGTGTTCTATAAAAGTAATAAAACCATCGTTTTTTTCCCGAAACCAGTTATCTACAATATATATACAAGAGGAAATATTAGGGCAAAAAGTATCATTTCTATTCAAAATCTACCATTTATATAAGCATCAAATTGAGAGATTGCTTGTATTTTTTGGGTTACCCTATGAAATCGGAAACTATTTATCCCTATTTTTACCAATATTAAAAATGCAGAACAAGGAAGCTCATTCATACCTTCAATTATTAGACGCCATCAGTCATGGTGATGAGCGTGCTTTTTCTACATTTTACGATATTTTTGCCAGCGACCTCATTAAGCATATTCTTTCCAAAGTTCAAGATCAGCAAATCGCGGAAGACATACTCCATGATTTATTTCTCTCGCTTTGGAAGAACAGGGAACGGCTCCCGCAAATCCAATCGGTGCCGGCCTATTTATACTCCTCCTGTCGATACCTCATTTTAGCTTATTACCGGAAACAGCAGCAAGAAAACATTCAGTCCTTAGACTTGACCAACCTCGATGTTATTGATGAGGAAATCACCATTGAGGACAGGCTGTATTACCGCTACACCTTAGATCTTATTGCCAATGAGATTGAGAAACTCCCTGAAAAATGTCGGGAAGTATTCCGTATGAGTCGCTTTGAATTCCTTTCCAATAAGGAAATCGCAGAAAAACTACAAATTTCTGAATCTACGGTAGAAAAGCATATCAATAAGGCTATCAGTCGATTACGCATCGCCTCCAAGGCCTTCACCTTAATTTTTTAATTTTTTTTCATTTCCGAGTAGAAGCTGCAGTCATTTTACATCACTTGTATTATAATGGATGACCAGAACTAAATCCTAATGCAGAAAAACCAGTTACCAAAGGAAACAATTAAGTTTTTAGCTAATAAAGAATCTGATGCCGAGAAAGCAGGGATTATTCATTGGTATGACGATCTATCGACGAATGCCCCTATCGCGCAAAATACTGTTGCTAAGACTAAAAAAAGAGCGAAGAAAAAACTGATGAATAGCATCAATGAAAAGCCGAAGCGCGTGTTAAACAACTATTGGCTTCGAATTGCTGCGGCAGCTGTTCTTCTTATTGTGGGTTATTTTGGCTGGCTGCAATACCAAAAGGAAGAAATACCTCAACTTGCAAGTGCTACACAACTGGCTGCTATTAAGCCAGCACAGGAACGTGCAATTATTACGCTAGAGAATGGACAAGAAATCGACTTGGACCAATTAGCGATTAACGAGCAGGTGCATGTAGGCGATATCATCATTATCAAAGATAGCAAAGGCCAGGTATCCTATATCAACAGCAAAACTGGTGAACCGCAAATGAACAGCATTCGCGTACCGAAAGCCTCAATTTATACCCTAGCCCTTAGTGATGGCAGTAAAGTAACCTTAAACTCCGAGTCAAAGCTGTCTTACCCTAGCCAGTTTGAGGGGCAGGTTCGCAAAGTGAAATTAGAAGGGGAAGCTTATTTTGAGATCCAAAAAACAGCCGATCATAAACAATTTATTGTGGAAACCGACCTTCAGGAAATCGAAGTGCTGGGCACCAAGTTTAATATCAAAGCTTTTGATTTTGATGATGAGAATTTCAGCACCTTGGCCGAAGGATCGGTGAAAGTTCGCAATAAAGAAAGCTTAAAAGAAGGTATTTTAAAACCGGGCCAACAAGCATTCCAACAAAAAGGAGCGGAGTTTTCTGTAAAAACAGTCGATGTAGAGAAAGTATTAGGCTGGACCAATGGCCAATTTATTTTCGACGGCGACAATAACCACGATACCTTCAAAGAAATAGGGCGTTGGTATGATATTGAAATCGAATACCAACAGAGCCTAAAAATAGATCAGTATTTAGGTAAAATTCCTAGAAACCTGCCTTTAGATAAACTCATAGACTTGCTGAAATATGCCGAGTTAACCGTTGAAGCGAGGGTAGTAAAAAATAACCGAATTAAATTACATATATCTTAACCAAACAAATGACCTTATGAAACAAACAGACAACATCCCGTAAAGCAACGGATAGCCCATAAAAAAACGAACCCTGTTGGCGCAGGATCCGTTAAATAGCGGGCTGAATTAGAGAAAAGTTATCAGTTTTTAATCATTAACAACCCAACATCTAATTTAATGAATTTTTATTTATTTCCATTCTTGAAGAATGGAGGGGAAATTTCTTCGGCATCTACCCGTTCGAAAAAATCAATACAACCTATTGATTGGCAAAACTTCCCGGCAGCATCTTCAAGAACTATTGCCAACTTATTCATGAAGTTAAACATCGTGATACTCGTATTGGGGATACTTTTATCCCAGGCTAATGCCCGTTCTTTGGCGCAAGAAGTAAGCTTGAACAAAAAGAACAGCAGTTTAGAGTCTATATTGAAAGATCTTGAAAAACAGTCAGGATACACCTTTTTCTACAACAGAAGCGAGGTGAATACCAACCGCAAGATTTCTATTCATGCAGACGCTGAACCCTTGAGAAATGTATTAACAGAAGTTTTAAAAGGACAGCCCTTAGTCTTTGATTTCTTTGATAAAACAATTGTTATCAAGAAAGCAGATAAAATTATTAATGATAAACCCGTTAAAACCCCGGTGCTGACTCAACAAATCGTTCAGCAGCAAATGGTACGTGGTGTCATTCTCGATGAAGATGGAAACGGCATCGTAGGTGCTTCCATCCGGCTTAAATCCAACCCTAAAAATGCGGTAAGCAGTTCACAAAACGGGGAATTTGTGCTACCGATTACCTCCTTAAACGAAATCTTAGTGATTAGTTACCTAGGGTTTGAAAGCCGCGAAGTGAAAGCCAGTTTAAATCAAAAAGATATGCGCATCGTATTGACGAAACAAAACAATACGGTAGACGAAGTCGTGGTAACGGGTATGATGACCTTTAAGAAGGAAACATTCTCCGGTGCAACGGTAAGATTTGAACAAGAAGAACTAAAACAAGTAGCAAATACCAACGTTATTCAAGCTATAAAATCCTTGGATCCATCCTTCTTAGTGATGGAGAATAACTTAGCGGGTGCCAATCCGAACGTGTTACCAACCATTGAACTACGTGGTCAAACCAGTATCACGAGTGATAACTTGAGAGACGAATTCACCAATGATCCAAACCAACCACTCTTTATTTTGGATGGTTTTCAAACTTCCTTAAGAACCATTATGGATTTGGACATGAACCGTATTGCGTCCATCAGTATCCATAAAGATGCGGCCTCAACTGCTATCTACGGTTCCCGCGCATCCAATGGGGTGGTTGTTGTTGAAACAATCAAACCAAAACCGGGCGAAGTACTCTTAAGTTACTCGGCCGACTTAAACTTGGAGATTGCCGATTTAGGAAGCTACAACATGATGAATGCGGCTGAGATCTTAGAATTCGAACGTCTTTCCGGCTTATATACAGCTCCGGTTGGTAGCCCAGAAACGCAGCATTCTTTTTACGATCCATTATACAATATGCGTAAGCAGCGCGTATTGAGTGGTATTGATACCTACTGGTTGAAGGAACCCATTAAGACAGGTTTTGCACATCGCCATGCCCTATATGCAGAAGGAGGATCTGAAAACTTCATCTTCAATGTAGGCGGTAATTACAAGAATAACAGTGCCGTAATGAAAGGCTCAGGCCGTGAAGACTGGGGTGCGCGTGCCAATCTTACCTATCGTAAAAATAGATTAAACGTCAATAATAACTTGACGATCCATGGCTATGATGCCGATCAATCTATTTACGGTTCTTTTGCTACTTGGGCTAATATGAAACCTTATTACCAGAAAGACCGTGATCAATCTGTTTACCTCGAGAACTTCTTAGACGAAGGCTCTAGAACACAAGTTGTGGTGCGTAATCCACTTTACAACACCCGTTTAAACAGTTTTGATTACACAAAAAGCTGGGGAATAACCAATAACTTGCAATTGATTTTTGACATCAATAAAGAATGGCGTGTACAATCGTCGATGCAAGTAAATCGGGAATCCATTTCAGGAAATGCCTTTGTTTCACCATTACATTCGCAATTTATCGATCAGAACCCTTTATTAAAAGGTCGCTATACGGCCAAATCACAAGATCTGATGTCGTATACCGCGAATGCTATGGTTGGTTACACCAAAGTGATCGACAAGCACTCCTTCAATGCTAATGCGCGAATCGAGTTTTCGGAAGAAAGTTTTACCTCCAACGGCTTTATATCCGTCGGCTTCCCAACCTCGAGCAACGGATCACCAAGCTTTGCCTTCGGCTATGAGAAAGACGGAAAACCGTCCGCATCTAAATCTATTCGTCGTAGAAACTCTTTAATTTCTACGGCCAACTATAGTTATGACAACCGTTATAACGTCGATGCTTCCTTTAACTACGATGGATCGACTTCTTTTGGTCGCCAAAACCTATATTCTCCTTTCTTTGCCTTAGGTGCCAGCTGGAATATTCACAACGAAGCCTTCTTGAAAGGGAATCCAACCGTTAATTTATTACGTCTTCGTGCTAACTACGGGGTTACAGGAAATCAAAACTTCAACTCCAGTACTTCTATTTCAACTTACCAGTACTTGTCGGCTTACAATTATGGCGGACAAGGTGTTGCTTTAGCCACCTTTGCCAACGAAAATTTACGCTGGCAAAAAACCAATCAATGGAGTACAGGTATTGATGCGACCCTCTTTGAGAACCGCTTGAATTTAACCTTAAATGCCTACCAAAAAATCACCAATGACTTAGCGGTAGCCGTTGACCTTCCTGCTTCAACAGGATTATTAGCCTATCCGTTCAATGCCGGCGACTTAAATGTAAGAGGTGTTGAATTAACCGCAAAATACAATGTCATTCACAGACCGCATGATCAAATTGTTTGGAATATCGGTTTAACCGGAGCAAGAAGCAATCAGATCTATGAGAACTTTAATGATTTGCTTGCCGGCTTAAATAAAAGCCTTCAAAATTCAAATTCATTAATCCGTTATCGCGATGGTTATTCACCAAATACATTGTGGGCGGTGGTATCAAACGGAATCGATCCAACAACTGGTCGCGAAGTATTCCTGAAAAAGAATGGCCAACAAACTTTTGACTACAATGTGCAAGACATTGTTGCAATAGGAAATGGTAACCCAACCTTACAAGGTATTTTAAGTACAAACCTGAATTATAAAGGATTTACTTTTGCTGCCTACATGCGTTATATCTGGGATCAAGATGTGCTAAACTCCGCACTATTCAACAAAGTGGAAAACATCTCGAAACAAGACATTACCAACTACAACCAAGATAAACGTGCCTTGTACGAGCGCTGGAAAAACCCTGGTGATGTTTCCCAATTCCGCGCAATCAGTATCACGGATAACACGCCAATTTCTTCTCGGTTTATCCAACAAGAGAACACCGTTTCATTAGAATCTATCTCTTTAGGCTATGACTTCAGGGATAAACCATGGATCAGCAAAATGGGACTATCAAGCTTAAGGGTAACCGGGTTAACGAATGAAGTGTTCCGCTGGTCTACCGTAAAACGTGAGCGTGGTATTGATTACCCATACGCCAAAATGTATTCGATTAGTGTAAATGCAAAATTCTAAACAAATGAAATCATTAAAATCTAACAAAAACTTATATATCCTGCTTGCTTTCATTTTGTTGGGAGGCCTTTCCTCTTGTTCGAAATGGCTCGATGTAAAACCTGAAGATAAATTCTTAGAGGAGCATCTTTATAGCACCCCACAAGGAGTTGCAGAAATCGTCAATGGATTTTATGTAAAGCTTGGAACAGATGCCTTATATGGCTCCAACCTCTCCTCTACCATGTTAGACGTATTGGCGCAACGCTATCGCATTTCCTCCGACAAACACCCTTATTATTATTACAACAACTTCAGCTTTGCTGAAAGAGTTGTAGAAAACGGGATTGCGTCAGTATGGACACAAATGTATAACGTCATTGCTAACATAAATGATATGGTTAGGATTTTACCTACCGTAGAAAACGGCATGACCCAGGATCAAAAAAACCAGTATATCGGCGAGGCCATTGGCTTACGTGCGTTTATTCACTTCGATTTACTTCGCATGTTCGGCAAACCTTATGATGAAACTTCTAAAACCGAACCGGCAATTCCTTACTACCGGAATTTAACTACCGATGCTTCTCCGATTGAAAGTAGCGAACAAATTGCCGCTAAAATCCTGGAAGATATCGCTGAGGCTGAAAAACTATTGGCTAAAGATCCTATTATAACGGAAGGCAGCATGAAGAATTTCAACAATAACCGATTTAACATCTATGCTGTTAAAGCCTTAAAAGCACGGGTATACCAATGGATCAATGACAAGCCTGCGGCCTTGGCTGCAGCGCAAGAAGTGATTGCAGCTCAAGACAAATTCCCTTGGGTTAGTCATTCAGCCATTACCATTTCAGGCCCAAATACGGATCGTAAATTCTTTTCCGAGAATTTATTTTCGGTGTTCAACTCTAAATTAAACGACCTATACAATCGTTATTTTAACCCGAACTTATTAGAATCAGAGATTCTATCTACCTCAAAAGATAATATCATAGAAAAAGTGTATGAAAACAACACCTCTGACTATCGATATGTGTATCTATGGCCTATTTCTACAACCGGTATGCGCACCTTCACAAAATACCTGGAACTTAGTGACATTAAAAACTTATCACGCTTTATGGTTCCTGTCATGCGTATTTCTGAAATGTATTATATAGCGGCCGAGTCTTCCGAAGATCCTAAAGAAGGTTTAAGCTATTTAAATACGGTAAGGCAACACCGCAATATTATGGTCGATATTACGAATGCAAATTCCTTAAGAACTGAATTAACCAAAGAGTATCAAAAAGAATTCTTCGGCGAAGGACAGCTCTGGTATTATTACAAGCGTAATAAAATGACCAGCATTCCAACAACAAACAATGCTTGGAGAAATATGACCATTCCTCTTTCGCATTATCAGTTTAAATTACCTCTTGTAGAAACTACACCTCGCTAAGCATTAGAAAATATGAAAACTTTTAAAATACTAAGTATACTATTCGCTGCAACGGCATTAATGTACGCCTGCAAAGAAGATAAACTGTTGATGTATTCTGATGAAGAGGCAGGCAACAATATTTACTTTGTAGAGAAATACGAACGTAGACTTGCGGACTCCTTAATCCAAATCATCACCTTCGGCCGTGCTGAAGATGGCAAGAAAGATAGTCTGCTTAAACTTCCTGTAGCTATTACAGGAAGTGCGATAAACAAAGATCGTTTAATTCGCGTAAAACCGAGTGATACCTCCACGATGAAGGAGGGGGTACACTTCAAATTTAAAACGCCACCCATGATCCGCGCCAATAGAACCATCGATACCCTGTATGTGCAGCTTTTTCGCACAGCAGATATCTACGACAAAACGGTTTATGTAAATCTGGAATTGCAGCCTAATGAATATTTCAAAACAAATATTTTGACCAAAACTAATTTAAACGTGAAGCAAAATATTGTGAATTATTCCTTTTCCTTATCAGATCAGTTCCCTATTCCTTATTTATGGACAACATTCTCTGGAAAAAATACCGTAATCGGATTTTTTGGCCCCTATTCTCAACGGAAGGTGGAATTATTTTTCGAAGTCTTAGACGCTGACCGCGAGTTCTTCTATAACCCGGATGTGCCTTTAAGTATTGCAAAATTAATTAGCTATTCCTCGTATATGAAATACTGGCTGAACAAAGAAAAATCAGAAGGACGTACGCAATACGACGAAAACGGAAAAGAAATTACCATGGGATTATCAGCAAACTAAAAACAATGAAAACATCATCAACACTTATATTATGTTTCTTTATTGCACTATTTAGTAGCTGTAATAAAGATTTAGGAAATTACGATTATATAGAAGCGGATTCGCTACTGGTTACGAATTTGAAAGATACCATTGATATTAAACTCGGCGAAAACTTAAAAATAACACCGAACCTAGCATCGAAAACAAACCAAATCAATCAAGAAAACTTATCTTTTGAATGGGTTGCTTATGATAAATCACAAGTAGAAGCTAGCCAAAAACGTAAAATATTAAGCACGAAAAAAGATATTGACGTATTACCGGTATTAACGATAGGAACTTATCCTGTTTACCTTTCTATTACTGATAATGAAACCGGTAGCATCTGGACCTATCCTTTTACCTTAAATATTAAAGGAGCCTATCAGAAATATGGTTGGTTTGTTTTGTCAGACATTGCAGACAAAGGCCATTTATCGTTCATTGAAGATAATCCAGAAAAATGGAATTCCTATCCGAAAACGTACCATGATTTCCAAAACGTCCTCTTCAGTGAGCTGGATGGTTCACCTTTAGCAATTAACGGGAAACCAAAGTCCTTGGTGAATCATACCAACATGAATGCAGTCGTTAGAGCCGCTAAAAACTACTTGTATATCAATACAAGTGAGGGCACAACCCTTATTAACGTTTCGGATGGTATGTTATACAACCCATCAAAATATACCTTCCTCAATGAAACAGCATCCGGTAATCCGACCTCGGCAGACAGGGAGTTTGTTTTTACAGCGGGAAGTGCCATGGCCATGAAAAACGGAGATTTATACAGCATGCAATATACAATGCAGACCTATTATAACGTCCCTGTTAATAACGAAGCTTCTGGAAAAACCTATAAACTCTCTCCTTTTGTAGCTCTGCCTATGGGTAACGGAGGTGGTAATATCCTGCTTTTCGACAGTGAAGCAAAAAGATTCATGACTTACAAACATGGCTCTGCACGTGCCGCAGCCTTAAGTTCGGAAGGACAAGCTATCGATGTAACCGATACACAAATGGATTTGGTTTGGATGGGCCATACCTTAGCTTTTGATGGACAAGCTATCGCCGTGATGAAAGATAAAGCCGGCAAATTATTCCTATTGCGCATGACCTACACTGCCAATGCGGTGTTTCGCGTGGAATCATTAACCGAACTGGACGCTACATTTACCGATATTAATCAGGCTAAACATTTTGCAGTTGATAATCTGTATGGGTACTTTTTCTATGCAACCGACAATAAACTCTATCAATATGACCTAGATGCTAAGGTGTTAAAATTGGCCAAGGATTATGCCGGTAGAAAAATCACCCTGCTTAAAGCTCCTCATCAGGCTGCTTTAAAACCAGGCACGCCGACCTTTACCAAATACCAAGAACGGTTAGAGCCAATCTTATTTAGCATCCTGGTAGGATCCAATACGGAGAGCGCACCTACAAATTCAGGTAAACTGGAAGTATTACGCGTAAGTCCGTTAATGGGACCATTAAAAGAATCCTTTAAACCTTTCGAGGGCATGGGGAAAATTGTAGACGCTGTCTATATAGATAACGCCTAGTTCACCAAATATGCGTATAGTTAATTATGCAATTAACTATACGCTTTACACGACGCTATTAACAAAATCAATGAGAAAAGGATTATTTTCCTCTTGCTTAGCCATTGGCTTGCTTTCCTGCATACAGCCTACAAGCGCGCAGGAACAGCTCCGATTGCTTCAAGAAACCTTCAAAAAAAGAGACACGGCCATCCTCAACCCTATCTTGGCCGATAACTTTGCCATTGCCGGACAAACCGGAAAAAATGCGGCCTTCTGCTTACAGCAAATCGTACAGCGCTATCCGGCAAAACACATAAACGCCATTGAAGGCCAATCAAAAGATAAAAACAAAATTGCAGTTCTTTTTGAAGACGAAAAAGACAATAGAGATACCGCTTATATCCAATTAAACGAAGCAGGAAAAATTCGCTACATCAGCTTATTCGATAAGTTCTACGGCATGCAACGCAAGGAAAAAGCAAACCTTCGGGCAACTATTCCTTTTGAAAACCAGCATGGTTCCATCATTTTGGAACTCAAGATCAATGCCTATGAAAAGCCATTGCGCATGCTATTTGATACCGGTGCCGATGGTATGGCGGTTAGCCAAGAGCTAGCGGATGCCATAGGCCTGCAAGTTACTCGCGAGAATAAAGCATCGGTGGTTGGTGGCTCCCAACAAATTAAAGTATCCGACAACAATACCATCAAGATCCAAGAGCTGGAATTGAAGGATATGGGCATCGCCATCTTTCCCAATCGCAGTGATGACTATAGCGATGGTATCTTAGGAAACACCTTATTTCGCCGTTACATCACAGAAATAGACTACGACAATAACCTGCTCCGCCTTTACGATTTTGGGCCCTTAGACCACCCGAAAGACGCCAAGGTAATAGACTTCACCTTCCCTTCCGGCGTCGCCCATTTCAAAGGCAATTTGCAGGTAGCAAATGAAGGAAACAACGAAGGCGAATTTATTTTTGATACAGGTGCAGCCTATAGCCTCATCTGCTTCCGTCCCTTTGTGAAACAACACAAACTGTTGGTCTCCGGATTTAAACCCGAATCACAGGGAAGTACGGTAAGCCTTGGCATGGCGAGCCCTACGTTTACAGGCTACAGCAAATCGTTCCAACTGACAGGCTTGCCAGCCTTGGAAAATATGTTGGTCACCCTTATGGGGGGAAACAATACCAATAAAAACTGGGATCCAGGAGCCGATGGTTCCATTGGCGTCCGCTTATTGAGTCGCTATAATATCCGGATCAACCTTGCCGAAAACGAAATCAGCTTACAGCCCAATGCCTTAAGCAAACTGCCCGAAGATTTTATGCTGAAAGAACAATTGATAGGTTGGAATAACCAAGGTCAGTTAACCCTACTTAGCAGTATAGATATGGCAGCCATCGCCTATAAAGGAAAGGGTATTGATTCCATCAATGGCAAAAAAGCAGCAGAACTCAGCAAGAATCCAAAATTGATCCCTGCCCTCATCGAACAGGCAAAAACAGAAAAACTAGAAATAAAATTCAACGATAATCAAGCGATCAGCATCTAAACATTTTAACGAAAAACAAGCATGAAAAAATTCTTCAGTTTATTGATGACCCTATTTACGGCTGTTGCAGCTTTTGCACAAGCCAGTAATATTACCGGTACAGCCGATAAAGTCTTTATCGAAAATGTATCCCTATATAAAGTCCTGAACGGACGCTTACAAGAAGTAGCAACCAGTCGCCCCGATGCTGAGGGACGATTCGCATTCCGTTTCACACCCGAATACGAAGGGTTTTATGTGGTTGGAATAGGCAGCCCTTTAACAGGGATGAATAAATATAAATTCTATTTCAAAGGAAATGAAGAACTGACCATTAAATTAGGACGTAACTCTTGTGAATTGATCAGCAGCAATAGCCCAGAAAATAAGGCTTTAGACAAATGGAACAAGGCCAGCGCAGAAATTGCCTTAAAATCAACTTCCCCAGGAACACAGTCAACCTATGTAGATTTCTTCCCGCAGGTAGAAAGCCTTTACCAACAATTGCCGGCGTTGAAAAAAGGCGTAAAAACAGGAAATAAAGTATTCGATGCGAAATTCCCAACCTTGGTAGATTATGATTTCGCGTATTATGCAATCTCCTACAACTTGATGCCACGTTCTGCACATCCAGATGCCGATGAAATGAGCCCATATTACCAACAGTTTAATGCCGACCAGTTCATGACGGAGGAGTTGCTTCACTTACCTTACGGCGATCGCTTTTTAAACAACCTGGTGATTAACAAAAACATGGGTAAAAGTGGTTTCCCTAAAGAAGATGTAGTTGTAGCTAGCATTCCTTCCGACAAACTTAAAGGACAATATGTGGTAGCTAAAATGGAGCGCATTCGCTCGATGGAAGAGCTATTGGTAGCCAAAGACATGTACCAGAAGTACATTACTTTACCGGAACAAATTGAACGTGTAGCCGCAGTAGAGGCAAAACTTGCCGAAACAAAAGGTGGAGCCCCAGCGGTAAACTTTGCATACAACGATATCAACGGAAAAACAACAAGCTTAAAAGACCTGCGCGGAAAAGTAGTCCTTGTAGATATGTGGGCAACCTGGTGTGGCCCTTGTCGTGCGGAAGAACCGCATTGGGAAAAATTAAATGAAGAGTACAAAGGGAAAGATGTTGCCTTTGTAGGAGTTTCTGTCGATCAGGAAAAAGACAAATGGGAAGAGTATGTAAAAACAAAAGCCCTAAAAGGCTTACAATTACATGCTGGCCCAGATAACATGCTTTCTACGGCCTATAAAGTAACCGGTATTCCTCGTTACATCTTAATCGATAAACAAGGAAATATTATCGCTGCTGACAGCCCTAGACCATCAAATCCGAAATTAAAAGAACTTATCAACTCCTGGTTGAGCAAGTAAATAGTTTCATTGTTTAGTTAAGTGAAAGCGGCTCCAAAAAGCCGCTTTTTTTGATGCATACCATCCCCTATCAACATATTACAGATCTTTCGTATATTCGATGGCTATGGAAAAAAGAGAAGCAATCATCCGCAATTATATAAAGGCCTACAACAACTTTGATGTGGAAGGCATGTTAGCCGACTTTACCGAGGATATTATATTTGAGAATATTCAAAATCAGGTAACCACAGATTCCTTAACCGGAAAAGAGGCCTTTCGGGAACAAGCGGAACAAGCCAAGGATTTCTTTTCTCAGCGAAAGCAAACCATAAAGGCCATAAAACTTCAAGAAGATTACGTGGAAATAGATATCGATTACGAAGCAACGCTGGCGATCGACTTTCCAGGATCCATTAAAAAAGGTGAAAAGATAAACCTGCAGGGCAAGTCCATTTTCACCTTCAATACGGATTATAAAATCGAGAAACTGCTCGACATCAGTTAGCCTGCTCCTTAAAAAGCATCAACTACGGCGTTCACAAATTCCAATTCATCAGCATTTAATTGAATATCCATAGCCTTGGCGTTCTGTATCGCCTGCTCGGCATTTCTAGCACCGGCTAGCGCAATTGTAATACCAGGCCGTGCTAGGGTCCATCGCAATACCAATTGGCTTAAACTTGCATTTTTATCGTCCGCCAATGGCTTAATACGCTCCAACAGATTATTCGTTTTCTCGATAAAATCAGGCTGGAAATGTGCATGAGACGCCCGGTGATCGCCTTCCTGAAAGGTATAGCCCGGATGGATTTTACCCGTCAACAAACCCCGCTCTAAAGGACTGTAGGCCAGGATAGCATGTTCATGTTTGATGCAATAGGGTAAGGTTTCCTCTTCTATTCCCCGATTCACCATACTGTAAGGAATCTGATTGGAAACCAAAGCAATGGTTTTCTCCGCTTCCGCCATTTGAGCCGCATTATAATTACATACCCCCACATAGCGCACCTTCCCTTGGTCTACCAATTGCTGCACGGCTTCAAAAGTCTCCGCAATAGGCGTCGTACTATCGGGCCAATGGATCTGGTATAGATCGATATAATCGGTTCCCAGGCGCTTCAAACTTTGCTCGCACTCGTAGATAATAGATTCTTTACCGGCGTATTTATAGATTTCAATAGGTTCACCTTGATTATTCTTGCTGTGGAAGGCAAAGTCGCCTTTATCCAAATCCCAACGCATCCCGAATTTAGTGAGGAGCTGAACCTGATCTCGAGGGATCCCTTTAATGGCTTCTCCAACAATTTCCTCGCTGGTTCCTTGACCGTAAATCGGCGCCGTATCGATGGAGGTAACCCCCAGATCATACGCTGCTTTTATGGCTTCTATGGCATCATTCCGATCAGTCGAACCCCACATCCAGCCTCCGGCTGCCCAGGCCCCAAAAGTAATGGCAGAGACCTTTAATTCGCTATTTCCTAATGTTCTATATTCCATTTTAATACTATTGATTCTTATATTACGTTTACCTTGATACGTTAAAGTTATTTAATAATTTCCACTGCAACAAACCGAACAGCGACATGTATTTACTTAATATACAAACCATTAGCCTGCTCAATTGTTTACCAAGAAAGAAAAAACACGCTTTATGAAGTTTATTTATTATCCCTTTTCCATCCTATTGAGTTTATGTTTCGCTTGCGGAAATACCGATCAGCAAAAGAAGGACAGCTTAGATAGCAACGCCCGTACCGAAGAAAACACGACTGAAAATCAGGTAGATGCCGGTCAGGAAGTGCCTTATGTTTTGGCGCAGCATTACTTCGTTAAGTATACCGTTGCTGAAGATAAAAATGGGGCCTTTAAAATTGAAAGCCAAGCGGAATTTGATGAGCTATTTGCTGCAGCAGCAAGCATGGGAAATAATGGGATGCCTACCATCATCGATTTTAACCAGCAATTTGTTATTGCTATTATATCGCCCAGTTCGGATCTTGCCCCACAAATAGACCAAATCAGTCTGAAGAAACTGGCCGATGGCCTGCATTTGAATTATAAGGAAACCTTGGGCGAAAAACAAAGCTTTACCATGCGCCCCGTAGCATTATTAATAGTTGATAAGCAGTTTGATGGCCCGCTAAAAAGTGAAATCTTACAGGAAATCTAAGCTTCTGATGCCGCAGCCTTCGGGCTGTAAATCTCATTCAACAGCTCATATAATTCCGGATGATCTTCTTGCAGTAACTTCGGTTTTTGAAAGAAATATTCCGACAGTACAGCCAGAAACTCCGCTTGATTCGTTGCGGCATAATCGCGAATATCCGATTTATCCCGACGAATTAAGGAAATCGTTTCATGCATTTCCTCCAACCAGGGCGCCACTAATTCTTTGGGAATAAGGTATTCCGGAATACCATCCACCTCCCCATCAGCCTTATCAATTAAATGAACAAACTCATGGATGGCCGTATTGCTGCTTGCATTTTTTGCAAAGCCTGCCTCTAAGGCCGGGAGAGAAAGAATCATCTTGCGGTGCATGGCGCCATCACCCACCATACCCAAAATATTGCGCGCCTTATCCTCGGTATTGTATTTCTCATTGAACATCTCTGGATAGATCAAGACTTCATCTAGGTTTTCATAAGACCAATGCTCAAAATGGAATAAGGGAATAGTAGCACTCGCCGCCACCAATATCCGATGTTCATCTGTAATTTCCGCCCCTTTCTCTGCACTAATCTTGGTGGTCTGTAAAAAGTAGATCAGCCGTTTCACAAAGGTTTCCTGCTGTTGCGCATTCAGATGTTGAAAAAAGGAAACTCGCCCCCTGAGCACCAGCTCAATTTCCGTGGCGGAAGGCAAGGCCTTATTCACAATTTTCTTATTGCCTACGCGCTTCCAAACAAACCATATCAAGAGCCCCCCGAAAATAAAAAGCCCCAACGTAATAACGACCGGATCATATCCCATAACACAAAAATGGCTAAATAATAACAACAAAAAAAATAGCTGCCCAATGGACAGCTATTTTTATTTATCAGAAGCGATAGGGCTTACATCATGCCACCCATACCACCACCCATTGGAGGAGCACCTGCTCCTACTGGATTGTCTTCAACTTCGTCTGCAAGTACACACTCGGTAGTCAATAACATAGAAGCTACAGAAGCAGCATTCTCTAAAGCTACACGAGATACTTTCGTAGGGTCGATAACACCAGCAGCAATTAAGTTCTCGAACTTATCTGTACGTGCGTTATAACCAAAGTCTGCAGTACCTTCTTTTACTTTCTGTACAATAACCGCACCTTCGATACCGGCATTCGCACAGATTTGACGTAAAGGCTCTTCGATAGCACGTTTGATAATGTCGATACCAATTTGCTCATCTTCGTTATCACCTTTTAGGGTCGCTAACGCTTCAACCGAACGGATGAAAGCAACACCACCACCTGCAACGATACCTTCTTCTACAGCAGCACGTGTAGCATGTAAAGCATCATCAACGCGGTCTTTTTTCTCTTTCATTTCAACCTCAGTAGTAGCACCTACGTATAATACGGCTACACCACCTGATAACTTCGCTAAACGCTCTTGCAATTTCTCGCGATCGTAATCGGAAGTTGTAGTTTCAATTTGAGAACGGATTTGTGCTACGCGAGCTTTGATATCGTCGGCATTACCTGAACCATTGATGATGGTAGTATTGTCTTTATCAACAACCACTTTCTCTGCTTGGCCTAGGTAAGATAATTCTGCGTTTTCTAATTTGTAACCTCTTTCTTCAGAAATTACCGTTCCACCAGTTAAGATGGCGATATCTTCTAACATGGCTTTACGACGGTCTCCAAAACCTGGTGCTTTAACAGCAGCCACTTTCAGGGAACCACGGATTTTGTTAACTACCAAGGTAGCTAATGCTTCGCCATCAAGATCCTCAGCAATAATTAATAAAGGTTTACCTGTTTGTACTTGTTTTTCCAATACAGGCAACAATTCCTTCATGTTGCTGATTTTCTTGTCGTAAATTAAAATGTAAGGGTTATCTAATTCCGCTTCCATTTTGTCGGAGTTGGTTACGAAGTATGGTGATAAATAACCACGGTCGAATTGCATACCTTCCACTGTTTTCACTTCAGTTTCCGTACCTTTTGCTTCTTCAACAGTAATAACACCGTCGTTACCTACTTTTTCCATCGCCTCAGCAATTAATGAACCGATAACCTCGTCATTGTTTGCAGAAATAGAAGCTACTTGTTTGATTTTATTGTTGTCGGCACCAACCACTTGAGATTGTGTTTTCAAGTTGTTTACAACAGCTGCAACAGCTTTGTCGATACCACGTTTTAAGTCCATTGGGTTTGCACCTGCAGCTACAGATTTAATACCTGGAGCAACAATCGCTTGTGCCAATACAGTAGCAGTCGTCGTTCCATCACCCGCTTGATCAGCAGTTTTAGAAGCTACTTCTTTTACCATTTGTGCACCCATATTTTCTAATGCATCTTTCAATTCGATTTCTTTCGCTACAGAAACACCATCTTTAGTGATGGCTGGAGAACCGAATTTCTTCTCGATAATAACATTACGTCCTTTTGGTCCTAAAGTTACTTTTACTGCATTTGCTAAGGTATCAACACCTTTTTTCAGCGCGTCGCGAGCTTCAACGTTATATTTTACTTGTTTTGCCATGTTTAATGTAATTGTATAGTTGCAAGGCTAACAGCTCCTAAAGGGTCGGTAGACTTGCGTTTAGATTGTGAATACTGTGTGTTTGATTGAATTACAGAACTGCGTAAATATCAGCTTCACGCATAATTAAATATTCTTTGCCTTCATAAGTAATCTCAGTACCAGCATATTTACCGTATAATACTTTATCACCTACTTGTACCGTAAGGGGTTCTTCCGGTTTACCAGTACCTACAGCAACGATAGTACCTTGAGAAGGTTTCTCTTTTGCTGTATCCGGGATATAGATACCAGACGCTGTCTTTTCTTCTGCTGGAGCAGGTTCAACTACTACTCTGTCTCCGATAGGTTTAATACTTAAAGCCATAATTGTATATCAAATGTTAATTATTTATTCGTTTACTTTTCCTTATGGCATCACTAACTATGCCAATCGATTTTAAGCCCTTTTTATTGTCATTTTTTCCTTTTTACAGACATTTTCCTGACATATCCATTTAGATAGCAGTGCCAAGCTGTCACTTTTGCAAGGAAGAGGGTAATAATTGGATTTGTTGTGGGCTGTTGAACTGCCATTGATAAGCCTTTTCTGACCTCTTGCAAAGCCTAGTTGAAAGGGGCTTGAAAGGGGAGTGAAAGGGGTGAGAAAGGGAGGAGAAAAGGAGGAGAGCTGGCGGTGTTTGGTTTTTGGTTTGTTGTTTTATCATCAATTTGTCATCAATCTGTCATCAATCTGTCATGGTGAGCGGAGTCGAACCACGAACGACTGGTACGTCAGTGCAATCCACCACACCTAATACTCTTTACACCACCCACTTAATTAACAAACTATCGTTTTCTACGCGTTCTGATGCAGCGATTGTTCGTCTTTCAGCTCCGCGATGACATGTTTTTGTAATAAACTGTAAATAAGGTTATTATATATTGTGGTTTGTATTGACGTACCAGTCGTTCGTGGTTCGTGGTTCGACTCCGCTCACCATGACAAAATGATGACAAACCCATGGCAAAATGATGGAAACACGATGACAAAACGATAACAACACAGGCAGTAACGTTAAAAAAAAACATCCCCTACTTTCCAGTAGAGGATGTCATTTATCTTGTGCTTATGCTAAAACATAAGCCATTAAAGCATTTAAGCTTCGTTTATTTCGTTGAATCTGTTGCGGCAGGTGTTTGTGCGGCAGGAGCTTCTGTACCTGTAGACGGTGCTATAGGTGTAGCTGTTGGGTTTAAGTTTAAGCTAGGGCCTTGAACGGGTGCTTCAATTTGATCATCCAATCCGCCAGTGCTTCCAGCAGATGGGCCTGCAACGTTCACCGCAATGCTGAATACCATTAAGGAAATAATTAAAATCCAAGTACCTTTCTCTAAGATATCACCGGTACGTTGTACCCCCATTAAGTTCGCTCCTCCGGAGAATCCTGACGATAAACCGCCACCTTTCGGATTTTGTATTAATACAAAAAACGATAATAATAAGCTCACTAAAATAATAAGGATAATAAATAAGGTTGTCATTTTTATATATCTATTTTATAACTTTTGTTCCAATTCTTTAATTCGGAGCGCAAAGTACGATTTTTTTTCTGGATTCTCGGAAATTAATTTTTTAAATACCAAAATTGCTTTTTCGTACATCCCCTGCCCTTCGTATATGTTTGCTAAGGTCTCTGTTACAACCGTTAAATGGTCCTCAGAGCTGCGTCTAGCTTTGTTTTCGGTGTTTATTTCTTCGGCTCGTGGCGGTTGAATCTGAGGTTCCTCCCGGATAAATTTCGCGATAACTTCATCGCTATCTTGCACCGGATTGAACTCCACCGTATCCTTCTTGTATTTTTCACTCAGCTTATCCTCCGGATTCTGCAAATGAAAAATGTTCTCCCGGATTTGCTGGTCTAAAATAGCCTCATCTAATTTCTTCGCATCAAACTGCCCCTTGTGTGGTTTTGGAAAAGAAGGCGTAGCAAAAGGCTGGTAGGTATCGGCATGCTCTAAACGGGTTTTATATAACCACCAACGGAAACTATAAGGCATCAGTTCATCGTTGTATAAACTGATATCCTCTTCCGAGCGAGCGCCTATTTCTTCTTCTTCAACAGCTATAGGGGAATCCTCCTCCTCCTCAACTTCCGCTTCGGGCTCCTCCTCGACTTCTGGCGTTTCTTCTTCCTGAACCACCTTCGCCGCTCTAGGCTTAGCCCCTAAAGCATACTTTTCGTAATCGAACAGTTGGCTTTCATCCAACTCCTCTTCCTCCTCAACTTCCGCTGCTATACTTGCGGCAGGACTAGCCTCCACCTCTGCAATGACAAATTCCTCCGTCGACACCTCCTCGTTCTGCTCTTCTGCTACAGGAACATTCGTAGTTGTGGCTTCCAGCATGTCCTCCGTAGGCTCCAACTCTTCAAAGCTGATATATTCGTCGGAATCAACCTCCAACTCAGGGATTTCCTTAATCGGTTTCTGCAAGTAATCCTTTAACCAGAACGCATTGTAAGCATATAATAAGGTTTTCTGCTTATCAATGGGCTTTTGTTCCAGTTGCTTTTTGCGTTCATTTGCAAAAACCAAGGGTTGCGCATAAGGATATTTGGAAAGCAGGCGTTGAAAATCCGGCTCACTGACTTCGAGTGGGTTTTCTAATGCTTTTCTAAATAGTTGAAGTTGATCCATTGTTTTCCTTAAGTAGATTACCAGTTGTTGAATGCTTTGTTAAAAACATCCTCTGTTAGCATTTTCACGATTTCCTGTGCCAGGTTAGTCTCCTGAGAGGTGAAATCGCCCCTGTATTCCTTAAACTGCGTAAAGGACTCCTCAAAATCACTCTCACCGGTTGGGTCCTTGATATTTTTATAAGTTACTTTCACCGTAATGGTTAAGCGGTTTAAGGCCGCCATATCGGTGTTGGACTCTACCGCCGCTGCTGTAATTGCATAATTCGTGATGACACCTTCAAAGGTCGCATCGCCATCTTGATTCACCTGGCTTAATCTGGATTGCGTACGAATGCGCTCTTTTAAGCCCTCCGTAAAATTCTGACTTAAATTCGGATTTACAATAGGCGAGATATTCTCGAAGAATGCAACAGAATAGGTTTTGAGGTTTTCAGGAATGGAACCTCCCGATAAACTATAACTGACTCCACAGCCTTGTAACATGCAAATCATCAAGCCCATGAGGCCGCTGAAGATTATTGCGTTGATCTTACTCATTAATAATAAGCTTATTCGAGGTTCAAATCTTTAATTTTTCTATAAAGCGTACGTTCTGAAATGCCCAATTCCTGGGCGGCAGCTTTCCGCTTTCCTTTATGCTTTTTCAGGGCCTTCTTAATCAAGTCCGACTCTTTATCCAATAAAGATAAGGATTCTTCCACTTCCTCCACATCCTGGGTATCATAAGTTAGGTAATCGTTATTATTACCATGCTGTTGATTCGGGTTATGAATAGTTAAGGTAGCAGGCTGCTGCATATTGTACTCTTCATTAACCATAGCATTGGCTGCTGGCCTTACTTCCTGATAGAGCTGATTGATATAAGGGGAATTTTGCTCAATGGTTCCCGGATTAAATCCGTTCTGGATCAATTCCACCACCAATTTCTTTAAGTCCACCATATCCTTACGCATATCGAACAACACCTTGTACAACAGGTCTCTTTCCGAGAAACTCTCCTTGTTGGCGTCTTTTACTGCCATGGGTAGGGTGGTTTGCGATTCTGCGGGGATATAATTGCTTAATATTTGTGCCGTAACGACGCGTTCCTTTTCCAGGACGGCAATTTGCTCGGCGATATTTTTTAACTGGCGCACATTACCTGGCCAGGAATAATTCGTCAAAAGGTCTTGCGCATCGGGTGTCAGCTGAATGCCCGGCGTGCGGTACTTATCAGCGAAGTCAACCACAAACTTGCGGAACAACAAGTAGATATCCTCCTTACGTTCGCGCAAGGCTGGAATGCGCAATGGAACGGTATTTAATCGGTAGTATAAATCTTCGCGGAACTTACCTTTCTTCACGGCCTCAAATACATCCACATTGGTAGCTGCAACCACGCGTACATTGGTTTTCTGTACTTTGGAGGAACCTACGCGGATATACTCACCACTTTCCAATACACGTAATAAACGAGCCTGGGTGCCTAAGGGCAACTCACCAACTTCGTCCAGGAAAATCGTTCCGCCATCAACCACCTCAAAATAACCTTTACGGGCTTCATGCGCACCGGTAAACGATCCTTTTTCGTGACCAAAAAGCTCGGAATCGATCGTTCCTTCCGGAATTGCACCACAGTTTACCGCAATAAATGGCCCATGCTTGCGCCCGCTTAATTGATGGATAATATGAGAAAAGACTTCCTTCCCGGATCCACTTTCACCTTGAATCAAAACCGATATATCGGTAGGTGCCACTTGGCGTGCAATATCAATAGCACGGTTTAATAAGGGCGAATTTCCAATGATTCCAAACCTATTCTTTATATCCTGATGATCCATTTATCTCCTTTTACTTTTGATAATTAGTCAACGATCCTTCCAATCAAGGTAGCCGATGTACAGCTCTCCCCTAATACATTCACATAATCGCCCACCTTATAGCGCGCATCCATTGGGAATACCACCATGGTGTTCTGATCGTTACGACCACAATAATCCTGATCGGAACGCTTGGAGAAGCCTTCGATCAATACGCGTTGTACCTTGCCTACAAAGTTCTGAATGCGGTATAAGCTATGCGCGCGTTGTAAATCGACAACTTCCGTTAAGCGGCGTTTCTTCACCTCTTCCGGAATATCATCGGCATAACGCTTCGCCGCCAAAGTACCTGGTCGTTCAGAATAAGCAAACATGTAAGCATAATCGTACTTCACGTAATCCATCATGGAAAGGGTTTCCTGATGTTCTTCTTCCGTTTCTGTACAGAAACCGGTAATCACGTCGGTAGAAATACCACATTCTGGGATAATACGACGGATAGCATCTACCCGACCCTTATACCATTCGCGGTCGTAAGTTCTGTTCATCAATTCCAATACGCGGGAGTTGCCCGACTGTACCGGCAGGTGGATGTACTTACAGATATTTTCATAACGCGCCATGGTATACAATACCTCATCGGTAATGTCTTTCGGATGGGAAGTAGAAAAACGAATACGTAATTCCGGGCTCACCTCGGCCACCTTGCCCAATAGCTGTGCAAAATTAACCGTAGGTTGTTCTTCTTCGCCCTCCGCTACTTTTGGCGTGTATTTATAAGAGTCAACGTTCTGACCCAATAAGGTTACTTCTTTATACCCTGCATTGAATAAATCTTGCGCTTCTTTTACGATAGAGTCTACATCTCTACTGCGCTCGCGACCGCGTGTAAACGGCACAACACAGAAAGAACACATATTATCGCAACCACGCATAATGGAAATAAACGCAGAAATACCGTTGGAATTCAGACGTACCGGATTGATGTCGGCATAGGTTTCTTCACGCGATAACAATACGTTCACCGCACGTCCACCCTCATCTACCTTTTCAATTAAATTCGGCAAATCACGGTAAGCATCTGGCCCTACAACTACGTCCACAAGTTTCTCTTCTTCGAGGAACTTCGCTTTCAAGCGCTCGGCCATACATCCTAATACACCTACCACCATGCCTGGGTTCTTCGCTTTTGCAGACTCAAATTCCTTCAGCCTGTTGCGCACGCGTTGCTCCGCATTCTCACGGATGGAACAGGTATTGATAAACACCACATCGGCTTCTTTAAAGTCACGGGTAGTTTCGTATCCTTTGTCCATTAAGATGGACGCAACAATCTCACTATCAGAAAAGTTCATCTGACAGCCATAGCTTTCAATATATAATTTGCGACCATTTGATGATCCAGTTGGCACCAGCTCCAATGCTTCCCCCTGGCGTGATTCATCGTGCGTTTTGGTAGTATGTGTTAACTCTAACATAGTCAAATTTCAAAGACTACAAAGTTAGTAATTAAAAACGAAAAGAAATGACAGTTTGTCAGCACATGGCTAAAATTTAACAAAAAATAAGCTAGGGAGTGGACGCTGTTTGTTAATTCCAGCTGACATCTTGTTTAATTACTTTGGCTGGCACGCCAGCAACCAGTGCTCGAGCTGGCACATCTTTATTCACCAAAGCTCCTGCAGCAATTACGGCACCTTCTCCTATCGTAACACCTTTCAGTATAATAGCATTCATTCCAATCCAAACATGGTCACCAATATGGATAGGTTGAGTCATTTGCTCTTTGGTATTACCATTTAAATGGTGATTATCTGAATCGCGGATGACCACATTTTCAGCAATTGCGACCCCCTCCCCGATTGCTATCTTCGAAAAGCAGGCGATATTTACATTATTGTTGATATAGCCACTACCCAATTGTAGAACTGCACCTTCATTGACACTTATTTTCCCGCCCGCATACAAATGGAATACACCATTAACAACTAATTGTGCATTATCTTTAAGAATAAGCTCGAAGGAATAGGGTGATGACCCGGCCCAAGAACAGTTGATCCCAAATTTCTGATGGGCAATAACTTTGGCGCTGGGCCGAATGAATAATCTTGTATTTCGGTACACAATAAATTTCCCTAGACAGGAAAATCTACTCCCCCAATAAACTGTTTTTAATAGATGGATTCTTCTAGAGAATATTTTTTTAAACATAATAGGCGCAAATCGAATACAGTAAAGATTTATACCACAATTATACCTATTTATGCTCACGAAATATTCATATCGTAATAAGAATTTACTTAACTGTAGTATAGCAATTACAATTCAACTGGCGCAGCCATTAAAATAAAAGTTCCTGACAGCAATTAAGCCATCAGGAACTTTTATCCAATATTATTTCTAGTCGTTTTCTTATTGACCAGTTTGTTGTTTAGCTTCTTCTTGCATTTTCTTAGAAGCCACAATAACGATCTCTACACGACGGTTTTCTGCTCTACCTGCATCCGTATCGTTAGAAGCAATAGGCTCTGAGTAGTTTTTACCTTCAGTTCTTACACGTGAGCTGCTTAAACCTTTCGATACAGCGAATGATTTTACTGATGCCGCACGGCCATCAGAAACTTTCTGGTTGGCAGATAAGCTACCTACGTTATCGGTGTGACCTAATACTAAGATTTCAGTATCTGGCTCTTTATTTAAGGTTTCAACCAATTTAGCAATGTTTTCTTTAGCAGATGCTTTCAATGCTGTACTGTTAAAATCGAATAAGATACCCGAATCAAACTTCACTAAGATACCTTCACCCACTTGCTCTACTTCCGCACCAGCAACAGTGTTTTCGATTTCTTTCGCTTGTTTATCCATTTTCTTACCAATCAAAGTACCAGCAGCACCACCAATTACAGCACCTGCGATAGCACCTACAGCTGTATTACCAGCTTTACCACCGATTAATGCACCGATTGCACCACCAGCAGCTGTACCTACCACAGCACCTTTAGTTGTGTTACTTGTATTTTGAATAGTGGAACAGCTTGCAAATAACATCGCCGATGTTGCAACTGTTAAACCGTAAACCGCAAATCTTTTATTCATTTTCATAATCACTAATTTTATCTTTATACTTATATATTCTATTAAGAATTTAAAGTTTTGCAAAGCCAATGCCAAACTGCTATTTCAATAAGCGCACGGATACAAACCACTGAATTTCAATGTATTATTTTTGTTGCTCAGGTATCTCAAGCTTGGGTAAGCGTTGAGATTTTGGACGGCCCTGTGCATCCCAAGACTTAAAGGAGTTGGAAATATAGGTCATTAAATCATATTGCCCCCAATATTGCGCAGTGGAATAGGAAGGACGATAAAGATCCATAAAGGATTGCAATTCATCCCCTTCTAACTTGGTCAGCTCGGAAACAATGGTTTTATTAAAAATACGGTCAACTTTGGTGGCTTCCAGCTCGACATTCATGTACTTCTCAAAACGCTTCGCGTTTTTGGCTTCTTGCCCAAACAGGTTGTATAAAGCGGTAGCCGGACTTGCTAAATAGGTCCCGAACTTATTGTGTCCACCGTTATAGATCCCTTTCTTGCGGAAATCATCCAGATAGCCACGCATTTCAGCCTCTTTGGTACTACGCGTCACGATAACTGTTTCGATTTGTAAGCCTGGCTGTAAATCAATTAAGATATCCTCTAAGGTGCGGACGATGGTCTTCACAGGACCATAACCTACTTTGTTTAGCGACAAGGTATCCCCTATGCTTACAGGCATTACAAAAACACCATAAGCATTGGAGCGCGTGGTATAGTTACTTCTTAAATTCGTGATATTGGCATCACCAATACGGTTGCTTGTTCCCTTTTCCAGCACCAGCCCGGAAATAGATCCCGACTCTTGTGCTTGTAACGAGTAGCCCGTAAAAAGCGTGAATAGGATGCTCAATAAAGCGATATTTCTTAGATTTCTAAACATAAATATGCTAAAGGTAATAATAGTTTAGACTACCAAATGTTAAAAAGTTTAAAATAAACAGCTTATTGATAGGGATAGAATACAAAGTTAGCTCCCTCAGGAACAATCACGAATAAACACATATAATCGTTAGCAGGCTTGAAGCTTTTGATAAAGAAATCTTTCTTATCATCCTTGATGATTCCCTTTTCCACAAACTCTTCTAAAGAGCTCGCATGGATGGTCCAGGAGGTATTCAATTCTCCACGATCGAGAATTACTTCACCCAAATCAACCTGGTGTTGATGGGCAACAAAAATAGGATACAAGGTATATCCTTCGGCCATTAACTCCACGGATACTTCTTGAATGGCTTCTTTATAAAATGTTAAATCACTTTTTAAACTTACCAAGGGGCTTTGGCCTTTACCAGGCTCTTGTTCGCCCTCTTGTCGGTTCAATAGGTCTTGTAAATCCATTATCTTTTTAATTTTAGAAGCACCACATTCTCCACATGCTGCGTATGCGGGAACATATCGACAGGCTTAATGCGTGCTACGTCATACTTACTTTGCAACAATTCTAGGTCACGCGCTTGTGTTGCCGCATTACAGCTTACATACACCACCTTCTCGGCCTCCATTTCCAGAATACGCTCTACCACATCGGCATGCATTCCGGCACGCGGAGGGTCAGTAATTACCACATCCGGCTTACCGTGCTCAGCAATAAATTCAGAGGTAAGTACGTCCTTCATATCACCAGCATAGAACTTGGTATTGGCTATCCCATTGATGGCAGAGTTTACTTTAGCATCTTCAATAGCCGTAGGCACATATTCTACACCGACAACCTCACGGGCAGTTTTAGCAACAAAGTTGGCAATCGTACCTGCACCGGTGTATAAATCGTATACTAGCTCATCACCTTTTAGTTCAGCAAACTCACGGGTAATCTTATACAGTTCATAAGCTTGGCGGGAGTTTGTTTGATAGAACGACTTCGGCCCTACCTTAAATTTCAGCCCTTCCATTTCCTCATAAATGAAGTCGCGGCCTGCATAAATATGGATATCTTGATCGAAGATCGTATCGTTTCTTTTTTGATTGATGATATATAATAAGGAGGTAATCTGTGGGAACTTGTCTTGGATAAAAGACATCAGTTGCTCAACCTGTCCTTCTTCCGGATAAGCAAAGACTACCATCACCATTAACTCGCCTGTAGAAGAGGTACGGATAATTAAGTTCCGTAGGGAACCTTCATGCTGCTTTAAATCGTAAAAAGACATCTCCTGTTCTTTTGCAAAGGCGAAGATGCTGTTACGAAGCTCGTTGGAAGGGTCTTGTTGCAGATAACAATGGTCTACCGTTAAGATTTTATCAAAACGTCCAGGAACATGGAAGCCTAGAGCGTCCATAGAATCGCCGGGCTGCACATCATCCAGATCCGTTAGCCAACGTTTATTGGAAAAGGTATATTCTAATTTATTGCGGTAATAGCTGGTATCTTCTGAGGGAAGGATAGCTTCCATATCCGATACATCGACTTTCCCAATGCGAGAAAGGGCATTCCCAACATATTGCTCTTTAAACTTCAACTGCGCCTCATAGCTCATATGCTGCCATTTACAACCACCACAAACACCGAAGTGCGAACAGAAAGGCTCAACCCGGTAAGCGGAAGGCTGCGTAATATTCGTCACTTTCCCTTCAACAAAGCTTTTCTTCTTACGTAGCAATTCCACATCTACAACATCCCCCGGCACGGCACGTTCAATAAAATAAACGAGATTATCCTGTTTGGCAACTCCTTTTCCCTCTTCCGCAATATCAATGATAGACAGACCAGTAACAAACTTCTTGTCTTGAGCAATTCTTCTTCCCATAGGACGCAAAAATACAGATTAGATGTGAGATATGAGATAGGAGATTTGAGAATAAGCAAGTGCTAATCAACAGCAAACTTATTGTAGGTGAAAATACAGCATTTCATAAAGAAAACGTTCAGAATTAAAGCAGCCCCAAAGAAACATTCCAACACCTCACCTAGCGTGAAAGCAAGGTTTCCCAGCACGCTCTCACATCTCCTGTCTCCAATCTCTTATCTAAATTACATTTCCTTCAGCGTCGTTTCTACCAAATAGGGCAGCATATCTTTCTGAAAGGAGATGAAGTTTTTGCGAACATCGGCTTCCGATACAGCGGTAAAGGCGAAGGAAAACACAATATTCTTAGAGCATTTGATCAGGAAGGTAAGTCGTTCTTCCGGAATCATAGAGCCGATGGTTTCATTCTGCATAAAGGAACGCAGCAGGAGGAACTCCAAATCATCGGATAATATTTTAAGGTATTCTTGCGCATTGGCTGACTCCCGGATAAACTCCCAACCCACGAACTCATTACAAACGGTATAAGTTACGCGGCTGACCCGCAGAATCGTATTGGCGAGGAAAGTTGCCAGATCACGCTCATTGACGAGTTTATTTAAGATGTCTTCCACATTTTCCTGAATATAATCCATCAGCACCGCGTGCAGGATCAATTCTTTACTGGCAAAATGCTTATAGAAAGTCGCCTTGGCAATATGGGCGTTTTTGGAAAGTTCGTTTACACTGGTTTTGTTATAGCCATACTTTCTAAATAGATCGCGCGCCGATTTCTTTATTGCTATGACTATTTTATCTTCCATTAATCGTATAAACGTTTATTAATTCCTGCTGCCCGGGCTGGGCAGCAGGCTTAAAATTTCATTTCGATGCTTAGATGATCTCTGTTTCGAACTGCGCTAAGAAGCGAACGTCGTTTTCAGAGAATAAGCGTAAATCGCGGATTTCATACTTTAAGTTTGTTATCCGTTCGATTCCCATTCCGAACGCATATCCGGAATATTTCTTCGAGTCGATACCACAGTTTTCCAAAACATTTGGATCCACCATACCACATCCTAGAATCTCTACCCAGCCAGACTGTTTACACATCTGACATCCGGCACCTTTACAGATGGTACAAGAAATATCCATTTCTGCGGAAGGCTCCGTAAAAGGGAAATAAGAAGGGCGGAATCGCACTTTCGTATCTTCACCGTATAACTCTTTTACAAAGTGATACAGGGTTTGCTTTAAGTCGGCAAAGGAAACTTCCTCATCCACATACAGTCCTTCCACTTGGTGGAAGAAACAGTGCGCACGTGCGGAAATAGCCTCATTACGGTATACACGCCCTGGCATGATTGCACGGAAAGGAGGTTTTCCATTTTCCATCAACCGTACCTGCACCGAGGAGGTATGCGTACGCAATACCACATCGTTTCCTTCTTGTTTTTTCACGAAGAAGGTATCCTGCATATCCCGTGCGGGGTGTTCCGGCGCAAAGTTTAACGCAGAGAAGTTATGCCAATCATCTTCGATATCATTGCCTTCGGCAACAACGAAGCCTAGTTTCTTGAAGATCTCCACAATTTCCTTACGTACTAAGGATAGCGGATGTCTAGAACCTATGGTAAAGCCTGCTCCCGGAAGGGTTAAGTCGCCTTCTTTTACAGACTGTTTTTGATCGGCTTGGCTATTATACCTTGCAGAAGCGTCTTGATAGGTCTGCTCAGCCAATTGTTTAAATTCATTCAACACTTTACCTAAAACACGTTTCTCTTCGGCAGAGACGGTTTTAAACTCTTCGAACAAACTTTTAACAAGGCCTTTGGACACTAAAAACTTCAAGCGGAATGCTTCCACGTCTTGCGCAGAGCTTGGAGCAAAAGCTTCAATCTCTTGGGTATACTGCGTTATTTTATCTTGCAACATGCGCCAAAGATACAGCAAATTTTAAAAAGATTATGATAAGGTTTGGTAAAAAACTAGGTAAATGTTAAAATGGCAAGCCATCATTATCATCATTATTCTCCGTAAAATCTACGGTTTGTTCTTTATCATTGGTAGTATCTGCAGCAGCCCCCGAATTTCCTGCTTGCGGACTTTGCGGTTCAAAATCTGAACGACGACCTAAGAGGTTGAAGCTTTCCGCGACAATCTCGGTGGTATAGCGCCTGATTCCTTCCTTATCTTCATAAGAACGCGTTCTTAATTTTCCTTCGATATAGACGAGTTTCCCTTTGCTGAGGTATTTCACCGCAACATCGGCCAATCCGCGCCACAAGACGATGTTGTGCCATTCGGTTTGTTCAATACGTTTTCCATCTTTACTAAAGGTTTCCGAGGTAGCCAATGGAAAGCTGGCTACGGATACATTTCCTTCTAAATAGCGGATTTCAGGGTCTTTGCCCAAGTGTCCCACTAAGATAACTTTGTTTACTCCAGACATACAATAATTTAGGGTTAGTTAGCAAAAAAATAATGCTCGATGAACGAGCTAATCAGTTTATGCTTAGCTAATTTATCTAAATTTTCTGACAAAAAATAATTCCAATGGCTTTTTTTGGCCAATTCCACGTTCTCAACATCTAATTTATAAAAGCGCGCATAAATATTCTGATGACTAAGCACATGCTTGCGCACATCGCCAATCAAAACCGGTGCAGCATCCTTAAATAAGCCTTGAAATTCCGGCAAATCCTGAATTTCCTGGGCATCCATATGCGCGGCACTCTCAATCATTGGAAACTCATACAGATTGGCCCAGACATCCTCTTCGCCGCGTTGTGACATCAGCACCTGCCCATCCTGCTCGATCAGAAAATAATGGAAATAGCGATCCTTACTCTTCTTGCCTTTCAATTTCTTGGGCAGCTCATCCTGCCGATTTGTTTTATAGGCTTCGCAATCAATCAGCAAGGGACATACCGAACAATCCGGACTTTTAGGCTTGCATTGCAGGGCACCAAAGTCCATAATCGCTTGGTTATATTCTCCCGGATGTTGCCGATCCAACAATTCGTCGGCCAATTGAGAAAAGATCTTTTTACCCGCTGTCGAATTGATCGGTTCCTCAATCCCGAAATAACGGGACAATACGCGAAACACATTCCCGTCCAATACCGCATGGGGCTGGTTCGCCGCGAAGGACGAAATCGCTGCCGCCGTGTATTCCCCTACCCCGGGCAAGCGCAACAAATCCTGAAACTGCGTCGGGAAGTCACCAGAAAATTCCTCCAGCACCAATTTTGAAGCCTTATGCATATTTCTAGCGCGAGAATAGTAGCCCAAGCCTTGCCAAAGCCTTAAAATTCGACCTTCGGAAGCCCTAGCGAAATTTGTTACATTCGGAAATTCCTCCACAAATCGTAAAAAATAAGGCAAGCCTTGCTCCACTCTCGTTTGTTGCAAGATGATTTCGGACAGCCAAATCACGTAAGGATTCTTAGTTTCACGCCATGGTAGAGGCCTTTTGTGGCTTTGGTACCACGCAAGGATACGATCTGAAAACGACATAGTACAAAGATGAAAAATATTCCAAGAAAGCGGTGATCAATCGTTAATGAAATGTTAAATTTTATTTAACTAAACAATGCATGGTTTAAATTAGCAAGTGACTAGCAGTATTTAGAAGAAGTAATTACTATGATTAAACAAAAGACTTCCGTTGTCTTTCTAGATGCCAACGGAAACTCTGATCGCAAGATCCAAATTCCAACTTTTGTCGTTAAAAATTGGAAAAGGATAGTTGTACTAGGCATTTTTGTGATCTGCCTAGCCTGTAGCACCATCGTATACTTGGCCACTAAAAACACCAGTGACCGATACGAAAAGGAACTTACAAAGAAAATTGAAGCGTTAGAGGCTGCGAAGAAGTCTTTAGCTAGCGAAGAAGCCTCGAACCAAATGAGTATGGAGCAACTCCAAAAGTCATTTGACGCTATCGATAGTACGATTAACCAAATTAATGCCAAAATGCGCAAAAGAGGGTTAAAAGACATCGCGCCGAAGATTAAAAACGTGGGGGGACCAGTAGAGGAAGAGGTAGATATCGAAGAATTGACGAAGTTCTACAAAAAAGAACTGAAGAATTTAGACAAAAAGCTGGAAGGCATCCCTTTAGGGATTCCGCACCACGGGAAAATAACATCCCGTTTCGGATACCGTCGCAACCCTTTTACCAACAAAGGACGTGAGATGCACTCCGGAATAGACATCAAAGGACGTATCGGCGAGCCTATTAAAGCGACAGCTGCCGGCAAAGTGACCTTTGCAGGCTACAAAGGCCAGTACGGACGTGTAGTTATTGTTGAACACAGTAACGGATGGGAAACCCGATATGCACATCTTTCCGGTGCGCGCGTTCGCTCAGGACAGCGGGTAGATGCCGGCCAAATTATCGGCACCTTAGGCAGCACAGGTCGTTCCACCGGCCCTCACCTTCATTACGAGCTATTGAGCTACGGAAGAAAGTTGAACCCGGAAAAAACCTTAAGATTTTAAGCGGTTATTGAAAGAATACTAACCACCTATCATAATGTCAATAAAAAACACCACTTGAAGTGGTGTTTTTTATTGACATGATATGCTGTGCTACACTTATTTCTTGGCTTCCAATTCTTTTTGCAGCAAGGTCTTCAGCTCGTTCACTTTCTTCGCGTTTTCTTTGGCAATGTTGTGCTGTTCTCCCCAATCCTTTTTTAGGTTATACAACTGTTCCTCCGGAGAATTCCCCAGCTCTGTATCGGTCAATGGGTTATAAGCTCTGCCCTTGCTCGGTTTAATATATTTCATTTCTCCTTGCAGAATGGAATGGGTGCCAGAAGATTTCACTAAATAATCTCTTCCTTTTTTATCCTTTCCGAGGAAAGCCGCTAGTATTTCTTTACTATCCAAACTCGCAGCGTCCAGGTTCTTGTTTCCAAGCAACTTGGCGAAGCTCGCCAGGAAGTCGATTTGACTCACCAAGGCATCCGATTGCTGCCCTGCTTTCACATTCTTTGGCCAAGACAGGATAAACGGAACGCGAGTTCCGGCCTCAAAAGCAGAATACTTGCCACCCCGCAATCCTCCTTTCGGATCATGCCCATTCAACTCCGTTACGGCGCCATCCACATACCCATCGTCAAGCACGGGCCCATTATCACTGGTAAAAATAACCATGGTATTCTCATATAGCCCGTTATTTTTCAAGGCTTTTACCAATTCGCCTACCGTATGGTCTAATTGCAAAATAGCATCCCCACGATAGCCTAAACCGCTTTTTCCTCTAAATTGAGTAGCCGGCATCCGGGGCACATGCGGTTCGGTAGCATGGTAGCTTATGAAGAAAGGTTTGTCTTTATTTGATTCGATAAAACTGATGGCCTTATCCAAAAAAGTGTAAGTCACTTCCTCGTCGGTCCAGCGTGCTTTTTTACCACCACTCATCCAACCGATGCGGCCAATCCCATTCACAATGGTATTGTTGTGCCCATGGTTAGGCGAGGCTTTCATCTTGAGGAGCTCTGGATTCTCCAAACCCGTTGGCTCATTCCCTATCTTTTGTTGGTAAGAAACCTCAATCGGATCCGATGGATCGGTAGCTACCACCTTATGCCCGTCCAAAAACACCGTAGGCACGCGGTCTGCCGTTGCCGGGAAAATATAAGAATAACCATAGCCCACTTCCAAAAGCCCAGGCTTCACCTCAGCATTCCAATTCTTCTCTACGGCAGTTCCTAGGCCCAGGTGCCACTTTCCGATCATGGCCGTTTGGTATCCCGCTTGTTGAAACAATGCCGGTAGGGTAAGCTGATCCGGAGAAATAATTAAGGCGGCATCCCCCGGCAATACACCGGTTCCGGTTTTGCGGAACGGGTATCTTCCAGTCATCAGCGAGTAGCGCGATGGTGTACAGGTAGCAGCGGTAGCATGGCCATTGGTAAAACGGATTCCTGCTTGCGCCAAGGCATCGATGTTGGGGGTTTTAATTTTCTGCGCCCCATAAGCACTTAGGTCTCCGTAGCCCAAATCATCTACATAAATAAACAATACATTGGGTTTCTCTTGTCCCCATGTCAAGGTAGTCATCAACAATAGAAAACTACAGACGATAGCTCTTTTCATTTTATTGTCTTTAGGTTGTATAATGCAATTTACAGAATTAGCCTGCAAAACTGCGGCTTTACTTAAAGACAAGTTGAAAGCCAGAAACCCCCAATAGTAAAAAAAAATAAGCGATTATCTTTTTTGTAAAATGAAAAAAAACAGGGAAGTTTGCGTCATATTCTTATACAGCATGAAATTAGCTATGGCCTTCCTCTTCTGGGGATTGTGCACTCAAATCGGACTAGGACAACAACAGGTGTTCAAAATTAATTATAGTCTTAAAGTCGAAGAAAATTCGATAACTGCCAAGCGTTTAAACCAAGACAGTATTTCCGCAGAAATTGTAACAAACCTCCTTGCGGGCATGCAGGCCAGCAGCCTCGACATGGAAGCCTATGTTAACGATAGCTATGCCCTAATTTCAGCTAAATTCCCCAACAACGACATTCAATTGCAGCATAAAAAAACAAACAACAGTTACTTGCTATTGCCCCAACATAAGGAATATATCCACAATAGCCCCGAGCAAATCGATCAGCAGGCGGCAGCCTTTCAGATAACCTATATCGCAGATCGAAGCAAAGTAATCGCCGGTGTTCCCTGCAAGCTCGCTATTGTTAAACCTATAGGTGGCGAGGAAATCATTGAAATACAAGTTTGGTATAGCGAGCAAATCCCTGCTTTTTACTGGGATGATTACAGCTACCTCAATCAATTACCCGGCGCTGCCCTGAGTTTGGGTGTCCAAGGCTTACATATTGAAGCCACAGCGATTAGCCAGGTTGAAATCCCGCAATCCCGCTTTGAAATCCCTGCCGACTACAACTTAATTACGGGAGATGAATCGGAGTACACTGAAAATAACGACATCGAACTCGGCGAAGGTTTTGTAGCCTATTACGACAGCACAGCATCTCGCTACGGTTTAATGAAAGAAGGCAAAGTGCTGACCCCTGCCAGCTATTCTTCCATTGGCGAATATATCGATGGTGCCTTTATTGTCAGCAATGAGGAATTCTTAACCGGTATACTAGATGAAAATGCACAGGTACTGGTTCCGCTAACCTACGACATCATCACCTACGATAGCCAACTGAAAGCTTATATCTATTCTAAAGACGAGGCATTCAGCGTCATGGACAAACAGGGGAAACGACTATGGAAAAACAGCTACCCTTGCCTTGCGCCCTTTATCGATCAGTTTGCCATCTATTGCCAGGACGATAAGGTAGGCTTGGTCGATAGCAGCGGTCAAATCGTTGTGCCAGCCAACTATGAATTGATCGGCCAATACAATGCTGAATATTTTATCGTCATCGAACAAGATATCTTCGATCTGTACGATTTAAAAAGCAAGCAAAAGATCTTTGGAGGCTTTAAAACCTTGGCCTTTGCCGAAGAAAAAGACCTGTTTATTGCTTCCAAAGATGCTGAACGCTTTGGTTATGTAGATAAACAAGGGCATACCGTCATCCCATTTAATTATAGCACGGCTTCCCCATTCTATGATGGCAAAGCCATGGTCACGAAATTTGGCACCGATGAGGTCAGCTATATCAATATAAAAGGAGAAACCGTAGCAGCCGATGAGCAGTAACACCGACACCACATCCTATCATATTCACAGCCTGCACCGCGGCAAATTCATCTGGATACTCTTAGGCTCCCTATTCGTATTGGGCTACCTCCTATCCTATGCTGACATCCGGGAAATCGTGAAGATTATTATTTTGCTATTCAGCATTCCTGCAGCCCTATTTGCGGGCGCCAAATTCAGCTATCAAGCGTCTACATGGCATTTCAACGATCAAACCATTCGCATCCAGAAGCCGGGTAAGGATATTGAAATACCCATAGCCGATATTGCCTACATCAAAAACCACATGCGCTCCGGCGGAAACTTATTGGGCATCTACCGCGAGAAAAAATCAACCCCCATTCGCATCTGGCGCAATAAACTCTTCGTTGCCCAAGATGATTTCGACGCCATGCTTCAGCAATTAAAAGCTTTAGGTATCGAAATTATCATGGCCTAAGGCCCTTGTAAGTGCTTCAAATCTTGCTCATGTGCAAACATTTTGTAATTTTGAGCCTATGAACTTGAAATTATCGATAAGCTTTTTATTAGTAAGCCTACTCTCGCTTGCTGCATTTGGACAGCGAAAAGGGTATTGGCAACAAAAGGTAGACTATAGCATGGATATTGATGTCAATGAAAAGACCTTTCAATACGATGGCAAGATGACCTTAAAATACAGCAACCATTCCGGTCAATCCTTAAACAAGGTTTATTTCCACTTGTATTTCAATGCTTTTCAACCAGGCAGCATGATGGATGAACGTTTAAAAACGATTCCAGACCCCGACCGTCGCATGGTGAAACAAGTGAACGGCAAGCCCGAAAGCCGTATTGCCAGCTTAACGCCAGAGCAAATAGGCTATCAAAAGATTAAATCGATCCGCTATAACGGTCAGGAAGCCAGCTTTAAAGTAGATGGCACCATCTTGGAAGTGACGCTGCCAAGCCCGATTCTGGACAACAGCACCGCGACTTTCGACTTGACTTGGACCGCGCAGGTGCCGGAGCAAATCCGCCGTAGCGGCCGTAACTCGGCAGAGGGTGTAGCTTTCTCTATGACCCAATGGTACCCTAAAATGGCACACTTCGACGAGTTTGGCTGGCATTTAGACGAATATGTAGGTCGTGAATTCGTCGCTCCTTTTGGTGATTTCGATGTCACCATCCACATCAATAAGAACTATGTCATCGGTTCGTCCGGCAAGCTGCAAAACCCAAATGAGGTTAAAGGCTATGTAAAAAATGCGAAGGTAAAATCCAAGAACAACAAAGCATCTTGGCATTATAAAGTGTCGAACATCCACGATTTTGCCTGGGCGGCAGACCCTAAATTTGTGGTAGATTCAGCCAAATCAAAAGGCGGCATCACGGTCTATACCGTTTACTTACCTACGGACAAAACCATTGTTGACAATTGGAAAACAGCCTTAACCATGGCGACCGATTTCTTCGACTATACCGGCAAGCATTTCGGCGCCTACCCATGGCCAACCTATACCGTAGTGCAAGGTGGTGATGGCGGTATGGAATATGGTACAGCTACCTTAGTAACCGGAGGACGTAACTTGAAAGGCCTGGTTGGTGTTATTTACCACGAGGCTGCCCATTCCTGGTATCAGCACCTATTCGGCATCAATGAAACTGTTGATGAATGGTTTGATGAAGGATTTACCAGCTATATTGAAGAATTAGCCTACCAAGAGATTTTTGATAGACCCCAAGTTCGGGCCTTAAATCCAATCGGCATGGCCTATAATGCCTATATTAAATTAGCCCTATCGGGCAAAGAAGAGCCAATGAGTTTATTGGCTGATTATTACAACAGCAATTATGCCTATAGCAATGAAGCCTACTCTAAAGGGGCTGTATTTGCCGAGCAATTAGGGTATATTATTGGCAAGGAGAACCTTCAAAAAACATTTCTACGCTTTTATGAGCTGTGGAAATTTAAGCATCCAACGCCCAATGATTTTAAACGCGTAGCCGAAGAGGTTTCAGGCATTAACCTGAAATGGTACTTTAATTTATTCCTAAACACGACACGTCGAATCGATTATGGCATTGCGCAGGTAAAAGACGATCATGTCCTGATTCGCAACAAATCAGATCTCGCTATGCCTTTGGATATACTGGTAGAATACGCGGATGGCAGCAAGGAACTGTTCTATATTCCATTACGCGAGATGCGCGGGGAAAAACCAGCAGAACAAAACTACCCGGTTTACCAAGGGGTGAAACGTACCGTGCTTACCGATTGGTTCTGGACCAGACCGGTATACCGTTTACCATTGAGCAAAAAAGCAAAAGCAGTAACCATCGATCCGACACAACGCCTGGCCGATGTAAACCCGCAAGATAACAGCTATAAGCAATAAGGAGGTGAAATCATCCCCATTGCATAGAAAAGGCCAGTTTTTCAACTGGCCTTTTCTTTTATCCTTGCGGTTTTACCTGCATATGTTCCAAGCGTTTTCCGAGCAAGGTCTTCTCGCCAACCACTTCAAAACCCAATCGATCGTATAAGCGTTTTGCTTTCGGATTATCCTCATCCACCAATAACCCCAATACTTTGCCTTCTTGTTCCACGTAGTTAGCGATCAAAAACTGAAGCACCTGGCTCCCTATTCCCTTTCCTTGTTGATTAGGGCTAACCCCGATACAATCGATATAGTATTCGCCGGCCTGGGTTTCATCCTCCGGATTAAAAGCTACTTGATATTCGGTTTTCAATAAATGAGCAACCGGCGCACGCAAGGCTGCCAAGGCATCACCTGGATACACTAAAGCCGTCGCTACAATCTCATCATCTTCCAAAACCACCCAATTGTTATCGTATGAATATTGGTTTCCTTGTTGGCCCACCAAGGTCTTCATAAAATGTAAAGCCTTATCGTAGTTTCTATCCCCAATAAACAGGTAGGCTATATCTTCCATGGCCAGCAAGAGATGCTTGGCAATTGCTTCATTTTCTTCTACTTTACCCTTCCGTATCTGCATAAACTCAAGAATTTTTTCCAACACAAAGTTAGGCTTAATCCCCGTCCAATGCAACCATCGCCCGGTTAAAGCCGATGAATAGAAAGTTATCGGCCCGATAAAAAGAATACCCAGCCCGATCCTGTTGTTGGGTGAACAGAATGCTGGATAAACTGGGTAAGAAGAATTTATTTTTTCTTTTTCTTCTTCTTTTCCAGGGTATCTATCCGATCCGTGAGGGCATGGATGGTAATCTCTTGCGACTTAATTGTGGTTTGCTGGGCAGCAATTACTTTTTCCAGAGCCTCGATTACCGCATTGGTCGGATCGATTTCATCCAACTTTGAAGGGATGGTCAACGTATGGCCATCCGATTCCTGATGATCGGCTCTAAACATCCCGCCAGCACCATTTAGCAACCATTCCGGATCAATGTCTGAATGTGCTGCCAGAATATTCGCAACGGCATCCGACCCTAAGGCCGAGTTTTTCTGTATGCCTTTAAAGTTCGCATAAGATAAACCCAAGTCTTTAAAAAATTCAATTTTGGAAATGCCTTTTACTTCAGCAATATGAAGTACCCGCTCTTTGATATTACTCATGGTTTAATTGAGATTAGATAGGATAAAATTAAAACTATTTACCAAGAAATAATAAAAAATTTTAGCATTGCTAATTCCTCAAAGGTTAGTAAGTAATTCGGGGATAGTTGATTTTGGGGTTTATTTTGTGGCGCCCTGCAGCCGCCTATTTAATACCGCCGGATAGGTATCTCCGCTCGCTGTTCCCTTCCCTTCCATGAAAGCACCGTAGGTGATGCTGTCGCCGAAACAAAGCAATAGCATCTTGCGCTTCAGCAATTTCATGGCCTTCAGCTGCGCGTAAAAATAATCGCCAATTAGCTGATACCCCGCTGCCGTTGGGTGTACCCCATCATTCGAAGGGCCATTCTGGGCATTGACCAATAAAGACTGGGCCGATTTAAAATCGAGCCCATGTCTACTAAATTCATCGTGCAAAGGAATAAAATACAGCTGTTCCTGCTGCGCAAAACGCTGTATATCCTGGTTTAATGCGTTTATTTTATCATTTGGCGATACGCTAAACAAAGCCCGCTAATGCCGTTGAAAAAGGTACTCCTCCTCCACCGGAAGAATGCTGGCCATAACGATTTTTACCTTCGGGTTCGCTTGGCGAAGCTTGTCAACAATGCCTTTGACATTGCGGAGGTACTGCGCATTGGATAAAAATTTCTTCGAGTTTATCATATCGTTGGTACCGACCATGAGTAAAACCAGGTCGGGGTGAAAGGCATTGACATCCCGGTCTACCCGCGCCAATAAATTCGCGGAGTTATGCCCCGAAATTCCCTTATTGAGCACCGTATAAGATGTTTTACAGGAAAAACAAAGCAGGGCAAAGCCTATCCAACAATAGCGAAACCACATTATTCTTGCATCATTAATTTTACTTTTGCAGGCATATATTTTTCTACCTGCGTATCTTTACTTAAGTCCCAAAAGCTTTGGTCCATGCCGGTCAACACTTGGGTGGCCACAATCCAGCTTTGGGTCCATCCGGAAAGTGTTCCCCACACGCCCCAGCCGGCATCTGCATTCGAGCCCCAATATTCCCATTTATCGTATTCAAAACCACGGAACCAGGCACCATCCAGATCTTTGTATTTATCGCTACGCACCTGAATGCGGATCAAGAAGTCTGACATCTTATCCAGTGCGGCCTTATACTTCGGATTTTTACTGGCATGGTAGGCTTCATTTAATCCAAAATACGCAAAATTCGTCGTATATAACATATCCGCAATCGGATCCCCATTCGTAAAAATCAAGGTTGCTTCCGTATTGCCATAGGCCGCATTCGAACTTGTTTTCCCATATTTCCCTTTATCCTCTGCTCCTAACCATTCCATAATGGCGCCGCTGCTATCTTGATTAGCTAAGATGCTTTCCACCATTTGATCTAACCAAGCCCGATGTTCGGCGGTATCTTCCACGCGTAACAACCAAGCCAATACCAATAGCATTCTGGCGCGTTCTTGCTGCAGGCCATTTGTCCATTCCCATTTATCGGGGTAGGCTGCCATCATCATCCGTATGCCGGTTTTTGTTCTTTCCAATAAAGGCTTGTAGCCTGTTTTATCGTATAGCCATAAGAAGGTGGCCCAGTTCCACGACTCGAAGTGTGGCGCATAATGCTCAATTTCCCGATTAAAGAAATATGGCCAGCCTTTCTCCTGAATAGCCTTATCGCGGATATGCCCTTCGCGGAAGCCAAATTTGCCCGTGGTACGGAAGTTGGCCAGAATGGCTTCAACAATCTTTTCGTCCCATTTATGGGTGTCCATTAAGGAAGCCGCACCAATCATGCCCAATAATGCGCGGGCATTATCATCCCCATAATACACATAAGGATGGGTTACCGACCAACCGATTAAGCCATAGGATGGAGAGTTCGGATCGTTACGCTCTTCCGCGCGCAGGTTGGAATGATCGAACACAAAATCCACCACATTTTTAGCCTTCTGGTCATAAGCTTTGGTGCCCAGGTATTTTCCGGCAGCCGCTAAGGCGAAGCTGGCCTCTCCCTGCACATCGGCACGTAACCAATAGCGGAACTGTTGCGAACCATCAAAGTAAATCTTGGAGGCATGCCCCTCTAATAAACCTAATGAACCATCGCCCACTTTGTAGCTATTCGGCAATTGCGGACCAAAAGGGGTTTCCCCATTGCCTTGAAATTTTTCATATTCCGCTTGCCAACTAGGGTCTACATATAATTTGGCCTTATCAAACCAATCTACACCTAGGCGCACGGCTTCTTTTTTAGCATTTGCAGGTAAGGTTTCATGCTTGCCATAAGCTGGATTTACATAGCTTAACCAACCCTTTAAAGCAAAATCGGGCTTGCCGGAAAGATCCTGTAGAATATGATTCCACACGGCTTTCCAAGCATCATTAGGGCCATAACGACCGGTAGCAAAGCCACTGAGCTTCGTGGTAGCCACATAATTTCCATCCTGCTTAAACAATAAAGGGTATTGCTTCACATCATCAATGCCATATGCTGCGGTATTCAATCCTGCAACCTTTCCTAAAATCAAGAGGGGTTGTGCAGCCTGTGTTTGTAAAAGGTACGTATCATTAATCCCCAAGATGGTTAGTTTGGCTAATGCGGCACCAAAGGCATCCGAGGAAACCACCGCCCGCTCCAGTTCCCCGTGAAATAAAGAGTCCTGTACACTATGCCCGGGAATAAACGAAGGAAACTCCACATAAGCCTTGACATTTTTCTTTTTCAATGCTTCATAAAACGACGCATCCAATGCCAATTTAGCCTTCGGATAGCCATCTGCCATACACAGTAAGATATCGCCCTTTTTTAATTTGCGTAAGGCATCCTTTGCGGTAGATACGCGTTGCAGCTTAACCGCATCCTGCTTTTTCAGCAATTGATACAGGTCATTCTGCTCCTCGCCCAACAAAACCACCCGAATACTGCCCTGCTGGGCAAATAAGGCCGCAAATGGCATTAATAACAACAAAAGAAGGGAAAAATAACGCTTGAGATTCATGTTAAGGTTTCTGTAAGTTTTATAATAATTTAGGTTTCAATCAGCAATTTAAGAATATTTTTTAAAATATAGATATTAATTGTAATATTTTTTAATAACAGAACTTGGGTAGAAATGGTTTGAGATTTGGTAGGAGATGCTGGGGGTTAGGAGCTTTGCAGGACTTTTTTAACGCTTATGATTACCCATTGTATAGCTTAGTGCAAAGGGGTTTGAAAGGGGTGAGAAAGGGAAGTGAAAGGGAAGTGAAATGGGAAAGAGCGGAAGGTGGTGGGAGCGTAGGTGAGTGATGTCATCAGTTTGTCATAGTTTTGTCATCGTGCTGTTATCGTATTGTCATCGTGAGCGGAGTCGAACGACTGGTACGTCAGTAAAACCACAATGCAATCTACCTGATTACCAATTGCTTTACTAAATGTGTTAGGTATGTTTGATTGCACTGACGTACCAGTCGTTCGACTCCGCTCACGATGACAGCACGATGACACCACGTTCTAAAACAACTTTTCCTTCAGCGTATACATATACAGCCTATTTTCCAAACTATCCGTTCGTTTTTTATTAAATACCTGGTTTAACTGAAACTCATAAACAAAGCCGGCGTCCATTTTTTCTAGCTGTAGGCTTAGCTTTTTATTGCTGTTTTTTACATCGGCCTTTTTAATCTTAATCGCTTCTACATCCACCTGAGGTGATCCGTATTTTTGGTGGTAGAGATAGCGGTATCTGCGGATCTGAACGATGCTATCTAGTGGTACCTCGCCAAAATCGGCGATGGCGTTCGTGAAGTTCAGGTCGAAGCCATCTTGCTTCAGGTTCATATCTTGCACATCAAAAGGCACTTTACCGGTAAAGGAGATGCGTTGCACGCCTCTGTCGCCTAGCCAACCATGATCCGACTGCCCTACCCATAAATCGCCGTTCGGCGCAAATGCCAAGCGGTTATTTCCTTTACGTAAGCCTTGTTTCTCGATAAAAATAGTGGCCATCCCTTGCATGTTGCCCTTGATATCTTCTAAAGCCACCCGCACCAAGCGTTCCTTATTCATTTCGCCAATAATAAACTGCCCCTCATAGGCCTTCAATTGCGGATGATCTTTGATGAGGACAGGCTGGGTTGGTGAATTGGCCAATAGATCATGCGGGAAGATAATGGCAGGCTTCTCGCGCATGCTATCCAGCTTTTCGGCACCCAAATCAAAAGGATTCCCCTGGTTCCATCCGGGCGTCCACACTAATCCGGCAGGATGTCCATAAAATTTCCCTTGTTGCACGTGGAATAATGGGCTCGAGCCTACCCAATCGCCTTGGTTCTCCGAAACAAAGAGCCGGCCTTTGGCATCGATGCCTAAACCATTCGGCGAGCGAAAGCCAGACGCAAATGGGGTCACCTGACCATCCTTGCTAATTTTCATGACCCAACCTCGGTAAGGCACGATGGAAAACATGGGCTTCCCTTCTTTTGCGCGTCCAATGCCTAAGGTATCGCCACGCAGTTCCGGGGACACCCCGCCACCAGAAGAACTGGAGTTTAGGGCAATAAATAAATTGCCTTCGGCATCACTCACCGGACCGTAGGTAAACTCGTGGTAATTCCCGGTCATGCCGAAGCCATCGTATACGGTTTCAAAATCATCGGCTTGTCCATCGCCGTCGGTATCCCGAATGCGGGTCAACTCCGGCAGTTGCATCACGAGCATTTCTTTTTCGTTGATGACTTTGAGCCCCAAGGGTTCGTGCAGGCCAGTAGCAAAGAGGCTCCATGCCGCCGTTTTGGGGTTGTATATCATGATTTCGCCACGCATAAAAGCGGCCACTAAACGACCGTCGGGCAAGAAATCTAACGCCGCCACTTCCGCCGTTAGGCCATCGGGCGTTTTGATGGTATCGATGTGAAAAACCTCTTTTTGGTCGCTGCCTGCATCCTGACAAGCAGAAAAGCCGAGTAAAATCAGCAGGAGGTATATAAACTGTCTTTTCATTATGGGTTAAGGCTATAGACTAAAGTAAACTGTTTTCCGGCTTGGGCATCCAGGCTTAACTTTCCGCCGGGCAGGGGCTTTCCTTGGTAAGTAAAAGACCCTGCTCCTTCCAGCTGCGTAGGCTGGAAAGTTAGTGCTTGTTTTAAGTTTGGGATGCGGAAGGCGCGGATAATCTCCTTTCCTTCCGGCGCCAAGCTGATGGTTTCAAACACGTCTTGCCCGGCCAGGCTGTAGCGGAATTCCAAATGACCATCTTTCAATAATTTATAGCCTTTGAATTTAGGTTTCTCCGCATGTGCAGTGCTTCCAATTTGCAGTGTGGGCAGCGCACCTTCGCGGTAGAAGATGTCGCCCAATACTTTCGCCTTGGCATCTTTATGGCCTTTCCAAATGGCGGTAAAATCTAGAAAATCACCGGACCAGATGTAACGCAGCTTGCAATGGGTGGCATCCCAACAGAAGGCAAGCTGATCGCTGAGGCGAACGGCAAAAGCGGCAGGGCTCGCCCCTTCCATATAGGTGCGGTAATAATAGGGAGGTTTTTGCTCGAAAGGATGATCTTGATGGGCATGATGCGCATGGGCATTGGCCGCATTGCTTGGCGGGATGTTCTTATCCTGCGCTAGGCTTGGCATTTTCCCCGATTTATTGACATACATGGCCCCATACATGATATAGCCGTGCCCGGGTAAGGTACATACATACGGATATACCCCCTCTTCTAGGGGCGCCTTAAAGTTCAGGGTTCCTGTTTGCCCGGCATGCAAAATCTTGGTATGCCATAAGATGGCTTTGCTTTCCGGAATATAATCTTTCGCCATGCCTTTAGCCCCCATATTGGTTGCTAAATCGACCACTTCTACCCGTGTTCCGGGTTTTAACAGGAGCAGGTTGTGGTCCATATCATCGTTGTTTTGAAAATGGAGGGTAACCTGCTGCCCCGGTTGCACATGGAAACGGGGGATATCAAATTGTAGACCCGGCAATACGGAGATTTTGATTTCCTTTTTTGCTGCTTGCTCGTCTTTTCCTTGGTTTCTATACCCTTGGCTAAGAACCAGGAGTAGCCCCAAGAGCAGCAGTGCATAATTTTTATTCATAATTTAGGTTTAGCGGGTTAGTCTTTCAGTCCTAAAAAAGCTTTGTAATGGGTAGATACGGTCATCATGCCACCCATCTTTTCAAAGAAGCTGGCATCGAGATGAAACACCCCATCGCGCGCCTGTGTCCAGGAGGCCTCCGGGAATGGGTGCTTCTGCTTCATTGCTTCCCAAGCCACATAATTCATATCGCCATTGGTTTCCATCAGCCCCATGCCCAAGCCTGGGAAAGGCGGCAAGCTGGCGGCAATAATCTTATTCCACTCAATGAGCACCGGATTGACGGTCAGGTCCGAGCATAAGCAAGGGATCTGATGATCATGGGCCACTTTGGCAATTTTTATGGTTTGACTTAAGGTTTTGGCAATTCCTTTTAAGATAAATGCCTTATAGCCTAGTTTTATTTTCTTCAGGGCATCTTGTTCATTGTGTACACTTTCGTCGGCACCGACAATAAGGCCTAAGTCGCCTACATGTTCCGTATTAGCTTCCACAAAGGGCTCTTCATAGAACAAAATCCGGTCGAAAGCGCCAATTTGCTTGGCATAGTCTAAATAGGCCTTTAGGGTTGCTTTCTTTTCATAGCGACCGTTCGCATCCATAGTATAATACATCCTTTTGTTGCTGTTTATCCTTTTTAAGGTCGCATTAATGGTTTCATGGATTTCCTTTAGGCGAACCTGATCCTGTTTCAACATGCTCGCTTGATCGCCGGGGCTACCTGTTTTTAGCTTGAACACAAAATAACCGGCTTCCACGGCTTGCTCAATATCGCTGAGCGGCATGTTGTAGGAAATCTGGAACATGACGGCTACCTTATCGTTCTGATGGCTAAAGGCCGATTTATAGGGCGCGGGAATGAGTTCATGAAAGGTGCTGAGGTTCTTTTGCTTCGCATAGAGCATCCACATGGCATTGTCAACACTCACCAGGGCGTTGAATACAAAATTGATATTGAGCTTAGCTTGTCCCGTTAGGGTTTTTCCTTCTTGGTATAGCCAAGGCAGCAGGGCATCTAAAGCCGCCACGGGGTTTTCGAAGGATTTATCTTTTAACCAAGTTAAAGCGCGGTTGCTTAAGGCAAACATCCAGGCATTGCCATTGGCCTCCGATGTAGAGGCAAAGACATCCGCATCGCCATAAAGCACGCTTTGGGTGGCCAAGCCAACCCCATACTGTCCCTTGGCGCCTTCCAGTAGCACCACGGTTTGCCATAGTTCCGTTAAAAAGGCGCCTTTAAACCCAAAAGGGAAGCGCAGTTTTTCACGTTCAAAATCGGAGCTTACTTTCCGGATAGTCAATTGATCCATCATCATTGTTTTGCTGTTCAGGCTGGGCTGTTGCAGAAGGCCATGCGTTGTGACGCAGAGCAAAGCGCAGCGCTCTATAAATTCTCTTCGATCCATGTTGCTGTTCCTAGCTATGTGTCTAAATTCAGGTCTATCCCCCAAAGGGTAATTCCATTTGGCACATGCCATTGGTTATTATCGGGCTGAAGCTTTATGGTTTGAGGTTTAGATTCCGTTGTTCCTTGCGTTATCCGTTTACGTACACGGTAGGTAAGCGTATGCAAGGCTATTGGGCGGTGTTCTTACATCTGTTTCGGCATAAAGTGTCAGGCTAATAGCCACTAAGCTAAAAGTATAAATCAGAAAATACAAATTTTATCGAAAAATTCCGCCTTACTTACTGATGCTTTGCGAGCCTAAGTATTTGATTTCTACCCTTCTATTTTTGGCTCTACCATCTGGATTATCGGCACCATTGGCCAAGGTATTCTCGGCAACAGGGTCTTTTTCGCCCAAGCCTTGTGTTCGAAAATTATTCGGCAAGCCCTTCGCTAGCAACCAGTCTTTTACGGCATTAGCACGTCTTAAAGACAGTTTTTCGTTATAGGCATCATCGCCTTTGGAATCGGTATAGCCGGTAATTTCTACGGGCTCTTGCCCCAGTTTTTGCAATTGGGCAGCCAAGGCTTCCAAAGCAGGTTCGGCCTCGGGTTTCAGCAGTGCCTTATCAAAATCAAATAATTGATCGGCAGCCAGACTAATCTCGGTGTTTAGGCCACTTTGCCCGGCAGTAAGGCTACTTCCGCCCGCCGTTAAATTGCTATTCCCGGTAGACACCTCGCTCTGTTGGGTATAGAGCGTATCGCTTTGTGTTTCCAAGGCTGTACCGGCACTTGGGCTTTCTTGGGGCTCGGTCGATGCAGTTGCTTTCGTTTCGGCTTGTTTAGCATCCGGCGATTGACAACTAGCCATGCCCAGCGCAAAGCTGAGCATGGATATGGCATATATGTAACGCATGATTATCGGGTTATCGGTAAAGCATCAAAATTTCCATATTTCCCTACCGTCAGGCTGATGGTTTTACTATCGGCAGGCGGTACGGCAAATCTAAAGGTAATGATCAGCATCTCATCGCTGCCCATAAAGCGTAATCTTTTGCCTTCAGAGTTGACTGGTGTGATCATGAAGCGGCCGGAATCATCTTTCAGCAAGCTGTTTTTCTTGGCGGTGGCATCGTCGATAAAATAGATGTCTTCCGCAGGCACATTCAAATCAAGGAGTCTTTTTTCGGGATTTTCTAAAACCAATTCCACATTCAGAATACTACCCACCACAGCGACCTTGGTTACATTTAACACGCCTTTGTCAATCTGTTTACTGGCAATAACATTGCTGAGCTTTGCTGGTACTTCCTTTTTCTCTTCTTGAATAACCACTTGGCTTTCTGTAGGGGCTGTTGTTGCCGTGCTTGTTTCTGTTTCTTCTGCAGCTTCTTTCTGCTCTTGCTTTGCCCCATTGGAACATGCAGCAAATAAAAGGGCAGCCAAACCCATGGACATGATACTTACTCTTTTCATAGTGATGTTATTAAGTTTATTGTTATAGTTAGAATTACAAGCCTTCAATTACTATACCAATTGCCTAATAATAACTTATACGCTATTGCTAACATGGGCTTCCCTTGCGCTAAACTTCCTGCAAGATTTAATTAGTATTTCTTAATTTTAAAGCAGAAATAACCGAAATTAATTATGAGTAACTTACCCTGGGCAGAGCCCTACAAAGTAAAAATGGTAGAAGAAATTTTTAGATCTACCCGCGAGCAAAGAGAACAATGGATAGAAGAAGAAGGTTATAACCTGTTTAACCTGGCCAGTGATCGTGTTTTTATTGACCTGTTGACGGATAGTGGAACAGGCGCCATGTCGGATAAGCAATGGGCAGAAATGATGATGGGCGATGAAAGCTATGCCGGTTCCCAGTCTTACCTTAAACTACGCGAAGTCGTACGCCATACCTTAGGTTTTCCTTATTTCCTGCCCACCCATCAAGGCCGTGCTGCCGAGAATGTGCTGTTCAGTATTTTGGTAAAAGAGGATAATATTGTACCTGGAAACACCCATTTCGATACCACCAAAGGACATATTGAGTTCCGAAAAGCCCATGCCGTCGATTGTACGATTGAGGAGGCTTTCGACATCAATGACCTGCATCCTTTCAAAGGAAATATCGACCTAGCCAAGCTAGAGGACATTTATAAAAGCCATCCAAAAGAACAGATTCCCTTCTGTATGATTACGGTGACCTGTAACTCCTCGGGCGGACAACCCGTATCCATGGAAAATATTAAGGCCGTAAAAGCTTTATCGGATAAATATGATATTCCGGTATTTATCGATGCGGCGCGCTTTGCCGAAAACGCCTATTTTATTAAAGAGCGTGAAGAGGCCTATCGGGATTATAGCATCAAGGAAATCGTGAAAGAGATGTTTTCCTATAGCGATGGCTTTACCATGTCGGCCAAGAAAGATGGTTTGGTGAATATTGGCGGCCTATTGGGGCTACGCGATGAACAGCTCTATCGTAAATGTGGAAACATGGGTATTATCTACGAAGGATTTATTACCTACGGCGGATTAGCAGGGCGTGATTTGGCGGCCTTGGCCCAAGGCTTAATGGAATCTACCGAGCTGCCTTATCTGAAAGCCCGTATAGATCAGGTAGAATACCTGGGCAAAAAATTATTGGAATATGGCATTCCGGTGCAACAACCAATTGGTGGCCATGCGGTATTTGTGGATGCCTTGAACTTCTTACCGAACGTGCCAAGAGCAGAATACCCGGCACAAACCTTAGCCATTGAGCTGTATAAGGAAGCTGGTGTTCGGGGTGTGGAAGTGGGTACCCTATTAGCCGACCGGGATCCGGAAACCCGTCAGGATCGTTTTCCGAAACTGGAATTATTACGCCTGGCGATTCCGCGCAGAACCTATTCCTACAAGCATTTGGACTATGTGGCTGCTGCATTAAAGAATATTTTTGACCGCCGGGAGGAGATTCGCTCCGGACTAGAGATTGTTTGGGAATCGGATATCCTGCGGCACTTTACCATCTTACTGAAGAAGAAATAAGAATTTGATAGACAATGGGATAGCATGACACCTCATGATAGTTAAGCCAAGCCGCTTTTGTATCTTGGAATATGCGCATCCTCTTGTTTATCCTCAGTTTAGGGATTTCCCTAGCCGCCCTCGGACAGCAGCCTCAACAGGCGAAGCCCAAGGGGCCTGTTCAATTCAGTAAGAAGAAGATTTCTTCAGAAACATATGAGTCAGTCGGCGTCTTTGACGTCAATGGCGATGGACAGCTAGACTTGGTATCGGGTGCCTTTTGGTATCAGGGTCCGGGTTTTGTCCGTCGCCATTTTATTATGGAGATTCCCCGCAAGCAGGAATATTGGGACGACTTTGCCACCATCCCAATGGATGTGAACGGCGATGGCAACATGGACTACCTGATGGGTGGATGGTTCGCCGGCACCCTATATTGGGTGGAGAACCCCGGAGAAAAGGGAAACTGGAAACAGCATGCCATCGATAGCACGGGCAATATTGAGACCATCCGCGCCTTTGACCTCGATGGCGACGGACAACTGGAGATTATACCCAATACCCCTCGCAAAGCTTTAAAATATTACAAACTAAACCTCGATGCCCAAGGCAAGGGCAATGGCACATTTACCAGAGTGGATGTAGCGCCCAACCATGGCCACGGCTTGGGTTTTGGGGATATAAACGGCGATAAGCGCATAGATATCGTGTTGGACAATGGCTGGCTGGAAGCCCCGGCAAAACCCGATGGAAAATGGGTATTGCATCAGGATTTCAGCTTTCACGATGCCAGTATTCCAATCCTGGTTCAGGACATTAATCAGGACGGCTTAAACGATCTTATCGTGGGACAAGGACATGGCTACGGTTTGGATTGGTATGAGCAGCAAAAAGATGCGAAAGGGAAAAGAACCTGGAAAAAACATCCGATAGATCCATTTAACTCGCAATATCATACGATGGAATGGCTGGATATCGATGACGATGGCGAAGAAGAATTGATTACCGGGAAACGCTTTCGGGCGCATAATGGTGGGGACCCCGGTGCGAATGACCCCTATGGGCTTTATTATTTTAAATGGAACGGTGCCTCCTTCACGAAGAACATCATTAGCTATGGCCCGATTGGCGAAGGGAAAGGTGCCGGGATTTACTTTTCCGTTGCAGACCTACTCAATACCGGCCGAAAAGATGTTATTGTGGCCGGCAAAGACGGGCTTTATGTGTTTTATAATGAGGGGCAGCAATAGGATTTATATCTTAGGGCTAAATTTCCTTTGTAAATTTACCTATGCGAAAAGTTTATATATACATTGCGTGCAGTTTAGATGGTTTTATTGCCAAGCCTGGAGATAACCTCAGCTTTTTATCCCTAGTGGAAAAAGAAGGTGAAGATTATGGTTATGCGCAGTTTACTGCAGGAATTGACAGCATCATTATTGGTCGAAAAACCTTCGATTATGTGGCTCGTGAAATTGGAACTCAACATTATGACAATGGTGAATGGGACATTTATGTCATCAGTCATAAAGAAAGGGCATCAAAAGGAAGGATTCGCTTTTATTCGGGTGATATTGCAAGTCTCATTGCTACCCTAAGGAGTAAAAACGGCAAAGACATCTATTGTGACGGCGGTGCTGAAATCATCCATGAACTATTAAAAAAAGATTTAATCGATGAACTGATAATCTCCGTTATTCCTGTTTTATTAGGTGAGGGTATACGATTATTTAAAGAAGGGCGGCCGGAACAACACTTGTCATTCCTTTCGGCGAAAACGTTTGACACTGGACTTGTTCAATTGCATTATAAAAGAAATAGATAGTTTAATACAAAAAATTTATTTTTAATTCTTGTAGAACAGAGTCGGCAGGGCGGGTTTCTTCCCTTGCTGTATCGCTTTGATGTAAGGCATATAATCCTTTTTATACCATGCTATATTTACGCGAAAGCGATCTGTCAATCGGCTTTCGAGCTGCTTATGTACTTTCATTGCGGCATCTAACCTATTCTGTTGTACATAATGGTAAATAAACAGGAGGCTGATGCTGTATAAATTATTGAACAATAAGAAATCCTCAATGGGGCCGTCGGCATCAAAAATGGCCACATAAGCTTTATAAGGTTTTGCAAAGAATGCGTCGGGAAACTCTTGATGGATCTTCTTCGGATATTGATCGCTTACTTCACTAATGTAACCTAGCAATTGATCGATAGATTTAGCTATAGTTGCCTCCTTCGCTTTCAGTGGTAGCACCCAAAGCCCTAAAAAATTAAGCTTCTTCTCGATGCTATCGGCATCGACGAATTCAAAAACATTGATACTCAAGGGTACATCTTCTATATTTAGGGATTTTTCCTGCTGTTGCCATTCCAACAGCAAGGGATGTTGCACATATTGTTTGACGGCGATGCTACTTAAGTCGACATAAAATGTCAATTCCAGAAAGAGTCGCATGGCTACGGCTTCCACATTAACATCCCGATAGAACAACCAAACGATGGTATGCCCATCCTCCGGCTTATTATCCGCTAGGAATTGCCATTGTTGTGCTTCTAAGGCGCTAGGCAACTTACTGCGGATGAGCTCAATTTTCTTCGGCAATTCCGCCAATTGCTGTTGCTCTTTTTGGTAAGCGGCAGCGATTTGCTCTACCGTCTTTTTGGGCGACATCAAGAAATCAACCTGCGCCACACGGTCTAATGCTGTACCCTCGCTGATTTCATTAAGGCGACTAGGCACCTCAAACTCAGTATCCTTCTTTTTTATTTTTAGCAGCTCATGTTTGATGAAATGGTCTCGAATACGGTTTAGATCTGCATCGCTAATCCAGTCGTTGAACTGTTTTGGAATGCCTGCTTCTGCATCGAAATCATAGGCTAAAACGCCGTTTAGAAAGGCCAGGTAAATATTATGCATCAAAGCTTTCTCACCCTGCGCCTCGGCAAGGTCTAACATATCTGCAAGCAGATTAGGGATGATTACTTGCTCCGGTGCTTCTGTGGCTTCCGGCCAGGCACCCTCCTTTTTCAGTCTTTCCCACAGCAAACTCCCATAGCTCGGGAAGAAATAACCGTTCTCGGTATAGGCTAAGGAGGATTCTGTTTCTGCATCAGGAATATCAATCCAGTCCTGCTCTTCTAATCCTTCAAAATAAGTGCGGTTTGCCTTATAATCGGGATGCTGTTCAATAGGAAGCTTTTTTAAATAATGGATTTGCTGAAGGTATTTAAACTTCCGCAGCTCGGTATAGCTGGTATCAAATCTCATTTGGAATTGATACAGGTTATAAACAAAATGCCGCTGCTTTGCTTCCGGAAGATTCGATTTCTCCAGTATTCCGATAAGATCTTCAACTAAATTCTCAATGGCATGATAGGACATAGACGCTGCGTATTACTTTACAAATATGGATTTAAATAGAGCTTTCATTTGCTGATAACGTGTATTTTATCTTTGCTTACCCAAATGACGTGAACATTCAAGAATTAGCAAAGCAATTAGGTGCTTGAATTATATAAATCAAATATAATAAGACTATAAAAAAGGCGGAATTCGAAATAAATCGAACCCCGCCCACATGTATTATATTACCAAATTTGTTTACTGTTTATTCATGGTTTTATAGGAGTCTGGCAAGGACTTGAGGTAGGCCATTAGGTCTGATAACTCTTCTTGGCTCAAGCTTTTTTCCAAGCCCGGAGGCATCATAGACACCGCATGCTGCTCGGAAGAGACAATCTCTGCTCGCGGAATACGCACCTCTGCTCCAGGACCAACCGCCAGGATTATTAAATCGGGAAACTGCTCCTTGATAACGCCGAGGTAGGTTTTTGTTTTTGTCTTCACCTGATATGTATCGTACTCTCTAGCGAAACTTACACTTGGGTAGACAATGGCCTCCAGGATATCATGACTTGATCTGATTTCTCCGATATTGCTTAAGTCTGGACCGAAGTGTGCCCCCTCCTGCCCCACAGCATGGCAGGTAAAACAAGCTGCTTTCCCGAAAAAGACCTTTTTCCCACGTTCAAGATCACCACGACTCAGGCTTGCTTCCAGCTGCTCCAACTTAGACAAGCGCTCGGCATGGCGCGCTCTTAAGGCATCCATTAAAGGTTTCCCTTCTTTCTGCACCTTTTCCGGAAAGTTGGCCAGCAACTTTTCCATGTCTTGCTCCGAAAGATTATCCAAGCGATCTTTGGTCTGGCTGAGTGCCTTGATCAATGCCAAGCCTACTGCTTCGCTTTTACTGCCTTCAAAAGCAGTCATTAAGCTTGGTAGTAGGAAAAGATCGGCTGTCCCGACATACTGTTCGGCCAGTTCCTTTTGCTGCCCTTCGTTAAGCTTAGCACGTGCTAGCAGTCGGGCTGCCGATTGTCGGATAGGTGATTCGGTAGGCGGCTTGAGGAAACCCGTCAAAATGTTGAATTCCTTTGCTGATAGTTCTGGAACTGTCATTCCGCGAGCTCCTAATGCGCCAATCCGGAAATCAGGATCGGCGGAGTTATCTTCAATAATCTTTGCTAAGTCATTATTCAAGGCCGCTAACCGTCGGGATTCAATCAGGGCGAGTACAGACCGTTGCAAGACATCATTCCCGGAGCGCAGCAGATTGCCTAATTGTAACGTCCATGCATTTGGAAAATCCTTAACGGGGCTCTCGGAAATAACCGTTAATAGTAGTTGTTTCCAAGAATTAGAGGCTTGGTTATTTCCAAGTTCTTTGGCCATATAGCCTTGAAGCTTGGGGTTTTCACTGAAAGTAATAAGTAACTTCTGAACTGCAGAAAGTTCATCCTTATTGAGTTCTTCCATGTTCAAGCCGCTTTGCAGGAAGCTGATCACCATATCTGCCCATGCAGGTCGGTGGGAGGCAATCCAAATGCCTGTATTGCGAAGTGCCGGCTGTTTGCTTTGCAGAAAGGCGAGCACCTGCTCTTGGCGAAGTGGGGAATTATCCATTTGATCGAGCGCAATAACAGCAGCTTTCCGACTGCCTTCCGAGGTATGGTTTAAGGCAGGAATTAACAATTCCGGTTTTTTAAGGGTAATTAAACTATGGATGATAGCATGTTCTACAAAACGGTCGTTCGGATTGGATGCCGCACTCAATAAGGCCGGAATACAGCGAGGATCTCCGATTTGTCCTAATGCTGTTGCCGCTTGCCGACGTACCGATGCTGAATCTTGCTGTACCAGCTGCATCAGCATATCGACAGATTCGCGATCTGCAGCAAGTCCAAGACTGCGACTAGCCGCGGTACGAACAGTAGCACTGTTATCCTTTAGCGACCCTCGCACGGCTGCAATAGCTTCTATGCTACCAATACGCGCCAAAGCAAACAGCGCAGCAAGGCGGCTATCCTCGTTTTTATCCTGAAGCATCTTTACTAATGCTGGTACGGAATTCGATCCTGCTGCGACTAATTTTTCGACCGCAGCATCTTTAACCATTACACGTGAATCATTGATAAGACCTGCTAACTCCTCAGGACTTCTTTTACTGAGCTCCAGTGCTTTGCCCCAAGGATCTTTTACTGGACTTGCATCTTTCCTGCGGATCCTGTATATCCCTCCTGCTACATCAGGCTTAGCAACCCGCGATAAAGGACAGCCTTCGATAAACCATCCACCAGTGATGATAACCAACAGACTTCCATCCGCGTCTTGCAGTACATCCGTAGGATGGGTATCCGGGTTTTTTGAGGTCATAAAATCCTCTTCTTCGGTTTTAAAAGTTGCACCCACTGCTGTAACGCGGTGGCGGGTGATTTTGCCGGTATTAAATACGGCACTGAATAAATCGCCATTGTATTCATTGCCGAGCCCCTCTCCCCGATAACGTAAGAGTCCGGAATGGGCAATCCTTGGCAACTTGGTCATCACAGGCATGAGATCGCCGGTCAGTTTCAGCTGATCTTCGTCGATTACGCTATTGTATTTCGGATATACGCCGCCTTCCACCCAATGCATCAGCGCATCCCGCTGTCCATTCTGGGGGTCGGTAAAATAGGTCATCGTGCCTATGGTTTCGCCGCCCGGCATAAAAACCATCTCGATGGTATTGTCAAAACCTCCCCCAGCAACAGATTCTAGGCCCGTTCCGTCAGGGCGACAGCGCCATATGCGCGCGCCTTTACCTTTCAGCTGGGCCCCTTCTTTTGTTGTTATATCAAATCCTCGGCGTGCATCGCATAGATACAGCCATCCGTCTGGCCCCATAAACGGGCCATGCAAGGTCGCCGCATTCGCATTGAGTACCCAGCCATTTAAGATGACATCCTTCTTATCTGCTATTCCATCATTATCGGTATCCGTATAGCGCATCAAATTCGGAGGTGCCGCCGCATACAAGCTTCCCTGATAGAATGTTCCTCCCATAGGCAAGGGAATGCTATCTACATAAATCGTGCTTTTATCAAACTTTCCATCGCCATCCGAATCTTCCAACAAACGTATGTGGTAGCTCGGCTCCGCAAGCATTTTCTCCGTCCCCATGGTGTTTACTCCCGTCGACTCGAATACAAATAGACGCCCTTGATCGTCAAAGCTGGCAAACATAGGGAAGGAAATGAGATCCGGGGAAACAGCTTCTTCAATAACAAAGCCTTCCGGAACCTGGAGGTAGGACATGGAATCGTTGTCTTCCTTGCTGGGGTTCTGGACGCAGGAGGAGAATATAAGTAAGGTTATTCCTAAGAATAATGCAATAAAGTAAAGAAGTTTAACGCTTTTTGGAAAACTGCAATTAAGCTCCCCTTGCGTTATATTTCTCGATTCAGCAGCATAGGAATCTCCAGAAATTTTCATAAACGTAGGATAATCGTTAGCTCTTCCACAGCCAAAAAACTGTGTAAGAGTACACTTACTTATAAAACTCATTTTGAAAAATTTAGGTTTCTTTTCTCTCTTGTCTACACAAGATAATCAAATATAGCAAAACATTTCAGATATTAATCCTTTCTGTTTATTTCCCTCCTTTTATCCCTACCTGTTCAAAATCGAACAAAGAAACGTTCGAAATCGAACAGCCTAACTCTAAAACAATATTCACAACAACCTCACTAACAGTGTATTAAAAACATGGCAAATAGATTGGAATAAACTTTACAGCTATAAAACGCAATGTTTAACGCGTAATGAATAATCATTTCGGTATCTTAAAATCTTAAATCATAGCCTATGTTTACCAGCTATATAAAAATTGCCATTCGTAATCTTAAAAAGAACAAGGGTTTTACAACGATTAATATTATCGGCTTATCCCTTGGCATGGCCGGTGCTTTATTAATTACGCTATGGTTGCAGAATATGCTGACGATGGACAGGTATCATGAAAAGAATGACCGTTTATATACCATTAGCAATAGAGATGGTATTCAAGGGTCGAAACATGCCTGGGTATATACGCCGAAGATATTAGGGGAGGAATTGGGAAAAACCTACGCAGATATCGAATCCTATAGTCGTTATAACGGTAATAATAAATTTTTAACAACCTATAATGACAAAAAACTAAAAACGGATATTGCATTCGTAGATTCCGGATTCTTCCACCTGTTCGATGTCAAAATTATCGCAGGTCAAAAAACAGGCTTACTAACCGACCCCAGCTCCATTGTACTGACGCAAAAAAAAGCCCAGGATCTATTCGGCAATGAAAATCCTATTGGGAAAATAATAAAGATCGATTCCGTCGATCAGGCAAAAGTACAGGCGGTAATCGAAGACATGCCCGCAAACTCTAGTTTTGATTTTGAGAGTTTGATTTCTTGGGATTATGCGAAATCAATTGATTACTACGATGAAAACTGGTCTAATAATTCCATTCAAACCTATGTTCTATTAAAAAAGGGTGTTGATCTAAGCCAGTTCAACGCGAAGATAATCGACTTTTCAAAGAACCATATCAATATAAATAATGACTATACGCCAAGCACGGTAGAGATTTTCGCCAGCCCTTATCAAGATAATTACCTCTACAATAATGGGGAAGGGGGTACCTATAGCTCGGGAAGAATCGACCTGGTCAAGCTCTTTGCCTGGATTGGGAGTTTTATTCTGTTGGTCGCTTGCATCAATTTTATGAACTTGAGCACCGCTAAATCAGAACGAAGGGCCAAAGAAGTTGGTGTTAGGAAGGTTATCGGCGCTAATAGAAAAAGCTTGATGCTACAGTTTTTAATGGAAAGCATGCTAATCAGTCTGCTTGCTTTGGTGCTATCGCTTGTCATCATCGTGCTCGTGCTTCCCTATTTCAATGAATTGGTATCAAAAAACCTCTCCATTTCATTCATTACCCCAACAACCTGGCTGTTTTTAATCGCCTTTTCCTTGATAACCGGTTTATTTGCTGGCACCTATCCTGCTTTTTTCCTATCCGCTTTCAAACCTATCCATACCCTAAAGGGTAAATTCAAGGCCAAAACCGGCGGGATAAGTATTCGTTCTACCCTGGTTGTTGTTCAGTTTACCCTGGCCATCATCCTCATTATTGCTACCGTAGTGGTGAGCAGACAGATTCAACACAGTAAAGATCGCGATCGGGGCTATCAGGAAAACGGATTGTTATATACGGAGATCGAAGGTAATATCAATAAGCAATACCTAAATATTAGGAATGAATTATTAGCGAGCAATGCTGTTGTTTCCGTTTCTAAAAATATGTCGCCTGTAACAGACCGATACAGCTCAGGCTGGGGATTCACCTCCAGTGAATCAGTTGAAGAGGATAAAAAGATAAACTTCAATCGATTCAGTACGGATGCAGATGCCGTAAAAAACCTGGGATTTACCTTAGTAGCAGGCCGCGATATCGATGTCTACAAATTCCCGACCGATAGTTCTGCCATACTGATCAATGAAGCTGCCGTGCAAGCTTTAAAACTCAAAAACCCGATAGGAAGTATCGTCGATGGTGACGGTCAAAAACTAACTGTAGTAGGCGTTATAAAAGACTTTGTGATGGCCTCTCCTTTTGGTAAGAATGAACCCACCGTTATTTTGGGCCCAGCAGCTTGGTTTAACGTCATTCATTATCGATTAAATCCAGAACGACCTATAGCCGATAACCTGAAAACCATTGAAAGCATCTTCAAAAAATATAACCCCGATTATCCTTTCTCCTATCATTTTATTGACCAGGTTTTTGCAGATAAATTTAAAGAAGCAAAAGCCGTTGGCACCATTGTGATGCTCTTTGCTGGCCTTACCATCTTTATTTCTTGTTTAGGATTATTAGCACTCATCGCCTATATGGCGGAAACAAGGATGAAGGAAATTGCTGTCCGGAAAGTACTAGGCGCCTCTATTCCCCAAATAACCAGACTCCTTTCCATGGATTTCATCAAATTGGTCGTGCTATCTATTGTAATAGCCTCGCCTATTGCCTGGTGGGCGATGACAAATTGGTTAAAAAATTACGAATACCGCATCCATATCGAATGGTATTATTTTGTGGTCGCCGGACTGCTCGCTATTGTCATTTCCCTAGCCACGATTAGTTTTCAATCGATAAAAGCAGCATTGGCAAATCCAGTAGATAGCTTGCGGGATGAATAAAAGACAATAGGAACTTAATAATTCCTTACCTTTGCTTCCCAAAGCGAGCACCCAGAATGCATAACCCGCCTTATATTCAGTCAGTTATGATTAAAAAGCAACAAATAGAAAACATAGAACTCTCTATTTTTTTGACAAAAAAATTATAAAGTTTTTATAAAAGTTTGAAAAGTATCCGACTACGTGACTACACGACTACAATATTTAGAGACTAGCTAAGTTGCAACTTCCTTAATAATTTTAGATAACCATTGTTCACTTATAGCTAATTTTCTAAATGCTAAAAATTCATTTTTTAAATCCTCAGAATCAGACTTAAAATTCCTGACGTTTGTTTTGATAGCTGTCATTTGATTCGATTTGCTGTCGCGATTAGATAGAATTGCATCTCTAATATTCTCTCTAAATCTATCTAAAAGACCTCTTCTTAAATCAACTAGAATATCCCGATTTAACCTACATAGCTCAATCGTATAAATAAATCTTGGATCTCGGGAAGAGATTCTTCCATCCTTAGAAAAAACTAAAAATTTCTCTGGATCAATTTGTTCTGGATTTATTAATAATGGACGTTCAACTACGTTGTAACGTTCTGAAAAATGATTAATTAATTTTAAGTTATGATCATTAAGTTCAAATCTAATCTCATCACCTTCAATTTCAAAATTGTTACCTTTGGAACTATTGCACAACGGACAGGACATTAATAAATTGTCCCAAGAATATGCTAACCAATAGTAAATCGATTTCGGTCTATAATGCTCAATATGATAATATTCAATTTTTTGTTCGCAAAAAGCACACTTACCATTATAAATATTGATTAATCCCAACTTAACATCTTTTTGCTTATAACGACTGTTATATCTATTGCTATCTATATATCTTCCTAAATTTATTAATTCAATTCTTCGATTATGTGTACTAGTTGCAGCTCTCGGAACAGGGATATTCCTCTTTCCAACTCGTTCAGGAAACAACTCAGAAAATGCTGGAATCAGAGATTGAGGGACTATCTGAAGGTTTTTAAATATTCTAATCATCACTCAATTCCTGATCAGTTATTTGTTTAATAAGATCCTCAATGTCTTTATCAGAAATATGTACATCACCCCTTTTCTTCATTAAATCAAGTCTTTTATTCAATTCATCATTAATCTTGTATAACAAAAAATTTTCACTTGTATCTGCTGATGAATTATTAATATCTAATCTTGCAGATTCTAAACTAAAAAGACTTGAAGTGACGAGAGTGTTTAGCATCAGATGATTAAGATTTTTACGGTAATAAGGTTCCGAAATTCTTGAAATACCATCTTCATCATTTCGATAAACTTTGAAAATTAAAGCCTCATCGGACGCTCCTTGAATAATAGTTGGACTATGAGTAGTAAAAATAAATTGAATGTATTTGAATGTTTCTCTTAATTTACTAACTATCACTTTTTTCCATTTAGGATGTAAATGTAAATCAATTTCATCAACGAGAACAACTGCAGGGATCTTAAAGATGTCTAAATTCGATTTTGCTATTCCCTGAAGACGATAAATTAAATCAATGACAAAAATGGTAATACTTTTATACCCTTCTGATAATTGGAGAAATTTCATTTGTCTTCCCTTTTCAAAGAAAAACAATTCGTTTTCAAGGAATTTAATTCGTACATTCCTCTCTAAGATATTATATATTACTTCTTCGATAATATCAATAGTTGAATACTCTGAATTACTATTGTCTAAATCAAATAATTTCTGATCTTTCAACCATTTTTCAGGACTTATTAAAACCACTTCGGAATCAAATAAAGACATAAATCCATACTTCTCATGATCTTCACCAAATCTCCCCCTATGAGTACCATACGCAAATAAATTACTTAAATAGCTATTTTTAACCCCAAGAGAATTTTTACCAATGATTCTTAGTTCCTTATTGTCTTTAATGATTTCTCTGATTTTCCCAGTCCGCTCCTGATCAGTCGATTCTAACACATAATTTTGATTGAAAGCCAGATATATAGCCATCAAAACAAGGGATTTTCCATCGCCATTTTCTCCTACAAAATAAATTTCCTTTGATCCTTCAAAATTCAGTTGAGCCTTTTCCTCAATACTATAAAATTTCGAAATTTGGACTTCATCAATGATACTAAAATCTTGTAAATAACCGTGATCATTCATTTCATTTGGCAGAATCCAATTCAAGAACTTTTCTTCTTCTTGACAAAAAACTTCATGTAACCTTAAGTCTTGCAAACATTCTCTTAAATTACCTTCATTAATAGTGTCTTTTGAGATACCATTCAACCTATCAATTAAAAGATCTTTAAAAAGTGGTCCTATCAGCTTATTCGTAAGCAAAATTGAAAAATCATATGGAACTAAATCTACTCTTCGATAAATCGGCTTTGATGCTCCAGACTCCACCAAACAACTCCTGATATTCGTATACATCTTACCCTCAGACACTTGGAACAACCCAGTCATAAGGTCTGTACCTGATTTTCTAAATATCTCCATCACACTATGATGTGTTAGAATTAAAGAAAATAAGCCAAACAAACCTTTCTCCTTTGGAAACTTCAAAATTTCTAACCAATAGTAAGGAATCTTATCTTTCAAAGATTTCATCCCTAGAAAAGATTTTAAGATTGGTAAATTTATTTTAGAATCCTGATTTACATAGCTAATTAGCGTTTCCTTATCATATAATATATCTAAGACTTGAACAATATCAAATTTTGTCCAAGAGGTAGTAAGTTTCGTAATATCAAATTTAGATTGGTTGATCATTCTTTCTAAAATTAATTATAAATTCAACAACCTCTTGTTCCTTTTCATCGCTACGCCCCATTTTACTATGAACATGATCTTTTGTTAAAATATTAACAGAATATTCCTGCCCTAAACTTCTTTTTGCAAGGTCTAAAATCTTTTCCTTAGAGATCATTCCTGTATCAGCATAACTCAAGCACAAGTGTGCATTTCTATTTGAAACTCCTTTAAACAATTTTGTAAAGGCTAACTCAACTTTTGTTTTGATACAGAAAATAGATTGATGTCTATCTTCTCGATACCTCCCTTTAAACTTAACATCAGGATAGTCATACTTTACAAGTGTTTCAAGTGCATGATAAAATCTTGAATAATGTACGGATTGATAAGGAGGATCTGCATAAACAATCGACCCAAAAGGAATTATTCTCAAACAATCCTCAAAATCCATTGTTGTTATGTTATGCATCCTTTTATCGCGATTCCTTCGATATTCGATTAATTCAAGAAATTTACGCTCAAAATAAGGTAATATCCCTCTTTTCCTATATGATAAAATATCTTCGAAATTAGAGGCCGTTAAATCCCTATATTGTGCATAATGTCCAGTACTCTGAGACATATATGACATTGCAAATATCAGGGAGGATAGGATAATAAAATACTTTGATGTCCCTTTATATTTTTCAGCAACTGCTCTAAAAGAATCAATCCAAATGCACTGATCAAGCGACCAATAGGTTCCTGAATAATATTTTGCAAATAGATGAAAACCCATATCGAAATTGACATCAATTAATTGACGCTCTCTTTTTTCTAAATCATCGAATGTATGGAAATCGATATTCTCTGGATATTCAAAAACCAACCTTGGATGAACTCTTATAAACTCATTTCGATAAAATGTTGCTTCATCAATTATATCCTTAAGAGATTCCTCATTTATAAATTCATCGAGATTAGTCAAATAAGTATTTGAAAATACTGAAGAATACATCTGAACATCATTTGCTAACACTGAATAATTATCACCAAATTGACCAGCAACTACCCCAGTCCCGGAAAACAAATCACAAAACCACTCTGTTTCAACATTTAAAGAAGTAACCGCTAAATTTACAAAATCTAATATTTCTCTCTTTGACCCCATGTATTTAAGTATATGAGGTATTTTAGAGGACACTTCCATTTCTTTAAGAATTCCCGCCATAATTAATAATTAAACGAAAATAGAATAAAAATAATGCTTTTCGCACATATTTTATTAACAAATGGCTCAATTATTCATCTCTTTTACTAATTTAGTCAACAAGCATACTAAAAAGCGTAAACGAGATTGCTTATAGTCAGAAATATAGGATTTGATGTAACTCCAAATGATATAAATCTATTCCTGATATTGTCCTAAGCTAAGCCTTCTCGAGGAGGGTCTTTGAGAAACTCTGTAACAGTCTAATTTAGTTCCACGCCTAACCTTTTCAACCTCATGAAACATAATACATTATCTGATTTCTTCGAATCGACATCTACTTTTAAATCCGTTGAGACTAAAACAATTTATCTAGATGTTGATATGTATAATAAATTAAAAAACATCATATCCGACTACCCCGATCACAATTTGAACCTCAGCAAATTGGCAAGTTCCATAATTAACGATTGGATGCAAGAAAATAAGGAGGAGCTTTTAAGAAATCTTTATCAAAAATTTCAAAACCGTTATTAGTCAGACTCCCTAAACAGCCTTAACCGCTAGGTTAATAATCGGAGTTTTAACTCGATAAGCCGCATCGTGCGTTGGGAAAAGTTTTACTACATCATAATCAACTAAAATAGAAGACCTTAAGCAACAAAAAGGTTAAAATGTAGTAAACCGAGGTTGCTTCGTAGTTTTTTATGTAGTAAAAATATTATTGAGCACCAAGCACTTAGGGTCACTTTACTACAAAAAGAATAAAAATGGCATTCAGAACAAATACATAAACAACTGTACATCAGCTTAATACACAGCTTACTGCGGTAAACCGCAGTACCCTCTTGCTTTCAGAATGCCTATAAAAACAAATATTATTCCTTCCTTAATTTTTGATGTATTAGGTAGTCATTTAAATCATTGAAGTTTTGGTATAGGATGCTCCTGTCTACCACTTCCAAATTCTGATACTCCATAATTATTAAGTTTGTCATGGTACACCCAGCTTTATCATTATCTAAAAATAGATGGATTAAGTTATAGTTAGGAATTATCTCTTTTAAGAATTGAGTGTTTGATAAACTATTTAACACTAAATAATCATAGGTAAACTCATCATCTGGATATAGTTCGAGGTAACTTAGGAAATCAAAAAAGCCTTCGAAAACTATGAGATTGGAACTGTTGTTCGTAATCAAACTTATACTACTATGCGTACATCCTTTAAATTTATTATTTCTTAATACCCACCCCTTTAAATTCTTAAATCCAACAGCTTTAAAAGTCCATTTCCCATAATTGTATTGGATTGATTTGACATACTGAGAAGCATTTCCGACCCTTATCCCTCTCCCCTCAATATATTTAGACAAATCAATATCCACAGTGATTGATTGAATTTTGGTAATCACAAACTTTATAGGATTAGCAGAAAGCTTTTCTTTTTGCTGTTGAAAAGAAAAAGAGTTGCCCTTAAAATGAGAAGCAAGATTAATCGCTTCCGAAATATTGAGATTCGGATACAATGTTATAATAAGATCGATTAGTGTCCCCCCAATTCCAAGACCATAGTCCACCCATAAGTTTTTCTCAATTGACACCTTAAAAGATGGACGGCTTTCAGTTCTTAATGGCGAGATATAGAGACAATAATTTGCATTAGCTTTCACTGGATTGATTTTCAAACACTCAGAAATGAAATGTATTATAGAAATTTGGTTAGCTTGTTTTGCATTCATGATGTAGTTATGTAGTCAGATGTAGTTGGATTAATTTAATAATCTAACTACAGCATTTTATGGCTTAACAGTCATTTTAAGCATGTTTTATTAATGTAGTTAGGAGTTTTCGACTACATAATAAACTTTAACAGGATAAGTTGATCTTTCGCCAGTAGAAGTAACATGACCTCTAATCTGATAGGGCGAAAATCCTAATCGCTTCATAGCTCTCGCAAACTCCTTTTGATTCAGTTTGGGATAGGATTTAAGCTGAATTTCATGAAAGATCTCGGAACTCATCAACTGCCGATCGTACTTATCAGGTGAACCAGGAGAAAAATATTTTTGCAATAATTCATATTCTATTGAAGTCACTTTAAAACCTTCATTGGCGATCTCATTTTCTTCAATTTCCTGCCTAGACATTTCATATTTAAATCCGCTATTCAATAAATAATAAGCATGAGACCAAAGAAGGTCTATATCTATTTCATCTTTATACTGCCAATTTATATCTTGAATCTCAAAGCAAACCCATCTTACATTGGCATCATCCGTTAAAAATTCACTTAGATTTGTTGATCCAATAAAAGAAATTCTTCGAGGGGATGTTCTAGCCTTTCTATCATAGGGATGTCGAACATTAATATGAAGCTTCGACATAATCGACTTTAAGCTATTGATTTCAAATTTGGTTAGGGATGCTAATTCATCTAGAATGCAAATAAAATTACTTGATAATGCAATTATAGAATCTTTATCAATTCCAATATTCTCTACAGAATATGATCTAAGCTTCTCAGGAACTAAAAATCTTGTAAAGGTGGTTTTACCATTCGACTGCTTATTGCAAACCAAAATAAAAGCCTGCTTGTTAAAATAGTCTTCACGAATTGCACAGAGGATAGTCCGAACCATCCATTTTTTAAATTGCACCTCAAATCTAGTCTGCTCTTTCGCACTTACATAGGAGACAAACTTGCTTATATAATCGCCATGTAAAAAAGGTTGGTATTTTTCTTTAATGCTGTTAAAATATTCCAAAATAGGATCATATTCGCTGACATAATCCGATCCTAAAAAGACTAGAATATCAGATATTGTTGCCTTTAAACCAACATTAATTCTTAGGTCTAAATAAAGGTTATTTTCATTTACTTCTTTAAAAGTATCACTTAATTTTGCTTTATATTCAACAGCATTGGTAAGTGTATTCTTTCTAAAATCATAGGTGCTAGTAAGGTATTCAACTACTTTTTGAATACTCGGAGCATCATCTCGTTGTTTCATTGCGAAATTCTAATTATAAAGTTTTATTGATTAATAGAATTCCTTAACTTAGTTCTGTCAATTAAAGAAGAAATTCTACAAGAAATTAAAAGCAATCAGAAATGATTGCTTTATTTATTTAAACTGTTTTTTCTTTTCAACAGCAATTTCTCAGCTATCGTATCGATATCCTCAGATGTTCTTACTTTATATTTCTTAAACCATTCAATAAGGTCTGATTGTATAAATCTAACCCCACCAGAGGGCAATTTTACATGGGGTATTAAATCCTCTGAGACGAGTTGATATAGTCTTTGTTTAGAATAACCTGTAAGAGACATAGCAAGATTATAATCACCAACTTTGAATTCGGGCTCTTCTTGATTATAAATAAGCTTTGAAAACTTTTCCTCTAAAATTGAATCTAATTGATCAATTGTGAGGTCAATAATTCTAGTTGTTTTGGGAATTGCATTCATACTAGTTTTTTTTGTACCAGTACAAATATTTATGAAAATCTATCATAAAACAGACTCTAATGGGGCTAGAGTCAATAGAGTTATAATTATGCTATAAGTTCTTCGAAATACTTCGAATAATTAACATCAATATCTTTAAATCCTTGACCATATAGTTTTTGTAATTCCTTCTCCGACTTTTGCTCAGGGATATAAAAGATTTCTTTGAGCGTACATGCTGATTCTTTATTGATAGTAATGGATTTACTTAAAAAACCTAAATTAATGAGTGCCGATATAAATCCTGCTAAGTTTAGTTGCGTACTACTGGCTCTATACCCATCACAAAGCACCCATTTTTTCTTGTCCTTTAAAAACTCAAAATGCACTTTAGTTTCATTAATCCGATGAATAAGATCCAAGATACTCATATCACTTTTCAACCAGAATTCACTAAATGCACTTTTTTTAAATAATTCATTTTTCGCAATATGATTAGTTGAATCTAATTGCTTTAAATATGATATAGCAATAAAGGCATCGCGACGATCTACCCATAGCCTAGGAATGTTTCGAAGGAAATCGCCATCTAAAGTGTGATCTTCCATGAACACAAATATTATAAACAATACTGAAACCAAAATAGACCCGGAAATAGGTCTATCTGAAAAACCAACTAGAATAAAAAGTAAACATAGTACTAACCAATAGAATACTGAAATAAGCGAATAAACGAATAATTTTTGCCGATAATAGTTCAGCAATTCGGTTCTTCTGTTTCCAATCAAAGATTGATCTTTTAAATATAGTTCGGAGGAAACTTTATCCTTTATTTTGACTAAAACCTCTTCAGATTTTAACCTTATATTTTTACTTAGGATAAAAAATAATCCAAGAAAAAATAAACATATGACGAATAATAACGAATAGTTTGGTGAAGCTTTAGAATAAACAGCAAATAAAACACATGCAATTACTATCAATAGGACTTTAAAAACATTACGAATCATAAACTTGGAAATTTTAAAATTTCTTCTTCCTTTTTTCTATCAACGATCTTAGCATAAATCTGAGTCATTTCAATTTTAGAATGACCAAGCAACTCTTTCATTGTAAACAAGTCAATTCCAAATGTCAGTCCTATCGTTGCGAAGGTATGTCGAGACACATGAAAATGAAGGTTCTTTTTTATTCCAGCTTCTCTTGCCCAATTTTTCAAATGCTGATTTAACGCTTGAGAGGTGGAAGGCAAACCCCAAAAAATCTTTTTATTAATTGGATGTTTGGGAATCTCTCCTATTATCTTTAACACATCTTCCACCACAGGCACAGTAACAATCTTTGCAGGTGTTTTAAATGGACGAAATCTGATAAATCCATCAATTAAATGATCATAAGTTATCCTTCTAACATCGGAGATTCTCAAACCAGTAAAACAACTAAATAAGAATGCTTGTCTTATTTGTTTATTTCCTAAATCTGGATGTACATTAGCTAATGTCCTCACCTCTTCAATAGTTAGTCTTTCACGTTCTAAATAAACTTCTTTTACTGGTTGCCAATTCTCAAATGGGCTATTATCTATTATTCGACGAGTAAGCAATTTATTATAATACTGCCTAAATACCGACATGTATGCATGGGTAGTATTTTGCGATACATACAGCAGCAGGTAATCTTGAAATAAACTTAAGAACTCCTCAGACACCTCTGAGATTAGAAAACTCTTATTTCTAATGTATTTACCCAAATGAATTATTAAGCATTCTAATTTGTAATTGAAGCGCCTTTCTAAGCATTCCTTAAGATAATCCAATAATTCCAAACTTGGTCTATTCGGCTTTTCATATCCATGCTTTGAGAAATTAAGCTCTGTTTCACGCTTATTTCTTATTGCTCGAATAAGCTTCATATTTTCCGAATCCTTTTCCATGATTCGTATCCGCGAACTCGAATAGTCCCGATGAACATAGATGCTTAAAAATTCATAACTTCGTTTCGATTTTTGATCAGAAGTTCTAAAATAAATATCCAAGTAAACGCTGAACTTTCCAGACTTCAAGGGTTTGTATCGTACTGTTACCATGTGTTACCTTTGTTATTTTTCCCAAGATAGAAGTAACAAGGTGAGTAACAAAACTTTGATAAATCCTCGAATAAATTTACAAATTATCAGACAAAATAACAATATAACAACCTGATAAACAAAAGGATACTTCTAAATTCTATCAATTTCTATCATAATTTATCTATACTTATATTTGCACCCATGATTTACTTCCACATTCCATTTTGCAAGCAAGCCTGTCACTACTGCGATTTCCATTTCAGTACCTCTTTGCAATACAAAGACGACATGCTCCAAGCCTTGCTCCTGGAATTGGAACGCCGTGCCGATTACCTTCAAAACAAAACCATCGATTCCATTTACTTTGGTGGTGGCACCCCTTCCCTACTCACAGCCGATGAAATCGCTAGGCTGATCGATAAGGTGGGCCAGCTTTACGACATCAATCCACAGGCCGAGATTACCCTGGAAGCGAATCCCGACGACCTCAACGCCGCCAAGGTGCAAACCTTACGCCATACCCCCATCAACCGCTTCAGTATCGGTATCCAATCCTTTTACGAAGAGGATTTACGTTGGATGAATCGGGCGCATCATGCCGAGGAGGCAAAGGCTGCGGTGATGCGGGTGCAGGATGCCGGCTTTGAAAACATCACCTGCGACCTCATCTACGGATATCCCCTGCTGAGCGATGAAAAATGGAAATCCAATATGCAGCAGTTGATCGATTATGCCGTGCCGCATATTTCCTCTTATGCCATGACGGTAGAGAAGAAAACAGCGCTAGATCATTTGATCAACAAAGGGAAAACGCCGGCCATGAACGAAAGCCAAAGTGCCGAGCAGATGCTGATGATGATTGATTACCTGCAGGCAAACGGCTATGAGCAATACGAGATCTCCAACTTTGCCAAACCTGGAAAACACGCCATCCACAACAGCAATTATTGGCGAGGCAAGCATTACCTGGGCATAGGGCCCTCAGCACATTCCTTTAACGGCGTATCCCGTTCTTGGAACAAAGCCAACAACGCCCTGTACATCAAAGAGCTGTATGCAAACCAACTGCCGCTGGAAACAGAAAACCTGAGCCCCGAAGATCGCTTTAACGAATATATCATGACCTCCTTACGCACAAAATGGGGCGTAGATCTCACTTATGTAAACCAGGAATTTGGCAGCGATTTTAAGAACAGCCTCTTAACAGAAGCCGAAGAACACCTGCAAGAAGGACATATCCTCCTCGAAGAGTCGCAATACTTGCGCTTAAGCTCTTCCGGAAAACTCCTGGCCGATCAAATTGCCTCCGACCTCTTTATTGTCTTGCAATAAAAAAATAAGCTTCGCGATTAAACCTTTTGCGGCTGGGGAATTCTAGTATAGAAATAGACCACCTTATGTTTCAAAAAATCAGCGCCGCCCTCGTTTTATTTTTTTTTCTGCAGCCTCCATCTTTCCGCACAAATCAAGGAAATAGATGTCATCAGTCAATCCATTGGCTCCTATTACTTGGATACGAAATACGAAATGAAAACCGACCTGTTGGAAACAGGACAAGTGCGGTTTAGCTTTCGACTAAACGACGAGAATATAATCGAAAAAGCAGAAGTCTACTTAGCTTCCCAAGCCGAATTAGACGAGCTATACAGCTATATTAAAGCACTTTTTGAACAAAATAAAAACAAAGAAATCAAAATCGACCTGGGTGACAGCATCCTACACCTTCACTATGAAAGAATGATCATCGGTGGGCAAATCGTCTTCAGCCATGCCTATAAAAGCAGCCCTTACGCCAGCCGCACCTCCCCCTACCAATCGCATTCCGCCATTCGCAAAGCCTTCCGAAAGTAAGGCCCTCCATGGCAAGGGCGAAGCCCTGTTTTAGCGAGGAGCGAAAGGAATCTGTGGAATAGGCGAAAAGCCATTTATTTTCTCTTAACAATCAATCCCTTTCATTAGCAAATAAAATCATTAACTCTTGATTTGTTGAAATATCGGTAAATCTTTCCCCAAATCAGGCTATCCACTTTATAATTTATAGTTTTGCATCATAATAATCCATTATAGTACATTATGATACATCATTCTACTTTTGAAGACCAAATCAAAAGTTACAAAGTGAAGCAAAACGCTTGCGTTAAGCTTATCCAACTGGTTAGCGATCTATGGTTTAACCAATCCATCGAGCTTGTTTTGTTCCGTAATCAATTAATCGATCGCCGTGTCAGCTTTATCTTGAACCTGCATCAGGAAACCAAGGAATTGGCCGAGAAAGCAATTGAAATTGAGGAAACCTTGAACATTGCCGAAACCATCCAAAAGCTTAACTTAAATCCTTCGCGTATAGACATTGGCAAATTAGCCCTTGAAGTTCGCAAGCATGCCGTTCAGGAGGAAGATTTAGCCGATTTCCTCGCCAATGAACTGGCTGGCGCGCAGCAGCATCAAAGCTTTGCCCCTAGAGATGTGGTGCTTTACGGTTTCGGTAGAATTGGTCGTCTGCTAGCACGCGAGCTGATTTCAAAGGCCGCCGCAGGTAGACAATTGCGCTTGAGAGCTATTGTTACCCGCGATCAAACCGATCAGAAAACCCTGGAAAAAAGAGCAAGCCTCTTACGGCAAGACTCCATCCACGGCGATTTCGAAGGCGAGGTCGATATCGATGTAGCACGTGGTGCCTTAATCATCAATGGCGTACCGGTTTACCTGATTTCGGCCAAAAACCCAGAAGATATAGATTATACCCAATACGGCATCAACGATGCCTTGGTAATCGACAATACAGGCGCATTTCGTGATGCCCAAGAGTTAGGTCGACACTTAACGGCCAAAGGAGCCGCGCAAGTGCTATTAACAGCACCTGGCAAAGGCGTACCGAATATTGTTTACGGTGTGAATGAAGACAGCATCGATACGCAAGCCGATCAATTGTTCTCGGCGGCCAGCTGTACCACCAACGCCATCTCGCCTATCCTTGCCGTAATCGAAAAGAAATTAGGCGTAGTAAAAGGCCATATTGAAACCATCCACTCCTATACCAACGACCAGAACTTGGTGGATAATATGCATATGAAATCACGTCGCGGGCGTGCCGCTGCCCTCAATATGGTCATTACCGAAACAGGTGCTGGGAGTGCTGTGGCCAAAGTATTGCCCGTATTAGCAGGAAAACTAACCTCCAATGCAATCCGTGTACCCGTTCCGAATGGTTCCCTCGCGATTTTGAACCTAGAATTAAAATCAATCAGCAGTGTAGAGGAAATCAACGGCATCTTAAAGAAAGCAGCCTTGGAAGGCAATTTGGTAGAACAAATTAAATATGCCAACAATGCCGAATTGGTATCCTCAGATATTGTGGGCACCAGTGCGGCCTCCGTATTGGATGCCCCGGCCACCATTGTTTCGGAAGATGGGAAGAATACCGTTATCTACGTATGGTATGACAATGAGTATGGCTATACCCATCAAGTGATGCGCTTGGCCCGACATATTGCCGGCGTTAGACGCTATACCTATTACTAGGAAACTATACAGCAGGAGGGCCAACAGGCCCTCTTTTTTGTTATCCGATTAATCGTTCAGTAATTAAGTACTTCATAATAATCTGGGTCGCACCGGCCCGCGTGCTCACGTAGTTTTTTGCGGCTTGGGCGGCATGTGTTCTTTTTTCCGGCTGTTGCAAAGCCTGAAAAACCGCCTTCAATTCTTCCGCATCGCCAATAGCCCATGCGCCCCCCAGTTCCAACAGATCCACCGCCTCTTTAAACTTCTCGTATTTCAGCCCAAAAATAACCGGCACCCCATAGGTCGCTGCTTCTAAGGTATTGTGAATGCCTGCACCAAAACCACCACCGATATAGGCAATTTGCCCATAATAATACAGGGAAGACAGCATCCCGATATTATCGATCAGCAGCACCTGGGCTTGGGCTACCTCTTGTTGGCTATACTTCGCAAATAAGGAAAAACGCAATGCCTGTGGAAAGAGCTTTAACAGCTGCTGAATATGGCCTTCATGAATCTCATGCGGCGCAATAATCAGTTTCCAATCGGGCTGCTGCGCCATCAGGGCCTGCAACAGTTCCTCATCGGCCGGCCAGGTACTGCCCGCTACCAAGGTCTGTTTTCCGGCCACAAAAGTCTCAACTTCCGCTATCCGTTTATGGTTCAAGGGCAGCGTAACAACCCGGTCAAAGCGCGTATCGCCCGCCAGGCCGGCATTACAGATGCCTATCCATTTCAACATGTGCACACTTTCCATGTTCTGGGTAAAAAAGAAGGAAACCTTCTTTAAAATCCCGCGGTAAAAGCCTCCGTAGCGTTTGAAAAAAAGCTGGTCTTCGCGGAAGATCGCCGAAATCATCAACAAGCGAACCTTTCGTCTCTCCAGTTCCGTGAAGTAATGATACCAGTATTCATACTTGGTAAAGATGGCCAATTTAGGATTGATGATATCCAGAAAGCGGCGCGCATTTCCTGCCGTATCTTCCGGCAAATAGCAGACATAATCGGCCAAGGCCGTATTTTTACGGATCTCATAGCCCGAGGGCGAAAAAAAAGTTACAATTATTTTCTCCTGCGGATACTGCTGTTTAATCTGCTCCATCACCGATCGGCCCTGTTCAAATTCACCCAGGGAGGCAAAGTGGAACCAGATGTGTTTTTGCGACGAATCAACCGATTGCTCCAACTGCTGGAACAAGCCTTTACGGCCAGATACCCAAAGCTTCGCTTTCGCATGAAAAGGTGCTATCAAGCGTAGCAGAGCCCCATAAACTAGTATCCCTAAGTCGTAAAGTAAACGCATCGTGTAAAAATATTGCTTATCTTCGTCAAAGATATTTAAACCTTTTCAAATTCACTATTGTGCAAGAGAAGAAGCGCAAACGAATATTAATAACCGGAGCAGCGGGATTCTTAGGATCACACCTCTGCGACCATTTTATCCAGCAAGATTTCCATGTCATTGGAATGGATAACTTAATTACCGGCGATATCGACCATATCGCGCATCTTTTTAAGCTTCCCAACTTTGAATTTTACCATCACGATGTTTCCAAATTCGTGCATGTACCAGGCGATTTGCATTATATCCTGCATTTTGCATCTCCGGCAAGCCCCATCGACTACCTGAAAATCCCCATCCAAACCTTGAAGGTCGGATCCTTAGGTACCCATAATTTATTGGGCTTGGCCAAGAGCAAGAAAGCACGCATTCTGGTGGCCTCCACCTCGGAAGTCTATGGCGACCCTTTGGTATCGCCACAGTCGGAAGAATACTGGGGCAATGTGAACCCGGTGGGGCCAAGAGGGGTGTACGATGAAGCCAAGCGCTTTCAGGAAGCCATGACCATGGCCTACCACAACACCCACCAACTGGAAACCCGCATCGCCCGCATCTTTAACACCTTTGGCCCGCGCATGCGCCTGCACGATGGACGTGCCTTGCCAACCTTCATTTCCCAAGCCTTAAAAGGCAAAGACCTGACGGTTTTTGGCACCGGCCTGCAAACCCGCTCCTTCTGCTATGTCACCGATCAGATTGATGGCATCTGTAAACTGCTGTTTAGCGACTATGCCCTGCCGGTAAACATCGGCAATCCCGATGAAATGACCCTGTTGGATATGGCCAAAGAAATTATCGAACTGACGGGAAGTAGCTCCAAGATCGTTTTTGAAGAGCTGCCTGTTGACGATCCGAAGCAACGCAGACCTGATATCAGCAAGGCCAAAACCTTGTTAAACTGGTCGCCCCGCGTCAGCCGAAAAGAAGGCCTGGAAAAAACCATCGCCTATTATAAAACGTTTTTTAATTCTTAATCCACATATACGTAAAAAGCAATACAATGAGCAAAATATTAGTTACTGGCGGAACAGGATTTATAGGTTCCCATACCGTGGTAGAGCTACATAAAGCAGGCTATACCCCTGTTATTGTAGACAACCTATCCAATTCCAGCGTCAAGATTTTAGACCAGATTGAGAAAATAATCGGTGTGAAACCAGCATTTCATCAATTTGACCTATGCGATGTGGCGCAAGTAAATGCCTTTATTGCGGCAAATACCGACATTTCGGGTATTATACATTTCGCAGCCTCTAAAGCGGTGGGCGAATCGGTACAAGACCCCTTGAAATATTACCACAACAACTTCTTCTCCCTGATTAATCTCTTGGAGGCCTATCGTAAAAAACCAATAAATTTCGTGTTTTCATCCAGCTGTACTGTTTATGGCGAGCCGGATGTATTACCGGTAAACGAAGCAGCACCCGTAAAAAGAGCTACTTCCCCTTACGGAAACACCAAACAGATTGCCGAGGAAATACTCGAAGAAACAGCAGCAGCTTATGATAATTACCAAGTCATTGCCCTGCGTTATTTCAACCCCGTTGGTGCGCATGAATCGGCCTTAATTGGCGAATTGCCTATCGGCGTGCCGCAGAACCTCTTGCCTTTCATTACCCAAACGGCCATTGGCAAACGCGAGAAATTAACCGTGTTTGGCGATGATTACGATACGCCGGACGGATCGGCCATTCGGGATTATATCCATGTTGTCGATTTGGCAAAAGCACACGTAGCCGCCATTCAACTGTTGGAAAAAGGAAATCCTAACGGCAGTTACGATGTCTTTAACGTAGGAACAGGAAACGGGTACTCCGTATTGGAAGCGATTGCCGCTTTTGAAAAGGCTTCCGGACAACAACTAAACTACGTCATTGGCCCACGCCGTGAAGGTGATATTATTAAAGTTTGGGGCGATGTAACCAAATCAACCAATGAATTAGGTTGGAAAGCCGAGCTTGGCATCGATGAAATGATGTCTTCCGCTTGGGCTTGGGAAAAATACTTAAGCGAAAACCCCATTCAATAATCGGGATAAAAACCTAAAAAGCCGGGCAGCCCATTTTCTATGGTGCTGCCCGGCTTTGTTATAACCTGTTTTACTCCTCCTTCCATCAGCTTCTGATAAGCTCCTTTTCTGCCCCCTATTTCTTCCATTTCTCAACCCATTGCAAAGGGCATTGAAAGGGGTTTCAAAGGGGTGTGAAAGGGGAGTGAAAGGGGACTAAGCAAAAGAAGGCCTAGGCGTGCCCTAGCTTTCTTTGCTTTGAAGCCTTATACGTTACGCCTTCAGCGTGCCCTCTTTAACCTGTTGGTATATTTTTGGATTGAACTTAAACATAGGTGTCATCCAATACAATAAGATAACGCGCGAATAGCGGTTGTTGAATGGCGCGAAAATCAGGGTAGCGGCCAAGGCTACAATCACATATAACCATGGGCTTTCCATGTTGCCGGTTAACCAATAGGTAATCACGCATGAAGCCACCAGCTCGGCCACACTCATCGCATAACTGATATACATCGCCACATAGAAATATCCAGGTTCCTTCTCGAATTTTAAATCACAAGCCGGGCATTTTACATGCATTTTCTTGGACCTAAAACTCAACAGAGGAGCAGCAAACATATCGCCCGTTCGACAACGCGGACATTTGCCATCAACGGCGCTTTTTAGTTCGGATGGGATTTGGTATTGATTTTCCATATTAATATTTACTTCCATTGTGCTTTTCTAAATTCTTCGGGAGTCATCCCTTCTACTTTCTTAAAAAATTTGGTGAAATAGGAGTTATCGCTAAATTGTAACTCATAGGCCACCTGTGATATGGTCCAATCGGGTAAGATCAAGAGCCTTTTGGCTTCCAGATGTATCCGACCCCGGATTACTTCGCCGGCTTGCATGCCCAAGTATTCTTTGCACACCCCGTTTAAATGGTTGGGCGTCACAAAGAGCAGCTCGGCATATTCCTTTGGCAAATGTAATTCTTTATACCGTTGATCTACCAAAGCAATGAAATTCTTAATCAATAGCATTTGGTAATCCATGGTTTTCCGCGGAAAACTCGGGATATAATCTTGCTCTAACTTCAACAGAATATACAAGAGCAAGGCGCGTTTTACATCTACTTCGGCCGGGCTGTATTTCAAGTCGACCAGCTGATTGAACAAGGGAATCACCTCGGCTAAGGTATCCGTCGACAAATTAAATACCGACTCGTTCAAAGAGGAAAACAACGCGAGGTTTTCCACATAATCCGGATGCAATAATAGCGATTTGAAATAATCGATATCAAAGTTCAAGATATAGCCTTGCATATTGCCTTCGAACATCCAGGAATGTACCTGCCCGGGGCCCATGCAATACACCTGCCCGGCAGTAACCGGATAGGTTTTAAAGTCGATTTCATGTGCGCCGGCACCATCGGTAAAAAGAACAAGATGGTAAAAATTATGCCTGTGCGGAAAAACCAGGTTCCGGTTATTGGACAAATATACGTCCAAGCGGTCTGCTAAAAGCTGCTTGTCGTCCTTGTAGGACACCGTACATTGTTCAATTACAGGTATCTTTGCCATACGATACAAAGGTAGGCAATAACTACCATGAATAATGGTACAAAACCAACCTGCAATGGTATTATTTACGTTTTATGTAATTATGACATGGAATTAATACCACAAAAGGGCGCATTGCCTAGTACTTTTCAATAATAAATCGCTAGCAAGCCGGTTAATTATCCTGCTAAAGTAAAAAACATTGATTAATTTTAAAGATGTCATTATATAAAGATGAAACCCTGAAGGAGGCGGTACTCAACCTTTCCCAAAAAGAAAAAGACAAATTATTGCTGCGCCTGATCAATAAGGATAAGATGCTGCTCAAGCAGTTGCACTATGAATTATTGGAGGATGAATCGGATCTGGAGGATCGTATTAGCGATTTAAAAGCCAAATTGGACGCCCTTTTTGAGGAAGCGGCAGACCATATCAAAAACATTCCGCAGTACAGCAATTACAAGCAATTGCAAGCGGCGATGCGCCATGCCAGCGGCTTAATTAATGAGCATGAAAAAGTAACAAAAGATAAATTTAGTGTGGCCGAGTGTCGGTTGATTGTATTGGAGGAAGCCTTCTCGCGGTTCCCCAAGCTCTTCGAACCGGCAGCCATCAGCACCGCATGGAAACTTCATAAATATGTGCAGGGGCGCATAAAAAATGCGAACACGGCCTATTCAAAACTGCATGAAGACCTGCAGTTCGACCTACAGGCACAAATGGATGAGGTACTGCACTTTGTGGCGGAAAAACCGGTGCTTCTTGTCTAGCCTAGGATAAATTTTGTAACTTCGCAAAAATAGCACAGCGTAGTGAACATCCAAGATCTATTAGAAAAATACAGTCAATCTTCCCAAGTTAAACAGCTTCTTGCCAGCGTACAGCAAGCGAAACCCAAGGTTCAGTTAAAAGGACTGATCGGGTCTTCCGATGCCATGCTCGCTGCAGCCCTGTATCAGCAAGAAAAGCGTATGAATGTGTTTATACTCCCTACACATGAAGATGCTTCTTACTTTCTGAGCGACTTGGAAAGCTTATTCGACAAGCAGATCTTATTTTTTCCGGCCTCCTATAAAAAGGCTTATGACATCAGCTTATTGGATAGTGCCCACGTATTGCAACGGGCAGAAACCTTAAGTTCTTTAAACCACCAGTCTGAATTACCGCGTATCGTGGTGACCTATCCGGAAGCTATCGCCGAAAAGGTAATTAACAAACAGGACCTGGAAAAAAATACCCTGGAGATTACGCAAAACCTCAAGCTGAGCATAGACTTCATCAATGAGTTTTTATACGAATACGATTTTGAACGCGTAGATTTTGTTTATGAACCGGGTCAATTCGCTATTCGTGGAGGTATTGTGGATATATTCTCCTTTTCCAATGACCTTCCCTATCGGATCGAGTTCTTTGGCGATGAGATTGAAAGCATCCGTACCTTCGATATCGAGAGCCAGCTTTCGGTACAGAAAATCCATAGCGTAACGATCGTGCCGAACGTACAGGCAAAATTCCTGGCGAACAATCATATTTCATTATTGGAATACATTGATAAGGATGCATTGGTGTGGATTAAGGATGTGCAGTATACCCTGGATATTCTGAAAGAAGGCTATCAGCGTTCTTCCAAATTCTGGAAAGCCCTCACGGAAAAAGACATCCAACGCAATCCGGACTGGGTCGATCCGCGCTTCACTTTCACCGATGAGAAGAACTTCAGCGCCATGCTGTTTGAGTTCCCGATTATCGAATTCGGTAAGCAATTTTACTATAAGGCTGATGTGATCATCAGCTTCGACATACACCCTCAACCTTCATTTAATAAGGATTTCAACTTATTGATCCACAACTTTAAGGAGAACGAGAAAAATGCCATCGTCAACCTGATCTTTTCGGATTCCAGCAAACAGATTGAGCGCATTTATGCCATTCTGGATGATGTGGACAAAACCGTTAGCTTCACCCCGGTTTACAAAGCCCTGCGGGAAGGCTTTAGAGATGATGAGCAAAAACTGGCCTGCTATACCGATCACCAGATTTTCGACCGCTATTATAAATACAAGCGTAGAAAAGGCTATGAACGTTCGCAAGCCATTACCCTCAAAGAACTCGGCGAATTAAAACCCGGCGATTTTATTACCCACATCGATCATGGGGTCGGGAAATATGCCGGTTTAGAAAAGGTAGACGTCAATGGGAAAACCCAGGAAATGATCCGCTTGATTTATGCGGACAATGACCTGCTTTATGTAAACATCAACTCCCTAAACCGCATCTCCAAGTATTCAGGCAAGGAAGGCGCTGTGCCTAAGATGAATAAATTGGGAACGGATGCCTGGGAGAAACTAAAGAAAACCACCAAACGGAAAGTTAAGGATATTGCCCGCGATCTGATTCAGCTGTATGCCAAGCGGAAAGCCCAAACAGGAAATGCCTTTAGCCCCGACACCTATTTACAACGTGAATTGGAGGCTTCCTTTATTTATGAGGATACCCCCGATCAGGAAAAAGCAACCAACGATGTGAAAAAGGATATGGAATCACCACACCCGATGGACCGTTTGGTTTGTGGTGATGTGGGATTCGGTAAGACGGAAGTGGCCATTCGTGCCGCCTTTAAAGCGGTAGCAGACAGCAAGCAGGTAGCCGTATTGGTGCCGACGACTATTCTGGCCCTACAGCATTTCCGCACCTTCTCGGAACGCCTAAAAGGCTTGCCCGTGAATATAGACTACATTAACCGTTTCAAGTCTTCCAGACAGATAAAAGATAGCCTGAAAAAGCTGGAAGAAGGAAAATTAGATATTATTATCGGTACCCACCGCCTGGTAAGCAAGGATGTGAAATTTAAGGATTTGGGCCTGATGATTATTGATGAGGAGCAAAAATTCGGCGTATCGGTGAAAGAGAAATTGAAGGTGATGCGCGCCAATGTGGACTCGCTCACCTTAACCGCAACCCCTATCCCGCGTACCTTGCACTTCTCCTTAATGGGGGCGCGTGACTTAAGTATTATCTCGACGCCACCACCAAACAGGCAGCCCGTGCAAACGGAACTGCACGTGTTTAACGAAGCCTTAATTCAAGAAGCGGTGAGCTATGAGTTGGAGCGTGCCGGACAGGTATTCTTTATCCATAACCGGGTGGCCGATTTGCCGCAACTGGGTATGATGATCCGTAAATTGGTGCCTGGTGCGCGTGTGGGCATTGCCCACGGCCAATTGGAGGGCGATGAACTGGAAGATGTGATGCTGAAGTTCATTAACCACGAATATGATGTGTTGATTGCCACCACCATTATTGAGGCCGGCCTTGACATTCCGAATGCCAACACCATTATCATTAACCATGCACATATGTTCGGGTTAAGCGACCTACACCAGATGCGTGGCCGGGTGGGGCGTTCCAATAAAAAGGCTTTCTGCTATTTGTTGAGCCCACCGCTATCGACCCTGACCAATGAGGCGTACAAACGCTTATCGGCGATTGAAGAGTTCTCTGAATTGGGATCGGGATTCAATGTAGCGATGCGGGACTTGGATATCCGCGGCTCTGGAAACTTATTAGGTGCCGAGCAATCGGGCTTTATCGCTGAAATTGGCTTCGAGATGTACAATAAAATCTTGGATGAAGCCGTACAGGAATTAAAAGACGATGAATTTGGCGATTTATTTGCCGATGATAGCAACCGTAAATACGTTAGCTTCACGCAGATTGACACCGATTTGGAAGTGCTGATTCCTGATGAGTATGTAACCAATATATCAGAGCGATACAACCTGTATAATGATATTGCGAAGTTGAAAGACGAGCAAGAATTACAAGCCTTTGAACAACAACTAACCGATCGTTTTGGCCCTATTCCTGCGCCGGTATTTGAGCTATTCAATACCTTGCGCCTACAATGGCTGGGTAAAGAAATAGGTTTTGAGAAAATTTCCTTCAAGAAAGATACGCTGAAAGGCTTCTTCGTGAGCAATGCCAAGTCGGCTTATTACCAGTCTGATCAATTCGGGAAAGTCTTGGCTTTTGTACAAGCCCATGCCAGCATCAGCAACTTAAAAGAGGTAAAAGGGCAATTGCGCCTGGCCATCAACAATGTCAACAGCATAGAATATGCTATTGATTTGCTGTCGGCCATGAAGTAAGCTAAGGTTTAATCGCCGTCCGATAAAGGAATTTAAAGTAGCCTATTCCAAACTTTAAATAGGCCATTACTTTCGTCGGACGGCGAGATATGTGTTTTATATTCACGATGCAGAATAGATTTTATGCTAAATTAGCCCTTCAGGCCATAGCAATCAATCCCCAGAAGTAGGTAATTTTAGTCTGCAGTCAAGAATACGGCATTGGCCATAATCAGCTTGCCATTCTCCCAAAAATTACGGAACAACACATTGTCGGCTAGGTAAATAATTGTCCCCTGCCCTACGGATTCTGACCCGAAGATTAAACCATTCTTCATTTTCTTAGCCAGGCTATGGCCTACAAAACCGGCCGTTTTCGCGCCTTCCTTGATATAGCCTATATTCCAACCCTTGCCAGCTTCAAAATACTGGTAAAGATTCGCGCCTTGCTTTAAGGTAAAATAATCTTTGGTGCCGAACATCAGGGGATGGCTATCGTCGAATGTTACCCGATAAATAGCGCCTGCAGTATATTCCTCCAAGGCTTCCCGCTCGCGGTCGCCATATTTTTTCAAGAGATTGGGCTTCGTCTTGGATGTGGCGGAATCTGTTTTCAAGGGTTTTAATGCCGTCCAATCTAGTGCCGCCAATTGGCTAACCGCCGATTCTAAAGCGATGACTTTACCCCCTGCTTTCAGCCAGCTTGTAAATTCGGCCACTTGGCTGCTGTTTTTCAAAAATGGATACTGCCCATTCGGCATGATAAACACATCAACTTCGGACCATTTGATGCGGGAGAAATCCGCAGGATTCACCAAGATCAAGGGGTAGTTTAGCTGCTCGTCGAAGTAATGCCACACTTCCCCAACATTGGTGGCCCGTTGCCCTTCGCCCGCCAACATCAGCACCCGTGGTGCTTTCAAGGTTTTCACCTCAGCGCTGCCTAAGTCCTTCCCGCCTTCCATAATGCCTGCTGTTAGGTTATGTAAGGGCACTTGAAGCTTTTCGGACTGCTCTTTCAGTATTTTTTCTAAATCGACCCGCTTATTGGCTTCCCGCAAAATAAGGAGGGATCCCTTCGGAAATTCCTCCTTCCCTATTTTAAAGGCTTGCTCGGAAGATTTTACCGCTACTTTTTGGCTTAGCAATGCGGCTGTTAATTGTGCAGCGGCAAACCCATCCCATTTTACGGCATAGCCAAAGCCTTTACTAAGCTCTTGCTGCACTTTAGGCAATTGATAGGCCTGCAGGTTGCCGGGCTTGCTGTTGGAAGCTATGGCCGGAATGCCATAGACATAAGGCAACGCCCAAGCAGTGATATCGTAGGTGATGGAATCGGAGAGCTTGGCCTCCGGCTCAAATAACACGCGGATTAACGCTGCCTTCGCCTGATTGGCCGGCACTATAACATCCTTGGCTTGCAGGCTGTGGTTTTGTTCTTTTTTCGTGAAGTAATCCAAACCCCTCAACGAACCGGAGCCACTGTAATACTTGATGTTGTTTTTATCCAGGAGATGCAACAAGGCGCGAATACGGCTTTCATGCGCGGCATCATGCTTTAATACATAGGTTTGGTAAGAAGAGAGCTTACCCGCCATAGCATCATCGCCAAACTTCTTAAACTCTTTTACCACCTGATCGGCATGTTGGGAGACGATTTCGATGACATTTAAGCCGGAAGCATGGTGCTGGATCACCCGATCGACCAAGGTTAGGGTATCTTTACTATCGGTGTATACGGCTAATCCGGCGGAGGAATTGCCGGCCTTTTCATAAGTCATCCCGATAGCTCCGGAATACAAGGGATAGGTATCACCATAGGATGGATAGAACAGGTCAAATCGCTCTTTGGTGAAATACAGCCAGCCCTTGGAGTCGAAGTACGCGGCATTATGCTTACCGATGGTGGTTTGGAATTCGCGTTGCCAGCTGGTAATGACCTCATGGAAAGGTTCTGCTGCCGGCGGGAAATAATACGGCGCATTGATGCCCATCTCGTGGAAATCGACATGGATATGGGGTAGCCATTTGTTGTAGATTACGGCGCGCTGTATACTCTCGGCCTGCGTTTGCCAGGCCCAGTCGCGGTTTAAATCAAAATAATAATGGTTGTAGCGTCCGCCCGGCCAGGGTTCGCGGTGCTCCCGCGAATAGAGATCCGGATGGTAGTTTTTACCGGCTACACTGTTGTAAAAATGGGCATAGCGATCTGTGCCATCTGGGTTTAAGCTGGGATCGATAATAATCAAACTCTTTTCCAACCAACCCTTGGCTTTGCTGTTTTGCGGATTGAGCAATTCGTAGATCGTCAGCATGGAAGCTTCCGCCGAAGAGGTCTCATTGCCGTGCACATTATTACTGATCCAGATAATGGCCGGCGATTGCACCTGCCCCTCGCCTTCTGCAGCACGCGCTAAACGCAGGTTGTTCTGTCGGATGTTTTCTAAATTGCGGATATGATTTGGAGATGAAACATAATAGATGCGCAAGGGTCTTCCTTCCACGGATAAACCATAACTTTCCATTTTCATTTGTTCTGGGCGCTCGGCAGTTAAATAATCATAATACGCTAGGATACGTGCATGCGGCGTTACTTTGGTACCTATAGGGTACCCGAGGAAATCGGCAGGGGATTTCAGTTGCGCGTAGCACAAGGAAAGGCCTGTGAATAACAGACTTAAAACAAAATTTTTCATCGTTATAGGTTAAAAAATGATTCTTTTAATAAATTAGTTTATGAATTTAAGGATTTGCCCGGTATTTTCTTTAAATTTCATCTTAAATATTTTATAATCAGCATGTCACAGTTAGAAACCGATCTCATCCATAAAGGACGAGCCTTCAATGAAAGTAAAGCTGTCGTTAGCCCAATCTATCAAACCTCTACATATTATGCAGACGACGATTTACAGGCCTATATTATTGCAGCAACCGAAACCAAACACCCTAACTTTTACCACCGCCACGGCAACCCGACAAACTCGCAGGCAGCAGCCATTATCGCTAGCCTTGAGGATACCGAAGATGCCCTGGTATTGGCCACCGGAATGGCAGCCATCAGCACCGCCATCTTAGCCCTAGTTAAAAGTGGTGATCATATCATTACCCAGAACTCGCTATACTCTGGTGCTATGTTGTTCTTTAAGGAATTCTTAAGCGATTATGGTGTGGAAGTAAGCCATGTGGATCAAACGGACAATGCGGCCTTTGAAGCGGCCATTAAACCGAATACGAAACTGATTTATATTGAAACGCCCTCTAATCCAAACCTGGATGTGACGGATTTGGCCTTTATTGGTGCCCTAGGCAAGAAACAGCAGATTACCACGATGGCCGATAATACCTTTGCATCGCCCATTAATCAAAACCCAACAAGCTTTGGTATCGATGTGGTGATTCATAGTGCTACAAAATACCTGGGCGGCCATAGCGACCTCACAGCTGGTGTGGTCTGCGGCAGTAAAGCGTATATTCATCAGGTGTGGCGCCGATCGCTTGTATTGGGTGGCTCCTTAAGTCCTTTTGATTCTTGGTTATTACTTCGTGGCTTGAAAACATTGGCCATGCGAGTAAAACAGATTAACAGCAATGCGCTTGTGCTAGCGAAATGGTTTAGTCAGCAAGCGGCGATAAAGCATGTGGCCTATATCGGCTTGGAGAGCCATCCGCAATATGCGCTGGCACAACAGCAGATGCGCGGCGGCACAGGCATGCTCTGCATAGAATTGGTCGGTGAAGGCGAGCAGGCTTATAAAAATGCACAGCAGGTATTGAATAAACTGGAGATATTCGCAAATGCCGCTAGCTTAGGTGGCGTGGAATCCTTAGTGGTGCACCCAGCGAGTATGTGGGGATCGCACCATGACCAAGCCCAGAAGAAAACATCCGGAATTACCCCCGGGATGCTACGTATTTCGGTAGGAATAGAACACATCGATGACCTCATTGCCGATTTTGAGCAGGCAATGGCGGATGTTAAAGCATGATAAAAAAAGCTCGGTTTTAAAAACCGAGCTTTTTAATTACCAAAAGATGGTATATAATGCCGCCGTGATACCGAGCACCAACAAGGCCCCCACGGCAAAACCTGTTTTCGTTTTAAACATCTTCGTATCCACTTCCAGCCCGTTCGGTACAATACCGCGTTTATTATCATATATACTAATAAAGTACATGCCGATAATACAGAACAGGAAGACAAAACCTACCCTATCGATAAATGGTATTTCATATACGCCATTCACAGGGATGGAGAATCCGCTGGAAGCTAGGAAGGATAAATCCATAAAATTCGGTAAGAATTTCAACACGATGGACATGATAAACCCGCCAATCGTAGCAAACAAGGCCGCATTGGAGGTCGTTTTCTTCCAAAAGAACCCTAAGAGGAACATTGCAAAAATACCCGGCGATACAAATCCTGTGTACTCTTGGATGTATTGAAAGCCTCCTTTTTTATCGATTCCCAAATGTGGTGCAATGATGATGGCCAGTACCATCGAAATAATAATCGTCAATTTCCCTACATTCACCAGCTTGCGCTCTGAGGCTTGTTTATCGAATATTTTCTGGTAAATATCCAAGGAGAAGATGGTAGCAATGGAATTGGCTTTACCCGCTAAGGAAGCCACTACAGCAGCTGTTAAAGCGGCAAAGGACAGTCCTTTTAATCCGGTTGGCAATAGGCTTAACAACATCGGATAGGCTCTATCCGGATTTAACTCCCCTGCTGACAGCATTTCCTTTTGAAAAAGGCCATCTCCTTCGTTGTATAGCACAAAAGCTGCAATGCCGGGAAGCACAACAATCAGAGGCATCAGCAGCTTCAGCACCGCAGCAAAGAGCAATCCATTGCGGGCTGTTCCTAAATCAGCACCTAAGGCCCGTTGCGTAATGTATTGATTACATCCCCAATAGCTTAGGTTGATGACCCACATCCCCCCGATTAATACCGAGAGTCCTGGAAGATCAATATAATTCGGATTGTCAGGTTTCAGGATCATATGGAAATGATCGGCTGCTTTCTCCTGAACCATGGAGAAGCCATGCAGCAGGCTATCTCCTCCAAAATGGTTGGACACCAGATTTAAGGCCAAGTAAGTGGTGGCCAAGCCTCCCAGAATCAGGAAGAAAACCTGGATCACATCCGTATAGCCAATTACTTTCATCCCACCGAGGGTAATGATAATGGCAAAGACCGCCAAACCGATCATACAGAGTTGAAAATCTAATCCCGAGATACTGGAAACTGCTAAAGCTCCTAAGAACAAAATCGAAGTTAGGTTCACGACAATGTACAACAGCAACCAGAATACCGCCATAATCATGGATACTGTTCCGTTATAACGTACATTCAGGAACTGTGGCATGGTAAATATCTTATTCTTGAGATAGACCGGTAAGAAAAATACAGCCACTACGATGAGGGTGGCGGCGGCCATCCATTCATAAGTAGCAATGGCCAATCCGATTTTAAATCCGGAGCCACTCATCCCGATAAACTGCTCTGCAGAGATGTTGGAGGCGATCAGTGAAGCACCGATTGCCCACCAGGTTAGCGAACCTTCCGCAAGGAAATAATCCTTGGAATCGCCCGATGCTGATTTCTTCTTGTAATAGATATATAAGCCATAGCCTACTACTATGACGAAATAACAAAGAAATACAATATAATCTTTAATATCCATGGCCTATTGAACTGAGAATTTATAAATTGATTTCGTATGATAGTTTGCCCCCGCATCATATACTGTTGATGGGAAATTAGGCTGATTCGGCGCATCAGGAAAGTGTTGAGGCTCTAAACAAAATCCGGTACGGAAGCTATCTTTATTTCCATTCTTTAGGGTCACTTTCTCTGCCATAAAGTTGCCGGAATAGAATTGAATCCCCGGTTCCTCAGTGTAAATATCCATCACGATACCCGACTTATCTCCCAACACTTTGGCTGCATGGTTCATGCCGTCCACTTTCGTCCCATTGAGCACAAAGTTATGATCATAACCCTTACCATAGCTTAACTGCAGGTCCTGCGTTTCTATGTCGCGACCGATCTCTTTCGCCGTTGTAAAATCGAAAGGCGTTCCTTTCACCGGCGCTAACTCACCTGTAGGAATCAATGTACTGTCTACTGGAGTATATCGATCGGCAAAGAGCTGCAGCTGATGTGTTGTAATGGCGCCGCTGCCTTCTCCATTTAAATTAAAATAGGCGTGGTTGGTCAGGTTTATCACGGTTTTATGATCGCTTTTCGCTTCATACGCAATAGTCAGTTCGTTATCATCCGATAGGCTATAAGTAACAGTCATCTGCATATTCCCGGGGAAGCCCTCTTGCTTATCCGGCAGGGAATACTGGAAGCTGACTTCCTGATCGGAGGCCTGCTTTGCCGTCCAATGGGCAAAATGCACGCCTTTTAATCCACCATGTAGGGTATTGGGGCCGTTATTGGTTGGTAGAGTAAAGGTTTCACCATCCAAGGTAAACTTCCCCTTGGCAATCCGGTTCCCAAAAGGGCCAACGATGGTTCCAAAATAAGGTTCCTCCGGATTGTTGTATAAGGAGGCTTTATTAAACCCCAGCACGACATCGGTCAGGGCACCATGCTTATTCGGGACCAACAGCCCAACAAGGCGGGCTCCAAAGTCCGTCAGGTAAGCAGTCATCCCGTTTTTATTCTTCAGGGTATACAAACGAACCTGTTTACCATCGACAAGCTCATTAAAGTGCGTGGAATCCAATACCTCGGCAGGCCCCTCTTGATTTGCTTGCGAAGTTTCCTTCTTGGCTTTTTGCTGGCAGGCCAGCATCGCCAACACCGTAATGGAAACCAGCAGCTTGGTTAAGAATCTATTCATAATTTAGTTGATAAGCGAATCTAATTTAGTAATGCGGTGCCCGGGTTGCTTTGCACAAAAATAGGGCTCAATGGCAATTGGAAGGCTGCTTCATAAGCCGGCCTTAGGGCATCAACAACCTGCTGAGCATAGCCTTTTTTAACAATATTTATGGTACATCCACCAAAGCCACCGCCCATCATACGGGCACCCAATACAGCATCCATGGTTTTTACTTTTTCCACTAAAAAGTCTAATTCTGCGCAGCTCACCTCATATTCCTTGCTCAGGCCTTCATGGGCTAAGAACAATTGTTCTCCTAAAGCTTGAATATCCCCCTGCGCCAAGGCCTCACAAGCTTTAACTACCCTATTATTTTCTGCTAGTACAAATTGCGCTTTCCGGAACGCCTCCGCATCTACCGGTTGTACTTCTTGTAGCAACCATTCCGACGTAGCATCGCGTAGGCTCATCACTTCAGGATGTTTTTCCTGAAGAATAGCCACGGCACGTTCGCAGGCCGCCCTTCTATCATTATAGGCCGAAGAAGCCAGGGCATGCTTCACATTTGTATTTAACAACAGGATTTCATAATCGCCCAATTCCAGCGGCACATAGGTATAGCTTAAATCGCGACAATCCAACTTTATCACCTGCTTTTCCTTGCTCAGGATGGAGGCAAATTGATCCATGATACCACATTTTACGCCAGCATATTCATGTTCAGCCTGCTGCCCCATTTTTGCCAAGGTCACCCGATCGAGTCCCAGGTCAAACAGCGCATTCAAGGCGAATCCTGCAGCACATTCCAAGGCTGCCGAAGACGATAATCCAGCACCTACGGGAATATCCCCATCTACATACAAATTAAAACCAGCGAGCTGCAGGTTTGCCTCTTGCATCTGCTTTACTACGCCTAAAATATAGTTAGGCCAACCCAAATTGCTGGGTTCCACCTGATCTAAACTCGTGTCAAATAATTCCTTAAAATCCTCCGCATAGAGGCGAATGCGATTATCGTTTCGTTTTCCTACAGCCACATACACCGCCTTATCAATGGCTGCTGGCAAAACAAAACCTTCGTTATAATCGGTATGCTCGCCAATGATATTAATGCGACCCGGAGATTTTGCGAACAACTGGGCTTCCTCCCCAAAAATATAGGTATAGCGCTCTTGTAATTGAGACTTACTGATCATGTAAATTAGCTTTATAATGTATGGTTTCTTGGTTTTTCAATAGCTGAGCTGCTTTCTCTGCCGTAATATCCCTTTGCGGATGCGCGAGCATCTCATAGCCTACCATAAACTTTTTAACGGAGGCCGACCGCAACAATGGTGGGTAAAAATGCATATGCCAATGCCAGAAAGGCTGATCACCCAGGTTTACAGGAGCCTGGTGCATCCCCGCAGAATAAGGAAAGGAATTATTGAAGATGTTATCATATCGAATGCATAATTCCTTTAAGGTCTTGGCGAAGTCTAATTTTTCGTCCTCGGTAAACTGGCAGATATCCTGCACCTGACGCTTTGAAATCAGGATGGTTTCAAATGGCCAGGCCGCCCAAAACGGAACAAGCACCACAAAGTGATCATTATCGATAATCACGCGTTCTTGCTTTTTCAATTCCAGGGCCACATAGGCCGTAAGCAGGCTTTCCCCATGCTTTTCAAAGTATGCCTTTTGCTGCTTTTCTTCCTTCAGCACCTCTTCCGGAACCGCACTTTCACCCCAGATTTGCCCATGCGGATGTGGGTTGCTACAGCCCATAATAGCGCCTTTATTTTCGAAAATCTGAATATAACGCATCCATTCCAGCTTTGCCAGGTTTTGAAATTCCTGCTGCCAAATATCGACCAGTTTTTTAATATCGTCGGTTTCCATTTCAGGTAAGGTCAAATCATGACGCGGGCTAAAGGCGATGACCTTACAGATCCCCCGTTCGGTTTCTGCCAGCAGAAGATCCTCCTCATTATACTGTGCCTCAGGCGTGTTTTCCAATAAGGAAGAGAAATCATTAACAAATACAAAGCTGTCTTGATAGGTAGGATTTACCGTTCCATCGGCCCTTTTATTTCCGGGGCAAAGGTAACATCCGGGATCATATTTGGGTCTATTGTCCGCGGGCACATCTTCCACCTGCCCTTGCCAAGGACGCTTGGCGCGATGCGGAGAAACTAGGATATACTCACCCGTTAAAAGGTTTTTCCTTTTATGCGGCCATTCATCCATATCAAATTTATGCATGTAGCTTGGTTTAAGTTGAACCTAATATACAAATTCCATAAATAAATTGCCTTAACTCAATAAGTTTTATCCCTGTAGCATGTATCGAAAAAATTATAAACGGTAACCCTTAAGTATAAGATAGTTTTGCTATATTCAAGCTGCTAAATCATCATAGCAACAATTTGCCAACGAAACGTAAACCGTAATTACAAAACTTTTTATTCGCTCATGAGTGCTTTCCAAATAAAAGAAATCCCTGAAGTTTATGATGCCATTGTTGTAGGCTCAGGTGCCGGCGGCGGTATGGCTGGTTATATCCTAGCAAATGCCGGTCTTAAGGTATTGATGCTGGAAGCAGGGCCTTTCTTTGACCCTGCTAAGGATGCCTTACAAATGCGCTGGCCTTGGGAATCGCCACGCCGCGGAGCATCTACCATTCGACCTTTTGGCGACTTCGATGCTGCTTATGGTGGCTGGCAATTGGAAGGAGAACCCTATAGCAAGGTGAATGGGACGGAGTTCGAATGGTTTAGGGCACGTATGCTGGGCGGCAGGACCAACCACTGGGGTCGTATATCCCTGCGGATGGGTCCTGACGACTTTAAACCCACAGACGGCATCACCGATGCCTGGCCGATCAGCTATGATGAGGTAAAGCCTTTTTACGACCGTGTAGACCGGATGATTGGGATCTATGGCACCGTGGAAGGCATTCGAAATGAACCCGATGGCATCTTTATGAAGCCACCGAAACCCCGCCTCAATGAACTATACATTGCTCGGGGTGCTAAAAAGGCGGGCGTACCTGTTATTCCGGGTCGTGGAGCCGTATTAACCGAGGCTTCAAAAGAGATAAAAGGCCGAGGCACCTGCTTTTACTGTGGACAGTGCGGGCGTGCCTGCAAGGTCTATGGCGACTTTTCCTCCTCTTCTTGCCTGGTTATCCCGGCCATGAAAACCGGAAACTTAAAAGTAATAGACAATGCCATGGTACGCGAAGTGCTCAGCAATGCTGAAGGTTTAGCCACGGGCGTATCCTATGTAGATACCAAATCGCTTCAGGAATATACGGTTCGCGGAAAAACGATCATCCTAGGTGCGAGTGCCTGCGAGAGTGCGCGCTTGCTCTTAAATTCCAAATCTGCGGCACATCCTGCCGGAATAGCAAACAGCAGCGGCTTGGTCGGCAAATACCTGCACGACTCTACGGGCGCAGGATTATCCGGCTTTCTACCGCAATTGCTCGATCGAAAACGCTATAACGAAGATGGCACAGGCAGTGTTCATATTTATTCCCCTTGGTGGGGCGACCACAGTAAGCTGCAATTCCCAAGGGGCTACCATATCGAATATGGTGGAGGCATGCGCATGCCATCCTATGGCTTTATGAATTGGGTGCCATCGGTAAACGGCCAAGTGCCGGGCAGCGATGGGCAGGCCAAACAGGCCGGAGGCTATGGCGCAGCATTAAAACAAGATTATCGCCGGTTTTATGGTGCTAATGTAGGCATGGCAGGTCGCGGCACAGCCCTCGCCCGAAAGGATAACTATTGCGAAATAGACCCTACGAAAGTGGATAAATACGGTATTCCAATCTTACGCTTTCATTATAAATGGGCCAATGAAGAAATTCAGCAAGCCAAGCACATGATGGATACCTTTCAAGAGATTATGCACGGCATGGGCGCTATTATCACCTCAAAGATCCATACGGCGGACACCTTATATGGCTTAGAAGCCCCCGGCAAGATTATCCATGAAGGTGGCACCACCCGGATGGGCAACGACCCGAAAACCTCCGTATTGAATAAATGGGGACAAGCGCACGATTGCCCGAATGTGTATGTGGTAGATGCCGGCCCTTTTGTGCAGCAAGGCGACAAAAACCTGACATGGACCATTTTGGCCCTGTCCATGCGTACTGCCGAATATATTTTAGAACAGAAGAAGAAATTAAACAGCTAAGCCTGTTATGAATAGAAGAGACTCATTAAAAGCCCTAGGGCTATTGGCTGCCGGTTCAGCTGTTGCGACCGCCGCCTGCAAGGATACGAAGAAAACCGAAGCGAACAGCTCAGTAGACGATGCCGATAAACTGCCCGGCGTTCAGGATTTTGAACATGAACGAAACCTAAGCCTGCAAAAAGAAACCTTCTTTACGGAACATGAAATGGCCACAATTACCGTATTGGCCGATATCATTATTCCGAAGGATGAACATTCCGGTTCGGCCTCAGATGCCGAGGTACCGGCCTTTATCGAATTTATGATGAAGGATATTCCATCCAATCAAACGGCCATGCGGGGCGGCTTAAAATGGCTGGATATGCAATGCCAGAAACGCTACGCCAATGTCTTTATCAAATGTAAAGCAGCAGAGCAGCTTGCTCTGGTAGACGATATCGCCTATCCGGAACAGGCCAAGCCTGAAATGATGCAGGGGGTTGCTTTCTTTTCGCTTATGCGCGATTTAACCTCCTCCGGCTTTTTTACCAGTGAGTTAGGGGTTAAAGATTTAGGCTATGTAGGCAATGTACCGGGGGTATGGAATGGCGTGCCGGCCGATGTATTGAAAGCCCACGGATTCGATGAACAGTCGTCCTTATCCTAAACGCTATTAACCTATTAAGCTGGCCTGCCTTGCCCCACTTATTGCTGTTGCTGGCGTGCCAAGTAAAAATCGTAGGTATATACATTATAAGGCAGCACGAAACTGGCAAAATAGCGGGCAACAAAACTGCCTAAAACCAAGGGGATAAATAATTGATTGCCATTCATCACCAGGCTACTCACTAAAACCAAGGCCGTCAATGGGGCATAGATGGAGGCCGATAAGGTGGCTGCAGCCCCTACTAAGGCAAAGTTTAAGGGCAACAGGTTCATCCCAAATTGCGTATTACAGACTTGGGCAAACACAAAACCTAAAATAGCACCGGCCACAATACTGGGTGCAAAAACACCCCCATCCCCTCCCGCGCCTAAAGTAAGGGAAGCCGCCAAGGGTTTCAGAAAAATCAATAGCCCTACACTTAACAAGGAAATCGTTTCGGTTTGACTCAGAATATGTTTCAATCCGTGGTAGCTATCGCCATATAAGGCCGGAAAGAAAAAGATGAGAAGACCCACGGAAATTGCCCCCAGATTGACCCGTAGAAAATTATTATTGATGTTACCGAATAGTTTCTTCATCCGGGTCACCAATAGGGTAAAATAAACCGACAACAATCCGCCCATTAAACTCAGCAGGACAAACAAGGGCAAGGCATAGCCTTTCCAGGGCTCCAACTGTATGGGCAAGAACGCCGGCCCACCTATACCCAAAAGAAATACCCATGATACGAGGGCTGAGACGCCACAACTTAAGAATAGGGTCTTGCTGGTCTTTCGGGAAATAACTTCCAAAGCGAAGAAAAATCCAGCTAAAGGACTCGCAAACAGCAAAGACACCGCAGCGGTAACCCCGGCGCAGATCAGCTCCTTTTTATAGATATTCGCGGTAAAATGCTGACTATGGACCATATTCCCCACCGTTGCTGTGGCCACCACCGAAGACACTTCAATGCCGGTAGAACCACCGGTTGACACCGTAAGAAAACCGTTGATTAAGTGGGAAGGGATTTTAAATGGCGGCAGATGGTCCTTCCGCTGGTCTAAGGTTTTATAAATCTCTGTAATCCCCTTATTCTTACGTCCTTTAAATAAAAATTTCCTTAAAAAGTAAATGGAGGTGATACCTATGGTAGGGAGAAAAATGAAGAGTATCTTTTGCCAATTAGAAACAGTTTCAAAAAGCAGCTCTTCCATATGTTCAGTGGCATACTGGGTCGCATACACCAACACTAAACTGCAGATACTGACCAAGGCCGATGCCAGGCCCAGCATAAGCAAGTTTCGATTCGTAATTTTCTTTCTTTTCATTAATTTTTGTACGCTCGGGGACAGCGCAAAATTATAAAAAGCTTAAGGATCTAGCAACCTGTAAGCTAGCCTCTTGTTTTACGCCGTCTGTAATTCAAAAATGGTAATCTCAGGCGCAATGCCTACGCGGCCCGGATACCCTAGGAAACCATAACCGGTATTCACATAGAGTTGCTGATTCTTCTCTGTATACAGCCCTGCCCATTCTTTGTAAATATATTTTGCTGGCGACCATTGGAAGTTCTCTCCCCGAACGCCGAATTGCATCCCATGGGTATGCCCGGCGAACATCACATCAATATCCGTATCCAATATTTCCGCACGCCAATGCGAGGGGTCATGCGATAATAACAACTTCACCGGCTTATCTTCCGTACCGATCAGGGCTTTTTTAATATCCCCTTTCTTCGGAAAACGACCCGTTCCCCAGTTTTGAACGCCGACAATGGAAAGCTCATCCGCCCCCATTTTCAAGGTTCTATTCTCATCCATCAGTAAATCCCAACCCATCACTTTATGGGTATCGATGACATCCTGTAGGTTTTTACGTTTTTCCGGCGAGTCCTCCTTGCCGTAATAATAGTCGCCGTAATCGTGATTCCCTAAGGTAGAAAACACCCCTAAATCCGCTTTAACCTTGGAAAAGATATCCTGATAATCGCGCATTTCGGAAGCCACATTATTCACCAGGTCGCCCGTAAAGAAAATCATATCGGGTTTTTCGCCCAACAGCATCTCTACCCCGCCAAGCACGGCCTTTTTATTATAAAAGGAGCCGGAATGCACATCAGAGATCTGCGCAATTTTTAATCCATGGAAGGCTTTCGGCAGGTTCGGCAACACGAGTTTTTGACGTCTGATGCGGTAATCGTAGGCCGTGGAGATGACACCCCAAGCTAAGGGGAACATCGGCAAGGCTGCCACAAATAAGCCCGATTTCATGAGGAATTCCGACCGGGTAATACCATTTTTCGGCACCTCAGGCAGGGGTTCTTCCAATTCTTCGAACCGCTCTTCCACACGCTCATGCTTCTTCCCGCCAAATAAACGGGAAACCCAGATTCCGCCCCGACGGAGGTCGTCGATAATCAGTACCGCCGCAAAAATAAACTTACTGACTGCCGTCATAAAGAAGGCCACCAGAATAATCGAGCGGTACATTAATGGAATGGGATATTGAAAAGAAATATACAAGCCTATTAGTAGGGAAATGGAATATCCCCACCACAAAAAGGAAAACCATTTTGTTTTAACGAACTGAATATTCGTTGCGCGCAGGGCAAAGAATATATAGAAGTCCAGTATAAATAATAGTATTGTATTTAATTTTAACATGTTAATTGCTGTTTGCTACGACCATTCTGCGCAGGGCCTCAATCCATTTCGGATTGCGGTTCAGGCTTTCCACCATATGCACCTCTTCCCCACCTAAATCCTTAAACTCATTGGCATATTCCACCTGAATTTCATCAATGGTCTCAATGCAATCAGCCACAAAGGCCGGACTAAAAACTAATATTCGTTTTACCCCCTTCTGGGCCAGTTCATGTAACGTATCTGACGTATATGGCTGTATCCAAGGCGTTTTTCCTAAACGCGATTGGAAACAAACGGTAAATTTTTCCTTGGGCAAGTTCAGCTTGTCGGTAATGGCACGGGTAGTTGCGTAACAATGCGAGAGGTAACAATAAGGGTTCACATCCGTTTTACAATGGTCACAACCAAAGTCAGGACATGATAATTCCCCTTTGCTATCTACTTTTCCAAGTTGACGCACCGGTAATCCATGGTAACTGAAGAGAAAATGATCGTATGAATTTAAATCGTGTCTCAAGGCGTGCTCCGCGATAACCTCTATCATTAGTGGGTCATCATAATAACTACTAACGAAGTTTACACGCGGAAAGTATTGCCAGGTTCGCATAATTTCCATGACCCTGTCAATCACAGATCCGGTAGTCGCAGAAGCATACTGTGGAAATAAAGGAATGACCACAATAGATTCCAAAAGCATTGCTTCCATGCGTTCCATTGCCGCGTCAATAGACGGGTTTTGATAGCGCATGGCCAATTCTACATGGTATTCCTCGCCCAACACCTCTTGCAACTTCTGTTGCTGATATAAGCTGTAGGTCATCAATGGCGATCCCGCTTCATCATCCCAAATACTCGCGTAGGTTTGGGCGGATGTTCCTGATCTTTTCGGAACAATAATCCCTTTTACCAATAAGGTTCTGGAAACAACAGGAATATCCATCACGCGCGGATCCATCAGAAACTGTGTTAGGTATTTTTTCACATCCCTTCTGGTAGGTGAGTCAGGCGTCCCCAATTGCACTAACAAAACCCCCTTTTTTGCTTTATTCCTCATACGTAGCACAAAAATAGGTTATTAAACCCAAGCAAACCTGCTTAGGCATAGAATTTTAAAATAAGATGACGATTAATAGGCTTCGATCGTTTCCTTCACTTTCTGCATCAACCACATTGGCGTGGAGGTAGCCCCACAAATACCAATTGTATCATTTTCTGAAAATAGGTTGGCATCTAATTCTTCCGGGTCGGAAATAAAATACGTTTCCGGGTTCACTTGCTTACATACTTCAAACAAGACCTTTCCATTGGACGATTTCTTGCCGGAGACGAAAATAATCTTATCGTATTGTTTGGCGAAGGTGCCGAGGTCTTCGTATCGGTTTGAAACCTGCCGGCAGATGGTATCGTTGGCTTTCACCTCATACCCTCTGCGTAAGAGTTCGTCCTTGATTTCGTAAAAACGATCGACCGACTTCGTGGTTTGGCTGTATAATGTGAATTTCGCAGGTAACTCGACCTGATCTAATTCGGTAATATCTTGAAATACCAAGGCCTCATTATTGGTTTGCCCCTGCAAACCAATCACTTCGGCATGGCCATGTTTTCCAAAAATCAGGATTTTCTCCTGATCATCGAAAGATGTTTTAATGCGATTCTGCAATTTCAACACCACCGGGCAGGACGCATCAATTAGGGTAATGTTGTTTTCCAGCGCTAATTTATAGGTTTCCGGTGCTTCACCATGGGCTCTGATCAACACTTTCACGTCGCGCAGGCCATGTAAATCCTCATGCGAAATAATACGCAATCCCTTTGCTTTTAAGCGAGCAACCTCTTCATCGTTATGCACAATATCCCCTAGACAATACAGATAGCCTTCCTCATCCAAAATTTCTTCGGCCATATCAATTGCATACACGACTCCAAAGCAAAATCCGGAATCCTTATCTATTGTCACTTTCAGGTTCTTCGACATACTACAAAGTTACGGTTTAACGTAAACTAAACAACATCTTGAACCATAATTCTGCTCATTACTTTAGCACAAACTTGAATCCTAATGAAAACCTACCAGGTTCAAAATGTGAACTATGTGATAGATTCCACCAAGGTTTCCAGTCAAAATGCATTGCTAATGGTGTTGACGGAATTCTGAATTCCAAACCTACTGCCGGGCGGATTGCCACATCGACATGATTATCTTCATCCCAACGGTCATCATCGTCGAACCAATCGTCATCCCACTTCCCATGGTCGATGAAAGATAACTGGGGTCCAACACCTATATACCAAGATAGGCCGTTGGCACCAGAAATGCGCTGATTATAAGAGTAATCAGCGCCCAAAACAGTAATATGATCACCGAACAGCAGTTGGGCATTACCGGCGTTGTAGCCTCCAAAGCTATGTTTAATTTGCGGGCCAAATAATGTTTGTCCATCTCCAGCGTCAATACCCAAGCCTAAAGCAGTACGGTATGGAGTTTGTGCTTGTACCCCTTTAAAAGCACAAAGTAATCCGAATGACAATAGTACAGGTAAAATGATTTTCTTCATATCCGTTATGATGTTTGTGATTTATATTCTATGTGTATAAAATTTTCAGCTGTTTGGACAAATAACTTGCCAAAATACTTTAAATCCGAGTTTACCTGTAAAATAAAAGGATTAAACTATATTCGGACTGATAATAACCTCAAGGTTTTTCGGGTTGTTCTGCGCATCAACACTATACGAAATCATCATTAAAGTCAGACACTTACAAAAAAAAAGAGGGACAATTAATAGCATTACTGTTTAATTCTTGATAGGAAAGCGTAACTTTGCAAAAAATTTTTAGAGTAAAATGGCTACAAACAGAACATTCACAATGATTAAACCAGATGCGGTTGCAAATGGTCACATTGGTGCTATCTTAAACGACATTATTGCCGGCGGTTTCAAAATCGTAGCAATGAAATACATTCACTTGACAGAAACCTCTGCAGGTAATTTCTATGCAGTACACAAAGAACGTCCTTTTTATGGCGATTTAGTAAGTTTCATGACATCAGGTCCTATCGTTGCTGCTATCTTAGAAAAAGAAAACGCGGTTGAAGATTTCCGTACATTAATTGGCGCTACAGATCCTTCAAAAGCTGCTGAAGGTACTATCCGTAACAAATATGCAAAATCCATAGATGCTAACGCAGTTCACGGTTCAGACTCTGATGAAAACGCAGAAATCGAAGGAAACTTTTTCTTCAACCAATTCGAGAAGTTTTAATCCGTATTAAAATATTATAGAAAAAGGGAGCAAAGCTCCCTTTTTCTATAATATTTTATATTTCCAAAGCTTTCAACATTTTGCAATCCTGACTTTGTTACTATGGTGGAATGGAAATTTTTATAAATACAAATTTTAACTAGAAAACTGTTAAATTATATTCTACATCACATATTCACAAGCACGTTAAACACTATCCTTTTAAAAACAAAAATATAGTTGAGTTTTGTTATTACTAAAGGAACCCTAAATCCACGCCAAAAACAAAACAATAAACATCCCCCAATAACTGGAAGAGATACAAAACAGTATCCTCAGAAGATTTTCGGAGGATACACACTAACTATTATTATGAGATGGAGAGTCCAACAACTACTAAGTTAAGAAAGTAGAATTAAAACACCATGTAGTTAATCCAATCTAGATAAAATATGTGTTAACCGTTTCCATATTTGCTGGGTAAGCAATAATATCTGTCGCTATTTAACAGCAACTTACTCCGACCTAACTAGCATCATTTATTAAAAATAAAAGGGTAATTATTTGTTTTATGTTTATATTTACATATAATCATTGTACAATTAGTAGTTAGTTTATTGATATTGCCAATTATTTAGTTGGCAATATTATTTCCTCATTTTTTTTCAAAAGTTTATATCCGAAATGTTTCCAATTAAATGCTAGTGATTGGATAAATTCATCAATTTAGTTCCCAATATACCGTGACATCCACATGCTTAACTTCAATAACTAGTTAACCCATTTATTACTTTTATTGTCTTATTATGGTAGCTCAGAGACCTATTTCCTAATAATCAACAACTAATTGTTCTCCATTGCTATAAACTATAGATGATCGCATACTAACCCTCTATTATTTCTCACCTTCGAACCCTTCTTATTCTATCTCGAAGGGTTTACCAATTCCTGTTACTTTAACAACTAACTGATTATCAAAAGCAGCCAGAAAGCTGAATTAGAAGCTAGTAGTTTACAGTATCACTTTACTTGATTTTTTTTTGAAATCTAATTTAATATTATGGCTTATTAAGATTTATCATTCTACAAAGACAGCTTTAGCTGACTTATATATCCCCCTTTTGGGGGTATAACGAAAAATTCTCTTGTTCTACCTTTGCTTATTAGAGAAAGAGGCTTACCAACAAAGCATCCTTAACCTTAATTTAAAGAGAAATGTAAACTGTATAATTAAATTAAAAATGAAACTAACAATCAAAAACACAGGAATATTATTACTAATAGGGTTTGCGTTATCATGCTGTTCGAAGGAGCATGAAAATGGTACCGAACCCATTACCGAAAAAGGTTATGTCAGTGGTAAAGTGGTGGATGGGATAGGCAACCCCATTGCAGGTGTAAAAATTCTCGCTGACAATGTGGCTTATTATGATTCACAGATACAAGGAACAACAGCTGAAAATGGCGTGTATAAGATCAAATTAATGGAAGGAGCTTGGAAAGTGTATGCCAACTTTAAAACAACCTATAATGGAAAAACCTACTCCATTCAAGCTTATCCAGACAACAGTAGCATTTTAGGTGAAGATGGCGGTATTAGAAACTTCACCTGGAAACTGCAAGGTGTGGATCCTGACAATGATATGTATTATTATGGTGGTAGAATTACAATACATATGGCAAATAATTTTTATGAGAACCAAGAAAATATCGAACTCACTTTCTCCCCTTCCGGCCCACTGATTGATGGCTCGGCAGGTAAAATAATAAATGTGACAGCTGGTGATCAATATTGGACAGAATATGGATACATTAATGATTTTCCTGTGGGGCGTTATAATGTAACGGCTTCTTTAAAAAAGGAAGGAAGCAAAACCCCTCTAAAAGTCCAAAACTGGCATAGCAAAGGTCCTTTTGTATCTACGTTACAACTAGATTTCCAGCCTGATATCTCAGATTTCCGCCCCACAATCAGCGCCGCAATTGTCCTAGGATATTAACAAATAATAGTAGTCAATAGGTTTAAAGGATAAATCAACCGTAACTTGGTCCAATTTGGAGATAAAAATCATTACTACTTTAGAAACCCCAGGAAATTGTGCCTACTAAGTTTCTCATATTTATATCCTATTCTTATTTTGAATCTAATATCATTAGGGTTTATTTAGGAATGGCAAAACCTCATTTTGAATGAATTGACACAATCAATTAAATATATTTTTACATAAAAAAATAATTTTTTATTATTAATTTGGTCCGACCTTAAAGTTACACTATTATTAAGTTTAGTTATAACTACTAAACGCCTTCAAAACAATATCCCCCGAAGATATTTCGGGGGATATACACTAACTATTAATTAAAGACGGGGAGTCTTATAAATACTAAGGTAAACAACTATTAATATAAATAACGTATAATTTGAAAATTTCAGGAGTGTAAATAGAATAATAAAAATTATTACAAATCAATGGCAGACCGTAGCCCCAAATATTGATTCTCTTTTTGTGTCATTTTATTTTTCTCCTCTTTGGTTTTATCCTTATATCCACATAAGTGCAAAACTCCATGGATTATTACCCGATGAAGCTCATCTTTCATATCCACTTTAAATTTTTCTGCATTCTCGTTTACTCTATCAATAGAAATAAATATATCTCCAGCGATTTCGTCATTATTCTCAGAAGAGTCAAAAGTAACTATATCAGTATAAGTATCATGATTAAGATACTTCTGATTAATATCAAGTAGATAATTATCGGAGCAAAAAATAAAATTAAGTTCAGACACTTTAAAAAACCCTTCTTCCGAGATAGTATTAGTTACCCATTTCCTAATTTTCTGTTTACCTTTCACATCAAACTCTAATCCCTCATTAAAAAAATTTATCTTACTCATAGACTTCTAACTTACTTATTGACAAATGTACATTCTTATTATTTTATTTTAAAGACTTCAGGAAAAAGCTATAAAAGTAGAATAATAAGCTTCTACAAGGATAGCAAAAAAAGCGGGTCTAAGTTTTAGTAAAAGGTTCTTTATGCACTGTCTTTATACGTTTTCATTCGCTCAAAGTAAATATATTAGAAAAAATGTTTTTACAAAAAAATTGCAATCAATGTTTTAGTATTTGTTATTGACGATAGAAGTAAATACGCTAGAAATCCTTGCAATGATAAAATAGTCTTTAGTGTATAACCATAAATACTACACAAAGCCGTTCTTGGAAAAGTATTATTCTTCCCTAAATTTTTTTGGTGTAAATTGAGTTTGACTTTTAAAAAAATTCGAAAAATACGCATGATCCACAAAACCGAGTTCAAAAGCAATTTCTTTTATCGATAAATTAGTTGACTGAAGCATACGTTTTGCTTCTAATAAAACACGTTGTTGAATAAATTGTGTTGCCGATACTTTTAGGTTCTTCTTACACAGGATATTTAAGTAATTTGCTGATATGTTAAGTTTTTCCGCATAAAAAGCAACTGATTTTTCTTTTTTAAAAAACTGATCAATCAACAAATTGAATTTAGCAAGCCTTGGATTCGATTGAAAAACTTTAGCATCAGCAAAAATAGCTTCTGCGGCTTTACTTACTATCGCAGCAATAACTGCAGCACGCGCACTGATAATATCTTGAAGTGAAAGCTCCGTTTGAAGTTCGTCTTTTATAGCCTCAAATTCGTATTTAAGTAACTTAAAAACACTATCTGTAAGTGAAATCACTGGATGATTGATGTAATTGGTGAACGAAAAACGAAAATATGGCGCAAATCTTTCAAAAAAAATTTTATCAATCATTAATTGATATCCATTAGAATCTGGTTCGATGTGCCATTTATGCACTTGATTGGGAAACAAAACGTGAATTTGTCGATCACCAATTGCATAATCCTGAAAATCAATTGAATGCGTCCCTTTTGCATGATCGAATAATATAATTATAAAAAAATCATGCTTATGAGGCTTATGGATATGTTTTTCGCCGTAAAGTTCGTTGTAAACCAATTCTTTTCTTCCTGCGGTTTGCTCTTTTCTAAACTCTTGAATACCGACTATAGGAACATGTTTTTTTTCTTGATTTACACTCATAAGTTCAACTAATTATTCTTGCATTGGGGATTATATGGAAATTTATAAAATAAAGATGAATTGAAAAAGATTGATTTTCCAGTCCGTTCTTTTTATTAGTGGAATAATATTGTAATCTTATTAAACGTTTCTTTTGAAGTTATTATCATCTTGCTTACCACATTTATAATTTTAAAACACAACCGTTCCATTGTGAATTAACGATTTTACCGGTGAAATACGTGAAACCGCTTCGGCAGAACAACTTGCGTCTATAAAAACCATATCGGCAGCATCACCTGCTTTTGGCCATTGTTGATTTCCATTGTCGTCTAATGGCAATTTGTAACGTGTTGCAAAACTTAAGGTTCTAGACAATTGAAATTCGGTTCGGTAACCATACAATTCGGCAATTAAGTTTGCTTTTTGCAACATGTTTCCTGAACCAAACGTATTCCAGTGATCTTGAATATTATCATTTCCTACTAAAACCTCAACTCCGTGTTTTCTAAGAATTGGAATTGGGATAATGATATCGCCAAAAGGTACTGAAGAAACAATTCCAACACCTGCTTCTGCCAAACGAGCTGCAATTTTTTCAGCTTCCAGTGTACTTAATCGGCTCAATGCAAAAGCGTGACTCATAAAAGCTTTTCCGCGCAACTGGGGATTTTCTAAAGTACGATCGATTAAAAACTCAATGGTTTTAATTCCGCTTTTACCCATTTCGTGTAAATGCACATCGACACCTTTGTTATGATCTAAAGCCAACTGTACGATAGCTCCCATTGCTTTTTCGATACTTCCGTCTAATGAATACGGGTCAACACCGCCAATAAAACTAACGGCATCCATTTTTGCAACATCTTTTAAAAGCGGCAATGTATCAGTATAAAACAAACCGTGTTGAGGGAAAGCAACCAATTCAGCATCGGCAGTTGATTTTTTGTTTTGCAAAGCTTTTTCTAAGTTTTTCAGCGAATCTAAACCGGAAGTTGGATCAACGTTAAAGTGCGAACGGATAAAATTGGTGCCGAATCCTTGTAGCATATCGATCATTTTTTCGGTTCTTTCAATTGAAGTCTCCAGCCAAATAGGAATCATTTTTTGCTCGTAAGCAATCATGTCCTTTACCGTTTTCCTTTTTTCGGAAACTGCCTGCCAAGGTAAACCAAACAACATTTTATCTAAATGCGCATGCATATCTTTAAACGCTGGTATCATTAGATATCCTTTTGCATCGATTAAATTGGCACTAGGTTGGTTTGGTTTTATATTTTTAATCTTTCCGTTATCAACTTCTACGCAAAAAAGTCCAGTTTTTGTTTTTATAACGTCTTTGTCTATGTAATCAAAACCTGTTTCAAGCAATACATTTTTTAAACTATATGATCTATCCCCCATTTTTAATTAGATAAGATTTTTATAATTTCAGTCAATCCTCTGGTTTTTGCATGTTGCAAAGGCGTAACTCCATTGTAATCTGGAATTTGAAGATTAGCCCCGCCGTCTTTTAATATTTGAACAATTTCTTGATGTCTTTTTCCACCATCACCTAACAAAATGGCTTCCATTAAACCAGTCCAACCTAATCGATTTACGTGATCGATTGGATAATTTTGAGTACTTACCAATAAACGAACTGTTTCTACATGTCCGCGTTCACAGGCAGGTATTAAGGCACTTCCGTAATAGCGATTAAATACATCGAAACGAGCCCCGTTTGCCAAAAACAAACGAACCAATTCGCTTTGTCCGCTTGCACCAGCATATAAAAATGCACTATCTAAATTATCAGCTTGCATGTTTACATCGGCACCATATTTTATCAAAAGCTTCGCCATTTCTACGTCTTTATTATTAGTAGCAATCAACAATAAATTACGTTTATTGTTGTCTTGGGCATTTACATTTGCGCCGTTTTCTAATGCTTTTTTTACTGCATCGATATTGTTGCTATTTACAAACTGTACCAATTCTTTCTGTTGCATAACTACCTCTATATTTTCAGGACTTTCTTTTGCTTCACAAGCCGTGAACAAACTCATTCCGATAAGAAACATTATTGTTTTCATATTATTCCGTATAACGAATAAATTTATAGTAACAAAATTCGATTTCTTTATTGGCATATCTTTGTAAAATACACAGTAATACTTGAATTATTTATCACAAAAAATCATTCATCACAAGAAGTCCAGTTGCAGAGTACCCTTATTTAATGATAAATACTTCAAATTTTTGAATGAATTCTACACGTATAAAGCTAAATAACGCCCTAAATTTGAAGTATATAATTTTAAGTTATGAGTAAATCTGATATATCACGTAAAGATTTTTTAAAAACATCAGGATTAGGGCTTATGGGAGGTCTTCTTGTCCCAAGTTTATTAGGAACGGATTCTATTTTAACGCACGAACCAGTTAATAATACAAAGACAACCAATATGGGAAATTGTATTTTAAAGAATGTTTTATTAGAAACGGGTTTTGAGTATGATGGTGAGGAAATTATTCGTACAAAAACAGGTTTGTTTTGCGTTGCCATTCTAGATGGAAAAATAAAAAGTGTAAAACCAAATAAACCAAACGCTCCAGATGCGATTGACGCTAAAGGTTTATTGATGTTACCTGCATTTAGAGATATGCACATTCACTTAGACAAAACTTTTTATGGTGGTGATTGGCAAGCCGTAAGAAGCAAAACAGGTGGCGTAAAAGGCATGATTGAATTAGAAAAACAAATCTTACCAGAAATGTTGAAAACTTCAACGGTTCACGCCGAAAGATTGATTGAATTATTGCAATCAAAAGGAACTTCTTATGCAAGAAGTCACGTAAATATTGAACCTACATCGAAATTACAATCGCTTAAAAACCTTCAAAAAGCCTTAGAAAACAAGAAAAAAGGTTTTACTACTGAATTGGTTGCATTCCCTCAACATGGTGTTTTTTACACAGATTCTGTTCCTTATTTAAAAGAAGCAGCTAAAATGGACATTGATTATATTGGCGGAGTTGATCCATATTCAATCGATGGGGAGATTGAAAAAACCATTGATTTTACTGTTCAGTTAGCATTAGATCACAACAAAGGAATCGATTTACATTTACATGAATCAGGAGAATCGGGCTTAAAAACGGTTGAATATTTAATTAATAAGGTAAACGAAAGCCCTTCTTTAAAAAAGAAAACCTTTATAAGTCATGCTTTTGTTTTAGGAAGATTAGAAGCTATTCAACAAGAAGCGGTAGCTGCTAAATTAGGTGATGCAGGTATTGGGATTGTTTCTACTATTCCTTTTGGACGTTTAATTATGCCAATTCCAACTTTATACAAGCACAACGTATCCGTAATGACGGGTAACGATAGTATTATTGACCATTGGAATACTTGGGGTAGTGGTAGCGTTTTACAAAAAACCAATCTCATGGCACAACTTTATGGTTACGAAACCGAATTTAAATTGTCGAGATGTTTAAAGCTAGTAACAGGCAACATTTTACCTTTAGACGATAAAGGAAATCAACAATGGCCAAAAGCAGGCGACACAGCAAATGTAGTTTTAATCGATGCAAGCTGTACTGCAGAAGCTATTTCAAGAATTTCTCCAGTTAAATCATTAATACACCAAGGTAATATAGTGTACTAATGACTTCATTTTATCAAACAAAATGTGTACTATTTAAATATTTAGTCGCCTATTTTTGGTTTGATTTTAAATTAAATCAAATAATGAAAAGGATAAGCATAAAACTATTACCTCAACAATAGAGGTAAATTCATTACTACCCCATTTACTTTATGGCTCATTAGCGTTACATCAGTAATGGTGGTTGGTAATAATCATTAAAATCAACCTTTATTAGGTTTGATGTCTAAAGATTTTAAAGTAAACCAATCTCAGATTACTTTTTAAGCTATTTTAGGTCAAATCGGTTTTGCATTAGGTTTATTATTAATGGTACCATTAGGAGATATGATAAACCAAAAAAACTACTTCTGACTAATCTTTTCTAATGGCCATTGCCTTTTGACTATGACCATTGTACCAAAAGATACCTTATATACTAGGTTTTTTGTTGAGAATACTTCTGTTGTTCCCCGTATGTTTTATTCAATGGAAGCAGAAATTGCACCTCCTGAAATAAGAAATCCTGCTAAAGCTTTAATGTTAATGGGCGGACTTTTTTAGGGACTTGATTATCAAAAGCAGTTAATGGATTTGTAAGAGTTATTTGGAATTGGGAAAACAATTTACTAACGGCTTCAATTTACCATGATTATTTAACCCATCCTATATGGAAAACTTTCGGATAATTTTCCTTCATCCGATGGAAAATACTCATCATGAATGACTTCACTCATTCATTTAACCAAAACACAACCTGTTTAAGATTAGCCGTATTTAGTGATGCATAGGATTTGCGGGATTTAGTTAATTTTGGATTGCACATGTTTTTAATTTAGAAAACCCTCCGCGTGATTAATCAGTTACCATTTACGAAATGGGGTTATTTTTTGCTCTAATGCAACGAACATTCCTCCCTTCTGACTTGTTACGATTTGGATAACTAATATCACCCCAGGAAAATATCCAAAACAGTTTTGACATACTAGAGTAAACCGCTTTTGCTTGATTAGTGTTATGATTGGACGAGGACCAATAATCACATTGGCCTGATGCTGCCGCGCCTAATAATATGCCTGCAGGACTTCCAGAAACATTACCACTGGTTGTTCTATACCCACCAAAGGAGATATAAAGCCGATTATCATCATAAGCGGCATTGTTCGGATAACTAGCCTGTTTATCCCAAAAGAAACCATAATCTGCACCCACAAAAAGTCCCATCCTTTCCTCTTTGCCATCTGGTTGACCCATATTTTGCCAATCCGAGATTGTTGGCATCTTCCAGGTACCTTCCGGATATAACTTAGAACATGCATCAAAATTTGAAGAAGGAGAAGTAGGGGTTTCAGCCATCCAGTTCCAAAAATCCTGATCTTTCCTAGAAGCATCACTACCACCAGGCATCGATTTTAATCTATATTTATCAAGCTTTCCAGCATCATAAATCAAATTTGTTCTAGCCCAATAGACACCTTTAACTAAAATAGGAGATTCAACCAGTCTTAAAGTAGCCATATGTGTGCTACCAATTTGAGGTTCCAATGCCTTAGGAAGCGAAAATTGTAGAGAATTAAAAGTTCGCTCCCGATTATCATCTAACTTTATTTTTAAGGGAGCTAAATTAACAGCAATCGATCCTGGTAAGAAATTTGAAATATTTAATGTATAAAAATTCGCTATTTTTACAGAACTCCCCTCTGTTGCATTATCCAACTGCATATCAGCACCAGAAACACTAGAATTAACTGATGATATATTCGAGAAATTCCCACTATAAACATTCAAATCCCCCATTGTTACGACAGGATTTCCTTGAGAATTACTTTGAACAAGGGAAACAGAGGTGCCGTCATTAATTAATCCAAACATACCTCTGACATTTATCCTGGTTTGAATCCTAGAGGTCTTTCTCTTGAACAGAATATCAAGGTGATTATTTCCAGCGACAGTAGAAATAGTTCCTGAAGCGTATAGAACATCTTTATTAGAAAGACCAGTCTTAGATACAATACCATTTGCGTTTATATCAGGCACGCCTGAAGTTTGATTAGTCGAATAGGAATACCACTTATATGTCCATCCTTTGTTTACCCCCAAAACTGGATCAGTCCCTACACTAGCAACTTTATTATGCACCAAATTGTTATTTTGATCGTAAATTAACAACCTGTATTTAACCATATTATTCAAAGGAGATATCGCGGATTTTAAAAATTTAGCCTCTGACTTAAACTCACTTTTATTCGCTAATTTTTCATCTTTTCCAGAATTTAAATTTTTATCAATTTGGTATACTAAAGCTTCCACATCGCCTGCAGAAATAGTTATTTCTTCATTGGTCTCCTTTACTTTTCTCGAAGAGGATAGGCGAGATGATGCACTTAATTCCTCAAAAAAACCACCATCTGCCAATCCGTTAACGGAAATTTTAATTGTTGTTCCATCGGAAACCTGAATATTATCATTTTTCGATTTACTACAGGAAGAAGTAAAAAGGATAAATAAAGTAAGTAGAGAAGGAAAAAACTGCGGTGGTAAGAAAATTTTAAAATTCATTATATTAATTATTTACTTTCGATAAATTAAAGTTTAATACTATTCAAACTTAAAGTACATCAAAATCATTTGTTTGAAAACCATTGTCCTTCCAATCCTCAACTTCAGGAACAAAAGGATTTGTTTTTTTCCCTGGCTGGAGAGTAGCTGAATTGGTAGCAATGCCATTTTCCAATTCAATTTCTTCCAGTTTAATACAGGGTGAAACATATAACATTTTATTATTCATTTGATTTCAGTTTTTTTTACAATTTCATCCCAATAAAACACTAAGACGTTAGTAAATAAAGGGGTATGCAATTAATAATCTTCACACAAAGATACTATTGTGTTCAAAACTCTTTCAATTTTACGTCTATAACAAAGTCTAACGATCTTCAAATGTATTGCTAAATAGAATATCTTTTTTTTCACAAAAAGATATCTTTTCTCTCATTTCATAGATTCACTACACCCCAGTGTTACAATGTTTGCCGAATCAAGTATAATATTATTTTTTTATGAAAAACTAAAATAACTTACTAATCTGAATATTTGTAATCTTCTAACTACATTCGCTAACAACATGTTGAGCATTTTTGCAACTATTAATTAAAACCCTGTTTAATTGATTTTATTTTTTCAATTAGCATTTTTAAATACCTTGTAATAAAAATCAAATTGTTTAGTATAGAAATTTCGGAAAGATAATGGCATGTAATTAAGACAAACCAGACCTCTTTTTCAAATCAGATCTGCCTCTTTTATTGTATACACAATTGACCTTAGTCATATTAGGCACAAAGAAGGATTGAAAAAATGCTTCATTCTATAATTTATACAAAAAAACCTACAACAAACTACAGAAGAACCAATCACAGAGTCGGACAATATTTTCGAGGTAAGAAATTAAGAAAATGGCAAATCAACATTTAGTGTTATAATATTTGGATTTCAAATTTCACCAATTCATAAGTCCTCATTTTAAAAAATGGCAATTTATTTGCAAATTTCTAATTCGATATTTAATTTCGAACCTCGGACCGCGTATTTAAATAGCTTCGTTCCATTATTTGAGACTATTATTGTGTAACATCATAAATCTTAGTTTAAAATCTTGTTATGAAAACAATTATTTACAAAAAAATCTATCATCTAAAATCAACCCTTCTTTTATCTATTATTTTTCACTTGCCACTTGGATTATTAATGGCTCAAAAAACCGAGATTACTTCAAATTTAATTAATCTGGAAGCATCAGCGACCGATGTATTCCGCTTTCAACTTATTTTGAAGAATAATTCTGACGAAAAGAAGATTTATGATCTTCAAGCCGAGCTTCCTAATGGATGGCAAGCCAATTTTCAAGCTCAAGGAAGTGGGGTACGGGCGGTTCAGGTTCCGCCAAAAGAAGATTATCCAATCACATTGGAATTATATCCCTCACCAAATTCATCTGCAGGAACTTACCCAGTTTTTGTAAAAGCTTTCTCTTCTAAAGATTCGGTTAGTCTTTCCCTTCAAACTGTTATAAAAGGGAACTATAAACTTTTATTAAGAAGCAGTGATGAACGATTAAACACTACTATTACTTCCGGAGATAGTAAAATCATAAAGTTGATTTTAGAAAATCAAGGCTCTTTGGATTTGAAAGACTTAGAATTCAGCAATCAGCTTCCAAGCTACTGGGAATCAGAAATAAACCCCAAAAAACTCAACCTCAAAGCAGGAAAAAGCCAAGAAATTACGGTGAAAATAAAAACACCTGCAAAGAGTATTGCAGGAGATTATATGTCAAAAATACAAGTTCAAAATCCGTATGTTAACTCAGCAATAGATATCAGAGTTACTCTAAAAGCTTCAATTTTATCAGCTTGGCTCGGAATTCTTTCAATCTTGATAGCTTTAGGATTGGTATTTTGGCTTATAAAAAAATACGGTCGGAGATAATCTATAAACTTCTTTTATTATGTGTGATCCAGTAATAGAATTTAAAAATGTCACCAAGAAATACAGTAATTATATTGCTTTAAACAATCTAAATTTATCCATTCAATCTGGAGAAATTTTTGGGTTACTTGGCCCTAATGGAGCAGGAAAAACCACCATTATACTTATGCTATTAGGGTTATCGGAATGCAATTCTGGGTTCATTAATATTTGTGGAAGTCCGGTAATTCATAGAAGTGCAAAGGCAAAACAATTAATTGGTTATTTACCGGACAACGTAGGTTTTTATAAAAATTTAACAGGACGCGAAAATTTAGAGTTGATTTGTAAACTTAATAAGATAGAAAGTGGGCTGATCCCTCATAGAGTTGAGACACTTTTGCAAATGGTTGATATGGAGAAATTTGCAAATAAAAAAACCTCTACTTATTCTCGCGGGATGAAACAAAGGCTTGGCATTGCCCAAGCTTTAGTTAAATTTCCAAAAATTTTAATTTTAGACGAACCTACTTTGGGGCTCGATCCTTCAGGTGTTCAGGAACTATTAACACTTGTTAAGACACTCAATGAAAGGCACGGCATTACTATTATTATTTCCTCCCATAACCTAGAACAGGTTCAAAAAATATGTCATCGTGTATGTATCTTAATTTGCGGAAAAATAAAGGCAATTGGAAGTTTGGAGACACTTGCAGCAGGATTAGGAGCTAATAATGGCTTTCAAACCTTTATTCGTTGGCAAGGGGAGATAAATATTCCACTATCGAAATTATCCAAAATAATAAAATCTATTGAACCTTCTATTAGTATCGAATGGGGTGAGGATCATATGGTTGTCAATAGTCCGGTTGCTTGTACTCCGAGTATAGTGGAAGTATGTATAAACAATAAGATTGCTGTGGAAGAAGTTCGTAGTAATCATTTAAATTTATCAGATATCTATGAAAGACATCTCCCACTTCCAACACAAAATTTATAACAAAATAATGGAAATTAAAGGCTCAAATTATTTACAGGATAAAGGTAATAAGGTACGTAGTCCTTTTTGGGTGCTGGTTGAAAAAGAAATAACAGCAGCTATTCATAGCTGGAAATTTATAATTTTAACAACGTTAATATCACTAATTTTTATCGCTTCGGTTTATGTTTCCCTAGAATCATTAGGAAAAATAAGAGACCTTGTCGGAGGTGAAAAATTTCATCTTTATTTAAGGCTATTTACTGCCAGTGAGCTCTCCCTACCCCCTTTTTATATATTTTTAAGCTTTTTAAGCCCATTGTTAGGAATTACACTTGGCTTCGATGCAATTAATTCAGAGCGAAGTGGCGGCACTTTAATTAGCCTATTGTCACAACCTATTTATCGAGATAGTGTACTACTAAGTAAATTTTTAGCTCCTATAATTTTAATAGCTATACTTTTTTTAAGTATTACATTTTTACTAATTGGAGTGGTTATCCTCTTAACCGGCTTACCTATCAGTCCAGCTGAATTTATTAGGATTTTTTTATTTATATTCATAACTGTCCTGTATGTATCCTTTTGGTTAGGCTTTGGAATTCTAAGTTCAATTATATTTCAACAACCTTCAACTTCTGCATTGTTTTGTATAGGAGGTTGGTTATTTTTAATTGTTTTCTATCCATTTTTTATCAATTTATTTATCGGTACTTTTTATAAAGGCTTGATGAGCGTAAACGAAAAAGAATTTATGGAAGTTACCCATAATATCCTAACTCTGCAACGTCTCTCCCCAAGTCAACTTTACAATGACGCTACGACCACCTTATTGACGCCTACAATTAGAAGTTTAGGCCCATTAAGCCTAGAACAGACCTATGGAGCTATTCCTTCAGAGCTCTCAATTGAGAATAGCGTAATTATTGTTTTCCCTCAAATAACGGCTTTAATCGCCGTATCGATATCATTTTTTGCTTTTTGCTACTATAAATTTATGCGTCAAGAGATAAAGGGTTAGATAGGATCCTAAGCAGGAATACAGGTAATTTTATCCTTGAAAACTTCTGTTATTTATAATAGACGTCATATGAATTTGGTAATTACAGTTAAACAATTAAAACCTTATTTTTCGAAAACATTTAGATATATAGTTTTTATGTTTAATCAAAATGCTACTATTCTTAGTGATAACTAATAAAAAAATCGTCTCTTATTTTTAGATATCAGCATTTTTTATTCATTTGGGTGAACTAATATAGGAATAGATTAAAATAAATTCTGTAGTTCTAGAAGACTTGTGCAAGTCTAACAACAATAGCCTTGAAATAAATCAGCAATTCCAATTAAATTATGTTTTGTGATAACATAAAAAGAGCCTAATCATAGGTAAACTTCTGTTAATTAATCATAATCACTGTCTTTAAATTCTAATTGAAAAAGACCATAAAAATGGTGCTGCCAATTTCCCGATAGATAGGGCTTCCTTGCCATTTTTCGCCTATTACATATCATATCTGTAGGTATTCTAATTGATAAAAATTTTTCTCCTAAAAAACACAGAAGGAAGTTATGCTGTTTAACTTTCGGTTGTCCCGCTAACTTTGTCCCTTATACTGTATCTAATAATTATAAAGTGTATTTTCCTTCGAAACAAATTGATAATTAAAATCGTTTTTTGGTATTAATTTAGGAATTAAATAGCTTAAAGATAATTTTATGGATAGAAGTTAAGAATCAAGTCCAACATTATCTGTTCCAATAATAATCCCAACCATTCCCATACGATTTATGTTTCATAATATTTAACGATAATGCTTCTTGATAATAGAAGATAAATTCAAATTATGATTTAGTAGACAAAAATTTTAAACACTAAATTATTGAGGAAATAGAAAATGGCCTAATTCGAAGATATTTACGGAAAGTTTTTACTCAAATTCGTTTGATGGTTGTCCTAAATAGATGATTGATAAGACATCTGATGGATCAACATGAGATGAGACTTAAATGAATCACCAATAGTTCTATGTTCATTATAACATACGTTAAACTCTTTACATGTGATCTTAAAAATATGATTCAGTTCAGGATAATGAACATGAATAATTTTTGGAAATAGATGGTGTTCTACTTGAAAATTGAGCCCCCAAAAATACAAGTTAAGCATTTATTTGATGTTGCAAAATTAGATGTAGATTGAATTTGATGGACCATCCAATCTTATTCCACTTTGTCTGCTCCAATAGTTTTAAATTCGGTACCTTTCACAACATGGGCAAGTTGAAAAACTGTTGCCAGGCATAATCCACATAAAATACCTGCGGTTGTCAATCCAATTAGTGTGGGAACATTACCTACACATATGATTGGATTAATTAAAACCATAGTAAAATGAAGAATTTTACTAATCCAAAATATCCTTTTAACTTTAGGTGGGATGTTAAATTTGTCTGAATCCCTATCTCACCTTTGTCTAAAATACTTTTCATAATCTATAATCCAAGCAAGGTAGAGAACTCCATAAATTATTGGGAAATAAAAAGGCTGATAACGATGATGATGTTTAAGTGTTGGATTAGGGTGAATTCTCAAAAACTTCACTTCAATATCATGGTCATGCCAATCAATATTCGCAAATGTATGAGGAGCGATAGTATGCCTAAGTTTCCAAAAACATATATTACCTCCAATTAGATTCAAACAAATCAAACAATATATTCTCCTACCTTTTGCTCTAATTGATCTAAATCAAACGGCTTAGCCAAATAACCATTAGCGCCGGCTTTATTTGCCAGTTCATGAATACTACTATTAGCAGAAATTAAAATTACTGGTATATCTTTAAGCTTTGGGTCCTTTTTTAATAATCTTATAGCTTCTACACCTCCAATTTTAGGAATCCAATTATCCATTAATATTAAATCTGGATTATATTTCAACGTTTTTTCAATAACTTCATCGGAAGTATTAGAATGCTCCACCTGATAGCCTAAATCCTCCAAAACTAAAGAAAAGATATAGAGAACGTTCGGGTCATCCTCAAAAATTAATATTGTTTTTTTTTTCATATTTTATTTTAATATAGGTTCTTTGTGAAACTTGAATGAATTTAAATGTAGTTTAACTTATCTTCTGCCATATCTTATTATCATCAATTTTCTTATAGTATTCTAAATGATCAGAAAATAATAGCGTCTCTTTAGAACCCAATCCCATGAAACCAGAATTTTCCAAACTTTCATGAAATAATTTAATTACTTTATTCTGCAATACCCTCTCAAAGTATATTAATACATTCCTACATAGAATAAGTTGAAAGCTATTAAATGAGGCGTCAGATACGAGGTTATGAGTGGAAAAAATTATTTTGCCCTTTAGTTCTTCATCAAATACTGCATGTCCATAGTTAGCTGTAAAATACGAAGAAAGGCCATTTAATCCTCCTGCCTTGTGATAATTTCCACAATATTCTTTGATATAATCTAAAGGATACACCCCTTTTTTAGCAATTTCTAATGAAAATGGATTCAGGTCTGTCGCATATATCAATGCACGCTCTAATAACCCAGCTTCCTTTAATAATATGGCAATACTATAGGCTTCCTCTCCAGTTGAACAACCTGCGGACCAAATCCGGATTAAAGGAAAAGTTCTTAAGTATGGGATTACATATGTTCTTAGGGATAAGAAAAAAGTAGGATCTCGAAACATGGAAGTGTAGGGTACGGTCAGAAGATGAACAAAATTGCTAATTAATTCAGGTTTATTCTTTAGCATTTGTAAAAGACCTTCTAAATTTTCCACTTTCCAAAGAATCATGATACGTTGTATTCTTCTATTCAACGAGCTTTGGCTATAATCAGAAAAATCATAACCGGTATAATCAAATAATTCTTTTGTGAATTTTCGCATCTATTGAATCACCTTTTCATTAAATCACCGAATTGATCTCTTTAATCAGAACATCAATATTTACAGGTTTGGCAACATATCCATCTGCCCCTGCATTTATACAATTCTGCCGATCTCCAATCATTGCTCTGGCTGTTACTGCAATAATAGGTGGATGATCAAAATGATCATCATTTCTTAATGCCTTTAAAAATTCATAGCCATCAAGCTCTGGCATCATCATATCTAACAGCACCACATTAAATGTATGTGGGGCTCGTAAAAGGAGAAGTCCTTCTTTTGCACAGCAGACACCATATGATAGGATTCCCCTTGATTTCAATGCTGTTTTCAATGCAAAAATATTTCTTTTATCATCATCTATGATCAAAGCATTTAAGTCCATAAATTGTAATTCAAATTTTTAATGATCAAATAACCAAACTCTTAATAATGAAACTAATTGATCGGGATCTACAGGCTTAGAAATATAGTCTGAAGCTCCAGCTAAAATACATTTTTCTCTATCCCCTATCATGGCTTTCGCCGTCACTGCTATAATTGGTAAATTTTTGAAGCGTGAATCATTCCGAATTTTCTTAATCGCCTCAAACCCATCTAAGTTTGGCATCATAATATCCATTAAAATAATTTCAATACTAGGATTTTCCTGTAATTTATCCCATGCCTCTTGTCCATCCATAGCTGTAAAAACCTTAACATTAAATTTTTCAAGTGATTTGGATAAAGAGAATACATTTCTTATATCATCATCAGCAATTAAGATTTTGCGATTTTGCAGTATTTCGCTAATGCTTCCCAATGGTATAGTTGAATTTCTATATCCTGATCCATTTTGTTTATCAACTAAATGAAGAAACAAGCTGACTTCATCAAGAATCCGCTGATAGGAATGGGCTGTTTTTAAAACAATAGAATCAGCATACTGCTTAATTTTCAGTTCTTCTTGAGGGGATAGGCTTTTGCCGGTGAAAACTATAATAGGTAAATCCTCTAAACCTGAATTACTTTTAATCGCCTCAATAGTATCATAAGCTACGGCGTCTGGCACGCCCATATCTAAAATTACACAATCTACCCGTTGAGAATTTAGTGCTTGCACACTATCCTCTAAAGTTGATTTTATTTCTGTTGAAATTTTAAAGCTTTCCAAATAATATGAGAGGGCAGAGGCATGTTTTGTATTTTCCTCGATTATCAAGACTTTTTTGGGTCCTGAATTTAATGCAGAATCTATTTTTGTAAATATATCTTGAAAATCTTCTATATTAAAAGGCTTATTAATAAAATTAATAGCTCCATTTCTGATACTATCATGTTTCTTGATATTCTCTGCAGACATCATATGTACCGGTATATGTCGCGTATCTACATTTGTCTTTAGCGATTCAAGAACTTGCCAGCCGTCCATTACTGGAAGCATAATATCTAGAAGGATTGCGACAGGTTGATATTTCAAAGCTGTGGTAAGTGCCAAATCTCCCCTTACCACGCAGATTGCTTTAAAACCAGCCTTATTTGCAAATGCAATTAGTGATTTTGCAAATACAGTGTCATCTTCCACAATTAAAATTACCCTATCGTTTTCTTTAATTTCAGATCGATTATCAGGGATTTCCTCAGGAATCTCCATTGCTAATAAATCATTATTAGATTTTACCTCAGCAAATGGAGAGAATTCTTGTATTATCTTATCTTCTTCACTTAATGGAATTTCCTGTTTAGTGGTAATTGGAACTCGAAGTTTAAAGGTACTACCCTTATTTAATTGACTTTGCACACTTAACTCTCCCTGCAGTAGGCGGGCTAATTCTCTGCTAATTGATAACCCCAATCCTGTTCCCCCAAATTTCCGTCTAGTAGAACCATCTGCCTGCTGAAATGCGTCAAAAATAACTTCAATCTTATCTGCAGCGATTCCAATTCCTGTATCAGAAATTTCAAATGTTACGAAATCCTCATTTTTAACCCGCTCAACCTTTAGTTTTATGCTTCCTTCTCCAGTAAACTTCAGTGCATTGGAAAGTAAATTTCTCAGTATCTGTTCAACCCTCAGTCGGTCACTATAAATGGTAAATTCATTTATTAAAGAATTTTCAACTTCAAATTTTAAATTTTTCTCGTTTATGAGAGGTTTAAACATTTGTTTTACATCATCAATCAAAGATGAGACTTCAAATTCTTGAATTTCTAAATTCATCTTCCCTGCTTCGATTTTTGAAAGATCTAAAATTTCATCTATGAGATTTAATAGACCATTTCCAGAACTCCAAATGACATTTGAACTTTCTATTTGCTCTGAATTCAAATTTCCTTCATTATTCTCGCTTAACACTCTTGAAAGTAATAGTATAGAATTTAGGGGAGTTCGTAATTCATGAGACATATTAGCTAAGAATTCGGATTTATATTTAGTACTGAGAGCTAGGGCTTCCGCTTTCTCTTGAATCTCCTTATTCCTCATCGCAATCATTTGGTTTTTTTCTTCTAGAATTAAAGAACGTTCCTCAAGGTGGCGATTTGAAATCAATAATTCTTCTTGTTGCGATCTAAGCTCTTCTTCTGATACTTTTAATTTTTGGGTTTGTGCTTCCAATTCTACGTTCAAATTTTCTAGTTCAGAATGTTGCACCTGCAATTCCTCAGTTTGAGTTTGCGTTTCTTCTAATAGTTGTTGTACTCGTTCACGACTGTGGGCATCCGTAATAGCTACACCAATATTTTCTCCGAGTTCTTGCGTTAAATCAATTATTTCTTCTGTTATATTTACTCGACTACCTAATTCAAGGACTCCAATACATTCTTGTTGGTAAAGTATTGGAAATAATGCAACATCTTTAATATACAGTTCACCATTGGCCAATTTTATATGGAATTCATGCGGCGATATATCTTTAATAACCTTAACGGTTTTGCTTTGTAATACCTCTCCTATAGGACCTTCTTTGGTATCTATTTCTCTTGGAAGTTTATCTTTTAGTCCAACCGATGCTTTTAAAGTTAGAGATGGTTTCTTGAAGATATAAAAAGCTCCGTTTTCTAGCTTCATATATTGAATTATAAATCTTAAACTGTATTCACAGATTTCAGTTAGTGATTTATTCCCCATTAAACCACTATTTAATTGAGCAATAGCATTTTTCTTCCAATCATTTTGATTCAGTTTATGAAAACTTTGTTTTAAGGAATTTGTCATTAGGAGCAAATTCTGGGCAATGTTTCCCAAATCGTCTTGTTCACTATCAGCAATTGAAATATTAAAATCACCTTTGGTTACTTTTTCTGCAATACCTCGAATGAGATTTAATCGCATTTTCATTTCCTTTTCTTTAGCCACTAATTCTTCTTGTAGCTTTATGCGTTGTGAATAATCGGATCGAAGCTTCCAAAAGAACAATGATGTAATTATTAATGAAGCAAAAGAAGCAATACCAATTAATAATGAAGTTAACCAGGAAGCATAATCTAGTTTTTGAGATTGTACTTCCAATCTTTCTTCCTGATCAACTCGAATATTATGAATTATGGTCCTGCAGGAGTCCATTAGCTTTTTACCTTCATCAAGCATATCTTGGGAAGGTTGTTGTAAAATTTTCCTATCTTTTATTAAATCCTCAAGAATTGCCATCCTTCTTGTGGCAAAAATTGCCAACTTTTCTACTTCTTGGCCTTGAACACTCTTTAAATCTGAGTGCAATAAATCATCAATATGTTTCGGCAATGAAATTTTGCTTATTTGAAAAGGTTCTAGAAACTTATCTTGACCTGTAAGTAAGAATCCTCTCTGGCCTGTTTCGGCATTCTGCAGATCGATTAAAACCAGCTGAGCTGCTGTAATATTTGCACTGGTCTGATCAACCACCTCCTTATTCGCCCGCTGTCTTTGCAGAGAGATGTACATAGCTAATGCAGAGGATATTAAAACCAACATAGAAAAGCCAAAACCTAGTTGTAGATTCTTTAGAACTTTATGTGCCATTATGATAGAATTGGTAGAGTAAAATAAAACGTGGAACCTTTTCCTAATACACTAGATGCTCCACATTCACCTCCATGTTGTTGAATTATTTCTTTACAAATATGAAGCCCCAACCCTAGTCCTTGAAACCTGGAAGAATTTTCTTCAACTCGGTAAAATTTATCAAAAACAAGGGGGATTTGATAGTGAGGAATACCAACTCCATTATCGGAAACCTCAAGCCGGTAATTATTCCCGTCAACAAAAGTTTTCAGTATTATTTCATTGCAATTCGGCGTATATTTTACTGCATTAGAAATATAATTATTTATAACCTGTTCAATCCGTAGTGCATCTGCTCGAACAATTGTATTAAAAGACGATCGATCATGTAAGATTTCAACATTTGGATAAGCCATTTTTATGGATTCTAAAACCTTATCCAAAAAGTCGTCAATGTTAATTTTTTGAATATTTAATTTAAGGCCAACATTTTCAAGCCTTGAAATATCAGTACTGTCCTAAATAAATATTTTGGCATAAAAAATCCTTCTCCATTCGTGTTCAATTGAAGAATTCGGTTAATTACTGGCAAGGTATCCTATCTGTGTTACTAAATGAGCGTATATTGTCCTTTT
>NZ_WSQA01000014.1 GCF_009768885.1 Sphingobacterium humi
CATAGGTGTAAAGGTTGAAAGACCAAAGCCAAGTGATACTAATAGCCCGAAGCTTTCCAATGCGGATAGTTCTGTTGTCCTCTCTCTTTTTGAATCTTTTCTTCCAATAACATGTCAATATCTAGATGATTAGATAGTAGATATGCGATTTGAGAACTGTATGGTTCTGCTAGCTCTATCTATTGTTAATGATCTTAAAAAGATATTCAGGTGCCTATATCGGCGGTGTCCACCTCTTCCCATTCCGAACAGAGAAGTTAAGCCCGCCAGAGCCGATGGTATTGCCGTAACAGGTGGGAGAGTAGGTCGGCGCCTATTTTTATACGAAAAGCCCGTGATCATTGATCATGGGCTTTTTTGGTTTTGATAGAATTTTTAGATTGGGTAAATATAGTCCTTATTCATGCCAAAACGGCGTACAAAGAGGTCGAAACTTTAAAAAATTGCTTGGGTCACCTAAGTATAAGTACTAACCACGCAGTACTCAAAACTAAATTCTATCTACTCCTCGTCTTCTTCGTAAAACTCCAAAAGAGATGCGATATAAGTATCATTCCACCCATCAACCATGTCATTGTAGTCTTCCTCTGGAATGTTTGTTTGCTTTACCTCGAAAGAAGTTCCTTTTTTGTGTACATGTAATTTAAGGGTAACGATGGATGCTTCTTCTTGTTCGCCAAAGTACCATTGCTGAACAATCTTTGAATAGGGTTCTAGTTCAAGGAATTTTCCTTGGATGGCGCCATCCCATAAAGAAAATTCACCTTCAGGTCTTGGGTCGATTTCAACTAGGTCACCAGTCCATAAACGGATGGTTATTTCGGTTGTTAATGCACGGTATAGCTCTTCCGGGCTGGCTGGTATAATGTAATATTTCTTAAATTCTTTCATTGTTATCCAAAAAAAATGATAATTCCGTAAATTTACGCAGATTAATCAGCAAAGCATGAGTAATTTTCTTCCAAATTCCTTAGTGAAACGATTAGGTGCGAATCCCTTATTTAACAAAGAAGCTTTTATTAAAGCACATGAACCAGGGCAGGCTATCACTTCCATCCGATTAAACCCTTTTAAGCCAGTGGAGCTCGATTTTTATTTGGCAGATGCTGTACCTTGGAGTTCGGAAGGCTACTATCTGGCAAATCGTCCACAGTTTACCTTAGATCCCTTATTTCATGCTGGTGCATATTATGTGCAGGAAGCCTCTTCGATGTTTGTGGGGCATATTATTCAAAGTTTAGGTCTTAATAAAGAGCCTCTGATGGCTTTAGACTTGTGTGCTGCTCCTGGTGGTAAGTCTACCTTATTGAATAGTACCTTGCATCCAGAGAGTTTGTTATTAGCCAATGAGATTATAAAAAGCCGTTCCATTATCCTGCTGGAAAATCTTACCCGATGGGGAACTGCCAATACTGTGGTCAGTAATAACGATCCTTCTGCCTTTCGGCGGCTGCCAGGTTTTTTTGATTTGGCTTTGGTGGATGCGCCCTGCTCAGGATCAGGGATGTTTCGGAAAGATGAAGATGCTATTGATGAGTGGTCGGAAGCGAATGTTAAGCTTTGTAGAGAACGGCAGCAGCGCATTCTCTCGGAAATGATGCCCTCCTTAAAAACCAATGGTTATTTAATCTATTCCACCTGTTCCTATTCTGAGGAAGAAAACGAAGCTATGTTAGATTGGTTAATTGATGAATATCATATGGAATCTGTGCAAATCCCTTGTGACTCCACATGGGGAATGGAACATACTACTTCTAAAAAGTATAAGGCATCGGGATACCGTTTTTACCCTCACTTGGTTCAAGGTGAGGGATTTTTTGTAGGAGTGTTGAAGGTTCGTGATGTACAGCCCTCCTTTTCTTTGAAGAAATTGAAAGTAGAGAAAGTAGCCTTGCCTAAAGATGCTTTAAAAGGATGGGTGAAGGATTATTCCCAATTTGCAAGCCTTATGCATCAGGATACCGTTCATATCTGTGCGAAGGAACATGAGTTGGCGATTAAAGCATTTCAACAGGTGCTCTATTTAAAAGACGCAGGTACGACTGTCGGAAAATGGTTAGGGAAAGAATTACTGCCCAACCATGATCTTGCTTTGAGTGTACACCTCGATCACAGGTTAAGTGCAGTGGAATTGAACCTGGATCTAGCACAGGACTATTTACGAAAAGAAGCTTTACCGATTGAATTATTTGATGGTATAGCGAAAGGATGGTGCCTTATTCAATATAAAAAGCTGCCGATTGGATGGATAAAGGTATTAGGAAACCGGATTAATAATTATTATCCGCGGGAAGTTAGAATAGCCAATCTATAAGGCTATTTACGGGCTTGCTCTTGAACGATGAGTGCACAGATGTCTTTAGCTACCTCTTCTTTTGATTTAAGGTCGTAGGTGGTTATTTTACCTGTTTTACGCACAACAGTAATCTTATTGGTGTTGTGTGCAAAGCCAGCACCTGGATCTTGCATCGAGTTGAGTACAATGAAATCAAGGTTTTTACGCGTAAGCTTATCTTTGGCGTGCTCCAATTCATTATTGGTTTCTAATGCAAAACCTACTAGGGTTTGATTAGGCTGTTTTTGTTGCCCCAGATTCGCCAAGATGTCGGTTGTTTTTTTAAGGGTTATGCTAAAGTCTTCTGCTTTTTTCTTAATCTTTTGATCTGCTACTTCCACCGGGGTATAATCGGCAACGGCAGCACTCATTACGGTAATATCAGCTGCTGAGAAGTGGGATTGACAAGCCTGAAACATCTCTTCAGCGGATTGTACATCAATGCGCTGTATGCCTGGAGCCGCTGTTAATGCGGTGGGACCTGACACTAAGGTTACTGCTGCACCTAATTCCTGGAGTTGCTTCGCAATGGCGTAACCCATTTTACCGCTGGAATGATTGCCAATAAAACGTACAGGATCGATAGCCTCGTATGTGGGACCTGCACTAACCAGTGCTTTCTTGCCTGCTAAAGGTTTATTTGCGATGAGTTGTTGCTGAATAAATGCTAAGATTTCTTCGGGTTCAGCCAAGCGGCCTTCCCCTACTAATCCACTGGCAAGCTCGCCATTTCCAGGAGGAATAATGGTATGGCCAAATGACGTTAATAGCTGGATATTGTGTTGAACTGCTGGATGCTTCCACATGTCTAAATCCATGGCCGGCGCAAAACTTACTGGTCCTTTAGCGGAAAGATAAACCGCCAATAAAAGGTTATCACATAATCCTAACGCGCATTTTGCCAAAGTGTTGGCTGTGGCTGGTGCAATCAGGATAAGATCGGCTTGTTCGGCAATAAGGACATGGTTATTCCATTCCCCTGTTTTCTCTTGGTAGTAATCTACAAAAACGGGGTTGTTGGAAAGCGTGGAAAGCGTGAGAGGAGTGATGAATTGAGTGGCCTCTTCGGTCATTATGATCTGTACAGAAGCTTGCTCTTTACGCAGCAAACGAATTAAACTTGCAATTTTATAAGCGGCAATGCTGCCGCTTATACCAATTACAATATATTTGCCTTGCAAGGACATCCAATACGAGAATTAGTCTTGCTCTTTAGAAGGATTTCTAAAGTAAATCTTATCGTGTAAAAACTCATCAACAGCCACCAAAGAGGGTTTTGGTAGACGCTCGTAATGTTTAGAGATCTCAATTTGCTCACGGTTTTCAAAAACTTCCTCTAAGTTGTCGTTGCTGCTTGCAAATTCAGATAGCTTTTGGTTCAATTCATCTTTCACGTCTACCGAAATCTGGTTCGCTCTTTTGCTGATTACAACGATAGACTCGTAAATGTTGTCCGTACCTTTGTCCAACTCTCTTAAATCACGAGTTACGGTGCTGTTTGGAATTGAATTTTTATTCTGGTTCATATATCAAAAAATATAATGTGCAAATGATTACTTGTTTTTCGTGCTTTCTTCCGTTTCCGTTTTTTCAGTTTGTCCGGAAATGGATGTCGAGATTCCTAACTCTTCTTCTTGTTGCTTACGTAGTTTTTTATCTTCTTCTACGCGTTTAATGGCGAAAGCAATTTTCTTTTCTGCGCTCGAGCGTAAGCCGGTAAGCTCGTTTCTGTATTTACTTTCTGGGAAATGTTCCGAGAAGGTTTCATAATAATCCAACATTTGGTTGAAACGTTCTTCTTGGCGGTGCGCATAACTATTATCGGCGAATAGATACTGCGATTTAATCAGTAAATATTCGATATCTTCAGCATGTTTGGTGTCCGGATATTGCTTTAACACATTCTCTAATGCAATAACTGCGGCACGGTAATCATCCGGTAATCCCATGTTATAATATAGCTTGGCATTATCGAATGCTTTTTTCTCTAATTTATCTCGTAAATTCTGGATAAGATCAGAAGCTTCCTTGGCGCGTTCAGACTCCGGATATAGATTGACAAATAACTGTAATTCATCAATTGCTTTTCTTGTATTCTCTTGATCTAAGTTCGATCGAGGCGAATCTAGGTAGAAACAATAAGCCGTCATAAACCTACACTCTTCAGCACGTTGGCTATTTGGATAGTTCTGCGCAAACTGTTTAAAGTGAAAACGTGCAGAAATATAGTCTTTTAAACGATAACTGGCATAGGCCGTATAATAGGCTAGATCTTCTGCATCCGCAGTTCCCCGATAGCGCGATAATAGGTCTTCAAATAAAGTTAAGGCTTTCGCATACTTCCCTTTTTCGTAGTACTTGATGGCCTCCTGGTACTTCATCTGTATATTATTGCTGGCGCGTAATTTTTCGAATTTACTCTTACAACTTCCAAAGAAGAAAAGCAACGATACGCCGACAATTAGGCTAAATACATGATTCTTTAAAAACATCCCACAAAGATACGTCAATTAAAACTAATTTTCAATTAAAATTCCCCGCTAAAATAACGGAAATCCACATTCAAGAAGCTTTGTTATCATGCTTTTAACAATCTTTAACGAGCCTGGGAACAAAAGTCAGCAAAATGTTGAATTGTCATGCGCGTCCGAGTGATTTATTAAAAAATAACTATATTTACGTTTATTATAAATTATCGATATTAAAATGACCTTATTAGAGAGAGTAGAGCAGGCATTGGATTCTATCAGACCATATTTGGAAACTGACGGGGGAAACGTTTCTATCGAAGAAATTACGCCAGACAATGTTGTAAAACTTAAATTGTTGGGCACATGCGCCAGTTGCTCCATGAGTATCATGACTTTCAAAGCTGGACTAGAACAGGCTATTAAAAAGGCTGTTCCAGAGATCGTTTCTGTAGAAGCTATCAACCTGACGGATATCAATGACCCTAATGCCATTACTCCAAACCAATTGTAATAAATTTGATAACGATTGTTAACACAATTTAACAGCGTCTATACTGTGATTTCAGTAGTTTTGTGGGTAATGAAAAGATACCTGAAATTTATATGTCTTCCTTTATTGTTGTGTCTAGCCTTGTTCGGTTATGCGCAGGAGAAACATATTATCCAATTTTCAGGCTACATTGTTGCCGCGGATACCGATGTGGCTGTACCTTATGTTACGCTGCGGAATTCAAGTTATGGCAATGATACCTATTCAGCTAACCATGAGGGCTATTTTTCTTTCGTTGTTCATGCCGGTGATGTGATTGAACTATCCTCTATTGGATATGCCACTATTCAGATTACTATTCCTAAAGTGTCTGGCGATAAATATAGCACCAAGGTGGAACTGACGCCTTTGGTGGAAGAATTACCCGTGGTTACCATCGGGCGACCCCTGCCCTGGGCAAGTATTGAAGAGTTTAATCGGGAATTCTTAGCCTTAAATGTGGGTAATGACGATATTTTATCGGCTAAGCGTAATCTATCACCGCAAGCTTTGGCTTCATTGTCGAAGATTGTTCCGCGTAGTGCAGAAGAAATTCAAGCGTATAATAACTTCCAGCGTCATATTAACATGTCCAATAAGGCAATCAACCAGAATTTTGCCAACCCATTGCTTAATCCATTTGCATGGGGACAGTTGATCAATCAAATTAAGCGTGGTGATTATAGCCGCGAACGCCTGAAATACTAGTTGGAATCTAGCACCTCAACCTTATCGAATCCCTTAATACTTAATTTTGATGCCACGTAGGATACGATGGTAGAAACCAGCATAACGGTTAGGAAAATAATGATAAAGTCGGTATAGCGAATGTCTACCGGGTAAGCATCAAATAACGACCCTTCGTTGGTTTGAATGAAACCATAGCGTTCCTGCAACATGCAGAAGAGGAGACCGAGCACCCCGCCTACAAGACTTCCTATGAGCGCGATTAGTACGCCTTGGTAAAAGAAGATGTGTTGAATTAAGCTTTTGTTCGCACCTAAGCTTTTCAATACCACCATATCTTGTTTCTTATCGATAACAAGCATGGTCAAGGATCCAATAATATTGAAAATAGCGATGATGCCAATGATGGTGACAATAAAGAATACGATCCACTTTTCTGAGCGTACTGTTTTGTATAAAGTAGGATTTTGCTGCTCGCGGTTTTTGACGAGGTAATCATTTCCTACTAATTCTTGGATATCCTTCTGAAGCGTTTTTGAATTATCGTTTTCGCCAAAGAGTTCAATGGCTGAAATGGCATCATATTCATTTAATAAGTCTTTGGCAAAGTCTATGGGTACTAATATGAGGTCGTCAAAGCCCGGTTGAAATTTAAGAATAGCACTGGAAGGAATCTTTCGCGTACGAATATCGTCGAGCGGATTGATGCTGCTTGCTGGTGCGTTTTTATCGGGGATATTTAAGCTCAAGAAGTTGTCGAAGCCTTGTAGTGGCACTTGCAAATTGGCTTGCACCTGCGCCCCTAAAATAGCGTAATTAACACTATCCATTTCCACTTCCAATTTGCCCGCAAATAACATCTCCTGAGAAGCATGGGTATGGATGCTTTCAGGCTCAATCCCTTTTAATCGCCCAATAAATTGCTGATGATTATATTCCGCTAAGATCTTATCTTCTAGAACTTCGGTATAGGACTTTATTTTTGGGTGTTTCCGTAAAGCCTTGAAGGTTTCATTCTGGGTTGAAAAGACTTTCCCTGTGCCAGGCTCAATGCGTAATTCAGGGGAGAAGATGCTGTATTGAGAGAGGATGAACTTTTCTAAGCCATTATAAAACGTTAAAACGATAACCAAGGCTGCAGTACTCACAAGTACACCGATAACGCTTATCGAGGAGATAATGTTTATGGCGTTTACTGATTTCTTGGAAAACAAATAGCGCTTGGCGAAAAAAAGTGCTAACCTCATTTACTTAGGCTCTAATGAACGGATTGTTTTGCTTTTCTTCTCGAATAGTCGTGGTTGGGCCATGTCCAGGATATACTACCGTATCTTCTGGAAGGCTATAAATTTTGGTCGCAATGCTATCCAGCAATTGCTGATGGTTTCCACCAGGAAGATCAGTTCGGCCTATGCTGTTTTTAAATAGTACATCGCCACCAATAAGGAATTTATACTTCTCGCTATACAAGCATAAATGGCCAGGAGAATGTCCGGGAGCTAAGATTAACTCAAGTTTATCGTCTCCGATCTGAATCTTATCACCTTCACTTAGGAAGGTCTCCGGAATGGGCGATGGCTCATAACGAATACCCATCTGTGGCGCATAATTCTGAACCTGTACGACCAAAGGAAGTTCTTTTTCGTGAAATTGAGGAATGAGATTATAGGTGTCGGCTACATATTTATTGCCTAATACATGGTCGATATGGCCATGGGTATTGATTAAGGAAATAGGGGTTAATCCTTCGCTTTGGATATAGGCAGATAGAGCTTCTTCTTCCTTATAATGGTGCATACCTGGATCAATGATGATGCAGTTTTTGTAATCGTCATAAATGATATAACTATTTTCCTGATACGGATTGAAGACAAAACTTTGAATATGTAGCATAGTCAAAAATAGAAATTATTTCCATTCCAAACTATGGATAAGCTGTTTTATATCGGCTTTTATAAATTCGAGAACCGGTTGGATCGAATCGAGCTGTGGTTTCTCATTAAAATAGAGTGCCCCTCTTAAGTAATGTTTGCTGCTATCGGTCAGGTAGAATTGGTAATTCGAAGCGGTATTTCCACCTATGATATATTGGAGACCATGAACCTTGTGTTCGGGGATGCTGATTTTGCTTTGATCGATAGCCGTTGCTTTCGTGCTATGCTTAAAAGCAAAAGTTCTGGCATCTTCCGTAAGTTGTGCGAGTGTGCTTTCTTTGCTGATGGGGAAATAACTCAGGTGTAGTCGTGCATTAAATGCCGGGAAGTCTATGTTTTTCCAGCAAGGATGCTGCTGATTGATGCCCTCATCATTATAGCTTGCATAATCGGGGATTTCAAACTGAAATGGACAGCCATTGGGTATTTGATGATAGGACTTTTCCGGAAAATTAATGCGGAAATATCCGCGGGGTTTAGGACTATAATCAGCTTGCCCGCAACTTGTGATAAGCAGGATGAAAGCCAAAATAAAGCTATATTTTACTGGTTCCAGATTTCCCAATTTTTTTCCGCTTGTAATACTAACATTTCTAATCCGTTTTTGATGCTTGCTCCACGTTCTTTTCCTTTTTTAAGGAATAGGGTTTCTGCAGGATTATAGATTAGATCGTAAAGGAGGTGATCGGCAGTAATACCTTCGTAAGGAAGATTAGGGCAGGCATCCACCTGAGGAGCCGTACCTACGGGCGAGCAATTAATCAAGAGCTTGTTTTCCCGAATCAGGTCGATGGTGAGTTCATCATAATTAATTGTATCCGCAGTCTTTGTTCTGCTCACAATTTGATAGGCGATGCCGAGTTTATCCAAGGCATAGCAAACTGCTTTTGTGGCACCGCCATTGCCGAAAATGAGGGCCTTTTGATGATGCGATTTCAAAAGAGGTTGTAAGGAATTCTTAAAACCGAGGACGTCAGTATTGAATCCGATAAGGTAGGGCTTGGCGTCCTTTTGTTCTATTCGAATGCAGTTAACTGCGCCTATGCTTTCTGCTTCCGGAGAGAGCTCATCTAGAAATGGAATAACACTTTGCTTATAAGGAATCGTTACATTGACTCCATAAAAGGCAGGATCTTGAATGATATCGCTGAAATCCTCGATTTGAGGTAAAGGGTATAGATCGTAATCTATACCCACTATGTATTCTTTAATAAATTTATCTTGGTAATACTTTTTGGAAAAAGAGTGTCCAAGTGGATACCCAATCAGGCCTAATTTCCTCATTATTTCTCCGTAAACTTCTTAATAATATCAATAATAATCTTGTTGCCCTGTAATTGAGGAAGGTATTCAAACAAGATATGATGTTTGTCTGGATTACTGTCCAACGCAAGCTCCAGGAAGTTCAGGGCTTCATTGTATTGACCTGCAGCAAATAGATATGCTACTAAACGGTAATACAATAGGGCCTCATCAGGATTGCATTTGATGGCTTCCGATATCACTTCAATCGCTTCTTGCAATTTGGCTTGTTCATATAGCAAGGATGAATAGTCTAACCAAGCTTCTATATCGGTACTGTTTAGTTCGACAACCTTGCTGTAGGCCTCTAAGGATTCGTCAAATTGTTTTAACTTATAACGGGCATCCGCAATTGCAAACCAATAATCCGGATTTTCATCATCTATTTCTAGGGCTTTTTTATAGAAGTGTAAGGATTCGAAGTATCGTTCCTCAAAATCTAAAGTTACACCTATACCAAACCAAGCATCGCTCTGATTGGCATCCAGTTTAACCGCCTTTTTATAGTATTGACGAGCCTCATCCATCTGCTCTAATTTCTCATAGCATTCGCCAATTGCACAATAGGTGTCGGCCGTTGGTGGTTCGTATTCGAATGTTTGTTTATAAACTTCAATAGCTTCTGAATACCGATCCAGATTAACCAAGGCATTCCCCTTGTTAAAATAAGCTGATGAGAAGGTGTCTTTAATTAAGATCGAATAATCGTAAGCATCAATTGCCGCATCGAATTGCTCAAGCTTATGGTATGCATTACCTAGATTATACCAAGCCGTAAATGAATAAGGATCTGAGTCGATATATTTTAGATAGAAGGCCACGCTTTCTTCTTGAAGCTCTAATACATCATAGCAAAATGCAATCTCGTACAGCGCATCTTGATTTTCCTGATTTAACTTCAAGCATTTCTGCAAATAGTCAATCGCTTTTTGATAAGCTCCTTGGATTTGATACAGGCCAGCGATTTGATAATATACCTCATCAGGGCTATCGGTTAGCTCCAAAGCCTTAAAGAAATTCTCCTCCGCTAAGCTATGCTCTTGCAGGGAAGATAAAATTGTACCCTTGATAAGGTAAATGTCACCTTCAGATGGTTCAAGCATTTCTGCCTTAGCCAGGGCTTCAAGAGCTTGCTCGTATTGAAGTGTGCTGGCCAACAATTGCGCTTTCTTCAGCATAAAGCTGGTCTCAAAAGGGTGTTGGGCAGCAGCAAAGTCAACAACTTGAAGAGCTTTGATGGGGTCATTTTTGCTGATATAATAGTCGATGATGCTTTCGAAGGCCTTGCTGTCAAAGAAATATTGATCCTCATTGCGCAGCATTTCCTCATAACGATCTACAGAAACTTTTTGTTCTTCTGGTGATCCAAATTCAAAATCTTCTTCCATTATGCTCCTCTCTCTTTTTTATTCAACCAATTTCCAAAATTCTATGTTGAAAATAATGTTTTTTAAACTTTTTAATTCCATAATCTTATCAACATATCCACACTTATTAGACTTTAACTCTGCGCAAAGGTAAAGGAATATTTGTTAAGTGTGTGTAAAATAGGAAAGCCGGTCCAAAAGGACCGGCTTCCGTATTGTGAATAATTGTTAATAACAATTATCTTTTGATCTCAACACGACGGTTTTGAACGCGACCTTCTTCAGTATCGTTAGAAGCAATTGGGTTAGCTTCTCCGTATCCTGTAGCAGAGATGCTTGATGCAGATACTCCAGCGTTAACTAGGTATTGTTTTACTGCATTAGCACGGTCTTTAGACAAGTTCATGTTGTAAGCTTCAGTACCTTCAGCAGATGCATAACCATCTAATGCTACTGTACCATTGCTATCACGTAAGTCTTTTGCTAATTTATCTAAAGTAGCGTAAGATTCAGTTTTTAATACAGAGCTATCGAATTCGAATTGAATTGGAGCAAAGTATCCAGAACCAGTCTCAGTTAATTGTTGTTGCTCTGGGAATTTGATTGGACATCCAGAACCATCAACTACTGTACCAGCAGGAGTTCCAGGACATTTATCGAATTTATCAGATACACCGTCACCATCAGAGTCTTTGCTTAATTGATCAACAGTACCTTCTAAAGTAGATACACGTTGTTTTAAAGCTTCAACTTCGTTACGTAATGAAGGGTCTTTCAACTCATCATATAACGTAGCAACTGGGTTAGTGAAAGTTAAACTTTCTTTATCACGAGAACCTAAAGTGAATTCTAAACCACCATATAAGTTAGCAAATTTCCCTTTAGCATCTTGTCTAGCTGGTCCGTATAATAAGTTATCATCAGTGAAGTTCATCGTGTAACCTAAGTTCAGTGCAACAACTTCAGATAATTTGAATTTAACACCAACACCAACAGGTACATATCCAGTTAAACGGTTGTCGCGATCCCCTACAGCTTCACGATCCCCGAAAACTTCATCACCCCATTTTCCTTCATTGTTGAACACTTCTGTTCCAGTGAAGTCATTGTTAGCAAATTGAACTGGGTTATGAGCCATAACACCTAAACCAACTTTTGCATAGAAATTAACTGCATTTTCTCTTCTCATGAAGTCGATAGTTCCTAATTGGAAAACACCATTTAAGCTACCAGCCCAGTTAACTGAAGTTTCAGCAGATTTTGCTAATAAACTGTTTTCAATACCACCGTTTTGCGCTAAGTCATGGTTGTAAGTTTTGATACGACCACGGTTTCCTTCTAATTCTAAACCGAATAGGTGAGAGAATTGTTTACGGATAGTTAAACCATAGTACTCACCAACTTTATTTTGGAAGTAACCAACTTTTTGACCAAAAGCATTGGAACCTCCCAAAATAGTGTTAGGAGTAGTGATACCACCTTGAACACCAATTGACCAAGTTCTGTATTGTGATCTACCACCAAATACAGTTGGGGTTTGTGCTTGTGCAGTTTCAGCGAAACCTAAAGCGGCTACTAAAGAAGCTGCAACAGCTGTTTTTTTAATTGTAGAATAGTTCATACTCTTTTTTTTTAAGGTTATTAAAATTTTTAATTGTTTCTAGTTGTTCAAAAAAATCAATTTAACATAACTTAACAATAACGATGCCAAAAAATGTTAAGCGATTAAAACGCGGCTTTTATTTATTTAAAGCCCTCGTATTGACGCGTAAAAATAATTATTATCTGCTGATAACGCAAATTTTTTATCAATTCTTTATTATATAACAATAAAATACAATGCCCTATAGGAATTTACTACAGGATATAATGAATAACGGCTAAAGTAAGGCCTCCTAAAATTGCGCTCACTGGAATGGTCAGAATCCAAGCCCACAGTAAACTAATGGTAACTCCCCAGCGAACGGCTGATACTCTTTTTACTACACCAACACCGATAATAGAACCGGTAATGGTATGCGTTGTAGATGCTGGAATACCGAAGTGTTCTGTAATGCCTAAGGTTAATGCCCCTGCAGTTTCTGCACTGACACCCTCTAAAGGCGTAACTTTAGTAATCTTGGTACCCATTGTCTTTACAATCTTCCAACCCCCACTCATGGTACCCGCAGCTATGGCCGCATAACACGCTAAAGGCACCCATTCAGGCATCTGCTCAAAATTCTGAATTACATTTTCTGCAATTAAAGCGGTAGCAATAATACCCATTACCTTTTGGGCATCATTTCCACCATGGGCAAAACTTAATGCGGCAGATGAAATTAATTGTAAGATTTTAAACCAGCGCTCGGCGATACTTGGTCTTGCCTTTTTGCAGATATTAATAATGATTAATGTGATAATAATAGCAATCGTCATTCCGATGATAGGAGCCAATACGATAAAAGAAAGAATCTTTAATGTCGCATTTAAGTTAATTGCCTCTAATGGATTTGCCCCTAAGAAAAGCGCATATGCCATACCTGAACCTGCAAAACCACCGATTAAGGTGTGACTGGAACTGGATGGAATGCCGTAATACCAGGTAAATAGGTTCCAGCAGATTGCGGCCACTAAACCGGCAAAAATAACTTCCAATGTAATATATTGTTCAATAACCGTTTTGGCAATGGTATTTGCCACCTTATGGTCGGTGAATACGAAATAGGCTACGAAGTTAAATAGGGCTGCCCATAAAACCGCCATAAATGGCGTAAGCACCTTCGTAGATACAATTGTTGCAATTGAGTTGGCCGCATCGTGGAAGCCGTTGATATAATCAAAGGCGATGGCCAAAACGACCACAACAATTAATAATGTTGAAACTGTAAGCATATATTGATGATGTTTTAAGCGAACGGTAAATCCTTACGCGTTCTTAACAAGTATACTTTCTAATACATTGGCAACATCTTCACATTTATCCGTTGCATCTTCCATAGCCGATAGTACCTCTTTGTTTTTGATAAGGTTAATCGCGTCTTTTTCATATTCGAATAATTCAGCTACGGCTTTGTCGAAAATATAATCCGCTTTATTTTCCACGCTGTTGATTCTTACACAAGAATCGGTGATGTTACGAATGTTTTTCAAATCTTTTAATTCAAATAATGCTTTAGCAACATGTTCGGTTGCTTCCAAGATTAAGCTCGAAATTTCTTTCATCGCTTCGCTAGGCTCTGTTACTTTATATAATTCCATACGGTTTGAGGCACCATGGATAAAGTCAGCAACATCATCTAAAGAGCTTGCTAAGGCGTGAATATCTTCGCGATCAAATGGCGTAATAAAGTTTTTTCCAAGTTCTAAATGGATCTGGTGGGTTAGGTTATCCCCTTTATGTTCCAAATCTTCTAACAATTTAGAGTTATTTTTTCTTAATTGCAGGTCAGAGGTATGAACACTTTCCTTCAATAGCTTAGCCATGTCGATTAAATTCGAGCCTGCTTGCTCAAATAAAGGAAAGAATTTTTTGTCCTTAGGGACAAAATACTGAAAAATGCTGTTCAAAGACATATACTTTTAATTTTAGTAGCGCAAAAATATGGACTTAATGTTAAGTTAATGTTAAGTTTTGTATTACAGTCACTTATTAGGCTTTTTCAATGGTAAATGAGAAGGTTGTGCCAATGCCTTCAGTGCTTCTAACATGTACATTTTGTTGATGGGCTTCGATTATATGTTTTACAATGGCGAGGCCTAATCCAGAGCCTCCAACTTCCCGAGAACGGCTTTTGTCCGCTCTAAAAAAGCGCTCAAAAACACGGGGAAGGTTCTTTTCTTCAATGCCTTGACCATTGTCGGTAATTTCAATTAGAATCTGATCGATTAAGGGGATGGTCTTGATTTGGGTCTGACCACCTCGATTCCCATACTTAATGGAGTTGTCAATTAAGTTGACCAGCACCTGTTGGATTTTTTTTCGATCTCCACGTACATATATCGGGTTATTCCCTTTTGTATTAAAATTGAGTTTTATATTAGCGGTATTTGCTTTATCCTCTAAATCGTCAATTGTTTCTTTAACCAAGGTTTGGATATCAAATTTTTCTTTGTTTAAGACAATTTGTCCAGATTCTAACTTAGCTATTTCATCCAAATCGTGAATGAGGTAGCTTAAACGATCCAGATTACGGGAAGCTTTTTTCAAAAAAGAAGCGGCCATTTCCGGATTTTCCTCAATCATGCCATCCTGCAAGGTTTCAATATAACCCTGAATAGCAAATAAGGGCGTCTTAAACTCATGCGAGATATTGGAAAGGAACTCCTTTCTAAACTTTTCCTGGGCTTTTAATTGATTGATCTCCGTCGTTTTTTGTTTGGCCCAATCGCGAACCTCGCGTTCAGCATCACCAATGGGGTCATCCGACTTATGATCTCCTAAGGCGTCTTTTAATTCTTTTCCAAGCTTTAAATTATGGATAAGCTTGTATACCGCTTTAATTCTTTCGTACACAAACTTTTGAAACACATAGTTTAAGAGCGAAAAAGAAAGCACAAAACCTATAACACTGATAAAGATAAGGGTGGGTAAATGGCGTTCGTAATAATAGTTCATACCTGCTAGAAGCAAGGAAAAAACTAAACTAATAACCAAAATGAGGGTGCGAAAATTCATAATTGCACGCAGTTTTGTTGATGTCTTTAGGATGTAAGCTTGGCAAGTACCGTAGTTCCGGCGGCAACCTGGTCGCCAACTTTTACGTTTGCTAGGGCTGTCGGTGGTAAAAATAGATCTAATCGACCTCCGAATCGCAAGAAGGCAAGTTCTTCCCCTTGCTTGATGGATTGTTTCTCTTTAATATAATAGCTTGTACTTCCGGGAACAGAAGCACTGGCAATGTTCATGGCAATTCTGCTGCTGTCTTTAGCTACTAAAATTAGGCGGGATGGATTGCCGGATGTTTGTTGGAAGCTAACAACCTCCCCACTAAGCGGGCTTCTATAGCTATGCACATCCAAAGGAGAGGTTAAAATAGAGACTTTTAGTCTTCGATCTTGATTCGCCTCCTCCACTTCTTCCATGGCCACTATCTTGCCATCTGCCGGACTCAATAATACGTTATCATTGGGTTTAAGCAAACGGGAGGGGCTTCTGAATAGGAATAAAACAACAAGCAAGAGTACCGCGCACAGAATATAAATCAACCATTTTACACCAGCTCCCCCATCATAATAATGGGCTATTGCGCTTAATAAAAAAAACAAAAGAACCACGAGGGCTAAACTGGTATATCCTTCTTTATGGAATTTCATACATGTTGATTTACGCAAATATAAATATTCTGATGGGTCTGACCTATTTCGATTTGCTTAATTTTGTTCCGCAGGGCGCTCAATACGAATGCTATGAAAATTGAGTTTCCCTTCTGCAGTCAGCATGGCCTTGCCATGAATGCTAATTTCATCAGCCACATATTCCCCATTCTTAAAGGAAGGCTGATAATATTCTACTGCATTCGCCACAAAGATTAATGCTTTGCTCAATTCTTGATTGTTAGGATCTAATTCAATCTGCAAGTCAACCTTTCTCACGGCTCCATTCTTTGTCAGCTGCACTATTACACTAAAGTCTTCCGAAGGCAATGATTCAACTTGAAAGGTATTAAAGGAATTATTAAAGAAATCACGCAAATAGACCAAGAAGCCTGAGAAATCATCGTACGTACAACCTTTCGCCAAAATGGATTCTGCTTGGATAAAACTTTCCACCGGAATCAAAGGATATTTCGGCGTTTTATAGGGCTCGCCGGTATAGAAATCTTCCCCTGCAACGAGTCTGCCATTGCGATACTCTTCCTGACCTGCAATCTGTCTTTTCTTATCATTTTCAAAGAAAATCTGCCAAACACCCTCCGGATATCCATCTTCAAACCGGCCTTTATACCTAATAAACGGATAGCCATATGGATTATATCCCGGGTAAGGAACTTTAAAATCATAATTCCCTGTTCCTTCTTTAATGCGCTGGTTGCCCATTTGATCCCAATAACTTTGCAGCTTAGAGCGACCTTCGAAATAAAGAACCTGCATTAAAGGTTTGCCGTCCGGATAAAAGTAATTCCATTCGCCGACAGGCACATTATCTTGATAAGTAACCGTCCATTTTACTTGGCCATTGGGGTGAAACGCCTGAAAGAAACCTTCTTTTTTACCCTCCTGATAATTTCCTTCCAGCATTTTTCGGCCATTAGGATAATAATCGCTGAACTTCCCAATAAAATTAGTCGTCTTGGCTTCAAATTCAGCAAGGCGCTCAATACTTTTGAATTCACAGTTTTTATCCACCAAAAAATAATTCATATCATAATAGAAACGAACCAGGCTATCGTCAGCGCGTTCAAAATAAACCGGCTTTTCTGATTGTGCAGATAAACTAAACCAAAGGCTAGTAAATAAAAGGATCAAGCTGTATCGCATATACTCTAATTAATGGGCTTCAAGCCAGTTTTTTCCTTCGCCAATTTCAATTTCAATCGGAACGCGCAAAGGAATTGCTTTCTTCATACGCTCGCTGATGATGGCCCTAAAGGTATCCACTTCGTGTTCAGGAACATCGAAAACTAACTCATCATGAACCTGCATAATCATTTTGCCGGTCAAATTGTTGGCTTCAATATCCGCTTGGATATTAATCATCGCGATTTTTATTAAATCGGCGGCCGATCCTTGTATCGGCGCATTAATCGCATTTCGCTCCGCAAAACCACGAACCGTCATATTGGCGGAATTGATGTCGCGTAAATAGCGACGACGCTTCAATATGGTTTCCACATAACCTTTTTCCTTAGCGAATTCAATGATATCCCCCATATATTTCCGGATGCCGGTATACTGTGTAAAATATTGATCGATAATGGCAGCGGCTTCTTTTCTAGATATGCCCAGGTTTTGCGACAAGCCAAAAGCCGATTGACCGTAGATAATACCAAAGTTTACCGCCTTGGCATTGCGGCGCATGTCGGAAGTTACCTCCTCCAAGGCCACATTATAGACCTTCGCAGCCGTCGCCCGGTGAATATCTAAACCTTGTTCAAAGGCGTCCAACATATTTTTATCCTGACTCAATTCAGCCATCAAGCGAAGCTCAATCTGCGAATAATCCGCAGAAAGCAATACCCAACCCGCTTGTCTTGGGATAAATGCCTTGCGAACCTCCCGTCCTCGTTCGGTACGAATAGGGATGTTCTGTAAGTTCGGATTGGTCGAGCTTAATCGACCGGTCGCTGCAACAGCTTGATTATAGGACGTATGGATTAAGCCTGTGTTTGGGTTCACCAAACTTGGCAGCGCATCCACATAGGTTGATTTTAATTTCTGTAATTGACGGAAGGTCAAGATGTCTTGAACGATATCAGATTTTGAAGCCAAGGCCAATAACACATCTTCACCGGTTTTATATTGACCGGTTTTGGTTTTCTTAGCCTTCGGATCAAGCTGCAACTTGTCAAATAAAACCTCTCCTAATTGTTTTGGAGAAGCAATATTAAAAACCACGCCGGCTTTCTCATAAATGCTGGCTTCCATTTCAGCTACATCCTTTTCTATTTCTTTAGAAAATTGCTTTAAGGTCGCTTCGTCAATCTTAACCCCATTTTGTTCAATCGCTGCCAATACATAGACTAGGGGGAATTCCACATCCTCAGCCAACTTCATCGTTGCTGTTTCTGTTAGTAATGGCGTTAGTTTTTCTTTCAGTTGCAAAGTCACATCCGCATCTTCCCCTGCGTACTCCTTAATTTTGTCGAGTTCCACATCCCGCATATTCCCTTGGTTTTTGCCCTTGGCACCAATAAGTTCTGTAATAGAAACGGGGGTATAGTTTAAGTAGGTCTCCGCCAGGATATCCATGTTATGGCGCGTATCCGGATCGATCAAGTAATGCGCAAGCATGGTGTCAAATAAAGGACCTTTAATCTTAACAGCATAACGCGCTAAAATCAATAAGTCATACTTTATATTCTGACCAATTTTCATGATGTTGGCATCTTCAAAAACCGGTTTGAAGATATCTACGGTTTGTTGCGCGGCTGTTTGATCGGCAGAAACCGGAATGTAATACGCTTCGCCGGATTGAAAGGAAAAAGAAATCCCAACTAATTCTGCCGTCATTGCATCCAAACCAGTCGATTCTGTATCAAAGCAAAAGGAACTCAAGCCTGCCAATTGTTTCGCTAAGGCTTGCTGTGCTTCAACTGTATCTACCAAAGTGTAGTGATGCGTTGTATTTGCTATGGTATTTAATGCGACAGGCTCTGAAGCTTGAGCAAGCTGCGAGGGGGCTACTTCATCCGCAGCCATAGGCGCAAACAAATCCATTTGAGCCGATTTGGCAACCGCTGATTCCCCAACGGAAAAACCATCCCCAAATACCCGCTTCCCTAAGGTACGGAACTCCAACTCCATAAATAACGCTTCCAAATGCTCCCGGTTCGGATCATCCAACACAAGGGCTTTTTCATCAAGATCAATCGGCACATCCAATAAAATAGTCGCCAATTTCTTCGAGATTAAGCCTTGCTCCGCATAATTCTCTACATTTTCTTTTAATTTCCCTTTTAGCTGATCGCTGTTTTGAATCAGGTTCTCCATAGATCCAAATTCCTTAACCAACTTCTTGGCGGTTTTTTCGCCCACACCAGGAATTCCAGGGATATTATCAACAGCATCTCCCCACAATCCTAAAATATCAATGACCTCATGTACATTATTGATTTCCCATTTCTCCAGAATTTCAGGAACGCCCAGTACTTCAGCACCATTACCCATACGGGCCGGTTTATAAATAAAGATGTTATCCGAAACCAACTGCGCAAAATCCTTATCCGGCGTCATGCAATACACCGTATAGCCTTCCTTTTCTCCTTTCTTCGCTAGCGTACCGATAATATCATCGGCCTCATAGCCATCCATGGTAATAATGGGGATGTTAAAGCCTTCAATTAGGCGATGAATATAAGGAATGGAAGCTGCCAGATCCTCCGGCATTTTCTCCCGGTGAGCCTTATACTGTTCAAATTCAATATGACGATTGGTGGGTGCTGCAGTATCGAATACAACAGCTATATGACTAGGTTTTTGATTATTCAATACATCCAAAAGGGTGTTGGTAAAACCCATAATGGCACCGGTATTTAATCCGTAGGAGGTCAATCTAGGGGTCTTGCTTAAGGCAAAGTAGGCCCGGTAGATCAATGCCATCCCATCTAATAGAAATAATTTTTTCAAAATTGTATTGTTTATGCTGTCTAACAAAGTTAACAAAATCAAATAGACCCAAAGATTAATAAATTTTTTCCATTTTTGCGTAGATATTTCACAGTAATAATGGTAATGGGGGATTTTTTATGCGTGGTTTAGTGACGAAATCTACAGGGAGTTGGTATCAAGTGGTAGACGAACAAGGGAATCGCTATGAATGTAGGATTAAAGGAAAGTTTCGTACGCACGGTATCAAAAGCACAAACCCTGTAGCGGTAGGCGACTGGGTAGATTTTGAATTGGAACCTGGCCAGCAAAATGGCTTGATTACCGAGTTAGAACCTCGTAAAAACTACATCATCCGCAAGTCGGTCAACTTATCGAAGCAAACTCAGATTATCGGTGCCAACCTCGATCAAGCGCTATTAGTCGTGACTTTAGCTTCGCCACCCACCTCCACTGGGTTTATTGACCGTTTCTTGGTAACAGCAGAAGCCTATAGCATCCCTGCGGTTCTGATTTTTAACAAACTGGATCTGTTTTCGGAGGAAGGGCTGGAAGTCCTAGCCGAATACATGGCGATCTATGAAAACTTAGGCTACCCTTGTTATGCTGTTTCTGCTTTAGAAGGCGATCATATTGAAGAATTACGGGACTTGCTAACGGATAAAATAAGCTTGGTATCCGGACATTCCGGCGTAGGGAAATCCACGTTGGTAAATGCCATAGTTCCGGGGATGGCCTTGAAGACAGGAGAAATATCAGACTGGTCAGATAAAGGAAAGCACACCACCACCTTTGCGGAGATGATCGACCTGCCTTTTGGCGGGAAGCTGATCGATACCCCTGGTATCCGCGAATTAGGCATTGTTGATATCGAAAAGCAGGAATTATCTCATTTCTTCCCCGAGATGCGCGCCTTATTAAATCAATGTAAGTTTCACAACTGTCGCCATATCAATGAGCCCGGCTGTGCCGTCTTAACAGCGGTAGAGGAGGGGGAGATTGAACCCTCACGCTATGAAAGTTACATCAGCATCTACAACAACGAAAATAATCGGAATTAAATAAACATATTTTCTATATTATTGTTTTTGCTAAGAGTAATTATGGCAAAAACATGTATGTGATGATATGAGAAAGTCTGTTTGGAAATGGATTTTAGGGATTTTCTTGCTACTGGTACTGCTTGTAGTAGGAGTCGCTTGGTATTACAGTAGAAACTGGAAACCCATCGTGGAAACGAAGCTGAAAGAAGTCGTTACAAATTCAACGAACGGCTTATATGCGTTGATCTACGATGATTTAGATCTCAATGTGGCCCTAGGAAATGTAACCCTGAAAAATGCAGCGCTCATTCCCGACTCTGCCATTTACAGGAAAATGGTCGACCAAAAACTAGCACCCAACAGCCGCTATCATATTAAACTAAAGGCCTTAAAGGTCCGCCGGTTTAATATCTGGGATGTTATCAAAAATAGAACCCTTTTTATTAAGTCTATCGATTTTGAGTCGCCGGATGTGCACATGATATCCGAGTATCATGCCTACAATGATACCATTGTTGATAAAAAGAATAAAACCCTTTACGATAATATCAAGGATATATTCAGTGCCATTAACGTGCGGGATATCAAGATTGATAATGTAAAATTTAAATTCTCTAAAATCGAAGAGGGGAAATCCAGTGATATCCTGTTGGATAGTATAGGCATTAAGGTTCACGATGTACTGGTAGATGAAACGTCCATGCATGATTCCACCCGCTTATTCTACACTAAAATGGTGGAGATCGATGTTCCCGGCTTTAAATACGACCTCTCCAATGGTATCTATCAGGCCAAATTCGATCACTTGAAAATAAATACCCAGGAAGAGAATGTCCTGCTCACCAAGGTCGAATATGCACCGAAGATGAGTAAGGCCAATTACTTTAAAACTCGGGGCCAGAACGTCACCATGGCGGTCTTAAAGTTTGATACCCTGCGGTTTGAAAAGCTCAATTTTAAACAGTTGATCGATGATCAGCAGACCATAGCACAGCATGTGCAGATTAAGAATGGTTCGGTATCTCTTTACAACGATAAGCGATATCCGAAAAAAACAGTCTCTAAAATCGGGAGTTCCCCACATCAGCAACTCATGAAGGTGCAAAAGCTCATCCGTATTGATACGGTTTTTGTGGATAACATCGACGTGCTCTACGGCGAACATAGTGCCAAATTCAATAGAGAAGGGGTCATTACCTTCAATAATGCACGCGGAACACTTACGAATGTTACAAACGATAGCCTCAGCCTGGTAAAAAATAACCTCATGAAGGCAGACCTACAGGCAAAAATTATGAATGCTGGGCAGTTGAAGATTCAATTTGGCTTCAATATGCTGAGTAAAGACGGTGCACATACCTATAAAGGCTCCTTAGGACCGATGCAGGCCACCGCCTTTAATAATATATTACGGCCATTGTTAAATGTAGAGATCGCTTCTGGGAATATCCGCAAGATCAACTTCAATATGAGTGCAAACGATTATCGAAATTGGGGAGATTTCCGATTCGACTACGACCATTTGAAAATTAGCCTCCTCAATGCGCCCGATTCGGATAGCAAGAAATCTAAAAAAGGCGTAGTATCCTTCTTGGTTAATCAGATCCTGATCAATGATTCCAATCCCGACGCCAATGAGAAGTACCACATCGGGAAAGTCAATTACCGCCGTGTGCCGGAACATACCTTCTTCAAAACCCTATGGCAAAGCTTGCTGGAGGGGATCAAACAAACTGCAGGAATCTCCAAAGAACGCGAGGCCAAACTCATGGGGACTGCCGAGGAAGCTAAAAATATAATTCAAGGATCGAAGAACGTCATTAAAAAAACAGGTAATTTCTTTAAGGGCATATTAAAGAAAAAAGATAAGGAAGAGGAAAAACAAGACTAGTTTCACGTGAAAAGGAAACCGCGTTTTTCCCAAGATATGCCTAAGTTTGTAGCCCATGGATTCTTTATTTCGATTTCTGAAGTTTATTTTTCGATACCATAACAAGGCGGTAGACCAAGTCTTATTTTACATCAGCTTAATCTGTGCCGTAACAATGGTATTCCATGTCGGCTATACCACCGATCCGGAACTTGCAGAAATAACCAAGAAAACTGTCGTATTCATGTACTATGGCCTCTTTTTATTTGAGGCCTTCAGAACCGTTTCCTCCATTTGGGTGGCCCGAAGAATCAATGTTTCCCATTATTCAGGCGTTTTCATCACAGGTTATTTCCTTATTGTCACCCTGGCGCGGCATTCCGGCGGTCTCTTAGAAACCTTCGCCAAAGACGAATGGCTCTATATGGGCATTGCCATTATGTTCCTTTCGGAATTATCGCGCAGCAGCCTCTTTTTCGACAATTTTTATTTTAACCCCACCATCCTCTTTGTGGTGTCCTTCCTGGGATTGATCATTCTGGGTGCCGTCTTATTGATGCTGCCCCGAACCACCATTGAAGCCCCCCTTAGTTTTGTGGATGCCTTCTTTATGGCCACCAGTGCCGTATGTATCACAGGCCTATCGGTAACCGATATTTCCACCAACTTTTCCTTTTTCGGACAAGCCGTCATCATGGCCTTGATTCAAGTCGGAGGACTCGGCATTATGACCTTTACCGGATTCTTCGGTTACTTTTTCTCGGGTGGTTTCTCCTTTAAAAACCAACTCATGTTTGGCGAAATATTAGGAGAAAATAAACTCAATTCCGTAATATCAACCCTGATGACCATCATACTGATCACCTTTCTCTTTGAGTTTATCGGTGGCTTGTTGATCTTTTTCTCCCTCGATCCGAAACTTTTCGAAAGCCTCGGTGAACGCGTGTTCTTCGCGGCCTTTCATGCCATTTCAGGATTCTGTAACTCTGGGTTTACCATCATCAAAGACGGTGTTACCAATGAAAATTACCGCTTTAATTACCATTTTCAGCTGGCCGTTTCCTCCATGTTTATCATCGGTAGCTTAGGCTTCGGAACCATCTTTAACTTCTATACCTTTATTAAAACCAAGGGCGATGCCCTCATTCATAAGTATATCTTGCAGCGTAATTTCCGCCATAAGCCGCAGGTGTTCACCTTCAATTCACGCTTTATTGTCCTGTGTAACCTGATCGTGATTGTGCTAGCAACCGTTTCCTTCTTTGTGTTGGAGCGAAATCATAGCTTAATGGATGATAAGTCTGTTTTCGGTGAGTGGGTAACCTCCATTTTTATGGCCAATTCCTCCCGATCGGCAGGATTTAACAGTGTCGATCTAAACTTTATCAGTATTCCAACGTTAATTATGTTGGTCACGCTAATGTGGGTAGGGGTGTCCCCGGGATCCACAGGGGGAGGGGTAAAAGTCACAACCGTAGCTATCGCGCTGATGAATATTGTGGCCTTAGCCCGCGGTAAGGAGTCTATCGAGATCTTTAAACGTAAAATTGCGTCAGAATCGGTGAACAAGTCCTTCGCTATTATTTTACTGTCGGTGCTTACCATCACCTTCAGCTTTATTCTGCTCAATTTCACCGACCCCAACCAGCAAATGATCCCTTTGTTGTTTGAAACGGTCTCCGCCTACACCACCTGTGGCCTATCCTTAGGGATTACAGCAAATCTTACCGCTACCAGTAAGATTATCCTGATGCTGACCATGTTCGTCGGACGCGTAGGCATGCTGACCCTCTTGGTAGCCTTTATTAAGAATACACAAAACAAAAGTTATATTTATCCAACGGAAAAAATACTGTTCTAATCATGAAATATATTGTACTCGGACTCGGACATTTTGGTAGATCCTTAGCTATTCACCTCACAGAATTAGGACATGAAGTTATTGCAGCCGATAAAAACCTGAATATCGTAGAACAAACCAAAGATAAAATTACCCATACCGTATGCCTGGATTCCACCGATAAGGAAGCCGTTAGCTCTTTGCCACTACGCGACAGCAATGCCGTTATTGTGGCTATTGGCGAAGAAGAAGGCGCGAGTTTGCTGACCGTGGCCCTCTTGAAGCAGTTGAAAGTGAAACGCATCATCGGGAGGGTAGTTTCTGACTTGCAGAAAACCGTATTGGAGGCCATGAATATCGACGAATACATTATGCCGGAAGAGGAAGCGGCCGAACGCTTAGCGATGCGCCTCGACAATATCGATATTGTAGACTCTTTTAAGATCTCGGATAAATACAGCATCATTGAAACCAAAGTACCCAGCAAATATATCGGCAAAACCCTCAAAGAAGCCGATCTAACCAATAAATACAAGGTCATCGTCTTAACCACGGTACAGTTGGAAACAAGTACCCACAACGATGGAAGTTCGAAGACAAGAAAAGAAGCCTCCGGCATCGCAAAATCTGATACCGTCCTGCGTGAAAACGACTTATTAGTGCTATTTGGTGAATTGTCAAACATTAAAGAACTCATTCAAAAAGGCTAATAGCCCATATTTTGCAGTTTTTTAAGGTGCAATTCTCAAAACTCAAATCTCCTGTCTATTATTTGAAATCAATTCTATATTTTTGGGGCTATATCTAATAATCCTATACTGTACATGAAAAATTGGTTTAAGGAAAATTCAACCCACCTAACTATTATAGGGATCTTCCTCTTATTAGTTGTATTTTATTTTACACCGGTTTGGCAAGGGAAAACCTTGTTGCAAAGCGATGTAATGCAAGCAAGAGGAAGTCAAAAAGAAATTTTCGACTATCGGGAAAAGGATGGTAAAACACCGTTATGGACCAACTCCATGTTCGGGGGGATGCCAACCTACCAAATATGGTATGACCATGCCAACAACATCACCAGCCACATCGGCCCTGCTATCCGTGCGGTATTTCCGCCACCATCCGATGTGCTGCTTTTATTCCTCCTTGGAGGCTATTTCCTGTTTAGCGTCTTAAAGATTAGGCCCTGGCTCGCTGCACTTGGTGCCGTCGCCATAGCCTTCTCCTCCTATAACCTCATTTATGTCGAGGCCGGCCACATCAATAAGGCCTATGCCATCGCCTATATGGCACCTATCATCGGAGCCGTAATCTTATGTTATAGAGGCAGTAAGTTCTGGGGACCCGCCTTATTGGCCTTATTCCTTGCCCTGGAAATTCGTGCCAACCACATTCAAATGACCTATTACCTCTTCCTAGCTTTACTGGTTTTGGTAGGCTTTGAACTGTATTACGCCATCAAGGATAAAAAAGTAAAGGAATTTGTACAGGCCACCGGACTACAGTTGATAGGTGTTGTAATCGCGGTATTAATCAATGCCTCGGTCTTATTCCCAACCTACGAATACTCCAAAGAAACCATCCGTGGTAAAGCCAATATTAGCAAAACGGATGAGTCTGGGAAATCAGGCTCCGGTCTGGAAAAAGAATACGCCTATGCCTGGAGTCAGGGGATAGGTGAAAACTTAACCTTCCTGATTCCGAACGCCTACGGCGGTCGCTCTACAGGGGTATTAGATGAAAATTCAAATGTCGTAAAAGCCCTGACCAAAGTGGGAGCGCCACAAGGCGAGGCCCTACAATTAGCCAGATCCTACTTCCCAACCTATTGGGGCGAGAAGTCCTTTACTTCCGGACCTTGGTATTTCGGTGCTGGCATCGTATTCTTAGCTATACTAGGGTTATTTATCGTCAATAATCGGTTGAAATGGTGGATTGTTGCAGCAACCCTGCTGACTATCTTATTATCGTTTGGACGCCATTTCCCATTAATATCGGATTTGTTCTTCGATTATTTCCCGATGTACAACAAGTTCAGAGCCGTGGAATCCATCTTGGTAATTCCATCGGTATTGATTCCTATGCTTGCCGTTATGGCGGTAAATGAGTTGCTGGTACGTGGAACTCAAATCCCGAACCTTGATAAAAAAGTATTATATACCGGTGGAGCAGTAGCTGCGGTATGTTTGCTTTTTGCTTTGATGCCTAGTATGCTTGATTTGCGGACCTCGGAACATCAGCAATATGTTGGTGCCCTACAGCAAATGGTGCAAGATCAAAATATGGCCAACGAGTTAGCAAACGCCTTGTTAAAAGACCGTGCTTCCTTAGTTTCTAAAGATGCATGGCGTTCTTTCTTTATCGTGGCCTTAACCCTGGGTTTGGTCTGGTTTTTCTTAAAGAAAAAACTCAACGCAACCGTATTGATCGCTGCATTAGCCGTTATTACCTTAGTAGACCTGTGGACAGTAGATAAGCGTTATTTGAATAATGAGTCTTTTGTAGATAAAAGCACCTACGATCGTCCGATTCCGGAACGCGAAGTAGATCAGTTAATCCATATGGATAAAGATCTTTCCTACCGTGTATTCGATTTAACAACCAGTCCGTTCCAGGATGCCAGTGCATCGTATTTCCATAAAAGCATCGGTGGCTACCATGCAGCCAAGCTGATGCGATTCCAAGAAGTATTGGAACAACAGTTCAACAACAACATTAACGAAGATGTATTGGATATGTTGAACGTACGTTATGTGATTACCAAAGACCCGAGCAATAAATCCGACAAGATCCAACGCCGCAGTTCGGCACTTGGAAATGCTTGGTTTGTAGAGTCTGTAAATTTCGTGAACAGCAATAATGCCGAAATGGAAGCCCTAGGCACCATCGATCCGAAAAAAGTGGCCATTGTAAACGAAGGCTTTAAAAATAAGTTTAGCGATAAAGGGGTTACGAAATCAGCGAATGCTGAAATTACATTGACTTCTTACCATCCAGATACCTTGAAATACGAATATACATCACCTGCTGAAGGGTTTGCCGTATTCTCGGAAATCTATTACGATAAGGGCTGGAAGGCTTATATCGATGGCGAAGAAGCACCTATTATCCGTGCGGATTATTTATTGCGTGGCTTGCAATTGCCAGGCGGAAACCATAAAGTGGAGTTTGTTTTCGCACCGGATTCCATGCGAATCAGCAACATCATTTCCTTGATTGCTTCTATTGTATTAGTAATCGGATTGGCTTTTGCCGCTTGGATGGGCTATAAGCAACATAAAAACAAGCCTGTTGTAAAACAGAACAATTAATCGCGCAAAGCGCATACATTAAAGGGAAACCTTCAGAATAAGGTCAATTGTGGATCGGTAATTCTGAAGGTTTTTCTATGATGTTCTGTTATGCCTAACCGAATTACCGCTTCCCGGTGTTTAAGGGTCGGATAGCCTTTATTGCTTAGCCAATCGTAATCCGGAAAGTCGGCCGCCAGGGCATTCATATACTCATCACGGTAGGTTTTGGCTAAAATAGACGCCGCAGCAATCGATAGGTATTTCCCATCGCCCTTCACGATGCAGGAATAAGGGGTTTCGCCATAGGGAATGAACTTATTGCCATCGATAATCAAATATTCAGGTTTAACCTGCAATAGATCCAATGCTCGATGCATGGCCAAGTACGAGGCTTTGTGGATATTAATTTTATCAATCTCTTCCGCAGAAACACTGGCAACAGCATAGGCTAGGGCTTCCTGCTCGATAATAGGGCGCAGGGCCATCCGTTTCTTCTCCGATAATTTCTTCGAATCATTCAGAACCGCATTATGGTAGTCGGCCGGAAAAATAACAGCCGCAGCGAAAACAGGACCGGCCAAGCAGCCACGACCCGCTTCATCGCAGCCTGCCTCTACAAAAGCCTGTTGATAAGTTGATAATAGGGGTGCTAACATCTTCAAACAAAGATAGGGAAAGATTCCCGGCCCTGGCAATGTAACTTCTCTGTGATACGCCCTACTTTACATTTATTTACACTTCTTCTTTATTTCTTTGCAGGAGATTAGTTGATAAACTTTTCGTAACGCATACTGTCCAAATAAGACAAGACTTAGCAATCACATGAAAACAATCATTCTTAGTACCCTCATGCTCTTCCTTTGTACCGGTCTGTTGGCGCAGAAAAAAACAGAATATCAGCTAACACCCGCTTTTCCCGTAACCGTGGACGGCGATTTAAGCGAATGGCGTAACAAGCTAACCCCGGTAGATGCGGATTCCAGTTGGAGCTTCGCCGTAAGCCAGGATGCCGACTTTTTTTACATCGCCATTCAAGTGAAAGACAAAATGTTGCAACAAGATGCAGCCAGACATGGCTTTATCGTCAACATCAATACCGAAGGAAAGAAAAAGGAGGGCGCACAGCTGTTCTACCCCATCCCCGATAGTGAATCCATTCGTGCCTTGTCTAGAGATGACAATTTAGCGCATATGAATATCCGGGAGGAGTTGATCAAGCGTAGCCGTGGCTATGGCCTGAAAGGCTTTGCACACATCGTCGACGGGCTTTTATCCTTCGAAAATACCTATGATGTGAAGGCATTTGCAAAATTGAACGAACAAGATCAACTGCTGTATGAAGCGATGATTCCCATCAAGGCCATCGGCTTCAAGCGCAATCAGGAGAAGTTCGCTTTGCAGCTGGCCATCAATAATCGCTTTGCCCAATTGCAAAAGGCCATGCGCAAAGCACCGCCCCAACGCGTAGGCATTTATGGAATGCAACCGCAAACATCCTTAAAAAACCCTTATAAAGTGAAAACAGAGGTTTGGATGCAGGGGCAACTGAACAAGAATTAGTTTAAAAATTATATATGGATAAATTGCTAAGAGCCATCGTCTGCTTTTGCTTGATGGTGATAGGTACACAGGGTTTTGCGCAAAGCAAACGAACCGTACAAGGGATGTTACTCGATACCGAGTCGCGTCCGATTTCGGGTGCTTCTGTTCGGTTAATTTCCGCAGAAGACTCCATGGGCACCAGTAGTTCACAAGCGGGGTTTTACACCTTTGAGCAAGTAAAGGCTGAAAAATTTAAAATTAGAGTAAGTAGTTTAGGTTTTGATGCCGTCGAACGGGAATATGAATTCCCGGCAGGAAAGACCGAATTGAATATCCCTAGCTTCGTCTTGAAGGTGAATGAAAACATGATTGAGGAAGTGGTAGTGAAAGGGGTGCTGACCGTTCAGGTGAAAGGCGATACAGTAGAGTATAGCACCAAAGACTTAAAATTGCGGGAAGGTTCTGTAGCGGAGGATGCCTTGAAGAAATTGCAAGGCGTGGAAGTGGATAAAGACGGGAATGTAACAGCCCAAGGCGAAACGGTAACCAAGGTACGTATCAATGGTAAGGATTTCTTTGGTGGCGATGTGAAAACAGCAACCAAAAACCTGCCGGCAAATATTATCGAAAAAATTCAGGTCGTAGACGATTATGGCGATATGGCCAACATCACCGGAAACAAATCCGGCGATTCCGAGAAGATTATCAATATCCAGATCGATCCGAAGTATAATAAGGGCTATATGACCACCTTACGGGCTGGTTATGGTACAGAAGAAAGATACCAGGCCACGGCGATGTGGATGGGCATGACCGATAAGACGCAAGTTTCCGTATTAGGGAATTTAAATAACATCAATGCGCCTTTATTCGACTTTAATACCATGGGTGGTGGCGCACGCCGACGCTCAGGTGGTGGTGGTCGCGGTGGTGGTATGTTTGGTGGCTCCACAGGACTCACCGATCTAGGATCCATTGGTTTGAACATACGCCACGATTTCTCCGAAAAATTAAAAGTATACGGTAGTTATTCCTATGGTAGAGATGATAATACCACCTTGACCAATAGCTTGACCCAGTATTACTTCGAAACGGGCGATCAGAAACAATCTTCCGATTCCACGGCTAATAATATTTTGTCAAGCCACCGTTTTGAAGGAAACTTGGAATGGAATATTACCGATAAAGATTATATCAAATTAACTCCACAGTTTGGATTCAACGGATCCACCGGAAATTCAAAGTCCTTAGGACAATTGTTTGCTGAAAATGATGTCTTGGTGAACAGCGATGATCGCGTCGAGCAAACCAGTTCAGATGTTCCACGTTTTGGTATCAGCGGACTTTATAACCGTAAATTAAGCGATAAGGGGCGAAACCTCTTCATGAACTTTAATTACGATAATGCCTCCACAACAAGCGATTATGAAGGAATATTAAACCGCTTATTGGAAGATCCGGCCAACGCGGAAACCAGTATGGGCGAAATCTATGAACGCACCGTACGGGAAATGAACAATAAAAGCTGGAATGCAGGCGCTAGTGTTTCGTATTTAGAACCTGTTTCGCAGTACGGAAAATTAGAGATTGCCTACGATTTCAATAAAAACAATTACAACAATAAGCAATATCAAGATGCATTTGATGAAGACGGTACAGGTTTACCTAATACCGATGAGCGTTTATTGAATTACCATTACGATCAGGATTATTCCTTTACCACGCATCGTATCGGCGCAAGCTATGCTTTTGAAAACGATAAAATCAAGTATTCATTAGGGGCGGCGGTGCAACCTTCACTACTACGCGGTAATGCTTCCGACGACGACAATCATGCCATTATCGACCGTACAAACTTAAACTGGATGCCGATTGCACGATTTGAGTATAAGTTCTCCCGCCAGAAGAATATCAGTATCAACTATTCCGGATCATCTAGCGAGCCGTCCATCAATCAGATATTACCGTATGCGGTAGGAAATACCTCCACCAATATTGTGTATGGTAATCCGGATCTGAATCCAGAGTTTCGCCATAGCATGAACCTACGGTATCGTGGGGGCGATTTCCAAAAAGGGAATACCTTCTTTGCCATGTTAAATGGTAACCTGACGCAGGATAAGATCGTGACCTTTAACAAGAGAGAGGTAAGCGCGGAAAATGGACTATTGGCCGAAACGCATTACTTGAATGAGTCCGATCCGGTGTATAGCATGCGTTCGTTCTACCATTACGGTAAATCTTTAAAAGAGAAAACCTACAACTTGATGTTGATGGGAGGGGTAACTTACAATAAGAACATTTCATACACCTCGAACGACCTGGCTGCCATAGAAGGGGTGAAGAACATTGCCAATAACTATGTATTTATGCAAGGGCTTATGTTCCGCTATAACCCGTCTGAAAATCTGGAAATCAACCCTGGTGTGCGTTATTCTTATAACTATACGCGCAATACCTTGGGTACCAACAACAATAATGTGTCTACCTGGACGCCGAGCTTAATCGGATCGGTAAACATTACCCCAAGCACGATTTTCGGCGCCGATTTATCCAAGAACTTCAATACCGGGTACGGTCCATTGACCAATGCAAACCCTTTCATCATCAATACCTATATCGAGCAAAAGATGTTGAAAGGACAGCGCGGAACCATTCGTTTGCAAGCATTCGATTTGCTGAACGAGCAAACCAACCTCTCGCGTACCGTACAGGAAAACATGATGTTGGATAGACAGACCAACCGCTTAGGCCGTTATTTCTTGTTGACCTTCACCTTTAAATTACAGAAATTCTCCGGCGTAGCACCCGTAGAAGACAATCATTACCCGGGAGGCATGAGACGCCCACGGATGTAAGGAGAGCATATCGATTTTTAGAAGCGGTTACCTGCATTGTGCAGGTAACCGCTTTCTTTTACCCAATATCAGCCCTATTCCTTACCTTTGCATACCTATCAAGTACTATGGATCATAAAATATTCCAGTTGGATAATGGCTTACGAATTCTGCTGCATCAACAAGATTCACCGATTACGCATGCCTGTTTAATTGTAGATGTAGGTTCCCGCCATGAACAACATGGAAAATTCGGAACCGCACATTTTATTGAACACCTGCTGTTCAAACGCACCACAAGACGCAATACCAATCAGATATTAAATCGATTGGAAGCCGTTGGTGGCGATTTAAATGCCTATACCACCAAAGAATATACCTGCATACAGGCCTCCTTTCTGAATCCTTATTTAGACCGCGCCTTAGACCTCTTTGAGGACATCATCTTCCACTCGGTATTTCCGGAAGATGAAATGGAAAAGGAAAAAGGCGTCATCCTCGATGAAATGGCCTCCTACCTCGATAGCCCGGAAGAATCTATTATGGATGATTTCGAAGACCTTATTTTTGAAGGCTCTGGCCTTGGCCATAATATTCTAGGCTTAGAGAATGACCTGAAAGCCATTGAGAAAGAAGATATCAAAACCTTTATTTCGCAGCATTATGCCACCTCCAAGATGGTGATTGCCATTGCCGGCAATTACTCGGAAGCCAAGGTACATCGATTGGCCAATAAGCTGTTTGGGCAGGTGCAAGTGTATGAATGGGACCATGCCGAGGAAGAGGTACAGTTTAGCGGCAACCAACATAAAACGCTGGAAAAACCCATTAATCAGGTGCACTATGTACTGGGAAGTACCGGCTATAGTATTTATGATGAACGTAAAACCGGATTGCTCTTGCTGAATAGCCTCTTGGGCGGTTTCGGCATGGCGTCTATCTTGAACCTGAACATCCGCGAGAAATACGGCATCGCCTATACCATTGAGTCAAACTACAGCTTATACAGCGATACAGGCCTATTTAGCATTTACTTTGGTACCGATGAGGAAAAGGCAGAAAAGGCCTTAAAACTCGTGTATAAGGAGCTGAACAAGCTGCGGGAGCAGCCCTTGAGCCTCGGCTTTTTAGATCGGGCAAAAACCAAGTTCAAAGGGCAGATTGCCTTGGCCGAAGAAAACAGAATGAGTATGATTATTGCCGAAGCAAAAAACCTACTCGACTATAATCGTGTTGTAAGCTTACAGGAGGTGTTTGATAAAATCGACCGCGTCAGTTTAACCGAGATTCAGGAAATCGCCAATGAGCTCTTTGCGCCTGAAAAAATATCATCATTAACATTTGTACCTGAAGATTAACTATATATTTATATTTGCGTAAAATAGAATTCAAATGAAGACAGCTTATATTTTCCCAGGTCAGGGTGCTCAGTTTGTAGGCATGGGCCAAGATTTGTATAACTTTAATGAAGAAAGCAAGGCCTTGTTCGAAAGAGCAAACGATATTTTAGGATTCCGCATCACCGATTTGATGTTCAACGGAACCGAAGAAGATTTGAAACAAACCAAAGTGACCCAACCGGCCATCTTCTTACACTCGGTGATCTTAGCGAAAGCCTTAGGTGCTAACTTTAAGCCGGATATGGTGGCAGGGCACTCCTTAGGCGAGTTCTCGGCCTTAGTAGCGGCAGGAGCCTTAAGCTTTGAAGACGGTTTACGCTTGGTGGCAAAACGTGCCAATGCCATGCAAGAAGCCACAGAAGCAGAGCCGGGTACGATGGCAGCTATTTTAGGACTGGAAGATGTGATCGTGGAAGAGAAATGTGCAGAAGTGGATGACGTGGTTGTTCCGGCAAACTATAACTGCCCCGGACAATTGGTGATCTCGGGTTCGGTAAGTGGCGTAGATAAAGCCTGCGAAAAACTATTGGAGGCCGGCGCCAAGCGTGCCTTAAAATTAAACGTGGGTGGAGCTTTTCACTCGCCATTAATGGAAGCCGCTAAGCAGGAATTGCAACAAGCAATCCTGGAAGTAGATATTCAGATTCCCGTTTGTCCAATCTACCAGAATATCGATGCCAATCCTTACCAAGATCCAGTAGCGATTAAAGAAAACCTTATTGCTCAATTAACCGGCGCAGTACGTTGGACCCAAACCATACAAACCATGCTCGCAGACGGCGCAGAAGCCTTCGTAGAAGTAGGACCAGGCGCGGTATTGCAAGGATTAGTAAAAAAAGTAGATCGCCAAATCCCGACTTCCTCCGCGAAGATCGGAGAATAACCATAGACGTACATACTAAAAGGGAGTTTCTATTTAGAAGCTCCCTTTTTTTTATTTTAAATGCCGAAAGCGACTTTTATTTGATCTACGTAGTCTAGTTTTTCCCAGGTAAACAGCTCCACTTCCACCGTTTTGCTATCGCCATTTGACGATTCAAAGGTTTTGCTTACTGTTTTCGGGGTTCTGCCCATATGGCCGTAAGCTGCGGTTTCTGAGTAGATTGGTTTTCGCAGGCCTAAACGGGTTTCAATTCCGTAAGGGGTCATATCGAAGAGCTCCGTGATGATTGCAGCAATCTCACCGTCGGTTTTGTTGACTTTGCTAGTTCCGAAGGTATTCACATAGATACCCATTGGATCTTTCACGCCGATGGCGTAAGAAATTTGAACCAATAGTTCGTCGGCAACACCTGCCGCAACAAGGTTCTTAGCGATATGGCGGGTGGCATAGGCTGCAGAACGGTCCACTTTCGAAGGATCTTTTCCGGAGAAGGCACCACCACCGTGCGCACCTTTACCACCGTAGGTATCCACGATGATCTTACGTCCTGTTAATCCGGTATCACCATGCGGTCCACCAATTACAAACTTCCCGGTAGGGTTGATGTGGTATTTAATCTGATCGTTAAATAAAGCCTGTAGTTCTGGCTTCAACTGAGCTTTTACACGTGGAACCAGGATATTAATAATATCAGCTTTAATTTTCGTTTGCATGTCGGCTTCGCTTCCGAAGTCATCATGCTGCGTAGAGATAACGATGGTATCAATACGAACCGGCTTGTGGTTATCATCATACTCTAAGGTCACCTGCGATTTAGCATCCGGGCGTAGGTAGGTGATTTCCTTATTCTCGCGACGTAAGGCGGCTAGTTCATATAATAAACGGTGGGAAAGGTCTAATGCCAGTGGCATGTAGTTTTCTGTTTCGTTGCTGGCATAGCCGAACATAATACCTTGGTCACCGGCACCTTGCTCTTGTTTCGTTTTCCGATCTACCCCTTGGTTGATGTCGGCCGATTGCTCGTGAATGGCCGATAGGACCCCACAAGAATTGGCTTCAAACATATACTCCGACTTGGTGTAACCGATGCGCTCGATTACTTGACGGGTAATTTTCTGTACATCAAGGTAGATATTCGATTTAACTTCCCCGGCAAGCACCACTTGACCAGTGGTTACTAGGGTTTCAATTGCAACACGGGCATCTTCGTCCCATGCCAAGAAATTGTCGATTAATGCGTCCGAAATTTGGTCTGCGATTTTATCAGGATGTCCCTCTGACACAGATTCGGATGTAAATAAATAGGCCATATATATTTAAACGAATTGAGGGAAAAGGCGAGCACAGCGAGTGGAAAAACACGGATAATGATAGTTTTAGCACTTTTTTACTGTGGTTGCAATCTCCCATTTACATTAAAAATAATGCAAAATGCAAATCAGTCCACATTTTGTGTGCACAAAGCTACGATACTTTGCAATATTTAAAAAGTATTTCCTTCAAATTATTATCTTTAGCGGAATTTAGAGATTGAGATGACAAAAAAGCGCATTCTGTTTGTAGTGAACCCGGTTTCAGGCGGTAAGAAAAAAACAGCATTCAATAAACAAGTGCTGGAAGTGCTGGATATGAGTCGCTTTGAGCCGACCTTTAAAACCACAAACCATGTAAACCATGCGTACGAATTGGCCCAGCAGGCCATCGAAGAAAAGTATGATGCCGTGGTTGCCGTGGGGGGAGATGGGACTATTAATGAGATTGGCTCGGCCTTAGCTGGATCCAATACCCCCTTGGGAATTATCCCGGAGGGTTCGGGCAATGGCTTGGCGCTTTATTTAGGGATTCCGATGAATGAGTCTGCAGCTTTACGCCGGATTAATCGCTTTGAGTCGATTGCGGTAGACTGCGCCCGGGTTGGGGAACGCCGCTTTTTTAATATCGCCGGTATTGGCTTCGATGCCTCGGTGAGTGATAAGTTCGCCAATGAAACCTTCCGAGGCCCTGTAGGGTACCTACGTACCGCTATCAATGTGCTGAGTAAGTATAAGCCTAAGAAATATAAATTGTTGATTGACGGTAAAGAATACGAACGAGAAGCCTTTATGATTTCCGTAGCCAATTCTCCGCAGTATGGCAACAACGCCTATATCGCCCCAAATGCGTCCATTACAGATGGTATGCTCGATGTTTGTATAGTGCATAAGTTCCCTTTATACAGCTTACCTTTAATGTTATTCCATTTGTTCAATAAAACGGCCGACCAATCAGAGTATGTGGAAATCATACCAGGTAAGAAGATCAGCATCTTTCAGGAAGGGAACGATCCGGTGCATTTAGATGGGGAACCGAAAGATTTAGGCAACTGTGTTGAAATAGAAGTGATGGAAAAGGCGTTAAATATTATATGTTAACAGATGAGCAAGCAGAAGAAACAACGATTTGAAGGAATTGTCTATTCCACCGACTCGGATTATAGCTATTCCGACGCCGATGGTTTTCAGGAAGAAGATACCCTGCCTAAGGAAAAGCAGCGCTTAAAAGTGGGCCATGACCGCAAGGCACGCAAGGGGAAAGTAGTGACTTTAATTACCGGATTCGTCGGAAAACAAGAAGATTTAGACGTTTTAGCCAAGCTTTTGAAGCAAAAATGTGGCGTTGGAGGTACGGCGAAAGACGGCGAGATATTGATACAAGGTGAATTTAAAGTGAAAATTATCAGCTACCTACAAGGCGAAGGATATCAGGTAAAAGGTTTTGGTGGCTAAAGAAGATAATCAGCCCTAAAGGGTTAAAAAACAAAGAAATACTTGCCCTATTGGCTCAAGAACGGCAGAAAATGCCTTCCTATTTTGTGAGTGAACGCTCACTTAAATTTTACATTTAACGATTTGATAATTTGCATATCAAAAAAAAAATGGTTTTCATTGTAAAAAATATGACAGGAATATTCAACCGTTATGTGACAAACAAGAGAAGGCATTGATTAGAGACTGCTGAAGTATATCAATGGAAAACATAACACAGCCTAAAAGGTGACTTATCAGATATCTTCAAATTAATTTTGTTTTTAACAGAAAATGCTATATTTGTTTTGAATTAATGTAATATAACGGCATTTGGATTGCATTAAATTGAATTTAACTTAATAATTAAACAACAGTAAAAAATCTAAAAATTAGTAAAAATGGCAAACGCACCAAAAACTACAACAGCCCCAGCTAAACAAGACAGTGGCAATGCGGGTAATTTATTTGCGAGTTTAGCAATTATCATTTGTTTAATCATTGGTTTCTTGGTTTATAAGTTTGTAATGGGTGATCCTAGCAACTTTATCGACAATAACCCTGAAAATCAACCAAAACCAGGTAACTACTACGGTATGGTGTACCATGCTGGATACGTTGTACCAGTACTTCTTGGATTATTCTTAATGGTATGGGTATTTTCAATCGAGCGTTTTATCGTAATTGGTAAAGCTTCTGGAACTGGAAATGTAGGTAACTTTGTAAGAAAAGTACAAGGTCTTTTGAGAACTGGAAACATCGACTCCGCTATCCAAGAGTGTGATAAACAAAAAGGTTCTGTAGCAAACGTAATCAAAGCGGGTCTTTTAAAATACAAAGACGTAGAAGCGCACCCAGGTTTAGATACTGAAAAATCAGTATTAGCCATTCAAAAAGAAATTGAAGAAGCAACAACTTTAGAAATGCCAATGTTAGAGAAAAACTTAACAGTTATCGCTACATTAGTATCTATCGGTACGTTGACAGGTCTATTAGGAACAGTAACAGGTATGATCAAGGCCTTCTCGGCATTGGCAACTGGTGGTGCTCCGGATTCAGCAAAATTAGCAAACGGTATTTCTGAGGCCCTTATCAACACGGCTACAGGTATCGGTACATCTACTATCGCCATTATCTTCTATAACATCTTAACTTCTAAGATCGATACTTTAACTTACTCTATCGACGAGGCTGGTTTCTCCATCGTACAAACTTACGCGGCGAACCATAAATAAGAAGCCTCACTGTTTTGTGAAAATTTTTTATGGAATCTTTCACAGCAGTGCATCTTTACTATAAGAAAGCAATAGAGTAATCATTTAAAGAAGTATAGAAATGGGAAAAGCAAAAGTAAAAAGAGCCAGTACCACCATCGACATGACGGCGATGTGTGACGTATCTTTCCTGCTGCTTACTTTCTTCGTATTGACAGCAACAGCGCGTCAACCAGAAGTGATGCCCGTAGATACTCCTGCATCAACTACACTCGATAAGTTACCAGACGATAACTTATCTGTGATTACAGTTGGTAACAATGGAAAAGTGTTCTTCGGGGTGAAAAACCCGGAGGTTAGAAAACTAACCTTAAAGAACATGTCTGCGAAATATGGCGTTGGCTTCTCGGAAGAAGATTATGAGAAGTTCAAAGGACTAGATGAATTTGGCGTGCCTTTTAAACAATTACGTGCCCTTCTTTCGCTAGAAAATGACAAACGTACCTTAGAAATCCAACCCGGTATTCCGGTGGATAGTACGGAAGAAACTTCGAACGAATTGTACCACTGGGTACAGCAAGCACGTTTAGCAACGGTGGAATTCAATCGTGATCAGGAAACCAAAGTGAAAAACTATCAGGATCCAGGACCGATGAAAGTAGCCATTAAAGCAGACGCTGAAGAGAAGTATTCAATAATGAATTTGATCATTGAAACCTTACGTAACCAGAAACAAAACAAGTTTAGCTTTGTAACCGGTTTACGTCAGGAAAATTAATAAGGAAAATGGCAGAATTAAATTCAGACTCCGGTGGAGGTAAAAAAGGTGGCAAAGTAAGGTCGAAGAAAAACGGCGGACGGGTAGATTTAACAGCGATGGTGGATCTTGCCTTCCTTCTGATCACCTTCTTCATGCTTACCACGTCTTTAAATAAGCCTCAAGCAATGGACGTTGCGATGCCTGATAAAAACAAAGACTGGAACGAAAAAGAACCAGAGATTGAAATCGCGGATAACCGCTCAATCACCTTGTTATTAGGTTCAGATAACAAAATTGCCTGGTATTACGGTCAGTTGGCAAGCCCGATTACACCTCCAACTGTAGTAGACTACAGTAAAGAGGGAATCCGTCAAGTCCTTTTAGAGAAAAAGGCGCAGGTTCCAAAAGTGTCAGGTGGTAAAGACTTAATCGTCGTTATCCGTCCAAGTGATCTGTCAGTTCAACGTAACCTCGTTGACATATTAGATGAAATGAAAATCACTGATATTAAACGTTATATGATTTCTAAAATCAAAGCCGAAGAGGTGGAGGTTTTAAAAACAAACGGAATCTATAACGACAAATAGTCACTGATAAAAATTGGAAAAACATGATAGGTTCAAAATTAGATTTATTTAAGAAAGAATGGCTAGATGTCGTTTTCGAGAATAGAAATAAAGAATATGGAGCTTATGCATTACGTAAATATGCACCAATCGCTACCAATATCGCTTTATTCTCCGTATCGACTGTTGTTCTTTTGTTCATAGCTGTAAAAGCTTTCGATATCAAGATTTTTCCTGAGAAAAAGATTGAGGAAGCACCAGTCGTGACCGAGGTTACCTTGGAAGACTTGGAGATTCCTGAACCAGAGGAAGAGGAAGAACCAATCCCTCAGGAAGAAGAACCACCTCAACGTATTGCCGAAGAACCACCGGCGGAAGACTTAATCCGCTTCCCAGAGCCGAAGGTTGTTGATGCAAGACAGGTAAAAGAAGAAGTGGTATCTCAGGAAGAGATTAAAGAGAAAAATGCAACACCTGCAAGGATTACCTTGAAAGGTACACCAGGCGCGGCGGGCGTTCCTACAGGAGAGTTCGGTCCGAAGAAAGTCGAAGGAGCCATTACAGGTAGTACCAAAGGAGTAGAAGGTGGTGATGCCAATAAGGTTTATGATTTCGAAGCCATTGAGGTTCAACCAGAATACCCAGGAGGGGTGAATGCCTTCCGTACATGGGTACAAAACAACTACTCTTACCCACAAGCAGCAATTGATGCCGGGGTAAAAGGTACAGTGGAAGCATCTTTCGTAATCGATAAGTCTGGAAATGTAACAGACATTAAGATTAACAAAGATTTATCCTATGGTACGGGTCAAGCATTGATCAATACCTTGAAAAAATCAAAAAAATGGAGCCCTGGTATTCAGAACGGTCGTCCAGTTCCGGTACGCTATTCAATACCATTGCGCTTAGACTTGTCACAAATGTAATTCGATATGTCGAATCATTCAACAAGAAATAACTTCAGACAGAAATCGCCCACACAGCGATTTCTGTCCATTTTAGGACTATTCATGTTCGCCTTTTATTTCATATTAGGGCTCTTGATTATCTTTTGGAATAACTTCCCTTTAGAAATAGATCCTACGTATAAAAAGCTGTTCGGAATTCTCCTCATTGTTTATTCCTTTATGCGTTTTGCCCGCCTGTGGCAAAATAACTTTAGGAATTAATTAATCCTTAGTCCTTAACTACAATCTAATTGGATATGATGAAGCATCGCATGTATTCCATGGTTTTGTTATGCCTGAGCCTGTTGGCCTTCGCTTCTTGTTCGCAGCAGAAGAAGAACGAGGCAAACCATACAGGCACTGCTGACAGCACCGTGGCCAAAGACGATATCTTGACCGGAGAAATGGCCATCATTGTAGATGAGGCCGTGTACCCTTTGATTCAGGAACAAATTCAGGTTTTTAAAGATAGTTATGTATCGGCCAACCTGAAGGTAAAGGCCCTGCCAGAGCGGGAAGCCATCAATGCTTTATTGAAAGGTGAGGGCGCGATGGCGATTTTGAATCGCACCTTAACCAAAGAAGAAAGCGCGGGTTTTGATCAACGTAAAATTACGCCCCGTGTTTTTCCAATCTTCTATGATGGCGTAGTTTTTGTAAATAATATTGCAGAAGCAGATACTTCAGTAACGGTAAATACGTTATCATCATTACTGAAGGGCGAATTAAAGGATAAAACCTTGGTCTTTGACAACGTGAATTCCAGCACCTTCAGGCAAGTGAAAGAATGGGCAAAAGTGCAGAAGGTATCGGGTGCCGCAGTAAAAGGGATGAAAAATACGCAGGAAGTATTTAAGTACCTTTTGGAAAACAAGAATGCCATTGGCGCAATTTCATACGGTCAATACATAGATTACAGAAGGAAATTTGGAGAAGAAAATAAAATTCGTATCTTAAGCCTTCAAAATATGGAAACTGCTGAAAAATCAGGGTATTTCAAGCCTTCGCAATCGACCTTTGCAACCGGTGAATACCCCCTAAAAACGGAATTCTATGTTTTGAACTATCAACCAAACATGGGATTAGGTATTGGGTTTTCGGCATTTTTAACGGGTGATCGTGGACAGCGTATTGTGTTAAAGTACGGGCTGCTGCCAACCACCATGCCAGGACGAGAAATTATAATTAGGGATAATATAAATTAGTTTATAACAAAGAGTAAATAATAGATTATGACAAAAAGCAAATTATTTTTAAGTCTTTTGTTTGCAGGTGCTGTAGGGACAGTGAGTGCGCAAAGTTTGAAAGACGCGAAAGCTGCCATTGAAGCTGAGCAATATGATAAGGCGAAAACCATGTTGCAACAGTTGGTGCAGAAGAAAGCAAAAGATGGTGAAAACTATTTTTATTTAGGTCAGATTCATTTAGTGAATGATAAAATCGACTCTGCGGCTTATGTTTTCCAACAAGGGGTAACCAATGCTCCAAAGGAAAAATTAAACCAAGTAGGTTTGGGTATTGTTGAACTTGAAAAAGGGAACGTTAGTGCTGCCGAATCTAAATTCGCCGAAGCAACAACGGGCTTAGGTAAAAAAGATTACTTGCCTTTGTACTACATCGGTAGAGCTTATATCGATGCGCCAAAACCTGACTTCAAAAAAGCAGTGGAGTATTTAACAAAAGCAAAAGAAGGAAATGCTAAAGATCCGTTAGTGCCTACCGCATTAGGTGATGCTTACGCTGGATTACGCGAAAGTAGCCCTGCATATGTAGCCTACCGTGACGCTTTAACATTGAACGATAAATTATTAGCACCGAAAATCGGTCAAGCAATTATCAGTCGTAGAGCGCAGGCTTATGATGTGGTATTAGAGCAATTGACAACTTTAGCGGGCGAGAATCCTGAATACGGACCGATCTACCGTGAGTTGGCAGAAACCTATTACCTGTCCTCTAAAAAAGCGCCAGAAGATCAGTACCGTGAAATTAACCAAAAGGCAGTAGAAAACTATAAAAAATACTTGTCTCTAACTGGTGATGCTTCCATTGACGCGAAAGTACGTTACGCTGACTTCTTGGTTTACTCGGGTAACTACGATGAGTTGAAAACCGTTTCTCAAGAATTATCAACCGTACAAGGTGTAGATGCGAAAGTGTTCCGTTACTTAGGATATATTGCTTTCATGCAGGATAAGGATTACAACAAATCTTTGGAATACATGAACCAATTATTCTCTAAAGTGGATACAAGCCGTTTAATCGGACGTGACTTCTTCATCATTGGTATGGACGAGTTAATCGTTGGTGATGCCGCAAAAGGTAATGAATACTTGAAACAAGCCGTTGCGAAACAAACAGAAGATGAGGATATCGATGGCGAGATCGCAGAAACTGCTTTTGCTAAATTGCAAGACGGTGAAGCGGATGTAGCACGTAAATTATTCGCTTTCCCTGCAGCTAACCCTGAGTCTGATTATTACTACGACTCTAACTACTACTTAGGTACAGGCGAATACGGTGTAGGTTCGAAATTAATTACCATTCCGGAAGGTGAAGCAACACCAGAAGTGATTGCCGCTAAATTTGCAGAGGCAAAACCACACCTGGAAAGTGCTGTGAAGTCTTTGGACTTAGTAGCAAAAGCGACAAAACAAGAGGTAATTGACAAATACAAAGTAAATGCACTTTACTTTAAAGGTCTTTCTGAATTGGCATTGGATAACGTAATGTACGATCCGGAGAACGCAAAAGGATTGTTCATCGATTCATTCACCCAATTGTTAGCGGCGATTCAATCGGCAACTAACTTGACAGAAGATCAAAAAGCTTACGCCGGTGATGCACATAACTACATTGGTTACTATGCATACTTAAAAGGTGATAACGCCAAAGCGAAACAACATTTTGCAGAAACATTAAAAGTGAAGCCAGAAGATCCATTCGCCAAACAAATGGTGGATGCCCTCGGAGCCAACTAATTTATAATGATTCAAAATAAGAAAAAAGGAGCCGTTGCTGACAACGGTTCCTTTTTTTTATGACATATTTTTTTATTTTTGCTAAACTACTAATATTCTTAAACCAACGATATGAATGAGCTAGCGGGTCAAAGTACCCCCATTGATTATATCCCTATTTTAATCCAATTAATTGTGGCAATTGGTTTTGGTGTGGTGACCATTATTGGTACCCACTTAATCGGTCCTAAGGTGCGTACCGAAAAGAAATTAGGCGCATTCGAATCGGGGGTAGAAGTTATTGGGAATGCCCGACAGCCCTTTTCCATTAAGTATTTTTTAGTGGCAATCCTCTTTGTCATCTTCGATATAGAAGTCATCTTTATGTACCCTTGGGCCGTTAATTTCCGCGAATTTGGCTGGCAAGGTCTCATCGAGATGTTTGTGTTTATGGGCTTGCTGTTGTTGGGCTTTATTTATATCATCAAAAAGAAAGCACTGGACTGGGACTAATCCCATCGCCTTCTTTTTCTAGAAAAAAAACAAGAAATGAGCAATGTAACCTTATCAGAAGCGCCTCCGGGTGTTGAAGGAGCAGGATTTTTCGCAACAACGCTGGATAAAGCCATTGGATTAGCACGTGCGAACTCTCTATGGCCGCTCCCTTTTGCGACCTCCTGCTGTGGGATTGAATTTATGGCAACCATGGGATCCACCTATGATTTGGCAAGGTTCGGCGCCGAGCGACCTAGTTTCTCGCCCCGTCAAGCCGATATGTTGCTGGTAATGGGAACCATAGCCAAGAAAATGGCACCCGTACTGAAACAAGTATATATTCAAATGGCCGAACCTCGTTGGGTGATCGCTGTTGGCGCCTGTGCCTCCTCCGGCGGTATCTTTGATACCTACTCCGTGTTACAAGGCATCGACGAGATTATTCCCGTGGATGTGTATGTTCCGGGTTGCCCGCCGCGACCAGAAGCCATCCTCGATGGCGTACTACGCCTGCAGGATATCGTGAAAAATGAATCCCTGAATAGAAGAAATACACCGGAGTACAAAGCCTTATTGGAAAAGTACGGAATAGCAACAGACAATGGATAAGTTGACGAATCAGCAGGTTCTTGAAAAATTGCAAGCGCAATTCGCTGATCATATTCGGAATATAAGCGAACCAAAGGGTTTGTTAACCTTTGAAACGGACAAGGACGTCGTTATTGATATACTCCGCCTTTTAAAAGAAGATAATACCCTTCAGTTTATCTATCTTACAGATATTACCGCCGTGCATTATCCGGAGTTGGCAAAACCTTACGCCGTGGTTTATCATGTGCACAGCTTGGTATTTAATGTGCGCGTGCGGATCAAGGTGTTCTTGGAGAAAGAACAACTGAACATCCCTACGGCTACCCTGCTGTGGCAAGGCGCCAATTGGATGGAACGCGAAACCTATGATTTCTTCGGAATCATCTTCGATGGCCATCCGGATTTGAGAAGAATCTTAAACATGGATGACCTGGGCGTTTTCCCAATGCGGAAGGAATATCCGTTGGAAGATCCTAACCGTGTAGATAAGAAGGATTTTTATTTTGGACGTTAAGTGAAATCGTAATCATGAGCAAACCTATCACCCGTATATCATCCAATATGCCCGTTTATGAGGATAACGATCCTCAAGACGAGTTGGTGACCCTCAATATCGGACCTACCCACCCCGCCACACACGGTGTATTCCAGAATGTGGTGCAGATTGATGGGGAAAGGATCGTAAGCGGCGTCTCTACCATTGGCTATATTCACCGGGCTTTCGAAAAAATTGCAGAACATAGACCCTTCTACCAGATTACGCCCCTGACAGACCGCTTGAACTACTGTTCATCGCCCATCAATAACATGGGATGGCATATGACCGTAGAGAAGCTTTTGGATATTGAAATTCCGAAACGCGTGCAATATATGCGTGTTATCGTCATGGAATTGGCCCGCATTGCGGATCATATCATCTGTAACGGAATCTTAGGGGTAGATACTGGTGCATTCTCGGGCTTCTTGTATGTGATGCAGGAGCGTGAGTTTATCTATGAGATTTACGAGGAGATCTGCGGTGCCCGTTTAACGACCAATATTGGCCGTATCGGGGGCTTTGAGCGCGACTTCAATGAGGTTGCCTTCGAGAAGATCCGCGAGTTCTTAAAGCGCTTCCCACCGGTATTAACGGAGTTCCAAGAGCTATTCGATAGAAACCGGATTTTTATCGAACGTACTTCGAATGTGGCCTCAGTAACCGCTGAAGAAGCATTGGACTATAGCTGGTCGGGCCCTATATTGCGGGCAACTGGCGTAGATTACGATGTTAGAGCACATAACCCGTATTGCTCGTACGAAGAATTTGATTTTGATGTGCCTGTAGGAACCAATGGCGATGTTTATGATCGCTTTATGGTGCGTAATGAGGAGATGTGGCAATCCATGCGCATTATCGAACAGGCGCTTGAGAAAATAGAAAAGGAACCTAAAGGCATTTTCCATGCCGATGTTCCTGACTTTTACTTGCCACCAAAAGAGCAGGTATATACCAATATGGAAGCATTGATTTACCATTTCAAGATTGTAATGGGCGAATGGGATGCGCCGAAAAGTGAAGTATACCATGCCGTAGAAGGTGCAAACGGTGAATTGGGTTTCTACCTGGTTCATGATGGGGGCAGAACACCCTACCGTCTGCATTTTAGAAGACCATCCTTTATCAACTATCAGATGTTCGCGCCAATGAGCAGCGGCATGTTGATCTCGGATGCGATTATTAATATGAGTAGTTTAAATGTAATTGCAGGAGAATTAGATGCTTAGTGTTAAAGAAAACCTTATTGTCGATTTTTCGGCAGACCTGCTGAAAAAGTTTGCTGAAGTCGTAAGTCGCTATCCGGAAGGAAAGCAGAAGTCGGCATTGCTACCTCTTTTGCACTTGGTGCAAGAAGAATACGGCTGGCTAAGTGTAGATGCCATGGATAAAGTGGCCTTGTTCTTAAACATACAGCCTATCGAAGTCTACGAAGTAGCTACATTTTACACGATGTTTTTACTGCAGCCTCAAGGCAAATACCTGTTGGAAATATGCCGTACAGGACCTTGTTGCTTAGTGGGCGCAGAACGCATCATGCAGCATATTGAAAACAAGTTGGGCGTAAAAGAAGGCGAAGTGACGCCTGATGGCCTATTTTCATGGCGTGGCGTGGAATGTTTGGCAGCCTGTGGCTTCGGCCCGGTCTTACAAATCGGACCTGCCTATACCTTCTATGAGAATCTGACCGAAGAAAGCGTCGACAAATTGATTAATGAATTAAAAGAGAAAGCTAAAACCGAGGCTTAACGATATGGGACGTAAATTATTATTAGAACATATTCATGTACCAGGTATCAATACCCTGGCGGTTTACCGCGAAAAGGGTGGATACAGAGCCGTGGAGAAGGCCCTGAAAACCATGTCGCCAGACGATGTGCTGGAAGAGGTGAAGAAATCAGGTCTTCGTGGACGTGGGGGAGCAGGCTTCCCGACAGGCATGAAATGGAGCTTCTTGGCTAAACCGGAAGGCGTGCCACGCTATTTGGTATGCAATGGGGATGAGTCGGAACCCGGTACCTTTAAAGATCGTTTCTTAATGACGCATATTCCGCATGCCTTAATCGAAGGGATGATTGTGTCCAGCTATGCTTTAGGTGCTAAAACCTCTTACATCTATATCCGTGGCGAAATGATGCCACAGATCCGTATTATTGAAAACGCCATCCAGGAAGCGAAAGCTGCTGGATTATTAGGGAAAAATATTTTAGGCTCGGGCTATGACCTGGAGATCTATGTGCAACCGGGTGGTGGTGCATACATCTGTGGGGAAGAAACAGCCTTATTAGAGTCATTGGAAGGAAAACGTGGGAATCCAAGGATTAAACCTCCTTTCCCGGCGGTAGCTGGTTTATACGGCTGTCCAACGGTAGTGAACAACGTGGAGTCTATTGCCGCAGTGGTGCCTATCGTAAATGATGGCGGGGAAGAATACGCGAAGATCGGTATTGAACGCAGTACCGGTACTAAATTGATCTCAGCCTCGGGAAACCTCGTGAAACCGGGGGTGTATGAAATCGAGATGGGATTGCCGGTAGAGGAGTTCATCTATTCAGATGAATACTGTGGGGGCATAGCCAACGGCAAGAAGCTTAAGGCTGTGGTGGCCGGTGGTTCTTCGGTGCCTATCCTTCCTGCAAACTTAATTACAAAGACGATTCAGGGAAATCCGCGATTGATGACCTACGAATCACTAGCTGATGGCGGATTTGTATCCGGTACAGCCATGGGATCCGGTGGTTTTATCGCCTTTGATGAAGATCAGTGTATTGTGCGCAATACCTGGAACTATACCCGTTTCTATAGACATGAAAGCTGTGGACAATGCTCGCCTTGCCGCGAGGGAACCGGCTGGATGGAGAAATTGCTATACCGTATTGAAACCGGAACCGGAAACCTGGAAGATATTGACCTCCTTTGGGATATTCAACGTCGGATTGAAGGCAATACCATTTGTCCATTGGGCGATGCAGCAGCATGGCCGGTGGCCGCGGCAATTCGTCACTTTAGAGATGAGTTCGAGTGGCATATCATGAATCCGCAGGAAGCCCAAACTAGAAATTATGGATTGGCGCAATATGCCGACCCGCTGGAGCCTGTGGTTTCCTAGGGCTAATTGTTAAAGAAAGCAAAGATGGCAGACGAAATTCAAAAATTTAAAGTAAGTATTGACGGGATAACCATTGAGGTAGATCCCGGAACAACGATATTGAATGCAGCACGCAAAATTGGCGGTGATATTGTACCTCCTGCCATGTGCTACTATTCGAAGCTGGAAGGAAGTGGCGGAAAATGCCGCACCTGTTTGGTGAAGGTAAGCAAGGGCTCTGAAAAAGACCCACGCCCAATGCCTAAGCTGGTCGCTTCCTGCCGTACCACTGTTATGGATGGAATGGAGGTGATGAACATCACCTCGCCAGAGGTGCTAGATGCACGGAAAGGCGTAGTGGAGATGTTGCTGATCAACCACCCCTTAGATTGTCCGGTTTGTGATCAGGCGGGAGAATGTAAATTACAGGACTTAAGCTACGAGCATGGAACCGAGCAAACGCGCTATGAGTTTGAACGCCGTTCTTTCGAGCGCATCGATATCGGTGATAAGATTCAGCTGCATATGAATCGTTGTATTTTATGCTACCGTTGTGTGTATACAGCAAATCAATTAACGGGTAAACGTGAGCACGGCATTATCTATCGTGGCGATCATGCAGAGATCTCGACCTTCATTGAGAATGCCCTGGACAACGACTTTATCGGCAATGTGATCGACGTATGTCCGGTAGGCGCTTTGACGGATAAAACCTTCCGTTTTAAGAACAGGGTTTGGTTTACTAAACCGGTGGATGCGCATCGCGATTGTCCGTCCTGTTCAGGAAAAGTAACCCTATGGTACAAAGGAACCGATGTGATTCGGGTGACAGGCCGTAAGGATGAATATGATGAGGTGGATGAGTTTATCTGTAATACCTGTAGGTTTGAGAAAAAGCATACCGACGATTGGGTGCTGGAACATCCAACAGATGTAAGCGACCAATCGGTTATTGCTTCCAATCACTACCATGCTTTCAACCCGCCGCCAGTAATTAAGGAAGATGCGCAGTTGAAAGAAGCAAATATTGAGCAGTTGGCTCGTTCAGAAAAATTAAAATAACAGGAAGGGAAGATGGAAACAGCCTTTATTTTAGAGAAATTAATATTAGTAGTCATCGTATTTGTTGTGACCCTGGTCATTGCGATGTACTCCACCTTGGCCGAGCGTAAGATTGCAGGCTTTATGCAAGATCGCTACGGACCAGATAGAGCCGGAATTGCCGGAATTTTACAACCGCTATGTGACGGTGGTAAGTTCTTTTTCAAAGAAGAGATCATCCCTGCAGGAGCTCATAAACCCTTATTTATTCTAGGACCAACCCTGGCCATCATTACAGCCTGTATCAGTTCCGCGGTGATTCCATGGGGACAAAACCTAACCATTGGCGATAAAGTGATTACCTTACAAGTGGCGGATGTAAATATCGGCGTGCTTTATATCTTCGGGGTTATTGCCTTAGGCGTATATGGCATCATGTTAGGCGGTTGGGCGTCCAATAACAAGTTCTCCTTGATGGGGGCAATCCGTGCGGCATCGCAAAGTATCAGCTATGAGATTGCCATGGGCCTTTCCATTATTGCCTTATTGATGGTGACTCAGTCGCTTTCTATTGGTGATATCGTAGCGCAGCAAAAGGGATTTGTAAACTGGAATATCTGGGTGCAACCCCTTGGATTCTTGATTTTCATGACATGTGCTTTCGCCGAATGTAACCGGGTTCCTTTCGACCTTCCGGAATGTGAAACAGAATTAGTAGGTGGGTATCATACAGAGTATTCTTCCATGAAGTTGGGGCTTTACATGTTCTCTGAGTATATCAACATGTTTGTGTCCTCGGCTTTGATGGCGGCATTATATTTTGGTGGTTATAACTTCCCATTCATGTATGATTTAGGGCTATCCGAAAACTGGATCACCATTATCGGTGTGATCGTGTTCTTTTTGAAGATCTTCGGATTTATCTTCTTCTTCATGTGGGTAAGATGGACTTTACCAAGGTTCCGTTATGACCAATTAATGAATTTAGGATGGAAGATGTTAATTCCATTGGCCATTGCGAATATCGTATTGACCGGTGTGATTACCATTATTGTTGAAGAATATTTTAAATAAGCGCGTATGCAATCCTTATCCAATAGAAAGAAAGTCCTGGAACAAAAGCCGATGAGCTTTTGGGAAAGAATATATTTACCGGCTATTGCCAAAGGCTTGTCCATTACGATCAAGCACTTCTTTAAGAAAATCCCGACGGTGAAATATCCGGAGGAAATCCGCCCCTACTCTAAAAACTTCCGTGGACAGCATTCCTTGAAACGTGATGAGTTAGGCAGAGAGCGTTGTACAGCTTGTGGGCTTTGTGCCCTGTCTTGTCCTGCAGAAGCCATCACCATGACGGCTGCGGAGCGTAAGAAAGGGGAGGAACTGCTTTATCGGGAAGAAAAGTACGCGGTAGTTTATGAAATTAATATGTTGCGTTGTATTTTCTGCGGCCTTTGTGAAGAGGCTTGTCCAAAAGAAGCCATCTACCTAGATGGCAAACACGTAACGGCTGATTACCTACGGAAAGACTTTATTTATGGAAAAGATAAGTTGTTGGAACCAAAATTCGATATCACGAAGTTAAATCAACAATCCACTAGCAATTAAGAAATGACGATATTTTATTTTGTAGCATTTTTATCAATATTCTTTGCGTTGATGACCATCTTCACGAAGAATCCGGTACATAGCGTATTGTACTTAGTGATAACCTTTGCCACCTTTACCGTACATTACATCCTATTGAATGCGCAGTTCTTGGCTGCTGTAAACTTTATTGTTTACATGGGCGCCATTATGGTGTTATTCCTCTTTGTATTGATGTTATTGAATCTCAACAAGGAAAGTGAACCTATGAAATCTAATCTGGTGAAGATTATGGGCGTTATTGCCGGTATGTGCCTCATCGTAACCTTCCTGGGGGCCTTCCGTTTGTTGGAGAGCAATAATGCCATGGTGCAAGGGCATGAGAACATTGGATTGGTGAAGAACCTGGGCAAGGTACTCTTTAGTGACTTCTTATTGCCATTTGAGATATCATCCATCCTGTTGTTGACGGCGATGGTAGGAGCAGTATTATTAGCGAAAAAAGAAACTCGAGTAAAACAGCATGGATAGTCTTATTCAAAATATGCAGGGGATTCCCCTCAATCATTATTTGATTTTTTGCAGCATTATTTTCGCCATTGGCGTTACGGGTGTATTAATTCGGCGTAATGTCATCATTATTATGATGTCCATTGAATTGATGTTGAACTCGGTAAACCTTTTATTAGCCGCTTTTTCAGCCTACCGTGGCGATGCTAGCGGACAAGTATTTGTATTCTTTATTATGGCTTTGGCCGCAGCCGAAGTGGCTGTAGGTTTGGCCATCATCATTATGGTGTATCGCAATACCAAATCCGTGGATATTGAATCCCTAAGTAAATTAAGGTGGTAATTAGATAAGCATTTAGATAAAACTAGATATGATAGAATTAATTTGGACCATACCACTTATCCCTTTTCTAGGATTCGTGATTTTGGGATTGCTCAGAAACACACTCCCAAAACCCTTGGTATCCATTATAGGTTGTGGTGTTATCCTGACTTCTTTTTTGTTGAGCTGTGGGGTATTTATGGAAGTAAGTGCTGCACGTGAAGCTGGACAAGATGCGATTTTTACGAAAGAAATCTTTAACTGGTTTACGGTAGGATCCTTTTCCGCAGATATTAAATTCCTTGTTGACCCCTTAAGTTCATTAATGCTGTTGATTATTACAGGCGTGGGTTTCCTCATTCACCTGTATTCAGCATGCTATATGGCAGGTGATGATGGGTTTGGAAAATACTTTGCCTACTTAAACCTGTTTGTGTTCTTCATGCTTTTATTGGTGTTAGGATCCAACTATCTGGTGATGTTTATCGGCTGGGAAGGGGTAGGATTATGTTCATACCTGCTTATTGGTTTCTGGTATAAGAACAGTACCTATGCAAAGGCAGCGAAGAAAGCATTTGTGATGAACAGAATCGGTGACTTAGGCTTGCTAATTGCCCTGTTCTTCATCATCTTCAACTTCGGATCCTTAGAATTTGCGACTGTACTTCCTGCAGCGGCACAATTACCGATGGGCGATATCACCTTATTGACCATTACCCTATTGCTGTTTATTGCTGCTACCGGTAAATCGGCGCAGATTCCATTGTTTACTTGGTTACCGGATGCGATGGCGGGACCAACGCCCGTTTCAGCCTTAATCCACGCGGCCACCATGGTAACGGCCGGGATCTATATGATTGCGCGCTCCAATATCATGTTTACCCTATCGCCAGTCACCATGCAGATTATCGCGATCATCGGTATTGCGACCGCATTAATTGCAGCCTTTATTGCGATTACACAAAACGATATTAAAAAAGTATTGGCCTATTCAACGGTATCTCAATTAGGCTATATGTTCTTAGGGCTTGGCGTTGGTGCATTTACGGGGGCTTTCTTCCACGTATTAACGCACGCCTTCTTCAAAGCCCTTTTATTCTTGGGTGCAGGGTCGGTGATTCATGCCATGAGCAATGATCAGGATATGCGTTCCATGGGAGGCTTGAAGAAGTATATGCCTATAACCTACATCACGATGTTATTGGGAACAGTTGCTATTTCCGGTATTCCGCCTTTATCGGGTTTCTTCTCCAAAGATGAAATATTGGCGCATGCCTTTGTGGCCAACCCATTCTTCTGGGGCTTAGGTTTCCTAGGTGCCTTATGTACGGCCTTTTATATGTTCCGCTTGTTATACTTAACTTTCTTTGGTGAGTTCCGCGGAACAGCAGATCAGAAACATCACTTACATGAATCCCCTTGGCAGATGACGGTGCCATTAATTATCTTGGCGATATTATCCGTTGTTGGTGGTTTATTAAATATTCCGGAAGCCTTAGGTGGCGGCCATTGGTTGGCGAATTTCTTAAGCCCGGTATTTGCGCAGACCAATGCGATTGCCGAGCCATTCCACCTCGACCATAGCACGGAATTCATCTTAATGGGAGCTTCCGCTGTTGGAGCTATCGTCATGGCCTTCTTCGCTTACAATAAATACGTGAAGAAAGTGGAGGTTCCAGAAGAAGAGGGGGCATTGCCACATACCGGATTGTACAACCTTTCCTATCAAAAGCTTTACATCGACCAGCTATATAACGCTTTATTTGTTCGCCCCTTGAACGGCTTATCCAAATTCTTACACCGTAGCGTAGAACGCTCGGGTATTGATAATTTGGTGAATGGCATTGGCGAGCTGTTTTATTCCTCCGGAAAGGGAATCCGACAGTTGCAAAGCGGCCATGTAGGGTTTTATATTTTTATGATGGTGATCGGCGTTATTGCGATCATGCTTTATGGATTATTTATCGTCTAGAAGAACTTAGGAATCAATGGATAACCTTTTTATACTGCTGTTATTACCTGTATTGAGTGCTATTATCTTAGCCTTTATCAAGTCTTCATCCGCTCGATGGGCAGCATTGCTTTTTTCAATCGTACAATTGGGCCTTACCATCCCTTTTATCTGTCAATTTGTTCCTGATGCCAGCATACAGTTTGCGCAGTCCTATACCTGGATTCCAAGCTTAGGCATCAACTTCCAGATTGGCCTCGATGGTATATCCCTGCCGATGTTGATCTTGACGAACGGCTTAATCCCTTTAATTATCCTGGCAAGTTTTGCCCACGATATAAAGGGCGACTTCTACGCCTTGATCGCATTTATGCAAGCCGGTTTGGTGCTTGTCTTCATTTCATTGGATGCCTTCTCCTTCTATGTAGGATGGGAAGCTGCGTTAATCCCGATTTATTTTATCTGTGCCCTTTGGGGTGAGGGCGATCGCATCCGCATCAACTTGAAATTCTTTATCTATACCTTCTTTGGAAGTTTATTAATGCTGATTGCGATTATCTATTTATATCAGCAAACCGGATCGAACGATCTATCTTGGGCTAAACTGACACAGCTAACCTTAACAGACGCAGCACAGCGCTATGTATTCTGGGCCTTCTTTATTGCCTTTGCGATTAAGATTCCTTTATTCCCATTCCATAGCTGGCAGCCTGATACCTATACGCATGCGCCGGCGGCCGGAACCATGTTGTTATCCGGTATAATGTTGAAGATGGGCTTATTTGGACTTTTACGCTGGTTACTACCTTTAACACCAGAAGCGGTAAGCCAATATGGAACACTAGCCTTGCTACTAGGAGTCATTGGCGTTGTATACGGCTCATTGATTGCTTTTAAAATGAATGATGCCAAGCGTTTAATCGCTTATTCATCTATAGCGCACGTTGGCCTTATTGCTGCCGGTATCTTTTCTTTTACCCAAGAAGGCTTACAAGGAGCCATCCTACAATCGATTAATCACGGTATTTCAGTTATCGGTTTATTCTTTATTATCGATATTATCCAACAGCGGACCGGAACGCGCAACCTGTCCGAGTTAGGTGGCTTAGCGTCCAAAATGCCAATATTAGCGGCTTGCTTCCTGATCATTATTATGGGAGCTATCGGTTTACCATTAACCAATGGTTTTATCGGTGAGTTCTTATTATTAAAAGGATTATTCAATGCACCGGCATACGGAGTTTGGTTTGCCGTAGCGGCAGGAACAACCTTAATCTTTGGAGCGGTTTACATGTTGCGTTTATACCAAAAGACCATGCTGGGCACGATTCACGATACCCATTCCGGCGTAAGCGATATAAAAGGAACCGAAGTGTTGGTTTTAGGCATTATTGTCCTTTTGGTCCTTATCATCGGTATTTTACCAAACTACTTGTTGCACCTGTCGGAAGCATCAGTAAGTCAATTATTACAACAAATTAAATAGAACGAGTTAACGATATATTATGGGTGCGATTATTACGCTTTCTTTACTAGGTATTCTGATTTTGTATTTAGGCTTATACAAAGCCAAGAATGCATTGTTACCAGTAAGCATATTGGGATTGCTTGGAGCCTTGGCCTACGAGCTTTACTATTGGCAAAGTGATGCCGTGCCAATGTACAAAGGAATGGTCCTGTTTGACCACTTTGCGCTGGCTTTCTCTATGCTATGTATTGTGTTAACAATACTAATCTTATTATTATCTAAAGAGTATTTCAAGAGTATTTCGGAGAATATTGCCGAATACTATACCCTGATTATCTTCTCCTTAACCGGAGCGTTGATGGTTTGTGCCTACCATAACTTCGCTATGCTGTTTATTGGCTTAGAAATTATGTCTGTGGCCTTATACATCTTAGTGGGTATTCGTCGGAAAGACAAGGCCTCAAATGAGGCTTCCTTAAAGTACTTCCTGATGGGGGCATTCTCCACCGGATTCCTATTATTCGGTATCACCTTACTTTACGGTGCTACAGGAACCTTCGACCTCGCTGTCTTGAAAGAATATATTATTGCCAACCCAACCGAAGTATCGCCATTATTTTATGGAGGTATCCTTTTGCTGTTGGTAGGCTTATGTTTTAAAGTAGGCGTTGCACCTTTCCACTTCTGGACTCCCGATGTGTATGATGGTGCGCCAATCCTAATTACCACCTTTATGAGTACGGTAGTAAAGATTGCCTCCTTCGCCGGCTTCCTGAAATTATTCAGCATGGTCTTAATTCCATTGAATGAATTCTGGACTCCCGTATTATTAACCATCGTCATTATCACCCTCTTTGTGGGTAATATTACAGCCTTGATGCAAACCAGCTTCAAGCGCATGATGGCCTATTCCAGTATCTCTCATGCGGGTTATATGCTATTTGCGATCTTATCCATCGGCGCAAACTCTGCCTCGGGCATCTTGACCTATGCCATTGCCTATGGCTTATCTTCCATCGTAGCCTTTGGATCCTTGATGTTGGTGAAGCGCCATATCGGTTCCGATCAGTTTGAGTCCTTTAATGGATTAGGCAAAACAAACCCAGGCTTAGCATTTGCCATTACGGTCGCCATGTTGTCTTTGGCCGGTATTCCATTAACTGCCGGATTTATCGGTAAGTTTATGATGTTTACCACGGTTATGAACGATTACCATACGGTGTTGTTGCTATTAGCCGCCATCAATGCCGCCATCGGTATCTACTATTATTTCCGTGTCATTGTCCACATGTATTTTATGAAGGGCGAAGGCGAGGAGCCGGTGCAACTATCCATTAACTTTAAATTGGTGTTTGGATTGGCCGTTTTACTGACCATTATTATAGGAATATACCCGGATATAATTGTAAGTTTGATTTAAGGCATATTTCTTTTTAAAAAAATAGATGAGCACAACATATTTGTTGTGCTTTTTTCGTTTAATAATTTGAAGATTCGCAACAAATTGTATCTTTATAAATACCCAAAGTTGATTATGAGAATTGGACGGATTTTGTGCTTATTGTTTCTTGGATTACTATCCTTTCTGGGCAACAATAGCATATTATATGCACAATCAAAGATTTCAGGAAAGATTATTGCCAAGGATACGAGAAAGCCTTTGGCTGGCGCCACTATACTCTGCTTAGCGGATAATAATGCTACATCTACCGATAGTTTAGGGAATTTTTCTATTAACGTGAAGGCGGGCACCCATGAGGTGCAGATCCGCGCCATGGGCTATAAGGAATTGCGAAGAAGCTTTACGACCGAAGATACCAGCTTGATGATTGCCTTAGAGCATGAGTCGAACACCCTCGAGGCCATCTCCATTACCCACCGCGCGAAATATAGAAACCGTGGAAATAAAGCCGTCGAATTAATAGACCTTGTTGTTAAGCATAAGAACCAAAACCGATTAAAGGGAAAAGATAGCCTATCCTTCGAGCAGTACGACAAGTTGAAGTTTGGGATGGTCAATCCCAAGCCTATTTTCAAAATGGGACTGTCGGAATTGAATTTCTTCTTCGATAATGTGGATACCCTGCAATATCCCGATAAGAAATTGCTGACTATCTTTATGGAAGAGAGCAATGCCAAGGTCTATAACCAGCGCAATCCGGCGAAATATAAAAAGCAGATCTACAGCCAGAAGAAAACAGAATTCGATAAACGCTATATCAATAACCACAATATTCAGTCGTATCTCAACTATGTTTTTCAGCCCATTGATGTATATGACGAGAGTATCTTCATCCTGAATAAGCAGTTCTTAAGTCCGATTGCCGATAATGGCAAGCATTTTTATAAGTACTATATCGTCGATACGATCTTTAATAAAGAGGGTTATTTTATTCAGCTGGCCTTTGAGCCTCGCAATACAACCGACCTATTGTTTAAGGGCAAGCTACAGGTAAGCATGGATGGTAGCTATGCCGTTAAGCAGGCCTTTCTATCCATCGATAAGCAGGCGAACCTAAACTGGGTCAACCAGGGCGATCTGCGATTCCATTACCGCAAGAATGAAGAAGGTGTCATGCTCTTGGATACTGCTCATGCCTTTATATCCTTTGGAACCAAGCGAGGTGACGCGGTCTTTGCCGATCGCCTGAGTGTGCATACGGATTACGAGCTGCCGGCAGCAATCCCGAGTGGAACTTTCCAGGGTGCTCCGGTGGAAATCCTGGCTTCAGCCGAGCAAACCCCACCCAAGCGGGCGGTAGACTTGAACCCCTTTGAACAGGCCACCTATTCCAATATCGAACAGCTAAACCATAAGGGTAGTTTTAAGACCCTATTGGCCGTCGGCTATTTGATTGCTCAGGGTTATCATAACCTTGGGAAATTTGAACTGGGGCCCTTGGAGTATCTATACAGCCGAAATAACATCGAAGGAAATCGCTTCCGTATTGGCGGGCGTTCTACGCAGGAGCTAACCGATAAGGCCTATGTGGAAGCCTATGCAGCCTATGGAACCGATGATCAGCGTTGGAAATATTATGTCAGCACGGCGGTCTCTCTGAACGGTAAATCAGTCGTTACGTTTCCCGCACATTATTTGGAAGCCACGGTCCAGAATGATATTATGGAACCCGGACAGAATCTTTCTTTCCTTAAAGGGGATAGCTTTTTCCGATCCATTCGCAAGAACAGGCCTACAAAATGGTTCGATATGCAGGGCTATCAATTGCAGCATGTCATAGAATTCGGAAATCACATCAGCCTGACGACAGGTTTCACCCATCAGGATCGGCATACCGTAGGCGATTTATTATTAATCAACTCCGGCAATCCCGATGAGCTGTTAACCCAGATCACGACGAACGAGGCGCATGTTGATCTACGCTGGGCACCCAATGAGAAGTTCTACTACCGAAACCTGACCCGCCGTAGTATCATCGAGCGCTATCCGGTATTCAATGTAAAGTATACCAAATCCATCGATGGATTCTGGGGCAGCAGCTATGCCTACGATAAATTGGCAGTAGCTGCATCCAAGCGCTTATTCCTGAATCAGCTGGGCTTTATGGATATGAAGTTGTCCGGAGGAAAGATCTGGGGAACCCTGCCTTATACCTTGTTGGAGCTGCCGAATGTGAAACAGCCGGATGACCGGCATACCATTGACTTCAGTATGATGAACCCGATGGAGTTTGCTGCCGATGAGTATATTAAGTTCAGTGTATTTCATCAGATGCAGGGATTCCTGTTTAATAAAATCCCCCTCCTGAAGCGGTTGAACCTTCGGGAAATATGGGGAGCCAACATGTTCTACGGCCGGATGAATGATAAAAACAATCCTTACCTTAGTGATAAAGTCGTTGAGTTTGATAAAAATGCCGACGGAGAAGTTTTGACCTACGTGCTAAACGATAAAGCCCCGTATTGGGAAGGATCGGTTGGCATCGATAATATTTTAAATTGCCTACGCGTTGAGTATGTGAAACGATTAACCTATGAACAACTACCTCGTGTAGATCAAGATCGTTTCCGAGTTTCTATAAATATCAATTTTTAATTATGAGCTTTCAACACATTATTTTGAGCCAAGCTGGCCATACCGCTACCATAACCATAAACAGGGAGGCAAAATTAAATGCCTTGAATAAAGATACCATTGGCGAACTCAAAGAAGCCTTCGCTCAAGTAGCGCAACAGGCAGATGTTAAAGGTGTTATCCTGACGGGGGCCGGTGCAAAAGCATTTGTGGCCGGGGCTGATATTCAGGAATTCCTGGAGAAGTCGCGGGAGGAAGCAACAGCGCTTTCAGCCTTTGGGCATGAATTAATGGATACGATTGCCATGTTTCCAAAACCTGTTATTGCCGCCATCAATGGCTTTGCCTTAGGTGGAGGCTTGGAACTCGCCTTGGCCTGTCATATCCGCTTAGCGGCAGATAACGCCAAAATGGGCTTGCCAGAGGTGTCCCTAGGCCTTATTCCGGGCTATGGTGGTACACAGCGCTTACGCGAATTGGTAGGCAAGGGCAAAGCGTTAGAAATGGTGCTAACGGGAGATATGATCGATGCACAGGATGCCTATCAATGGGGATTGGTGAACAACGTCGTATCGCAAGAAGAATTGTTAGACACAGCCAACAGCTTATTGGCGAAAATGTACAGTCGTTCTTCCACAGCCATTACGGCGGCCATTAAAGCCGTGAATGCCGGGCTGGAAAAGGCCGTAAATGGCTACCAGATTGAGATGGAATCCTTTGGCGAATGCTTCGGTTCGGAAGATTTTAAAGAAGGTGTCAGCGCATTTTTAGAGAAAAGAAAACCAAACTTCTAATTTTATTGTTACTCATAAAATAAGCTTAATTTATGAGTAACAATGATGTCTTTTCGCAACGCGAGCGAAATATAATAATCCTGATTATTGTTGTGATTTTAGGGGGCATAATTCTCTACGCCACCCGCGGAATCTTTGGCGCCTTTCTGGGCACTATGGTAATGTATACCTTATTCCGTAACCTCAATATTTTCCTCATTGAAAAATGGCGATGGCCGAAGCCGGTATCCTCCGTTTTCATTATTATCCTGTCTATTTTCATCATTGTGCTCCCCTTCGTAGGTATTGGCAAAATGCTGTTTGACAAGGCGATCGAGCTGCAGCAAAATCCGCAATGGATAAAACGCATTATGGATGCGGTGGATCATTTTGCCGGCGATAAGTTAGGGCAACCCGACCTAATTGAGAAACAGCTGGAAGCCAGTTCCACCTATTTGGGAGGCTTATTGACATCGGCTCTAGGCGGTGCTGCCAATGCCTTCCTGGTCATCACCGTGATGTATTTCTTGCTTTACTTCCTGTTTGTCAATTATAAAGGATTTGAAGGCGGGCTCATCCATTACTTGCCTTTTGATGATGAAAGCGCCGTCGTTTTCGGGGAGGAGTTAAAAAATATCACCTATTCCAATATCATTGGACAAACCATCATCGCCATAATCCAAGGAGCTTGTTTGGCCTTGGGCTTTGTCATCTTCGGGGCTAAGGATCCCTTATTCTGGGGCGTCATCACGGCTATCCTCTCGTTTATCCCACTGTTGGGGCCGCCCTTAATTTTTGTGCCTGCAGCCGTGGTGCTCTTGGCTAATGGCCAAAGCTGGCAGGGGATAGGCCTCTTGATCTGGGGATTCGGACTGGTGATTAATATCGATAACGTACTACGCCTGATTATCGCGAAACGCATCGGCGATATTCACCCCATTATTACCGTCGTGGGGGTAATCATCGGTATTCCTTTGTTCGGCTTGATGGGTTTGGTGTATGGTCCGCTTTTGTTGGCCTATTTCTTAATTGCCGTACGCATCTATAAAGCCAATAAACGACTTTCCCTGAAGAAAGATCGAATTCAAGATCAGCTGGAAGAGGGTTAGGCCGTTACATAGCCCAACATATATTCGTTAAAGCGCTCGTAGTATACCTGGAAGCTTTGCTGGCTGCCTTCTTTTTCCAAATGGGCGGTCATTACCCCTTGTGGGAAGTAAGGAAATGGATCGATACGGATATGGTGCAAAAAGGAAACACCTCTATTGCCTTGCAGCTTATACACGGCTTCTTTGGCGCACCAACAGGCATACAATTGGTCCACCTCATTCTCCGGGTCTATAAAGGCTAATTCTTCAGGTTTTAGGAATTTATCTTTGATGCGTGTTACCTTGTCTTTCACAATTTCCAGGTCGATACCGCAGTAGCCTTTGGTACTGAGCATCACGCCGGCATAATCGTAGGAATGGGTCAATGAAATTTCATAGGGGAAGTCGGGTAAGTAGGGCTTGCCGTTGGCATCCGAAGGGCAGTTGATGTATTCCTTGGTTCCCAGCAAATAGCGTAATACCACCCGTGTCGCTAACCAATGCAGCGTACGTTTGCCTTTCGCTAGGCTCTTCAGCTTGGCACGCTCGGCATCATCCAACTGCAAGAAGCTCAACAGCTCTTCTTCGGTTTCTTCAATCTTCCATAGGGCAATGCGACTTTCCGCATCTATTTCTTTCAGGTATGCTAAGGCCATATCCAAAAGTAGAAGATTTTAATTTTATTCCCTAAAATCGAACCTAGTTTATCCACCTGCACCCTTATTTTTTTTATTAAGCCAGCCTCGCTGTACCAAATCCATAAACTATGCAGCTTAATTTGCTTGATTTCCAGTAATAACGTATTTTTGAATCCCGCTATTAACCAGCAGGTCACACTCGGTATGATATTATCAGATAAAAGAATTTTAGAGGAAATCGAAAAAGGGAGCATTGTTATTGAACCTTTCGATCGTAAATGTTTAGGAACAAACTCCTATGATGTGCATTTAGGCAAATACTTGGCTACCTATAAAGAGCAGGAATTAGATGCCAAGAAGCACAATGAAATTACCCATTTCGAAATCCCTGAATCTGGATTTGTATTACAACCCGGAACCCTATACTTGGGCGTAACGCTTGAATATACCGAAACACATGGCCACGTACCATTCCTAGAAGGAAAGTCTAGCACCGGACGCTTGGGTATTGACATCCACGCGACAGCCGGTAAAGGCGATGTAGGATTTTGTAACACCTGGACCCTGGAAATTTCCGTCGCACAACCCGTGCGTGTCTATGCCGGCATGCCAATCGGACAATTGATTTATTTCGTTGTAGAAGGCGACATCGAAACCTTGTATAACACCAAAGGAAACGCCAAATACAACAATAAAACCATTCGCCCGGTAGAAAGCATGATGTGGAAGAACCCGTTTTAGAAAAATTTCGTAATTTTTCATCTTATTCCAACTATTACACTGCTCAGGTGTTTATAATAAAAAATATAGTATGGAAAACATTGAGAATAAAATCGATCTACTGCACCGCGCTATTATTATTAACAATGATAGAATTGAAGGTTATGAAAAGGCTATAGAGCTTGCTGAACCTGATCATTTAAGAGAGTTGCAACATATTTTTCACAGTTATGTTGATCAATCTTCCGGGTTCGTGGCAGAGCTAAATCAGTTAAATATACAAATGGGCGGAGAACCTGAAGATGACACCAAATTCACAGGAAAAATTTATCGCATGTGGATGGAAGTGAAAACAGCTTTATCTTCGTCAAATTCTCAATCCCTTTTAGAGCTTTGTGAAAAAGGTGAGGATGAATTTAAGAAAACTTATGATGATATAATTTCTGAGGCCTCCGAGGTATATCCAGAACTTGTTAGCGTTCTTCATATTCAGCTAGTGGAACAGAATAGTGCGCATAAAAAAATAAAGGAACTACGAGATTTATAGTTTTTAGGTTTATGATAATTTTTTTAATCCCCCAAAGGAAACTTTGGGGGATTTTGTATTAAAACTCCATTAAATATGCTTTCAGGAAAGCATCCAGATCTCCATCCAGGACAGCTTGCGTATTTGATGTTTCGTAATTTGTTCGTAAATCTTTGATAAGCTTATAAGGATGCAACACATAATTCCGAATTTGCGAGCCCCATTCTATCTTCTTTTTTGATCCTTCGATTGCTGCGGTTGCCTCTTGGCGCTTGCGCATTTCAATTTCGTAGAGCTGCGATTTCAATAGACGCATGGCGTTCTCTTTATTTTGTAGCTGTGACCGTGACTCCTGGTTCTTGATAATAATACCAGTTGGTTTATGGTGCAGGCGTACGGCCGTTTCCACCTTATTTACGTTTTGGCCACCGGCGCCACCGGAGCGGAAGGTGTCCCATTCGATTTCTGCATCTTTCACCTCGATTTCGATATTATCATCCACTAAGGGATAAACATAGACTGAAGCGAAAGAGGTATGGCGTTTCGCATTTGAGTCGAACGGAGAAATGCGCACCAGGCGGTGAACACCATTTTCACCCTTTAAATAACCATAGGGGAAGTTACCGGAAAACTGCAGCGTGACGGACTTAATGCCGGCAACATCACCTTCCTGATAATCTTGTTCTGTTACTTTGCAGCCATGCTTTTCTCCCCACATAATATACATACGCATCAACATGGCGGCCCAGTCGCAAGATTCTGTTCCACCAGCGCCGGCCGTAATTTGTAAGATTGCATCTAGCTGATCTTCCTCCGCACTTAGCATATTTTTGAATTCGAGCTCTTCTATCTCACTCAAGGCCAATTGATATTGTTCCTCGACTTCCTTTTCGGAAGCGTCGCCCGATTGGAAAAATTCATAGAGCACACCGGTATCATCGATAGATGCCTGGACAGCATCGTATTGATCAGTCCATATTTTATTGTTCTTAATACCGTGAAGTACTTTTTCTGCGTCTTTTGGTGAATCCCAAAAGTCAGGTTGAAGGGTAATCGCTGTTTCGCGGTCTATCTCTGCTTTTTTGGCATCGATGTCAAAGATGCCTCCTCAGGGACGTCAATCGATCCCTCAAGTCTTGAATTTGTTCCTTGGTCATAGTAGCAAAGATAATATAAAATTTACGGATACATTTCCCGTATTCCTTATATTTGAACAAAACAAGCAATATATGTTACCAAAAATCGACTTTACAAGCACCCAAGCGTTCAGCTACTTAGCCAATCACTATATCGACATTAACGAGAAGAATTTAAAGGAACTTTTTGAGGATGATCCGGCTCGATTCGAGAAATTCTCTTTATACCTCAACGATATCCTTTTCGATTATTCCAAAAACAGGATCAATGAGGAGACTATGGCTTTGTTAATTCAGTTAGCGAAGGAATGCAAGCTTGAGGAAGCGATTGCGGCGATGTTCGATGGCGAGAAGATTAATGAAACGGAAGGTCGTCAGGTGTTACATACTGCCCTAAGGAACAAATCGGGAAAACCTGTGCTGGTTGACGGACAAGATGTGATGCCGCAGATTCAAGCGGTGTTGGATCGGATGAAGTCCTTTACCGAACGTATCCTTTCCGGAAGTTGGAAAGGCTATACTGGCCGAGAGATTACCGACGTGGTGAATATCGGTATCGGGGGTTCAGATTTAGGGCCCGTGATGGTAACGGAAGGGTTAAAAGCGTATAAAACCAGGTTGAATGTGCACTTCGTATCCAATGTGGATGGTACGCATATCGCGGAAACCCTGAATAAATTGGATCCGGAGACGACTTTATTTTTAATTGCTTCCAAAACCTTTACCACACAAGAAACCATGGCCAATGCCCATTCGGCAAAGGCCTGGTTTATTTCAACCGGCGCGCAGGAGGGCGATGTGGCCAAGCACTTTGCAGCCTTGAGTACCAATGAGCAAGGCGTTGCTGCCTTCGGCATCGACACGCAGAATATGTTTGAGTTTTGGGATTGGGTAGGCGGACGCTATTCCCTGTGGTCTGCCATTGGCTTGTCCATTAGTTTGGCGGTAGGTTATGACAATTTCGAGGCCTTATTAACCGGGGCGTATGAGGCCGATGAGCACTTCCGGAATACCCCATTTGAGGAAAATATTCCTGTTGTTATGGCTTTGCTTGGCATTTGGTATAATAACTTCTTCGATGCCGAGAGTCAGGCCATTTTACCATATGATCAATATTTACATCGTTTTGCGGCCTATTTCCAACAAGGAGATATGGAAAGCAATGGAAAATATGTGGATCGCAATGGCATGCGTGTAGACTACCAAACCGGCCCTATTATTTGGGGTGAACCAGGCACCAATGGGCAACATGCTTTTTATCAGTTGATTCACCAAGGAACTAAGTTAATTCCATGTGATTTTATTGCGCCGGCAATCTCGCACAATGCTATCGGAAACCATCATCAGCTATTGCTGTCCAACTTTTTTGCGCAAACGGAAGCCTTAATGAATGGTAAATCCGAAGAGGAAGTTGTGGCGGAGTTGCAGAAAGCAGGGAAATCTACCTCTGAAATCGAGCGTTTAACACCTTTTAAAGTATTTGAAGGAAATAGACCAACAAACTCTATCTTGCTGAAAGAGGTGACACCGAAGTCGCTAGGGACGTTGATTGCCCTTTATGAGCATAAGATTTTTGCCCAGGGCATTATCTGGAATATCTTTAGTTTCGACCAATGGGGTGTGGAACTTGGGAAACAGCTAGCGAATAAGATTTTGCCGGAATTGGAAGATGGCAAGGAGGTGGAAAGTCATGATTCCTCGACCAATGGATTGATTAATCAATATAAATCCTGGCGGTCTTAGTTGATCGAGGGTTTAAAAAAAACACGGGAGCTTGTGGATGTGTACAAGCTCCCTGTTTTGTTAAAACCTTTTATTGCCGTTTCTAATTTATTCAGTGCTTCTTTGTAAAATTCTTCCATACCCTTATTTAAATATTTTCGTTCCAATAATAACTATCAGGATATATTCTTTGTCCGAAAATAGCCGTACCTACTCGTACAATGGTTGCTCCCTCTGCAATGGCTGTTTCCATATCGCCACTCATTCCCATTGATAATTCCTGCATTTTTACATTAGGGATATTTAGGGCAATTATTTGCTGTTGAATATCTTTGAGCAACCGAAAACATTTACGCACTTTTTCCGTTTCAGAACTGAACAGCCCTATGGTCATCAAACCTTTTATTTTAAGGGTTTCCAAATGTGCAACATGTTTTACTAATTCAATAGCATTGTCGGGGTTTACGCCAAATTTGCTTTCTTCAAACGAAGTATTAACCTGTATCAATACTTCTATGGTTTTGTTTTCAAACTGTAAGCGTTGGTGTAGTTTTTCTGCCAAATCCAAACGGTCAAGTGATTGAATACAGGACACATTGTATTTCAACAGGTCTTTGATTTTGTTGGTCTGCAAATGCCCGATGAAATGGTTGGTGTGCGGAATTTCTTTCAAGGCTTCGTATTTTTCTTTGATTTCCTGCACTTTGTTTTCGGCTATTAGAGTTTGTCCTGCCTGTAATGCCATTTTGATACGTTCGGCAGGTATGGTTTTGGTTGCCAATAGTAATTTTACTTCATTGGGATTTCTGTTGCTTTCCTTACAAGCGTTGTTTATCCGTTCTTGTATAAGGGCAATTTTCTGTAAAATTTCTTCGTTCATACTTCTGTACTTTTTTCTCTTACTTCCAATTCTTTTATCAATGTCGATTTTACCAATGTAATCCTATGGTCTTTGGCTTTGGCAAATGAGATATTGTATATACGTGCTATGCTCTGCAATTCTGTTTGAAATCGGAATAACAGTTTGCTGAAATACTCGTGTAAAGCCTGTTGAGCAGGCATTTCAAAATTTCAGCAGCTGATACCGTCTTAACAAAGTTTTATCATTGATTTCGGGATGGTTGTTCGCATACAGCAACACTGCTTTTTCGGGATAGTAATCTATGAGCTGCATTTAGGTGTGGACCAATCTTCGCATTTCGCCTACGTCCTTATCATCGTTATCCCTCACTTTCCCAATTTGGTTAAATTCATCTAAAAACAAAACGGATTTTTCCCTGCCTGCTTTGTCAAACACCTATTTGTTGTTCTGCGATGTTTCGCCAATACGTGAACAAACTATATTACTCAAATTGAGTATAAGAATGTTTTTGCTACAACCCGAACTGCCGTGAAGCAATATTTTTATTTACAGGCAGTGCGTATTGGCTTAATTCTTCAATATATTTATGTTCCTTAATAAGCTATTCAAATTATTGTTTGTTAGCTTCATCAAGGAATATATCGTTTAATAACACCTGTTCTTTGTCGGTTATGATAAGGTCAAATACGTTATCAAAATTATATAATTAATTGAGGTCGGGAGTGGATTTGAACTATTGTGAAAGGTACTGCGTTACCTTGTCTAACCACTCGACCAACCGACCATATTTCAGCAAAGAGGCGAACCGATTTAGTCCGCCTTGTGCGTTATTTCCACCAATAGTAATAATTGTGGTTGCCGTCATACTCAAATCCGCAACGTGGATATAATTTGTTGCCAATGTCGTTTGTTTTTTCGGTTTCGAGCATCAACCCGCAAGCTCCTGTTTCATCACACCATTGTTTTGCTCGGTCTATTAACGCTACCGAAAGTCCATTACCTCTGTAATCGGGTTGAACAAACAAATCACTCAATAACCATTGCTTCGCCAATTTGATGTAATGATAAAGTTTGTACAACTGAACAAATCCAACTGCTTTACCGTCTGCATATACGACAAAAATGTTTGATTGATCGTTGTCTAATCGTTCCTTAATAAACTGTTTGCATTTTTCGTAATCGTCTTTCTGACGGTAAAAAACCCGATAGTGGTTAAATAATTCTGCTGTTGTGTCTAAATCGGTTAGACTTACTTTTTTGATGTTGAACTCCATTGCTTTTAGTTATTTCGATTATAGCTCAAAAGTATCAGATTGCAGGATTAGCTTGGTGGTACAGTTTTAGGATAAGTAGGTAGTCCAAAAGAACTCTTATCACTTTTCTGATTATACTATTTGGCTTTACTTATTTGGTACACCAAACTCAATCGGGATGTTCCGTCCGAATAGGTAGCTACTGCCTCCGCATTTTTATCTGTACCGATTCGCTCGATGGCGCCCTGTGAACGAATATTGTTTGCCCCGATATGGAAATATATTTTTGAAACGAATTGGAAAAGATAAACCAACATCGTGACTTTTACCAATTTGTTTTATGCCTTTGCCCCAATGCAGTTTTCCTGTTCGTTGTAATTGTAAAAGCGTGTATTTCCGAGAATGTTCTCTATAGTTTTATCCACGATTTTAAATGCTCCTTCGCCCTACATTGCAAGGTCAAAGAATGTTTAAATACATCTTTTTTCCAACGGTCTTTATTGGAGTGCTGTTCCCAAATTTTTAGTCGGATGCTATGGCATATAAAGCCTCAAAATCCTTTTCCTGCAATGGATGAAGAGTTGCTTTTTCGTTTTCTAACAGGAATTGGATATTGAAGATCATTTTTTTAAGTATTAAAACTTATCATAGTTTATTTTTATGCTGTCGCTTACAGGAGTGGACACACAAGCCAAAATCAAGCCTTGCTGTATATGGGCTTCAGATAGAATGAAATTCCTCCTTAAATGCACTTCGCCCTCTTCCAATTTAGATACACAAGTGCCACACGTACCTCTGCAGCAGGAATGCGGAGCATCAACTCCGGCATTGAGCATCGCATCAAGCAAAGGTATCTTTTTGTTCCATTGGATATGTTTTGTGTTACCATTCAATATCAATGTTACTTTCACGTTTTCTGAGTACTTGTCTTGTTCTTCGGCAAGTTTAGTTTCTTCTTTTGGGTTCATAATATAATTTGCTTGTAGTTTAACATTGAAACAATAATTAATAAAGCCCGAAAGTTTACTTTTGCTTTCGGACTTTGAAATTGGAATTACTTCAAATCATCTATTGAAGCACCAAAGTTGATGTGTAACACATTGCCATTAGATAAAACCAATGCAGGAACAGATTTTACACCTGAACTTTCGGCGTCTTTTACTTTTGTTTTGTCTGTTCCCAAATGAATCACTTCAACCTGATTTTCAGGTATAATATTTAAAATGTCCTTTTCTGCACTTACGCATACAGGACAACCTGCATGATAAAAAATTGCTTTTGCCATTTTACGTTATTTTAGAATTATGGTTAATACTGATAAATTTCGATTTCAATAGCCGAAAGTATGCTGTCCAGTTCCGTTATTTCATTTTCACTAAGTGGTTTCAAAGGGCTTTTAAAACCGCCTCCACCTACTCCCAATAGGTCTAAGCCTGCCTTTATAGAACGTGGTAAACCTTTGGCTACAATGAATTTCAACAAATCAAACTGTTTGTAGAATAATCGTTGGGCTTTCTTCAAATCGTTCTCTTGTATGGCATCATAAAGGGCTATGTTGAGTTCGGGTATTAGATTGGGCGAAGCGGTACACCAACCTCTTGCACCTGCCGAAAAAGCGGATAGTGCCAATGGGTTAGAACCGTTGAAAAAAGCTACTTCTTCACCTAATTCTCTTCTCAAATAGTGCATACGTTGAATATCCCCTGTACTTTCTTTAATCATCGTTACGTTCGGAATTTCCAATAAACGCTTCAACAATGCAGGCGACATATCCACACCGCCTGTTGCAGGGTTGTTGTATGCCATTATGGGGATGGAAATTTTAGAAGCAACGGCATCGTAATGTTTCACAATTTCGTCGTCAGTCAGTTTCCAATAGCTCATCGGGATAATCATTACTGCCGTAGCACCTGCTTTTTCGGCAAATTGTGCGTGGTAAACGGTTTTCTCCGTAGTAAGGTTGGAAACACCTACCAATGTTGGCACTCTGCCTGCTACCTGTTGCATAGTCGCTTCGGCTACGGCTTCTTTTTCGGCATCGTTGAGGTAAGGCATTACACCTGTGCTACCCAATGGAGCAATACCGTGAGAACCTGTTGTAACCAATCGCTCTACTTGTTTTTTGAATAACGAGATATCGACATTCTCGTTGTCATCAAAAGGTGTAACCGGGTATGCGATTACGCCTTTAAATGGTACTTTGTTCATTTGTAGTCCTGTTTTAAAAATTAAAAATCTCTGCCTTCTTCTTCACGTAATGCTACTCCTAAGTTTTGTAGTTGAGGTGCATTTTCGCAAGCGATGTATTTTGCAGGTTCAGTTTCACTAAGGTTTTGATGCTGATGCCAAGCCCACGAAGGAATATAAACGGCATCTCCTGCTTCCCATTCTACGATTTCGTCTTCTACAAGAGTAGATCCTTTACCCTCCAATACATACAATATGGTTTCGTAGGTGTGGCGGTGTTTGTGTGTTTTTTGTCCGGGAAGTAACCCTCCAATGGTCATACTCACATTTTTGCTCGGTAAATCCACAAAGAAAACAGGGTGTTTTCTTTCTTCCGAAAACTGATTGTGTACGCCTGCATTTTCAACATTTTTGTGGATAACGTGTGATGTCTTCACAAAAGTTGGTCTTGCAAAGGTTTGATGAAAGTCCTTTGAACTGAATTGTTTTTGCTCTGCGTGGATTGATTTTTTTACTTCTGTCGCTGCTTCTAATTTTGACATAACTGAAATTTTTTATTGTTCTGTTGCATTATTGCATTACAAAAGTATTGTATATTTGGACTGTTATAATGATGCAGTTTTTATAAAAATAGATAGTCCAGATGCTAAGAGGTTGGAAATTTGAAATACAGTTAGACGAACAATCGGATAAAGCCATTTATCTCCAAATAGCCGATGCGATTATAAAAGATATTCATTCGGGCAGGTTAAAATCCGGTGATGCCTTGCCAGGCAGTAGAAACCTTGCACAACTATTAAGAATCAATCGGAATACGGTTGTAGAAGCCCTTAATGTATTACTTATTGAGGGTTGGCTGGTTTCCAAAGAAAGGCAGGGAACTTTTGTTGCCGATACATTGCCTGATTTTAAAGAAGTACAAAAAATAAAGCCTTTAATTTCTAACATAGAAAATAAAGAGGGTAAGCATTTTCATCTGCAGATTGATGACGGAAACCCTGACAGTAAAATTGCACCCATTTCGGAATTGGCAAGAGCATACCGTCAAATATTCAACCAAAAAGCAAGATGGCAGATGATGGGCTACGGCAATGAATTAGGCGATTTAGAATTTAGAAAAGCTATAGTTCAGATGCTCAATCATCAAAGAGGTATGCAGATAAACGAACAAAGTATTTGCATCACTCGTGGTAGTCAAATGGCGATGTATCTAACGGCTCAATGTTTGTTTAAAAAAGGTGATTACGTACTTGTTGAAAATCCAGGATATAAACCTGCTTGGAAAGCCTTTGAGAATGCAGGTGCAAAACTTTTGCCTGTAAGTGTGGATAAAGAAGGTTTGAAGATTGATGAGGTAACTTCTTATTTGAAATGGGGAAAAAAGATAAAGGCAATCTATGTTACACCGCACCGCCAATATCCGACAACTATAACATTGAGTTTGAAAAGAAGGTTGGAATTGATAGGGCTTTCCAACAAATACGGTTTTACAATTATTGAAGATGATTACGATAATGAGTTTCATTTTGGTTATCGTCCTGTATTGCCATTATCAAGTTTTACGGAACTAAAAAACTACGTTTACATTGGTACAATGAGTAAAGTTGTTGCACCCGCCTTACGTATCGGTTATTTGGCAAGTAACGACAGTGATTTGATTGAACAGGTGGGCAGTTTGCGAAAGATTATTGATGTGCAGAGCGACAGCATAATGGAACAGGCGGTTTTGCAACTCATCAAAGAAGGTACAATAAAACGGCATATCAAAAAGTCAACCAATCACTACAAAGCCAAAAGAGATTTTATGGCAACTGTGTTGAATAAATATATTAAGGATAAAGCAACTTATACAATTCCCGAAGGTGGTTTGGCGTTTTGGATCGTTCCTAATAAGCAGGTGGACTGGTTACAGATTTCCAAGAAGCTAAAAAGCAAAAGCATTAAAATCATTACGCCCGATACGTATAGCTTCGATGAAACCATAAACGGTATAAGATTGGGTTATGGGTCGCTTTCTGAAAAAGATTTGGAAGCCGGCATTATTGCTTTGGCTGAATTACTATGATATTCGTGTTGATGATTTACCAATAAGTTTGGCTATCTATTCTGCTGTGTATTAAGGATTTTTTTCTATCCAATTTAATGTTTCGAGAACTTCCTTCCCGAACCTTTTCCGAAAAACGAATTTATCCGCAACGTTTCCGCCATTTAACTGCCAAATAATTTTTAGCTTGTTCCTTTTTTCTCTTTCTTTCACAAATACGCCTAATTTTACTAAGTTCTCCAAGTTTCTTGAAGATGTTCTGTCAGATGTTTCGTTTAAATTCTGGCCCTCACTATTCGTTATTTTCCGTTTTCCTTCACAAACTCGACCGCTTTCAACTGTCGTTCATTTAATCCGATTTTTAGGAATGAGTATAATTCTTGGTTGCGAAGCGTGAAAATCTTTGAGTTCTTCTACGCTTAACCCTTGCGGTAAAGTTTCTTCGTTCCAAAAGACGATTTTATCAACATAAACCCTGATTTTAGGTGGTACTCCCATATAATTACGATGCACCAAAGCATTCAGGATCACTGCACGCAATGTCTCAACAGGGGCCTCTACACCAGAATGCTTCAAATAACGCTACAGTAGAAGCTAAAAAAATTATAGCAAGTTATATAATCCATAATGGCCACAAATTACTTACACCATCACAACGACTTTAAGGATATACTAGCTACTACCACGCGTGAGAAAGGTATTGACCCATATTTAGTTGAAAAAGATTACTGGATCATGCATCGTCTACAACAGTTAGGGCTACCGTTTGAGCTCGGGAACTTCAATATCGAAAGCTTTTAAAATCAAAGACAGATTTTTTAGAAGATATCGATATACATTGGTTATTCTGCTTGTTTTTCGAATATTAGTTATCGTGGCTTTTTAATAAAATAGTCTTTGCACTGTTGGTGGCTATTACTAATCCTGCGAACATCATAATAATATCCTTTAATACGAGTCGCCCCGCGCCTGATAGGTATGGAAAACCAAAATTTGGTGTTGGAGCATCTCCTCCCAAATTAGGTACATATACTTCGGGGGTTGTTATTAAAAAACTTAATGTAACGATTGACATGAAAAATGTTAACAATCCTCCCCAAAAACCAATATTCGGAAACCAAATTCCTAATAATACAGCAAATCCAATAAAAACAATAACAACACCCAAACCATAGGAAAAAAGGTAGGTGCCATTTTTGATATGCCATTCAATATTTTCTTTAATAACTTTTCCTTCTGGATTTCTATGTAAAGTATATTCCTTAATTGCCTGATTGTTTTCACTAATAATTTCATTATTGGCATCTTTATAAAAGAATTCCATTAAAGGGCTGTTTGCGACAAAAGGCACAATTCCTTCAGCTTCGTATTTGAAGGCTTTTAAACCACCAATCCAAAACATAACTATAAATATTGCCACGCGCAACGAGTTAATAAAGAAGGATTCAAACCGGCAAAACAACGTTAGGAAATTTCTCATTAGCTTTCATGTTAATTTATACAATACTACAAATCTCTATGCTGGTTAACCATGGACTTATAAGGAGAATAAATGAACTATTTTGCAACGATTGAAATTCCTACCTTTTCTCTGAATATTTTAGGAGAAGCACCAACATGTTTTTTAAAAAATCTTGAGAAATAATATTCATCCCTAAAGTTCAATTTCCAAGCTATAGTTTTTATTGGATCTGTGGAGAGATGAAGCATCCTTTTTGACTCAAGGATAATTCTTTCATTTATTAATTGTAAAGGACTACGGCCATATTGTTTTTTTATTTTTTTTGAAAAAGAATCAACAGCCACACCGTATTTTTCCGCGTAAAATTTAACATTCTTGGAGTTTAAGAAGTTGTTTTCTAGAATGTCTTGAAAATTAAGGTCTTCCATGTAGTAATTCGTAGATTTGTCTTTATTTTTAATATTTATAAGTTTTTCCTTACTACAAATTGCCAGTAATAGTTGAAGGTAGGTTTTAATAATTGGAAGGTCATAATTTGTTTTATGCAGATTTATCTGGCTTAATTTTTTAAATAAAGTTATCAACTCTTCATAGATTTCATTAGAAACAGCCAGCGAAGGCTGTTCATAGATATTATTAAATAGAACGCCGTTACAAGCAACTTCTCTCTTGTGGTATTCAATGCAATAGAAATCACCATGGAATTTGATCATGGCAACAGTTGATTGTGTATTTAACATTTTAAAATGTTGATAAGGGGAAAGAAAAACAATAGTAGGATCACTAGTTGTATCTTTAAGAAGATCAATCGTAAAGCTTACGCTCTTGTTCATTATAAGAATATTATAGTATGGCTCATAAATATCGAATGAATTTCTCGTTTCATAATGGATGTTAAATTCAACAAGTTCTTTTGACATAGTTAAAATAGATTATGCTTAAAATTATTGTCTTAAATTATTCCCTAATATAAGAGTAGCTGAAATTATGAAGGCAAAAATCATCTATAATGAAATTTCCACCCTGCATATTAATTTCGTAAATTTGATTGGTAATATGAAAAATTTATTTTTAGATGATATTGTCGGAAATCCTACCAGTGTTATTTATCAATCTACCTATGATTTAATTAAATCACTAGGCGTTCAACCAAATCTAGCACACGTGTTTACATCCTTTAGTCTCTTGTTAGGTGCGTTTGTGTTATTTCTTATTATCAATCAAATTTTAAAAGCAGTTTTCCATTCCCTAGTTTTCAAAATCATTAAAGGGTCGAAAACTCATTGGGACGACTATCTCCTAGAAAATAAAGTCAATGAACATCTCAGCCGATTAATTTTAATAGTTATTTCCCAGCAGTCATTTCCTTTACTTTTTTTAGGTTTTTCGACACTAATGGAAATCCTGTCAAAGTTTTTAACAGTTTTATTAATAATAGCAACCTATTCTTTAATAAATAGCCTATTAAAAACAGGAAGGGATATTGCCAAAACAACTAAAGCTTTCAAGGATAAACCTTTGGATAGCTATCTTCAAGTAGTGCAAATTTTTTTATTTTTTTTAGGAGGAACACTAGTTTTTTCGCTATTAACCGGAAATTCTCCTTGGTCTTTCCTAGTTTCCCTTGGGGCTGCTTCTGCAATTTTAATGCTAGTCTTTAAAGATACAATTTTGGGATTTGTAGCAAGCATTCAAGTGTCAGCAAATGATTCGGTTCGGGTTGGAGATTGGATAGAGATGCCTAAGTATGGTGTTGATGGAGATGTAATTCAAATCAACCTTAACAACGTAAGAGTTCAAAATTGGGATAAAACTATTGTTACTATTCCTACCCATACTTTATTGAGTGACTCTTTTAAAAACTATAGGGGTATGCAAGACAGTGGAGGGAGAAGAATTAAACGTGCTCTACATATTAAGATTTCATCCATTCGATATTTAGATACCCAGGAAATTAATGAACTTCGTAGAATCTCCCTGCTCGCTTCATTTATTGACAAAAGGGAAAATGAAATAAACAGTTATAACCTCAATAATAACATTGACCAAGAGATGCTCGTAAATGGCCGTAGAATGACAAATGCCGGCTTATTTAGAGCATATGTACAAGCTTATTGCCAAAATAATCCTAAGATACATAAAGGGCTAACCTTAATGGTTCGACAGTTGGAACCAACTGATAAGGGGCTGCCTTTAGAATTATACATGTTCACATCTGGAACGCAATGGGCTTTTTATGAAGAGACAATGGCGGATCTCTTTGATCACTTATTTGCAGCCATAAAATATTTTCATCTTGAGATCTTTGAACTTCCGGCATCAAGTGATTTAAGGATAATTAAAGATAAAGTTACACTTTCAAAAATTAGCACTTTTAATTAATCAATCTAATAAATCCTGAGGGTAATTTGAGTTCAGTAAGAAGTGAGTATGACTAAAGAATTCTAGCAACGTATCATAACTCTTTTGCCAAAAGTTCCAAGGATATTAGAGAAAGAATCAATTTGGAAAATTATTTATTTGAAATCTGTACTGTCACAAATAAATTTAAAGTATAAAAAATCAATCTTCAGATTGATTTCTTTAAAGAAGGGAACCTCGCTTTTGTTATTAAAGAGTTCAAACTGCCCTGGTTTATTATATTATCAACCTAGATTTAATTTAATCGAATTAATGATTGGTTGATTTCTGCTTTTAATACTTTTGGAATTTTTGTTTTGGCTATTTCTTTTAATCCTGTTATTATTTGAGATTTTACATAGGAATAGTTAAACCATCCTAAAGTCTCTGCCATCACGATACGTAATTAGGTATCCTCACTTGGGTCTTCAATTAGTTTAAGGTATGCATCAATATGCAGGTGGTCATTACAGTTACGAATACTGCGCGCTTGATCTAATCGAATCTAAATAGTGGTTTTGATATTATTTATAAAAGTTGAAAACAATTCAAAAACGGAGGTGGCTTGCGTTGCTGTTTTTATAACAAGAACTAATTTATTAAAAAAATCTATTGAGAATATTTAAATTTAGTTCACTAGTCCTATTGAAAAAAGCATTAAAACACCTTCGTTTTTCCCTTAATTATTTTTAATCAATTTCTAACTTTAAATTTTTGTCAAATCATTCGTTTGTTTTTCTTTTTAGGCTTGTTTAAGTTAACTTTCCTTTTATTGTTAAATGGATAGTTTTTAAATCTGTTTTTTTACAAGTTTTTGTAACGTTCGCTAAAGATATCTGCTTTTTTATTTTCTATATCGAAGGTTACCGGAATTCGATTGTAATCACCATTCCATTTGCCGCCATTGGTCTCACTGTTGGGGCCATATTTCACAATTAAAACGATGCGGAAGTTTGGGTTGCCTTCGCCACGCTGAATGAGCAGCTCGCCCTCAGCATTGGTTTCTATCCAATAGTCAATGGGGTAGGGCGGGGTGCCATGCATTTGAAATCGCCCTTTATTGCCGTTACTCAGCTCGGCAATAGGTTCGCCATTGTCGCTGAAGTCGTATTTGTAAGTGCCCAAGAGGAGCTTTAGAATATCTGTGGGGATTTTCTTCGTCCCATAATGCTCCTGTCCAGTTACGACGGTAAATTTCTCGATATCTTGTGCTTTTAAGTACTCGGCACTAAAGCATAGCGCGAGTACAAATAGAATCATTTTCATAATCTTACGGAATTAGATTATACAAATGTAAGCCGAGCTGTTAGGCTTAAAAATACCTAAGCTTAGGTATTTTTAGCGATATGCTTTCATTTTTAATGGAAAGAGGGATTTCCATTATTTGGCTTGGCAAAAGGCATAAAAAAAGCGAGCAATTGCTTGCTCGCTTTTTTGAAAATTTATATTCCTATTTTTTGTGTAATCGAATATAATCTGTCAATACATTGGCGCTTTCCTCCAGCACAAAATCATACTCTAATTTCGGCTGTGGTTGACCTTCTTTCCAAGCAGGTAAGCCTAAGAAGCTTAATTGCTTATTGACGCGGTCGCGGTTTTTGATGCGGTTTTTCTCACGTTCTGCTTTTAGCTTCACTTCGTTTAAAGAAACCGAAGGGATAGAATCAACTTTATTAAACTCTTCGATATCCTCTAATAAGAAGGTGTAAGCTGGCGACTTCGTCATACGGGCCTCGTGAATTTTATTCAGCTCGCTGGTTATTCCTTTTAAGTCGGACACTTTAACGAAAGTGGAAGGCTTAATTTGATCCCAAGGCAAGGCCGAAGGCTCAGAGCTCTCTCCAAATTTCTCAGCAGAGTATTGCGTTGGGAACGATAAATCTGGAATCACTCCTTTATGTTGGGTACTGCTACCTGTTACGCGGTAGAATTTACCCATGGTGATGTTGATCTGTCCGAATTCAGGTGCACCGTTCGGAGTGTCAGTATCTTTTTCGCCAGAAGCTTTGATTAATAATTTGTTCGTTGCACTAATGAAACGCGACATGTCTACAGCGTTTTGTACAGTTCCTTTACCATAGGAGGTTGATCCTAATACAACGCCGCGTCCGTAGTCTTGAATAGCACCCGCAAAGATTTCTGAGGCCGAGGCCGAGAACCGGTTGATCATCACGCCGAATGGGCCATCCCAAGCAACGCCTGAATCTTGGTCGCTATCTACTTGCACACGGTTTCTGGTGTCGCGAACCTGCACGACAGGACCTTTGTCGATAAATAGACCTGTTAGCTCGATAGCTTCTTGTAAAGAACCACCACCGTTATTTCTTAAGTCCATTAATACAGCATCAACCCCATCTTTTTTCAAACTATCTAGCAATAGACGCACGTCACGTGTGGTACTTTTATAATTCTGATCTCCACGGCGTACAGCATCAAAGTCGATATAGAATTTAGGAAGATTGATAATCCCTACTTTGTAGTTCTTACCGTCTTCACCTTTGATTACTTTGATTTCACGTTTTGCAGACTCTTCTTCCAAAACGATCTTTTCTCGTGTTAGGGTCACAATTTTTGGTGCTGTTGATAGTTCGGCACCGGCCGGTAATATTTTCAATCTTACCACGGTTCCTTTTTTACCTTTAATCTTGGCAACAGCAGCATCTAAGCGCCATCCAATGATGTCAACAAATTCGCCATTTCCTTGAGCTACAGCAACAATTCTATCGTTAATTTGCAGGGTTTTATCTTTAAAAGCAGGGCCCCCAGCAATTATTTGCTTTATGGTCACCATTTCATTTTCCATTTGCAATTGGGCACCAATTCCTTCTAAGGTATTCGACATGCTTTCATTGAAAGCCTGGGCAAAAGAAGGGTTGTAATAGGTGGTGTGAGGATCTACAGCATCGGTAAATGAGGTCATAATCACTTGAAATGCATCATTGGCATTGGTCTTGGTAGCTTGAGAAATTAAGTTTTTATAACGATTGCGCAAGGTTTCTTTGTGTTTTTCAAGATCCATTTTTGCAGAATCAGCACCGGTTAATTTCAAGTTCAACAAGTCGTATTTAACACGTTTGCGCCATTGATCCTTTAATTCAGCATCTGAAGTAAACCAGTCTAATTTCTCCCGAAAACTGGTATAGGTCTCCTCTGTGGTAAAATCATGCTTTGCATCTACTTGCTCAAGTGCATAGTTTAGGCATTGCAGATAGCGATCGGAATACTTATTGAAAATATAGAAGGCACCGGAAAGGTCGCCCGCTTTAAAATCCTGACTAAAATTATTTTTAAATTGCTGAAAGTCTTCAACATCTGATTTTAACAGGTAATTTTTCCCTTGATCCAATCCCTCCAATAAATTATTGAAGACAATATTGGAAATGGAATCATTCATGGGTACACGTTTATAGCTAAAGTTCTCCAATAAATTGGCGACTTCCTTAGCGATGACCTCGTGTTGGGTGGTTGGTCTAAGTTGTAGGTTTTCCTCCGCTAAATCTACCCGCGGTTTCGCCCCACAGGCGACTACGGATATTAATGAAAGACCTAGGATGAGATTTCTTAACATATAAATGGTTTCCTTAATATTATTCATTTTCCAATTCCTGCATGTTGCGTGCATTTTTACCCTTAACAAGGGCAATAGCCGTTAAATTTAATTAAAATATCGACACCGTATGATGGGAGAACGTAAAAATATCATTTCAATTACGGAAATGACGTTTTTTTTAGGTTTCTTAACAGTTTGAACCGATGTTCTGTTTGGAAATCGCCTGATACCAGGCCCTGTTAGAACAATTCTTTTCGCAATTGCCAGTACTGAGAGAGCTGCTGTTCTGCGACTTCATAGTCGCCCATAATCATGTTTATTTCCCCGAGCTTATCATAGATAGCGAGTTGTAATACCTTATTGTCTTCTTGACCGGCCAACTCGATGGCTTTTTCAAATTCCCGCTTGGCTACTTTATAATTCTGCTGGGCATACTTCGAATAGGCGAGCATATATTCGATTTCAGGAAGGTCCAGCTTCATGTTTTTGGCCGCAGCAAGGTCACGAGCCTGAATAAGAAACCATTGGGCCTCGGTGTGTTTGTTTTGAATTTGATAAATCTTGGCCAGCTGAATCCAGGCTTTAATCTTTCCGTTATAGTCTTTGGTCTTATTATAAATTGGGATCGCCCGCCGGATTATGCTGCTTTCTGCCGCGCGGTATTCTTTTTCGTAAGCGCGGATTAAGGCAATTTTAACCAAGGCATCGGCTTGCTCGGTTAGGCTTTTGCTGTCAACTGCTTTTTGCAGGTATTGCTCCTGTAGCGCATCAGCATCTTTATAATTCCCATTATAGAGATACGCATTGGCCAAGTTAAACTGGATAATGGCCATATCTCTGTTGAACTCTGTTTTTTGAATACTATTTAAGGCACCAATCAGCAGCCCGATCGTTTGGCTTATGTTTTTGCCTTTTAGAGCTTGCCAAGCATACTCGTTGGTGAGTCCTGTCGCCAGTTGGATATTATTGTTCCGATGCAGGGTTTGAATCAGCTTGTTCCATTGCTCCGGAGTTTCCGGGAAAGGAGTGAAATGCTGCTGCAGGTAGGCCGCATTCGAGGTCTGTTTATATTCTTCGATTAAATTCTGGTAATCAAGCTTACGGGCAATAGAGTCGTAAAAACCTTTTTTCTCTTGGTAGGAGTCTACCAATACTTCTTCCTTGGTTCGGGGAGCCGGTAATACATACACTTTAGGGCCAATGCCTTTAAAGCTTGGGTTGTATTTTGTAACATAACCAGCAGGGTCCAACAGTTCTCCATCACTCTGGGCCATTAATCCACTTAAGGGAAAAATCAGCCCTAGGGCCAATAACACACGCACTTTTTTGAACATCCTCAATATTGCTTTTCCCAAAAATATCAATTCTATTTAGATTTCATAATTTATACCAGGAATTAAGAAGAACAAGGGATTGGATTTTAAGATGATAACTGTACTGGAAAGCTGGGAGGTAAAATTCCAAGTATCTTTATGTTTGAAATTTAAATGTTTGGTTATATGACGAAAAATCCAATTTGTAACATATCTTAAATTAGCTTGTGCTCAATAGCTATCTTGACAAGTACAGCAGTGTTTTTAGCGCCTAATTTTAACAACAGGTTTTTCCGGTAACCACGTATGGTCTCAGGACTAAGGAATATCCTTGCTGCAATCTCTGTGTTTGTTAGACCTTCTACAATAAGTTTCAACATTTCCCGCTCGCGCAGGCTAAGCCATAGCTGTGTTTCTCTTGGCTTCTTCATCAGAAGATCTACCTCATGGCATAGAAATACTTCTCCATTAGCTACAGCCTGAATACCTATCAGGACTTCTTCGGTCATCGCATTCTTGACTAAATATCCTGAAGCTCCATTTTCCAAAATTTGCCTGACTACACTGTATTCATTGTGCGTAGTAAGAGCTAGAATCTTAACTGTGGGATAAAGACTTGTGAGTTCCTTGCAGAATTCCACACCACTCATATCAGGTAGTGAGACATCTAATAATAAAATATCAGGCATCCAAAAACCGATGGAATTTCTACATTCGGTAGCACTATGTGCTATGCCTACCACTTTGGCAATGCCAGAATCATGTAAAAGAGTCCTTAGCCCATCTGTCAAAATCTTGTGGTCATCTACGATAACTACATTAATTATCCTGTCCATTTGTTGATAGTTCTAGTTCCACGTGTACTTCTGTTCCTTCCTTTGATGAATATATATTCAATTTCCCCTCAAATACTTCTACCCGTTGCCTGATATTGTGCAGCCCCATTCCTTCTTTAACGGTTTTCAAATCGAATCCACTTCCATTGTCCTGTACAGTAAAAGATAGTCGGTCAGCTTCCTGAACTAACTGGACATTAATCTGGGTTGCTTGAGCATGTTTGAGCGCGTTGTTGACCAACTCATGAATACAGCGATAGACCATGACCTCCAATTTCTCAGGTAGACGGATTTCATCTCCAAAATAATGAAACTCAACGATGGGTATAGCAGTGCAGAAATCTGTCAGGGAGACCTTCAAGCCATAACGTAACAGCGATTCTGGCATCATATGGTGCGCCACGCGTCGAAGCTCCTGAATAGAATCGTCTAGCATACCCAATGCTCTCTGAAAGCGGTTCACATCAACACTCTCCAGGACTGCAGATCCAACTTGGATCTGAGGAAGATTAAGCCGGACGGCCGATAACATACCTCCCAGTCCATCATGCAAATCTTTCGCGAGCCGTGTTCTTTCGGCGGCCTCCCCATCTAGTGTCGCCTGGACTGCCACAAGCTGTTTTTCCCTTTTGATCCGTTGCGTTTCTTCCTCAGCTAACCTTCGGCGGCTCTCCGCAAGACGGTACCTCATTAAGGCAAAGGATAGAGTCGCTAGAAGAAGGGTGCCTGCTGCTATACCCAGCCAGATGTACAGTCGGCGCTGCTTTACCAGTGAGTCTATTTTGAGTTCTTTCCTTTCCGTCTGGTACCGAATTTCTAATTCAGAAATCGCCTTGCGGTTACTTGCGTTGTTTTGTTCTTGTAGCTTGGAGAAAAATAAGTTTACATAGTGCTCCATGGAGTCCATCTGCCCTAATTGTCCATGTGCCAGGGAAAGATGGATAAAGGCATGTTTAGACAAATTTACATCGGAAGAGTCAATCTCGATAGCTTTTAAAGCAGCATCTATAGTTTCTTTATACCTTCCAATGTAATAGGAGGTCGCGGATATTATTGTTGCATTGGTTTTGGTCAGGTTAGGAAAATCTAACTTTTCAGACAATTGGAGGCTTTGGTTTGCTGCCTGCAATGCTTTGTCGTACTGGCCAAAGTAGTTGTATGTGGAGGCCAGAACGGCAAGCGATTGGCTCTCTCCATACCTATTTTTCAGTAGCCGATAAATATCAACTGCTTTTTTAATTAAACCGATCGACCTATCCATACTTTTATCTTCCTTTCTGTAAATAGAGGACAGCCCAAGATAGACATCTGCTGATACCCTTTGGTGGCCGGTTTTTAGGGCAATTGGTTCAGCTTTTTTATAATATGCTAAAGCAAGATCAGCATTATTAAGCATCTTATACAGCCCGCCGATTGCTGAATATGTCCGGCACAGTTCATAATCGTTGTTAATTTCTTCCAATATCTTAGCCGACTTTTTAAATCGTTCCATGGCTCTATCATAGTCATCTTGGTAGAGATGGACCCCGCCATAGGCACGGTGGAGTGTCCCCTCCAGAGTTCTATCTTGGAGCTCAAGGGCTATCGGCATTGCGCGATCTAAGCAGATGATTGCCGAATCATAATCAGCCCTTTTAAGATAAGCTAATCCTAGATCTTCATAAAACTGTGCTTCTGCAGTTCTGTTTTTGGTATGGAGGGTGAATCTTAATCCCCTTTTTCCAAATTCGATCGCCTTTTTCAGATTGATGTTGCTATATTTTTCTGACAATTCTTTATATGCCTCTATTGTTTCTTTTTGAGTCAGCTTTTTCGAACTGATTAAGAGCTCTAATGAATCCACAGACTTCGCCATATTACTCATCGGTAGGATTATCCATACAAACAATAAAATGACACTCCATAAGAATGATTTTTCCTCGAGTAAATATCTTCCGGCCATATCGTTTGAAAATTAGGTTAAATACAATACAAAGATAATCAGGTTCATTCGGGATAAAAACCCCCTTTTGGGGGTGCCAAAGAAAATAGCGATCGTCTAATTTTGGATTATTAATTAATGGATAGGTCAATGCAAATCCCTAATCCGTTTGGACTATTATAAACATTAAAAAAGAAACTATGAAAACAAAAATGCTGAAAGTAGTATGTATCTGTTTGATAACGTTAGCTTCAACCTCCTGTTCGAAAAATAATGACTGTGATCCTGAGGACGAGGACAGTCCTTGCTATGCAGGCCCATTTGGGAATAGTAAACAATTGTTGATTGAAGAAAAGACAAATGGAAAGACAGAGATGAGATTTGAATACAACGACCGGAATTTGGTGTCCGTGAGGTTTGTACATGGTGTAGATGGAAATGTAACAAGAGAGGATTTCACCTATAATGGAGACATTCCTATTAAAGTGGAGCGCAGGTCAAATGGCCAGCTTGTCATGAGTGAGGAATACTTGTATGATAACAGTAAAAAGCCCACCTCTGCAATTCAAAAGAATAATAAGGGGGAGAACCTTTCAAATATTAGGTATACCTATTCGGGCAACAATGTGACTGAAGCTTTATTTGATAGAGAAGGCAAATCAATAGGGGTAAATACCTATACGTTCGACAATACGGGTAAAAATATAATTAAACAGGTCCTCAACCTTCAGAATATTAGCCTGGTGACTATTGAATATAGCGATTATGACGAGAAGCCTTGTCGTTATACCAATTACCCTTGGGCATGGAAAGTAGGCTCTGTGAATAATGCGAGATCCCAATCTTTGACCTCTCAGGTTGAAGGAGGCGTCGTAGCAACAAGAAATGATCGTTGGAAGTATACCTACAATGGCTCGGGATATCCGGTTAAGGCTGAGGTTTATGACAAAAAAACAGATGCACTTATAGAAATCCGTGAATTTACCTATAGACCTGCCAAATAGTTTAAATCTAAAATCAATATAAAATGAAAAGAACAATTTTCTTAATTATGGGGGTGCTCATTACAACCTTTAGTTATGCACAACAGTTTCAGAAAGGAACAACAGTAGTAAATGCTGGAATCGGGTTAGGAACCGCTCTCGGTGGCTTGGGAAAAGCACGTCCCGCTATCAGCTTATCTTTGGACCGTGGAGTATGGCCAGTTGGAGGCCCCGGAGTTATTAGCCTTGGGGGGTATCTGGGAAATACAGGTTATAAATATTCGAGTGGAGGATATACGGCCAAATGGAATTATTTCATCGTTGGAGCAAGAGGAGCATACCACTACAATGGCTTTTCATCAGTACCGAAGCTTGATGTATATGGCGGCGCAATGCTAGGATATAATATCGTAAATTACTCTTCTGATGGTAATGACGTTGATATCTCTAATTCTTATGGAAGTGGAATAGGCTTTTCTGGATTTTTGGGCGGGAGATGGTTCTTCACAGAACGGATTGGTGCCTATGCTGAATTGGGGTATGGCGTTTCCGTCCTGAATGCAGGATTGGCAATTAAGTTTTAGAAAAGAAATCTTTGAAGAAGGTTTTATTATATGGGAATTATATTAGAAAATATGGAGGTTTAAAACAGGAATGTTTTTAGTATCCCTTTAATTTTTTTCTGTAAATAATAAAGGAATAGTAAACAACAGTTTTATATTCCTTTATTATCATATTAAAAATATTAAAAGTATACACTAAGAGAAATGCTATTTTTTAGAAATGCATTTGGATTGAATATGCCTAAGCTTTAAAAGCTAGCTGTTATCTGGTAAGAAAATGTTAAAAATATATTTCTAGGTTTAAAAGGAGGGCTGCAGAACCTTGTAGAGGAAAACATAGATAGTTAATTAATTTTTTAGAAAAGCTTTAATATTCTGGTTGTCGCCATAGATTACAATAATTTCACCTTCTTGCAATACAGTATCAGGTTTCGGAATTCCATGTAGAACTGTGGTAACAATCCTACTTTTTCCGATAAGAGATTCCCGTTCTGTTTTTTTGAGAATAGTCAATACTAGAATTTCATAGCGTTCTCGGAATCCAATTTGTTGTATGGTTAATCCTATGTGTTTTTTGGGAATTATAGCTTCCACAATGCTATAGTTAGGATTTAATTCAAAGGAATCGACTAAGCCGCTAAGACAGAGTTTCTTAGACCAGCGTTCTGCGGTTTCTTCTTCGGGATGAACTATTTCGGAAACTCCTATTGCATTGAGCACTTTCTCATGTAAACTGTTGACCGCGCGGCTAATTAGTCGTTTTACTTCAGCTTCTTTACATAGCGCGGTCACCATAATGTTCGCCCCTTCGTTTTCCCCAATGGCCACAATGACTACGTCTGTGTTTTTCAAAGGAAGGGAATTAAAGGCAATAGGATCGGAAGCGTCGATAGAAATCGTGTGCGTAATGTGTTCCTTAAGGGCAGTGATGCGTTCATGTTTGATGTCTACACCAATAACTTCGTTTCCCTGGGCTGTGAGTTTTATAGCTAGCGAGGCGCCAAAATTTCCAAGTCCTATGATAATAAATTTCATATAATTAATTTATGGTTAGTTCTTCCTTTGCGTACCGATAATTTGTAAACTTTACTTTTTTGAACAGTGCGATCATTATTGACAGCATCGTGACCCTTCCAATAAACATTAAAGCAATCAATATAACTTTACTCGCAGTAGAAAGTTTAAATGTTATTCCCAATGTAAGTCCCACTGTGCTGTAGGCTGAGAAGCATTCAAACGCAATTTGTAGTAGACTGAACTCTTTCTCGAATACGCTGATGAGCAAAATGCATAATCCGATAATAAATAAAGAGAGAGTCATTGTGGCAAATGCACGTTTTATGGTAATTTCTGCAATTTCTCGTCTGAATATTTCCAATCTTTCTTTTCCACGGACCAAACTGAGAATGTTGAATACCGCTACTGCAAATGTACTAGTCTTAATTCCCCCACCTGTTGAATTCGGAGAGGCGCCTATCCACATTAAAAAGATAATAAAAAGAATGCTATGTACTTGTAGGTGTGCAAAATCTATACTATTATACCCAGCAGTCCGTGGAGTACTAGCTGTAAATAATGCGGTTACCCATTGTCCAAATGTTCCATGTTCGTTGAATGCTCCTTGACTTTCAAAGAGCCAAAGCAATACCGTAGCGAACAATGTGATGCTCAGTGTTGTTATTAAGTTGATCTTACTATTAATGTTGATTACCCATGGTTTGTGCGTAAATTGATTTTCTGTATATCGTTTTATAATTCTATTGATCAAATGCTTCAGGTAACGAATTAGGTTAATTACAATTGGGAAACCCAGACCGCCCAGGATAAATAATGCAATTATGATTAACTGAAAAGGGTAATTGAAAAGGACGGACTTTTCTGCTAGTCCAAGAGGTAAAGTTGAGAATCCAGCATTACAAAAGGATGATATCGAGTGGAATAAACAAAAGAAGAGATGTTGTCCAAATCCCAAATGTCTGAATTCGGGTGTACATAGATAAATTAATAGCGTGCCAGCAGCCTCAATCGAAAAGGATATGAGGATGATACGCTTTAGGAGTAGGAAGACCTCACCCAATTTTTCCGAATTCACCATATCTTTACTCGCCAGTTGGTTTTCGTAGGAGGTACCGCCTTTAAAAAAATAGGCGAAATAGGAGGCAAACGTCAATATGCCTAATCCTCCGAGCTGGATAAGTAACATAATGATTAATTTACCTAGTGGAGTAAATGCGGAGGCCGTGTCAACCACAATTAGTCCAGTGACACATACCGCACTTGTTGCTGTAAAGAGCGCATCAATCCAAGAGATAGGTACGGTATTTGACATAGGTAGGTATAACAGTAAGGTCCCTAGTAGAATTAGCAAAATAAAACTCCCAGCAAAAAGCTGGGCCGGGTTGTAGAATCTCTTCAAATCTCTTCGGTTTTTTCAAAGTTATAAAATCGTGCTGAATTCTCTAAAGCGCTTTCAATTATAGGTGAATTTGCTTATTAGTTTATTTTTACCTATCTTTGTTGCTCATTAATTATATAACAGCAGAATTCGAACCTATATTCTGCAAAAAAAAATCCCCCAAAGTTTGATTGAAGTAAGTGTTGTTGGTGGTGGAAGTTGGGCTACTGCTTTAGTAAAAATATTAACCGAAAATAAGATCCCAACGAATTGGTATCTGAGAAGAAATGAGCAGGTCAAGCATATCAAAGAAAAAGGAAGTAATCCTAGTTATCTTCCGCAAGTGCGTCTTAATCCTTTATTTATTTTTCCCAGCGATAATCTGTTGGAAGTGATTGAGCGGGGGCAGATTGTCATTTTTGCCGTTCCTAGCGCAGCGATACAAGCGGTTTGTAATGAGCTTGACAGTTCTCTTTTTACAAATAAAATGGTTTTATCCGCGATGAAAGGAACTGTTGGCGCGAATAATGAAGTTCCGAGCAGTTTTATAAGCAGAATATTGAATATACCAGCGACTCAAATCGCGACAATTGCTGGACCATGTCATTCGGAAGAGATTGCAGCAAGCAAACTAACCTACCTAAGCTTGTCTTGTACAAACCAGGATACGGTCGATAGGTTAAGCGTTTTATTTAGAAGACCATACATCAAAGTTTGTGGTAACGACGACCCAATGGGAGTTGGCTATGCCTCTATCTATAAAAATGTATTGGGCATCGCTAGTGGTATGGCCACAGGTTTAGGGTATGGAGATAACTTCATGGCTGTACTTGTTAGCAATGCTTTGTTCGAAATGCAAAATATCTTAGCATCGACACCCGCTGAGCAAAGAGAAATGTTAAATTCTACTTACGCTGGTGATTTGTTGGTTACGGGATATTCGAATAACAGTCGAAATCGTCGTTTTGGCGAATTAATAGCCCAAGGGCACTCGGCGGAAATAGCAGTGAATAAATTAGGGATGGTCGCTGAAGGCTATCATGCAACTCAAGGACTTTTTGGTTATGCGAATGAAAAGGAATTGAATCTACCTATTTTGACCACTGTCTATCGAATACTTTTTGGAAAAGAATCAATAGAAACAGGGTTTAAAAAATTGGAGGAAAAATTAATATAATGTTATTAGCTACAGATTTAGATGGGACATTCTTAGGCGGAACAATGGATGATCGCCTAAAGCTCTACCAGATTATTAAAGAAAATAAGGTTATTCAATTGGTTTTTGTAACCGGAAGAGGACTAGAATCGGTCATTCCGCTGTTAAATGATCCTACGATTCCAATGCCGCAATATATAATTGCGGATGTAGGCGCAACGGTATGTGACGGTGCCACACTCACTGCAATTGACGAGATCCAGCATGAGATTGAACGTAATTGGCCATCGGTATATGAACTTCAGGAAGCATTTTCAGCGGTTCCCAGTTTGGTGTATCAAGGTGTTCCTCAGCAACGTCGTTGTTCGTATTACTACGATGAAAATACCAATCTAGCTAAGGTGCACGCTATTGCAGAACAAAAAGGTTGTGATGTGATTACCTCTGTGGATAAATATTTGGATATTCTTCCTAAGGGGGTGAATAAAGGAAGTACACTGAAAAAGTTAGTAGCTCATTTGGAGGTCACCGCTGGCGAAGTGTTAGTCGCAGGAGATACATTAAATGACCTTTCATTGTTTCAAACCGGATATCAAGGTGTTGCCGTAGGGCAGTCCGAAATTGCTCTCCTAGAGGCGACTGAAGGTCTTTCGAATGTATATCAGGCAGATCGTTTAGGGGCGGGGGGCATAATTGAAAGTATGGAGACCTACGAAAGCTTTGCTCCCTACCTGAATAATTTTACGGAAGAACCACTACCTCAGCAGTCTTCTAAGGAGCGACAGCTAGTAATGGTTTACCATCGGCTTCCTTACTAACGTGTTATGGACGACGGTAAGATTAAGCAAGTTCCTCCGCAAAGCCCCAATGGTATTATTCCTTCTTTATTAGGGCTTTTTGAAAAGGGTAGACCGGGCATTTGGATTGGTGAGGAAGTTGATTTAGGGAATGGAGATAAGGATATGAGGCAAAAAGTTGATGTCGATAAATTTCCTAACCTTGATGTTTCGGCTATCTCACTTTCCCAAAAAGACATTGATAAATTTTATAGAGTATTCTCTAAGGAGGCATTTTGGCCGACAATTTTTTCTTTTGTCGATAAGGCAAAATTTAATCATCTGGATTGGCAACATTATTTAAAAATTAATAAGCTATTTGCGGCACGGATAGCACGGGAGGCCGAACCGGAAGCGTTAGTTTGGATTCACGAATATAATCTTTGGATGGTTCCTTCATTCTTGAAAATGATGCGCCCGGATCTCAAAATCGGCTTTTTCCACCATACAGCTTTTCCTGCGGCGGATATTTTTAATACTATTCCGTGGCGACGGGAGATTATAGGAAGCTTGTTAATGTGTGATTTTATTAGTTTTCATATCCCAAGGTATGTTGAAAATTTTATTGATGTGTTGCGCAGTCACACTCCGTTTGAGCGCCTGAAAACAGTCAATGTATCTAAACACTTTCTTACCTATAGTATGGCTCTAGGTGTCGAAGAGATGACCAAAATGATTTCTGTGGAAGGACGAACGATTCGATTGGGGGCACAACCAGTTGGCGTTAATTATGAGTTGATTGATAGTTTGATAGCTAAAAAAGAGATCGCACAGCGAATCGAAACATACAGAGTGGAGGCAGCCCGTAAAGATATGAAACGTATTGTATCTATCGAAAGAATGGACTACGTGAAGGGGCCGTTAGAAAAGGTATTGGCGTTCGGGGAATTTTTGAAGGAATACCCAGAATTTCGGGGCAAGGTCGAACTAATTAACGTCTGTACTCCACCATCGAAGGGTATGCGTATTTATGATAAAATCAGGGATCAAGTTAATCAGGCTGTGAGAGAAATCAATGGTAAGTACGCTACTTTGGATTGGACTCCAATACAATATTTCTTCCAAGCACTCCCCTTTGAAGAGGTTCTTATTCAATATGCGCTGGCCGATGTCGCATGGATTACGCCGCTACGCGATGGACTTAATCTGGTTTCCAAAGAGTTTGTGGCAACACAAGGCATCTTGAACCAGTCTGGTGTATTAGTGCTTTCGGAATTTGCTGGCGCATCGGTCGAACTACCGTATTGTGTTCCAACAAATCCATATGATCGCCGGAGCATGATTGAATCTTTACATCAAGCTCTTACCATGCAAGGAGATGAGGCACGTTTGCGAATCAAAAGGTCCCTAGAACAAATTAAATATTATGACATTCATTATTGGGGGGAGGATTTTGTCAGAGAACTGGAGGAGAGTAATTTCACTAACGAAGTATAAAATAAAAACACATGAAAGTAGAACAATTGGAAAACGTAGAAGGGAAAATCGAGAAATTTATTGATAGCGCTATTGCATATGCTCCCATATTAATCAGTTCATTGGTGTCAGCAGCACTGGTACTATTCCTGGGACTATGGTTGATTCGTATAGTTCGAAAACTAGTGGATCGGATCTTTGTAAAAAGAGATATTGAACCGAGTATTCGGACATTTCTTGGTAACTTGATTAATTGGATTCTAAAAGTAATGCTCTTTATTGTGGTCGTTAGCCAATTGGGGGTGCAAACTTCCACGTTTATCGCGGTGATTGGTGCGGCCGGCTTAGCAATAGGCATGTCTTTACAAGGGTCATTGTCTAATTTTGCTGGCGGGGTATTGATTTTACTATTCAAACCATTTCGAGTAGGTGACTATATATCCTCTTCTACGGGGGTAGATGGTACGGTTAAAATTATCGATATTTTTAATACCAAACTCGTGACACCGCAAAATCAATTGGTCATCATCCCTAATGGAGAGCTTTCGAACAGTAATATTACCAACTATACCGAACTGGGGGGCCGTAGAACTTGGTTTGATATCGGTATTTCGTATGATGCAGATCTGCGCATGGCCAAATCAATCTTACTGAAATGTATTAGTGATAATGAACATGCATTTTCGGAGCCCGCTCCTGAAGTGGTGGTGACGACTCTGGGTGATAGTTCAATTACTCTATCAATTCGAGTATCCACTAATAATGAAAATTTCTGGACTATGCAGGAGCAACTTCTTATTAGCTGTAAAGAAGCTCTTGATAATGCTGGTATTGAAATACCATTTCCGCAAATGGATTTCCATATTAAGAAGAATTGAAAAAATAATCTATAATTGACCATTAATACTTTTGGATGTCATTTTTCCCAATTTAGAAGGTTTATTCTACATAATTTAGACAGTTTTAACATTTGCCATAGAAAAAATTGATTTATGAAAATCTTATTATATTAACATCTTTAGATTATATTAAAATAAGATCTTAGTTTTTATATAATAAGATTCATTCTTATGAAAATGATGCTTATGTAATTAATTGCTAAATTATATTTAACTAATTTTTTTAAAAACTCACCTTGATTCCCTTCCCAAAACAGTGGATTAAAAGTTTTATTAAATCCTCTTGTACTTTGCCAATTTTTTGGAAGCAGATTTAAAAACATCCATATTATCAAATATTTCCTGTTAAATAAATCAATAATTAGCTGATTTAGATTTTAACCACTAAATCTTTCTATAAGCTGACGAATGAGATAAATTAGGAGGGATTATGAATTTTTATTAACCTTCCACACAGATATTAATTAAACTTTCAATCATCAATAATCAAATTTATATATTTATGATGTGAAGATTAATCCTTATGTGAAGTGCGTAGGTAATAAGGACAAATACAATTGCCACTACTGCTATTAACGTTGCTAATAATGCCTTTCTATTAATCTATAAAATTAATATTTGGGAATTATCTTTGAAATCTAGGATATAGTCAATAGTGTAGACTAATATTAGTATGGTTATAATAGTGATTAAAAAAATTACTACTTCATTATCGTCACCCTCAAATAAATCATTCTTTTTCATAAAATAAGAGCTAGCTAAATTAAAACAACAATTCGGGTGCCTCCAAAAAAATGATATTCCAATAGCACCTAATATGTAAATGCATTCTCCTCTTTTAGTTAATGAAAAAAGCAAGTTTGGCAATTATAAATTTTCAAAAACTTTCTAATGATTTTCTAACATTCCCAAGGAAAAATCACAACTATCAAACTAAAAATAAGTGTCAGATTTTCTCAATCAGAACCCTTCATATTAAAAAGCAATCGATATTAAAAAAATAGCAAGGTCCCCGATTAATTAATCAGATACCTTGCTAAAAGTGTTGTATGTCTATTATTAAAAGGATTTAATATTTAAATATATGATTTTATTATTAAAAATAGTTGTTTAATGATAATGTTTTTCAGTTGTATACTTTCAGAAAGTAAATTTCAAAACAAACCGATGTTATAAAAGATGATTTGGAGAAATAATAGCTACTTTTGAGAGAACGCTAAGAATTTTAATATTCAAAAAAGCCTGATAAATACTCACCAGGCCTTTCAAAATATATATCCAATTTTTCTGAGATTAATAAGTGATGTAATACCCCGTATCTATTTAAGGTAAGATGGTAGGAGACTTATAATATTCAGTAATTTTAAGCTAGAATAAATTTAACAAATCAATATTCATTTATCAAATTAAAATTAAAAAAAGCATCTATACTAGATAGATGCTCTCACTTTTAAATTACATATTAACTTCATATCCTAAACAAGATCAATCACTTTTGGTTTTATTTTTTTTATCGATTTTCTTTAATCAATAAAAGCAAAATATATCGACTAATAATTTACTGCCATATAAATGTGTTTTTAGTTTCTTTATTCAGTTCCACAATCTTAAGTGGTTTGTAGTGAATTGTTCTTGAAGTCGAAATTTTTTGTTTAAGCAAATTTTACAGATATAACAATTTATAAAATTAGGGCGATAAATTATAATTAGGGTTAGAGAGAAGCCATTAAGCAAATACTAAATATTCATTTATTAATCATCAACTTTGAAAATTATTTATGGATTGTGGTTTAACATTATATGCATCTGGGAAACCATTGCCGATGCCATTAAAAATCTCTAGCTTTGTTTATATGAGTACAAGAATTCCCTTAGCAGAGCGAATGCGCCCTAAATCCATAACAGATTATGTAGGGCAAAAACACATCATTGCCGAGGGAGCAGTTTTAAACAATGCCTTGAAACAAAAGGCAATACCTTCCATGATTTTTTGGGGGCCCCCGGGAGTTGGCAAAACTACCCTGGCCCTATTGATCGCCAAGGCCATCGATCGTCCTTTTTATAACTTAAGTGCGATTCAATCCGGTGTGAAAGAGGTGCGGGAAGTAATTGAGAAGGCCGAGCAGATGCGGCAATTCAATCAGGAACAGCCCATTTTATTTATTGATGAGATTCACCGTTTTTCAAAATCACAGCAAGATTCCCTATTAGGGGCAGTGGAGCGTGGCACAGTGACACTCATTGGTGCCACCACGGAAAATCCTTCTTTTGAAGTGATATCGGCCTTGTTATCGCGATGTCAAGTATATGTGCTACAGGAATTAAGTAAGGAGGACCTGATTAGCATCGTGGATAAAGCATTGGCAGAAGATGAGTTTTTAAAGGGCGAAAAAATCGACCTTCAAGAGTATGAGGCCTTGTTGCAACTTTCTTCTGGAGATGCCCGCAAGCTATTGAATATTTTGGAATTGGTGACCCAGGCCGCAATCCAACAACAGCAGCCCATTACCAATGCATTTGTGGCTCAACATGTGCAGCAAAATAGAATTCGATATGATAAATCTGGCGATCAGCATTACGATGTTATATCAGCCTTTATTAAGTCGATTCGAGGATCTGACCCGAATGCCGCTGTGTATTGGTTGGCACGTATGATTGAAGGGGGAGAGGATCCGAAATTTATTGCCCGCAGGTTGCTGATTTCGGCGTCCGAAGATATTGGTAATGCGAATCCGAATGCTTTATTGCTGGCGAATAATTGTTTTCAAGCAGTAAATGTAATTGGTTGGCCAGAATCGCGGATTATTCTTGCACAAACGGTGACTTACTTAGCCAGTTCGGCAAAAAGTAATGCCGCTTATGAAGCGATAAATAAAGCACAGGAGCTGGTGAAACGGACCGGAAATTTATCCATACCTATTCATTTACGGAATGCACCAACGAAATTAATGAAGGAATTGGATTATGGCACGGATTATAAATATGCGCATGCTTATCCGGGTAATTTTGTAGATCAGGAATACATGCCGGCAGAACTTTCCGGCGTTAAATTATACGAACCAGGGAGGAATGCTGCGGAAGAGAAGCTCCGCCTTTCCCTACGCGAGCATTGGAAAGAGAAATATAGCTATTAATTTATTTGTGTACTTTTGCCCACTATGTCAAAAACATTTACAAGTATAGATTTCGAATTGGCCACTGCCGCATATAGCAGTGTTTGTGCTGTAGGCATCGTAAATGTTGTCGATGGAATAATTAGCAATGAATTTTATAGTTTAGTAAGACCACCAGATAATAAATATATGTGGCAAACCTCAAGGGTGCACGGCATTAAGCCGAAGCATACCGAGTCCGCGCCTTCCTTTGTCGATTTATTCCCGCAGATCAATGCCCTTTTAGCAGAACAGCATATGGTGGCGCATGATGAACTCTTAGACCGTTCGGTGCTGAAGGAAACCATGAAATTCTACAACCTTCCTTATGGCGATTTAAAACTGCCGCAGATGTGGGATTGTACAAGTAAAATATATCGTGCACTAGGCTTTCAGCGCACCAAGCTGAGTATCTGTTGTGAGATTATGGGCGTATCCCTGCAACATCACGATGCCTTATCGGATGCCCGGGCAACTGCAGAGTTGTATTTAAAGGTAGATGAAGTAAAAAGTAATTTAAAAATCGGTTAATCATGAGTAAAATAATAAATGTGGTTTTGTCAGGAGGTGTAGGTTCAAGATTATGGCCTTTATCGAGAAGGGCCAAGCCTAAACAATACCTGCCGATTTTCGAAGGTAAAACCTTATTTGAATTAACCGTAGAGCGCAATCAACCCTTGGTGTCTAAAGTGACCCTAGTGGGGTCGATTCAAAATAAAGACTTAGCAGAGCCTTATTTAAAAGGATTAAATAGTGATATTATCGCTGAAGCAGCACCTAGAAATACAGCAGCAGCTATTGCTTTCGCAGCATTTCATGCTGAACCAGACGATATTTTAATCGTAACACCGTCCGATCACCTAATCGAAGGTGAAGCAAGCTATCAGGAGGCGATTAACCAGGGGATCGTTTTTGCTCAGGAAGGCTTTATCGCCACCTTTGGAATTGTTCCAACACGTCCGGAAACGGGATATGGCTATATTGAGCATGATGGCAATACGGTATTGGCATTTCGCGAGAAACCAAATCAGGAAACCGCGCGTGAGTTTTTGAAAAAAGGGAGCTTTCTCTGGAACTCGGGGATCTTCTGTTTTAAGGCTGGTGTTTTCCTGGAGGAGCTTATGCGTTTTGAACCGAAGCTTTATACGGCTGCCGAAAAAGCTTTTGAATTTGCGCATGATTTGGTACTGGATGAAGAACATTCCCTGCAGATCCCATCAAAGAGTATTGACTACGCCGTTCTCGAGCGTAGTGAGCTGATAAAGGTAGTTCCGGCACGCTTTCAATGGTCTGATATGGGGGCTTTTGACTCCTTGTTTGCTTATTTGAAGGAAAAAGGATACCCCGTTGATGAAAATGGCAACATTGTTGTAGGTACGAATAAGCATACGGTTTTTGTAGGCCTTTCAAATTGCATGTTAATCAATACAGAGGATGCAGTTTTGGTCTTAGACAGAAATCGTGCGCAAGATGTAAAACAGGTATACGAATTATTAGAAAAAGAAAATTCTCCTTTAGTTTAGTTTTTTTTGCTGTAGCGTTTATTTTACAATTCACGTATTCTATTTACGGAAACTTAAAGTTAATTTAACAAAAGACTTAAGTTTGTACGCTTTTACATCCAATATAACAACACTGGAACGCTATGGGATTTTGGAATAATTTATTCGGAGGAGACAAAAAGAAAGAAAGATCGTATCATAACAAATTGGCTTGGATGAGTTGGGATATCCATAATCATCTCCTGCCAGGAATCGATGATGGATGTCAAGATACCAATCAATCATTAGAATTGATTGCAGGCCTAAAAGATTTAGGAATTCACCGCTCTATTTCAACACCACACATTATGCATGGAGTGCATGATAATACCCCTGAATCAATAAAGGGAGCATTTGCTCAGCTTCAAGCTGCACTAAAACAGGGGGATGTTGATTTTGAACTAAAATTCTCCGCTGAGTATATGATTGATGATCAGCTCGATCATTTGATTCAAGAAGATCAGCTTTGTAGCATGCCTAATAACTATGTGCTGATCGAGATGTCTTACCTTGCGGAATCAAAAGCATTGTTTAGCATTATCAAGAGTTTGCAGGAGAAGGGCTTTCAGCCAATATTAGCGCATCCTGAACGCTATAATTACTACCACAACAATTTCAAGATTTTCGAAGATATTAAAAATGCAGGCTGTATGTTGCAACTAAACTTGCTTTCCATCAGTAAATATTATGGTGAACATGTGAAAACAGCAGCATTAACATTGATTAGGGCAGGGATGTATGATTTTGTAGGCACCGATATGCACCATACTAGACACCTGGAAGCATTAAAAGGCTTGGTGACAAAATACGATGTTCGGGAGCTGTTAAAGGAATGTCCTATTCGCAATGCAACGATGTTCGAAAAAAATCATGACCATGAAAAAAAAATTGCCTAAGGATTGTTAAATAGTTTGATGTAAATATTCATGTTAAAGTATTATCAGTTCTTAAAAGATCATTCAAAGGATGCCCATATCAGTAGCGAGAAAGTTATTATTAACCAAATAAAATCAATAAAGGATAAAGAAGCTTATTTAATTTTTTTAAATAAGTTCCGAGCCTTCTTTGAATATGTGGAGAAGTCGACCGCAGATTATTTGGAATCTGAAGACCTAGGATGTTCTTTTGAAAAAAGTTCAGCGAATATAAAAGACGATATTTTAGCATTAGGGGGAAGTAGCTCCATTGAAATTTCTCACCAATTCCCGAAAATAAATAATTCCTTAGAGGCTTTAATTGGCCAATATATATTACAAGGGTCTTCATTTGGCAAATCGCACATTGGTAAAATGCTACAGAAAACTGGTGTAATTTCCTCTTCTCATTATTTTAATGATCAGATAACGACGAACATGCAAAATTGGCCTAAATTTATTGAGTTTTTAGACAGTAAGATGGACAATGGTAATCACTTAGTTGCAGTTGAATTTTCGAATAAAATGTTTTTATCACTCCAGAGATTATTTCAAGAAAATTAAACGGGAAACAAAAGTTTAACAACAGTGCCTTCGTTTAATTTACTCTTTATAGTAATATCTATCCCTAACTTATCTGTTATCCTTTTTACGATAGCCATTCCGACACCCGAGCCTTCAAATGCTTGGGCATTTGACATACGCTTAAAAATTTCATAAATAGACTCTAGTTCCTGCTTATCTATACCGATGCCATTATCTTCGATAAGGTACAATACACCGTTATCAGTTTGGTGAGATTCGATTACTACCAATGATTGCTCGACGCTGGATGAATATTTTATGGCATTGGAAATTAAATTTAGAAATAACTGATACAGTAAAATTTTTTCACCTTGTACCGGTAATAGATTATTTATACGGACCTGGAGATTGTTTGACCCAAACCTGTGTCTATTAATTTCCACAATCTCTGGAATGAAATCTTCAGGTTCAACAATCTCTTTTAAGTAATTGAAGCTACTGGCTTTAGAAAATTGATGGATTTTATCTAACATATTTAGAATGATATTTACGGATTCTAAAATGTTTTTTGTCATCTTGCTTAATATTTCAGGTTTTAGATCCTGCCGATACTGAATAAATTCAGTGGATACTTTAATAGCAGATAATGGATTTTTTAGGTCATGGCTTATCGTATAGGCATATGTATCCAACGCATTGTTGGTTTCAATTAACTGTTTATTTAGCGATTCTATTTCGCTTGATTTTTGTAGCAAGGATTCCCGAAGAATTTCTCTTATTCTATGTATAAAGTGGCGCTCCTTAGTATTCCAAATAGAGGAAGTGCCATGCACTATATTTTTCCATTTAGAAAAGGAAGTCCGAGGAGAAGGCTGAAGTATTCCATTTTCTTTTATATAGTTTTTTTCAGGTTTTCCAGCCCACACCTTTTCAAAAACAATTTCTCCTCTAAAAAAAAGGATATAAAAACCTGATTGACTATCAATTTCTACGAATGAGATTCCTGCGATTTTTTTGTCAAAAGCTTCGTATATTTCCGAATAGCTAGAAAGGGAATGTGTTATAAAAAGTCCTTCACTCGCCCATCCTTTTAATAGCTGTAGTTGCGACCGTAAAACTTCTTTTCCCGGATGCAATCCTTCCATATAAATAGTATTATCATACACTATGGCCATGCCATCGGAGGCTAATAAGCGCATCAAAGTAGGGGCGAAAGATTTTAATTCCGGAAATATATACGGTTTTAGTAATATCTTTTCTTTTAACAGGAGCTCCAGCTTCTGAACTTCTTGTAAGTATTTTAATTTACTAGCGTCCTTTAATTGTTGGAATTTATTATTTGTAAAATTGATCGCTAACAAGCAAAAATCCCGGATCTTCAAATCGATATGCATGGGTTCTTGATGCTGGCAGCAAACCAAGCCCCATAATTCGCCCTCAATGATAATCGAAAAGCTAATACTAGAACGGAACCCTCCATTTTTTAGATATTGTAAGTGGATAGGGGAAAGCCTTCTTATAGATACTTCACTGAGGTCTATATCTTGGCTTTGGAGTCCTAAGATAGATGAGCCCTCACTGATACAGTCCACAACAAAACGGCAATGCTTAAAGCGATATAGAGCCCTTGCTTGCTGAGGAATGTCAAATTCTGGATAATTAAGCCCTAAATAAGAATCTAATTCCGGCGATCTTAAAGTCTCAGCGATTACTTTGCCACTTTTGTCTTCATTGAATTGATAGACCATGACCCGATCTACGTCCAATTGTTTAGATAGGATATTGGATAACAATGTCCAAGGGTCATTCTTGGCCGTTTGAATTTCTAGAATCTTTTGATTTAAAATGCGATTCAAATTGATGTTTTGGGGCATTCCTATTTCAAATTCCATGAATATACGGTCATCGGAAGCGTAAGCATTAAGGTAAAATTCGTTATTTCCGATTTTTAATATGTCAGAAAATTCCTGAAATTCAATTCTTCCATGTTCATGCTTCACCGGGCTTGGATCAAAACCATGGTATGTCAAATGGCGCTCAAAAAATTCTGAATAATGGATTCCTATCAAATGATTAGGATCTATATTACCTATGAAATCTTCGATATTATCACTATAGGCTTCTAAATTTCCAGAACTGCTGAAAATTAGTAGAAATCCTATATTCTGAACTTTACCAAGAAAACCAATTTTTTCATCCTCACATTTTATCTCTTTCATTGCTAACAGTTTAGAGAATTACTTTTCGGTCTAGGTAAGGGAAGACAAAAAACATTCTATAACATGCAAAATAAGAAGAAAATCTTGATTGCAAAGTTTAAATTTTCAGAACCGATTTAATTCAATTAACATGCGAATAAAAACAAGGACCAAAAAAATTATAATGTAAAAACAGTTAAATAAAAATTGTAGTTATAAACGACCTTCTTTTATTATTTCAGGAGGTAATAGCGGTTCATAGGAAATAATTACCTTATGAGAGTACTTATTCCTAAATATTCAAAAATTTTAAAAGGTCGGGTTCATTTTTTACAGGAAATACAATAAAATAAGATTGTTATATTATTGTTGTTTTATAGCTTATAAATGTGTAACCATAATTGTGTTTAATAAATCGGTTAGGTCGAAAGTTGATTAATAAGTGACTTTTTATGTACAAATTTGGCTGTAATTTGGAACGAGAAATAGATCACCAGCTATATTGTCTAAATTATCACAATTCGTTTTATATTGTGATTTTTTTACTTTAATTCAAGGATTTAGCTTGTTTTAATACTAAATAATTGTGGCACTTATAAATTTCGGTGGAAGATAAATCAAGTGTTCCTCCGATAGTTTAGTATGTTATTTTTATCTTTGAAATAGGTACTAATGGATTGAATTAATGTTATAATAATATGAAAGAGCAGCAGAATGTAATCAAGCTTGTTATTTCCTTGTTTTTAGGAATGATCACTTTTATATTAGTTTGGGAATTTCTGGACTCCGTTGTTAAATAGGAAGACAACAACAGTTGGTTATTCCTCCAACAACAAACTCACCATTAAATGAATGTATTAATGTTAATGGATCACTTTTCTAAATAATTTTAAGTAGGCTTGTTATTAATTTAGCTGTTCTGAACCATTTCTAGGATTGCCAATAAAAATAAAATACGTTCTATAATCTTTTTCGTTAGATTTTTTTTAAGCTTCACTAGAGGAATTGTTTTCAGTGAAAATGTTAATAAGCCTTTTGAAGGCTTTATTTAAATTTCCAATGACTTAAAAATTTGTATTTTTGACCTATGAATCATTGTTTATTGATTACCGGAGGAGCTGGATTCATTGGGTCCCATGTAGTTCGGCATTTTGTCCTAAATTATCCTAAGTACCAAATTATTAATCTTGATGCACTCACATATGCTGGAAATTTAGAGAACCTCGTTGATGTTCAAGACGCCCCAAATTACACTTTTATCAAAGGAGATATCACAGATCGATCTATTCTTCAAGAAATATTTTCTGCGTACAATCCCTCCGCCGTTATCCATTTAGCCGCTGAATCGCATGTGGATAGATCGATAACAGATCCATTAGGCTTTGTTCATACCAATGTTCTAGGGACGGTTAATCTCCTAGAATCTGCTCGAGAGAATTGGAAAGAACATTTTCAGGGCAAACTCTTCTATCATATATCAACTGATGAAGTCTTCGGGTCATTAGGAGCTCAAGGACTCTTTACCGAGGCTTCAAAATATGATCCCCACTCCCCGTATTCAGCTTCAAAAGCATCTTCTGATCATTTTGTTCGCGCCTATTCTGATACATATGGATTGCCGATTGTGATTAGTAATTGTTCTAATAATTACGGTCCAAATCATTTCCCTGAAAAATTAATCCCATTATGTATTACGAATATTTTAGCGGGTAAATCTATACCAATTTATGGTGATGGTAAATATACTCGCGATTGGCTTTACGTAAAGGATCATGCCAGGGCAATTGATTTAATTTTTCATCGTGGTAAAAGGGGTGAATCATATAATATAGGTGGTTTTAATGAGTGGCAGAATATAGATCTGGTACGAGAGCTTTGTAAACAAATGGATGAGAAATTAGGCAAGAAGACCGGAACCTCAGCGAAATTGATCAATTTTGTTAAGGATAGGCCTGGTCACGATCTTCGATATGCTATTGATGCTACTAAGCTGCATAAAGAGTTAGGCTGGAATCCTACCGTCACCTTTCAGCAGGGACTATCAGAAACTATTGATTGGTATTTAACCAATCCAGAGTGGTTGTCACAAGTTACTTCAGGAGCTTATCAAAAATACTATAAGAACCATTACCAACAGTAGAGGGTTAAGATATCTATGAAATTAATAGAAACAGAATTAAAAGGTTGTTTTATAGTCGAACCTAAGGTATTTGGCGATAGTCGAGGCTATTTTTTTGAATCTTTTAATGAGAAGAAATTCCAAGCTGAAATTGGCCAATCCATTCACTTCATTCAGGATAACCAATCTTTTTCCAGTTATGGTGTCTTGCGTGGGCTTCATGCCCAGCGAGGGAATTCCGCGCAGGCTAAACTAGTTCGTGTGCTGCAAGGTGAAATCTTAGATGTGGCTGTGGACGTTCGGAAAGGATCAGCAAGCTTTGGAATGCATATTTCGGTCAAACTCACCGCAGAAAACAAAAAGCAATTATTTGTGCCTAGAGGCTTTTTGCATGGGTTTGTGGTCTTATCGGAAACAGCTGAGGTCTTTTATAAATGCGATAATGGCTATGACAAGGAAGCAGAAGTCGGCGCCAGATTTGATGATCCGGCATTTGGCATTGACTGGAAACTGCCAAAAGAGGCACTTATTATTTCGGAAAAAGATGAACTTCATCCTCCTTTTACCGCTGAAAACTGGTTCTAAAAGATGAATGGCAATAAACGCGTCGTAATAACAGGAGCAACAGGGCAACTCGGACAAGCTTTAAAAGAACGTGCTGAAGGCATCCCTGGTTTTGAGTTTATCTTTTTAGATCGGCAAGAACTTCCATTAGAAAACCTGGAGCAGGTGGTTCGCTCGTTAAAAAGCCTGCAGCCACATGTTTTGATAAATACAGCAGCCTATACCGCAGTAGATTTGGCTGAAGTAGAAATTGAGCTTGCCGAGCGTGTGAATCATTTGGCTGTCAGGGAAATGGCTGCCTATGCTGCGCAATACGATTGCAAATTTATGAGTATATCTACCGATTATGTCTTTGATGGCAGCTCTTCCTTTCCCTTAGATGAAAACCAACCTACTGCGCCAGTCAACGTTTATGGACGTAGTAAATTAAATGGTGAAAAGGCGGCTTTTGAAGTGAACGCTCAAAGTATAATTATTCGTACGTCGTGGGTCTATTCCCCTTTTGGGAAAAATTTTGTTAATACTATGTTGCAATTGATGCGCACAAAGGATGAAATATCGGTTGTAAGCGATCAGCATGGGAGCCCCACAAATGCCTTTGATCTGGCAGACCTCTTGCTAAATATTATCGAAAAGGACCTGTGGATACCCGGTATTTATCATTATTCTAATGAAGGAGAAGCATCATGGTTTGATTTTGCTATAGCTATTAGGCAGTTAACACAACTCGACTGTAAGGTACTACCCGTTAATAGTGATGCCTTTCCGACCAAAGCAAAGCGGCCGAAAAACTCCTTGTTAGATAAATCAAAAATTAAGAGTACTTTTGATATCACAATCCCTCACTGGAAGGAAAGTCTAACAAAAATGTTAGAACAATACCCAGAATTGTGAGTGTCAGATTGACAATAGAAGCTATAAAATGAAAGGAATAATTCTTGCTGGAGGCTCTGGAACTAGACTGCACCCATTAACACAGGTGGTGTCTAAACAATTGTTGCCTGTTTATGATAAGCCAATGATCTATTACCCGCTATCAGTTTTAATGATGGCCGGAATTCGGGAGATCTTGATTATTTCGACACCGCAAGACTTACCTAATTTTATTCGATTATTAGGAGATGGAGTGCAGCTGGGGATTAGGATAAGCTATGCTGAGCAGCCTCATCCTGATGGATTAGCTCAGGCATTTATAATTGGAGAAGAATTTATTGAGGATGATGATGTATGCCTGATTCTTGGCGATAATATATTTTATGGTGCGGGACTACAAAGCCTTTTGATAGATGCTCGTAATATTGTAGAAAATGATAAAAAGGCTGTTATATTTGGTTATTATGTTGATGACCCTCAGCGTTACGGTGTTGCAGAATTCGATCAATCTGGTAAGGTATTAAATATTGAAGAAAAACCGCATACGCCAAAATCGAATTACGCTGTTGTTGGATTATATTTTTATCCAAATTCGGTTATTAATATCGCGCACCAAGTAATACCTTCAAAACGGGGTGAATTAGAAATTACTGAAGTGAATCAAGCGTATCTGGTAGAGGATAACCTTCATATGCAATTATTAGGTAGAGGCTTTGCTTGGCTTGATACGGGTACTCATGAGTCGCTCTCTGAAGCAACAGAGTTTATTAAGACTATTGAAAAAAGAACATCTTTAAAAGTTGGCTGCATCGAGGAGATCGCCTTTTCCAAAGGTTATGTAAAATCACAAGAGTTGATAAAAAGTATTGAAAATAAGAAATCTCCATATTATGACTACGTTAAAAAGATCATATCCCGAGCATAAATCCTAAATTTTTTGACTTATTGTGGTTTTTCATGTTATGCCTTTTCGACTCCTTTTTCCTTTTATATTTTCATGGTTCTTAATTTCTCCGATAAAGGCCCAAAACAATAATTCCTTTGTTAGTGTAATAAAGAATAAGAATAATACCGAAGCTTTTGAGTACATCCTAAATGCTCACCTAGATTATCGAGAGGATTCATTAAAAATTTCAGAGATGTTAAATCCCCTGTTGAAATTAGCAGAGGAAAAAAAATCTATAGAGCTTAAATGGCTCTATAACATAAAAATGGCAGATGCCTATTCTGTATATTATGATAATATAAACAATAAATCTCTATACTATTACCAGCAGGCTGACTCGCTAGTAAATGATAATCAGGAGCTCACTAACCTGTATATGGTAACCCAAATTAGGTGGGGCTATTATTATTACATTTATAGAAAAGTCAAGCAAGCCTTCCCCTATTTTTTAAAGGCCAGCGAATACAAAAACAGAATACCACCATCGAAAATTCCTTTGGTTGCAGATCATTTTAGCTACATGGCAAGCTTTTATAGCTACATTGGTGATCACGGTTCTTCCGTAGAATACCTCAAGCGCGCCATCCCCTATACAAGGGTTAATAGTCGCAAAAGGATAGATATGCTGAACTCAATAGGCGTATATCTTCGTAAAGACTCCATTCCAGATAAATCGGAAAGCTATTTTCTGCAAGCCTTAGAAGTTGCTGAACAGGCACGAGATTCGGTTTGGATTGGTATTATTTCTGGAAATATTTCAGAGTTTGAAAGAGATAGAGGTAACTTACAAAAGGCAATAGACTTGGTCTATAAAAACATATACCTAAGTGAAAAATTTGAAGAATATTTAGATGCAATGCGTGCTTATATAATTTTAGCACAGTATTATCTCGAAAAAAATGAACCCCGTGCAGCTAAGGCTTCACTATATAAGGCGCAAGGGTATATTGAAAACAAGCCCTATTTCCTTCCTTATAAAATGGATATTGCTAAGACAATGGCAGAGGTTGCCAAAGTTGAAGGAAATAAGCTAAAAGAGCTACACTACTTAAAGGACTATATTTCCTATCGGGATACCTTGTCGAAATCCATAAGTTTTGATAGGATGCAAAAAATCTACTGGCAATGGGAAAGTGAAAGGCATCAACAATCTATAATTCAGGCAGAACAGAAAAAAAACCAGCTAAAAGTCCAATACCAATTTATAGCGATATCGTTATTCTTGATTTTTGTAATTATAGTCCTCCTAATCAACAGGCTCCGAAATAAAGAAAAAATAAGATCGACCCTTCTGGAAAAAGATCAGTTGCAACTTGCATTTGAAAAAAATAAACTTGATAAGGAAATCCTTGTTCTCAAAGACTCCTTAGAAGAATTTACGGACACCATCAAATTTAATAACCAAACCATAGACCAGTTAAGGCAAGAATTGAATCAATCAGAAAAAATAGATCATGAATTTTATAACCAAATTAATGATAATTTGAATAGTATGCTTGATAGTCATATTATGACAGAAGATCGATGGACAAAATTCAAGTTAATATTTGATAGGGTTTATCCTGGCTATCTTGCAAGCCAAAAGGAAAGGTTTGAAAACTTATCAGATAACGACCTTCGATTATTAGCCTTAATAAAATTAGAATTGTCTAATAGAAATATGAGTGAACTATTGGGTGTCACGGTCGATGGAATTAAAAAAGCGAAGCAAAGGCTGAAAAAAAAACTAGAAACTGTTCATTAACCTAAACTATACTCAACCATTTCATTACACTACCCGGAAGGTAGCTCCCTCTGAAAAGCTATGTTTTAAAGCTGTTAGGGCACTAATATGCATTTGTCCACCCAATGTCCACCCCCCAGAACTTGACATGTTGTAACTAATACCTGTATATTTGGATGTCAACTTATTTCATTAAAAGTTTAACTAATGAATTATTTATTATTAACCGCTATTATTCCATTAGCCGTTGGTCTATTCTACATTTATAGAAGAATAATCTATAGCAATTTCGATCACTATGCTGACTTAACAGTGAGTGTACTATTAGATCAGAATATTGGGGATTTTACTTCCCATTACGGATGCATAATTTTTCAACTTCCTAGCTACGGGGAACATGTTAAAGAAGTTGTAATCACGGGTGTGCATGTCAGCAATAAGCACATCCGTGTTAATGCATTCGAAAAACTAAACTTCTTTTTGACTCCTGGAAAATCTAGCGAAAGCGCAATGAGGTCAATCGGTTTTTCCATCAGCAATAGAGGTTTGGTAAATCTAAAAGATCAAAAGGAAAGTATTGTTGTAAAAGGGTATGTGATTGATAGAAAAGGTGAAAAGAAATCTTTCTTGAAAACTTCTTATTATATTTTACAGGACTTTTCCAGAGAAATTATTGGTGAAAAGTATTATAAACTCAAGCAGGCGGGGTTGTAAACCATCTAATTGTATGATAAAGCATCAAGGCAGCAGTGCTACGGTGCTTTTTTTATATTCAGAAAACTTCTTACCTAATCCCTTGTGCAAAATTTCCGAGCAATGTATTTATGTGAAAACTCCAATTCATGATCAATGAATTACTCATCACATTATTTAAACAATTGATTTTTTTATAAATTGCTAGTAGGCTTTTTGAGCACAGTATATTCAATATTTTATTTCAATGAGAACAAAATCTTGTTAATATTAAAACTTTTTTGTAATATAGGTGTTTTACTGTTATAAACGCAATTAGCCTACGAGAAAACTTCTCTATAAGACATCAATATTTATTTAATCTTAATTGCTCAATGAAGGAATTTAAATAAATTAGAAATGAAAAAGCCAACCTACAATAGCATATGCAGCCTGAGCATTCCGCCTTCTTTTAGTAATATCGCGAAAAGGAAGTTATCCGATTCTGGCTAAACATTCAGTTAGCATTTTTAACCATAAAGTATATAGTATGAAAACACAATTAAAAAAAACTTACGAAGCGCCCTCCATGGAAGTGCTAGTCGTAGAATTAGAGCAGGGAATTGCCGCCGCTTCTCTTAATTCGTCACCTCAGATTGATGATACATTCGGACAAGGTTCAAGTTCAACGGGATGGAATACAGATGACAGTGGATTTTAATTCCCATCTAAAACGAAAGGACATGAACAGAAAATTAAAAAATTGCATTAGTAAGTTGGCATTCGGTATGGTGTTAACTTCGAGCATTCTATTTGCAAATAGCTGTGCTAAGGATTCCAAAGAAGACATTTCTGAACCTGGAATAGGGACTCGCGTGGTAGTGAATGTGGGAGGAATAGACGAGATGGGGAAAATTGAATCTAAAGGGCAAGTTTCGAAGAGTTTGGATCGAGTGGGAATTTCAACAAACGCTTTAAAAACAAAATTGGTAGAAGGAGATGGGTTCGATGTTTTGATCTCACAATCTAGTAGTCAATCGCTGGCAGATGTTAAGATGAATAGTACCCAGTCAAGTTCCAGCGGAGGAATTAAGGCAGCCGCGACACCGATGCCAACAGGATCGCTATATCGCCTGTACCTACGCAAGCAGGGTGAGATTGGATTAACCTCATCACCATTCACTGCAGGTGTTGCCGGTAGCATAGCAGTTGAGCAAGGTCAAACTTATGAGTGGTTCGCCCTCTCGTACAATAATGCTACGACCGTGCCAGATGCAACAAATAATATCGTTGAAATTGCCGATGGCGCTAGCCTGCTCTATGCGAAGGGCACATTTTCTGTACCTACAGGAAATGGTGATGTAGTTGTGCCATTGAATATCGTTTTCAGACCCCGAGTTAGTAAAGTAAATATTGAAATTAATACAATGGGAATGTTTGCTGCACCCACTTCGGCAACCGCTACAGTTACGGGGGCTTATGCTAAACCTGATGCTATAGATGTGGTAACAGGCGAGCTTGTCGGAACTTCTGTGCCTCAAACGATCACATTTGCAAACTTTTCGCCTGTACCAAATACAGAAGGCCAACGTCGAATCGCAACAGCTTATCTTGCAGGTAACTCAGACGAAAATATCAATGTGAGCGTATCTAATTTAAAAATTCAGCTGGACGATAATACAACAAGGGATTTCGGTGCCTCATCGCTATCTCAAAGTTTTGCACCCCAAGTTGGAATGGAGCAGAATATCATTTTAAATTTTATTGAAACACCTCTTACTACGTCTCGTAATGGTACTACTGTACGTTGGGCGAGATCGAATCTTTACTATCAGGATGGGGCATATAATTCATATCGTTTCTTTCACAAGAATCCTTTTACGCAAACTGCGGCTGAACAGAATAAGAGCTTTTTTTCATTTAGAGGACATCTTCCTCGGAGACTAGCGAACGCTACAGAATCGCTGCAAAAAGATCCGTGCTCACTGGTTTATCCTGCAGGGTTGTGGAAAACGCCTAGTGATCAAGAACTAAGTTCTTTGACGAGCTCAAATGGGCTTGTTCTTGATTTGGTTACGAACTTATTAGCAGCAGTTTTCCCGGAACCAGGTACGACTGGCGCTACTTTTGGAGCGAATTATATTCAATATTCGGTTACTAATAATCCAAACCCAGCATACAATGACGCAACTAACAATCTGCGTTTTAATTATAATGGTTTGCAAACCAACGTGAGTTTAGTAAGTGGGCTGATTAATTTAAATTTATTGAACGTTGGGGAATTGGCTTCTCTTTGGTCGAGTGACCGTGTAGCTGATTTGTCAATAGTTGAAGTTGGGGCCTGGGGTTATTTGGGATCTACCGCACCAGCACGATTAATTGCGATTCCGCCTCGTCCAGAGCGTGCTATTGGTGCTCGAAGTGCAGGGGTATTAAATATCGATCTTTTAAATTTAGGGCTTGTGGGTTCTGGATTTCATAATGTACGCTGTGTGAGAGACGCATCGTGGACTGCAAAAAGCCAGCAAGCAACATACAACCCATACCCATCTTATTAAGAGAGTTTTTCCATAGTAATATGTATAAACGGGCTGTCCTTATGGATAGCCCTTCTTATTATCGTTAAAACATTGATTTGTTCCTCTTTGCTTCGTAATCTTTACATTCATCGATTAAATGTAAGGGAAATGGCTTGGTAGCCACCCCTAAAAATATCCGCGCGGTGTGCACGCTGCTGCATAACAGTTATTTCAATAAGAGTATGCTGGATTGTGATCGATAAATTTCTAAAAATAAATAGATACATTTAACTTAAATTTGGAACCTTTAGGGGATGGCAGATGAAAATGACCTTGTGCATTGGCCGAGTAGCGTTAACGCGCACATCTTGGAACTCCAGTTGTGTATGGAATCAATTTTAGAAACATTTCTAATGTGGCCTCCATTTATCCTCGTTTAAAGGGCAGCTTGATCCTGATCATTTATGCTAAATTTATAAATAGGTTGTTATGCTAAAACTGATTTATGTTTTTTTCCAGATCCTAAAACGATGTCTCGTTTTTGCGAACCATTTTAATCCATTCTCCTCGCGCCAGTTACCTCTACCGGTATCTGTGTTGAAACTCGATAGCTCGACAGCAGATGATACTCGCTACCTGTTGCCTCTGTCATCAAAATTCGATCGTTAATTGATTATGTTTTTACAAAGGGTGTTAAGCAATGAAAAGAAATGGGTCCTAGCTTTTTTGCGACCCTATGCGGCTAAATTAACGCTATATTTTTTTCTTGAAACGTTTTCGATAATTATGGGACTAACGTTTATTTGGTGTTCTAAACGTGCAATCGACTTTGCTGTCTTCGGTGAAATACTTTCCATGAAACGCTCACTATTGGGCCTTGGTCTAGCTGCGGGTGCAGGATTGTTTGCGAGCCAGTATGCCAAATGGCTAAATGAGAGAACGCTTGCGCTCATGCTCATCGATATCCAAGGAAGGATATTTGCTCCAAATATCTACACGAATTGGGCAAGCTTGACCTCCAGCCATACGGGGGACTTAATGCATCGAACGAATGTTGATGCACAAGAAGTTGTGCAGGTGCTAGGGCAATCAATTATTTCTGCAATCGTTATGGGTTTACGGTTACTCGGGGCGACAGCCCTCCTATGGTCTATGGATCCAGCACTCGCAATTATTCTTTTGGCGATTTGTCCCTTGCTGCTGATTTCAAAAGTATACTTTCGCCGCTTGCGACATCTCCATGGCCGTCTAAAGACAGCTGAAGGACAATTAGGTAATACCTTTGAGGAAAACTTCCGCTTCCGAACGCTGATCGCTTCATTCAATATGTATGGGTCACGGATAGATAAGCTGCGCAAAGGCCAGAAACATGTTTACGATTTAAAAGCCGCGATTATCAATTTTTCGACATTTTCTCGGGGTACCATAAATATAATTGCAAGCGTCGGATTTTTTGTCACATTCTATTGGGGCGTAGGTAAGTTGAGTGTCGGCGAAATCTCCTTTGGGACGCTTTCTGCTTTTCTTCAACTGGTGGTGAGGATTCAGGGGCCTGCGCTATCGTTGATGGGATTTATTCCTACTTTGGTGAAATTCAATGCTGCGAAAGACCGCGTCTTGGAAATTGCCGGTGGACCCTATACTGAACCCAAAGAAGAAAAATTAAAAGTCATTGAGGAAATCTCCTTGAGCGATGTATACTTTCAATATGAAGATAAACAGGTTCTTAATGGGCTCAATGTATCTTTTGCTAGAGGTGTTCCTACCGCAGTGCTAGGTCCAAGCGGAAAAGGAAAAACCACGTTGTTGCGCTTACTTCTTAAGCTTCTCGAGCCCCAGAGAGGCAAGATTTCAATCCGAACGAATGGTCAATGCATAGATCTTGAGGAGAGCCACCGTGTCAACATAGGGTATGTCCCTCAGGGAGATAAGCTCTTTAGTGGAACCATACGCGAAAATTTAAATGTAGAAACGGCTTCCCTTTGCGATGAGCAGATAAGACAAGCGCTCGTGATCTGCTGTGCGGAATTTGTTTTTGATTTGCCGCAGGGGATAGACACCCAGATCGGAGAATCCGGTTATGGATTGTCGGAAGGTCAGATGCAACGCATCGCCGTAGCGCGAGCAGTACTGGGAGATTATCCGATATGGCTGTTTGACGAAGTGACCTCTGCCTTAGATGCTGACACTGCAAGTAAGCTCGTGAAAAATCTGATAAGTTTGGGCGAGGATAAAATCATGGTATTTATCACGCACGACGTGTATGTAGCTCATTCAGTGCCCAAGACTATCCTATTTAGCTAAAGTTTGGGTAATCGCATTCCTATTTTGAATTCGAGGTGCGACTCGGATCGCTCTAAGGTAACTGCTCAATTGCTAAAAGCAACAATTAATGCGATTATATGTTCTGTTAACTTCACACTATAATCTTTTCCAAGAGGAATAGGCTATACAAGGGGGCTTTAAGAATAGTTTAGATCTATTTCTTTTGTGGCTGCATATAAAGTTCTCGAATAACAAGTCCTGAGCCATCAGACTTTTAGCGAATCCGAATGTTCATCTGAAAAAATTTAAGGATAGATTTGCTACCGCCCATATCCTAATAATTGATCTATCGAACGGAAAAAGGATAAACGAGCAGCACTTGTCTTTGAATATAGTTTGCTTCCACGCTAAGGGGGCGACGCGGACTCCATTGAGTAAGTACATCGTAAACGCTTATGGTCAAAACAAACAGTCATTGCCTTTCCATTTGCTGTATGCTCCGAAATGTTGCTTGAGACATGAAAAGCAGTACCGAAAACATATGGCATGCCTATGTCCTTATAATAAGCTGTGGCCTGGCTTAATTTTGTGTTGTGAAGTGTTGATCGCTAACAACCTAATGAAAGGAGCCAGGGGAACTCCACATATGATTAAAGTTCGCTGTACAGCGGTAAAACTGTGTTCTTTTTGTTTGGTATCCTTACTTCATTACCTCATTTTTATAAACCATGCAGCAGGAAATTTATTGCGCAAGTGGACAGGCCCAACACGCACTGCCTGTTCTTGCATACCCGACACGCAATTTTGCGGGAATCTCCACCATCGGATGTAAGCATTTAGATGCACTAGGGGTTGCAAAAATCCCAGCGCAGAAATTACGATGTTTACTAAATAGACAAGCTGTCCTTTTTTGCTGACTCATGGTTTTAGTATAAATGTTCGAGAGACGCCTCTGCGAACTTGCGTTTTCTGTTCAGCTAAGTCGTTATATCGCTACAAGCACGAAGGCGAGTATTAAATTTAGATTTCATTTTTTGTAGTTTCGTCCCGTTAGTGCTTCCAGGAGGTACTATATACTTGGTTAGACCCCTTCCAACGCGAAATGGAAGGGGTTTTCATTTTCCATTATTTTATGGTGTTGAAAATCGTTTCTCGCAACAGCGGTTTATAACCATCGGTTCCAAAGATCGAGAAGTGATCAGTATCGTACATATAGATACCCTGCTGGTCATCCTTGTATATATCGCTACAATAAACGTCTACATATTTCTTCGAGATAGATGATTTCTTCATCGTTTCATTCACTAAAGTCCTATTGTTACGTAAAAATCGATGCCCAGGGATGTCATACTCTCGCTTCATGTACCAGACAACAGGGTATTCTACGTTATAGGCTTCAGTTTGACCGATATAGACGGTCGGAATTTGATATCGCGCGAAGTACTTTTCAGTATCAGTAATAAGCTTCGCTACCTCATCCTTGCTGTAACCTGCATAATTTGCGGATAGAATGACCTTATCAATCTTTTGATAATGATTAGGTATGTAGCTGTCAAATACATAACTCATTAGATCATAATTTCCATTAAAGGAAGAGTTGGCGGATGGTGCAGGGAAAGTGTCATCTAGTGTAACTTGAATGAGGTTCACAGCATATTCCTTCGATAGCTCTTCAATTGTTCTTGCAAACATTCCGGCGTGACAATCGCCCAGAAGCAAATAGTTTTTCGAAGAATCCACAAGCCGTGCGTTACGCTTTAGATCATCAACCGTCACTGGATAGGCACGGGTTGAATGGGTTTCTCCAAATCCAAACTGCCCGTGTGCCTCCACTCGGGGATAATAGTGCATAAATCTTGTTAGCGAGCTGCTCATAGGCGTCATTATTTGGGCAACGAAGATAATTTTAGTGCCCAGAAATAATACGCTCAAGGTAATAGCGTAGCATAGAGCTAATGGGCCAACTTTTAATGATGTCCGTTTAATTTCTACATAGTGCCAAGATGTCCAACCTAATATCAGCGATATTAAGAATATCGCTAATTTGATCCACCACTCATTTATTCCTCCAAAATATATTCCCAGAACAATCAGGGGCCAATGCCATAGGTACCACGAATATGAGATGTTGCCAAAGAACTTGCTTAATCGATGGCGAAATAAACTGAAATTCGGTTCTAACCATAAAACCAACGAAGTGAGTGCTACTGTTAATAATACATTGATACCCCTTACCGCTGCTAAATCTTTAGACAATATAATAATCATCAGAGATATTATTGCGATCGCGCCGCCCCATTGTCTAAACTTTAGCGATAAGCGCTTTGGTACCTCCGAACCAGTGATGGATATAATCCCTCCTGCAAAAAATTCCCAAGCGCGCGCGGGAAGCATGTAGTACGCAAAGCGGGGCGCGATATGGTTCGATAGCATGTAAATGACAAAGGACAATAACATCAAAACGCTTAGTATTTTTAGAGTCCTAAAGGTGCTTTTCCTGCCCCCTGGTTGAAAAGAAATGATCAAGAGCGGATAGAGCAAGTAAAATTGCCATTCCAAGGAAAGTGTCCACGTGTGAAGCAGAAAATTCAACTGAGCGGATGGTGCGAAATAATCCTGAATGGAATGATAATAAGCGTTCGAGAGAAATAAAATACTACTGAATCCAAAGCGAGCGAAGTCATAAACTTTCAGTGGGATTAATATATAGATCAATAGGAGCGTCGCAACGAGCATAGTTGCAAGCGGAGGAATAATCCTTTTAGCTCTTTGGATGTAGAATTGGGTGATTTTGAACCGTTTTTGTTTTTGCTTTTCTAAAATTATTTGGCTGATGAGAAATCCGGAGACGACGAAAAAAATGTCTACACCTAGATATCCATTTGCGAACAGAGGTACCCGCAGATGGTATAGGACGACGGATAATACAGCAATGCACCTTAAAAAGACGATATCATATCTCATGGGAACGCTTTACAGCTCTTTAGGTTTATACGAAGATAAACAAACTGAAATTAAAGTGGCAAGCCTTCCCTCCTAAAATGGGTTGACATGTGGGCTTTCAGTCAAGCGTTACAATTCTAGAAAATGTTGATGGAGAAACGCGTGCATGGAGCTCCTGGGTAGCTAAGGGAGAAATTATATTAAGAATTTTTTTATTTTGATCATATTGAGTACTTTTGGTGCTCATGTACTAATTATGCTGGATTCACTGATAACCTCAAAGACTCGACTTAAACTACTTATTAAGTTTTTTGTCTCGGCTGCTAATAAAGGTTATTTGCGAGGTATAGCGGAGGAGTTTAATGAATCAACAAATTCTGTAAGAAAAGAACTTAATCAATTGGCCGATGCGGGATATTTGAATAGAAAGCAGGAAAATAATCGAATTTATTATCAGGCAAATACTCGACATCCGCTTTTCGAATCCCTGCAAAATCTCGTTAGAAAAAATCTTGGTATCGACAGAACAGTAGAAAAGATATTAGAAAAAGCAGGCAAAGTGGAAAGTGTAAGCCTTCTGGGCGATTATGCAAAAGGTATAGATTCGGGCACTATTGAAATAATGGTGGCTGGTGATGAGATAGATAGAGGCTACTTACTGCAACTTCGCTCAAAAGTAGAGGCTGTGATTGGCAAGAAAGTGGAAATATATTTTGATAATCATGAAGAAGTTCAGCAGCACATCATACTTTTTCAGAAGGAAAGCTAAACTTTGGAACGGATCGACAAGCGATGACAAATCATAAAGGAATTAGAAAAATTGCCTGTATCGGAGCAGGTTATGTAGGCGGTCCGACCATGTCGGTAATCGCACAGAAGAATCCACATATCCAAGTCACTGTTGTAGACTTGAACGCCGGTCGTATAGATGCATGGAATGACGAAAACTTCGATAATCTGCCGGTTTACGAGCCCGGATTAGATGCGGTCATCGCCGAAGCTAGAGGTAGAAATCTCTTCTTTTCTACCCATGTGGAGAAAGCAATTATGGAGGCTGATATGATTTTCATCTCCGTAAACACACCTACGAAAACATATGGTAAGGGAAAAGGACAGGCCGCGGATTTAAAATTTATCGAGCTTTGTGCGAGGCAGATTGCGGAAGTGGCCACATCCCCTAAAATAATTGTAGAAAAGTCTACTATACCCGTAAGGACGGCCGCTACCATTAAAAGCATTCTGGATCATACGGGAAAGGGCGTGCCATTCCAGGTGCTTTCCAATCCCGAGTTCTTAGCGGAAGGGACCGCTATACAGGATCTTTACAAGCCCGACCGGATTTTGATCGGTGGAGAGGATCCCGATGCAATCGCTGCCCTAAGATCGATTTATGAGGCATGGGTTCCGTCAGATCGGATTATTGCCACCAACCTATGGTCATCAGAACTTTCCAAGCTTGTGGCCAACGCATTTTTGGCACAGCGCGTTTCATCGATAAATTCGATCTCAGAGCTCTGCGAAGTAACTGGGGCAAATGTCGATGAAGTTGCTCAAGCTATCGGTAGAGATTCCAGAATTGGACCGAAGTTCCTAAAGGCATCGGTTGGATTTGGGGGCTCTTGCTTTCAAAAAGATCTTTTAAATCTAGTGTACATAGCACGATCTTATAACCTCAACCAAGTTGCCGATTATTGGGAACAAGTGATCAAAATTAATGATCATCAAAAAATAAGATTTGCAGAAAAGATCATACAAACGATGTACAATACGGTAAATGGCAAGAAAATTGCTTTTATGGGTTGGGCATTTAAAAAAGATACGAATGATACGAGAGAATCGGCAGCGATTTATGTAGCCGACCACCTTTTAGAGGAACGAGCAAAGATTGAAGTGTTTGATCCAAAAGTCCAGGAAAATCAGATTTACAATGACTTAAACGCGCTAGCGACACGCTCCAAAGAGGAAAACCAGAAATTGCTAAAAGCAGTGTCGAGTCCTTATCAAGCGTGCGAAGGTGCACATGCAATAGCGCTGCTTACAGAGTGGGACGAGTTTATTGAATATGATTGGCAACGTATTAAGAATAACATGAGAAAGCCGGCTTTTGTTTTCGATGGGAGAAAAATTTTGGATAGAAAAAAGCTTGAAGACTTAGGATTTATTTATTACGCCATAGGAGAATAACGTATTTGCAATATTTAAAGATAGAAAGATGAAAGAAATCGAAAATACTAAGCTAGGTCGTAAACGACAGGATTACAATCCAGGCCCACGAGTAGGCATTACATTTAGCACTTTTGATTTACTGCATGCCGGACACATTATGATGCTGGCCGAAGCGAAACGCCAATGCGATTATCTAATCTGTGGATTGCAAATGGATCCCACCTTGGATCGTCCGGAAAAAAATGCTCCGACACAAACGGTGGTAGAGCGTTACATTCAACTTCGAGGTTGTCAGTACGTCGATGAAATTGTTCCGTATTCTACCGAACAGGATTTAGAGGATATATTAAAATCCTTCAAGCTAGATGTTCGCATCGTCGGAGATGAATATAGAGATCGAGACTTTACAGGAAGAAAATATTGTGAAGAGAAGGGCATTGAACTTTATTTCAATAGTAGAGATCATAGGTTTTCCAGTTCGGGACTGAGGAAGATCGTAGCTGAAAAGGAGAATGCTAAAAACGGGCATAAATAATCAACTTATTTCTTAGAATAAAACCAAATTTAATGAGTAAAATATTAATTACCGGTGGAGCTGGATTCATTGGTTCCAACTTAACGGAATATTTTTTAGGAAAAGGACACCAAGTTGTCATTCTTGATAACTTTGCGACCGGCCATCGTCACAACATTGCACAGCATGACGAGAATCCAAATTTTAAATTGATCGAAGGCGATATTCGTCATGTTAATGATTGTCAAAAAGCTGTGGAAGGAGTTGATTATGTTCTACATCAGGCAGCTTTAGGATCGGTTCCTCGTTCAATTAAGGATCCGCAGACCTCTAATGAAGTCAATGTTTCAGGCTTTTTGAACATGCTAGTTGCTGCCAGAGACGCAAATGTGAAGCGTTTTGTCTATGCTGCCTCTTCATCAACCTATGGAGATTCTGAGAGTCTGCCGAAAGTGGAAGATAAGATTGGAAAACCGCTTTCTCCCTATGCGATTACAAAATATGTGAACGAACTATATGCGGAAATTTTTTCCAAAACTTATGGTATGGAAACCATTGGTCTGAGATATTTTAATGTTTTTGGACGTCGTCAAGACCCAAATGGCGCGTATGCAGCAGTAATTCCTCTTTTCGTAAAGAAGTTTATGAATCATGAAAGTCCAGTAATCAATGGTACTGGCGATTATTCCAGAGACTTTACTTATATCGATAATGTAATTCAAATGAATGAGCTCGCAATGTTGACGGAAAATCCAGAAGCTGTAAATACAGTGTATAACACGGCTGTAGGCGATCGTACAACGCTTAATCAGTTGGTTGGGTACTTAAAAGAGTTTTTGACGGAGTATGACGCTGAAATTTCTAAGGTTGAGGTCGTTCATGGTCCTAATCGTCAGGGGGATATTCCTCATTCCTTGGCTTCTGTGGATAAAGCTAAGAATCTTTTAGGCTACGAGCCAACACATGTTATTAAAGAAGGATTGAGAGAAGCTACCCAATGGTATTGGGAGAATTTAAAATAGGTATTAAATATAAAGAATTAGAATGAAAAATATTGCCGTTATAGGATTAGGATACGTAGGCCTACCACTTGCAAGACTGTTCGCCACGAAATATCCAGTTTTAGGTTTTGACATTAATCAAAAAAGAATTGATGAATTGCGTTCCGGTAAGGATTTGACTTTAGAGGTTGAAGACGATATTCTTAAGGAAGTTTTGGTTGATAATAATCCATTTGATAAAGCTGAATCGATTGGCCTATACTGTTCGAATAAATTAGAAGACATTGAAAAGGCCAATTTTTATGTTGTCACTGTACCTACGCCAGTAGATAAAAATAACCGTCCGGACCTTACACCACTATATAAAGCCTCGGAAACAGTAGGTAAAGTATTAAAGAAGGGTGATATTGTAGTTTATGAGTCAACTGTATATCCTGGTGTTACCGAAGAAGAGTGTATCCCAGTGCTGGAACGAATTTCTGGATTGAAATTTAACGTTGATTTCTTTGCTGGATATTCGCCTGAGCGTATTAATCCTGGTGATAAACAGCATACAGTAGAGAAGATTTTGAAAGTAACATCTGGTTCGACTCCGGAAATTGGAAAAGAGGTGGATGAAGTTTACAAATCGGTTATTACAGCAGGAACGCATTTGGCTCCGACGATTAAGGTCGCGGAAGCAGCTAAAGTAATAGAGAATTCTCAGCGAGATATTAATATTGCTTTTGTAAATGAATTAGCGAAGATATTCAATATTTTAGAAATTGATACTCATGCTGTTCTAGAGGCTGCAGGAACAAAATGGAACTTCTTACCGTTCAAACCAGGATTGGTTGGTGGACACTGTATTGGAGTTGATCCTTATTACTTGGCCCAAAAGGCACAAGAACATGGTTACCACCCAGAGATAATTTTAGCCGGCCGTCGCTTAAATGATTCTATGGGTGAATATGTGGCCTCTCAAGTCGTTAAAACAATGATTAAGAAGGGCATCAATGTAAATGGTGCAGTAGCTTTGATGCTCGGTGTAACATTTAAAGAAAATTGTCCCGATGTGAGGAATACGAAGATTGTTGATGTAATAAGAGCTTTGGAAGATTATGGCGTGAAAGTTACCACCTTTGATCCTTGGGCAAATCCCGTCGAGGTACAACATGAGTACGGAATTGAAAGCTTGTCAGATTTACCACCTGGAAAATATGATTCAATTATCCTCGGAGTCGCTCATGATGAGTTTTCTGCAATAAATTATGATTTGTTAGCAAAAGAGCTGGCCATCATTTATGATGTCAAAGGAGTTTTAGGCGCAAAAGCGACTTCAAAGCTCTAGTTTGTTTGGAAATGGCTGATATCTATTCTAAGTTAATAAGAGGTACTGCAGTTTATGCAATAGGTAACTTCGGTAGTAAAATTTTGTTATTCGCCCTTGTTCCGATTGTTTCGTTTTTTTTAACCAAAGAAGAGCTTGGAGAGTATGATTTGGTACAAACCGCAATGAATTTATTAATACCAATTTTTTCAGCGCAGATTTTCAATGGAACATATAGATGGCTTCTAGAGAAAAAGACGAAAACACCCCCCCAAACGGTAATATTAAACGGATTAACTATTTGTGTCGTGGGGTTGCTTCTGTTCTCTATTTTGTATTTTATCACTTCGGAATTTATTCCTCTTTCAATCAGCTTTGTCACTGGGTTACTTCTGTTGGGTAGTAGTATGTTTTTTCAATATTTTCAGTTTGTCGCCAGAGGATTAGGAAAAAGCCGATTGTTTTCGTATTCGGGCATTCTTTATTCATTCATTCTAGTAATCTCGACGTTTTTATTGCTGAAAATATTTGCTGTTGGTGTCGAAGGCTTATATTGGTCAATCATAGCAGCAAATCTTGTGGGTTCAGTTTTTCTTTTTTTTACTAGTAAAATATATCTCTATACCAAGATAGCAAGCTATGATTTAACCACACTGAAGGAAATGCTTCATTTTTCACTTCCTTTAATTCCCAATCAGATAAGTTGGTGGCTTATCACCGCTTCTGATAAGTTTTTAATTTTGAAAATCTTATCTGCGGATATGAATGGAATTTATGCGATTTCCTCTCGGTTTCCTGCGATTATGACCATCATTAATTCAATCTTTCTGTTGGCATGGCAAGACTTTACTATTAAGGATGACGGCCAAGACGTTCGAGTAAATACGCGCTTGTTTAACACTTACATGAGAGTGCAATTTGGAATGGTTTTGCTTCTTGCTCCGTTGTCGGAGTTAACCGTTAAATTTTTAGTTGATGCAAAATTTTATGAGGCTTACAAATACATGCCTATCTTGTATTTAGGCGTTGCTTATTCAGCAATGGCAGGCTATTTTGGCGCGATATATTTGAAATCACGGAATACAATCGGAGTTTTTACAACTAGTATTGTTGGTGGTATAGTAAATATTTTAATTACCTTTTTACTAATGAAAAATGTCGGTTTATATGCCTCAGCAATAGGGACGTTCGTGAGCTTTTTCTTGATAGTTTTAATTAGGATTTTACAGACTAAAAAAGTCATGCCGATAAAGGTTCCTTTTCCAGAAATGCTTTTCTTTACAATTTTATCACTCTCTTTGTCATTTTTTGTGGTACATTTTGATGTGCGAGTCAACCTATTAATCTTTCTATTCACCTCTATACTGGTGTTCTACTTTAACAAAAATATTTTTATAAAAATCAAAAATCGGATAGTAAAATGAAAAATCAAAAATTTGGTCTACTGACATATCCCGCGACGCCTTATTATAATGTTGGAGATTATATTCAGAGTCTTGCAGCAAAGCAATACCTGCCGCAAGTTGACCAGCTAGTTGAGCGTGAAAAACTTCGAAGCTACGATGGTGAGGAAATTAATATGATCATGAATAGCTGGTATATTTATAATACTGCTGAATTTCCCCCTTCGAGTAAAATCAATCCATTGTTTGTCTCTTTCCATTTGAATTCAAGCGTCAAGGATAGGATTTTGGGGAACGAATCTACGGTCAACTATTTTAAGAATTATGGTAAAGTTGGGTGTCGAGATTTGTACACGTTACAGAGTTTGCAATCAAAAGGAATTGATGCGTATTTCAGTGGCTGTTTAACTACTACACTTGATCTAAAATATAAATTTGATGGTCCTAGAGAAGGGGTGATCCTGGCTGACCCATTATTTTTATTACCGAACATGGAAATACTAACCTATAACTATAAGTTCTTTCTTAAGGGGGCATTAAGAGGTGATCTGTTTAAATTGGGAGTTAGGAAGAAGTTGTTAAGAAAGATTATTGACAGTGAAATCTTACAGAATGTACCCAACCTTCACCATAAATTACCCGGTCATCACTCAGAAGAACGGAGATTCCAAGAAGCAGAGAAATTTTTACATAAATTTTCACGTGCGAAACTTGTTATTACGTCCCGCATTCACTGTGCACTTCCGTGCTTAGCATTAGGTACTCCAGTTATTTTCATCAACTACGGGTTCTCAAATGCCTCAGATCAGAGCCGTTTTAAAGGAATCACGGACCTTTTTAACACGATCAATATCGATCAGAACGGTAGAATCCAATCGAATTTCGGTTTCGAAGATGGAGATATTATAAATGAAAACACGGTAGCTGAAAATCCTTCAACCTACAAAGCTTATGCGGAAAATCTGAAAAAGGTCTGTCATGATTTTATTAACTCGCTGGATTCATGAGAATTTGTCAAGTAATTAATTCATTAAGTTCAGGCGGTGCGGAAGTATTTACCTCCCAATTGGCAGTCGCTCAAAAAAAGCTCGGCCATGATGTTTTTTTGATAACCTATCAAGGGGCTATAGATGAAAAGGGACGAATTCTTAACAAATATCTTACGGACAACGGTGTCATTGTGAAACACCATCGTGGTTTTAAGAAGGGATCATATGGATATATAATAGCATTCCTTTTCCTTCTAAGACAGATAGCAATGATTCGTCCTAACGTTGTTCACGCACATCTGCAGCTTAGCGATTTATTCATTTTTGTCGTTAGAAAACTTTTATTTTTTTACGACTTCAAAATAGTTAGAACTTTACACAATAAGAGACGAGCTGCTCGTCTGAGTAATAGTGTTGAAACTTCTATGGTGACGGGGTACGATTCAAACGTGGCGTGTAGCGATTTCGTCCGGGACAACTATGAAAATACTCCCCTCCGTAAACATTTAATCAGTATACCCAACGGCATAGATTTAAGCGAAAGTGATAAGTTAAAGGACCTAACACAAGAAAAAGCTCGCCGACTGCTTAATTTGCCTCAAGATGCGATTATATTCGCGAATGTCGGGTCTATGTATTTATCGGATAATGCCATCTCCAAAAAGAATCAAAAATTTATTGTTGAAGCAGTTGATGAAGTATCAAAGCATCAAGACAAATTTATTTGCCTCTTAATAGGTGATGGTACGCAACGTAGTCAGTTAGAAAATGATGTGAATACTAGAGGACTTTCAGAACAGATATTATTCACAGGAAACGTGTTGAACGTCTATACATATATTAAAGCTGTAGATTTCTTTGTTATGCCGTCAATCGATGAAGGTTTGCCTATAGCCCTCATTGAGGCTGTTTGTAGTGGTAAATACGCAATTACTTCCGGAATTGACGCATTCATACCGTTTAAATCAAAATCGGTAAAACTCTTAAACTCCTTTGAATTGGACGAATTCGTTAACGAAATTAGATTTGCAATATCCAACATATATTTGTGTAGAGCCCTTGGAATTGAAAATATTAGTTATTTTAGAAATAAATTTGACATCAATATCACAGCGAGGAAATATTTAAGATTGTATAATGATCTGTAATTCTCATAAAGTTTGGCACCCCTTTGTTTTTGTTATTGCTGCATCTCTAATAACAATTTACACGCTGTCTAGTGGATGGTTTTCTGCGTTTTTATTTTGGTTTTTGTTATTTTTTGGGTCGATAGCATACCTTCAGTATGCGCACAGAAGGGAGTCTAAAAATATTTTAAAACTTTTCGTAATTTCATACAGTCTTTATACTATCTATACTTTAGTGACAAACTATTTGTTTGTTAATGATCCTTCTCGAGAATTTTTCATGATTGTCGATTCTTTTAAATTTTGGAATCATTCGAACTATGTAATGTATGATTTTTCAGACGTTTGGAATCGATTTTTATTCGTCTTACCTGAGACCTCTCGTTATCCGTTATTTAGCTTTATAAATCTTCTGCTATCTTTTTTTTCTCAGTTGATAGACGTAAATAATATCTTGGTAATGAAAATCCAAAGCGTGTGGATAGGGTCAATTTCGATCCCTTATATTTATTTGTCACTTCGTAAATTTTTGCTTCAGAGTGTCGCTTACAAAGCGGCACTATTGTTCTCATTATTCTCCCATGTTGTAATTTATTCAGTTGTTTTTAATCGAGACCCTCATATTTATTTAGTGTTTGTTTTGGCGAGTTATTTACTGGTACATTTTGACACGAAAAAATTTGTGTTTATAAAGCTGTTTGGGCTCATGTTACTCGCAATGGGGTTTAGGCTGGAACATGGTCTTTTCTTTAGCGTATTCATTATTGGATACTTTTATCTTAAAGCCACGAAAAACAAAAGTTTGTTACTAGTTTTGTTCGCTGTTCTGCCGGTTTTTTTTGCTATTTTTTCTCCTAGTTTTCTTGATAAATATGGCGATAACTCTGAAGCATATCAAAATCAGATTGACAGAGTTGAACGAACGAGCTTTTCAGCGGGAGCTGCTCTTTCAAAATTACCTCCTGGATTGAAGCAGATAGCTATGGGAATAAATAGTCAGATCGCCTCTGCCGTACCATTTTGGCGGGGATGGAAGCCAGAACCGAATGATCCGAATTTTAGGAGATTTCCTGTACCCGGGTATTTCACTTCTTGGCGTTTTATGGAAGGTGTTGCAGGTGTGTTTTGGTTTTTTGTTTGGGGTATTGTGGTCGCAGGGTTTGTGAGAGGTGTGCATAAATTTGTTCCTCAGGAGATTAAAATTCCTTTCTATATAGGCGTATTGTTGATACTTGTGGCATCATCTTCTATTAATATTAGAAGGATTTATTGTGTTTACCCCGCGATATATATTTATGCAACGTATATATATGTATTGTTACCACCATTTTTTCGAAATCAGGCAATTCGTTATTCAGCTATTACTTTAGTCGCATTTTATTGTATATACCTTAGTCTTAAAGGATTTTAATATGATTTTTAAACTTAGAATTTTAATTATAATAATCTTTTCTGGATTTGTTCGAATTCAAGCTCAGTCGATTACTAGCATTCCACACGCACTTCTTCCTACTAACTATCAAACGTTAGCAATTCAACAACAATTCAACGACCTGAAGATCCGGGCTGTAAGTTTGGTCGAATATTTACCTAGAAATTACATAAAGGATGGTTCAAGAGATTATACAAAATATCTCCAAAAAGGAATAAATGAAAATGCGGTTGTTATTTTACCAAATTTCCCAGTTTTGGTAAATGATAATGGTCTTCAATTGAAAAGCAATTCTTCAATACTCTTTTTGGAGAAGTCTGAAATTATTTTGAAATCCTCAAGCAAAGGTACATATAACATATTAAATTTAGAGGGTATAAATAATGTCTCATTATTTTATCCAAGAATAAAGGGAGATCTTACTAAACATCTAGGAAAAGAAGGTGAGTGGGGAATGGGCATAATGATTAAAAGCAGCGAAAACGTGTTCATTTACAATGGTCGGATTGAGAATTGTTGGGGAGACGGCATCTATGTCGGAGCCGTATTTGATTCTGCTCGAAAGCGGTTTCTAAAGGAATCGAAAAATATTAAAGTGTACAATACAATATGTAACTCTAATCGTCGTAATGGAATTGCTATCGTCAGTGTCGATGGTATTGAGGTTTTTAACTCCACATTTGCCAATTCCAGACTTATGTATCCTAAGGCGGGTATTGATATCGAGCCCGGCGCTGCTAAACTTGACAATGTATTTATAAAGAACTGCCTTACCTACAGAAATAAAGCTAGGGGGATTGATTTAATGTTGAGAAAACTTGTCGGGACTGGAAGTCGAGAAATAAATATAACGATTTCAAACCACACTGATCATAGTTCTATGGTTGGGATTCGAATTGCAGGAATTAAGAAGTATAACCGAAACTTCAATAAAACAGGGGGGAGGATTACCATATCCGGCCTAAGGGGTTCGAAGAATAATAAACTGGTTAAATTTGAGGATATTCAGGATTATAACCCCTACTTTATTTTGAATGGAGACGTTGTAATAAATGAGATTAGCGCTAATCAAAAGTTGATAATGAAAAATAATAAATAATAACTGTGGTTGATACTATTTTTAAGCGTAAAAAGCTTCTGGTAATATGTGAACCGAAATTCGATATGAATTTAGGAAGAACTGTAAACTTAGCAATGAATGAAATATTATCTCAATATCAAAATCATTTTAATGAAGTTCATTGTCTTTGTCCATCGGACGATTATAGAACCGGAGTCAAAGGGTCAGGCGGAATTATTTATCATACGGTTGATTATTACAAAGGGTCTAAGATTGCCAAAATTTTTGCAATTCTAAAAGGCGATAAAGAGTTTCTAGAGAGGATTATTTTAGATCAAAACATTGAAATTGTCCAATACAGAATACCGTCTTTTTTTAGTTTAGGGTTCTACTATTGCTTTAAATCAATAAAGGTGAAAAAAACAACCTACATTGCTGGTGACATGTATGAAAACCTCACAAACAATTTTAAACAGGTTCCTTTCATTAAATTGTTTGCCCAAATTTCAGAATGGTTACAATTTCCATTAATTCGAAATTCGGTAGTAGTGTCCACTGGTCCTGTATTAGCTGAAAAATATTCTAAGCAGAACCCCAATATTCATGCGTACTTTTCTACTACTCACAATAACGTAAAGGTTAACAAAAATGAGTCTATAGAAGAATGTTTGAGAATAGTCTTTCTTGGACGGATTGACGAAGCTAAACGAGTAGGGGATATTGTTGAAGCGTCGAAGATTTTGAAAGATCGGGGGGTTGACTATACTGTAGACATAATTGGCGAAGGGCCCTCGTTAAAATTTATAAAATCAATGGTTGACAATTTTGATTTGAATTCTCATTTTAATTTTCATGGTTATATTTCAGACAGAGACAAAATTGACGATATTTTGACCGAGAGCCATGTAATGGTGTTACCCTCCATTACTGAGGGAACCGCAAAAGTATTACCAGAGGCCATGTCACGAGGCGTTGTTCCGATAGCTGTTAGAGGAGTAGGGAGTAATAATTTTATAATCGCAGATAAAAATAATGGCATGCTCTTCAATAAGATGGATGTTCAAGACTTAGCAGAAAAGCTGGTGCTGATTCGTTTAAGCAATGAAGATTTTCTGAATCTTCGCAATCAGTGCTATGAATATGCTAAGGAAAGAACTGCGTCGAGGGAAATACAAAAAATGTGGAATTTTATATTAGCCAATTGAGTATGAAGATTGTACATGTTATACCCTCACTACAAGCGGGAGGAGCCGAGAAATTGTTGGTTGAAGCTTCCAAGAATTACGCTGAACTTGGAATCGATCTTGAAATAATTGTTTTAAAAAAAACTAATTCTTTTTTGGAGCATAAGGTCGCTGACGGGGTCAAAATTTCTTATCTTGGGAAAGGTTCGCCGTACAATCCGCTTCATATTATTAGTTTGGGACGGATTCTAAAATCTGTTCAATTAGTACATGTGCATCTTTTTCCTGCGCTATATTGGGTCACAATTGCGAAGTCACTTTGGAGAAGAGAATTTAAGCTGGTTTACACCGAACATAGTACATCGAACCGTCGAAGGAGCTTACCTCTATTCAAATTTGTTGATCGATTTATCTATAGCAAGCTTGACTTTATTGGGTGTATATCAACTGCTACTAAAGCTAGGCTGGAAGAACATCTAAAAACCGAAAAGCTAGACATAGGCATAATTTCTAATGGTATAGATCTCGGCGCTTTCAAAAGTATTCCTGAAAATTTAAGTACGGCTAGGTCTGAACGAAAGCCAATTATTTTGCAAGTGTCAAGTTTTCGAGTGCAAAAAGATCAAAAAACGCTTATTCGGTCGATTAAATATCTTAACCGCCAAGTTGATCTTCTGCTCGTAGGAGAAGGAGACACCAAAAATGATTGTATTGCTTTAGCAGATACTCTCGGGATAAAGGATAGAGTCTTTTTTTTGGGGATTCGAAGTGATGTTCCAAAATTGATGAAAACTGCCGATATTATTGTTTTGAGTTCAAATGTTGAAGGGTTCGGAATAGCTGCTGTTGAAGGTATGGCTGCGGGGAAACCAGTTGTTGCAAGTAATATTGATGGGGTGTCGGAGATAGTCGGAGGAAGTGGTATTTTATTCGAAAAAGGGAACGCGGAAGATCTCTCATATTATCTCAACAGATTATTAGAGGATCCTCACTATTATCTCGCAGTATCTACGAGATGCTACAACAAATCTAGAGAATTTGATATAAAAATTATGGTTATGAAGTACATCGAAACGTATAAAAGATTACTTAGATGAAGAGATTATTGATTGTTACAAACGTCGACTGGTTTTTAATTTCGCACAGATTGGTAGTTGCGTCACACGCGCTTAAGAACGGTTGGGAAGTTTTTGTTGCATGTGAAGACACGGGAAGGTCTGGGGAAATTACATCTCAGGGGATACACTTCGAGAATCTTGTGTTTTCACGTTCTGGCACAAATTTAATTGCGGAGATAAGATCATATTTAAAATTTAAAAATCTTTATAGGAGAGTGAAGCCCGACGTAGTGCATCATATTACTATAAAGCCTGTAATTTATGGTACGCTTGCAGCTCGTTCATTAGGTATTAAGGGGATTGTAAACGCTGTTAGTGGAATGGGTTATTTATTTGTTGATGGGAAGTTTGGGTTATTTCAGAGGGCTGTTATGTGGCTTATGAGGAAAGGAAGCAATCACAATTCTGTTTCATACATTTTTCAAAACCAAGATGACAAAGAGGTTCTTCGTAAATTTGGCGTGCTTGAACGAGTAAAATCTGTGAATTTGATTAAAGGATCTGGGGTATCCCTTGATGAGTTTAAATATCAATTGCCTATCAAGAAGCCGAAATTAAGAATCTTGTTCGCGGGGCGGATGCTATGGGATAAGGGCATTAGGGAGTTGAGGATTGCAGCAGATATCCTAAAAAATGATTTAGGCAAGAAAATAGAAATTAGAATGATTGGGAAGGTGGATCTTGGAAATAAGAGTGCTGTTCCACTCGAATATTTAAATGAATGGGTAGATGGTGAGTACGTACAATGGAAGGGTCATATTGACGATGTTTACTCTGAATATGTAAATGCGGATGTTGTAATTTTACCTTCATATAGAGAGGGGCTTCCTAAAAATTTGATTGAAGCGTGTGCCGTTGGAAGACCCATTATAACCACTGATGCAGTTGGTTGTAAGGATTGTGTTGACGACGGTATAAATGGTATTATCGTCCCCGTAAAGGATGCGGAACAACTCGCGTTAGCGATTCGTAATATTATAACTACCCCGGAGAAGTTGCTAAATATGGGAATGTCTTCTAGGAGAAAGGCTGAGAAAGATTTCAATGTGGATGATGTAGTAATAAAACATTTGGAGATATATAATCAATTTATTTTTTGATGAAAATAACAATCACTGGAGGCTCTGGATTTGTAGGCAAAAACTTATCCGCCTACCTATCTGACATTGGTCACACTGTAGAGTTACTCTCATTGCGAGATTCGAATTGGGCTACTAAATATCCTGTAGATACACAAGTTGTTATTCATTTAGCTGGAAAAGCTCACGACACAACAAACAGTATTGAGACGGATAATTATTTTAAAATTAATGCGGAGTTGACAAAATCTGTTTTTCAAGTCTTCCGCGATTCTACAGCAAGTGACTTTTATTATTTCAGTTCCGTTAAAGCAGTCAGGGATTCGGTTGTAGGTGAATTAACGGAAAACGATGTCCCTTTTCCAATGACAGATTACGGTAGGTCTAAACTAGAAGCTGAAAATTATCTTAGACAACAAATTATTAGCAGTTCTAAAAGGATTTTCATTATCCGACCATCTATGATACATGGTCCAGGCAATAAAGGAAACTTAAATCTACTGTACAATATCGTTAAAAATGGCATACCTTGGCCATTAGGTTCCTTTAGAAATCAACGTTCATTTTTGGGAATCGATAACTTGAACTTTTTGATAGGTGAGATGCTAAAGTCACCATCAATTCAGTCGGGTGTTTATAACTTTTGTGATGACGACACGCTATCTACAAATGAAGTAGTCGCTATCATTTCTCAGGTTTTAAATAAAAAGGAACGTATATGGAATTGGAGTTCCAGGCTGATCAGATTTTTTGCGAAGGCTGGTGATAAGTTTTCGTTTCCGTTAAATACGGAGCGTTTGAAGAAGCTTACGGAATCGTATATAGTTTCTAATGCTAAAATTAAAAGTGCATTGAATATAGTTAAACTTCCTTTCACTGCTAGGGAAAATTTGATCACTACAGTTCATTCATTCAATAAAAAAGAAGCTTAATCATGAATTTACTCATTTTATGTGTTTTGTTAGTAGCAATCGAGTTATTATATTTTTCGTTGGCGAAGAAGTTCAACATCGTGGATATTCCAAACACTCGATCATCACACGCGAACGTAACAATTAGGGGAGGAGGAATTATATTTTTTTTCTCTATATTATTTTTTTTCATAAGCAGCGGTGGTACATATATTTACTTTTTTATTGGGCTTTTTTTTATGACATTGATTTCGTTTTTGGACGATATTTTCGATTTACCGAACAGGACGCGACTCATAATTCATTTTGGTTCAGTAATGCTTCTCGCTATGGAACTTAATATGTTTTCTCTTCCATGGTATTATTTAATTTTAATGTTCACAATAGTAGTCGGTGTTATAAACGCGTACAATTTTATGGATGGTATTAATGGTATCACTACCAGTTATAGTCTTTCAGTGATTATACTTTTGATGATTACAAATGCCGATGTTAAATTTGTGGAACAAGCTTTGCTATCATATACACTTGTAAGTGTCTTAATTTTTGGTTTTTTTAATTTTAGGCTAAATGCAAAGGCATTTGCCGGTGATGTGGGTTCCGTATCGATTGCTTATATCTTATTATTTTGTTTGGGAAGTCTAATTATTGCCTCTGAGAATTTTATATATATATTGTTTTTAGCTGTTTATGGTGTAGACACTGTATGGACGATTATAGCTCGGGTACTTAAACGTGAAAATATATTCACGGCACATAGAACCCACTTGTATCAATATCTAGTAAATGAAGCGAGGTGTAATAAGCTTATTATTGCATCTATGTATGGTTTCGTTCAGCTTTCATTAGGAGTTTTAGTTATTTATTTGACACGCTATAATTTTTTAGTACAAGTATCTTTTTCCCTTTGTATATTACTTATTCTAAGTATATCGTATCTATTAGTAAAAAGGTATGTTGTTTCTCGATACGTTTTAAGTTAATTTTATGGAATATAAGTTTGTACAAGGGGGAGCCTTTAACGATAGCCGGGGCAGTGTAAGATTTGTCAACGACTTCAATATGGAGGCCGTAAAAAGATTTTATTTAATCAAAAATGCAAATAATGAGATTATCCGAGGCTGGCGAGGACATCGGTATGAAAATCGATGGTTTTATGTGGGATCTGGTTCATTCTTACTTTATCTAGTAAAAATTGAGAACTGGCACGAACCAGACAGAACCAAAGAGATTAATCGAGTTATGATTAGCGCAACAGACAATAAAGTACTACACGTTCCTCCGGGCTATGGAATGGCTATTAAATCACTCGAGTATAATTCTGAGTTGATAACGTTTGCAGATTCAATTGTTGAAAATTCGGATAAGGATAATTTCACATGGGAATTGGGTTATTTTGTGAACTTAAGAGAATTTGAACCTAAAGTTCAGATCCACTTGAACGAGAAAGGATAAAAAATGAATGATAAAACTATGTTTAAACAAGTTAATGGTTATGTAATCCTACTGATTACTATCTGTATTTTCGGGTGTACTTCATGTGCCAGCAAGAAAGATGTAATTTACTTTCAGGCCGATTCCGTAGGAGTTGAACTGGTGGAACAACTAAATATTCCCAAATTGCAATCTGGAGATATCTTAGCGATTTCTGTAACAGCAGATGATATCCGGGCAACGCAACCTTTCAATCAAGTAAGTGCTTATCAATCTGGGACGCTGAACAACTCCAACCCATTTATCCCAACTTACACAATTGACTCGAATGGGGAGATTTATTTCCCTAAGATCGGTAAGGTTGTTCTAGCTGGAAAAACGAGAGCGCAGGCAATCGAATTTTTAAAATTGAAAGTTTCTCACTTTATAGTTGACCCTGGGGTAAGTATAGAGATTAGAAATTTTAGAGTAACTGTTTTAGGGGAAGTTTTACGGCCAGGAAGTTTCGCTGTGGAGAACGATCGAATAACGCTACTGGAGGCACTTGGGCTTGCGGGTGATCTTACAATTTACGGGAATCGTAAAGAGGTTTTAGTAATAAGGGAGCACGCTGGGATAAAGAAGGAATATAAAGTAGATCTAACCAAAAAGGAAACCCTCAATTCTCCAGTCTATTATCTTTCACAAAATGACGTTATTTACATCCCCCCAAATGGAGCAAGAGTACAAACTTCAAAATATACGCAGAATACTTCCGTTTTTGTTTCAGTTATTGGATTAATAATTACGGTGATTTCAGTTCTGACTAGATAAAAAAATAGATCCCTTTATGAATTTTTCAACTAATACAACAGTTTCCTCGTCTGATGAACGCGATTTTAGTATCAAACAATTATTGGAACAATATAGTTTCTATTGGAAATGGTTTCTTTTTTCAGTGGTTATTTGTCTACTTGCCGCATTTACATATTTGCGGTACGCTGAGCGGATATATAGTGTTAATGCAAAAATACTTTTGCAGGACGAGAAGCAAGCCGGAGGGGAGTTGTCCGGTCTGTCTGAATTAGCGTCAATATCGGGAGCTGGGACCTCTTCCATGGCATTTGTAAATGATCAGATAGAGGTGTTACGATCTCGAAGGATGTTGCGAAAAGTAGTGGTAGCAAATCGATTGAATATAAGTTATTTTAGTAGAGGGAACATTAGATCTAAAGAATTACTTGAACAACAATCGCCTTTGAAGTTATTATTACTAGAGCCTAACAATTCGAAACTTGATTCAAATTATTATTCACTGACAATCGCCCGGTCTAAAGATAGTTATATTATTAAGGATAATGTTAATGGTTCGAGGCGCTACTCGCTTGGAGAAACAATCAATAGCTCTATTGGTAAGATTAGCGTCATATCTAATGGAAATGCGAAATTGGACGGAGAATTGGAAATCTCTTACGTGCCAGCCGAAGTTGCAGTCGATATACTTAAAGGGTCTATCCAAGTGAATCCCAGTGTAGAGCGCCAGTCTTTTCTTGTTAATTTCTCCATGGTTCACCCGTTAGTTTCGAAAGCTGAACTAATTCTCAATTCCTTGATTGAGCAATATAATTTGGATGTTACTGAGGATAAGGCGCTCGTAAGCAGGGCCACCTCGAAATTTATTAACTCCAGACTAGAACTTATTTCTAGAGATCTTGAATCTGCAGACTCTCAAGTTGCTGAATTTAAGGATAGAAATAATTCAGTGGATATGCACGCTGAAGCTCAACTTTATTTACAGAATGCCACGGCAAATGAACAGAAGTTGATTGAGTTCCAGACTCAATTGCGATTGGCAGATATGTTGCGAGAGTCTTCTCTTGAATCCACAACTGCGCTGTTGCCGTCTAATATAGGTCTTAACGATGCGTCGATTGAAAGTAACATAAAGGCTTACAATACCCTGGTGCTTGAATTGGATGAATTACTAAAGTCAGCGACTCCGAATAATCCCGTCGTTTTAAGTTTAAAGAACAATTTGTCTGAACTGAATCGGAGTTTGAATTTGTCGCTTGATAACTATAAACGAGGACTTCAAACAAATGTAAATTCTTTACTAGCCCAAAAGAGTAAAGTTCAAGGAAAATTGAGTCAGCTCCCAACGCAAGAGCGAGGATTTAAAGATATTGCGAGACAACAGCAAATTGTAGAGACCCTTTATTTATTCCTATTACAGAAAAGAGAGGAAACTGAAATTAAAGCTGCCGCTACGCCTGCTAATTTGAAGATTGTTGATGCTGCTTATGGAGCTAGAATTCCCGTTGCACCTAAAAAGTCGATTGTACTATTAGGGGCATTATTCGGAGGTTTTCTGATTCCTTTCATTATTTTATTTCTCAAATTTATGATGGATAATAAAGTGCATTCTAGAAAAGATATTGAGGAAAAGTTTAATTCACCTATTTTAGGTGAAATACCTACCTCCGAAAATCCAATAGTCAAAGATAACGACCGTTCCTCGCTTGCCGAAGCGTTCCGAATATTGAGAACCAACATTGCATTTATGCTTGGGGCCAAAAAGGATTCAGCGGTAATATTCGTAACGTCGACGACTTCTGGTGAAGGTAAATCTTTCGTTTCAACAAATCTATCTAGAATTTTAGCGATGTCAGGTAAAAAAGTTTTATTGATTGGGGCAGATATTCGTTCTCCGAAGGTACTGGATTACCTAGGGCTTTCGCATTTACAGCATACAAACATCGGGATCACTCAATATTTGATTAATCCAGAAATGCCAGTTGAAAATATTATTATTACGAAGCCCGCTCCATACGACTTTGATATCATCTATTCTGGCTATATCGCACCAAATCCCGCGGAACTTCTAATGAATGGACACTTTAATGATGTGGTTGATTTTGGACGAGAAAACTATGATTTTGTTATAGTTGACACTGCGCCGGTAAGTTTAGTAACCGATACGTTGTTGATCGCTGACAACGCAGACCTGACAATTTATGTGACTCGAGCCAATTATCTTGATAAGCGCTTATTAAACGTGCCGAAGGAGCTTTACGAAGATGGTAAGTTGAAAAATATGGCTGTAGTTATTAATGATGTCGATTTTGCGCGCGGATATGGATATGGTTATGGCTACGGTTATGGTTATGGCTACGTCGATTCTAGTTCTGTTTCGTTGAGAGCGAAATTGAAAAAGCAATTAAAATCTCTATTCGGAAAAAGGAAAAAATAATAATAAACTGACGTAGAGGTAAAACACTGTTTACCTCTACGTTAATTACAAAATATTTTAATAAACGAATTTCCCCGATTCGTCGATTATATCGAAGGTGAATGAATAACCGTGGCATTAACTTTGTTCGTCGTCCGTGGTTATACTGAAGAATTTCGTTCTTCCTCTATAAATTTTTAAAACTAGACTGCTAAAATCCTCACAATGGACATCACTTCGCTTAGACGCTATTTCCGTAAGGATAGCCCAAGATGGGTTATCTTATTAATTGACATGGTAATAGTCTTGCTATGTTATTACTTAACTAATTTTACTGTTAATAGTTTCAAAGGACGTTTCGACGTCGAGATGATGGCAAAAAAATCCCTTTTCGTTTTAGTGGTATATTACTGTTCTTTCCTTTACTTTAAAACCTACCGTGGCATAGTGCGTCAAACAGGACTAAGAGATGCTTGGGGTATCCTGAAAGCAGTGTTCGTGGCGTTTGCTGTATTGATGGTTACATCGTTGCTCGTTCGAAATATTTTTCTTGACTCGAATGCTGTAATCGTATTTTTTAGACCCTCTTATGCCGTTGTGTTTACTCATGCTTTCTTTACAATGGTTTGTTTAGTAGCCGCTCGGGTATTTTATCGAACAGTGTATGAGAGGTTCTTCTTTAGCAGAAGAGCTGTTGAACGCGTTATGATTTTTGGTGCGGGGAATATGGGAACACTTACCTTAAATTTGTTCAGAAATGAGATACGCCGCAGAGTAAAGGTGGTCGCGTTTGCGGACGATAATCCCAACAGGATCGGAAAAATGATCAATGGTTATAAGATTATTGACATGAAGAAATTAACTTCTGATTTCGTTAAAAAAATACAAATAGATAGTATTATTATTGCTCTAGATGACAATAATAAAGATCGCCTGTCGAAGATATCTGCCTGGATAGAGCCTTTGCCATTAAAATTAAAAATTATGCCTACCTCAGCGAAGCTATTAAGCGGTAAAGCGGCAACCAGACAATTGAGGACGTTGAAAATTGAGGACTTGTTAGGTCGTGAAGCGATAAAATTAGAAAATCCAGTAGTTCATGAAATGATGCATGATAAGGTAATTTTGGTTACGGGCGGAGCAGGGTCTATCGGCTCAGAATTAGTAAGTCAAATCGCCTTCACAGACTTCAGGTATCTGGTTGTTTTGGACCAAGCGGAATCAGCACTATATGATATTCAACAGGAGTTAAGAAGTAGCTGTCAAAAGGAAAATGTGCTGTTCATGGTTGGAAATGTGAGGGATCGTCAGTTCATGAACTCTATATTTGAACAATACAGGCCCCAAATTGTATTCCACGCTGCAGCTTATAAACACGTTCCATTGATGGAGCAGAATCCTTACGAGTCTATTTTAACAAATGTTTGGGGCTCGAAAAATGTAGCAGATATGGCTGACAAATATGACGTCGAAAAATTTGTGATGGTTTCGACCGACAAAGCCGTGAATCCAACGAATGTGATGGGTGCAACAAAACGAATCGCAGAAATTTATGTTTCAAGCCTGAATAAAAAGAGCGGCACGAATTATATAGTCACCCGTTTCGGGAATGTTTTAGGGTCTAACGGATCGGTCATCCCGTTATTTGAAAAGCAGTTAAAGAAAGGTGGACCGTTGACGGTGACTCATCCGGATATTACAAGATATTTTATGACTATTCCGGAAGCTTGTCAGTTAGTGCAGGAAGCAGCTGTAATGGGTAAGGGTGGGGAGATTTATGTATTCGATATGGGTAAGCCTGTCAAAATTATGGATTTGGCCATTCGCATGATACGATTAAAAGGCTACAAATATCCCGAGGATATAAATATTGAAGTTACGGGCCTTCGTCCTGGGGAAAAGATCTTTGAAGAATTACTTGCAGATAACGAAAACACTAGCAAAACTCACCATAATAAGATTATGATTGCTAGAGTAAATATGGATGATGTAGAGTTGAAAAGACAGAAAATCGAATCTCTATGCAGACAGGTAATTATACCAACTAATGACCATAATCCTATGTTGCTTGTGGAGCTAGTTAAAGAAATCGTTCCAGAGTATATTTCCCAGAACTCCGTTTTTTCTACTCTCGACTTTGAAAAAAACAATGCTTAAAAGATGCTTTCACAACAAAACAAGTATTTATTTTCAAAATAAAAATTGTTAGATCTTTTTATTTTGGCATGTTTCGATCTACATACGGATGTTAATTAATCGTTAGTTGTGATTTATATCACTGTATTTTAGCTTTTTATATTTTTTTGTTTCTGTATAATTACATACATTTGCAACGAAATTTACTTAGTGATAAAAATAAGTGTCAAAAATGACAACATTAAATAATATTGATGAGGTTATTGTCCAGTTTTTCTCTCTATTATAAATTTTTCTTTTGAATATAATTGGAGGGTAATTATTGTTGACAAAATAGGAATAGGTGCAACAATCAAACTTAAACAAATCAAATAATCAAGATAAAAATGGAAAACAAAAAACCTTATGAAACACCTTATTTAAAGGTGTATGAAGTAGAGCTTGAATACGGTATTGCCGCAGCTTCTATCAATGATAACTCGATGAGCCAGTCTTGGGAAGATAGTTCTAGTTCTCACGATGTAGAATGGTAATTTTAATAGTGTCGTTAAATAAAAAGAATTCGGAAAAAAAATTAAAATGAAATTATCAAACTTCAAAACTATTAATCTAAAATCGACTGCTTCATTAATGTTGGCGATTGCACTATTATCTTCTTGTAATAAAGAGGTTATTGAATCGTCTGGGCTTACTAAAGTTCAAATTAATGTAGGAGTGGGTAAAGGGGAGTCACAGACTTTTAAAGCTGCTACATTACGTTCAGGGCTTTCCTCAAATGTTGTTAGATCAATTGAAATCCCATTTAACAGTGATATAACGCTTGTTGCTACATTCAAGTCAGTAGGTGCTCAGGCTACTAGTTCCCCGGGTTTAAAAGCATCCACTAAAACGTTAAGTAATATTTCTGCAGTAAATGGAACTAATACTTTCCCATTAGACGCAGGAACGAGTTATACGGTATTAGCCTATCAGGATGGCGTACTCAAGAGTACTCAGAATTTTACAGTAGGAGCAACACCTAACGTTTTTGAACTTGCTCCTGGTGAATATACTTTTATAACTTACGCTGCTGGAAATAATGCTATTCTGCCGGCGCCGACGGGTCAACTTTCTTTAGCTAAATTCGAGAATTTGGCGGCATCGGTTGACCTAATGTATGCTAAAACACAACAGACTATTAGCCAGGGGGTGACAAATACATTAAACGCTGTCTTAAAGCACGTATTTTCGCAAATTACTGTTAAATTCAACACTGCCGTTATAGGAAATGCTACAATTGGTAATGGTGGTGAATTTGCTCCAAGTTTTCCTACAGCAAATGTTACATTAACTGATGGTGCGGTAACTGAAACAGGAATTGCTGGTGTTAGTAGCATTACATTTCCAACGGGTACGACATCTGGGAATTTATTCGAGAGCACACCTATTAAGGTTATTGCAAATACCACCCAAGGTCAGATTAAGCTAAAAGCTGTAACGATTGGTGGCGTGACTAAAGATGTTACTTTGAATAATTTAACAATTTTACCTAATTATCGATATGAATTAACGATAGACCTCAAAAGACCGAGTTCTGTAAATATTGGAAATATTCATTGGTCATTGGGAAATTTAATCTATAACAACGGTGAATATGGCTTCGCAGCAAATAACGCAGCGGGAAGCTTTTTCTTCCAAGGTTATGTATTACCAAAAAATATGGATCAAAGCGTGCCTTATGCACAGCAAAATTCAGAAGCTAATAAACCCCTTGGAATAAATGGTGCTGCGGGTGACCCTTGTGAGCTAGTCGCACCAGCCGGATCGTGGAGAATGCCATATACTGATGAAGTTAATACTTTGATCGCGGCGACTAATGAAGGTGTTCCAAGTTATATTAGAAACCGTTTTAAAGCTTATTATGAGACGGCTTCAGGAACTACTTTAGGTGTATTCTTTAATATTCACGAACGCCCTAGCGAATCGACAAAAGCTAACTATTTATTCCTTCCAATGTTAGGTTATTACCAAAATGATTTCACAAACAATCGAATTAACACAGAGGGGTATTATATCGTGAAAGATAGAGGCGCTGCTACTTACCAGTTTTTACGAATAGGTGGTCCACAAGGCGCGGATTATGATACGAGAATTACTGCTGCAGATAAGCAAACGGCGGCGCAAATAATTTGCGTAAAAGATTAATTTAAGTTTTTATTATTTAGGATCCCTAGCCCATGCAGGGATCCTTTTTTATAAATATGAAAGTCAATCCTCTATTGTTTTTTTTACTTGTTTTGATAGGATGTAACGACGGCGTAAACCAGCGGGAACAGGAAATTGATTTTGCCGCTATACCTGATCGAGCTGATAAATTGGCCCTATTTCATTACCTGGATTCTTTAGATTTCATAGCCGGGAATCAGTCTGAACTGGATAGTTTAGAGCAAGAACTGGCGAATTTTTTGCACCAAGAAGCTAATAGTGATTCTGTTATCCAACAGAACGTTTTTCATCATCTGTTAAATAGGTTAGAAGGCAGAAATTATTTGTTAGATTTTTTTCTGGAAAAAATTCCTTTTTATTTAAATAATCCTGAATCGCCATATTACAATAATGAGTTTTTTGTATCTTTTCTTAAAGCTACTATCAATGCGCCCGCTATCAATGAGGAACTCAAGATGGCTCATAAATCGCTTTTGCCATTAATCAATATTAACAGGATTGGTACCCTTGCCAATGATTTTGGTTTTGAAACGCTTAGCCTGCGAGCATCATCGCTCTATGAAACAAAGGGAGATTATACGCTATTATTTTTTTTCGACCCGAGCTGTATGCATTGTAAGGAACAGCTCAACGCTTTAAAGGAAAGTGAAGGATTTCGCAACTTTTTGAACAATAAATCAGTTAGCTTTCTGTTGGTAAATCCATGGGGAAATAAGGAGGAGTGGCGAAAGTATGCGCAAAACCTTCCATCGCAATGGATTATCGGGTTTGATAACAATCAACACATCGTAAACGATGGACTGTTTTATTTGAAAGCAGCGCCTAGTATATACCTGTTAGATGAAAAAAAATATGTATTATTAAAGAATACTCAAATTGATGTCGCCATTAATTTTTTATTAAAGGATAATTAATAATAATTTAGAAAAATGATAGTTAGAACGGATTTAATATTGCGAGAACTTGGCGGTGATTTCATGATCGTTGACCCGAGTCAGGGAAAAGTTGATATGTCTCAAGTGTTTAAATTAAATCATACAGCAGCCGATATATTTAGTCATTTCCAGGGAAAAGAGATTAATACTCAACTGGTGAAAGAGTATGTTTTAGATAACTATGATATTGCTGAAGAGATAGCAGAGACCGATTGCCATAAAATAATAACGGACTTTCTAAAAAATGGATTGCTACTCGACAGATAGAACAATAAGCGCCCGAGCAACGCTATTTGACTTGCTGCGCCGCGGTTTATGGGTTGATCGACCGCAGTTGGCAAATGTTGAATTCAATAAAGTTGATAGCCGAACATGGGAAGATATTTACAACTTTGCTAGAAAGCATACCGTAGAAGCGGTTGTCTTCGATGCACTAAAATATCTGCCTAAGGATTCCTTGCCACCAGAGTGTTTACTTGCAAGGTGGCTTGTTCAAATAGAGCAAATTGAAAGGCGTAATCAGCTGCTAAACAGCTTTATTGCCTCTCAGTGGCGATGGTTTCTTAGTAATAATTTGTCTCCACTGATGCTTAAAGGTCAGGGCGTCGCCCAAGCTTATGCTATACCATCGCACAGAATAAGTGGAGATATAGATTGGCGCTTAGATGATCTATCTTACAGCACTGCTAAGAAATTATTAGAGCTTTGCAAACAAGACTTAACCTCCGATGGACTTGCCTCTCTGAGTTATATTCGTAAAGGTGTAATCGTAGAGCATCACAAAGATGTTTTTAATCTTACCAACCCCTTCTTAAAAGGCTATTTACTGGTTTTGCTAGAGCAAAGCGAAGCGGAAAACCCTATGATTACCATAGGTGGGGAGAGTATTAAAGTGTTATCCCCATTGATGCAAATTGTACAAGTAAATATCCATATCTTAAAGCATTTGCTCGCTTTTGGTGTCGGTCTCCGACAGCTTTGTGACTCCGCACGCGTCTATCATTACTACCGAGGATCTTACGATCCGGGGGAACTTCAGCGTATTTATAAGCGGATGGGAGTTTTATCCTGGACCCATTATTTACATGACGTCTTGGTCAAGCATTTCGGATTATTGGAATCTGATTTGCCTTACCCCGTTCCCCGGGGTATACAATCGGAGTGGATGATCGAGGAGATCTGGATGTCTGGTAACTTTGGCTATCACGACGAAAGATATAAGAACGGTAAGCACAGTAAGCTGTCGGTTCGTCCAGATTCTTTTGTACGTGTATGGCGAAGCTTCAGACAATATCGGAAAATTGCGCCCATGGAATCCATATTTTTTATTTTAACTAGGTTGTTTGCAAAACCTTTTCATAAAAAGAAGTGAGTGGTTTATAGCTATGATTAGAATCTTAACGAGTAGGTAAGAATTATCAGCCTTAGCACTGATTTATGGTGACTTAATTCTGTTACGCTGTGCAGTTGTTACATCAAAAGATTGTTCTGTCACTAATTTGAAGCATATTGCTTAACGGTAAAATTTACGATTAGCGAGTAAAACTGTTATCTCAGGCTATATCAATTTATAACCAATAAAATTAACGAGCTATCAGCATTTTTTTCTAGGGATAAACCGTGCATTTGTGTCACAGAAAATAGACTCTCGGAATTTATTTCTATAGCGTGGATATTGTTATAATCAATAAAAATATTTTATCTAAAAAAATGAATATCACATACTATCATATTGCTGAACTACTACTGGCCGTTAAGGCTCCAGAAAAGATGGATGTCAGAGCTATTTTGCCTTCATTTCATCCTTTTTACGCACATGATATCGAACGAGAGACTGCTCATATCTCCATTGAATTGACTTTTTCACCATGTCCGACACTAGCTGAAGACGCCGTTCTATTGACCGACGAGTCGATCACCTGGGGAGAGAATTTTCGGTTTTATGAATGCGCCGATACCTACCAAGCTATTATTTATGTGGGAAGCGAAGAAAATAAATGGGTGATGGAGTGCTCCAAGGATTTTCAAAATTCTACTATATATTTAGCGATCGATGATCGTAACTTAATTTCAAATCTTTGCACTTGGTATACCATGATGGCCTTTGGCCAAGCGGCGCTGGCTTTTGATACAATTCTTATCCATGCTTCCGTGGTTCAAGTGGATAGATTTGCGTATGCATTTTTGGGAAAAAGCGGTACGGGGAAAAGTACACACAGCCAACTTTGGCTGTCCGCTATCAAAGGTGCCCTTCTCCTCAATGACGACAATCCTGCAGTTCGTATTCGCGGAGAAAAAGTAGAAGTATTCGGTACGCCGTGGAGCGGGAAAAAGAAATGTTATTTAGCGCGCAAAGCGCAGCTGCGTGCTTTTGTACGCCTGGAGCAAGCGCCCTTTAATCAGTTCAAAGAAGTTCTGGGAATGGAGGCTTTCCTTGAGGTCGTGCCCAGCTGCACATCAATACGCTGGAACAGAGAACTTTTTCATAAAATGAACGATACTTTAGAGGCAATATTGAAAAAAGTAAAAGTGGGACGTTTAAAATGTCTTCCAAACATACGGGCTGCTGAACTCTCTTATATTGAATCAAGTAAAAGTGCCTTAGATTAAATCCCCTTTCTATGATTACGACCCACTGCTTAGACCTTATCGCTCGTGATTCAAGTAATTTATAGGATCAAAAAAATAATATAATAGCGCAGATGCAGATTATGCAAGAGGAGGTGAAAAACAAGAGGGATGATGAAGAATTGCAAATTCTCTTTTCCAAATTTCAAAAAATTAAAGAGTGAAAATTATTGCTAGGAAACCTTTTAGGCATTATTGTAGTAAAATAATGGATGGGCGCATAATGAGTATTATTATGTACAGAGAGTAAAGAAAATAATTGTAATAAAATTTTTTCATTAATGTCAAAGCGCATTAAATTTGTGTGGATATAACAATAATGCAGATTTACTATTTTGATCTAGTTGTGCCAATTTCTTAGCATTTAGGTTTTAATATGAATAAGATTATCATTAATAATGATTTGTTTTTCAATAATTTGGTTTATTTAATTTCAAAAGATAACATTGTAAGATTTTGTTTAAAAGGAAAAAGCATGCAGCCATTCATTTATGATGGAAGCATGGTAACCTTAACTTCAGTTCAGGATAATAGTATGAGAATTGGGAATGTTGTTTTAGCAAAGTGGAATGGAACATTTATTTTACATAGGATACTTTTTAAATATAAAGAGACAATTTATTTATTTGGTGATGGCAATTTAATGCAAATTGAGAAAGTTTCTAAAGAAGATGTACTAGCTATTTTAAAATGTTACGAAAATAAAAATGGTTTAAATAAAGATATAACAATCTTATCCAAGTTTTTATCTGCAATTTGGTTTTTATTACGACCTTTAAGAATTTTAATTAAAAAATCAGTAACGTCCTAAACGAGATGAAAAATGTAGGTGGATATATAGAAGGGTATGTTAAATTTAATTCGTTTCAACTTCCTTCGCCTTAGTGGATATAAGCGTATTTTCCCAGATTTATGTCCTATCGATCTAGATATTTTCAACAGACTGGTTCAACAATTCTAATCCGACCAGCATAAAAGAGGCATCAACCAGCTAGACATATTTTGTGAGCGTGCTATTCGGCCCCTCTATCCTCGGGCAGATTCAGTTCGTAACATTTCTAATAGAGTCCGTAGCAATACAGGCAACTTGAGCCATATAGTTGTCTTCAGACCGAGAAAGTCCCATCATTTCCTAAATGAACGCTCATCCGGACCACGGTCTTTTCAAGGATCTGTATTATAAACTTTTGATCACATATAGCAAAAGTATTTTCATAAAAGGAAGGAATTCCCTACATTAAAACGTAAGATGTTTTTGATGGATGCTTCCTTCATTCCATTATATTTAAGCATATACATACAAAGAAAGGCAAAGTCCGCCTGGAACTAACGAATCTGTTCAACTTTATCATGCTGAACATATTCGTAAAATTTAATCTGTGGAAATGAGTATATCAACCTTTCATTTCAGGAAAACCTCTGACAAAAAACAACTATATTCGCTCTTTAATAACACAGGTAGCAAACCTTTCAACCAATTAGCTGGACTCTTCACTTCAACACAGATGAGAAGGCTTTTTTGTGTTAAAAATTTTATTTTGACAGTACTGATTAAAATTAAAACAATAATTTCAATAAATTAATTTATATACATATTACGATAAGTGTTAATTGTTTTGTTTTTTTAGCTTCTTTTAACCTTTCATTTGTGGGCTCTACCCTTATCTTTGTATAACAAGGATGATTAAGAAAGAAACCATAGAGAAAGTACTGGATGCCGCTCGCATTGAAGAGGTGGTTGGTGATTTTGTCGATCTTAAAAAACGAGGAACCTCCTTAATAGGGAATTGCCCCTTTCATAATGAGAAAACACCATCTTTCCATGTCTCGGTAAATAAAGGAATCTACAAATGCTTCGGTTGTGGAGCAGGTGGAGATTCCCTCAAGTTTATCATGGAGCATGAGAAATATGCCTACCCTGAAGCAATTCGATACCTCGCCAATAAGTACCATATTCCTGTTGAAGAAATTGAACGCTCGCCAGCACAAATGGCAGCACAGGATAAAAGGGAAAGCCTCTATGTTTTAAACCAATGGGCATCAAAATACTTTAAGGAGCAAATGTGGGAAACCGATATGGGGAAATCCATCGGTTTAAGCTATTTTCATGAACGCGGCTATCGTGATGATATCATCAAGAAATTTGATCTAGGGTATTCCCCAGAGGCTTGGACTGCCCTTGTCGATGAAGCTACCAAATCAGGCTTTGCCAAAGAGTACCTTACGGAAATTGGGCTCGCTGTAGAGCGTGATGATAAGTCCTTATACGATCGGTTCCGAGGACGGGTCATGTTTCCTATTCATAACCTCACAGGTCGGGTAATTGGCTTTGGCGGTAGAACCTTAAAGAAAGACAAGAACGTCCCTAAATATGTGAACTCACCCGAAAGTGAGATCTACCATAAGTCAAATGTGCTTTATGGGCTACATTTAGCCAAAAAGGCTATCATTGACCATGACCTTTGTTTCTTGGTGGAAGGCTACGCCGATGTGTTATCAACACATCAGGCCGGTGTAGAGCATGTCGTTTCTTCTTCCGGAACCTCACTGACCACCGGACAGATTAAGTTGATCTCCCGCTATACCAAAAATGTCGTTATCCTATATGATGGCGATGAAGCAGGTATCAAAGCATCCCTGCGCGGAACAGATATGCTATTGGGAGAAGGCTTAAATGTTAAAGTACTCTTATTCCCGGATGGCAATGACCCAGATTCCTATATCCAGAAGTTTGGGGCCAGCGAATTCCGAAACTATGTAGAACATAATCAGGAAGACTTTGTCTTCTATAAAACCAATATTTTACTTCGTGATGCCAAAGAGGACCCCATTAAGCGGGCAGAGGTTATTCGTGAAGTCGTAGAAAGTATTGCCCTTATTCCCGACGAAATCAAAGTGTCCGTTTATATCCGTCAGTGCAGTTCCCTACTGGATATTGAAGAACGCATTCTGCTCTCTGAATTGAATAAAATCCGCTTGAATAAGGCCAGGGCTATAGAGAAGAAGGAGAGCCAGCAGGCACCGGATATGCCCCCTCCGCAAGGCGCTGATGATTGGTTCCCGGCCGAAATGTTGGCGGCTATGGGCGCCGAGGCTCCATCCATGGAGCCTGTTAAAGTGGAAAGTGCCGAACAACGCATGGAGAAAGAACTCGTCCGTATTTTATTGAATTATGGCCGCGAGTTAGTCGTATGGGAAGGCGATGGGGATGTGCCGGTAGCACCCTACCTGTTGGCAAATTTAGACGATGTCGAAATTGTCGATCCTACCTGTCAAATTATTGTGCAAGAGTTTAGCAAGCAAGCCGAAAACTTCCAGGTTCCGGAAGCTAAGTTTTTCTTTGCCCATGAAAACCAAGAGGTCGCTGCCTTGGCGGTAGATTCCTTGGTGAATAAATATGAAATCAGCCCGAATTGGAATGACGACAAGCGAAAGATTTATGTGCCTGAAGAGATTGAGCAACTTAAGATGCTCGTCAATCAGCTAATCTATCGAATTAAGAAGAATAAAATTGAAGTGCAGATGCGGACCATTCAGGAGGAATTAAAAATAACGCAGAATGATGATGACCTTCAAATCCTCTTGGCAAAATATCAAAAGTTGAAAGAAGGCGAGCAGCTACTGGGACAATTATTAGGCAATATTATCGTGAAATAATGGAGTCTCGCAAGCTAATCGGCGATCAAGACAAGCAGCAAGCTGTGGCATATCTGGAAGCATTGGGATTTCAAATTTTAGCAGTAAATTGGCGATATAAAAGGTTTGAAGTCGATATTATAGCCCTAGAACAACAGGTGCTGGTTTTTGTGGAAGTAAAGGTGCGAAAAAATGAAGATTATGGCATGGAGCATACCTTGATATCTCAACAAAAGCAAAAACGATTATCCCAAGCGGCAGAGGCTTATATATTTGAAAAAAAACATCAAGGACAAATACGGTTTGATATTATTGCAATTATCAATCACAAATTGAACTATATTAAAGATGCATTTTGGAACTATTAATATGAATACAAAATTAAAATACCCCTTATTGGCATTGATGCTGCCCTTCTTTTTCGTTTATAGCTGTAAAACACAGAAAGGGAAAGTGGAATTTGTAAACCCGCCATCGGGTGCTAAGGTATTAAAAGGTGAAACCATTCAGCTTCGTTTAAACTTCGGCGATACAGCTGTCGATTCTGTCGTGTATGCTGTTGATGGCGATGTGTTCGAACGCAAAACAGATACAACAGCAGTGGCCTTTGATACAGAAAAACACGGCTATGGGAGTAAACGATTAAGTGCAAAGGTATATGCCCAAGGAAAAGAAGATGTAGCCTATAGCGACCTATTGGTTGTGCCACCAGCACCTAAGCCTTATGCCTTTGAGGTGGTCAATACTTTTCCACACGATTCATTAGCCTTTACACAAGGGTTGTATTATGATAACGGAGTATTGTATGAGTCTACGGGCAAGGAAGAACGATCTTCATTAAGAAAAGTAGACCTGAAGACAGGAAAAGTTCTGCAAAAATTGGATGGAGATGGCAGGTTCTTTGGTGAGGGAATGACGGTGGTAGGGGATAAGATCTACTTTTTAACATGGCAGAACAAAAAAGGCTTTATCTATGATAAGGCAACCTTTAAGCTCGTAAAATCTTTTGATTACGGAAAAAGCCAAGAAGGCTGGGGCTTAACCTACGATGGAAAACAATTCCTGAAATCGGATGGCTCTGCCAATGTATATACCTTAGATCCACAAACCTTGCAAGAAACAGGCTCCTTCCAAGTATTCGATGATCATGGTCCAGTAGATAGTATTAATGAATTGGAATATGTTGATGGTTTGATATACGCTAATATATACGATCAATCCAAAGATGAAATCATTATTATCAATCCGGAAACCGGGGTTGTAGAAGGGCGAATTAATTTTGTGGGTCTATACGATGGGGTACGGAAATCCTACGATAACGAAATGAATGGAATCGCTTATAAGCCTGATAGCAAAACCTTCTTGGTAACAGGCAAGGATTGGACTAAACTGTACGAAGTCCGCCTAAAAGAACGTTAGATTAACTTATTTTCTGTCGCTATACGAATCAGCGACATCATATTCTTGGTTTTGAACTTGCTCATCATGCGTTTCCTATGGGTTTCTATGGTGAGCGGGGACAAAAACAATTCCTCCCCAATTTGATTCGAAGTCTTTCCCTGCGCTATTAATTTTAATATCTCCGTTTCCCGTTTGGTTAATTTAGGCAATAAGGGGAGATCTCCTTGTGCAGGATTAGCAATAATGGCTTGTACCGCTCGGCTAAACACCATTTGCTTCTTTACTGCCAAGTCTAAGCAGTCCTTTAGCTCATCAATATTGATATCCTTTAACAAGTAACCAGAAGCCCCATTTTGTAGAAGTTGTAAGATAATGCTACGCTCTGTATGGTTACTCAGGCCGAGAACGATGGCATTGGGCGCCAAACGTTTGATTTCCAAACATAAATCGGTCCCATTGATATCAGGCAGAGAAACATCTAATAAAATGATATCCACCGGTTCTTCCGTCAGATAACTTAACAAAGCTGCTCCCTTTGTAAATGTTGCGGTAACCTCATAGCTAGGAATCTTTCCTAATAAGGTCATTAGACCTTCCAATATAAGGGAATGGTCATCAACAATAGCGATAGAATGTGGATAATTATGCATGGCAAGGTAGATAGTTTACGATAAAGATAGTTAAGTTCAAACAATCATAAAGATTTAGTTAGAAAACTACCTGTTTACAGGTAAACGCAAATTGCTAATTCCGACCTTATGATTCTTTTATTATCAAATATTCCACCATCTAACTTGATTGCGAAAGATTAAACAGACAAACTATGGAACAATCGTCCCTTTTTCAAGTGAAAATTTAATCTTTTCCTCCAGTGGAATCATCGTTCGGCTGACTTCTTCATCCATCCGATCCGGATATAATATCCCATACAAATGATCCACTTCATGTTGAAATATAACGGCGGTAAATCCTTCGATATTTTCTTCTATTACATTCCCTTGCCGATCGATATATTGTAAGCGGATAGCATAACTTCTTTGCACATCTTCCTTCCTATCAGGAATAGATAAACAGCCTTCAACTCCAGTTCGGGTTAACTTAGATCGCCATATTATTTTCGGGTTGATATAAAACTCAAAAGGCATTTCTGTTTTATCAAAACGTTGAACCCAAATCACATTTTTATTAATCCCAACTTGCGGACCGGCGATTCCTACGCCTTTATGCTGCGGATCTTGTACCGTTTGAAACATTCGGTTTGCTAGCTTATCGATCAAAGGGTCGTCAAACTTAACATCTTCACTAGGTGCACGTAAAACCGACAATTCTTTTTCGTTAGTAATAAGGTACACATGCATCATGGTGTTATCATCGGCAGCGTTAATTAATTTCCGCTCCGCAGCATTAAAATTCTTCGCAACAGATTTATTCACGGGTCTTTCGTTTTTAGGGCCTTTATATTTCATTTCGCCAGCTTCAATTGCTAGACTCAATATGTTTTCCTTGGGCGGTTGCGGACAACGGTAGCCGTTGCTATATGCGCAATAAGGGTTGTAAGCTTTGTTGAAATCAATACTGAGTAGATTATTCTTGATTTGATCGCTGCTCAAATCCAAATACCGCCCACCTTCATAACTGCTTATACCATTGGTTTCATCCATAAATGGGACAAATAAGTGGTTTCTATAGGCCGCAGTTTGAAATAGAGCGACACTTTGATAAGCTGTCAATACCTGGGGCTTTCCTCCAAGGCTGAAGTGTAATAGCGCATAGCGTTTATATTCGTTGGAGCTACCATCATAGGTCGGCATCCGGAAGCTAGGCTCATCGGCAAGCAATTCGACCCTCGCTTCTACTCGCATTCCTTCATTTGCTGGAAAATAGGCTATATAGCCCAACTGATCTTTTTTAAGGGGGCCAAGCTCTTGCTTGCCAAAAGCTTCGGCCTTCTGTTGCCGGTAAGCGGCTAACTGACGTGCATAGTCCTGGCCCAACACAATACCAGGTATAAATAGCAATAGGAATATTAATTTGTACATACAGCCTCCATTATAAACGATATCAAATGTATCGAATTTATTGAAAGGATGAATAAGATTACTTACAAAGTTTAATCGTACTTTAGTGAAAAAAAATAACCATGAGATTGATGGCTTTTGATTATGGAACGAAACGCATCGGTATCGCTGTAACCGATGATCTGCAAATTATTGCCACCGCTTTAGATACCATACATCCAAAAGATATTTGGACCTTTTTGGAAAATTACCTTAAAACCGAACAGGTGGAAACCTTTGTTGTGGGCAAGCCTTTGCGTTTAGATGGTACCGATTCTCAATCGGCGCAACACGTTCTCGGCTTTATGCGGAAATTAAGAAAAACGTATCCCCAAATTCCTATTGTAGAAATCGATGAACGCTTTACCTCGAAAATGGCTTCCGCTGTTATTGCGCAATCGGGTTTGAAGAAATCAAAAAGACAAGATAAAGCCTTAGTCGATACTATTTCTGCCACCATCATATTGCAATCATACATGAATAGTAAAGAAAATTTATGGTAAACATAAAATTTTAAGAAAAATGGCTTTTAATTATTAAAGGATAAAAGCAATCCCGACTAATTTTTTTCAGTCGGGATTGAAAGAGATAGTGGCAATAAATAGGAAACAACAATATTAAATCTGTTGCAGTCTCTTAAGAGACTAAAAAATTAATAAATAAAAATCACCCACTAAATAATAGAATAAAAATACTTTGATGCCCATTATGTGTCAAGTGATTTAAGAATTTTTAACATTTTCATAGAACATTATTATCTTTAAAAGGGTTAGAAATTGGTTCTTTTGCTAATTCACAATCAGTAAGTTAAACTCGAAGGGTTTCTTTTTTGCATTTATGACTACCATCCAATCAGCAAATTTGATGTTATTGAGATAATCTTTATTCAATTAAACTTCTTTTTATTCTTCAATAATTATGACATTAAAAATATTTCATTTATAGTGACATCATGAATAGGTACTAAGTTTTTTCTAAATAGATTATCAAGAAATTCGTAAAAATCCTTCTCTAAAATTGAGGAGGAATTATTATTAAGTTGAACAATCTATCTCCATTGAATCTCAAATTTTATTTTCAACAATCTTGTTGATTTCTTCAATTCATCTTTCGTATATCCTTTATAGGTAAATTCTTTCACCTCTTCAATTCTTCTTAAGATTTCCTCAATTTCTAAAATCAGATTTGTAATTAAGGTTAAATCTTCAGCTTGAGAATCTGCGAGAACGCGTTTAAATGTTAATATATTTTTCATCGCTTTTTATAGGAATACAAACATAGATTATGTTTAGTTTTCTGATTTGATATGTATGTTTCAAATAGAACTCCCACAATAATTTGATTTTTCAAATTAAATTGAAATAAATAAGTAAATTGAATCGAAAAACTGATTATTTATATGCTTGATTATATGATGACAAAGTTTGCAGAGCAAACTAGTTTTATGGTGGTTTCTTTTGATATATTATCAAATCGTCTTATTTTCATTAACACATCAGCACGGCAGAGATTTAATCTTCAAGAAGGGGGTGCCTTCGATGATTTTATTGATAATATGATCATTGAGGATAGGAATTTATTACAGTTAAAACTCCAGTTAATTAAAGAAAAACCAATTGAAGGACTAATTTTACGATTTCAAAGGAATGAAATTATCAGCCATTTAAAATTTAATTTTTATCACTTCAACTCAGAAGATTCGTCGCAGGTTTTATCAATTTTCGAAGATGTAACTGATGATGTTGAATTTGAAGAAAACATATTGAAGCACAATGCAAAAAAAAATGCCATTTTAAATATATTGAGTCATGATGTGGCAGGAGCCTTGAACACTGCTAGTAAATTAGTAGAGTTAGCCTATCAAAGTTTAGAGAAGCAAGATTTCCAAAAGATAAATTCAGCCTTATTTGCGATTGATAATATCTGTAAAGGAAATATTTCAATAATCAATAGCTTTTTGAAAAAGGAGTTTGTAACCTCCATGAGTGTGCCTCTAAATATGGTGCGTCAAGACGTTGTACAAAGTGTCAAGAATTTAATGGATCAATATAAATTAATGGGACACCAGTTGGAAGTTGAGGTCATATTTAATTGTAAAAAAAACCAAATATATATTGAAATTGATCAAGATAAACTTATTCAGATATTGAATAACCTGATATCAAATGCTTTGAAATTCACCCCAAAAGGAGGTGCCATAAAAATTTCAATAGAAGAAAGCGTTGATTTTGTTCAAATCTGTGTAGAAGATACAGGTATAGGCATACCCGAGACCTTAAAAGACCATATTTTTTCAAAATTTGGTGAGGCAAACAGAACGGGCTTAAACGGAGAGCAATCTCATGGGGTTGGTTTATGGATAATTAAATTTCTGGTGGAATGGATGGGAGGGAATATTACGTTTAGTTCTTTTGAAAATTTTGGGACTTCATTTTACCTAACTTTCCCCAAAAAAATATATTAATTCTCCTTATCCAATGCAATTTTAGATTGATTATTCTATACTACAAAAAAGTGCACTGGTAATAGCTTAACTCTGGCTTTTGTAATCGGTAAATAAGACTACACAATTTTTGGCAATTAGGAATACACAATAATTGGCAAGAATGGTGCAGAATAATTAGCAAGAATAAGTGCAGGATTATTGGCAAGAAGGAATACATAGTTCATCTTTCGGGGCATAACCCCGAAAGAAAAAACAACCTTTGTGCTCAACAAAAAAACAAGGGTATTTATGAACTATTATTTAAATAAGCTTATGACCTATCATGAAGTACACCGGATGGCACGCGAGGGATTTTCAATCTCGAAGATTGCAAACCACCTAGGCATGAACTGGCGCACAGCCAAACGTTTGCTCAGTCTGAGTGAGCTCGAGTTTGAGCACGAACTTTCTCTGCCCAAAGTTAGAAAGAAAACGCTAGAAGCGTATACCGATTTTGTTCGAAAGAAACTGGAAGCCCATAACGACACTTCGGCTGCCCAGATGCACGACTGGCTGAAGGAACATCACCAGGACTTTCCGATAGTGAGCCAGAAGACGATTTTCAACTTTGTCCATTCGGTCAGAACCAGATACAATATCCTTAAAACGGAAACGGTAAGGGATTATGCCATGGTAGCAGAACTGCCCTATGGCGTGCAGGGCCAGATTGACTTTGGGTTTTATAATATGGCCACTACTTTGGGGAAAACTCGAAAGGTGCGGTTCTTCACCTTTGTGCTTTCGCGCTCCCGGTATAAATATATCTTGTTCCAAGATACTCCTTTCACTGCTCAGGATGTTATCCAGGCCCATGAACTTGCTTTTGGGCACCTGGGAGGCATTCCCAAGGAACTCGTCTACGATCAGGATCGGTTGTTCATCGTGTCAGAGAATTTTGGCGATATAATATTAACATCCGAGTTTCGCGCCTATGTAAAGCGACGGGGATTTACTACTTACTTCTGTAAAAAGGCAGACCCTGAGTCAAAAGGAAAGGTGGAGAACGTGGTCGGGTATGTGAAAAAGAATTTCTTGTATAACCGTTCCTACAAAGACCTCGAGACTTTAAACACGGAAGCCATGGCCTGGCTGGGTCGGACAGCTAATGCGTTGGAACATGGTACTACTAAAAGCATTCCACAAGAGGAATATGATATTGAAAAAGCATTCTTAGAACCTTGGTATCCCATAGAACTTACCATTACTCCTTTACCACAGTATGCTGTCCATAAGGACAATAAAATATCTTATAAGGGTAACCTCTATAGCCTACCTTTTGGAACTTATAAAGGCAAAAATACGAAGGTCCAAGTAAAAGCGGTCGGAAATGAACTGATCGTGATTGATGAGAAATACGGCGAGCTTTGCCGACATGAAATCAGTCTACTTAAGGGCCAGAAAATCATCTCAACTAACCATAAACGTGACACCAATACAGCTATCGTCGAAATGATGGCTGAGTTTAGCGAACTGATGCCAAATAAAGTACAGGCGTTTGATTGGTTAGAGCGAATCAGACACCATAAACCACGGTATATTCGCGATCAGATACAGGCATTAACAACGACAGTTAGAGGTCTGGATGCCCACATTGCCTCGCGAGCCCTAGACTACGCCTGTGTAAACGATATTCTGAGTGCCAGTGACTTTAATGCAATCGTTGAAGCCTTAAAGAGGGAGGAGAGGAACGAAATACAGACAGACCCTAAGATTGTTCAATTAAATCCTTTGAACGCTCAGATCAAGCGAATAGCGGAAACAGACCCCGAGCGTTCAGACCTTGAAAGCTACGACGATCTGTTTGCTAATTGATTATTAACCCCGATGTTGCTGGATCTACCGGCAACATCATCACAACAGAAATAAAATGGAAAAACAGAAACAAGAAATCAGGCAGTTGTGCAACAGCTTTCGGCTCTCGGCAATCGGGAACAACCTGGAAGAGATTATCGCAGAGGCCGAAAAAGACAGCCTGGGCTTCGTTCAATACACCTGGAGGCTGTTGAAAAATGAAGCCGACCACCGCCAAAGAAAAAATGAAGTAAGAAGAACAAAGGCCGCTGGATTACCCCGAAACAACAATCTCGACCTCTATGAGACGGGAAGAAACGGGCTCAAAATGGAGCGGCTAGCGCAACTTAGGGAACTTAACTGGATCGACCAACTCTTTAATATCGTCTTGATGGGACCAAGTGGCACTGGCAAAACTGCGCTGGCCGCAGGGCTATGCATGGACGCTGTGAAGGCTGGATACAACGTATACTTTCGGACCATGGATGAGATCCTGAACACCTTAAAGACCAAAGACTTTGTGAAATCAAAGATGGTCGAATATAAGAGATTACTCAAAGCAAACCTGATTGTGCTGGATGATATCATGCTCTTCCCTCTAGAAAAGAACCTAGCGGTGGCCTTCTTTAACTTTATCAACCAAATATATGAACATACATCGATCGTTATTACGACCAATAAAAAGCCAACTGAATGGGCTAAAATGCTCGATGATGAGGTAATTGCTACCGCGTTATTAGACCGACTTCTCTTTAGATGTGAGCTGATCAATCTAAGCGGCGAAAGTTACCGGATGCAAAACAGAAAATCCTTCTTTGACACTTAAAATTAATACTATACTTTTGAAGAAAACTATGTATTCATTCTTGCCGAATACTCTGCAGTTCTACTTCAGTAGCGTCCTAAACGAGGGAAAAAATGGCGGTGGATTTATACAGCAGGGAATGCTATATTTAATTCGCCAAAATTGATCCATCGCCATGGTAAATATAAACGTATTCTCTCAGATTTTGCGACT
>NZ_WSQA01000015.1 GCF_009768885.1 Sphingobacterium humi
ATAATCAGAAACTCCCTGTGGAATAATAAGGGGCATGAGGGCTTTAAAGGAATCGTGCATCTGGTAAAATTTCAAACACGAATATCCGATTATTTTTTGTCCTCTCCACAACTTTTGTACATGATCCGAGGATCACTATCAACTTCCCTCCTAGTAACTCTACATCGAAAAAGCTTCCATTATTAAAGCGAATAAAAAACAATATGATGATAACGCAGAAGAAACCCTGTTTTAACATTTAAAGGAAAATCTACCATTCTTCATAAACATTCGATTAATTAAACTCGCATTTTTTACTTAGAATTTAAAATTTGCAACAAAAGGTTATTTTACTTTCCTTTGTTATTTATAATTAATCTTAATAAAAATTGACCCTAAAGATTTTCTTACTATTCTCTTATTTCTTCCTAAGTACCATTCAACTTTCATATGGTCAATCCTCCGTTATTAAGGGAAAGATTGTGAATAAGCAGAATAATGCATTAGCATTTGCTACCATTCGAATAAATAATGGTCAGCAAATAACCACTTCCAATGAACATGGTGAATTTGAGGTTACAGTTTTAACCAATCAACAAGCTATAATGTTATCGGTTCATTATGTTGGCATGAAAACCGTAGACACTGTTATTGAGCCTGCTCATTTTTCAAATTTTCATATATATCAACTCCAAGAATTAAGTTTAACACTCCAAGGAATAACCATCATCCCCACCTATCAAAAAACTAAGAATAGTAATTCTTCCATATTTTTTGACAAGGAAACCATTGAAGCAACGCAAGCTTTTAGTTTAGTCGACGTATTGAAACAACTTCCTGGGAAAGCCAACCAAGCACCTAGCATAAACCAAATGGAAACATTGACATTAAGGGGTGGAAATAATTCAAAATCTGGGGTCAATCATATCTTCAATCTAAATAATTCATTAGGTATTGCCATCATTATGGATGATGTCTATTTAAACAATGACGCCAATATGCAAAGTCGATCTGCAAGTCGTTGGGGTATTACAGCATCGATGCTTCCAGGTGTTAACTATAGCGATTCTTATTTAGGTACCCAAGCTGCCCAAAAGTACGATGCAACCTTCCAAGGAATAGATTTAAGGGAGATACCGACCAACAATATCGAAAGTATTGAGGTGATTCAAGGAATTGCATCTGCTAAATATGCTGAGATTACTGATGGAGCAATCCTGATTAATAGGCAAGCGGGCCTCACCCCTTGGGCGGCAAACCTACAACTAAACGGAGGCTCTATGTCAACTACCTTAAGCAAGGGGTTTTCACTAAACGATTTAGGAGCGCTAAATTCTTCGACAAATTATGTAAATTCTAATGCAGACCCTAGGGATAAAATCAAATCTTTTAATCGAATTAATCAATCCCTAATGTGGACGAAGCACTTCTCAAGTGCTATTAAGAATACCCTAACCTTCGATTATCATTACAGGAATGACCAACGACGTATCGATCCTGATGATGATCATCAAGAACTCTCAGAGTTCTACAACAAGGGGTTTTCAGTAGCCAATCGATTCGCCATATCTACAAAAAAGAAATTTCTAAACAGCCTAACCTTTAATATAAATTATTCCCGCTCCAAACAAAGGTCTTACAGGCAATACATTTTAAATAAAGGCATAACAGCCATTACGTTTAAGGATACAACAGGTATTTACGAGGGTTTCTTCTCTAATGGAAGTTATCGTGCCGAAGAGGAAATCATTGGATTACCTATTTATTTTGGCGCAAAAATAGAAGCAAGCAATCTGTTTAAATGGGGATTAAGCAAACATCAATTAAGCATTGGACTAAATTATAATCTTTCAAATAACAATGGTAAAGGTATTCTAAACGACCCCCAACGCCCCAGATGGCTATTAACTGGAGGAGGAAATCAACGGGCATACGATTACCAACTACTTCCAAGTGCACAAAATTGGGGCATGTTTATAGAAAATAGCATCAATGGGCTTGTTGCCCAGCGTGAATATCAGGCAAACGTAGGTGTAAGAGCCGATATTCAAAATGGTTTTCTAACTCTACAACCTAGAATAAATACTAGCCTTAATTGGTCTCACCAATGGTCTACTACGGCATCCTTCGGCATCTCTTCTAAAGCACCAACCCTCGCCCATTTGTATCCAGCACCAAGGTATATAGACATCGACCTTTTGAAAATATATACCGGGGATCTGAAAAAGGCTCTCTACTTAGTTTATACCGATAAAAAGACACTCAATAACGATCATCTGAAGCCATCCATGTCTTCGCAATTAGAACTTGGTATACACTATAAGGGTTCGATGTTAACTTCCAGTATTTACACCTATTTGAAAAGAAATTGGAATGGCTTTGAAACGGTCGATGAGGCAAACCTATTTACCTTACCAAACTATAATTATGCTGTTCATCCAGTAACTAGAGAAATAAGCTATTCCAAAGCTGGAACAACGAGTAAATACTTCAATTTCTATGGATATGAGATTCGAAATGGTGCCAAATCGAATACAATGGGTATCGATTGGATGCTAAATTTTAATCAAATAAGAGCTATTAAAACTAATTTTTCTCTACTCAGCAATGTGAGCTATTTCAATTTCAAACGTTCTCAGCCCAGTAGAGAAGAATTAGAAAACAACAAGTATATCCTTCCAGATAAATCAAGTATTTCCTATGCAGTTTACGAATCAGAAAAAGGAAATCAGCTCCAAATCATGTCCAAATTGAATAGTTCAACCCATATTCCTAAAATAGGATTCATCGTAAATTTTAGTGCTGATATATTTTGGAAGGATCGCGCTGTTAGCAGCAAGGCCACCTCCCCAATAGCCTATTTCAATTCTTTAGGCCTTTATCAGCGTATTGAAGATAATCCACTGCCCGATGCTATCATGAAGAATTTGAACCGAATAGCCAGCGATATGATTACTGAAAACTTACCCTTTGTCTACTGCATTGTCAACATGTCCTTAATCAAAGAAATCAACAAGAAGTTTAGGATTAATTTGAATGCTTACAATCTGTTTAACATCCGTCCTGAACATTATTACCAAACAGATTCAGGATTAGAAAGAACATATAAATATAACAGAAGACCAAGTTTCACCTTTGGCACAAATATTAAATTTTAACTATATGAAATATTCTATCTTACTCATCGCCATCTTATTGGTTGTCATTTCATCCTGTCGGAAGGACACCGAACTCACCAAAGCCTTAAAACTCACTGTAGCAGCAACGATTAAAAGTGAAGAAAATTTGAAGATTTCCTCAGAAGGAACAATCTTTAAAATAACTAATAAAACCAATGGATCATCCTATCAAGCCGTTGTGCAAGCCGATGGTAAGGCCGTTTTTGAAAGCATTACGCCCGGATCTTACACCATTACTGCCAGCCACAGCATTAGTGCAGAAAAATACACGGAACTTGCCGGATATTACGTTGAAGATGCTGTTAATTTCTCCGGAAGCGCTGATAAAGTAGAGGTATTCGAAGACAAAACCGTAGCAATTGACCTCGTCGCAGGAAAAACAGGAAACCTAGTTTTTAAGCAAATTTATTATGCCGGCTCTAATGTGAGTACAGGAGCCGTATTTCGGGATGTCTTTTTAGAAATTTATAATAACTCAAATCAGGTCATTTACGCCGACAGCTTGTATTTCGGACAAGTTATAGGTAATAATAATACCAAACCAAATGAATACAATTTGGAGAATGGTCAATTCGATTGGTCAAAGTCAATTGGTATGACTGTGGAGGCTGGCAAGGATGCAAACTTGGATTATATCTATGCGCATACCCTTTTTCGCATTCCGAGTGACGGAAGCGGAAAACAACATCCTATTCAGCCTGGTCAAAGTATCATTATTGCCGCAAATGCGGTAGATCATACGAATTCTTATGAATCAAACTCCACAGACCCAGTTACTATCACCAATCCTGAATTGACCGTAAATTTAAGTCGTGCAGATTTCGAAGTGAATTTAATAGAATTCTTTAGACCAACCGACAACAGTGCATATACGCCCTATCGCTTTGATGTAGATAATATTAATGTTCCAAATGTTGATGTGTTGCACAACTCAAGAGGAAAAGACCTCATTTTAAATGCCTTAGGGCGCGACGCTTATTTTATTGCAGATACCAGAGGCACAAATATTAAATTAGAAGATCTTAAAAACTATCCTTCGCCTCAAATCAGACAGGTTATTGCCAGTACAGACTTTTACAAACAATTGCCTACCTCGGTTATTGTTGATGCCGTAGAACTACAGCATCCAGTTGCTTCAAACAGAGTTCCTAAACGCCTACCAAATAATTTGGATGCAGGTCGAACATTTGTACCAGGAGGCCAATACTCCAGTCAATCCTTAGTTCGCAAAACATTAAAAACCGTAAATGGCCGACGTATATTGAAGGACACAAATAATTCAGAAGCTGATTTCGGCCATTTACAAAAAGCCGATGTATCCAAATCAGCGAGTTCTTTTATTGATTAACTCCTATCATGCTTAAATTCAGCTTCTCCATTCTTTTTGTTTGTATTTATATAAGCAGTTTTGGTCAACAATTATTCCCCAATGATTCCATCATATGGGATTTACCTGCACAACAAAAACTAGGGTTTCATTATACAAATCCTCAACTCATAAAAACACAGCTAAAGGACTATAATATTGGAGAAGCTGATGTTACTTTTCGTTATAAAAAAGGAGATTTCAGACATGCAAAAGAAGCATATTTACAACAATCCATTGACTTTAATGCCCATGGTATTTCACAAATTGACCAGTTTATTATATCAGGTGAATTTAAATTCAACAGAATTTGGGAGGATAGTTTAGCCAATACCTTACAAGGCATAGATGATAATTTATCGCCATTTTACTACTTTGTAGAAAAGTCAGGAAAATATGAACGGCAAAACTTTAAAGGAAATGTTCAAATTCGTTATGCTGGAATAAGCCGCTATATTCAAACCGGATTAAAGTTAGATTACGATTTGCATTGGACAACAAGATCTGTAGACCCTCGTCCAAATGTTGGCTCTTTTGCCCTTAAATTCAGCCCTTTCCTAAGTGCCGAGATTGGCAAAAATATGCTATCAGCTTCTGCGCTGTTTGGCTACGGAGATGAAGAAAGCGCGATGATGTATAAAAATAAAATGTATGCTTTAAGTATGCTTTACCCAGAGCGCCTGCATTATTCGAACCAAGGTTTCGGCTATATTTCGCAAATGGACTCCAGTGAGATGCGAAAATACGACCAATTTTTAGGCGCAAATCTAGCATATAGTTTTCAAGATGAAGGATTTGAACTATATACAAGCTTTAATTTTGAGCGCAAAACAACAATGAGTACTTACGACCTGAAACTCCGTAAGAATTATTATAAACGTAACGAATTTACGTTGAACTCATTCCATAGTACAACGCAAATCCATTGGAAGCAAGAAGCGAAGAAACAGCACTTACTGCAGTTAGATATACGACAACAAGAAGGACAAGATCTGAATTATAATTTACGGGCAACAAATTATTTAGTAACACACAGTCACATCGATCTTGCCTATTATTACCAGCAGAAAAACTGGGTATGGGGCTTGAGCGGTTTTTGGAGCTTAATGGATAAGAAGGATGCAGCCGCAGCACACCAACATGCCTACCAACAATTAAAAGTTCTACTCCCTATTCGGCATATTTTCAGCAGCGGTAAAAACATAATAGAGACCGAGCTTATTCCGAATTACACTTGGAAGCTAAGCAATAAATTAAATGTTCCGCAAACACAAATCAATGTTTTTACAAAAAGCATTGTTTTCCCGAATTATGATTATATCAATTTGGAACCTATTGGTATAGAATTTAACCTAAGTTATGTTTTACCAAAAGTATTAAAAACTCGTGCCGTAAAAATATACCTCTACAACCAATTTCTTACCGTATTAGGAAGTCCAAATAAAACCAACCTATCCCTAAAAAAAGATAAGTACAGCTTGTGGCAGACGAAAATAGGAACAAGCTTTAGTTTGTAGCCATGATGACGAATAAGGTAATATCCATATTATTTATTGTTTTTTTCATTATTTGCAGTGCTTTTTTGCAAGAGCAACAAGAATCGTTGCGTCAGCTATATAGTCGTCCTATTATCGAATGGCCCAAGCCTACAATCGATGAGGGTGTAAATTGGCAAGAGTTTAAATCATTAGCGAAACTTGACACAAGTTATTTCAGCTTAATGGAAAGACCAGACATTAAGTTAGGCAAAATCTTATTTTTTGACCCCTATTTATCGGGCTCTAATCAAATATCTTGTAGTTCATGTCATAATCCCCAAACCTCATGGGCCGATCATTTAACGGTTTCCATTGGCCATGACCATCAAGAAGGCGACAGAAATACGATATCCTTATTGAATGTGCATGCTCGTAAATCAATGTTTTGGGATGGCCGTGTAAAAACGCTCGAAGAACAAGCCTTATCACCTATTGAAGCCCATCATGAGATGGCCATGGATTTAACGAAACTCATTCCGAAACTAAAAGCCATCGCCGGATATCGGAAGCTGTTCAAAGAGGCCTATGGTGATGAGGACTTTTCTATGCCAGAATTACTCCAAGCCTTAGCGGCATTCCAACGGACACTCACTAGCCGTAGAAGTCGATTCGATGAATTTATCGACGGAAAACACAACGCCATGACAGATCTCGAAATTCAAGGAATGCATCTTTTTCGAACCAAAGCAAGATGCATGAATTGCCATTACGGCGAGTTTTTAACAGACGAAGAGTTTCATAATATCGGTCTTACTTATTATAAAAGAAAATATGAAGACTTAGGACGGTATACGGTAACTAAAAATCCTGCTGATGTCGGCAAGTTTCGCACTCCCTCTTTACGAGATGTCATGAATACCAGCCCATGGATGCATAATGGCCTTTTCGACAATATGATTGGCATATTAAACATCTACAATAGCGGAATGCTGATGAATAACCCAAAAACGCCAGAACAACATGCTGACCCTATGTTTCCTCGGACTGATCCGCTATTAAAGCAGCTGTACCTCACTAAAGAAGAAATTCAGGCGATTGCTTCCTTCTTAGAGGCTGCAACAGCTAGCAAATACAAAATGAGCCGCCCGGAAAGCTTACCAAGATAAATACCTCATTAGGGTCAGTTAATATTCAACTTCATTCTTAACTAGCTTCTAAAGCCTTAATACTTCTTAGGGGATACTTACCTTTCTCTCCCTTTTCACACCCCTTTCTCTCCCCTTTGTTGCCCCTTTGGAAAGGGGGGTGAAAGGGGTTTGAAATGCTTCATAAAAAGCGTGGAAAAGTGTGGTTTCAAAACTTGTTCTTTCCCGATGATATGTTTAGGTAGGTTGATGTTATTTGGTTGATTATTCCATACTGATTGCATTGAGGTGGCAGATGCTTGTCCTTGGATGACGCTTTGGAAGGCGGCACATGATGGCATGTTTATATAAACTATTGTTTATTAGTGCTCTTTGTATGATTGACTGTATTGACGTACCAGTCGTTCGTCCTTCGACTTCGCTACCAATGACATGTTCATGTAAAACACTGTAAGTAAGATTGTTATGTATTGCTGATTGGAATGACGTACCAGTCGTTCGACTCCGCTCACGATGACAATACGATGACAAAGCGAAGGCAAAATGATGACAGCTCACGATAACAGCTCATGATGATATTAGGATGACAAAAGGTGATATACCAATTTTTATCCCTACGCCAATCAAAACCCACAAAAAAATCCCTGCCGGCTTGGCAGGGATTTCCATATCCTAAACAGCTATGCTGTTAAATCATTTCTACGCTACGTTTAACGAAGGCTGTCAGTTCAGCGCCTGTAAGTAAGCCTCGGGACAATAAAGCCAAATCAAAGGCTTGTTTTGCCAGTTTAGCACCTTCTTCATCGGCTGCATCGGCAATACGTTTCACCAAGGGGTGGTTTCCATTTACGGTTACTTTATAGTTGTCAGGCAGGTTGCCATAGAAGCCCATGCCGCCACCCGTTTTGGCCATATCTTTCATGCGGCGCATAAACTCATCGAGCGTTACGGAAACCGGAAGATCCGTTTCTTGTAAGGCATCCACTTCCACTTTCATATCGGCTCTAGCAATAGCTTTTTCAAAACGCTCGCTAACGGTCTTGCTTTCTTCTTCCGACAGGTTCAGGGTTAGCTTTTCATCCTTTTCGATCAGTTTATCGACCACATCGGCATCCACACGCTTCAACTGTACCTTCTCGCCGCCTTTTTGCTCTAGGAAGCCTGCAAAGTGCGTATCCAACGGACCATCGAGGTTTAATACATCGTAACCTTTTGCCAAGGCTGGGGCGATAAAACCATCTTGTTGCGCCTTATCGTTGGTATACAGGTAAATAATATTTCCATTTTTATCTACTTGAATATCTTTTACCTTCTCATAGTACTCCTTAATGGTGTACGATGCATCGGTAGTATCGGTTACCAAGCAGAAATCAATCGCTTTCTCGGCGAATTTCTCATCGCTAAGCATACCATACTTAATAAACAAACCGATATCGTTCCATTTTTCTTCAAATCCTTTACGATCCGATTTAAAGATCTCCTGCAGCTTATCGGCCACCTTCTTGGTGATGTAGTTATTAATCTTCTTCACATTACCGTCGGCCTGTAAGAAGGAACGCGATACGTTCAATGGAATATCTGGGGAATCGATAACCCCATGCAATAACATCAAGAATTCCGGCACAATATCTTTCACCTCATCGGTAATAAATACCTGGCGCGAGTATAATTTGATTTTATTACGCTGGATTTCCAGGTCGTTTTTAATTTTCGGGAAGTAAAGAATACCGGTTAAGTTAAACGGATAATCTACATTCAGGTGGATCCAGAATAAAGGCTCGTCCATGGAATACGGGTACAGCTCTTTATAGAAGTCCAAATAATCCTGATCGGTTAATTCCGATGGGGATTTAGTCCAGGCCGGATTGGTATTGTTAATGATATTATCAACCTCTACGGTTTTATATTTCGGCTTACCTTCTTCATCTTCCCCATCAGGTTCTGAAGTGCTCTTTGTGCCAAAGCGAATCGGCACCGGTAAGAATTTCGCGTATTTATCAAGGATTTCCTGAATTCTGTTTTTACTTAAGAATTCTGCGGACTCCTCGTTAATATGTAAAATAACATCCGTTCCACGGCTTGTTCTGTCGCCCGTGCTAATTTCATAGCTGGTGCTACCATCACAGGTCCAATGTGCGGGCTCTGCCCCTTCTTGGTAGGATAAAGATTGGATCTCCACCCGATCGGCCACCATAAAGGCAGAATAGAAACCCAAACCGAAGCGACCAATAATTTCATTGGCATCATTTGCTTCTTTGAATTTCTCCATAAACTCCGTTGCGCCTGAGAAGGCAATCTGGTTGATGTATTTTTTGATTTCATCGGCGGTCATCCCGATACCACGATCGGATATCGTAATGGTTTTGGCTTGCTCATCGAGTTTTACATCGACTGTCAAATCGCCTAAATCGCCGGAGAATTGGCCTAAAGAACTTAGGCGTTTAATTTTTTGCGAGGCATCAACGGCGTTGGATACCAACTCCCGTAAAAAGATCTCATTATCCGAGTAAAGAAATTTCTTAATAACCGGGAAAATATTTTCAGTATGAATGGAAATCGTTCCTTTTTCTTCTTGCATATGTACTTGTATTTTTTTTTCGAATTTATTACTACGGGTAAGGTAACAATCTGCATTCCATTGTTGGTTTTAGGTCATTTTGACAGCTGAAACTGCAATTATTACATAAATAGCTACCTTTGTGCGAAAAATAGGCTGATTCATGTTTAAGAAACCCGACTTTTTAAAAGCACCTTTAGAACGATTCAGAGAGCAGATTGAAAACCAGATGGGCAGCAAGGCCCAGGTTTTCCGTGAAAAGAGTGCCCTCAAGAAAATGCCTTTTGTGTACACTTTGGCTTTTCCTGATGCACAAACACAGGAGCTCAGCGCCTTTTCTTACGGGGTTTCGCATGCCAGCCATCCCGAGCAACTTCATCAGGTTGAACTCTGTTTGCAAGTGCAATCGACAGACATGGCTTGGGCACATATTGTGGGCTACCTGGCGAATCAATTGCGGGGCGACTGCCCGTTCCGGAAGGGCGAAATCATCAAGATCGGTCAAGCCATTGCAAGCGACTCTAGCATGGATGCCTTTGTTGTCGCCGAACCGACCATCTTTTCAGAAAATACCCCTATCAAAGACCATAAAAAATCCAAAGGCATACACTTGGTTCAATTAATTCCCATCTATCAGGAAGAAATTCTAAAAATCAACAAAATAGGCTTGGAAGCCTTTCTAAGTCAGTTAAGTGCGCATAAAAAGCAGGTTAACAGAAAACCTCTTTAATTTTTTTTCACAGCGCCTGTAGCGAATTTAAAAATGCTTGCGTTTTCCTGTTGAACGTTCAAAAAAATGATTGACAGGAGAATTATATGAAAAACATGAAAAAGAACCATTTTTTATTCGTTATCGTCCTTGCTATTTTCAGTTTAAGTAGCTGTTTGAAGGATGATGCCCAACCTACCCCACAAGCACTCGTTACCCTATTAAATGCATACCCGAATGATGCAGGTGTTGCTTATATTGTTGACGGCAGACAAGTAACCAGCTCTAATGGGTCATGGAAAGGACTTACTTATTTTCGGGCTTATCCGGGAAATAAAAAATTAGACATCTACGACAAAATGTCGCAACAAGCTATATTGGATACGACGATGAATTACGCGGATTCTACGATGTACACCGGTTTCGTGTACGGAACAGCTGGACATCCGAAATTCATCAGAACAACAGATTTAGCAGTAGAAAACCTAGGCGATAAAGCAGGTATCCGCTTTATTCATGTGGGCAATGGCGTCGGCAAGGTATCCTTCCAATTGGGAGAACAAAGCATACCGGCCTTCCAAAACCGCGCACAAGAATCGGCTTCAACCATCGCGCAAAGTCAAATCTTCCATCCGGCAACGGCAGGTACTTTAACCTTGACGGTGAAGGATGAGCAAGGAAACGTATTGGTAACCCGCGATAATATTGTGTTAAAGAACGGTTATTATTACACTTTCGCCCTAATGGGAACGAAAGGTGACACAGGAAAACCACTGGAAGTTGGTTATTTCTAAATAGTTAGGCAGCTTTACAATACATCCATAATTTGGAAAGCCCATATTCTTATGGGCTTTTCTTATTTTTACAGGGTTTAAGATAAAAAAGCATGAGCCTAGAAAAACCTATTGTTGATGAATCCTTTCGCGTGCTGCATAAAAAAGCACATGAATTTATCAGCGATCAACATGAGTTACTGACCGATCATTTCGGATTTGCTGATTTCGATCAGTACCAAATCGAAGAAGCGACCTCCAGCATTCATTTCTTGAAAAACCAGCAAGAAGTACTGGCCTTATCTTATCAGCCTGTCGGATACCTGGATGATGCAGGCCATTGGCACTGGCATTGGCAAGCGGAAAACCTGCCCCAAGCAGAGCGCGAGCAGTTGGAAGTGGTTAAGAACTACGGCGATATGTTCAACTTTGCCCTACTCACCGAACCGGAATGGCCGGCTACGGATGCCGATGCCTGGGCCGTTACAGCGGTAAGCGGGTATTTACGGGCTGCCAAGGGCATTTTTAAGGCCCGTATTAACGATAGGCCTACATTTATCTATTTCAAGGAAATGATTCCCCAAGAATAATCCCAAGCCCAATTTATATTATTTCAATCCTGCGCGAAAATCGCTATTTTCGCTGTCATATTTTTAAACAAGGAAAACAGTTAAATGCAGTTAACGAAGTTAGAAATCAAAGGTTTTAAGAGTTTCGGAGATAAAGTAACGATTAATTTCAACGAAGGGGTAACCGCAATTGTTGGTCCTAATGGCTGTGGAAAATCGAATGTGGTGGATGCCATTCGATGGGTATTGGGGGAACAGAGTACCCGTACCCTGCGTTCGGAAAAAATGGAGAACATTATTTTCAACGGCGCTAAAAACAGAAAACCCGCCAACCTTGCGGAAGTGTCGTTGACTTTCGATAATACCAAGAACATATTACCCACGGAATTTACCACCGTTACGATTACGCGGAAGCTGTTTCGTACCGGGGAAAGTGAATACCGCTTGAACGATGTTAAATGTAGACTGAAAGATATTACCGATCTCTTTTTAGATACGGGCGTTGGCGCAGATACCTATTCCATTATTGAGTTGAAGATGATCGATGAGATTATTGCCAACAAGGATAACTCGCGTCGCAACCTGTTTGAAGAAGCCTCAGGTATTTCGAAATATAAAGTCCGTAAAAAGCAGACCCTGGCGAAGTTAAGAGATACCGAAGCGGATCTTTCCCGTGTGGATGATTTGATGTTCGAGATTAATAAGAACTTAAAATCTTTAGAAAACCAAGCGAAGAAAGCCGATAAGTATTTTAGCCTGAAGGAAGAATATCGCGAGGCCAGCATTGGCTTAGCCTACTACCGATTGGAGAATTTTCATCAGGATTTAGAACGCATCCAAGAACAGGAACAACAGCAGCAAGAGCAATTGCAAGGCACCACCGGGCAGATCGCTCAAAAGGAAACCGAGCATCAGCAACTTCGCAACGACATTTTGGCGAAAGAAAAGAACCTCTTGGCCCAACAAAAGGCAACCAATGAATATGTGAATAAAATTAGAAGCCTGGAGTCGGAGGAGAAATTAAAAAGTGCCAAACTACTGCACCTGCAGGAAAAAGAAACGCGGTTAAATAACGACCTTTCGACCGATCGTTTGCAGGTGACCCAAGTGGAATATAGCGTAAAGCGACTAAACGAGGAGCTTTATGAAGAACAAAATAAATTAACCGACATTCAACAAGACCTGGAGAACAACAAACAGGAAGTGGAGGAATTGCGCGGACAGCAGCAGTCGGCAAAAGGAAAGCTGGATAATTTCAGCAAGGAAAATGCAGACCTGCAAAATCAGATTTACCGCTTAGAAAAAGATATTGCGGTATTAGGCATTCAAAAGGATGCCCTGGAACAGGAATCTTTACGGACATCCAACGATGCCCAAGCCAAAGAGGTAGAATTGAACCAATTTAGCGCGGTAGTTACGGAATTGGAAGAACGTGTGAATATTCAGCAAGAACAGTTTGACGCGGCTTTGAATACCGAAGAACAATTGCAACAGCAGATTGAAGAAACGGAAGAGCAAATAAAACAGCATACGCATGAATTAAACCGCGAATCGCGGGTGGTGGATGCCAAGCAGAACGAATATAACCTCACGAAATCTTTGGTGGACAACCTGGAGGGCTTTCCGGAATCTATCCGTTTTTTACGGAAGAATGCCGGCTGGAAAAAACAGTATCCCCTATTTTCTGACATCTTGTTCTGTAAGGAAGATTATCGGGTGGCTATTGAGAACTTCCTAGAGCCTATTATGAACCATTATGTGGTAGACTTGAAGGAAGACGCGGTAAAAGCGATTAAACTATTGAGCGATGCCTCACGTGGGCGTGCGAATTTCTTTATTCTGGAGGCGGTGCAGCAATTGCCTGCGGGCACAGCAAACAGCAGCGACGATAGCCGTTTAATTCCGGCTATGGATGTTATTTCGGTCGATGCGAAGTTTAAAACCTTATGTGCAATTTTGCTCGATGGGGTTTACTTATTGAAAGCTGAAGAAGAAAACAGCCTGGAAGAAGACTTGCCTACCGACCAGATTACCATTTTGCATAAGGATGGTAAATTCTCCAAAAATAAACTAGGCTTATCCGGCGGATCCGTGGGCTTATTCGAAGGTAAGCGTATTGGACGGGCCAAGAACCTGGAAATTCTAGCCAAGGAAATTAAAGCCCTAAACTTGCGTATCGTGGAATTGCAGGATATGCTGAAGCTGGAAAATGAGAAGTTGATTCGCTTAAAAGGAGGTTCGCAACGCATGTTTATTGAAGAGCAACGCGTGCAACTGAACCGCTTGGTGAATGAATTGGTATCGGTTAAAACCAAACAGGAACAATACCAAACCTTCATTAACAACAGCCAAAACCGCAAACAGGATATTGAGCTGAAGATTACCAGCATATTGGCCGAGTTGGAAAAAGCAGAGCCTGAATTGCAGGAATTAAAAGCCAAAGCCAACAGCAATCAGGATGAGCTATTGCTCTTGCAACAGCAATACCAGGATATTTCGGAGATATTGACCGAGCGTTCTGCCATCTATAATAATGCGAACATCAAATTCCACCAACAGCAAAGTAAGGTTTCGACCTTATTGAAGGATTTGGAATATCGTGAACATCAAAAAGACACCCTACAAGAGCGTATCGATAAAAATACCGAAGAACAGGAACAGGTAAAACAGGAAATAAAAGAGGCCATTAAACCTGAAAACAAAGAGGAAATGGACCTTTCGGACATGTATGCGCAGAAGGACGCTTTGGAGAAAGGCCTGGCTGAATTGGAGGAGGAATTTTATGGGGCACGTAAGCAGGTAAACGATCTGGAAGATGCCATCAGCCAACTCCGTCGTGGAAAGGATATTGCCGATACTTTAATTGCTGACCTGAAAGACAAGAAAACGGCCTTACAAATTGAGCTTAATGCCTTGAAAGAACGTTTATCGGTTGAATTTAACATCGAATTACAAGATTTATTGGAGCAGGAAGTACCGGAAGACCGGATGCCGTTTGAGGAACTACATACCCGTTGTAATAAATTGAAAAAACAACTGGATGATTACGGCAGCATCAACCCGATGGCCAAGGAGGCTTACGATGAGATGAACGAACGCCAAGGCTTTATTGATAAGGAAAAAACAGATTTATTGGATGCCAAGGCTTCCCTATTGAGTACCATTCAAGAGATTGACCAATCGGCCAATGATAAATTTATGTATGCCTTTACCACAGTGCGTGAAAACTTCGTGAAGGTGTTCCGTTCTTTATTTAATGAAGAAGACTCATGTGATTTGGTATTAAGCGATCCGAGCAATCCATTGGAATCTGATATCGATATTATTGCCCGCCCGAAAGGAAAGCGTCCGTTATCGATCAATCAGCTATCCGGCGGTGAGAAAACATTAACTTCCACGGCCTTGCTATTCTCGCTATACTTATTGAAACCGGCACCATTCTGTATCTTCGATGAGGTGGATGCCCCATTAGATGATACCAATATCGATAAGTTCAATAACATTATTCGGGAATTCTCGAATCAGTCGCAGTTTATTGTCGTATCACACAATAAGCGTACGATTGCCAGCACCGATATTATTTATGGGGTAACCATGGTGGAACAAGGCGTTTCCCGTGTGGTAGCCGTTGATTTACGCGATGTAGCCTAAATCCTTCCCTATTCCATTTCAGGAATAGCCTAAAAAACAAATGCCATGCCTTTTTGGAGCATGGCATTTGTTTTTTGGTTCTGCCAATTGGAAAAGTTTCAGTACATTTAGGCAAACCATTATTAAGCAATTGCCATGAGTTACCAAAGAATACAGCTCCTCCTGATATCCTTATTCTGTTTGTTGACTGCCATTTATTTTTTACTGGGGAATGAAATTATCCATAAAGTGATAGGGTTGTTGGCTTTGGCTATTTTAATTGGCTTGAACGGCTATTACTACCTCAATTCTACCTCCTGGCTGCATAAACGCAGAAAATAAACAGCAGGGCCTGAAAAAAAGAAGGCCACCGATTTGTATCGATGACCTTCTCCCTATTTTAAAAAATCGATTATAACTCTTTTACGCGGATATTTCTGAAGAATACCTCCGTACCATGGCCTAAGAAGCCAATATGTCCTGATTTATTGAATAATCCTGGGTGATTTTTATGGTCTGCTGGTCCGTTTTTGGTTGCCTCTTTAAGGTCGCCATCTACCGTAACAATACCATTTACCGTCACCTTAATCTTGTTACCTTGGATACGGATTTCTTCGGTATTCCACTCGCCTACTGGTTTTAACGCACCACGCTTGGCTGGAATAATACCGTATACTGAACCGTGGTATTGGTAAACCTGTAAGTTTTTGTAAACATCAGCACCATCGTCCAATACTTGGATTTCCATCCCGTTATAGGCAGCATCACCATCTAAAGGCGTGCGAATACCCACACCATTGTTTGCACCCGGTGTCAATTTGAACTCAAAGCGGTATACGAAATCGGCATATTCCTTTTTGGTGTATAGGTTTTTACCGTATTTAGCATCCGGATTGGAACGGATATATCCTTCTTTGGTAATTTCGTACGCTGAAGTGCTGGTCCATTGATCGAGGTTGGTACCATCGAACAACATGTTAAATCCTTCTTTTTTCTCTTGATCGGAAAGTTTGTATACTTCCAAACGAGGGATTTCCTTCACGAAGATATCACGATACCATACGCGGGAACCATGCGCTTGCAATTCCAATTGTTCCGTAGGGAAGATAGACTGATTGCGATCCCAGTAGTTTTCTAAGGTTACATTATCGACTACTAATTCGCCGTTTAACCAAACCCATACCTTCTCGCCAACCATTTTAATTTTAAAGGTATTCCATTCGCCTAAGGCATTGTCGGCCACCTTCGAAGGGTTTTTCACGTTGGTTGTATTGTTATACAAACCACCGGATCCCACTTGAGCACCTACATTGGTTCTGGAGATATCCCAAATCTGTACCTGCGGCGTACCTCTTAAGTAAACGCCGGCATCTGGTTCTTTTCCTTTCGGGTCTAATTTCCAGTCTACCAACATTTCAAAATCACCGTATTGTTTTACGGTAGCAATATTATCGCCATGGCCACTGAATACTAAGTCGCCATCGATAGCTTGCCAGCTATCGCGCATTTTCTGATCGGCAACAGCTTGTTTCTTCGCCAATTCTGCGGCCGACATGGCAGCACGTTTAATTGGGTTCTCCACTAAGCCTTTCCATCCACTCAGGTCTTTACCATTGAAAATAGATACGAAACCTTGCTCTGCCGGCATCTCGGCCAGGTGGCGAACGATGGCCTCACGTACGTAAGAGCTTTCGCTTCCGGCTAAGTTTTCAGCGGCTTGGTTCAAGATGGCGCGAACTTCCGGCCCTACATAGGCTTTATTGTCCATCGCGATGTTCATCGCTACGTTTTGCGCTGTTCCTTTCAAGGCAGGATCATTCATATACTTGCTGGCAAACATCATGGCCTGGTAAGTATTTGTTGCCTGCATGCTGCTCAAAGCGGCTTGTTTCTGTTTGTTATCTTTTGCTAGGGCAAAAGCATCGCGCAGAATCAAGGTTTTTTGCTCGGGCTTATAGTTGCTTGCATTTAATTGTCTGATTAAACCATTGAAAGCCGTATTGAAAATTGCCGGATCGTTTTCCGTTCTGGTCAATTTAATTAAGCTGTTCAAGGCTTCTGTATTGTTCCACTGTGCCAAGGCATTCACCGCAGCGGTTTTCAACGGTGCTGCTGCCCCTACATAGTTTTCTACGGCTTTCAACGCATCCGGACCACCTACACCCGCAAAAATCGGGAAGTACTTGGCCGCTGAGGGCGCTGCTGAACGTGAAATATTAGCGGCAAGACGTTGGATTTTAGCTTCCTTATCTGGGCTGCTTTGCAAAGCCAAGATAGCGGCCTGCTGGGCATAGGCTAAATCTTGTCCTTCGGCATCATTTACTAAGTTAATTACTTCTTCGAAGTTGCTGTTGTTTACCACATTCGGAAGGGCTTTAAACGCCGCAGAACGTACCGCCGCATCAGCTGACTTCGTTAATGGCAATACCGCAGCCGCTGAACTAGGGTTCATACGGGTTGCCAAAACTTCCAATAAGGCTAATTGTGTTTTAGCATCGGCATTGGCCATTGCGCCATTCACAACATCAATCGTTCCGGCATCATTTGCGCTTAAGATTAACGTTTTGATGGTTTTCAATTCGTTCTCGGAAGCTGAAGGAATCTGTTTGATCAAGAAGTCAACATTGTTTCCTTTAGATAATACCGATAATGCATTGTAAGCAGCAATTTTCGCTTCCTCGTCTTTCAACTTCGGAAATCCTTTTTCAATCGCTTGAACAGAACCTGTCGCATCTTCGGTGGCCAGGAAGTTCAATACCGATTCCTGTGCATCGCCATCAAGCTTACGTAAGCTGCCTGCTAATTTGATTAAATCGCCCGCTGTAGCCTCATCTGCTAAAAGCTGTAAAGCAACATTGCGTAATACTTTATCGTTGCTTCCGGCTAATTTAACCAGCTGCTTCTTTTGTTTCGCTGGATTGATATCGGTCAAAACGCTTAATGCGCCTACCTGAATACCACTCGCTTCGGCTTTTCCTGCGTTTTTAAACAAGGTTGTTGCGAATTTGCTGGCTGCAGACTCGTTGCTTTTCGCTAATTGCTGTGCATAATCTACAGCTAAGCTGGAAGCATTGGTTTTATCGTATTGGTAGTTTACCGCTTGTGCTTTATCTAAGAATACCTTGGCACTTTTCTCACCGCCAATTTTACTTAAAGCCGTTAAGCTGGCCAATTGGAAGTTCTCAGCAGGGTAAGTACCGATAAGTTCAATAATTTTCGCTTCGGCATCCTTCGACTCTAGATCGCCTAAGGCAGTAACGATAGCGGTTGCTGTTTTCTCGGTTGCTGAAGAGCTTAAAGCGCTGTTCAAAGCTGCCGCAGCTTCCGGCGTACGGATAGCATTCAATACGCGCGCTGCTTTTTCGGCTAAGTATTCATCTGCCAAATAAGGTGCGACCTGCGCAACAGCATCATTCTTTGCACAGAATTTCAATAATTCCAATACATAGCCTTTGTTGTTGGCATCTTTAAGGTTGTTTAAGGCATTTAATAAACCTTGAACATAAGTAGCACGTTGGCTTTCAAAGCCAGGTTGCATCACATAAAATGCATAGGAATTCGTGGCATACTCAATATTTGCATTCGGGCCTCCTTGTGGTTTTAATCCCAACAACAAGGCGGATACATCTTCTGAAGTGAAACCTTCCAATTCTTTCATGGCCGAAAGGAACTTACCTTGCTCTGCCGCTGGCTGTTGGGCCAATACGTCAGCAATCTTGGTGGCAGTCGTTCTATTCGCCGGTTGCTGAGCATAGGCAGCAACTTGGATAAATAATAAGGCGGTTATCGTATTAAATACTTTTTTCATGATTTTTCTAGGGAATTAAAATGACCAAGGACCTCTCATTGGTTGGTTGATTAAACGGTTTGCAGCATCATCATTAACAAACTCTTGTTTGTCGGAGTCGAACTTCAAGTTTCTGTTCAAACGTAATGCAGCAAGCCCTAAGTTCACCAAAGTACATGAATAATAACCGTTCTGCTCATTTAAAGCGAACTTCTGACGCGTACGACAAGCTTCCACGAAATCGGTCACCTGCGGTGCCGGTTCAGGGAATTGCGCTAGCTTACGCTCTAAATCTGGAATATCGGAAACAAAGCCACGGAATAATTTACCGTTTGGTCCTTCAATATATGCTTTGCCTACTTCCGTACCTTCGCCATCTAATATAATCTGACAGCCATCAGCATAGGTATAGGTGATTTTACGCCAAGTTCCTACCGCATCGGAATGTTGCTGTGGGGCATCTACTTCAATGCTAACCGGGCTTTCATGGTCTTTACCTAAGAAATACTGTACTGGATCTAAGTAGTGTTGGCCCATATCGCCTAATCCACCACCATCATAATCCCAGTATCCTCTAAAGGTAAGGTGCGTACGGTGCTCGCTATACGGTTTGTAAGGAGCCGGACCCAACCACATTTCATAGTCGAATTCTTTCGGAACCTGTTGTACCGGTAGGTTCTCTTTACCTACCCAATAGAATTTCCAATCAAATCCGGTATGCTTACTGATCGTAACTTTTAACGGCCAGCCTAACATACCCGTATCGACTAATTTCTTGATTTTTTTAACCGGTACGTTCATGCCATAGAAGTTGGCATCAAAACGGAACCAAGTATTTAAACGGAAAATATTACCATGCTGTGCAACAGCTTCTTTTACTTTTTTACCTTCACCAATGGTTCTTGTCATTGGTTTCTCACACCAAATATCCTTCCCTGAGCGCGCAGCTTCAACAGCCATCAATCCGTGCCAGTGCGGAGGCGTTGCGATATGCACGATATCGACCTCCGAATTGTTGATCAAGTCTCTAAAATCATGATGCTCTTTTACGCCGCCACCTAAAGCCTTTTGAGCCAATGCCAGGTGTCTGGTATCCACATCACAGATCGCAACGGTTTTTGTACCTGCGTAATTAAAGTGCCCGCGGCCCATAGAGCCTACCCCAATTACTCCTTTAGTTAAATGATCACTGGGCGCTAGATAACCTTTTCCTAACACAAACCTAGGAACTATCGTAAAGGCTGCAGCCCCGATCAACGATTTCTTGATGAAATCGCGTCTAGAAGAATTATTTGTTTCTTTCATAATGTTTATGGTTCCATATCATAAATGAACCCGCAGCCCATACAGAACCCCAAAAAATGGTGGAATATCATACGTAGGTAGTAGGTTATTTAATCATTAAAACTTTATAAAATAGATTTAAGCTACAAGAATAAAAAAAGTTTTGGGGATAGACTTATCTATTTAAGTCAAAACAATATTATTTTTTGCCAACGAACCCAAATAAATAATAAAATACTTTAAGCAATCGATTGCGTAAATAAAATATTACGAATATATCGGGCTTTTTGTTGAATTATTGATATTTAAGGGTTTAGCAACTTCCTGTAAGGAAATTAGGATAAACCGAGTAACGCTTAGGGCTATTTAAAGGCCATATGTGCAAACTCCTATTTTTTGCTTTATCCACTTTGATTAGTAAGAAAAGGAATATTTTCCAAATGAAAATGCTTACATTTAGATAAAAATCTGACGCATGCAAGCCGAAACTGCAAGAATCAACCAAGTAAACAAAATCAATACAAGTACTTTATGGGATATCGCCATTATTGGTGGCGGTGCAACTGGATTGGGAACAGCCGTAGATGCGGCAAGCCGGGGCTTTAAGGTATTGTTAATTGAAAAATATGACTTCGCCAAAGGCACCTCTAGTAAAAGTACCAAGCTCGTCCATGGAGGCGTAAGGTACCTGGCAAATGGAGATGTAAAACTGGTCATTGGCGCTTTAAAAGAAAGAGGCCTCCTCTTTAAGAATGCACCGCATGTGTCTTCAGCTCAATCTTTTGTAATTCCACTATATTCCAGCTTCGATAAACTAAAGTACCTCATCGGGCTGAAGTTGTATGATTGGCTGGCAGGCAGCCTGCGCATCGGGAAGTCGGTGCTACTTTCAAAAAAGGAAGTGGTCGAGAAATTACCGCACATTAAACAGCAAGGCCTCACAGGTGGTATTTTATATTACGATGGCCAATTTGACGATGCCCGCCTGGCTGTAAACTTAGCGCAAACTGCTATTCAGCACGGTGCTACAGTATTAAATTATATGGAGGCCACCGGCCTTCATAAAGATGAACATGGAAAGATCAATGGATTAAGTTTTCGGGATAGCCTAGATGGCAGCAACTATAACGTGAAAGCAAAGGTAGTGGTGAATGCAACAGGCATTTTCGTAGATGACATCTTAAAACTTGATACCGCAACACATAAAAACCTAGTGCGTCCTAGCCAGGGTTCTCATATCGTCATCGATAAGAAGTTCCTGGATGGCCATGATGCCCTTATGATTCCGGAAACCAGCGATGGCCGGGTACTCTTTGGTGTGCCTTGGCACGACAAAGTGTTATTAGGAACCACCGATATCCCGATCAATGAGCATTTAATAGAGCCGCGCCCCATGGAGGAGGAAATTGAGTTTATATTGCAAACCGCCAATAACTACCTCAACCCTGCCCCATCTCGTCAGGACATCCTTAGTATCTACGCCGGATTACGTCCGCTGGCGGCTCCCAAAGACAATGATTCGGGAAGTACCAAGGAGATTTCCAGAGATCATAAACTGATAGTCAATGAGTCTAAATTGATTACCATCACGGGCGGAAAATGGACAACCTACCGCAAGATGGCCGAAGATACCGTAAATGCTGCCATTCAGGCCGCAGGACTTCCTGAGGTAGCCTGTAAAACGAAGGATCTGCCTATTCATGGTGCCACAGGGCAAGTATACCCAGGGCATTGGACCTATTATGGTATTGACTATGCGCATATCCAGAACCTGATGCAGGAAGATGAGTCCTTGCGCCAGCCTTTAGCGGAAGGATATGAGTTTACAGCAGCGGAAGTGGTATGGGCCTGCCGTAATGAGCTTATCCAAAAAGTAGAAGACTTCCTGGCACGTCGATGCCGTTTACTCCTATTGGATGCAAAGGCTGCTGTGGCTGCCGCACCTCTCGTAGCGGAACTCATGGCCAAAGAACTCGGCAAATCCGAAACCTGGATCCAATCGGAAATCCAGGCTTTCCAAGATCTAGCAAAAAACTATCAATTATAAAACGACCAACATAAACCCACATCGCATGAAAGAATATATTATTGCTTTAGACCAAGGTACGACCAGCTCTCGTGCCATCCTTTTTAATAAAAAGGGGGAAATCGTTAATATATCACAGAAAGAATTTCAACAAATTTACCCGAAGTCAGGCTGGGTAGAGCATGATCCACAGGAGATATGGTCTAGCCAATTGGCTGTGCTTACGGAAGTCCTGGCCAAGTCGAAAACCAAATTGGAAGCCATCAAGGGCATCGGGATTACCAACCAGCGGGAAACTACCGTAGTTTGGAACCGCCGGACTGGCACTCCGATCTACAATGCCATCGTTTGGCAAGATCGCCGTACCGCCGATTACTGCGCCCAGCTAATCCAATCCGGATACCTGGAAAAAGTACAGGATAAAACCGGATTACTCATCGACTCCTACTTTTCCGCGACAAAGATTAAATGGATCTTAGATCATGTTAAAGGAGCGCGGAAGTTAGCCGAACGCGGTGAATTAGCCTTCGGAACTATCGACAGCTGGTTAATCTGGAACTTAACAGATGGGAAAACCCATGTCACCGATGTGACCAATGCCTCCAGAACCATGTTATACAATATCAAAGACCTCAAATGGGATGAAGAGCTTTTGGAATTATTTGATATTCCAAAATCTATGCTTCCTGAGGTGAAAAGCTCCTCCGAGATTTATGGCGAGACCTCCGGCGAGCTTGGCAGTCGGCAGATTCCGATTGCAGGCATTGCAGGCGATCAGCAAGCGGCGCTATTCGGGCAGATGTGCCTCAAAAAGGGCATGGCTAAAAACACCTATGGCACGGGCTGTTTCTTACTAATGAATGTCGGGAATAAACCCGTGAAATCGCAAAACAAGCTTGTTACCACCATTGCCTGGAAGATTGGCAAGGAGGTTAACTATGCCTTGGAAGGTTCCATCTTTATTGGTGGTGCCGTGGTACAATGGCTTCGTGATGAGTTAAAGATTATTAAGCAATCTTCCGACGTAGAGGCTTTAGCAAGTTCGGTAGACTCTACCGATGGCGTGTATTTAGTGCCAGCATTTGCAGGTCTTGGGGCACCTCATTGGGATGCTAACGCACGTGGCACCCTTTTCGGGATCTCCCGTGGTACTTCCGATGCCCATATTGCAAGGGCAGCTTTGGAAAGCATCGCTTACCAGACCTACGATATTTTGAAAGCCATGGAGTCAGATTCCAAGACCAAGATCAAGGAATTGCGAGTAGACGGCGGAGCAACGCAGAACAACTTCCTGATGCAATTCCAAGCGGATATCCTGAAAACAACGGTAGTGCGTCCTAAAATTACAGAAACAACCGCTATGGGGGCCGCTTTCCTTGCGGGATTAGCCGTTGGATTCTGGGAGAATGTTGCCGAGATCGAAGCCCTGTGGCAAGAAGATAAACTTATTGAACCTCAAAAAACCGCGAAGTTAAACCAGAACCTCAAGGAATGGAACCGTGCTGTTAATGCCGTGAAATACTGGTCTGCAAACGCTGAATAAACCTTAAACTTAAATCTACCAAAACAAATGACTCCATTTTTAGCTGAATACCTAGGCACCGCTGTCATGATCCTGTTGGGGGGCGGCGTTGTTGCCAATGTGGTACTAAAAGACACCAAAGGACATAACTCAGGTTGGATTGTAATTACAACAGCATGGGCACTCGCCGTATTTGTGGGAGTAACCATTGCCGGGCCTTACAGTGGGGCGCATCTGAATTGCGCGGTCACCATTGCGAACCTGGCCTTGGGAAAACTTGATCTGGCAACCTCCCTATCCTATATGGCAGCGCAGTTTTTAGGTGCCATGACAGGGGCTACGATCGTATGGCTGATGTATAAAGACCATTTCGATCAAACCGATGATGCCGGCGCGAAACAAGCCGTATTCTGCACGGCTCCTGCCCTACGCAATTTACCCATCAATCTGATCTCGGAGACCGTGGGTACTTTCGTATTGATCTTTACCATCCTGCATTTCACCGATGCGAAGATGTCTGACGATTCTGTTATTGGCTTGGGCTCCATAGGAGCCATTCCTGTGGCCTTTCTTGTATGGGTTATCGGCTTATCTCTAGGGGGTACCACGGGCTATGCGATCAATCCGGCCAGAGATTTAGGCCCTCGCATTATGCACGCGATATTACCGATCAAAAACAAGGCTGGCTTCGACGCTTCCTATGCTTGGGTACCAGTTTTAGGCCCGATTATTGGCGCCTTACTAGCTGTGGCACTCTTTATTTGCATCAATTAACTATGAAAAAAGGATTATTTAAAATACTAAACAAGATCAACAAAGCCGTACTACCAAAGTACAGCGACCAAGATCCTACTAAACTAAGTAAGCTACAACAGGCCGTTGTAGCTTACAGGTATTTTGTCTTGATCAATTCGTTGGATTAAGCCGTAGGATCTTCTTTTTGATCGGTATCTCCTAGCACTTTCACGATATTTGCCGGGAAGACGACATCTTTGCCTTCTAGCGTCCTTTTCACAGTTTCTCCGATATCATTCTTGGTAGCCCAATACACTTCTCGATTTGCCCAAGCACGAATATGAAGCTGAATACCAGTCTCCTTAAGATCCCCTACGACAACTTCCGGTTGAGGTTTATCCAAGATTCTTTTATCGGCTTTTAACACATTCAACACCGCTCCTCGCGCATCCTTAATATTCGTTTCATAAGAAACCATCAAGGTAAACTGCATTCTTCTCGCGCTAATTTTGGTATAGTTTTTAATCACCGAGTTGGCCAAGGGTCCGTTCGGACTAAACACCCGGATGCCATCATCATCGATAAGCGTAGTGTATAATAAGTCAATGCGTTCTACGGTACCGCTGGCTCCTGCAGCACTGGAGATATAATCTTTTACATCGAATGGACGGAACATCAGGATCAAAACGCCACCCGCAAAGTTGGATAAACTACCTTGCAGGGCCATACCCACAGCTAAACCGAAGGCCGATAAGGCCGCGATGAAGGAGGTGGTCTGGATGCCCATGGTATTCGCTACGGTAAGCAGCAAGAGTGCATATAAAGTCAATTTAACAATACTCTTGATAAAAGAGCGGATCGAAAGATCAACATTTCTTTTCTCAAAGCGTTTATCGACGAATTTCAAGGCAAAACGAATGGCATATCGTCCGATAATAAGGATAAATATACCGACTGCAACCTTCGGAATCGTCAATACAACAGCGTCAATAAGCTTCTCTAAACTTCTTTCCAATTGTTCCCAATTCATAGTGTATGTGATTTTTATGATGCAAAAATAATAAAATAGCCTATTTCTGCAGCCCAAATGGCATATTTTAAATATCTTTAACATATGGGATTTAGTTATTTCGACAATAACGCGACCACAAAAATGGATGAGGAGGTGCTAAAAGCGATGCTCCCCTTTTTGCAAGAGTCGTATGGCAATGCTTCGGCAGTGCAGCATAAGTTAGGGCGACAGGCCAATGGGGCCATAGAACAAGCCCGCATACAGCTTGCCAGCGCCCTTAATGCCCAACCCAAAGAGATTTTCTTTACATCAGGAGCTACCGAAAGCATCAGTACCGTATTCCAAGGGATCTTTAAGGCTTACCAATCCATCGGGAATCATATCATATCCTGTGCTAGCGAACATAAGGCAGTGGTCAGCAGCTGTCAGGCTTTAGCCAAGCAGGGCGCAAAACAAACGATGCTGTCCTGCAATAACCATGGGCAAATCGACCTGCAAGAGCTGGAAGCTGCCATCCAACCGGATACCATTCTGGTCTCCCTGATGGCCGCCAATAATGAAACTGGACTGCTGCACCCGATAGCCGAAATAGCCGACATCTGTCAACGCAAGGATGTCTTATTCTTTTGCGATGCCACCCAGCATATCGGAAAACTACCCCTTAACCTTCAAGCCATTCCTATCGACATCTTATGCTTTAGTGCACATAAATTCCATGGCCCTAAAGGGATAGGTGCGTTGTATATCCGGCGCAAATCGAAGCCTATCCAAATACCGGCGATGATCTTAGGCGGCAACCAAGAACATGGCTTTCGCGGGGGCACCTATGCCGTTCCGCAGCTGGTAGGCATGGGCGAAGCGAGCCGGCATTTCCAGTTTAACAGCAACCTATCTGAGCTGCGCGATTACTTTGAAAGCCGCTTAATTGCGGAAGTCCCGGAAGTCAGCGTGCATGCGCAGCAATGCCCACGTACGCCTAATACCAGCAATGTCTTGATAAAACACGTACGCTCGACCGAGCTGATGACCAAATTACCCGATATGGCCTTCTCCTCCGGCTCAGCCTGCGTATCGGGCTCCAGAGATCCATCCCACGTGCTGAAAGCGATGGGCTTATCCGATGAGGATGCCTATTGCAGCAGTCGATTTAGCTTCAGCAAGTACAATACACGGGAGGAAATTGACCAAGCCGTACAGCAGATAAAAGCCGCTGTGGAGACCATTCGCAAGCAATCGCCCATCTGGCAGCTTTACCAAGAGGGCTTAATTTGACAGAACTCCGAAGAATGATGAATATTTTGCGTTTGCTTTTCCCTATCTTTGTGGTTTAAAAGGAAGGAAATCACATGGTAACTGTTACAGATAAAGCAAAGGAAAGAATCCAGACGATAATGCAGGATGAGCAATACGACGGCACTTATTTCGTGCGTGTTGCCGTGGAAAGTGGAGGTTGCTCCGGCTTATCCTATAAACTACACTTCGACAACGAAGAGAAAAAAGGCGATCAGTTTTTTGAAGACAATGACGTTAAAATCTGCCTGGATATTAAGTCGTACCTCTATTTAGCAGGTACAGAGCTTGATTATTCGGATGGATTGAATGGCAAAGGCTTTGAATTTCACAACCCGAATGCCTCCCGCACCTGTGCATGCGGCGAAAGCTTCTCGGTATAAACAGCTTCAGCGGGTCAATGGCCCGCTTTTTTTTCATATGCAATAATCAACCTACTCACCATCCCATAGCGGGCCATCCCCTCTTTCTGATTATTATGTTTTAGGTATTGATCGTAAAACAAACCCGATAGATCCGTCAGCCAACCCGTATAACTTTCCCAAAACCGACGATCTGCTTCCAGATCTTGCCGAACCTTTACCGACAACTTCTTCTTATACGCCTCAAACAAACCCTGATCTACCCAATATAAAGACCGCAAGAGGTATTGCAGGCTTTCATAATAAGCGGCATAGCTATACCAGGCCTTCGGGTGTTCTTTCAGCTTCACATAAGCGATAAAATTACACTCATCTTCGAAGCCTATCCCCATTTGATGGGCCAATTCATGGGTTGCCGTAAAAGGATAGGAACTTCTTGGGATTAACGCGTTTACCTGGCTCTCATTGGAAAAAGGGTTTAAATAACCGGAGGTGCCAAAGTAGGCGATTAAGGTGGATGATAAGGGATACTTTATCTTCACCTGCGTTTTACTAAGCATAGGAAAAGTTGTATCCGCACGCATCAAGGTTTCAATCTCCCTATCGACAGCAGCTTGATCTATACGTGAAAGGTCAAGCCTTTCGCGCAATTCGTTTGCGACCAGTATATGCTGATCCAATATCCGAAGGTGATCTTCCTGCAAGATGGTATCCAAGTTCAGCTCCATCTGCTTGCTCACCGGAACCCGGTAATAGTTTATTCCCCAGGCCACATGAAAAAACACATAAAGACTTAATATAAAGCCAACAAGAATAGCTAAGGTAAATAAACTCTTCTTATAAAACCTTTGAAACAACAGCTTTATTATCCTGAAAAGGAGGAAAAGCATATAGCCTATGAAGGCCGCATATAACAGGTCCCCCAGGTTGAAGGGAACCAAACCGAACAAGAACTTAGGCAGGTATTGATAAAGCGGATAAAAGCCCCGGCTGTAGGCCTGCTCCACCCGATCCATATCCAGCACAAACCAATTGATCAGCAAGATCAGGGCGATGTTTAGCCCTAACCAAATCCCAATCGATTTCCAAGCCTTCTGCATCATGCTGCTTAATCTGTTTCGTTTTCGAAATAAAGTTTATAGTAATTCATGCCCTTATCCTCGTCATAGCCTTTCTCCAGGTATTCCCGTTTGCCATGTACGTAGATATGGAAGTTCTTATCCAATTTTATCACCGATTTATAGCTGGTAGCCATCTTCTTTACGGCATTGCTGGCAATATCAAAGTTCGATTGAAAGGAAGTATCAAATTCCTCTTCAAAGGAGTTTTTATAGTCTTTAAACAGCGATATGGCGTCTGGATTCGCAATCACCTCCGTATTGAACTCTTCTTCATCAAACTCCTCTTTGGTTTTAAAGTAGTTCATCGAGCGGTTCAATAAATCGATCTTATCGGCTTTATCCATTTCAAACACATCTTCCAACTTCTCGTTCACGAAGTTTTTATACACCTTCATCAGGTTACCCGTTTGTTGGAAATTATCGTTTCTAACGCGCAATTTCAGGAAATCATCTTTCCAATACACCGCTTCCGTGCCATTGGTTTGGTCTAAGCACAGCACCTTAAATCCTTCTTCAGCTTCGGTATTTACAATCACAACACCCTTATCCAATTTATTAATATTAATGGCCTGCTCTTCGTAGTTCACGCCTAAACCATCTGCTTCCAAAAACACCTTCAGGTAGGGCTCCTTATTCTCGGATTTAAAAATCCCGATCGCCTTATGCTCCTCACCTTCCAACTGCACATTATCCAAAGCAACTACATACACTTCTCCCGATTTAATCTTAGGATGCTCGGAAACCTCAAACAAGTATTTGGTAATGGATTTGGAGTAATCCTGAAAGTTTAGCGTTCCTTCAAAAAAGCGTTTGGAATAGCTGTAAACCTCATTAAACTCCAGGTCGTCGTTCGGATGGTAGAAGCGATAGACTTCCGCCTGCTTGGCGAAAGGCTTCATAAAATATTGCATCAGCAAGGAAGTCAATACTTCATCGGCTTGCACATCGACTTCCTTATCCGATAAGGTAAAGTATTCATCCTGGCTTTTATTGCCGACATGGTGAATAATCAGGTTCTCAAAAGTAGCGTCTTGGTGAAATAACATAGTATTTTTTAAAAATCGTAAATAGCGATGGCTGCGCGGTAGGTGTTTACATGGGCATTTACTATATCCTTGATCTGTGCGGAATAGCCACCGCCCATGCTGACCTCAACCGGAATAGCACGACGCTTACAAGCCTCAAAAACAAGCTCATCACGCCGCTTACATCCATCGATGGTTAATTTAAATTTCCCTAATTTATCAGTTGCCAACACATCCACCCCGGCTTGATAAAAAACAAAATCAGGGTTAATGGCCGGTAATAAGGTTTCCAATTGTTCTTGCACTACCGCGAGGTAATCCTCATCGCCCATACCTTCTGGCAGGCCAAGATCCACATGCGAGCGTTCCTTCTTGAACGGAAAATTCTTCTCGCCATGAATCGACAGGGTGATGATATCCGGATGGTCTTCAAAAATATGCGCCGTACCATTCCCCTGATGCACATCCAAATCAATCATGAGGATCTTTTTGGCCCATCCCTGCGCATAGAGGTAAGCTGCTGCAACGGCCTGATCGTTTAGCAGGCAGAAGCCTTCGCCAAAATCACGACCGGCATGGTGCGTCCCTCCTGCCGTATTAAAGGCTACGCCATATTCTCGAGCCGCCGCACAGGCTTGAATCGTTCCATCAATGAGATAGAGTTCCCGCTCCACCAAATCCTTAGACATCGGAAAACCAATACGTCTTTGCATCTTCGGATCCAAGCGCAGGTCTAACAACGCATCTACATAGGCTTTATCGTGCGCCAGATAGACGATCTCGCGATCGACAAGCGTAGGCTCCATAAAATTAGAAAGATTGACCAGCCCCTCGTAAAGCAGCTGTGCGGGAATCAGCTCATACTTCATCATGGGAAACCGATGACCCTCGGGTAAGGGGTGGATATAAGCCTTATGATGCGCGATTCGTAGCAAATGATAAAATTTGTCACGAATATAACCAATCAGAAAACAATAAAAAACCCTTGTGGAAAAAGGAAGAGGCTTGCATGCTATATTTTTTTTAATTAAATTTAATATGAATATAAAGTTCAACTCAAGAACTTTCAACCATTTGTAAACGACAATAAACAAGGAGGCACGATGTTAAATAAAAAGAACATGAATGCAAACTCTTCCGCAAAACAGACTCATCCTTTTATTAAGGGACCAAAAATGGCAGGGATTATGGCCAAGCCACGTATCCTGCTGGAAGGTTTACGGGATCATCTGAAGCAACATCAGTTCGAATTCAGCAATAATTAGAAATTCAAAACGAAAAAGGTTTTCTGCTGTTATACCTATATCAGACTAATACAAAGCGGATATGGCTATAGATATTGAATCCTTACTAGATGCAGAGATTGTAAAAACTGAAGAAGATGCAAGAACGCAAACCTTGCTGGTTACTCTTTTGCTAGATGCCGTTGAACCTAGCAAAGCCCAGCAAAAGAAGTTGAAGTTTGAGCATGTCACGTTTTATTCGCGCTCTGAAATCCCCAAAGAGGGCTATCCGGTTATTCTTGAAGTTTCAGAGGTCGTCCCTGAGATTGAGAAATCCTTCGATAACGATCAATCCAGAAGACGGTTTAAGATTGACACCACTTCCGGCATTGTCATCTTGGAGTTTGAGTCTTGCGAATTAATTGATTAATTCCTTACCTTTCCTACCTAAAACTAAACGTATCGGTGTATATCAACATTCATGCACACAGCATCGCCAGTAAAGCCGGCGATTTTGTCTTGCCCAATTGCATTGTTTCCAAAGACTATTTGTTCGAGCAGCCATGCAGCGCAGGCATTCACCCCTGGTACATCGACCAAAACCGCGATGCCCAATGGGAGGCCTTTATGCAATATGCGAAGAAACCCCAGGTATTGGCTATTGGGGAATGTGGACTCGATAAACTAACGAGTACAACATGGGCGATTCAGGCGGAAACTTTTGAAAAACAACTAGAAATCGCCAATCAGCTTAACAAACCCTTAATCATACATTGCGTACGCGCCTACCACGAAGTGTTTGTTTCCTTACTGCGAAAAGAAGTGCAGGTGCCTGTTATTTTTCATGGCTACGAGCGCAATTGGCCTTTAGCCGAGCAGCTGTTGAAAAACAAAAACTACTATATATCCTTGGGTGCAGCCATTGGCAAGGGTAAAATGGACGAGCTGATTCAACAGCTTCCCCTCGATCGGCTCTTCTTAGAAACTGACGATAAGTCCACACAAATCTCCGATATTTATGCTTATTTTTGCCGAGCCAAAAAATTGCCTACCCAACAGGTAGAAGATCAATTGCTGGCCAACTTTAATCGCATTTTTAATTACAGCATTGCATAAATGAAGGATTTATCGTGGCTATCCCGCACGGAGGCTTTAATCGGTCGGGAATCCCTGGAAAAATTAGCTAATTCACATGTTATGGTTTTGGGCTTAGGGGGCGTGGGCTCTTTTGCCGCCGAATTTATCTGCCGATCAGGCGTGGGTAAGATGACCATTATCGACGGCGACACCGTTGACCCCAGCAATAGAAACCGCCAATTGCCCGCCTTGGCAACCAACCATGGCCAGGCCAAAGCAGAAATCATGCGCGAGCGCCTGTTGGCCATCAACCCGGAGTTGGAGCTTAACGTGATCCAAGATTTCATCTTACCGCAAAGCATCCCTGATTTATTGGCCTTGGAGCCCGACTACTGCGTGGAAGCCATCGACAGCATTACGCCGAAGCTATTCTTTATTCGCCGCGCCTTAGAAGCACAGGTTCCGTTTGTAAGCTCCATGGGAGCCGGTGGCAAGCTTGACCCTACAAAAATCAGAATCTCTGACATTGGTGCCACCTACAATTGCAAGCTGGCCCAACATATTCGTAAAAAATTAAAGAAGCATGGTATTAAAAAAGGTGTAAAGGTTGTGTTCTCGACCGAACTGCCCGATAAGGAATCTCTGCTCTATACCGATGGTAGCAATTATAAAAAATCGGCCTACGGTACTATGTCCTACCTACCGGCCGCCTTTGGAGGTACCTTGGCCGCTGTCGCTATTCAAGATTTAATGAACGCTTAAATAAAAAGAGCGGCAATGATTACTTTGCCGCTCTTTTTATTTATCCTTGTTTCCCTACAATAATCTTGGCCATCTCTTCATAGCCTAAATATTGCTGGGCGATGTTTCGCACCTGCTCTGCATCTATTGTTTTGATCACATCCGTATAATAGGCGTAATAATCCAAAGTTAAGCCTGAAAAATAAACCGACTTAAACTTATCCACATGCGAGAATACCGATTCCAGGCTTCCCAGCATGCTGCCTAACATATAATTCCGCACCAGTTCCAATTCCTGCTCGCTAACCAGCTCCTGTTGCAGGGTATCCATTTCTTTCTTTATCTCCGTTAAGGTATTTTCGGTATACTCTACCCCCACCTCTGTGGCGATGGTAAAGAACCCGGCATGGTTTAAATTGGCAATGGCCGAGCCAATGCTGTAGGTATATCCTTTCTCTTCCCGGATGTTGCTCATTAAGCGCGACCCGAAATATCCTCCTAAAATGGTATTCACAAATTGCAAAGCCGGATAATCAGGATGAGCACGTTGTATGCTGCGCTTACCGATTCGAATGGCCGATTGCAAGGCCTCTGTTTTATTAATAAGGCTTAGTCCCGGTTCAAAAGAAGGTAATATCGGGAAGGAGGCCCCATCAATTGCTATTTGATTCAACCATTGCGCTTCAAAATACTGTCGGAATAAGGCTAAATCAGCGGCTGTTACCTTGCCAGATAGGAAGAGGTAGGCATTGCTGGGTTGAATCTGTTTCTGATATAGTGCCATCACGCGATCGCGATCCAAACTATCTAAAGATTGCTGCGTTAAGGAAATGCCATAGCGTGTTTCCGGAAACAATTCATGATAGAACTTACGACGCGCCAGAAAATCAGACTTCTCCATAGAAATCTGCAGGCTCTGTTTATTATTTCGCACATAAGTATTTAGCTCACGCTCCGGAAATATGGCATCAGTTAAAACTTCATGCATCATGGGCAATACCGAAGGTAAATGTTTACCTAAGGTATATAGGGTTAAGGCATTGTGGTCGAAGCTATACTCCGGAACCAAATAGGCTCCGTAGTAATCAATCTCTTCGGCAATCTTCGCAGAGGAATGCTTGCTGGTTCCTTCTTTAAGTAGGTTCCCTAGCGCCACATTGGCCACCGGGTTTTCCGATCCTTCAAACACATTCCGAAAAACAAACTCGGCTTTGATTAATTCCTGTTCTTCCGCAGGAAAGATAAACACCTTTAAGCCATTGGCAAAGGTCAGTTGTTCCGGATGTTGCAGCGTTATCTCGTCGATAGCCTGCAAGTCGGGGGCTAATGCGCGGTTAATCATGGCTTAGCGTTTCTTGTTTATGATAAAATAAACTGGATGAATTTTCCTTTCTAAAGATATCCTGCGCAACGCGCTGAATATCGGCCGTTTGCACCTGCTGATAGCGGTTCACCTCCTGATTATAGGAATGAGCATCGCCCAGCAACTCATAATAAGCCAAATTCATCGCTTTATCTAATATCGACAGCTCGGCAAAAACCATGGTCGATTCAATTTTGTTCTTCACTTTGTTCAGCTCATAATCGCTCAACAATTCGTTTTTCATGCGCTCCAATTCCTTCCAGATGGCCTGTTCCCCTTCGGCAAGGCTTACCCCCTCTGAAGGTTTTCCTTCAACAATTAAGAGGTTGGAATCTATACTGCCCATCATGTAGGCATTTACTTCCGAAAACAAGTGCTGTTCCTTCACCAAACTGCGGTAAAGACGGGAGGAACTCCCTCGAGATAAAACATCGGTAATTAAATCGGCCACTTGGTAATCCGGGTGCAGGCGATCTACCGTATGGAAAGCCATATAAAGACTATCTACCGGTACATTGGCATAGCACGATTCGCGACGTTCTTCTTGCTGTTGCGGCTCTGCAGGCAAGGCACGCAGGGGCTTTTCACCACTTGGAATATCTCCAAACCATTTATTTGCCAAGGCCTTAACCTGTTCCAGCTCTACATTTCCTGCAACAACCATAATGGCATTGCTCGGTACGTAATATTTAGCAAAGAAGGCTTTTACATCGGCTAATGTAGCCTCTTCAATATGCCTGATTTCCTTACCGATGGTAGCCCAACGGTAGGGATGCACCTTATAGGCCATCGGCCTTAGCTTCAACCAAACATCGCCATAGGGCTGGTTTAAATAGCGCTGCTTAAACTCCTCGATCACTACCGAGCGCTGTACTTCCAAGCCCTGTTCATGAAAAGCAAGGCTTAACATGCGGTCGCTTTCCAACCAAAAGGCGGTTTCCAGATTATTGGCCGGCAGGGTGATGTAATAGTTGGTAATATCGTTGGAGGTAAAGGCGTTGTTTTCGCCTCCTACCCGTTGTAATGCTTGGTCGTAACTTGGAATGTGTAGGGAGCCGCTGAACATTAAATGCTCGAATAAATGGGCAAAACCCGTTTTATCTTCCTGCTCATCCCTGGCACCTACATCATACAAGATGTTCACGCAGGCCATCGGGCTAAGCGGATCTTCATGAACAAGGACTTTCAAGCCGTTATCCAGCACGAATTTTTCAAAAGAAATCATCTTCGTATGTTTATTGTTGTGCCCAATTTACACCCTTTTTCAATAGCGAAAGGGTTTGTTCTTCCTTCGAGCCTGCGGCAGTTTGGAAATTATAGAACCAGTTTGCCTGCTCGGGTAAGCTCATCAGAATAGACTCGATACGTCCATTGGTTTCCAAACCAAATTTTGTACCTGCATCGTATACTAAGTTGAATTCCACATAACGTCCTCGACGCAGCAATTGCCAGTTCTTCTCGGCTTCGGTATAGGATTTACCGCGATTGCGATTCACCAGTTCCGTATAAACCTTTGGAAACAGACGACCCAGGTCGCAAGAGAAATTGAAAATCTCTTCCATGGAAATACCAGCTTTCTGCGCATTTAGCTTATCGTAAAAGATACCGCCAATGCCGCGGGTCTCTTCCCGATGCTTAATGTAGAAATAATTGTCGGCCCAGGTTTTGAATTCCGTATAGAAATTCGGGCTGTATTGATCACAAACGCGTTTTAATTCCGAATGGAAATAACGTGCATCCTCATCAATGACGTAATGCGGTGTTAAATCTATCCCTCCGCCAAACCAGCGGATTTCATCATTCAGCTCAAAATATCGGATGTTCATGTGGATAATTGGCACCCATGGATTATTCGGATGGATAACGATGGAAACACCGGTAGCGAAGAACTGCTCTTCATCTACACCGAAGGCCTTTTTAATAGGCGCCGGCAATTGTCCATGCACCGCGGAGAAGTTGACCCCACCTTTTTCCAGGATGTCGCCATGTTGTATAACACGCGTACGGCCACCGCCGCCCCCTTCACGTTGCCAGTTTTCTTCAACAAACACTGATACGCCGTCTAGTTTTTCCAGGGCTTGACAAATCTCGTCCTGAATGATTTTATATTTTTCCGCAATCTCTTCTTTTGTGATCATTATGATAAGTTATCTGCGAGTTCTTTTACCGCAAGTACAGCGGATTTATTTTTATAGAGAATATCGTAAACTGTATTACAGATCGGCATCTTTAACTGATGTCTATTGATAATATCCTGAATACAATCGGAGGCGAAGTATCCCTCAGCCACCATATTCATTTCCAATTGGGCCGATTTAACGGAATAGCCCTTCCCGATCATGGTACCAAAGGTACGGTTGCGACTAAACTGCGAATAGGCCGTCACCAGCAAATCGCCTAAATAGCCCGAGTTATTGATTTCCCGATCTTGATAATCGATGGCATCGACGAAATATTCCATTTCACGAATGGCATTGGAGATTAATACCGCTTGAAAATTATCGCCGTAGCCTAAGCCATGACAAATGCCACAGGCCAAGGCATAGATATTTTTTAAGACAGCACCATACTCTACGCCTACAGCATCGCTTGAAATAACTGTTTTGATGTAGTGCGACTGAAAATACTGCGCTACAATGGCAGCGTTTGCCGTATTCTTAGCGGCAAAGGTTAAATACGAGAGTTTCTCTAAGGAAACTTCCTCGGCATGGCAAGGTCCACCAATCACCACCACATCTTCAACCGCTACGCCATAATCATCGATTAAAAACTCACCGACGATTTTCTTAATGGATGGAATAATTCCTTTTATGGCCGATACGATAATCTTACCCTGCATATCCGCTGCCGTAACCTCGGCCAAAGCATCCTCCAGGTAAGCAGCAGGCGTATTTAATATAATAATATCCGATTGTTGGATAACCTCTTTGGCGTCGTTGAACAACCTGTTATTGGCTAATTTGATTTCAACGGCACTTAAATAGGAAGGATTATGGTGATAAGCCTGAATGTAATCGATATCTTCTTGTTTTCTTACCCACCAGTTGATTTGCTTCTCCTGATGGTTATCGGTTAACATCTTAATCATGGCGGTAGCCCAACTCCCACTTCCAATGACGCCAATTTTCGTTATTTCTTCACTCATATCTCTAGATGAGCTACAAAGATAGGCAATATCTAGCGATAGCGATAATCAAAAGCGAAAACATAGCCCCCTAGCCTAGCCCCTAAGGCCTTTTAGCAAAAATGCGCTAAGTTCCACAGGAAACCTCCAAGCAGCTGCCTTCCAGTTATTTACTTGTTTTGGCATTGATGATATGCGCCAAATGATGATTGCAATGCCAGGCGTAAATACCGATGGTTGTTTTTAATTCCAATTGATCGCCGGATTCGGGATGAATATAGGTGCGTTCCAAATCAGCATCGCTTAAACTTTCCAATAAATGGCCCCAGCGTTCATGAATGCCTTCGATAATTTTCAGCGCACTCGCTACCGGGAAGGCTTTGCTATCGGCTAAGGCCGCCCAACGATCTTCCATATAGGGCTTTATCGTCGGATTATCCTCCGTTAGGGCGAGTTTAAACCGTACAAAACTGTTGATATGACTATCGGCACAATGGTTTACCAATTGGGTAATGGTCCAGCCATCCGGTCTATAGCTCTTTTGAAATTCCGCAGGTGTCAATCGGGAGATTTCATTCTTTAAGCGCTCGGGAAACTTCTTAATGCTATCGATCCATACCGCCAAAGTATCTGCATCAATATGTGTAGGCTTTATAAATTTCCCTATGGGATAGCGGAGTTTATCAATTTCTAAAGGCATAACAAGGATTTATTTCGCCAATCGTGCCGCCAGATAGCCCATCGGGATATAAGCGAACAACAAATCGACCAGCGTGTACCATAATGGAGATGGCAGCATAAAAACCGAAGCCATACCACCAAACAAAAAGAAAAAAGCAATAACCATTGCAAAGGTTAGTTTACGCGTGGCTGCCATTTTCGCCGCCACAAACGCCCCTGCAAAGGTGCCTAAAGCATGCGCCAAAAAGGGCATCAGAAAATGCTTAGGCTGAAAGAGATGCATACCTGCTTGCAGACCCTCCGCGCTTGTTACATCCACACCGGCCGGCGGCGCAATAAGCATCGGACTCATGTGAATTAATGCGCCATTAACGGCAGAACCTACAATAAGCCCAACAAACACAGCCAAAATATTACGCAAAACAGGATTCATAAATTGATTTTTTATTAAAAGTAGGGAATTCGATGAGTATCCACAAGTACCTGGTTTGGAATAGGCTATTAGCTGGCTTTATTTAGGGCTTTTTCTTCGCCGTAGTTGAGCCCTTTGGCATTGGGCGTGAAAGGGGTTTGAAAAGGGAGTGAAAGGGGTGAGAAAGGGAAGTAAACAGAAGATGGATGGCAGTTGCTAATGTTTAATTCGCTTTGTCATCGTGCTGGCAAGTGCTGTCATCGATTTGTCATCGCTTTGTCATCGTGAGCGGAGTCGAACGACTGGTACGTCAGTGCAATCAGCAATACATAACCATCTTGCTTACAGTGTTTTGCGCAAACATGTCATTGGTAGCGGAGTCGAACGACTGGTACGTCAATACAGGTGTAAAAATGTAATCTACTGATTATTAATTTCTTGATAGCATTATCTGTTGATATTAAGTGTTTTAAGTGTTGTTGATTGCACTGACGTACCAGTCGTTCGACTCCGCTCACGATGACAGCACTTGCCAACACGATGACAGCACTTGCCAGCACGATGACAATACACAAAAAACAAAATATTAATCGCCTAAATCCAACCAATCCTTTATATTTAAGTTTTAAAAATTATGGCAACCAAGAAAACACAAACCACAATGAAAGTTCAGTCCGTATTAATTTTAGTAGCAATTGCCTTCCTTATTGTTGTCGGCTTAATGTTTGGATTACCAACCTATTCGGTATGGCAACAGGAGATGGCGGGAAAAGCGAGACTCGCGGAAGCAACCCAATCTCGACAGATTTTAATTGAACAAGCGCGTGCAGAGAAAGAAGCTGCCGTGTTGCAAGCAGAAGCGATAAAAATTATGGGGGAAGCTGCTCAAAAATATCCGGAATATCGTAAGCAGGAGTTTATCGGTGCTTTTGGGGAGGCCTTAAAAGCGGGTACCATCAGCCAGATTATTTATGTGCCAACGGAAGCGAATATTCCGATTTTGGAGGCCGGACGGACAACGCCCGTAAATTAGCGTAGCATGTTCCAGAACATAAAAGAAGGCATCCTAAATAAGATGCCTTCTTTTATGCTTGCCTATTTTAGACGGTAACTAAATCCTACCGTCGGATTGATGGCTTGAATTTTTCGATCCATGTAATCGCCTTTGTTGTTCGAGAAAAAGGCATCGACCATAAAAGACAAGGAGAATAAACGGCTAACATGGAAGCGTAAGCCTGCCCCTGCCCCATACGCAAAGCCTGTACCATCGAGCTTAACGCCATTAACATCCATGCTTGCATACGAATAACCGATTTGTACTCGACCGTCAAGGTCTACATCTTCACTGATTTGTCCACTTACCAAAGGGCCGGCCATAATGCCACCGTATGACCACATGACATCAGATAGCTCACTATTGTTTGAATCGATGTTGTGGGCGGCACCAAACCAATTGGCAGCTACCCCTACTTTGCCATTAAACAGGTATCCAAAGTTGATAAGCGATATATTGGCACCAGTTTTTGCGAGGCCGTCCTTTTTAAATTCGCCAAACGGAATGGATGGTCCTAAACTGATACCGATAAAGCCTTTTCGTTTTGCTTCTTGGGCATGAGATTGCAAGGCAACACAGGATAATACTAAGATTGCGATCAGGTTGAATGTCGTTCTTTTCATAAATTATAAATACTGGGTTAAATTTTGGTATAGCAAATGTAACTAGTATTTTAATTATTAAAGAACATGAAAGAGAGAATCGCTGTTTAAACCTGTATTTTTTTTATTACAGGATATGGAAGGGAATTTTGTAAAATATTGGAATTTCCAGCCATAAAAAAAGCTGCTAATCAAGGATTAACAGCTTTATAATCTGTACGCCAAACAGGATTCGAACCTGTGACCGACGGTTTAGAAAACCGTTGCTCTATCCAGCTGAGCTATTGGCGCTTGGATTTTGTGTAGCAAAAGTAGCTATTTGAGGGTAAATAGCAAAATATTTTAGCTAAATTTTGTTGGAAAGGCATTAAGTGGTTGCCTTACAATCATATATTTTTAAATACTTCCTTCTTTTAGGTTATTTAGATGGATACAGCTGTTTCTGCCCCTGTTTTTAGCCTGGCCTATCCCCTAGCCCGCCTAATTCCGTTTTGAAATGCTGTGCAGCAAAAAAATCGCGTCTTTATTTACCCTATTAATCGGTTCAATATCAAGACAATTGGCCTTTAAAGATGATTTAAGGCTGTTTTATTTTAACTTTTTATTTGGAGATCAGATCAGAATTTGTACTTTTGTCGCGGAGAGTTGGCAGAGTGGTCGAATGCGGCGGTCTTGAAAACCGTTAACTGTCACAGGTTCGGGGGTTCGAATCCCTCACTCTCCGCTGAAAAAGCCTTCATCGCAAGATGGAGGCTTTTTTGCATTCTGAGGGTTCGGAACTAGCCTGAGCCGGGGCTCGACCCGTAGGGGGCTCTGGCTGTTTGCGGGTCTGCGAGCGGCTGAACTAATCCCTTACGCTGTATAAAAACGAGCTGCAAAAGTTTCATTATAGCGAAACTTACACTATCTTTACTTGAGTTTAGAACTTTATACCAGGGTGTTCATTATAGACTTCTGGCGTTTTGGGACAAAACTTCCTCATCTAAAACCTTAGTTATTTCGACACACGGCTTTATCAAGAAAAGGAGCAAAGTTCCGTATGATAGACACTTTGTTGAGAGTTTTTACCGCATTGAAAGCGCAAGTAAGACTTCAAATTGAGTTACCTAACTTAAGTATTCATGTTGGTCAGTAAACAATATTTCATTGATTGTTGGTGTTTCTATTGAAAAACAATAGCTATCCTTCCTATTGTCTTACCCCTCTTCTTCTCCTCCAAAACTTATACCCCTCAAACCACAGCACGGAAACTGCTGCTATTAAACCCGCCATAGCCAGCTCGGATATCTTGAGGCCTGTCACGTTAAAGAAACTGGCCATCGCCGGGATATATAAAATACCCGCTAACAAAAGCAATGTCGCAATCGTCACCCCAACCAATAGCCAGTTTTTATTTTTAAAACTTTCGAATAGGCTATAATAAAAAGAGCGGTTGGTAAGACTTAACAGGATATTGGCAAAAATAAGGGTAGTAAACACCATTGCTCGGGTGTGTTCCTCGGAGCCGCCCTGCTGCACATTCCATTGATAGATAAACAATACGCCCAGAGTAATGATTAGCCCCTGGACAATACTAATGCTAAGTTCTTTCCAATTTAAAAAGGTATCAGTCATTCTCCGAGGCTTTTGCAGCATGGTATTCTTTTCCATGGGTTCATTCTCATACACGATAGAACAGGTAGGCCCCATAATCAACTCTAAAAAGATGACATGCACTGGGGTAAAAATCTGCGGATAGACCCAACCTAAGAACAGCGGCAAAGAAACCGTGAGGATAATGGGGATATGGATGGAAATAATATACTGTATGGCTTTTTTAATATTGGTATAAATCCTTCTTCCTGCAGCAATACCAATGATCAGTTTTTCCAAATCGTCGTTAGTAATTACCAGAGAGGCGGCGACTTTAGCAATTTCCGTCCCCTTAGAACCCATGGCAACGCCTATGTGCGCTGCTTTCAAGGCTGGCCCGTCGTTTACACCATCGCCCAACATCGCAACCACCTCGCCTTGCTGTTTTAAGGCATTCACCACCGTTAGCTTAGCATCTGGAAACATACGGGTAAACAGCACCTTCTCCTCCACTACCGCTTGCAATTGATTAGCTGACAGCCCCATCACCTCTTTCCCTTCGATGGCATCGGCGGCATGTTGAATGCCCGCCTGCGTGGCGATACTTCGGGTGGTATCTGTATTATCGCCGGTAATCACTTTAACTTTAATGCCAGCAGCATATATTTGCTCGAAAACCTGTTGTATGCCTTGTTTCGGCGGATCATAAAAGACCACAAAGCCCAGGAATTCAAAGGGCAGATCTTGCTGCTTCTCCGGAAAATCATCGCCAGCAAAGTTAGATTTCGCAACACCCAATACCCGATATCCTTGACCTCCAAAATCTTTAATTAATTGTCGCATCCTATCTTTCTCTTCTTCAGGAAGGTCGGCAACTTGCAGAATAACTTCCGGTGCTCCCTTACTAGCAATAATGCGTTTCTGGTTTTCGTTTTGGAACAAATGCGTCATCATAGGAGGTTTCCCTTCCAAAGGGTACTCATGAAACAGTTGAAAGGCTTTTCGCTGATCTTGCTGTTGGGTTTCCTGATAAATGCGATGCAAGGTTTTTTCCATCGGATCAAAAGGAACGGGTTCCGAACTCCACATGGCATAATCGATAAGCTGCGCAAGGTCGGGATGACCAAAGTCTGGCTCCTCATAGGTTTTATCGAGCTGATAATCATATAAGTATTTCAGCTGCATGGTATTCTCAGTAATGGTACCGGTCTTATCTGTGCAAATAACAGTGGTGCTCCCTAAGGTTTCAACAATGCTACTGCGTTTGATAATTACGCCTTCCCGCATCAGTTTCCAGGCCCCCAAGGCCATAAACGTTGTAAAAGCAACAGGAATCTCCTCCGGCAATACAGACATGGCCAGAGTAAGCCCATTTAACAGACTCTGCAATAAATCGACGGTATGATAATAATTGACAGCACAGACTAGCAGGAAAATCACGATTCCGATGATCGCCATGGTTCTAACGAACTTGCGGATTTGCAGCTGCAAGGGTGAAGCTTCCTCCTTAATACCAGCAATGGAAGTTCCAATCTTACCTAGTCTGGTATCCTTGCCAACATGATCTACGGCAATAACCGCCAAGCCTGATACGGCCAAGGTGCCACTATACACCTCGTTATGATCGGCATCGCTACTTTTAAACACCGACAGGCTTTCCCCCGTTAAAGCAGACTCATTGACAGAGAAGTCGTTACTATGTACGATTCGGCCATCCGCATTGATCATCTTTCCTTCCTCGGTAATCAGCAGATCACCTACAACGATTTCATGCGTAGGAATTTCCATTAATTTCCCAGAACGGATAACCTTACTCAGGGGTTCATTCAACTTTTCCAACGCTTCCAAAGCCTTTTTACTGCGGTTATCCTGATAGAATGAAATAGCCGACACTGCCACAATAGCCAGGAACATAAAGAGCGCTTCGCCATAATCGCCAATTATGACGTAAATAATGGAAATAGCAAATAGCAAAATCAACATCGGCTCTTTGAGGATATCAAGGAGAAGGGATAGCCAAGTGCTTTTCTTTCCAGCCTCCAGCTGATTAGCACCAAACTTTTCCCGAGCACTTAACACTTCCGTTTCCGACAACCCAACAAGATGGGATGGTATATTTATAGGCATAATAGGCGTTCAAAGGTAAACTTGAAATTACATATTCTTTTACATGCCCCAACTATAAAAAAGTAATTTATAAAGCTTTTAAAGTAACTACTTAGGAGTCGCTTAGCTATTTCAAAATGGAAAAATATTGATTAAATTGTAGTGTAATTTATCCATTGACCAAAAATTTCCTAACCATGAATACCAACCGAAAGATTTTAGCACAAAAGTCTGATCAGGATTTGGAGAAATACCTGGTTCCAGACAATCGTTATGAGCCTGATGCGAATCGCTATGCCTATGAGATTTTACAAGCCCGAGGGAGGCAGTTCTCCGCTGAAGAAAGAAAAACTATTGAGGGCATGATTGCTGCAAAGGAAGAAAAGGAAAAAATTGTCGTCCATCCATACCATAGGAAGGCCGCAAATTTATTATACACATCCGGTGGAATTGGCCTAATAAACCTGTTCATACTACAATCTAGCTTTACTACGGAAACCGAATGGGCATCAGCCATCATCAGTTTACTGATCCTCTTTGCGATTGCGGTATTCGCGAGCAAAGGCTCCTCCAATGTGAAATATGTATTGCTCGTATTATTGATCTTGGGCATCATCCCCTATCTTAACTTCTTGAGCATGATTGTTGAGTCGCCTTACTTCTTCATCAGTAATCTGGTTCAATCTGCTTTGCAGGTTTGGGCCGCTATTTTACTGTTCAAAATCCCTAAAAAGGAAATCCTGTTGCGGCAGGGCTAACAAGCATTTTTTCACTAAACCTTTAAAACAAAAATCAATACGGCTTGTTAGCATTAAAACAAAGTTTGAACACAGTACTTACAACCATAAAAAACTGCTAGAAAATTAAAATATACATCTACCTGAATTAATTGATAGCAGGAAAAAATATACCCCAATCCACAATTGGGGTATATCTTTTTATACATAATAACCTAAAGAGTAAATTAGGACTACCCTAATAGCATACGAATCTTCTTAATACGTATTTTGAACAATAACTCCTTGACTCGAAATGATTTCAGTTTGAGGAATCGGAGCCGCATAACGTCTCGAATTTTTGGGTAGCGTATAGGTCTTGAGGCCCCCATCCCTTTCCACGCTAGAGGAAGAGTAAGAATAAAACTGACGAGTCAATTCAACATCATCCAACGCGTAATCGTTGTTATTTAACCGACGAATATCTTGCCAGCGGTGGGTAAACGGCATCTCCCTGCGACGTTCTTCCAGGATTTTTCGAATAGCTTCATCTTTCGTGCTGGCCAATAAATTGACGGCAGCTCCAGGCTTCAACCGTTTAGCGCGTAACTGATTAACAGCATTCATAGCCGTGCCAACTTGATCCAAGCGCGCATGGCACTCAGCCTTAATTAACAGCATCTCGGCAACAGTTGGACCAGAAGGCAAGCGATCTTTAAAGAAAAAGATATAGCCCGGATAACTATATGCCGGATTTATGGCACCCCGATCATAGGAATAATTCTCAACGATATGATATTCATAGCGCAGATCATTTTCTTTATCATATAAATCCAGCAGCTCCGGACTTGGCACATACCACCAACTCGAATGGCTCAAGGATCGAAAATACAGGAACTCCTTCCAATTTAACATATCGGTCATATCCGATTGATTATCGTGTGTATAAGGATAATTAATCGTAACTGGCACCCCATTTACAGGAACATTTCCTGTTCGACCATAACGCATTTCGGTGTTATAATCTACGAGGCTGCTATGTTCGGCTAAGGCTTTGTCAGCATAAGATAAGGCTTGATTATAGTCATTTCTACTCAAATAATAACGCGCTGCGAACCCATGAACACCGGCAGTATTGGCTCGCCAATGACGTAATCGGCCGGATTGCTGTAAAGGGATTTCAATCTTTAAGGCTTCGGCCAAATCACTTTCAATCAACGCATACACGTCGGCCACGGTTTGCCGTTGAGCCGGCTCCTCAAAAGATACCGATTTCTTAATGGGTAAGCCTAATTCCTGTTTATTCTGCTCGGTATAAGGCAAGCAATACGTATTCACTAATTGAAAATAACTGTAGGCGCGAATAAAATGTGCATCCGCAATCAATTGTTTTTTATCCTGCTCCGACCCGGTCACCCGATCTATATTACCAAGGACCATATTGGCTGTAAAAATCTTTTTATACTCTTCAGGCCATGGGTTTGCCAAGACATTATTGGGCAGATATTGCGTATCCCAAGTCGCTAATTGAACGGCATACATCGCATAGGCCATGGGGCGCGCATCATATATTGGATGCAGCAATCCATAATCATCCGTACTACTGATATACGTACCGTTGCTTTCCCGGAAAAAATTAGTATAGTTATTCAACAAAGCTTGCAATTGATCGGTAGTAGTCACCACCAATGAAGCGGTTTTCGATGGTTTTTCATCGAGAAAGTCATTACAAGAAGTCAAGCATACTGTAAACATGCCTGTCATTAACAACATCCATTTACAGCTTATTAATGCATTATATATTGTTTTCATATTGTTTTAAGATTAAAAAGACATGTTAAAACCGATGGTAAACTTTGGTCTAGGGTTAACAGTACCCATTTGATATTCCGGATCCTCACCGATATTATTAAATACCTTGGTAAATAAATCATTCCCTTGCAAAAACACCGAGGCACGTGTATTACGTAAGGATTTCCATTTATCTGTAGGTAATCTATACGCTAAGCTCAGCTCTTGCAAGCGGATATGACTTGCATTGGTCGATAAATAGGACATATAAGGAAAGAATTGCTCCCAGAAGAAGTACATAAATTCATCGTCGTTTTGTGGCAGGGGCACCATTAAACTCGGATCAGCATTCATAACTTCACCCAGTTTATTGTTTGGTAATAATCGTCCGGTCCAGAGTGGCGGATAATTAAAACTATACTTTTTGAAAACATGTCCTAATTTCCCTGTCAAAATAAAAGAAAGGTCGAAATCGTATATTTTAAAGGAACTGTTAAAGCCTAAGGTATAGGGCGCAATGAGCGTTCCTTTGTTCGACATAAATTCACGTGCATCGCCCATTGGAAAATTGGTGAAATCTAACTTAGTACCATTTTGACCATAAATCATCGGTTGCCCATCTTGCATACCCGCATATTCAAACATCCACAAACTATTCGCATTATGTCCTTCAACATAGGCCTCCGATCCTCCATAACTCAAACTTCCAGCATCAAAATTGGCAACAAATAATTTTTCGATACGGTTATGATTGTAGGAAAAATTCAGGGCACCCCGCCAGCGGATATGCTCACCGTGAATAGGCAGATCTGTTCCTATTTCTAGCTCGATACCTTTGTTCAACATTTCGGCACTGTTCAGCTTTTGCCTGGTTGTCCCATTGCTGGATGGGATAGAAATATCCGCCAATAAATCACTGCCATATTTATGGTATAAATCAATTTTTCCATAAAGTTTATGGTTAAATAGCGCGTAATCTATTCCGAGGTTCCAACTACCTGTTTTCTCCCATCGTAGGTTAGGGTTTCCAAAACTAGATATATTGGCGATGTAATCGTTGGTATAAATATTCGGGCTGGCACTCATGGCAATTAACGGTCGAAAGCCTGTGCTCAAGTCCACATTCCCATTATAACCGTAGGTAAGCCGAAGATTCAGTTTATTCACCCACACATAAGGTTGCATAAATTGCTCCCTCCCCAGTTGCCAGGCCCCGCCGACAGACCAAAATGGCGAATAGCGGTAAGAAGGATCATCTGTAATTAAGTTAGAAGCATCCGTCCGAATACTACCTGTTAGGGTATATTTATTTTTAAACGTATAAGCAGCATTTGCATACAATGAAAAATAACGACGACTGGTATAGCCAAAAGCATTCGTATAAGGGAAGTTTTGACTCTGCCCAATCCAATCCCGAATAGTAAAGAATGTGCCTCCCGGTCCGTTAGGAAAAGTTCCAACCCGCAACGTTTCATCGTTATAACCATACGTCCTAGGGTTTCCAAAATATTCAGAAACATAACTTTGCACTTCCGAGCCTACGATGGCATTAACGCTATGATCAGGGGTAAGATCTCGATTAAATGATAATTGGTTTCTAAAATTCCAGGTATGATCCTTACTGCGGTTTTGATCTAATACATCCCCCTTAGGAAGGTTTAATCGGATGACATTGCTCGTTCTATCCCAACTAGCCGCCCTATTAATCATATCCCGAACAAAATGCGACTGCTCGCCATACCAATTCCGCCTTTCGGAATTAAACAATTCATATTGAATTTTAGCGTCATAGGTTAAGCCCTTTATCGGTTTTAAGGTTATGCCACCAATAACCCGAAGGTTAACATCCTTAGTCGATAAATCCCGGCTATTAATTTCTTGGATAGGGTTAAAAGTCCAATCTGCATAGGGAAATTTATCCATGGGCACAAAACGTTCCATAATGGGCCAATAATATTGTGATAAATTGCTAAGGGAGCCGTCAGGATTTCGCAGCATTTCATAGGGCGCCCAAGACTGGATTTGATCTAAGGTTACTCCATTAAATTGCGAATTATTAAGATGTAAGGTGGAGGAAAGATGCAGATCTAACCAGTTGAATACGCCGGCTGTTGCCCGGTAATTCATAAGGTATTTATCACTTTTAGATTCTTTAAAATCAGTCTGATTTCGCTCGGCAAGCATGGAAAAGTAGTTGTTTATTTTCCCTGTAGAGCCAGAAACACTCAAATTAATTTGATCACTGATGGGATTTGCCAATAGCTCATCAGCAATTTGCGATTTATTTTCCTGAGCTTTTAAGGCATCCAAGCCCGATTGCAATTGCGCATCGTTAATATATCCTAAATAATGCTCGCTTAACAGCACCGTAGCTGGCGACCATTGCCTATTGTAATTATTTCTAAAATCACCCGAGTTTTCCAAGGCACCCCACTTGTTGAACGCTATTTTTTCATAATCTATCGTCATCGCGCTTGAGGCTAAAGGGCGAGTGTAATCCAAATCTATCTTGGAACCGATCTTCCGAAACACCTGTAGGTCTACGCGAATAGGCGTTCCTTTAGCGCCCTTTTTCGTCGTGACCACGATCACACCATTCGCGGCCCGGGCACCCCAAATAGAAGCCGCTGCTGCATCTTTCAAAATCGTAATATTCTCTACATCATTTGGATTAATCGTATTAAAATCCCCTTGAATAGCAAATCCATCCACTACAACTAAGGGTGCTGCAATTCCATTCAAGCTGCTCTGTCCGCGGATTTCAAAAATGGGGTTTCCCGATTCATCCAAGGTTGCCTGCATACCTACTGTGGTACCTATTAAACGCTGTGCAATATTCGTACTGGGCTTACTCAATTGCTCCTGGCCAACATAACCAAACGAACCCGAAACGCGTTCTGGATTCAACGTTTGAAGACCTGTACTCACAACCACTTCGTCCAAATGCGTATCTTGCTCCAGCATTAATATAGTATAACTGTTTTGATCATTCACTTTAAATTCCTGGCCCGCGTAGCCTAATAGCCGAAGTTCTATCAAATCCCCTTTCCGTATTCCCGATAGGGTAAACTGCCCCTGCTCATTTGTGGCGGTGCTATTGCTTGTTCCTTTACGAATTATAGTGACACCGGCCAAGGCCTGTCCCTTACTGTTCATTACGGTTCCCGTAATCGTTTTAAATTCTTGAGAAAAACCGGTTGCCAACAGCTTATCTTTTGGAAAAACGATAATACTATGTCCTTTCAATTGAACATTTATATTTTCCTTTTCTTTTAGCCAAACAAGCACATCGTGTAGTGCTACATTCGAAAAGTTAACATCAACTTTCTTGTTTAAATTGAAATGGGTGGCATGCATGAGAAAATCATAGCCCGTTTGCTTTCTAATTTCTTTAAACAAGGCCCTGTATTTAATTTGTTTTCCCTGGAGATGTAGGGTCTGGCCTAAAGAATTGGCATGTAAGTGCATCATGCCCAGTAATAATCCTAGTGTAATTAATTTCATCATGAGTAAGACCCTAAATAATAAGGTTTCTTTTCCCCATAGCTTGCTATTGGATAAGTAAAATTTGTACATTTGTTTACATAATTATTCATTCATGGCGGCGAAAGTCATGAACTTGAGTAATAAAAACTTTGTTAACGAACAGAGATAGGGCTTCGAGTGCAAATTGGAGCCCTTTTTTCTTTCCCTCCTTAATCAGGGCATTTTTCTTTTTTCATAATTTTATAATTGGTTAAAGGGTTTATTGGGTTTAATTTCTTTTCTTTCTTACGATAATCTTTGTCTTCTGGATATCAAAAGCGGCCACATCCGTATCGGCAATTTTTTGAAGCACTACAGATATTTGATCCGAGCGTTTCACTAAGGCAAAAATCAACTCGCTTTTCAAACGCTCCTCCTTAAATTCAAAGTCTACATTATACCAATCTGCCAGTCGCAAGAGTACATCGGCTAGCTTCATGTTATCGAATAAAAAGATGCCACTTTTCCAAGCAATGGCATCTTCAGCATCCGTGTCCTGTTGAATGGATTTATGGGCGTCTGTAATCAATTCTTGATTGGGATGTAATAGATATGCTCCAAATGCCGATTTTACTTGTATACTCCCCTCAACAAGCGTTATACGCTCTTCATTCCGGTTTGAATAGCTAGAAACATTAAATTTGGTGCCTAATACATTAATATCTTGCTGCGCTGTTTTTACAATAAAAGGTTTCCCATTTTTACTGATTTCAAAATAAGCCTCCCCCTCCAAGGAAACTGTTCGTTCCGCACCAACAAACTGGCTTGGATAAGTCAACGTGGAATTAGCATTTAACCATACCTTGGAGCCATCGGAAAGAATGACTTGATAAATGCCTCCTCTAGGGATAATCAATTGGAGTTGCTGCACTTGATCGGGCTGAAGGGCAATGCTGGCTCCTAACCCATCACCATCTGTATACCGCAATCCCTTATCCATTTGAATACCTGTTTTCGAAGTACTTAGGGCGATTACTTCACCATCTTCCATACGCAGCAACGCTCGGTTTCCTCCCGGCATATAATCTGGTTTGCCATCATGTTCAACATATTGAAGATTAACTTCGGATGGCGCTTTAAGATTGTATAACATAACGAAGCCAATAAGCAGCATACTGGCAACTGCAGCAACAACCCCATACCAAATACGTTTTATATTCCTACTTTTTAAATCTAACTGCTGGTTATACCCCGTAGATTCTATTAGACGAAAAAATATGCGAATCTGGATTTCCTCTTCCGTTTCACTACTCACAATTTCTTGTTCAGCCACCTCTTTATACCAAATAAAAAGTTCATCCTGCTCGGAAGAAGAGATGGAACCCGCTACTAATTTCTCTATTAAATAATTTACCCGTTGAAGATGCATAATGAGTTGTGTATATATAGATAAGTTGCAGGTGGAGCAAAACCCTATATGGCCTTCAAAAAAAATTAGGCTAGCAATTGATCCACTAGCTCTACAGCGAAAAGGATGTAAAGGCCATCTTGTTTCATATTTAGTTTAAGGATCTTGATGGCTCGGGTTAAATTGGCTTCCACCCCTTTGACAGAAATCCCCATTCGCGCTGCTATTTCTGCAGATTTTAACCCTTCATGTCTACTGTATTGAAATACAAGTCTACATTTATCGGGCATTTTTTCGACAATACCTGCAATGTACTGGCTAAGAAAAACACGATTTATCTCCGCATCGCCGTCCAGAAACTTATCGATACGATAGCTCGAATGAAGCAGCTCCGTCCTGTTTTTCTCTTTGCGGTAATGGTTGAATACCGCAAATTTGACTGCGGTGGCCAAAAAAGAAGCGATATGGGTTATTTCATAATTGCGCCGATTATCCCAAAGTTTTAAAAATACTTCATGAAGGATGTCTTCAGCAAGGCTTTGATCTTTCGTGTGATTCCAGGCCATCTGGAGCAGCGTTTTCCAATACTGGTTATAAATTTGTGCAAAGGCATGATGATCGCCATGGCGAAGCAATTGGAGAATTCTTACTTCTTCTGTTGTTAAATGCTGTACCATGAGCCTAAGTTTATAAAGAAACCTTTACGCAATAATAATAAAACGTAAAACGAAAACAAACATAACCATCGCTATACTTTTTACACTATTACTTCATTTCCAAGCTTAGCATATTCCATAAAAACATTAGGAGAGTTGCTGACCAAGTAAGGATCAATTTCTTTTTAATCCCTTTTCACCTCCCTTTCTCTCCCCTTTCACTCCCCTTTTAAACCCCTTTGAAATAGGATTTGGAAAGGCATTGAATAGGGATAGCATAGCAATTGAAAAAGGGAAGAGTGAAATTAGGTTTAGCTTAAAAACAAAGCACCCCGCTATTGCGGGGTGCCAATCTGAAAATTAAACAATTTATTAAGCGATAGCTTGGGATATCTTTCGCTATTGAATCGATATATGTGCGTTAATACAAGATATTATTCAACTTCAATAAGTTTTTGGATTTCTTCTCTGATTTCTACAGGTAGCATCATAAAGATTTCCTTCTTTACATGCAGCGGTGCAAATTGCGGATCTTCCGCCTGATTATCTGGCGCTACTAGGATTTCAAATCCTCCATCCAGCCATTTCCCTTCGTCTTCAAGGTAGTAGCTATAGCGTTGGTTTAGGCTCCTTAAACCCGCTAATACACGTTCATTATCTAGCAGTTGATTATTTAACATAGTTATTATTCTTTTCAATAATTATTAACGTAATTTTTTAACGAACTGATATATAAATGTAAGCAAAGATTTTAAAAATAAAAATATATTATTGATTTTCAGCGTGTTGACGATATAACAGATAGTGTATACAGAACACCAAGAAAAGAAAAAGCAGACGATAATCGCCTGCTTTAAAATTTAAGGAACGGTGTAAAATATATGCTAAAGCTTATTTTTTAAAGTTTGCATCTACTTTTTCCTCGACATTATCGCCGGGTTGCATCGTCAATTCAAAACTGCTGTAATCCTTCTTCATCAGGATATAAAAATACTTGTAAGAAGACTTCACATTGATTTCCAATACTTCTGGCAATTCGGTCACTGCATTCACATTACTAATGTGGTAGCCATAGCGCATCGTGCCACCATTTTCAAACTCGCCTTCGATTACGCCATCAATGAATTTCAAGCTTTTAAAGAAATTACTTCCCTGAGTAGGTGTCCATACGGTGTTATTCAAATCTTTGGCTACAGAATCTTTGATGGCTGGCGGACTAAGTTCTTTGTCATCACTACACGCGATAAACAGCATGCTGATCAGCATGAATATTCCAAACTTTTTCATAGAGTAAATTTTATTGAAATAAAAATACTCTTTATTACAATGCAGATAAAATCAACCTCTATATTTGTAAATTATATACGACAAACGAAGCTGTTTTTCGAATTTCAACTATAAAATCCCTTTTCCAATTAATAAATAGGCAAAAGAAATGTTTAAACAACTATCTAAGAACTATTTTTTAAGTTTTTTCCCTAATAATATCAATATTCACATCATATTAACCATTATTTCAAAATATAATTTTTTAAATGAAGAAAAAGCGCTGAAATCTCCTAGTAATGGAAAATTTTTTAGCTAATGATTATCCTAATAAGCATTTCTGTAACTACAATTTAATATTAAGCGACAATATTAAAAAAATATTAACCTAAAAATGGCGGTCTGCGTGAAAATGTTAGATTTGAAATTAATAAATATTATTAATCATAAAGAACACAAGCACACTTACATGAAGACCCTAGAAAATTATTCGACAGACTGCGGTATTAACTTATTGGCCATGCGTGATACATTAGATGTATTAGGGGGAAAATGGAAGCTATTGATTTTGCATTATTTAATTACCCGCGAACATGAAATCAATACTTTCAAAAAAATGGAACGAGAAATTACCGGAATCTCTGCGAAAATGCTCACCAAAGAATTACGCGATTTAGAAACCAACAAATTAGTACATCGAGCCCAGCAAGACACGCGTCCAATTACCGTACGTTATAGCATTACCCCTTATGGCAAGAATGCCGAAATCCTGATTCAGCAATTAGTGACCTGGGGCAAAAACCATCGGGCACAGCTTACCGGAAAGGTCGTGTTATAGGCGATGCAATGCTAACGCCTTACATAACAAGCTAACAGTAACCGTTTATTCTATTAAACGGTTCTTTTTTTACCGATTTATTGGCATTCGGTAAAAAATCCCAACCTTTTTCACCGATTTATCCCCTGTTTTCACCGAAAATTCTCATGAACCGACCTATTCTCCCTCGGTCTGCATAGGCTATGCCCCTACCTTTGAAGTATCAAATAAGAAATAACATAAACATTAAACATTTAACCATAAAAAATAAAGACATGAAAAACTTAACTAAAACCATCGCGCTAGCTTGTGTATTATTCGTATCATCTGTAAACGTATTTGCAAGCACCGACAAAGGATTAAACAACGCCATTGTAGACAATGTAGTAGATGCCTACATCAACAGCACCGTATATGGCGAAACAGCTTATGTAAACGAACTGTTCAGCAACAACTTCAATCAAAAGTTTAATGGCGTTAGCAAACAGAAAGCCATTCAAAAAAACGCATACATTCAGTTTTTGAAACAAAACAAAGGCGTGAAATACAATTGCGAAACCTCCTTCGAGTGGGTAGAAAAAGGAAAAGACTACAGCCTTGCTAAAGTAACCCTAGACTTTGGCGCCTTCAAACGCATCGACTACGTATCCGTATCCATGCAACAAGATGGCTGGAAAATTGATGAAGTGAACTCCGTATATAACAAATAAATAACCCTAACAAATCCCTAATAACAAAGAGGCCAGGTTCGCACCTGGCCTTTTGTTTTAGGGCTATCTGTCCCAAAAGAAGGGCGGTTCGATACCTAAAGACCGCAGGTATACATAACCCTGGGCTCTATGGTGAATTTCATTGTCAACGAAATAAAGGAGATTCTGATAGATCGGGAAGTTATACTCGCCAAACAAGTTAAAGTCCTCATGAAACCGTTCATCCGGAATTTGCTTAAACAGCTCGTTCACTTGCTCGGTTTGCTTATCCCATTCCGCTAAGAGCTCAGCTTTGCTATTTAAATTCAAATCATGCGAATAGCCCTCTGTTTTATGATGCACTATTCCTTCCAATCCGGGAACAGCGATGGAAAGTATTTCCTTAATTAAATCGGCAAATGGCCGCATGCCACCTATACTGTAGGTGAATAAGTCTTGCTCGGGAAAACGTTCCAAGGTATGGCGGGTTAAGGTACGATGACCTTGCCAATGGGCTAAAAATTCGTCTCTGCTAATTAAAAGTGTTGTGTTCATAGTGTCTTTTCTTTTAGATGATACCTCAAAGTTAGCGGCAGGAATGACAACCCTATGTCAACATCGATTAAAATAGAGCAATAAAAAAAGCTGCCCCGAAGGACAGCTTTTCCGTAATCATAAAAAGTTATGTAAAACAATCTAGTTTAGATTGTCTTAAGCTTGATTTGAACGAATGATATTTAAGGCACCACCCGCTTTAAACCAACCGATTTGTTGCTCGTTGTACGTATGGTTAGCTAAGATTTCCTCAGACGAACCATCGGCATGGTGAAGCACCAAGGTCAATGGTTTGTTTGGAGCAAATTCTGTTAAGCCAATGATATCGATAGTATCGTCTTCTTTGATCTTATCGTAATCATCTTTGTTTGCAAAGGTTAATCCTAACATACCTTGTTTTTTCAAGTTTGTTTCGTGGATACGTGCGAATGATTTTACCAATACCGCACGAACACCTAAGTGACGTGGCTCCATGGCAGCGTGCTCACGAGAAGAACCCTCGCCATAGTTTTCATCACCTACAACAATAGACCCTACGTTAGCCGCTTTATAAGCACGTTGCGTTGCAGGAACAGGTCCGTATTCACCAGTCAATTGGTTTTTCACGTTATCTGTTTTATCGTTGAAGAAGTTTACTGCACCGATAAGCATGTTGTTGGAGATATTGTCTAAGTGACCACGGTATTTCAACCATGGACCGGCCATAGAAATGTGGTCAGTTGTACATTTACCCTTCGCTTTGATTAATAATTTCAAGCCTTTAAGGTCTGTACCTTCCCATGCTGCAAATGGCTCTAACAATTGTAAGCGATCTGAAGTTGGAGAAACATCTACCTGAACGGAAGAACCGTCTTCAGCAGGTGCTTGATATCCTGGATCGTCTACAGCGAAGCCTTTTTCTGGTAATTCATCACCAGTAGGAGGATCTAATTTTACCTGCTCGCCATTTTTGTTGGTTAAAGTATCTGTTAGTGGGTTGAAACCTAAATCACCAGAGATGGCAATCGCAGCTACCATTTCAGGAGAAGTTACGAAAGCAAAGGTATTCGGGTTTCCATCGGCACGTTTCGCGAAGTTACGGTTGAACGAGTGTACAATCGTGTTTTTCTCTTGCTTATCTGCGCCTGCACGATCCCACATACCGATACATGGACCACATGCATTCGTGAAGATCGTTGCATTCAAATCTTCGAAAGTTTTCAATAAACCATCGCGATCTGCAGTGAAACGTACTTGCTCTGAACCTGGGTTAATACCAAATTCAGCTTTGGTTACCAATCCTTTTTCTACAGCTTGTCTAGCGATAGATGCCGCACGAGAAAGATCTTCGTAAGATGAGTTGGTACAAGAACCGATTAAGCCCCACTCTACCTTGGTAGGCCATCCGTTTTTACCAGCTTCCTCACGCATGCGAGAGATTGGTGTGTATAAATCTGGTGTGAAAGGACCATTTAAAGATGGCTCTAACTCCGATAAGTTGATTTCAATTAATTGATCGAAATATTGCTCTGGGTTTGCATATACTTCCGCATCAGCAACCAAGTGTTGTTTAATCGCGTTTGCTGCATCAGCAACTTCAGCACGGTCTGTAGCACGTAAATAACGCTCCATAGACTCGTCGTATCCGAAGGTAGATGTCGTCGCACCGATTTCAGCACCCATGTTACAGATGGTTCCTTTACCCGTACAAGATAAAGACTCAGCACCTTCGCCGAAGTATTCAACGATAGCACCAGTACCACCTTTTACTGTAAGGATTCCCGCAACTTTCAAGATCACATCTTTAGGAGCTGCCCATCCAGACAATTTACCTGTTAATTTTACACCGATTAATTTCGGGAATTTAAGCTCCCATGGTAATCCAGCCATTACATCACAAGCATCAGCACCACCAACACCGATAGCCACCATACCTAATCCACCTGCATTTACGGTGTGTGAATCCGTACCGATCATCATACCACCTGGGAAGGCATAGTTTTCCAATACCACTTGGTGAATAATACCTGCACCTGGTTTCCAGAAGCCAATACCATATTTATTAGATACAGAACTTAAGAAGTTAAATACTTCAGAGCTCTCCTGCTTTGCGCGCGTTAAATCTTGATCAGCACCATCACGAGCCTGGATCAAGTGATCACAGTGTACCGTGGAAGGAACAGCTACTTTCGGACGACCAGCTTGCATAAATTGCAATAAAGCCATCTGCGCCGTCGCATCCTGCATCGCTACGCGATCTGGAGCGAAATCAACATAAGACTTACCTCTTTCGTAAGCTTCCGTAGCATTACCATCCCAAAGGTGTGCATACAAAATTTTCTCTGCTAATGTCAATGGTTTATTCACGATCTGACGGGCAGCATTAATACGCTCGTCATATTGCGAATAAATTTTCTTGATCATGTCTATATCAAAAGCCATGTATTTTTAGTTTAAATATGATTTTTTTATTTCTAACTATTTTTTGTTGAGCATAAACTTGTATTTACGTCAACAAGCACAAAAATACAAAAAAAACCAAGTTTAAGTTGCATTTATGCCACCTGAGGCTAATTTGGAAATATTCTAAACAACCCTTAAACCAACTGTACAGTAGGGTCTACCTCTTTTAATTCCTTCACCGTCTGGGTCGGATTGTCTGAACTAAATACAAAACTGCCCGCAACCAATACATCGGCTCCAGCAGCAAGTAATTTACCCGCATTGCCAAGTCCTACTCCCCCATCAATCTCGATAATTAAATCGGTATTCTCTTGATAGGCTAAAGCACGAAGCTCTTTGATCTTGGCGTAGGTTCTTTCAATAAATTTCTGCCCCCCAAATCCTGGGTTAACAGACATTAAACACACTAAGTCGATATCTTGAATCACATCTTTTAATAAGGATACCGGTGTATGAGGGTTTAAGGCCACCCCTGCCTTACAGCCTAATTCTTTAATAGCGGCCAAGGTGCGGTGTAAATGGGTACAAGCTTCGTAGTGAACTGTAATAATGGCTGCACCATTGTCTTTACAGGTTTTCAGATAACGATCCGGATCGACGATCATCAAGTGTACATCCAAAGGTTTTTTGGCGTGCTTGGCAATCGCTTGCATTACCGGGAAACCGAAAGAAATGTTAGGAACAAATACGCCGTCCATGATATCAATATGGAACCAGTCAGCCTCGCTCTGGTTTACCATTTGGATATCTTGTTGTAGATTGGCAAAGTCAGCTGCCAAAATAGACGGTGCAATTAAATGTTTTTTTGCAGACATGTTGTAATTTTTTAATGCAAAGATAACAAGTATTCGTGGCTATTAACGAACAAGCCTTCACTTTTCAGAAACCAAGCGGCAAATAAGCGGGTTTTACTTTAAAATATTTACATTTGTTTGATAAGGAAGACATAAAGACTGTGGCAAAACTCAAAATAAATTACCCCAAAGATAAATTACAAAACAATTCTACGCTATGGAAATATGGTATGGTGGTGATCACCATTATCCTGATCTGTATCTTTTTACCCAAGCAACCCCGCTTCCAATACGAATATGAAAAGGGAAAACCTTGGAACCACGAGAACTTAACCTCGCCCTATAACTTTGCTATATTAAAAACTCCAGAGGAGTTGGCCCGCGATAAGCAGTACATTTTGCGTACCGTGCAGCCTATCTATAACCTGAACGATGTTGCCAGCAAAGAGCAAATCGACCAGTTTAACACCGATCTGAATGAGAAGTGGCAGACCAGCCAACTGGACAGCAGCACGGTGGATATCGTTAAATACCGAGAGGTGGGCAATGCCCTGCTGAGCTATATTTACGAGCGAGGCATTATATCGCTGAACAACCGCTTTCAGGTGAAAGGCAATGACTCTGTAAAAAATGACGATACTGCCATGCAGTACAACTTTGTACTGGTGCATGATAATGTAGCCCAACAGAAGAATACCGTCGACTGCTATACGATTGAATCGGCCAATAAGTACCTGCGGGAAGCCCTCGAAAAGAACAACCTGATTCAACATAAGGCCTGGTTTGCCGAAGTATTGAAAAGCTATGTAACCATTAACTTCGTGTTCAACGAAAGCCAAACCAATAAAGTGGAGCAAAATGCGCTGGCTAATATCTCAACGACGCGCGGTATGGTACAGAAGGATGAACTTATTGCTGAGCAAGGGAAGACGATAAATAATGAAACCTACCAGAAACTGGAATCCCTGCGGAAGGTTTTTGAAGATGAATCGAAGATCTCTGGCGAGCAGAACATGGTGATCTTTGGCCATTTCATCCTCATCTCCTTGGCGATGTCGCTGCTCATGGTGTTTCTGTTCTATTTCCGGCGCGATATCTTCAACAATAACCGTCTCTTGTTTATTATCTTCCTGGTTATCCTAGTGATGCTGGGCGTACTGAGCTGGGCGATCAAAATGAAGATCCCAAGCCTGTATTATATTCCGTACTGTAGTGTGCCGATCATATTCCGCCTGTTATTTGACACGCGTATCGCCTTAAATATCCACATCCTGATGGTCTTGGTGGCGGGGCTTTTTGTGCCCAATAGTTTTGACTTTGTCTTCCTGCAATTTACTTCGGGTATGGTGGCCATTTATAGCATCAAAACCCTCGTGAAACGCGAGCAATTCCTCGTATCCAGTGTGATTATCCTGGCGACTTATAACCTCGCCTATGTAGGATTGGTATTGACGCGTAACGGCTCTTTTTCCACCATCTATTGGCAGGATCTATTGCCGTTCGCCGTATCCGTAGGATTGACGCTACTCGCCTATCCATTGATTTACGCATTTGAAAAACTATTCGGAATAGTTTCAGACTTAACCTTGATGGAATTGACCAATAGTAACTCCCGTTTACTGCGTGAGTTATCCTTAAAAGCTCCTGGCACATTCCAGCACTCGCTGCAGGTCGCAAACCTGGCGGAAGCTGCTATTTATAAGATCGGTGGTAATCCCCTATTGGTGCGTGCCGGTGCGCTGTATCACGATATCGGGAAGATGATTAACCCTTTGTATTTTATCGAAAACCAAAAGACCAACGATAATCCGCATGAGGAATTAACTCCGGAACAAAGTGCCCAGATCATTATCAGCCACGTGCTGAAAGGGATTGAAATGGCACGTAAGCATCAGATGCCGGAAGTAGTGATCGACTTTATCCGAACCCACCACGGAACGACCAAAGTAGATTACTTCTACAACTTGGCGGTAAAGGATAATCCGGATAAACTTATTGACGAGTCTAGCTTTAAATACCCTGGCCCAGTACCTTTCTCCAAAGAAACTGCCGTATTGATGATGGCCGACTCCGTGGAAGCTTCTTCCCGCGCCTTAAAAGAGCCTACAGAAGAGTCGATCAATAACCTGGTGGATAAGATTATCGATCATAAATTGATGGCCAGACAGTTCGCAAACGCCGATATTACCATGCGCGATATCACCGAAGTGTCGAAGATTTTCAAGGCCATGCTCAAGAGCATTTACCACGTTCGAATCGATTATGATTTAAGTAAGAAAAAAGATAATTAACAAATTTATTGACATTCAGCAGGTTGCTGTTTTGTAATAAAAAATTGTTAAAAATAAGTGAAAACAGCTTTGTAGAGTGAAATTTTTGCTTTATGTTTGCACTGTCGAAACACGGAGAGGTGCCTGAGTGGCCGAAAGGAACAGTTTGCTAAACTGTCGTACTGGAAACGGTACCGCGGGTTCGAATCCCGCCCTCTCCGCTGAGCGGGGCTTCATCAAGAAGCCCCGCTTTTTTTTCGTAAATCAACAATCCTTTTTCTTTCATTTTCAGATGGTTATGCGACACCAAACTGAGCATTGTGGGTGTTCGATAGATGCCTTGTTCATAGTACAAATTGCTGTCGAACACCATGTTTACAAATTCCCTCTTTTGCAAAGTATCGGATGCAGTATATACGTATCGCATATCAGTTAAGAGGTTGAGGTTTTTCTCCATGATGCTGAATGCCTTGCTCTTGTCGTTGCTCAATCGTTCAATCGCACCTTTGAGGTTCACTATCTCATTATTGTATATTGAATACCAACGGTCATAGGTATCCTTGTTAATCTCGTTTTTTATCCATTTTTCCTCGACTGCAAACAGCTTTTCTTCGGCTTCCTTTAATTGACTAATCTTTTCAATCACCTTCTTGCGATTGTTGGCCATCTCCATATCAATAGAGCTTTTGACATCTGTCCTGATTTTTCTGACTTTTTCGACAGGCAGACTCATGAGCTCACAAACTTCCAAAAACTGGTTATGGGCCTTTATAGCACTGATATTGTTATGCTTGGAGTGTTTGCACTTATAGTAGTAGAAATACTTACCTGATTTACCTCTTGATGGTGCGCCCGACAGCGGGTTTCCGCAATGGCATTTCAATATTCCGCGCAACGGGATTTCGTCATCGATGACTGTTCTGGTTTTTATTGGTCGTTTGATTTTCTCCTGTACCATCATCCATGTATTCTTATCAATAACAGGTTCATGGATGCCATCGAACAGACCTCCGGCGTAATTCTTGTAGGCTTCCACTCTCAGCAATCCGGCGTAAGTGGGGTTTTTCAGCACCCGTTCGACCGCCATATTTCCATTTCTCGGAAATCCAAGCCGTTGCGCTTGCTCCTTTATCAGATAGAGCGGCGTATCTCTTAAATAAGCATCATAGATGAAGCGCACTATCTTGGCTTCTGTTTCCTCTATGACCAACCGTCGTTCCTTGCGTTCTCCTTCTTTTCTGTACCCGAACGGTGCGTTCTTGTAAACATATCTTCCCTCTTTGGCTTTTGCGGTATAGATACCGCCTTTGACCTTAATACTTCGATTGATATTATCCTCTTCGGCAAGCAACAACTGCAATCCAGCGCGGAAGAAACTACCGGGCGTATCATAATCGAAGACAATGCCTTCCGTTACGCTTACGACCTGTATACTGTATTTCTGTTGCAGGAGTTTGACCATACTCATTGCTTCCCCTGCATCACGGCTGAAACGGTCAAGTTGGTCAACCAAGAGATAGTCTACTGTCCTATGGTGCTTGGTTATAAACTCTTTCAGCTTAATGAAATCGGGTCGGTCAAATGTACGTGCGCTCTTGCCTCTGTCGATAAAAGTATCCACCAATTCGACATTATTAAATTTCAGCCATTGGTCAGTATAAAGTTCCTGCCTTTCAATGGAACCGTTACTTTGTCCGATCTGGCTAAATCTCAGGTATCTTATCGCTCTTTTCATAGTATTCTTTTAGGGTTACGGCTACGATAATCTCAGTGATTAAATTTACAAATTTTTCTTCTTTTTCACGCTCTCTTTGTTCAATTATTTCCCTGATATTTTTGTCAATTTCCGGAGCTTTCTTTTGCTTATCGTTTTCCATCACTTGTTCCTCCTTTTTAAAGTTTTAAATAAGGTTATCCGTTTAGCAATCTTTATTTAAAGCTACTCTGAAACGTCAGCTGACCTTATTCAGTGGCATTCGCAGGTACTCTTTGTCTCGCTTAGACAATGCAGGGTAGTTTGTATAAAAAAAAACGGTACAGATGATTGAACCTGTACCGCTTTCTTCATGATGTTTTATAATGAGCTTATCGGGGTATAAATTATTGTAACTCCCTGTTGTTAAACTGGAAACTTATCTGTTTTTCATTCCCGAAGTTGTCCGAAATCCAAATATCAAACGACTGTGATACGGTCGATTGCGAAGTGTAATACAACCTAAACTGTGTCTGTGGCAACAGGTACAGGTCATTGGGCTTATACGGTGGTTCGTTGTAATAGCGCAATGCTCCCTGACCGTCAAACTGGAAATAGCGGATAAAATATTTCGCATCGCTGAAATTGCCCGACCGTTGAACGGTAATCCGTATTTCAACGGTCTGCCCGTTCGTCACCTCTTTGGGTACAGGCATCACCTGTACCTCAAAAGGGTAATTCTGTTTGATGTCGAGTTCGTCTTTTTCGCACGAGGTCAGCACCACGGAGCAGACCAACATCGCCAAGAGCATGAACGATGCCTGTAAATGAAGCCTGTATTTTCTGATTAATGTTTTCATTGCAAATCATTTTAAAAATTAAACCTTAGTCCAATCCCTGTCGATGGACGAAACTGTTTCAAATCCGTACCCCAAAGCACTTTTGTCCGCCCTTGCAGGAGCAGGACAAAACGGTCGGACAGGTACGTTTCAAGTGTGAGCCGTCCACCTGAACCATAGACAAAATTGTCTTTGTCAAGGATGGTTGAGCCGTCCGGTAGTATTGCCTCGCTCCTGTTGATGGTTTCGTAACCTGCCACGGCTGTAAGCCCTGCATTCAGTGTGATGGTCTTCCGTGCATCGCCCAATAGCTGAAGACTGTAACCCACCTCGCCCGTATAGGTTTCGAGCGGTATCTGTACATCCCTGTAACCGGAAAATTGATGGGCATATTCCGCACCCCATATCCAGTAATTGCCGTTCTTTCCGTTCACGGTAAGGGTCAAATTCAGATAGTAATTGTCGCTCACTTCTTTGGACAGCATACCTGCGTTTACTTCCAATCCCTTTTGCTTGGGGAGCATTCGCTGTGACTGTACCGCCGTGATGCTCCACATGGCAAGCACCACGGCAAAAATGTATTTTATCATTGTTCTTTCGTTTTGGGTTAATTAATCTTTAGGTGCATATCGTTTATCAACTTGGCATTTACGAGGTCTGAATTTTCCACCTGCAATACCTGTTGTCTGCCACCGTTCTTTTCAAAGATTTCAATCACGAGTACCTTGTCGTCCGTGATGGTAAATTGGTCAAGCAGGAACACGTTTTGGTCGGTCGTATTGCCCGTGATTTCGCCGAGCGTTTTGTACATCCGCAGTGGTTGCATTGCCTTTTCCTGTACCACGGTACGCTTGGCGACTTTCTTGTCCACCACCTTGAAATTCACAAAATCAATATTGAACGGCACATTGCTTTTGTTGCGCAGTTCCGTATGGAAATAGAATTTTCCATGATGCACGTAGATACCTTTCAGCAGGAATTGTATGCCATAGCTTTTCGACCCGATATGCTTTACAATCCGTTTGTTTTTCTTGTAAATCGTTTCCATGAGCAAGCCTGCCAGTGACGGAGAATTGCCCCCTAATTCCTCAAACAGAACATCGTTGCCGTTTTCCCTGTCCGATGCCTTTTGCATCGTCAGCAAATCATAATTCAACGCCAGCGGATAAGCACTGTAAAAGACGTTGAAATTGTAGAAACGACCATCGTCCGTAATAACCGAAAAATTGGTTTCCTCGTCAAAATCCCTTACGCTTGCCTTAATGCGCAAGACGTTTTCCGCATCTTCGGCTTTGCCTGCGATAAGGTATTCACTGCCCAAATCCACGTAGCGGATAGCGGACGGAAATATCAGATGCGAGGTTTTACTGTACGTCACCTGCATTTCGTAAGGCTCTACCTTGCCCATACTCAATTTTGTGGTATTGGATGCAACTTGCTGTGCATTTGCGCCTGTGATAAATATTGTCAAACAGACCATTGCCAAGAGGCTTTTAAATATTGCTTTCATTTTCGTTTTTATTTTAGTTGAACATTAGTTTTTTGAAACAAGGAAAATTTGATGACCGGCTTTGACGATTACTTTGGGTGTCCTCACTTTCTTAGAGAAGTATCCCGATACACCCTGCACCACACCACGGGAAAGGTCGCCTGCCATCTGTTGACCTGCCGAGCGTGTCATCATAATGGACGTGCCGGAGGTTTGGCTCATGTTGGAGGCTATCTCACTTAGGGCGTTCATTTCGGGCGAATATGGCACATATAGCCCTTGCTGTCCGTCCACATCGTACACGGTTATATCGACCGGAATAATGTTGCCCTCATATTCGATGGACGTTACTTTTAACTGCAACCTGCCACCTTGAAACTTGGCATTTGCCGTTAGTACCGTTCCTGCCGGAATGGAGCGGACAGGTGTTTTTGCCATTTCCAACAGGCGCAAACGCACACCGTTTTCACCCGTTACGACCTGTGTTTCCTGTACCACTGCCTTGATGCTGTTTTTGGGCTGTATGACCTGTTCCGAAACACCTGCCGTATAAAAGCCACGGTTTCGGGTTTCGTTCCAGTTTGCCAAAAAAGCACTGTCGGTCGGTTCACGGTACAATGCGGAAACCGTGTTTTTCCTTACAGGAGTGAATGCCACAAAATGCTCCTTTTGTGAGGCACTCTTTGCGGAAACCATTGTGTCCGTACTGTTTGGCTGTGCAGGAGTTTGTGGCAGGTAACGGGAAGCCATTTCGTATGACTTTTCCATCAAAGCCAGTTGGTCTTCCATTGTCGTTACAGGCGGTATGTCTTTTTCTGCCAACTGTTCTTTGAGTTCCTCAATCTGTTTGCCGAGTTCCTGCGTTTCGTAATCGCTGTTGTCGTAGAACGAGGTCAGCGTACTTTGCGCATGGCGGTAACTGTTCAGAGCAGGGTTGCTGTTCCTGCGTGTACCACCGCCGTCAGCGTAGCTGTCTTCGTATTCCTCATCCGGTTGCTCCGCTTCCGGATCGGCGGTACTGTCCTCGTTCCAATAGTCGGATAGTGACAGGAGCGCATTGCGCTTTTCCTGCATTTTCTGTTCGAGCATTTCCTGTTCATAAGCCTTTTGCTTATCGGATTGAAGCCCTGCATCGCTTGCCTGCGGTACGGCATCGTTCAGACCAATATCCTCGACCGTTTTCTTATCGGAGGACGGTTTGAAGATTAGGTACATACAGCCGAGAAACACCACGCCCATAAGGGCAAAAATGATAGGTTTCTTTAGCTTGTCAGCTTTGTTCTGCACCCCGTCTTGGGTCGCATCCATTCCGTTTTTCGGGTCGTCATCTTCGACCCTAAAACTCACCTTTTTGTTTTCACTGTTTTTCATCGCTATAATTTGTTTTTAAATTGTGATGAAGCTTGCATGAGTTGAGCGTATGCTTTTTTAAGGGCAACTCATGCAGGATTCATGATTTTTATCTTTTAAGATTGTTATACTGTCCTGCGTTGATACCGAGGAATTATTTTGCCTAATGGGGTTTTCGATATGCTCAATGGTCATGGTATTATCGGAATGCGCTACATCGTAGCACACTTCGAGCAGTACGATGAAGGACAGCAGTGCATAGCCTGCAAAGAGCAACAACGTTTTACGCTGTTGCTCTTTAACTGGCATCGCCCGCCACTTTCTATCGAGCTTGTCAAACCAATTACTGATTTCTATTCTTAGCTTTTTCATGCGTTAATCTGTTTTAGAAACTGAACCGCTTTGGCCTGAGAACCGCCTTTTGCCCAGGTGCATCGCTCACCATTGCGATTGCCTCTTTTGCTTTTGGGGCGGTCACTACGGACAGGTTGGTTAGTTTCTCTTGTTTCAGTAATTGCCCGAACTGGTCTTTTCTCGTAACCTCCATTTTATTGAGGAAGAATTTGCCGTTTAGGTATTTCACCCACATACAGCATTCTACACGGGGTTTGTTATCGCCTGTCCATTGCAGGTAGCCTGTCAGCAACAAGTCCTGTTTGGCTACACCTTTGGGGTTGTCGGCGAGGTATTCGCTGATGCTGTCTTTCAATTTTCCGGCATACGCCCCCTGCGTTTGGAAATAGCCGTCATATCCTTTGGCGGTAAGGATTTTGGCAAACATGCCCAAATCTGATATTGCTTCCATAATCTTGATTTTAGCGGTCTATGACTTCAACATCCCTGTTTTCCAACACGGCAAATTTTTCGATATTGAAACCTTGCGGATTGTTGTCTGAACGAACGGAGTTGACGAGGTAGCAGGAGGTTATAAGGCTGCGCCTTGTCACGTTGCTTGACCTGATGATAAACTGTTTTGCATACGTCCTAATGGCATAGGGATAGGTATCGAAGTTGCAGACCACGCTGTCCACTTCGATCCGCTGTTGCACATTGCCCGAAATGATACGGTTGTAATAGCCTTTTTCCGAAAGGTCTTTGTAGTAATCGAATGCCGATTTGTCGGCAAGATTAAAAGCCCTTTTCATGTTGCTTTCGATAGCGTTTTTATCCGGTGCGAGCGTAAAGAACAGTTCATGGAAACGCTTAACGTGTTCCCTTGCCTCAACAGGTCTGTTGAGGCTCGCATCTTGCGAGAGTGCCAACATAAGAGATTTGCCATTGTCCAGCACATAAACCTTTTGACGTTGTGCTTCCGCAAACTGATATGCTTTCCATACGCTAAAGCCTACCACACCAGTACAGAGTACCGCAAATACGATGGCGTACAGTCTTATCTGTCTAAAACTGTTTTCGATATTTCTTAGTGTTTTAAATTCCATTGCTTTCTGATTTTATTTGTTCATTAACCTGCCACCTATATTGCCTGCCACTGCTCCTGTACCGGCTCCGGCGATGTTGCCTGTTTTTGATGCTGTCTGATTGACGTTGCGCATGAAGTTGCTTGCACCTCCAGATTGGATAACCCAATTTGCCACTGTAGGTATGGTGAAGTAGCCCACGATGCCAATTATCATGAAGATGGTATATACAGAATTGGATGTGTCGGGAATAAATAAAGGATCGGCAAGCATTTCTATATCACGTTCGATAATGAGGGTCTGTATCTTGGCGAGCATAGAGCTGAACATATCTGCAATGGGCAACCATAAGTACACGCTGATATACCGGGTCAGCCATTGCGTTAGTGTGGACTGGAAACCATCCCATACTGAAATAGCAAAGGCTATTGGCCCGAGTATAGACAACACGATAAGGAAAAACGTCCGAATGGTATCTATGACCAGAGCGGCAGCCTGAAAAAGTACTTCAAGCAGGTTGCGAAACCAGTTCTTTACAGATTGTTCCATACTGTACATGCCTTTTTCGATGTACATACCTGACATTGTTACCAAATCCGATGGCGACCAGCCCAGTTCCTCCAGCTTTTTATCGAATTCCTCATTATTGACGAGGTAGGCGGTTTCTGGATTGCGGAGCATTGCCTCCCGTTCCAACAAGTCTTTTTGTTGCTGTAACTTGTTTAGGTCAAGCACCTGGTTTTCGAGCATGGCATTTGTGCCTTTTACCACAGGGCTTAATACCGCATTGATAGTTCCCAATACGATGGTCGGGAAGAACATAATGCAAAGCCCGAGTGCAAACGGACGGAGCAACGGGAATACGTCAATTGGTTCGGCACGGCTTAAAGCCTGCCACACTTTCAGTGCTACGTAGAACAGTGCGCCCAATCCGGCGATGCCCTTAGCCACTGCCGCCATATCGGCTGACAGTGGGAGCATCTCATCATAGAGCGATCGCAGGAGTTCGTGAAGATTATTCCATTCCATAGCTTCTACCAATATTTTTGTTCAGATGTTCCATAGAGATCAATCACCCTTTTGGTGTTGTTCTGTTTCTTCGCCCTCAGAATGCTTACGGAGATATTCTTGTTGGTATAGTAGCGTACAAGGCTGTGATAATCCTTGACCTCTTTGTATACCTTGTCGATGATGTCCATGCGTTCCTTATCATTTAAAGAAAGCGAGGTCGAGGTAACAATCTGTTTCAGCTCTTTGAGCAGTTCGGTACTTTCATTCAAGAGCACGGCATAACCGTTGGCAATTGCCGAGAGTTCCCGCGGGGTGAAATGGGGGTCGTTCATCATTTTGCCGAAATTCTGAACATACATTTCGGATACTTCACCCACAAGCAGAACGGTCTGTTGTACTTTTCGGGCATCTTTCACGAGGTTGTTGACGGCTTTGAGCTTGTCGTAATATTCCTTTCCCTGTTCATAAACTTTTTTGACCTCATTGAAATTTTTTACAACGTTTGAAACGGTGGAGGACGTTTGTACGATTTCATTCGCACTGTTGAGAATGCCTGACGCTAAATTTAAAGGGTCAGTTACTACAAATTGCGCCTTAGCGGACGGTGCAACGGCAAGCATAAGAGCCGTACACACCAGTAAAATTGTGTTTTTCATTGTTTTCTTATTTTTAAAATGATTAATAACTATTTGCGTTATCACGCCTTTGTCCGGCAATACGCTTGATTGCCATTTCCATATTGCCGCCCAGTTCTGAAGCCAGTTGCATGACTTCCATCTTTTCGGTTTCTTCGGTGGTGTAACAATAATATTCTTCCAAACTCACTTCTGTCGCATACACGGCGGAGTGCGTACCGCCAAGCCCAATCCACACCTCTTTGTAAAGCCTTGACGGGTCGTTGTTCTGATTGATGGATAGGATTTGCGCCTTTTCCTTTTCCGTTAGTCCGAGCATCGCCTGTATGTCGTCAAACTTGTTCATGTACTTGCGTTGGTCTAAGAGGATTTTGCAGTCGGAGTTGTTGATGATACTTTCCTTGACCACGGGTGATTGGATGATGTCGTCCACCTCCTGCGTGACCACGATTGCCTCACCAAAGAATTTTCTCACTGTCTTGAACAGGTACTTTATATACGCCGCCATACCTTCTTTGGCGATGGCTTTCCATGCTTCCTCAATGAGTATCATTTTACGTACACCTTTGAGCCTGCGCATTTTGTTGATAAAAACCTCCATAATAATGATGGTGACTATGGGAAATAGGATTTTATGGTCTTTGATGGCATCAATTTCAAAGACTATAAAGCGTTTGGAAAGCAGGTCGAGTTGCTTGTCGGAGTTGAGCAGGTAATCGTATTCGCCGCCTTTGTAATAGGGTTCGAGTACGTTCAGAAAATTGGCAAGGTCAAAATCTTTTTCCCTTACCTGTTTTTCTTCCAACACATTGCGGTAGTCACTTTGCACATAGTCGTAGAAACCATTGAAGGACGGATATTCTGCGTTTTGCTTAATACGCTGAATATAGCCGCTTACGGCATTGGACAGTGCCACTTCCTCTGAACGGGTCGGCGGTTCATCGTCACGCTTCCACAGCGTAAGGATGAGCGTTTTTATACTTTCCCTTTTCTCGATGTCGAATACACCATCGTCCGTATAAAACGGGTTAAATGCAATGGGGTTATTTTCAGTGTAAGTGAAATAAACACCGTCTTCACCTCTGGTCTTGCCCTTAATTAATTCACATAATCCCTGATAGGAATTTCCGGTGTCCACGAGCAGGACGTGTGCGCCTTGTTCGTAGTATTGCCTTACCATGTGGTTAGTGAAAAATGATTTACCAGAACCGGAGGGGCCAAGTATAAATTTGTTGCGGTTCGTGATAACGCCCTTTTTCATGGGTAGGTCGGAAATATCCAAATGGATGGGCTTGCCAGTGAGCCTGTCTGCCATTTTGATGCCGAATGGCGACACCGAACTTTGGTAATTGGTTTCTTCTGTGAAGAAACACAGGGCAGGTTCGATGAACGTGTAAAAACTTTCCTCACTTGGAAAGTCACCCGCATTGCCCGGCATAGCAGCCCAATACAGTGTGGCAACATCCACGGTGTTGTGGCGTGGCTTGCATTCCATTAAAGCCAGCGCACTGCCCGTATCGTTCTTTAGCCGTTTGAGTTCGTCCGGATCATCCGACCAAGCCATGACGTTGAAATGCGCACGGATTGAAGACAGTCCGAAGCTGTGCGCTTCGTTCAGATACCTTTCTATCCATTCTTTGTTAATCTGATTGGCTCGGCTGTAACGTGCCAGTGAGTGCATATTACGTGCAGCCTTTTCAAACTTGCGCAGGTTCTCATCGCTGTTGTCTAAAAACAGGTACTGGTTATAGATATGGTTACAGCTAAGGAGCAGACCCACGGGAGCAGCAAAAGACAAAAGGCAATCGCTACGGTCTGTGGATAGTTTTTCATACCGTGTATTGGACGATACCGTGTTGGGCAAGTCGTCCGTATCGGACAGGGTGTGCAGGCACAGCCTTTTGTTTCCGATACGCACATCTTCACTGCCCAAAGCTATATCCTGCATAGGTGTTCCTTTCTCTTTGGACAGGGTAAGGTATTGTTCCAGCAATCCTTTCGTATCGCCCGTGCCGATAATGTCATTTTCGGTCAGGCGTTCCAGTTTTACAAAACCGCTATCATTGATAATGCGCTCAAACTGTGCGACCGCTTCCATAAACCTGCGCACGGTTTCTTTATCTCTGATTTCTTTCGGGATAAGGACACCCTTACATAGTGAACTAAAGTTGCTCTGCATCCGCATTCGCTCTTTAGTCGTCTTGGTCAGAAACAGATAGCAGTAGTGGTTTAAAAACGGACGTTCATTGAAATGGCGTTGATAGGACTTTGACAAAAAACTCTGGTCTTCTTCTGTCAAATCGGGAGCATAGTTTTCTTTGATGTACCAATCCTGTTTGTGAACAATGGTGTAATCCGGCAATGTCTTGATGGCCTTGTGCCAAGCCGAGTGAATGGCTTCATACTCCGTAGTTGCTACTGTGAACAGTTCCGGAAGGTGTACCCGAAAGCAAGCCGTGATGTCTGCATCTTTGGAAAGAATGCAGTTGTTCTCTACTGCCAATAGTGGAAACTTATTTTCCAATGTGGCTGTCTTTCCTACATTTCTCATACGGTTTTGGATTTAGGCGTGAATTTTAAATACCTGTGTACAGACTTGCGACAAATGATGTAGCGAGGGTGTCTTTTTTTTGCCCCTACTTTCATCAATCCATATTCGCCGTACTTCTGGTTCAGGGAGAATGTCTGCCACACAATCAGTGAATCGCCGCCCACTCCGATGAACAGGCATACATAAGAGTTTACGCCTGCCATGTATAGTATCATCACCAGAATGAGCATACCCAGCAAGCCCCCTCCAAAAATGAACAGGTACTGAGCTTTCAATCCTTTGAACTCGACCGTACGCCCGATGCCTTTATTGATATTGTACTTACTCATAAGGCACGGGATTAAAGGAAGAATGAACGAAGAATAGTGGCAGCTACAATCAGGAAGATACAGGCTCCAAACCATGAAGCCGCAGTCTTCGATGTGTCGGGATCACCGCTGCTGAATTTGTTGTACACCTTAACGCCTCCTATGAGTCCGACCACAGCGCCTATGGCATAGATTAACTGGGTGGCAGGATCGAAGTAAGATGTTACCATCTGTGTGGCTTCGGTGATACCGGCTGAGCCGTTACCCTGTGCGAACGCACCCATTGCCGACATCAGCGCACCGCCTGTCAGCAACACTTTTTTGCTTTGTTTTTTCATGATTAAACTCAATTGTTTTGTTTCCGTTATCCCGCACCCTGCGGGCTTTCGGAACAAAAGTGTCACGGAAAACAAAGCGTATTAATGATGTGGCTTTTACAGGAATTTGTTGGCAGTGAGTGGCTTTTAAAGAAAAATAATCCCTATATTGGTACTCAAATTAAAAAAATTGGGAATCTATTTGATGGAATGAAAAGAGATAAAACGGAATTTGCCTTACTACCTGCATTTCATGGTGATTGTATTCTTATAAAAACATTTGATGTTGATCATAATGAGTTTATTATCCTCGTTGATGGAGGCACTGCTAAAACTTTTAAGTACACTTTGAAAGCAGAACTGAAGGATGTTAATCGTATTGATTTACTTGTACTCACCCATATCGATTCAGACCATATAGCTGGTTTGATTAGCTTATTTAAAAGTAGCTTAATTGATCATATTTCAATTGATGAAATTTGGATGAACCATCCTGAACTTGTAGAGGTTAATAATGAGGAACAGATAAGTACAAAGCAGGGAGACAATTTAAAGCGGTTAATTCTTACAAAAAAGCCAAACGTGAAGCTTCTAGAAGTATCCACAGGCAAAAAATTAATCATTAGATCAGGAATCGAATTTGTTATTTTATCTCCAACTCCACAAATCAACCATGAATTATATCGACAATGGTTTGGATCTACTATAGTGAAGCATGAAAAAAGTAATGTAAACATTTCTTCTCAGCAAGACGTCTATTCCAAACCATTAGAAAATTTGAGTAGAATTCCATTTTCTCCAGACAAACGAATTAATGACGATATTTTCAATTCTTCATCAATAGCGTTTCTTCTTAAATGTTTCGATATTTCCATCTTATTGTTGGCAGATTCTCGTCCGGAAGTAATAGTAGAAAATTTAAGATTGAACGGCTTTACTAAATCAGATCCGCTAAAAGTTGATTATGTCAAAATTTCCCATCACGGAAGTTTAAATAATACTTCACAAGAACAGCTTAGTTGTATAGAATCAAACAATTTTCTAATATCGACCAATGGCGGTACGTCTCGACATAAACATCCTTCAAGAGAAACTATTGCACGAATAGTCTTTAATCCTTCAAGAGACAACAAGACGATAAATATTTTTTTTAACTATAAAATTGAAGATTTAAAGCAGAGGAATGGAAATTTCATTAGCGATTCTGATTTAGAAATTGGGAATTGGAATGTAGTGCAAAAAATTTGGTTTTAGGACAAATGACATATAATCAGGCAGAAAAATATTGTGTCCGAATAAAAAGTAATGGGCATACTGGTAGTGGTGTTTTACTACCTGGTAAAGAAACATTCTACGTGTTGACTTCAGCCCATTGTTTGGGTACTAGTATACCAGATGCTAACCAAATAATTATAGAAAAGCAAGACGACTATAATTCTGACTTCAAAAAAATAACGTCTGTTAACGTAACAGAATTTAATATCGAACATGATTTCGCCTTAATCGAAATAAACTTCGATTGTGAGGAAAAATTACTCTATCAATATAAGTTAGGTCGTGGTGTTTTGGGTGAAAATGAGATTAGGTTTTGCGGTTATCAAGGGATTAATTTAAATCAATATAGACCTTTTACAGGAAAAATTTTATCTGTCAGTGATGATATTGGTTGTTTCAAAATAACGTTACTAGGTGAAACATTTGATCAGGGAGGAGAGGACGGACATTATTTGGCTAAAGGGTTATCAGGAAGTGGTGTGTTTGTCTACAGACATAGTTCACCATTTCTTATTGGAATACTTAATTCTGTTATTACAGATAAAGCATGGAATGATGATATAGACTGTTGTTCTATAAAACATATTGAACAATATATATCGGAATATGTTGATTTGTCTGATTTTGAAAATTTAAAACAATGGAACGAGAATTTAGAGAGGGAACGTACAGACAGAGAGATTGAGGCTTTTAAAAATGAGAATAGCGATTTTTTTGAGAAGCTTTATCGAAAGAACAATGTCTTATATCCTGAAAAAACAAAAGCTAATAGTGTAACAGCCAAACAAATTAGAAAATTTCTTGCTATGAATGATAACATTAGAACAATCGAAAATGATTATCCGATACTTTATTCTAAATTCAAGAATATAGTGAAGAGATTTGTTGATCAAGTAGAAGACGACTATTCAAGAAATGTCAATGAAAGTAACGAGGCAATAAATTTAAAGATGGAACTTCAAAATCAATTGAAAAGCGAATTCGAGGCTCTTCTGCCAAGTTTTACAAATTTTGATTTGTCTGAATATCAGGTGATTGAATGGTTAGGTATCTGTACTTTAAATTTCAGTAAGAATGATTAATATTCAATTAGATCAGAAACCCACATCCATATCTATTCGATATAATGGTTATTATAAAGTAGTTCTATTACTGGCAATTATTGGAAATTGTGGTTATGCAAAAAAGGCGAGTTTAGAATTGATACATATTGTTTTTTGGAGCTTACGCAACGACACTAATTATCAAGTGTTGTTGGATTTATCCAATCAACATAGAAACACTTTGACACCTTGGACTTTTGAGCATGGAATAGACGAGGTTTTAGCTTTAGGTCTTATCAATGGATATATTGAAAGAGTGATTGTAAGCCAAACACTCGAAATAAAACTAACAGAAAAGGGTAACGACATTATTAGCGCAATTAATCAGTTTGAACTTTTTCAAGACGAAATGCAAAGAATAAAAGCACTAGGGAAAATACCTAAAAATAGATTGAACAATGCAAACAGAAACTGGAAATTAATATAGGATATGTTTAAAATAAATAAGTTAAGAACAGAAATCCTTACTGATAAAAGTGAAAACATAGCTGATCTATACGGTTTCAATTTTTCATTTGATAAAGGATTAAATATCATTGCAGGGCCAAACTCAAGAGGTAAAACAACCATAAATACGTGTATATATTATGCGTTGGGAATGGAGGAACTTCTGGGTGCTCATAATGAAAAAGCTCTGGACAAAGCGCTAAAAGAGGAATTCACTATTAAATCAAATGAGGAAGAAGAAGGCGTGACCTATAGAGTAATTTCTTCCAAAATCATTTTAGAAATTGAGAACGGAAATAAGGAAATCGTTTGTTTAGAAAGATATATTAAAACGAACACAGATGAAATAAAGACATCCAATATTATCGTTCATTCTTCATCATTTGACCACATTAATGATGAGAATAACCAAAATCGAAAAGAGGTCTTTTTTGTTAATTCAAGAGGTAACAATGAAGACGCTAATGGTTTCTATAATTGGTTAAGTGAATTCATCAATATTCAGTTACCTCAGGTAAGTAACAATTCCAGAACCAGTAATTACAGCCCTCTTTACCTACAAACAATTTTCTCAGCACTATTTATAGAACAAACAAAAGGTTGGTCTGATTTTTTTGCTACAATGCCTTTTTTTGGAATCACAAAGGCTAAGGAAAAAATTATTGAGTTCATACTTGGGTTAAACGAATTAGAACTTTCTACACAAAAAGACATACTAAACAAAGAAAAAAATTCACTGACCGAAGAATGGAGAAGGAAAATTAAATCATTCTCTTATTTAGAAAGGCAGACAAATTCTATTATTACAAATATTCCTAGCGAACTTACAACCGATAAAGCTGAAATAGACAAAATCAATATTTTATTTTCTACTTCTGAAGACGAAAAAATCAGTTTCAACCAGTTTTTATTACAGAAAAAAGAGATGGTAAATGAACTGGAAAATAGACCAATATCTACTATAAAGGAAAACAGGGAAGTGGCTGTTTTAGAGTTTAATAAACAAAAGGAGGAATATTTCAAATTAAAAGATTACGTTGAAAAATTTGAAAATAAACTACGGATAGAAAAACAGCAATTTTCTAGTTTAAATAGCCAATTAAGTGTTGTCGAATCCGAGATTAAGGATCACATCAATTTACAAAAGGTTTTCAGTGAAAATATTATCAATGAGCGTGGAGCTAATCAATGTCCAACTTGTTCTCAAGAAGTAACAACAAATCTTATTTCTACAAAAAATATAAAGATTCCTCAACTTACATTGGAAGAAAATACAAATTTTCTGCGTAGTCAAAAGAAAATAATAGAGTCTTCTATTGGGAGTTTGACGGAAACAGTTAATGAAAAAGAAGCTCTTTTGCTATATTTTAAAAATTCTTTGCGACAAAAAGAGATTTTAATAAAATCCTTATCAAAAGATCTGATTGCAGATGATAGAGCATTTTCCGAATCAGAAGTGGTAAAAAAGCTTCAACTTGAAAGAGAAATAGAAAGTCTACAGTTACTTAAAGAATCCATTGAAGAATTGAAGATGGAATTGGAAGCTTTAGCTAATAAGTATCATAATAATAATATTAGAATCGGAAATTTAGGCGAATCCGAGAAGGAAGATGAAAATAAATTGGTAGATTTCGAGAATCAATATAAAGATTTTCTTTTTAGATTCGGTTATGAAAGTAATGAAAAATACCAAATTTCAATAAACAGAAAAGAACCCTTTAAATATTTACCGATATATATTAACAAACGAGAGGGTATCTTTTTGCCCCAATCTATCCGAATAAATTCCTCTGCATCTGACTTTGTTAGAAATATATGGGCTTACACATTAAGTTTACTAAATAAAGGTGTAAATCACCCTGGTATAATAATTTTTGATGAACCAGGACAACACAGGACAAATTTAAGTAGCTTAAAAGAGCTGTTTAAAGTTTCTTCAGGAATAAAAGAAAAGCAAACAATAATTTTTACTTCTATAGACAAACCCCTTCATAACGAAAAGGATGAAAAGATAGACTTAGATGTTCTTATAGAAGATTTAGAGAGTTCAGAATACAAATTAATAAGACTCGATAATACACTTAAAGTGATAGGGAAGATCACATTGTCCAAATAAAACATTTGGGAGTTTGTCTACACAAACTCCCAAATGTCGCCCCTCACATCACTTTTTCGCAAACCGTAAGAACTGAGGGATGCTTCGACTGTTCATATTTTCCTGCCTTTGGGACGGAGTGGTTTTACCTTTATTGAAGTGTTTGGTTTCTTTTGGTTCTCCCTGGATTTCATTTCCCATTTATCTTCAATCAGCTTTGCGGCCTTTTGTCTCGATGGTATATCATCCGGCGATTTAATCTTTAGTTCCAAAGAAGCCCTTAATGCTCCGTCATGGCACTCATACATTGAAATCCCCATTGCATCAATCCGTAAACCATTTTTGACATCTTCCACAATCCTGAATGTTGCCCATGTGTAGGGATTATCAGGGGATGTGGCCGCTACTCCCGAACCTGCATAAATCGGAAATACAGGTTCTGCTTTGTTGAAACCTGCATAATGCAAGTAAGAGCCAAGAGCCGTCTTGAAATCGGTTCCGGTTGCACCACGCTTGATGTTAAAATACTCATATCCCTTTTCTTTCATTTTTTCGGCTATCTCGCCAGCCGTTTTCATTAGATTTTTCATCACGAATAGTATTTTTGAATACGTCTACAAAAACAAAGGGAAGCTGTCTTATCAGACAAACTTCCCAATGTCGAAACCCTCCACATCACTTTTCCGCAGATCGGAAGAACTGACATCCGCTTTGGTGGAGAGGCTTTGATCCAACAACGTTGCTATCTTCTGCGAAGCCCCTTCCATAGAGCTTTCCAACAGACTGAATAATTCGGTTCCCTGTATCTGTTGAACGATATCCACCGCTTTTTGTTGTGAGGCGGGCTTCAGTATATCCTGCTTAAGCAATGCCCCCACGGTGGCCAGTTCTTCGTAGGTAACCCCTGTGGCAAACCCATTATCGCTGTCCGGTAATACCTGTGCTTTCCATTCTTCTTCCTCCTTTTCAAAATCGAAATCAGGTATGCTCCCGAAAACGTCATCCAATTCCTCCTGCGGAACCTCCTTCGCAAAAACCATTGTGCGGGTTTCTGTGTCAAAAGTATCCGGTATATCGTCTTGTTCCCGTGTCCGGCTTTCAGGGGCATCAGTTGGCACGATGTGTCGTGCTATGGGTTTTGGTTTGCCCATGATCTCCGGCAAATCGGGCTTTTCCGCAGGTTGCAAGGTTTTGGGCTTCACCACTTTTTTTATGACGATTTTGTCCCTGGCCAGCAGCACAATGACAATGAGCAGACAGATGATGATTATAATTTCCATAGCTTATAAAATGGGTTTGTTTCTTTTATAAAAATCTTCCACAATATCCTCGCTAAACAACTCAAAGTGGTGTTTGAGTATATTGTCGAGATAAGCATACAACGGTATATCACCACCGCCAATAACCTGTACAATACGGGATAACCTTTCGTGGTATTCTTTGCGGACGTAGATAGCTTTTTCACCCCTGCGGCTCATCGAATGCTTTTTTAAAAACAGGCTTCCGTAACTGCGTTTTCCCGTCTGCTTTTTATTATTCTTTTCCATGACTATGATTATATGATCGGTTTATACTTATCATTGAAACTCTTGGTAATTTCTTCGCCAAATTCCTGAAAGTGGTATTCCAGCAGGTTATCTAGATAGGCATATATCGTTATCTTATCTTCACCTATTACCTGTACAATGCGAGATAGTCTTTCGTGAAAATCGGGACGTATGTACACCGATTTTCCGTAACGGGCATTGGTTTCCGCTCTTTTGAAAAATAGCTGCTCATAATGCGCTTCACTGGCTTTTTTAGAACGGCTCCTCTCCTTGCTCACAGGCTTTTCCTGCTCTTTTTCCGGTTCCTGTTTTTTTGGGGGAGCGGGCGGTATGTTTAAGCCGTCCTTTTTCACGCCATCGGCGATAATGTTCATTAAAAACTCTTCGTCTATATCCGGTTTGTTGTTCTTCTTATTTTGATTTTCCATAGGGCTTACAATTTCACGGTTCTTAAAAATTCATCCATAAACAAATCCAAACGGCAGGCTTTCATCAAACGCTCATCGGCAGGGAGTAAGGTGGAGCGGAAGACCGTCTTTGCATCGGCCTCGCCCTCTTTGCGGAAACGCTTGCTATCCGTGATGCGGGTGCGCATCAAGTGAATGCCCAACTTCTTAATCAAGTCCTCATAAACGCCGTACAGCGTGGATTTTTCCCTGCCGTCAACCTGATTCCAAAATAGGCTGATGCTTTGGATAGCCGTTGCTCCCCGCTTCCTGACAACATCGTTCAGGACTTGTGTAAAAATCAGCGTGCTTTCCATCACTACACGGTCTGCGGTAATGGGCGTAAAGATGTGGTGCATCCCTGCCAGCGTTTTCAATATCCCTGCGGAATTGACCGTACCAGGCAGGTCGAAAAATACCACATCCACCGAAACCGTAGCCGATTGAAGGAATTGCGCTACCTCATCCAGTACGCCGTCTGCCCGGTGTTGCATAACGGGATAGGCTTTTTTGTTGATGGTCGTAAATTGCTTATGAGCGAGTTTTTTGTACACTTCATTGCTCATAATGCTGCCCATATCCCTTGCCCTCATCTGTATAAGGCTATGTTGCGGAAAATCGCAGTCGAAAACGGCAACATTATAGCCGAGCCGATAATGAAGCAGACTTGCCACCAGCGTGGTAAAGGTGCTTTTGCCTACGCCTCCCTTTTGGGAGGAAAAGGCGATAAACAATGGTTGTTTGTTCGTGTTCATGTGCATAACTGTTTTTAATTATCTACCTATTTATGTATCGCTATACGCTTATAGTTGCTTATCCATTTATGCGCACCGGTGCTAAAGCACATCCGCACATTTCTGTTTGCAGGCTTTTGTATGCAGCTGCTTAAAAGCACATATCCATATGCCTGTGATTTTAGCCGTCTGCGGGTGGATGCAACTGTACTTTTTCATTTGCTTGCATGACTGCTGACATCATTTCATACAGGCTTACCCATTCGCTTACACCGTTATTTGCCTGATTACTTGCCTGTATATTTCCGTAGCTACGCAGATATGTACATATACGGGCAATCGCAAATGCCTACCCAAAAGAATGCAGATATATACCTGCTTTATTCAACCTGTCTTGTATTGGCGTTCTATGGCAACGTTTGGCATTGCGTCGGACTGCAATGCTTTGGAGAAGCTGCGCTTACTTTGTAATAGCAAGAATGCAAGATGTGAATGGACAGATCATTACATGGTACAGGCAACAGGAGGAACGGCTCAAAGCCGTTTTTTTCTGCTTTATCCAATCCGACCAGTAGGGCGGATATTCTGTTCACGGGAACAGAGCAAGTTGTGTTTTGAGGCACTCGGAACGCATTCCGTGCCTCAAAACCACTTGCCCTTGCAGGGAACCGGAAAACACCCTCCGAAGTCGGGGTTTTATTGGATATTATCTAAAGATGAGCTCGCTGAAGCTCGGTTAAAATGGATTTGTGATGAATGGACAAGAGAAAAAGAAACATAACAAAGGCGGGCGCAATCCAAAAGCTAACCCAGCCATACATCGTTATGTTTTTCGTCTTACAGACGAGGAAAATGCCAAATTCCTTTCGCTTTTTGAAGCATCGGGAGCGGATAACAAAGCACAGTTTGTTACTTCCTTACTCTTTCAGAAGACGATTAAAAGTGTAAAAGTGGATATGGCTGCAATGGATTATTACACCCGGCTGACTGCTTTCTTTGGTCAGTTCAGGGCGATTGGTGTCAATTATAATCAGGTTGTAAAAATATTGTACCGCCATTTTTCGGAGAAGAAAGCCGCCGCCTACCTCTTTAAATTGGAAAAACAGACGGTAGAATTGGCAAAGTTGTGTCGTGATATTATGGAATTAACAAAGGAGTTTGAAGCCAAACACCTAGATATAGACAGTGAAAAATGATAGCAAAAATTGGTCATGGGGCAAATATGACAGGCGCACTTGCCTACAACCAGCTTAAAGTTGATAACGAGAACGGACAGATTTTAGACACCCAAAGGATTATAGAAACACCGGACGGAATCTATACGGTAGCACAGTTGTACCGCTCTTTTGAGCCTTACCTCACAGCCAATAAAAGAACGGAAAAACCCGTACTGCATATATCACTCAATCCCGACCCTGCCGATAAGGTAACGGATGAAAATTTCAGGCAGATTGCCAAAGATTATATGGAACGCATGGGCTATGGGCAGCAGCCGTATATCGTTTTTAAGCACACCGACATTGAACGTACCCATATTCATATTGTATCTACCAACGTTGACCGTTACGGTGTAAAAATACCTGATACGTTTGAGAAGCTGCGCTCAATGGATGCTTGCAGGGCGTTGGAACAAAAGTACAACCTGATACCCGCCACCGAAAAACAGCGCACAGGAAACGAGCAGGTATTCCGTCCGGTGGATTACAGAGCCGGAGAAGTTAAGAGCCAGGTTGCATCGGTGGTGCGACACCTGCCCAAATATTACCAACACCCAAGCCTCGGAGCATATAATGCCTTGCTTTCGCTTTTTAATATTACGGCAGAGGAAGTCAAAGGCGAGTTGCACGGACAGCCAAAGAACGGGCTGGTATATTTTGCCCTGAACGAACAGGGAGAAAAAGCCAGCAACCCTTTTAAGGCTTCACGCTTTGGCAAACACGCAGGACTGGAGGAATTGCAAAAGCACTTTGCACAGGCTAAGGAGCAAATGAAAAAAGACCCCGCAAGAGCCATACTTAAAAATACTATTGAAGCTGCCATGCACACCGCAACCAGTGAAGCCGGTTTTAAAAAGCAACTCATGGAGCAGGGCATCAATACCGTGGTACGGCGCACTGATGAGGGGCGCATTTACGGGATGACGTTTATAGACCACGAAAGCCGCAGCGTTTGGAACGGTTCACAGTTAGACAAAAATCTTTCTGCCAATGTATTCAACGATTGGTGGAAAGAGCAGGCTGTTGAGCAACGTCAGGATACTGAAAATACCAGAATCAAAGCTCCATTGCAACCCACAGGCAAAGGCGATGCGGAAGAAAAAGAAGAAACCCATAAGTTGTTTGATTTCCTGAATGCAGCGCAACCTTCCGATGATTTCGGATGGATAGACGGATTGGGCGGTTTGTTGCCCGAAGCACAAGGCGAGGATTACGAGGAACAGGCGTTTGCCAACCGCATGAAGAAAAAGGGAAAACGCAAAAGTCCGGGAAGACAGCAATAAACTTTTGTTTCTGTATCAATGAGCCAACCCGATGCCAAATACTGCCACTAAAAGCCGTCCGACACCGCTTTGGTTAAGCCGTAGTACGCTACTTTTAAATTGGCTGGCATCACTAAAATTTTTAAAGATGCAGGGAGAAGACGATTTAAGAGGCTTAGCCAAGATTATGGCTTTTATGAGAGCGGTAAGCATCCTTATTGTGTTGATGCACTTCTATTGGTTTTGCTTCGGGTTCTTTGCCGAACGTGGATGGACATTAGAGATTATCGGTAAGATACTCACCAATTTTAACCGCACCGCAGGGCTTTTTACACACACGCTTTACACCAAAATTTTTGCGCTGGTCTTATTGGCATTAAGCTGTCTGGGAACTAAGGGCGTAAAGAATGAAAAGATAACCTGGCCTAAAATCTATATTGCTTTAGCCATTGGTTTTGTCCTGTTCTTTCTGAATTTTCCTTTACTAAAGCTACCGCTCAACACCGCTACATTTCTGTATATCCTAACCACGGGTTTAGGCTATATCGCTTTAATGGTTGCAGGCGTATGGATGAGCAGACTGCTTCGCAATAATCTGATGGACGACGTATTCAATAATGAAAACGAAAGCTTCCGGCAGGAAACAAAGTTGTTGGAAAATGAATACTCGGTCAATCTGTCCACAAAGTTTTATTACAAAGGTAAATGGAATGATGGTTGGATAAATATTGTAAACCCATTCAGGGCAACGATTGTACTTGGAACTCCAGGTTCCGGTAAAAGCTATGCTATTGTAAACAATTATATCAAGCAGCAAATTGAGAAAGGTTTCAGTATGTACATCTATGATTTTAAGTTTGATGATCTTTCCACCATTGCCTACAACCATTTACTGAAGTACATGCATAAATACAAAGTGCAGCCAAAGTTTTATGTCATCAACTTTGATGACCCACGCCGGAGCCATCGGTGCAATCCGCTTAACCCGGCTTTTATGACAGACATATCCGATGCCTACGAAGCGGCTTACACCATCATGCTAAACCTTAACCGCAGCTGGATACAGAAGCAAGGAGATTTCTTCGTGGAAAGCCCAATTATATTATTGGCAGCAATAATTTGGTATCTGAAAATCTATGAGGACGGTAAGTATTGCACGTTTCCCCATGCCATAGAATTGCTGAATAAAAAATACGCAGACGTATTCACGATTTTGACTTCATATCCCGATTTAGAAAATTATTTGTCGCCTTTTATGGATGCCTGGCAAGGCGGCGCACAAGACCAGTTACAAGGACAGATTGCATCGGCTAAAATTCCCCTGTCAAGAATGATCAGCCCGCAATTGTATTGGGTAATGACAGGGGATGATTTTTCACTGGACATCAACAACCCACAAGAGCCTAAGATACTGTGTGTCGGAAATAACCCCGACCGGCAAAATATTTACTCGGCAGCATTGGGCTTGTATAATTCAAGGATTGTCAAGCTCATTAATAAAAAAGGACAATTAAAGAGTTCCGTTATAATTGACGAGTTGCCGACGATATATTTTCGGGGACTGGACAACCTTATCGCAACGGCACGTAGCAATAAGGTTGCTGTTTGCCTGGGGTTTCAGGATTTTTCACAATTAACCCGTGATTATGGCGACAAGGAAAGCAAGGTTATCCAAAATACCGTTGGTAATATTTTCAGTGGTCAGGTAGTTGGCGAGACGGCAAAGAGCCTTTCGGAACGTTTTGGTAAAGTATTGCAGAAACGCCAAAGTATGACGATAAACCGCAACGATAAATCTACTTCCATATCTACACAGTTAGACAGCCTTATCCCGGCGTCTAAAATTTCAACCTTAACACAAGGTATGTTCGTTGGTTCTGTTTCCGATAACTTTGATGAGCGTATCGAGCAAAAGATATTTCACGCCGAAATTGTGGTTGATAATGAAAAGGTTTCGGCAGAAACCAAAGCGTATCAGAAGATACCGGAAATCTTATCCTTTGTTGATCAGAACGGAACAGATAACATGAAGCAGGAGATTGAAGCCAATTACAGGCGGATAAAATCAGACATTCTGCATATTGTCGAGAGTGAAATGGAACGTATAAAGAACGACCCGGACTTGCAGCATCTGATACAGGAGTAGCTATCTGTTTTATCTGTAAAGCATTCCCTTAATTGAATATTGTGTAGGGATTACCTGCTTGCAGGTAATCCTTTGCTTTTATATTGCTTTTATAAGAGTGGCATCAATTGCCTCAGCCAGCCGTTCTTCTACATTACAGGACTGTGCGTAATCCATCCATTTGGATACCGTATCCAGCACTTCGGCAATGATGCCTTCTGGATTTCGGATGGAGTTCTGTTTAGCGATGTCCAGCAGATCTTCTTTTACAAAATCCTTTCTTTTTCCGTTGATGCTCAGGTTGTGTCGGCTTACCCATTCACTGTCCGGGCGGTAGGCATGGCATATATCGTAGGCCGGCGCCAACTTCCACCTTCCATCCGCCTCCATCAGGAAAGCAAAATTCTTGGTATGGTCGTCACAGTTGCGGGCAAATACATTGAACACCATCCTTCGATACATCTGTTCTGCTTCGGCATAGCTTAGTTTCAGCTGCCGCATGGTTTGGAACAATTGTTCGTAGCTGTAGCTGGAGGTTTGGTTGAAATCATAATGCTGTATGGCGCAGAATGTCTGCACATGCAGCTTTTCATTACCATTGCGCCGGTCAAAGCGCCTGGTCATAAAATGCGCCCGTCCTTCTTCTTCGATCAGGCGGCTTTCCATCATCTCAATGCCTGTATCGACTGCCATTTTGTAGTAAGCCATTTCGACACGCCCATATCCATGAGTGGCGCCAAACTGTGTATCGTTTACACCGTCAAACTTTATCAGCCAATGCTCGTATCCCTGTTTTTGAAGTGTCTGTCCCGACCTGATCATCCCTGTAGCTTCATTGTAGGCGATGATGGCCTTGGGTCTGGCTCCGCCTGCTGAGGTACCCATTTTCAGGATGTCCAGCAGAACATCCTGCATGTCGTGATCGGTATGCGCTTCAAACTGTTTCCTGTTGTCCAGCAGCTTCATCGTAGTCTCTATCAGATCCGAAAGCTCCAGTGATTTTCCGCTGCTTTTAGTTGTCAGGGTAGATGGCTCAAATTCCAGTGCGCCCATTCCTCTGTTGCCGATAAAGCACAGCAGCTCAACCGGGTTCATCGAATTTTCCGCACGGCCGTTCCGTGCAAGCCATATATTGATCAGCTCATTACCATATTTGTCGGGGAGCGCGTCTGCCAGCAATCCGGGCAATCCTTTGAAAGTACCGGATCCTCTCAGCTCCGGGAAAGCATATATACGGTTGCCTAAAGGCATCTTTACAGGGGCTACATTGAGGTTGCCCTCGCTAAACTTTTTATCATATTCAAAAAAACCAAGTTCTTGTTTTTCATCCCAGGCAAGAGCACCTATCCGTTTACCCCATAATTTTACAAAAGCTGTTTTTACCATTCTGTATATGCTTTGTCGTTTGGTTTATTGTTTCGTGAAGCCCTTTTGCGTTTTTTCTCGTCTTCTTTTGCCAGCTGTAACGGGCTTATAGGTTCTGTAACCGTAAACAGGTTAAGTACATAAAGCGCATCAAGTACCCTCAGCACCTTCAGCAGATTGATAAGTGCCGTGTTTTCGCCCCGTTCCATCAGGCTTAAGGTAGACCTGCTTACCGCTGCCTGTTCCGCCACTTCGTCTTGGGTGAGATTGCTGTCTATCCGCTTAGCCTTTATAAATTCGCCTATCGCCCTGATGATGGCTGCATCGCTCAGAGATGAAATGTGTGACAAATCATTCATAACGTCTGTTTTTGCTTATAATGCGTAAAATATCATTCAAATATACAAAAATATATGTTTATACAAAACAAAGGTTGTTTTGTATAAACATATCATCCAATAAATAGAATAATTAACCTTAATGCGTCATATTTCATTTTATAAAACCAAAGGGAGGTTCAGCCCCCTTTGGTTATAATATACCACGCGGGAGATGGACACCTTTTGTCCTTACAATACTTTCAGAATTTTGGGGAGCTTCCTGCTTTTTCTCAACCTGTTTCGCAGGTTCTTCATTTTGTTCCGGTGTAATAGATAGCTGTATCTTCCGCTCCACAGCAGCCAATTCTATTTTGAGTTCGCTCAACCGGCTTTCCTTAGCCCAGATTCCATTAACCACGTCATGAAGTACAGGGAGGTCTTTTTGAATTTCCGTAATCTTCTTTTGCTCTTGATCTATATAGCCGGGCAGTTTTTCCAGTGCCCTTAAAAAGTTCAATGATGCAGTTTCGGGGTCTTTAGCGATGATACCGTTGTTATAGGAATATTTGATATTTCCTTCGCCTTGTACCATAAATCGGTTTACCCGTATATCCATTCCTTCTTTTTCTGATACTTCCGTTTTTACCAAAAGCTGAAAACCGTAAAGGCTTCCGATTTCTTCATACTGCCCTCCGGTACGGGCTTTGTCCGCAAGCTCGTTGAGCTTTTCTCCAATCTGTTTGACGTTTGCGTTTGGTGGCAGGCCGTCCAACTGAACAGCGTTTATAACCGTGCCGTCTTGCCGTTTTTGCAGGCGTTGCTGTAAATTTTCCCAATCAAGGCTCATACGGTCAAATCGGGATTGAGCTTTGTTAAGTTCTTCTTTGTAATCTTCCAATTTGTATCTGGCACTTGATTTAGAACGGTTGAACGCCTGTTTTTCGCTTTCCAGCCCTGCTATCTGTTTTTCTATTTTCGCTTTATCCAGCAGGTCGGTATTACCCGACAGGATAGCCACATACTCCGAAAAGTTCATTCCCGATTTTTCGTCCATACTGCCCTCATCAATCGTTCGCTTACCGAGATTGTTGGATTTTAATTGATCGATGAAAAGTTGTTTGTTGAACAGCAAATTGAACTTATAACTATCCAATGATTTTTCAACGGCATAGATAATCACATCTACTTTATTATCTGCAAAGTGTTTAGCAATTTCATTGCCTTTGCGGATAGCCCGACCGTCACGCTGGGCAAGGTCGGACGGTCGCCACGGCGTATCTAAGTGATGAACTGCAACGGCTCTTTTCTGTGCATTCACACCCGTTCCGAGCATACTCGTGGAGCCGAAGAGCACACGTATTTTGCCCTCGTTCATATCTTTGATAAGCTCTTTACGCTGATTATCGGTTTTGGCTTCCTGAATAAACCGGATTTCATTCGCAGGTATGCCGTGTTCTTCCACGAGCTTGCGTTTTATTTCAGCATATACATTCCATTCGCCCGGCTTGTATGTTCCCAAATCCGAGAACACGAACTGCGTTCCTTTTTGTGCATTGAATTTGTTGTAATAATTGGCAATATTATTGGCACAATGTGAAGCCTTGTTATCGGGGTGGTCACCATAACTTGGGTCTATCATCCGCATATCCAAAGACATCTTACGGGCATAATCCGTTGCGATGAGCATCTTTGCTTTTTCTTCTGATGGAGATAATGGAGGTCTTCCTAGTAAGGTGGCATTACCGGACTTTGCGAAGTCCATCAACTTTTGGATAAAGACAGCTTGGTTAGGTGTAGGCGGAATATTGTAAAGTACCTCATTCTTGTTAGGACGGTCAATGCCTATATCCTTTGCCGTTCTGTAATCTGTAATTTCAGAGTAGAACTGTGCAAGCTCCGGCACTTTGATAAAGTAGCGGAAACGCTCTTTTGCCACGATATTATTGGCTACAGAAAATTCATAATCGGTTGTTTTTCGGGCATAGATAGCCGCCCAAGCATCGAAACAGTTGATACCTTGTTTTTCCAATGCCCGTGGCCGTAGGTATTTGAACAATAAGTAAAGTTCCGTAAGAGAGTTGCTGATTGTCGTTCCCGAAAGAAAGGTTGCGCCCATATCTGCGTTGGTGTGTTCCTGAATGGTGCGGATAGCAAACAACAGGTTTAAGGCTTTTTGGCTGCCGTCCACATTACCCAATCCTGCAACACGGCTATGGCGTGTATTGAACATCAGGTTTTTGAACTGGTGGCTTTCATCAATGAATAAATGGTCAATGCCCATCATCTTAAAATCCACAATATCATCTTTGCGGTTATCAATATCGTGTTGCAGGGTTTTGAGTTTGACTTGGAGGTTTTCTTTTCGTTTGACAGCTCCGGCAAGCATACCTCTTGTTACTTCAGCACCTCGTTCCTGCATAGCATCAAGATTTCGTTCTACGCTGTCCAGTTCTATTTCGAGGATTTCTTTTTGGATTTCGGGCGATTGCGGTATCATACCGAACTGGTCATGTGTCAATATCACACAGTCCCAATCATTATTTTTAATATCACCGAAAATCCGCAGGCGTTTTTGTGGTGTAAAATCTTCTTTGCCCGGAAACAGAATTTTAGCATGTGGATAAGCAGTGCGATAGGCTTCGGCAATTTCGTGAACATTGCTCTTCAATCCTATAATCATCGGTTTGTGGGCTAAGCCCAAACGTTTCATTTCCTGTGCAGCCGTACACATAACCAATGTTTTCCCGGCACCTACTTCGTGGTCGCAGATAGCGCCATTGTTCAGCTTTATCATCCAAACGGTGTCCTTTTGACTAGAATATAAATCCTGAATGCCCAATGCCTTTCGGTTTAGTCCCGGGAAATCCTGATGTGAGCCGTCGTAGTTCGGACGGACAAAACAGTTAAAGGTGTCGTTGTATTGGTCGGTCAGCCTGTTTATAAACTCATTGTTTTGGGCATGAAGCCAATCGGTAAAGGCGGTACGGATTTCGTCAATCCTGGTGTTTGCCATTTGTATGGCTTCCATATCACGCACCTTTACTTCCTTGTCGTCAACGATTATTTTCCTGGTTATATCAGGTACGGTATTTACGAGGGCGTGTTTAAGCAGGGCAATACCGTCAAATGTCCGGCTCTGCGACTTTACCGCATATTTGTCCCATATATGAACATTCTTTTGTTTACAGGATACTGAAAAGTCGTCTGAGCTTTCGGAGTAATGGATATTCACTTCCGTATCGAACAGGTGCGAAGCAAAACGGGCATAAATACCTGTGGGTATCCAGCGTTCGCCCAAATTAAAATCGAGTTCCTCAAACTCAATACGTCTTGGTCGGGCTTCCTCTAAAACCGCAAGGCTTTGTTTGGCTTGGGCATCATCGGGATTGTTTTTGAGATAGGTTTGCACCTCTTGTGCTTTTTCTACTACGTTACCCGCAATCCAGCGTTCGGCTATTTCGTAATCCTTTTGTAAAGGATTGTAGAAAATTCGCCCGTACAGGGCTTCTTTCAGGGCATCGTCAGGCATACCGCTGATTTTGGACATATAATCCAAATCCACGCTTCCGTATTTGTTCAGCGAAGCCGCTAAAGCTTCTTCGGGATTGTCTGTTGTTATGGTTGCGGTTGAGAAACTTACAGGACGGCTGAAAATATCCGCTTTGTGTATCACGCCACCGACCACACGTTCCAGGTATGGTATTTCCTTTCCGGCACTGTCTGTTTTTATTAGCTTAATGTTATCGGCGCTGTTTAGGTTTCCGTATCTTTTTACAAAGGCATCGTATAAGCGGTTAAGGTTTTCTCTTTCTGTTTTGTGTTCGGTTTGTAGTTCAGCTTCTTTCAAGTATAGCTCGTGGTAAACATCACGAACAGCAATGTATGCTTCGGCTCTTGTCCGCTGTGCGGAAGATAAATTAAGTGCGTGGAAAACAGCCGTACCGTCTTTTGTATCTGCTTCTTGCATATGACCCACCCAGTCGTTATCTAGCACAAGACAATTGTTTCGGTGAAACGGTTGGATTTTACCGCTATACGGTGCAGGTTCAGGAATGGTGTTGGTAATCGCGGGATTTTCAACTTGGGCAATACCGTCTGTTTGCGAAAACAAATCACCGGTTACTTCCTGTCTTGTACCGTTCGGTTGTGAAGCTCTGTTGACCGTACCGTTTGATACAGGAGGTGTATAAGGCTGTTGCCTTGCGCTACCGAACAAGTTGGTTTGACGGCCTGCTGCACCTTGTCTTTTCTTAGCGGTATGTCCTTTGGCTTGCGTGGTTCTTTTGGGTGGATCAACCGTCATTACAGGTTCGCCAGCATTTTCAAACAGGTCGAAAATGCTTAGCTGTTTTTGCTCCTGTGGGCTTTCCTGATGAATTACCGGAGTTGGTGCAGGTTGCGGCTTTTGCTGAGTGATAAGAGGTTCAACAACCGTAGGTGTTGCCTTTGGCTCAACCGGAATTTGTACGACAGGCTCATCGTTCCGTTCGCCTTTATACAAATCCAAATTCAGATGTTTTCCAAAATCATCGGAAAGCATTTGTTTAAGGCCTTTTGCAATGCCATCAACGCCACCCTCGTGCGTATAGATTATTGCAGGTTGCCCGTAAGGGTCGGTATCTACTTTCCAATGCGTATGAATAATTCTTGCACCATCATTGAATATCGCATTGCCGGGTGTGCCATATCCGGTTTTATTGCTTTGACAAAACAAATCTTCCCTTCCGGTCAGACTTTGCTTTGCAGAATTCTTTTGCAGGATTATCAGGTCGCTTCCTACCTCCGTACCTGCATACTCCGTAAACAGGTTGTTGGGTAAACGAATTACTGATACCAAATCGTTATTTTCCATTAAAGCCCTGCGTATTGGCTCATTCTTAGGGCTGTTTAAAATACCCTGTGAGGTAATGAATACCTGCAAACCGCCCTCACGAAGCATATCATTTCCTTTCAAAAAGAAATAATTGTGGATGCTTCGGGCTGCCTGTACTTTAGCAGGGTCTTTGCTTCGGGAATACGAAAGGTCAAACACGGAGGTATCGCCGAAGGGGATATTACTGGCGATGACATCATAAGTACCTTGTTCCTTTTCGGAAATTTCTTCAAATCCACTTATGCGGATATTGCTTTGTGGATAGAGTTGTTTTAAAATCTTTCCTGTCAGCAAGTCCTTTTCGTAAGCAGTAATTTTCGTTTGGCTCTCTGCAAAAGACTGAACAAAAGAACCGATACCTGCGGAGGGTTCGAGGAATTTGTCAATGTTCAGACCGCTTTCACGCAAGGTTTCAGAAATGGCATCAATAACCTGCGGTGGTGTATAAAAAGCGGTCAGCACCGAACTTTTCATACTGTCCACATATCGGCGGTATTCCTTTTCGTCGGTAGAATTTTCCTTTAATAGTTGGTGGAGTTGCTGTGTAACCGGAAAAAGGTCGTACTCTGTTTTCCGCCAATGGTTGATGTCTGTTTCATTGGCAATGGGGTTCAATACGAATTTAAGACCGCCAAATCCGCTGTAACGCATCATTAGCAGTTTTTCTTCTGCGGTCGCTTGCCGTTTCTCCTTTTCCAGCCGGAAAGCAATCCGCAGGGCTTCGATATTGTGCAGGAGATGTTGCCTTTTACTGAAGCCCATTTTCCTCAATCCATATTGCGATGGTTCCGGTTAATTCGGTATAAAGAGCATCATACTCGTAGGTGTAAGCGAAATCATCGGTTAGTTCATATCGGGAAAAAACAGGTTCACAGACAGGAAACATTTTAAGTGCAAACGGCCACAGCTCTTCGTCTGCCATCAGGGTATCAAACTCATTGCAGACCACCTGAAAAATCGTATCAAACTTTGAAAAGTGCAGGTTTTCAAAGAGAATAGAGTTGGCTATTTCATTGCACTGCTCAACAGTGTTTCCTGAAAGGAAAGCCCCCTCGTAAGCATTGGCTGCCCATGACGACCTTTGGTCAATGAAATTCTGGTCATGGGCTTTTTCGGGAAAGCTCGAATTGAGAAGTTCTTGTAGTCGTAATCTGAAATATGACAGTACTTTTTGTGGTGTACTCATAATGATTTTAGTTTAGAATTTTGCTTAAAGCCTGAAATTAAAAACTAAAGTGAATGACATTGGATGACCGTCCGGGTGTGGCTTTGAAAGGCAGGATTTGTCGCAATAGCTGTTATTCAGGTATAATTATAGAATTATCGACTTCGTTACCAAACACGTCCCAACCGTCAAAAATATTCCGGTTGCCGACAGATGAGGTTTGCCTTGCAAACAGTTCCACTCTCGCTACATCGCCAAAAAGACGGACAATCCGTTTTCTGATTTCTTCCGGTTTTTCTGAATGTTGTCCACGGGGCGCCAAAAGTACCTGTGGAATGTTTTTTGCAATCCTTTTGAGTGGCTTTCCCTTCGTAAACAGCAGGACTATCTCTGCATTAGCCCGTGTGTAATAGCCCATTCCAACAAAAATTCTGTCATTGTTCTTATTCGTTTTTACCCAGGTAAAGGCTACCGTTTTGAATGTAAATCCCCATGCTTTACCGAGTTCCAGAGCCTGTTCGAGACAGGGAAAGGTTGCCCACATCAACAGTGTGCAATCTTGTTTGCACAAGGCTCCGATATTCATACCTTTTAGAAATGCTATACTTTGGGTTTGATAGTGCTTTTCAGCACTCCGGCCTGTCCCTTTTTTGCTCCGGACATTAAAATGCCACGGAGGATCAGCGTAGATTAAATCATATTGTTTCCCTTTGTCAGCCACCACGGTTCAATTTTTTTAGCTCATTTTTTTGTGACAGCTAATGTATCAGACAGAAATGGCTGGCTTCTGCATGTGGCCGGGTTTGGCTTTAGGAGGGAGTGTTTGGCGTATTTTTATCTTATCCGGATCAGAAAATGTATGTTTGTACACATACAAATTAATCCACTACTAAAATGAAAGCATTGATCGAAAAGATTGACGAAACGTATGCGGCATTGAAAGCCGATGCGCAATTACAGGCAGAAAAAGGTAACAAAGCCGCAGGTACAAGAGCGCGTAAGGCTTCGCTTGACCTAGAGAAACTATTGAAAACGTTCAGAAAAGAGTCATTAGAGGCGTCAAAAGGCTAAAAAAAAGAAAGCTCCCGGAAGAGAGCTTTCTCAATCTTATCTGTCAGCTTAAAATATCAATCAGCTGATGGTTGATATGGCAGGTTGACAGCTTACCTTAAAATGGTTGGTGTTACAGTAATGGTATATCTGTAGTTCCTTATAAGGTATGTCTTTATTAAAATAAATTAATTATAGATGTTTTGATTTAATCATATATGTGCAATATTAATGTCGTATCATTCGACATGGTTTTTTAATCGTGTCGAAAATAAGTAAATATTTCGACATGAATATATTTTTATGATGATTGTTTACAATATCTTAAAATGACGGCGATTATCGCCGCTATGTTTGCTTGCAATAATCATTTTCTGTTCTTCTTTTCAAATTCAAAGGTGCTTTCGGCCTGTTCATTCAGCACGATACAGGCATCAAATTTCTTTCCGGCCTTGCTTTTCATGTCTTTGATAAGTGGAGTTCTACCTTTGCTAACAAGGCTTGTTATATCGGCCATGCTCAGCTGTACACCGCACACATTGCAGAACTGCAACCAGCTACAAGCCTCATCAGGGCATTTGACAAGCTTGTCACGGATGAGCAATTGCTGGCTTTTGCATTTGGGGCAGGTCAATTCTGGATGCTTTTCTCTGGCAATCGCCATGCTCAACAATTCCTGTGTAATGGATGTAGCATAGCTTTCCATATCCTTATGAAAATCCCCTGCATCGGCTTCGTTGTTTTCTATCTTCTGCAAGGCCAGTTCCCATTCGGCGGTCAAAGTCACATCGGCAATTTTGCGGTCTTTGACCAGCTCATAGACCTGCAACCCTTTTTCGGTTGGGATCAGGGATTTCTTTTCACGCCTGATATAATCCCTTTTAAACAGGGTTTCGATGATGGCAGCCCTGGTAGCGGGGGTTCCTATGCCGATATGTTGCAGGACTTTGCGTTCGTCCTCATTTTCGATGTCCTTTCCTGCGGTCTCCATTGCTGACAGCAAGCCGGCTTCGTTATAGAGTACGGGCGGTTTGGTTTTCTTTTCCAGAACGGAGGCTTCCTTTATTTTAAGCTCATCGCCTTTATGCAGTTGGGGCAGTTCTTCCAAAGGCTCTGCATCCTCACCGGTAAAGCTGCCTTTAACGGAACGCCAGCCGGGTTCCATGACCTTACACCCTTTGGCTGTAAACTCATAGTGGGAAGCCTGTAAGACTACATCGGTCATTTCTTTGACACAGGGCTGTGAAAGGGCTTCGAGCAGACGGAAAGCGATCATATTATACACTTTGGTTTCATCTGCGCTGAGGGCAGAAGGCATCTTGTCCGTAATGAGCAGTCCGTGGTGGTCTGTTACCTTTACATCATTCACTATGCGCTTATTGAAACGCCCCCATTTCAGCCCGGATGCGGCTTGCCTGAAACGCTCATCGTCCTGTATGGTCCTGACGAGGTCGGGGATGTCAGCCCACATATCTTCGGGTATGTATTTGCTGCCGGTGCGGGGGTAGGATATAAACTTCTTTTCGTATAGGCTTTGCGCAATATTCAGCGTTTCCTCGGCGGACAGACTGAGCGTTTTGTTGGCTGCTTTCTGCAAGCCTGTGAGGTCAAATAACAAAGGTGGTTGCTCCGTCACAGTTTTGCTGTCCACAGCGATGACCGTTGCGGTGTTTTGACGTTGTACAGACCGTAAGGCATTTTCAGCCTGCTTCCGGTCATCCCATTTGTTGGTGGACAGGCTTTTGAAATCCACAAATTCCCTGCGGTGTTTCAGTTGGATCTGAAAGTATTTTTTGACGGTAAAATTCCTGTTTTCCAAATACCGTTTGCAGACCAGAGCCAGTGTGGGCGTCTGCACTCTGCCGAGCGAGTACACGCCACGCCCTGCGGCAATGCTCAATGCTTGTGTGGCATTGATGCCTGCGAGCCAGTCGGCACGGCTTCTACCTTGCGCTGCCTGAAACAAACCGTCAAATGCGGAGCCGTCTTTGAGGTTGTCAAAACCCTGCTTGATGGCTTTTTCGGTTAGCGAGCTGATCCATAAACGCTGAAAAGGTTTTTGGCATTTTAGGTACTCGTAAATATACCTGAAGATAAGTTCACCCTCACGTCCGGCATCGGTAGCCACGATAATGCTGTCGCTTTTATCAAACAGCTCTTTGATGACTTTTAGCTGCTTCAGTGCGCCCGGATCGGTAGTATAGCCCTTATCTTTTCTGACCTTGCGGACGGTCAGTATAAACGGATCCGGCAGTATGGGTAGTGACGATTTGTCAAATCCCGCAATCCCGTAATCTTCGGGCATTCCCAATCCGATCAGATGGCCGAATGCCCAGGTCACATAATAGCCGTTGCCTGTCAGGAAGCCGTCCTTTTTATCGGTGGCTCCCAACAAGGCGGCAATTTCTCTTGCTACGCTTGGTTTTTCTGCTAAGATTGTTTTCATGGCTAACTCATTTTTCTGCTTCTTGATTTTGCCGGAGCTTTAGGTTTTTCTTGCTGTGCCTGCTGCTTTTCATTTTTAGGTCTTTGCTGGCCTTTTTGCAATGGCTCAGGACTGTTTTTGGTCGCTTCGTTGGTCTTACCCTCTGAATTGACCGCAGTCTGTGTTTTGTGCGCTTCGGTAGGCTGTATCTTATCTTTCAGCTTGTTTGGGTTAGTGAATGAAAATTGCTCCTTTCCGGTTTCCTTATTAAAGGTGATGTAGCCCTGATATTTTTCACCTTTCTTATCAATCAAGCCATCCATATAAACCGTTAAGCCTGCATTATACTTTTCATATTGCTGGCCGGTCAGTTCTTTGCCCCTGAATGTGCGTGGTGCTTCATACGGTGGCTGTGCCTGCTGCTGGCCCGTCTGCTGGCTTTGGGTTTGTCTGTTCGCATTGCTCCGGTCAAACAGGAACTCAACATACCTTTTATCCGCATTGAACTGTACGTGGGCGCTGAACGGTTCGCCTTTTTTGGAGATCATGCCCTCTAAATGGAGCGGCTTGCCATCCAGCAAAGTTTGCTTTTGTACTGCATTGAGTTTTACGCCTTTTATCTCTTCGGGTATTTTGATAAAATCTGTACGCAGGGCGATCAGCTCGTTGGTCAGTTTGTCCACGCTGATAATGGACGGTATTTTTTCGCCTGTTTTGGGGTTGGTCAAATCTACCACACGCCCCATGTTCCCGGTTTTGAGCAAATTATCTTTATCCTCTTTGGTAAATTCATGACCAAAGAAAGGTGTGTTAAGGTTCGGCTCTTTACGGATGCCATGAATAGCGACTACTGCATTCCCATTTTCACCAGATTGCAGGGAAAGCCTTGCATCCATGCGGGTAACGGCTGTGCCGAGGTTGAGGCTGATGGGCATCAGTATATTGGTTTTAAACCCTCTTAACAGGGTGTCCATTACGCCTGCTTTTTCGAGCCTTTCCTTGCTCAATCCCAGATTGTTCATGGTTTCCCAGTCAATCTGCTCCGGTTTGAAACGGTACTCGTTTGTTTCCGATGTCGCCTGTGTAGTATCAGGCGCTGTCTGTTTTGCTTCCATATTTTTTTTATTTTGCTGTTCCTTTGGCTCTTTTACCTCATGCTTTGCCATAATCGCTTTGCCCTCTTTGGTAGGTGCATCTACCTGTTTCTGCATTTCTTTGGCGGTATCAATAGCCTCCGATGCTGGTACTTTGAAGAAGGAGAAGCGGGCAGGATCTTTGAGCTGCCTGAAGAAATTGGCAAAGAAGTTGGAAAAAAGGTCTCCGCTCTTGTCCACCCGCATGAAATCACTCAGGTTTTTCTTTGTGGGCGCGACGGTGGTCAGGTTGCCGTCCTTGTCCACGCCCGTGACGGCCTGGATCTTCTTTTTCTCTTTATTCATGACCAGCAGCACATCCGAAAGCTGTTCGGGGTACTGTTGCTGTGGTTGTTGTGTTGTCTGTTCACTCATGATTCTGCTGTTTTTGAATTAAATTATTGTTGTCCGAAAGTAACTGCTGCGGGTACGCTCCGGCGGCAGCCGTCTTTGAAAGGCGCTGCTTGTCATGGGTTGTCCTTAGTGCGTTGCAGAGGTGCATTGAAGCAGTTTCGAATAAACTGGTGTACATCCGACAGCCTGTAATACAGCTTGCCGCTGATGGTATAGTAGGGCAGCCTGCCTGATGAGCGGTACCGCTGAAGGGAGCGGTGGCTGATTTTGAGCATTTGCAGCAAGTCCTGGTTGTCCAGCAGCTCTTCGCCGTCGATGCTGGTTCGCTTCTTTTCCAGATCGCCTATATGGCCTTCGAGCATGTCAAGCCGGTCAATAATCCTTTGCATCCATGATACAAATTCCATTTTGTCAATGTTCATATCGTTAGATTTTATGGGGTTATGGCACTATTGCCTGCATTTACCTGTCCCTGTCCAACCTGCGGCCTCTGGCTATATAGCTCCGGTCTTTCTGTTTCAGGATGTGTTCGCTGATTGCCCTGATCCGCTCATTGAGCCGGTTCCAGGCTTCTTCTTCGATGGTGATTAGTTTCATACGACTGTTGTTTTAGTTATCCGGCGTTTTCATGGTGGTTGTCCGGCTGATGCAAGTATAGCCTAACCGCAAGGGGTTTGTGGCTCCTGATAGGTGGTTTGTGGCTGAATGCCGTATATTGGAAGGTGAATGCCCTTAAACCGGAGGTGAAATTTAAGGGGTAAATACACCTTTTACAGCTACGGGCCGTACTACATGGCACGGCGACAAATCAGAAATTAGAACAGGAAAAGTATTTATTGAAACCGTTTGTCTCTGAAAGGCAGCATTTGGCCGGAAAAGGCTATCTGTCCATCCATTTTTTGAATGGCGTTACACGTTCTTCGCTGACCGTTAGCAGACGTTGGAGATGGTCAGGCATGTCTTTGGCTTTGCCCTCGTGGAGGGGCGGCTGCAAGGTGATTTCCAGGCTCTGGCCTTTGCCGGGACGAAAGGCGGCTACGGCATGGAAGCTGACGATCATCTGCCGGTTGATGCGGAAGAATAAGCGGCTGTCCAGTAATGCCTCCATGTCTTTGAGCGTTTCTGGTACTGCATAGGCATCCTGAATGGCGGGCATACCGAAGGTGCGCAGGAAGGTACTGCCCTCTATGATACAGATATAGCAGATTTCCTCTACCCGGATAGGTATGCTTCGGGCTGTAGTATGGACAATGAACACGGATTTGTCGGCAGCAGCCGTTTCGGTCTTGTCCTGTTCCTGGTGCTTGCGCTGAAACAGGTAGTAGCAGAAGTAATACACATTGAACAGCAGTATCAGCAATACAATGACCGGAAAGTCAATGCGCAGATAGAGGGAGTTCAGGATGTTGAACCCGAATGCCGCAAAATAAAGGGCTGCCAGTAAAAAGGCGGTAAAGGAAGGGATGACCCAGCCGAACAGGGCTTGCAATAGTACACGCAGTAACGGCTGTGCCAGCCAGTCATACCGCTTGTCGAGCCATAGGGTGGCACAGCGCACGACCGACATGACACCGAAGGCGATCAGCGTTCCGCAGGCCAGCGCTACCCAGTAGTTGAAAGACAGCAGTATCTCCCCTAAAGGCTGTTCATCGCCAAATACGGACATGAAATGGGCTGCCGTAAGGGCACCAATCACCCTGAACTGGGTGTCGCGGTATGTAGTCACAGGGTTCACAGCCGGCAGCATAATAGCTTAAACTCCCTGAAAAATAAAAAATTATTCTAATATATTTTAAATTATTCTTTATTTTAGCTTTTACTAATCAACCCTTTGTGTTATGTCTGGAACAAAACCACCACTAAGCCCCGGAGGGATCGATACGAAGCTCACAGAGCTTTACGCCCTCTCCGATATAGAACTGGAAGCCGAAGCCGTGCAGATCAGGGATGATTTCAGCGATTGGCTAGATGATAATTTCACGCTGACCCTGACACAGCAGAACTATATATCCGGCATGTCTGCCAGGTATGCCGCATTTCTGGCGGATTGCGCCTATATCACGGTCAAAAACAGGCTGCCCGTAGACTATACGCCCCCTGCCAATCCCGGTATCAGCAAGCGGCTGGACATCAGGGTCAAAGCCAACGGCTTGTATGACCCAACAGATCCCTCTACCCCTATATCGGGATCACTGGACATAGAAGCCGATAATATATAATACAGCCATGAGCAGGAATGTCCCCATACCGTCTGATGAAAAGGAACTGCTGCTAAAGCTGCGGGAGGGGGATGAACGTGCCTTTGAGCAGGTGTATAACCTATACAGTTCACCGGTATTCGGCAGTATATTGAAGCTGCTCAAGGACAGAGACACTTCGGAAGATATTTTACAGGACGTATTTATCAAAGTATGGCAAAGCCGTATGGAGATCGACCCGGACAGATCTTTTAAATCATACCTGTTCGTAATAGCAAAGAATAAGGTATATAATTATATGCGCAGGGCTACACTGGAAGTCCAGGTATCGGCTTATCTGGCTGCCCGGTCTGCCGAAGGTTACAACCCTGTCGAAGCTGACATGCAATATGCCGAAAGCAGCGAAGCTATCCGGAAAGCCATAGATGCCTTACCGCCCAAAAGAAAAGAAGTCTTTATCTTCTGCAAGATCGAAGGACACAGCTATCAGGAGGCAGCGGAAAAACTGGGATGCAGTGTTGCAGCTATAAATGCGCATATCGTGAAAGCGACCAAATCTATAAAAACACAACTCAAACTGACCAACCCGGTTATGGTTGCCGTCATTTGCAGCGCTTTTGACCTGCAAATGTAATTTCTGAAAAATAATTCCATACGGAGGTAATGACAGTAGCCCGTAAAGTGTACTACTATAAAAGCCTCGATGAAAAAGGAACAACTTATATCGCTTCTGGAAAAATACCGTGACAACCAATGTTCGGAGGATGAGGTTGTTAACCTGATCAGGCACATCCAAAGCGGACAGGACAAAGACCTGATAGAAAGCTATATTGGAGAAGTATTTCAAGACCGTTCGGACAGTGATACAGTGGCAGACAAAGTGTCGCTTGACCGCGTGTTTGGGCGTATCCGGCTCCTTAAAGACCAGCAACCAGTCAGAATACGGCGTTCATCAGTTTATTTACGCATCGCATCTGTTGCAGCGGCTATTCTTGTATTTCTATCAGCAGGTATCTATTGGTATAGTACTACAAAGGACAAACCACAGGTTACATTGACCTCTGTGTATGGCGACGATGTATTACCCGGCTCTAACCGTGCCACCCTGACTCTGGCCGATGGGCGTACTATTGCTTTGAGCGAAGACAGGGAGGGTATTATTACAGGCGATAAACTCACCTATGATGATGGTACGCTGCTGGATGATACAGGTGTGGACAATGTGGAATATGCCGCACTTACCACACCTAATGGCGGGCAATACCGTGTGACTTTACCTGATGGCTCTAAAGTCTGGCTCAATGCCGCATCCAGACTGGATTATCCAATGAGCTTCAAGGGGGACGAACGCAGAGTGCAGTTGAGCGGCGAAGCCTACTTTGAAGTTGCGCACAATGCAGAGCAGCCTTTTATCGTGGAAAGCAACGACCAGCTGGTACAGGTATTGGGTACATCGTTCAACGTCAATGCATACCATGACGAACCAGCTACAGCCACCACCTTGGTCAGTGGAAGCATACGTATCAATACAGAACGCAACAATAGCCCGGTCGTCATGAAACCCGGACAACAGGCTTTGACTACCAATAAAACTATCAATGTACGACAGGTAGATATACAGGATTATATCGCATGGCGCAACGGACAGATTTCACTGAACGATGCGGATCTGATAACCGTAATCAGGCAGATAGAACGCTGGTACGACATCGAATTTGATACGGCGGGTATGCCAAAGGGTGAGCCTGTATTTGGCGTATTGAAACGCAATGCCAGACTATCCGAGATACTCGAAGCATTGGAACTTAATTATGGTATGAAGCTAAGAAAGGAGGGAAGGAAAATTAAGATAAGAAATTAGAATTTTTGTTTCAGGTGTTTAGTCCGGCAATTTAAAGAAGCCGTCCCAACTAGCTCTTGGGACGGCCGTTGCCCGACATAAGTACCATTACGGACTAGGTAACAGAATTTATTAAACCAAGCAATCAAATATAATGAATTATATTATTCATGCCAACGTGCGTGCAGTAAAATCTGCACATCTGAAGCGCACCGACGGCAAACCACCTGCAACTTATTTGCTGGCTATGAAACTGACGCTCATACTTACTTTTATTTTCACTATCCAGGCTGCGGCAGGTGTATTAGCGCAAAAGATTGACATCAGCGCAAAAAACGAAGCCTTCAAAACGGTGCTGGTGGAACTGGAAAGAAAATCAGATTACTCTTTTATTATCAGGGAGCAGTTTGTCAAAACAGCCAGGCCGGTCACTCTGGATATCAAAGGCAAAGAAATACCGGAGATACTGCCATCCCTGTTTAGCAATCAGCCCTTTACTTATGAGGTGAAGGGAAAGATTATAGTCATCGTGCCTAAAAATGCACAGCGTCAGACAGGAAGCATAAGTATAGAAGCCGAAGAAGATCAACAGCAACGTAGTGTTAGTGGTAATGTCATCGATACGCTCGGTAATCCACTCGCTAATGTAACCGTATCCATAAAAGGGAACAACACACAGCAGACCCAGACTAATACTGCGGGTAGATTTCAGTTGACCAATGTACCGGATAATGCCATTCTGGTATTCCGTTTATTGGGGTATGCTCAGGTTGAGATACTTGCTGTGCAGAGTCCCATTAATGTGACCCTAGAACATGAGCTAAGCCAAATCTCGACAGTCAATGTCGTGCATACAGGTTATCAGGAGATTCCCATCACCCAGGCAACAGGATCATACGTCCATATAGACAATGAATTGCTCAACCGAAGGGTAAGCACCAATCTGATAGACAGGCTGGACGGCGTGACCAACGGCTTGATCTTTAACAAAAACAAACCGCTAAATTCCAATGAATCCGATTTTTCCATTCGGGGAAGAAGCACCATTAACGCGAACACTTCACCACTCGTCGTAATCGACAATTTTCCGTATGACGGCGATCTGTCCACAATCAACCCAAACGACGTGGAAAGCATCACTGTCCTGAAGGATGCTGCGGCCACAGCGATATGGGGTGCATTTGCAGGCAATGGTGTCATCGTCATCACTACGAAAAAAGGACAGTACAATCAACCGCTCAAAGTATCGCTCAACTCTAACGTCAATATAAGTGATAAGGAAGACCTGTACTATTTATCGAGGTTAAGTTCTACGGAATATATGGAGATAGAGCAGTTTCTATTTGATAATAATTTTTACAGGGCAAGAGAAACCCTGGCCACAAGACCATTGCTTTCTCCTTATATAGAGTTATTGATAAAAGAGCGTGACGGTATTCTGACAGCAGAAGAGGCCGGTCGACAGAAGCAACTGCTCTCTGCCACAGATACCAGAGATGAGCTGAACAAACACTTTTACCGAAACGGAGTGAACCAGCAACATGCGCTTAGTTTTAGCGGAGGCAGCCAAAGACAACAGTATTACTTATCATTGGGGCTTGATGACAATAAGGACAACAGGATACGAAACGGATACAACCGCATCACTCTAAACTCGGGGAATACATTTCAAATCATTCCCAACCGCCTCGATCTGTCCGCAGGCATCTACTTTCAGCGCAGTCGTACAGACAATAATAACAAGGGCCTGCTCGGTCTGGTACAGTATCCTTATTTAAAACTTGCAGATGAAGCAGGCCATCCAATGGTTGTCCCGGTTGGTTTACGGCAGGCTTATAAAGAATCCCTCAACGATCAGGGCTTACTTGATTGGAACTACAGGCCATTGGAGGAGCTTCAACTCGCAGACAATGCCACTCATCTCACAGACTACAGGATCAGTACCGGAATAAAGCTGCATATCACTGAGGGACTCGATGCGACGGCCAACTATCAGTACGGTACAGGCCAATCCGATGTCATGGATCACTATAGTGTGGACACCTATTTTGCCAGAGATATGATCAACAGGTTTTATAATCCGGCTTCGGCTATACCATACCCTATACCACAAAGCGGCATATTAGATAAAACGTCAAGGGCATACATCTCTCATAATGTCAGGGGGCAGCTAAACTTTAACAGGTTATTTGGTGACAGGCATGCAATAATGGCAATCGCAGGAAGTGAACTGCGAGATGTGAACAGGGACATCAATATCAACCGTCGCTATGGATACAACAAGGAGACCACACGACTTGCAGTGATGGATTTTGTTTCATTGCATCGGCAGTACCACAATCCAAGTCAGAATATACGAATAACCAATTCGGATAATTATTATAAAATCATAGACAGGTTTCTGTCTATGTATGCCAATGCTACCTATACCTATGCAGACAGATACGCAATCTCCGGGAGTGTCAGAAAAGATGAATCCAACCTGTTTGGTGTAGGTGCGAACAAAAAAGGAGTACCCCTGTGGTCTATCGGCGGTAGCTGGCATATCAGCAAGGAAAATTTCTATTCGGTAGACTGGATGCCTTATCTGAGATTACGGCTGACCAACGGTTACAGCGGCAATGTAGCCAATAACGTTGCTGCCGTAACGACCATTTCGACGAGATTGATCGGAACGATTGGTAATCTGCCTTACAGCAACCTGCTAAATCCTCCCAATGAAATGCTCCGATGGGAAAGGAATAGACAGGTCAATGCCGGTTTGGATTTTGCCTTGTTCGGTTCGAGGATTTCGGGTAGTATAGACCATTATCGAAAACACAGCTCAGACCTCATCGCAGAAAGCCCTTTTGCACCCTCAAGCGGGTTCAGTACACTCACACTGAATACGGCTGATATTGATATCAGAGGTTGGGATATTGTCCTCAATTCGGTCAATATTGATAAAGCGTTCAAATGGAAGAGCAATATTCTCCTGAGTACTGTAAAGGATAAAGTGACTGAATACAAGCTGAAACCCAATACCGTTGGAGGCTATGCAACGGATGGTTTTTTTCAGCCCAATGAGGGATATCCTCTTTTTGGTCTGTATAGCTTTCAGTGGGCAGGTCTAGATCCGGAAAATGGTGACCCGAGAGGATACCTGGATGGTGAGATCAGCAAAGACTATGTGGCTTTCTTTAGTACAAACGACTATGATAATCTGGTATATCAGGGATCCACTAAGCCAGTCACTTTTGGCAGCCTGATGAACACCTTTGCCTATAAGGGCGTATCCCTCTCTCTTAATGTCAGTGGCAAATTTGGCTATGTATTCAGGAGGAATACGATCCAATACCACAACGTCTATAATGCCAACGGAAACTTTCCAAACGGTCATGCCGATTTTGCGTTGAGATGGCAGCAGTCCGGAGATGAAGACCATACTACTGTACCTTCTATGATCTATCCACTTTCAAATACAAACAGGGATGTATTCTATAACACTATGGATATTATGACCGAAGATGCCTCACACATCCGCTTGGAGGATATTCAGCTAGGGTACAGCTTTGACAATAAGCTGTTTAGTAAACTTGCCATCCCCATCCGACGGGTACACCTGTATATGTATGCTAATAACCTTGGCATGATTTGGCGGGCAAATGACAAGTCGATAGACCCCGACTACATATCAATAGTACCTCCTGCACGAAGTGTGGCAATGGGCATTAGAGTGGATTTGTAAACGATTTAAAAAGGAACTATTACGATGAAAAAATACAATCAAATTTTATTGGTCATATTGTGTGCGGTATTGTTACACGGATGCGATAAGTCAGAATTTTTGGATGCCAAACCGCGAAGCACTGTAGAGATCCCCAATACATTAGAAGATCTGAGGGCATTGCTTGATAATATCGTTGTCATGAATGTCACACCAAATATCGGGGAGCTGTCCTGTGACGACTATCAGTTGTCGTACGATTTTTGGCAAACTGTTGTTTCATCCAAAGAACGCAATGCCTATATATGGGCGGAGGATATTTTTGAAGGCAGCACCGGTATACAAGACTGGAATATCCCATATCAGCAGGTGCATATTGCCAATGTGGTATTAGAAAAGCTGGATGAGATCGAAGTTACGGATAAGAATAGGGATGAGTATCGTGATGTAAAGGCTTCTGCATTGTTTTTCCGGTCATTGGCCTTCTATAACCTGTTACAGCTCTTTAGTCCACCTTACGATGCATCCAGCGCAGATTCAGATATGGGAGTACCATTAAAACTGCAAGCCGATATTAATTCAGTCACCGTGCGTGCTTCTGTGGCGGACAGCTATGGGCATCTGATCTCTGACCTCCAGAAGTCCTCTGCGATAATAAACCAGGAGTTTCCTTCAGTCTTTATCGCACGCCCATCCAAAACGGCCGTACTTGGCTTGCTGGCCAGAGTGCACCTCAGTATGCGCGAATACGCCTCGGCAGAGTTGTACGCCGACAGTTGCCTGATGTACCACGATGACCTGATCGACTTCAATACCCTCGACAAATCCACTAACAGGCCATTCTCAAACACAAATCAAGAAGTTATCTTTCATTCACGTTGCCAACTTTTAACATCATTCTTTTTTTATGGATTTTCGTCTTTTAAAGTGAGTGAAGGTCTGCTAAGCTCCTATGATAGTAAGGATCTGCGAAATGTTATTTATTTTCTTCCTGACGGAAGGTTTAAAAGGATTCATATTGACCTTACAACTCCATTTACTGGTTTAACGACAGGTGAGATGCTACTGATCCGAGCGGAATGCAATGTCCGGAAGAACAATCTCACAGATGCATTAGATGATTTGAATCTGTTGCTTTTAAACAGGTATGAAACAGGTGAATTTACACCTATGTCCTCCACCTCGAAGGAAGAAGTGCTGACATGGGTGTTGGAAGAAAGGCGCAAAGAGCTTGCGTTAAAGGGTCTGCGCTGGTCAGACTTGCGAAGACTCAATAAAGAAGGTAGGGCGATCACCTTACAGCGGGAAATGAACGGAATTCAATACGAATTGAAACCAAATTCCAGATTGTATATATTTCCAATTCCATCGGACGAAATAGCACTGTCCGGTATTCCTCAGAATGACCGCTCCAATACGACCTTTTGATTTATAATGAAAACAAAACAAAACCTATAATGAAACCCATCACCATCACACTATTATTGCTATCCATCTGTTTAAAGGTATTTGGTCAATCAGGCATAACAAACGGCAATACTATATCTATTAGCGGACAAATTGAAACGCATAATCATACGGATACGGTTGTACTCCAATATTGGGAAGGTGATTTTAGTCCTGGGGGATCCGCCTACTCCTCACTGCCATCCAAGGAGATTAAGACCGCTGTCAACGGTAACTTATTTGAGTTTATTATAGAAGCTCCCTCGGAGATCGTTTTCTTTTGTCTATATACCACTGAAACGAATGATCTGAACAATTACGAACCGTTGGGGGATTTCTTGAACTGCTTTTTATTACCAGGGGATAACATTCAAATCAATATAAACGAGGCTGGTCTAATTCATTATTCCGGTCAAGGAAGTGAAAAATTGAATTTGTTCAATGAATTGCGTCGAACATTGGAACATATCCAATCTGACTACTTCAAGATGCTTAAAAACAAACAATTAAACAATCAGGAGTCAAGAGTAGTATTTGCAATAATAAATAAAGAAAGGCAGTATTGGAATGTAAGGAAGCTAATACAACAATATTCAACCAGATTAAAACCAATTGAACTTCAGCTTGTACAGGTGACGGTTGTTTCCAAATTTCTTGAAGACCAATATCGGATGATTAGAAGTCGGTTGAGAGTATTGAACAGCCAGATACAAGATCTTAACAATAATGATAACTACAAAAAAGCAGAAAATTCGGTATTTGATGATGGTTTTCTTCGAAGTCTATATTCTCATTATGAGTCCTACTTTGAGGAAATGATAAATGAGCATTCAGATGTTGCAATTATTAACTCTCCTCGCTTTATAGAACTAGTAGAGACCAAATATAAAATTGATCTTACATTGGGGTTAATTTCTGACATATCCTATTTTGATTATGTCGGTAATAAATATACTGGATTACTCTCAGAGAGGCTCATTACCTATTATTTGCTTGGCAGGTACAACTATCTGAAATCGGACGTGGAAAAGCAATTGGACAGTGCAATAAGTAGCTTTGAAACAGATAAATACAGAGACTTGCTAAGGGAAATGAAGCGATTTAGTAATAGGGGGAACTTAGCATATAATTTTACTTTATTAAATGAACAGGGAAAGGAAATTCACCTATCAGATTTTAAAGGTAAGCATGTCTTTATTGATTATTGGTTCACAGGTTGCTCTGCATGTGCCTCATATTATACCAATACATTTTCAAAAGTCATTAAAGCATTTGAAGGTAATAAGGATATAATATTTCTTTCCATTTCTGCTGATAAAGACAGGGCTGTTTGGGAAAGAAGCATAAAATCAGGTCAATATACTTCCGATGGAACTAATGTGGTCAATCTTTACACCAATGGTTTAGGCTCTAAGCATCCTTTTGTAATAGCGAATAAAATGACCGGTGCACCAAGCTTTTTGTTTATAGATCCTGAAAGTAGAATATTACAAGCAAATGGATTACAACTCCCTTACTCTGAACTTGTCACACTCATTAAGGAATATCTAAACCAATAGTAAACCTGGATAATATGAAATGGTTAGTATTTTACTAACCATTTCAACTACCAATTCATCCTTAAAGATTAGTTAGTCTATTTCTAATCTTGTTCCTGACCGGCAAGGAATTGATTCAGCAGTATTAGGATCCTGCACATAGAAGCAGTGTTGAGAAGTAGCTTGAACACAATTCCAATCCTCTACCTCGCTACCGGTTAGAGGTGTCTGTAATCCTGGATCTTCATATTTTGCTTCTGTTTCACATGGATCCATGTCCAGTGTCGTAGCAAAAGCACCTCCGATAGCAATTGCTAAGGCTGCTGGAATAAGTAGCATTTTAAATTTTTTCATAACATTTCTTTTTATTGTTTAACTAAAGATTGCCTACTCTATATCGGTTTTCGGCTTCCCCGTTTACACGCGCGTAATATTTTTATGGATTGCATTATCATAGTTCCAATCCGGTTGTTTGTTGTCATTACTGATTTTTCTTTGGAGTCCTATGCCTGCAAAGGACAAAACAAGAAAAGCCAGGTTAAAATAGAAGTGCTCCCACCACGTAAAGCCTTCTACCACTCCGGCACACGAACAGGGGGTGTAGCGGAATGCTTTCATAAGCACCAATATGATATAGCCTGTATATATAGTCAGTAGCCCGGCTGACATATAGAACCCGGCTTTTCTTGTACGTTTTGATATCAGTAATGCTGCCGTCAGCAGTCCCATCATTGGGATCAGCCATACCAGATAGGGTGTCGTAGAGTTCGGGAACACCTGATTGTTGATATCCCCTGTAAACACATGGTGGTGGAGCAACTGCATAAAGCTCGCATACGCAAACATGGCTATCAATAAAGCAGCAATAACTTCGACAAGTATATTTCGTGTACGCATAAGAAAATGACTTTTGGTAACTGTGTAAAAATACTTTTACCGGATAGCGGTTTCCAAGGGAAATGATTTTAAAAATCACGAAACCGATAAAATAGTGGATGAAATGCCAATTTCGCATGAAATCAGCCATTCGTGATTCATGAATGCCCCAAATTCGGGCACGAAACCCTTTCGTAAATCACGAAACGGATAATAATTAGTTGCTATCTGTCCGTTTTAGGTGTGTTTTCCATCCATTTTTTGAAGTCGGCAACTTTATCCTGACTGACATTCAAAACGGATGTGTCTATAAATCTTACCTGTAAATCAGGTTTTATCAGAATCAAAAGTGTACCGGACTTCGTGCCCTGTTCGTAACCCTCAATAATATTTCGGTGGATGACAGTTTGTCTGCTGATCTGAAAGAAATCGCTGTTGCAGTAGGTTGTCAGAATTTCTTTAATGGATTGTTTGACAAGGTAGGTCTTACCGGTATTGGTATATATCCAGTTGTTACCGGATATCCTGTAGATGATACCGGCCTCATTGTTGACGTCCATAAACAGATTTTTGTTTCCGCTGCTGATCAGCAAGAGTACAGCTTGGTCACTTTTAGTATCTGACTTTTTTTCATGTATCGGTTCCTCTACTATGGTTTCTTGTACATTCTCGTAAATACTCAATGGTTCTTGGGTATCAGCTATTTGATGTTGCAGACGTAGGGGTACATACTGTCGGGCAGTTAGCCACATATTGTGTACAACATAATAAAAATTGAACAAGGCCAGTATGGCAATAATAACAGGAAAATCTACCAGTACATATCCGGTCTCAAATATGTCTGCACCCATAATGGTAAAATACAATCCCGCTAACAGAAATGCTAAGATAGCCGGCAGGCACAGACCAAACAGAAACTGGAGCAAGGCTCTGTATGGTAAGCTCAACCACCAACTATACCGTTTGTCAAGTTGCTTGGTAATGAGATGTACCGTGGAACTTAGACAAAGAGCTATAATAAAACTGGCTATCATGGCAATGTAGAATGCAGGTTTGCGCATTGCCTGAAATAACGTAAGCCCCGTACCATGAAGTACGATAAATCCTGCTGCTACTAATGAGCCTATCAATCGGAAAAGTAGATTGTTATACTGTACACTTTGTGCCATAACCTGAATTTTAAAAGTGTGTGTAAATGGTTGTTGGCTATAGGTTTGTTAGGAAAGTTAAGGTTTTTTTAATAAATTTACAATAGCCTAAATTGAGAATTTACCATGTCTTTATACCCTTTTACACCACAGGGTGTTGCCGATTTCTTAACTAGTCTCTATGCTTCAACAGACCCTAACCTTGCTCTGGAAGCGGCAGCGGTGGAGAGTGATTTTGCGGCGTATGTAGCCGATCATTTTGACTTGACCAGCGAACAGGAAGCCTATCTGACGGCCATGCCGGAAACCGCTAAAAGCTACCTGGGCGACCGTTGCGGGTTTTGCTTCACCCACAGATTGCCGATAGAGCTTATCAAGCCAGCAGAGCCATCCGGCAGTTACAGCAAGATCATAGAAACAAAAGACAAAACCCAGACGCAGATTATACCACCAAGTACATTTATTGTGAGCGGTTCGTTTATAATTGAGATTATCTATACACCGTAAGATATTCTATTGAATAGGAGTGCAACCACAAGAAACCCGCCTTTGATTAAGGGCGGGTTTACTTGTAACGTTAAGGATTAAATTGTAAAAGTCGAGATTTGATCTGACATTTTTGTGGTTTAGTTAGGATTAGAACTGACTGTACAGCAGATAAATAACTTCTGACTATCAGATTATTCCAAGAGACCATGGCTAAGAAAACCCATTCGTAACATGTCAGATCGAGTGTAGTTTTTACAGAAGATGATGCTAAGGAGTATTTGTCAGCTATATTACTATTACAAAATCGTCCAACCTAAATACATTACCCAAATCATCTTCTGCGATAATATCACAGATTGTAAAATAGTTATGGATGTTATTTTGTTTGTTCCATTCTTTAGAACGTATAACAAAATGTTTTCCATATTCTCGGATTTCTTCTTTGAAAACGTTACCAATATTTACAAATGACTTGATTAATCTACGGTTGAAGTAAAACTTAATAACAAATGCTTTAATGTAGTATTCGTTATTGTATATATCTTGGTATTTATAAGCAATATCGTCATTAGGAAAAGCCGAATATGCGTGAAGAGAGTCAAAGTGATAATTTGTAGAGCCAAAACTTGTGGAAATTCTTTTGAATGAGACGTTTGGCAAAGGAATATCATAACTTACATTCACAAAATAAGAGTCAATTAATAAACCATTCTTCTTGTTAATTACATATAAAGTTTGTTCATAGTTAGGGTCAATAACTCTAATATGGAATAAGCAATCCTCATTTTTTATTACCTCCAAACCATTACATTGTATTTTAATTTGTTCACAAGGAATTTTACTATTGTTAAGTACTAAAGGATTGAAATATGATGCATATATAGTTATTGTGTCCCAAAACTTTACCTTTAAACGTTCTAACGACATTTGTTGTGCAAAAGCACTTGAGCTATACACTACAAAACATAGAGTAAATATTATTTTATTTCTGACGTAATTCATTAAAAAAATTTTTTCGTAATTGATTATTTTGCTCAACCGTAAGATTGTTTCTCCAATTTGGATTAAGGTTTTCATAGTTACTCAACTTATTCCCATACATATCTTTCCCTTCTCCTTCTACCTTATTCCAAACTCCGTTTTCTGAATAAAGAGTTACAGTTGTTAAATATTTACTTTTCCCGTTAAACAAATCAATTTGTACAAAATCACTGTGTTCCGTACTTGACTGAGTATAATACCTATAGCCAAAAATTTCTAATGCTTTATTTAACGTATTTTCATGACTAACGTTGTACCAATCATCAAGCATAAGCTGTTGCTTGTTTTCACGCCTACTTTTTTCTTTAGGGTAATTAGTATGTAGCTCTTTTAACATTAGCTCTTGAAATTGCTTTTGTTCTCCAAATTCATGAAATAAAACATACAGCAGATTATATTTGCCATTATTTTTTATCTCATTCATTGATTGTACATAAAATGTTTGGTTATATACATCTGCTGGCTCACTAATATTTTTTGTATCACCGTAATGATTATCTAGATTCAAATAGTATTTCCTACTTGATTTTGACATTTCATTAATTAAATCTACAAATGCTTTCTGTTGAGTATTTAAATTAAGATTTGCATATTCACCTACTTTAATTGTTTCATTATTACCCATAATGTTGTTTACACCAAATACTTTTACACCGCCAATTGCCGTGTTCATTAAATCTACAAGTTGTTGTAAAGAAACATTGGCTGATTCTCCCAATCTAGCAATTACAATTTCCCTCCCGTCATCATCAATATATTTGACTGGATTATTTACACAATAATTGTAAGGACTTAAACCCGCATATTTGCTTTCCAATGGGTCGCAAGCCGTCCACCTCGCGAGCCACGGTATGTAATACCTTGCTCCATGATAATACAAACCGCTTTCTTCGTCCCTTTCCTTGCCTGTATATCTGTAACGCTTCGCTACCGCATTGATTGATGCATTAGAGGCTTGGTAGCTCGTTGTACCATAAGGGTGGTACTCCTCGTAACTAATAATCTCCGCATCACCATCTAATTCTAAGGTGGCAGATTGCAAGTGATTAGAATAGTTATACCTTTCCAAAGAAGCCGGGCTTGGGTCTGTACCTTGTGTACGTTCTTCCAGCATGGCTATACGTCCGGTATCGTCACTTACGTGTACGGTAGTGCGTTCAATATCAAGCACACCGCTTATATACTTCCTGTATATTTCATAGCCGCCCAGGTAAATGCGTTCTTCTTCAATATTGCTGCCTTTATCTACCCATTTCCTTACACGTTGTCCACCGCTGTATTGGTAATTCGCTACTGTCGTGCCTTGTGTTATGGAGTGTAGTTCGTTGCTGGCATTCCATGCCATGTTTTGCAGGTGCGGCATGGAGAGCATGTTACCTCTGGTGTCATGCGTATAACTGTAAGTGTTTACACCAACTGTTGTACTTAGTAAACGGTTACTTACTGTATCAACATCGTAGGTTCTGGTATAGCTTCCTGCTGTGGCAACGTGCTGTAACTCTAAAATATTACCGACCTCGTCATACGTATAGTGCTGTGTATAGTTCTGTACGGCATTACCATTGCCTTTGTGAGACGTTTGCCACGCACTGTCGTTCCAGTTGTCTGATGCGCCAAAGGTAGCTGTACCAATTAATTCTCTGCCTCGGGCTTCTATTAATCTGTACAAGGCATCGTACGTAAATTTCTGTGTGGGCGCTACCACACTGTTATTAAAGAATAGGGTTTGCTGTGCATCGTCCTGTATCCGGGTGATGTTACCCACCGGGTCGTACCAGTAATGTAAATCCTGTAAAACCTCGTTGTAATGCGGGCTGAGGCTATCGACATTAACGGTTAATAATCTTCTTAACCTGAAAGTATCAGGGTCATACGTATAGCTTGTTTTCGTACCGTTGCCGTACCATATTGCTTGTCGTTGCCCTTTGGCATCGTAATGTATGTCCTGTACATAAATAGTACTGTTCAGCTCAACACTTTTTAATAAGCCGCCTTTATCGTAGGTATAAGCCTGCACATTACCGCCTGCATCGGTGGTGGTTATTGGTCTGTTCAGCGCATCGTAAGTCAAAGAACTTGTAAACACTTCCGTACTTAATGCCGGTGGTGTACCGCTCCAGTCGGCATCGGTAAGGGTAGCATCATCCAGTAATTGTTGCTGCGTTTCAAGCGGATTGCCTTTAAAGTCATACTCATTGGTTTGCTGCATGCTGCTGCCGTCCTTATGCTGGTATAGCTGTCCTCTTAAATTCTTTGCTTTTACCATACCTTTTTTAAAACAACAATTTGGAGACATTACCACCTAGTATATTCTGTCTTTGTTATATGTAGCCCAAAACTTATATTCTCCATTTGCATCTTTCCTATACACGTCATAAATGTAAGTATTTACATCTTTCCTTATAGAGTCTCCTATCATTATCTTATCACCTACAGGAGGAAGAAAGTAAACCTTCAAACCATTCTCAAGATGGAATTCAACTGACCTTCCCTGATAAATGTTTGATTTTATAATCAGGCTTGCAAATGATTGTTCATAAAAAGATTTCTTGTTCTTACTTCCCCTAATCGAAAGAACTATGTGAGTGCCAAAAAACAATATCACTACTAGTAAACCCAATAAGATTTTTATTGCTAAAGGTGGTTTAAATTCATAAGGCATAATCTATCTATTTATTTATTTTTCCATTGCAAAAACGGCCCATAAGTTGGTGTAATTTGGCGTTGATATTCTAATGAGAATCCCACCCCAACTCCAATACCTACATTCTTATTGATAAACTTATAATCATCGTCAGTGTTTGAATATGATACACCAAAAGAAATTCCTGCCAACGCTTTTACACTTATATTAACAGCATGATTTACGCCTAACAGCATACTGGCCTGTATATCTCTGGGATTACCTGTATAGTATCCGGTACTGAAGTTTATGCTACCTTCAGCCTTAGCTGTAATACCTGCCGTAAAATTGTAGGAAGGTGTTATATACACTCCGGGATCCTTACCTCGTGTAAGAATCGTAATATTTGTTGGATGTACTCCTCCTCCTCCACCGTATGCAAAATCTGCTCCAATTGAAAAAGAAATCTTATCTGGAACCATTGCCCTGGCAAGAGTGCTGTTCCATGCACTTTCTAAGAAACTTTCTCCTTGTGAGGACGGATATTCCATTAATTTTTCATCCGAAGAAAAGTTATATGGAATAAATTCATTGGTTTGGTATCCAATGTTTGATACTTTTAGGTTACCATCTTTTATAGTGGTTTTGTTCGGGTCAGGGAGATAAATATTCCTTATGTATTCTCCCCGAATAGAGTCAGGAGGTAACTCCTCTATAGGAACGAATTTTGTTTCACTCTGTATTTCAATAAGTATGTTGTTATGGTCGTAAGTGTTTATAACAGTTGTGTATGCTACTGCTTCTCCCTCTATAAGAGATTTTGGTGGATCTTTTTCCTCCGGCTGCATCCCACTTTTATCCGTCCATTTTACAGGATTACAGAACCCATAATTGTAAGGCGACCATGTGGGCATGTCACCTTGCAGCATATCAACTGCGCTCCACCTTGCGAGCCAGGGGATATAGTAACGCCTGCCCATACTGTATAAGCCGGATTCCTCGTCCCTTTCTGAATTACAATATCTGAACTTCTTTAGCGATACTTCGGCTAAAGAACGTCCACTTTGAAATGAAGTACTACCGTAAGAAAAATACTCCTCGTAGCTTATGATCGCTCCTGCACCGTCTAACTCTAAAGTAGCTGTGCCTAAATGATTAGAGTATTGGTAACGCAATAACTGCGCAGGCTCTGCACCTGTTCCGGTAGTACGTGTGTCTATTAACGCTATTCTGCCTGTATCATCACTGATGTGTAAGGTTTCTCTTTCAAGCGTTAAAGTACTGCTTACAGACTTGCTGTACACCTCCCATTCACCGATATATTTTCTTACTTCGGTGATATTACTGTTGGTATCAACAATGGTTTTTTTTACTCTTTGCCCTGCATTATCATACTGGTAATAAGCCGTTCGGTTGGCATCTATCTCTACTTTTTCCAAACGGTTTTCAGCGTTATACGTTAAGCTCTGTAAGTGGATAAAACCACTGACAATGTTTCCCCTGTTATCGTAAGTGTACGTTTCGGGTGTACCGCTTGTGCCTATTTTTGTGCTTTGTAATCTGTTGCTGTTGTTGGCTGTGGTATAATACCTTGTCCAGTTGCCTGTACCGCCTGCTACGGTATGCTGCATCGTTATAAAGTTACCCACCTCATCATATTCGTAATGTTGTGTGTACCTGCGCATTTTAGCCGTATCTGTACTGGCTATTGGTACTGGCGTAATACCAACTCTGCCATTGTCGTTATAGTTCGGTGCAGTATTATTACCCGCATGCTCTCTGCCTTCAACCTGTATCAGCCTGTATAAGGCATCATAGGTATAATCGTTTTTGGCATCGGCTACGCTGCCGTCAAAGTAAACGGTCTGCTGTGCTAAATCTTTTTGTAAAGTCACATTACCAACCGGATCGTACCAATAACGAAGGTCTTGTAACTCTTTGCTGTCGCTGTGTCGTGTGGTTCGTATCCGCCGTACCCTGAATGTAAATTCATCGTATTCGTAAGATGTGGTAGTCCCATTCTCATGCTGTACTTTGGTGCGCTGTCCTTTCGTATCGTACTCAATATTGTTGACAATCTCCGTATCTAAGCTGTGTACATTTTCTACCTCAACGGTTTTCAGTAAACCGCCTTTATCGTAGGTATATTTTGTTTCTCCGTCATCTGGCGTGGTCAGCTTTACCGGTCTGTTGAGGGTATCGTATTCCGTAGCCGTATCATAGGTTTCCGTTTCTAAATTTACACTGCCTATGCTTGTCCAGTCGGGGTGCTGTGTAGCATCTTCGGTATAGGTACGCTTTTGTATTAAAGGATTTCCTTTAAAATCATAGTCCGGTGTTTCTGCAACTCCCGCGCCATCGTAGATTTTATAGACTTGTCCTCTTAAATTTTTTGCTTTATCATTGGTTTGTCCTTCGCCATAGACATAGACTTCCAATAATCTGGTAACATTTGGAATAATAGGTTGTCTGTATGGAATATTATAGAACCGTATCACTATGAGAAAAGTATCAGCTAAAGAAATACAACCGTAAACAAGCTACTAATATAGTAAGACTCTTACTAAAACATATCGTTCGCCTGTTTAATCTTTTTAAACGGGTTCGCAGCGTTAAGTTCATTCTTTCAATATGGTTGGTACCATATATAGATATACGATGAATGCTTTTATCAATAAGGTATTGGTAATTCTGTAGCTTATCTGTATAAATTCTTTTCGCACCTGAAAGCTCCAGTGTTTTGATAACAGTTTTCAGTGTTTTATTTGTTCTGCTGCCTGCATTAAAGCTTACTACCTGCCTTATTTCTCGTCCTAAAGCATAGACAATCCACACTGGCGTGTTTTTATTTTTCAGATACGTTCTTATTTCATCTACTTCGTAGGTTTTGCCTTTAGGAATAACCGGAAGACTTGTGCTATTCGCTATTATCAGTATTCTTTTGATAAGCGTAGTTGTGGATATTTCCAAAACCCTTGCAATACTTCTGATACCCAAACCCTCTTTGATTAAAGTAACAATTTGCCGGTTGAGGGTTGGATTGTATGCCGTATAGGTATAAAAAAACACTTGTGTTCTTCCGCAACTTTTACATTTATACCTCTGTTTGCCGGATTTGGAAAATCCATGTTTAATTAATTTTTTATTACAATAACTACAGATTTTCTCCCCACCCACACATCTGATACATGATGCTACAGCTTGTTCCATATAATGCCGATTTTTGGTATAAAAATAAAGAGAGTGGATAGTTATATCCACTCTCTTTTAAAACCATCATTTTAAAAAATTAATTGAAATTCAATAAGTTATAATTAAAAAAGTACGACACCCACACATCTGAAACATTACCCACTATCCAAATATACCATCTCCATTTTTGTACATAGCTGCAAACATTGCTAATAAAATACTAACGATATAAGTGATTATTAATGGTATTGCAGGATGTATACTTTTTCCTTTCTTTTTCTCCTTTGCCTTATATTTTACAATAATTTTTCTCCAGCGATTCTTATAAGAATAAGATAGCCATATTGATATCATAATTATGCTTCCCGTGATATATTTATAATGATTTATTTTAGAGATAAAATCTCCAAATTTTATTTTTTCCTTACTAAGTCCTTCTATAATAAATAGAATTGTCGCAAAATTCATTATAAAACAGGCGCCAATTATCATAATCGCAAATAGTGTTGGCGTATCTTCCCAATTCTTTGACTTCTTTGCCAACTGATAGCCTTTATAAAACAAATAATCGTATATCATAGTTACCAACTTTCAATCCAGTTATAAAATTTATCGCCCAACCTGAAAATAATCAAGAAATAACTTTTACACATTATTCAATTATTTCTATTCTTATTCCAAGATTTACCATTTTGTTTATCAATCTTCTTTTTTCAAACCCTATCCAATTAACAGTTACTGAATTTATGCTACATCCTTCTTTATCTAGAATCTCTATTTCTGTCATACTGTAAGTAGCCCCAAACACTTTCTTAAATTTAACTACTGATATTTCTGAAATATCTATTCTATTTCTACCTAAAAACCATATTGGCTTCCATATGGTTATTTGATTTATGCTTATTTTTATTACTCTAAAGAAAACAAGAAATATCATCAAAAAAAAGATAACAATTATTATAGACGTAATCGAATACAAACTACTGTTGTTATATACATTTAATACGTAGCACATAACGGATAATAATAATCCATTACGTATAGCTGAAATAAACCCTATGATCATTTCTTTTCTGTCGTTTTTTTGAAATTATAATAATCTATTCCCCTAAAACCCCAATTCATATAACCAAATGGATTTTTTAAAATGACATCAACTGCATCAACATAAGGAGCAGTACGATTCAAATCATTATTATTGATATTCAATAAATTATATGTACCTACACCTAAGCTAACACCATCCCATAACCATAGGTATGTTTGGGTATATGTTGCTGTTCCTGAAAGCGACATATTGAAAAGTCTAGTTGTTGTTAGGGCGTATCCACCTCCTGTAAAGACCGTAGCCAGCGTACTTCCAACAAATTTTATTGTTGGCCATCCTTTATTAGTGAAGCCGTCTGCACCTTCCCATGAAGATTCCCGCCCTGCAAGGTTTCCTATCCAATTCTCTCGCATCACATCATCAATCCATGCATCACCACTACGTAGCACATGAGCTATTCCATCATACCAATGTCCTTCTCCCTGAGATTGTAGTCCCAAAACATTCGTACCGCTGGATAATATAAGTTTATTGTTGATGTATTCATTTTGCTGTCTGGGAGAAATACCTATATGTATCCGCAGATTGTCAATGACAGGATTGTGTTTTTCTAAAGAAAAACTGAGCATAGTATCAATTTCGTCTGCTTTGCTTGCAGATGCGTTATTCTGATTACTCCCGAGCGTATATTCATTAAATGTATATTGCAAACGTCCATCTTGGTCCGTCAGTAAAAACTTTCCATTGTTTGCCTGCGGCGGATCATCGGGCTGCATCCCACTAGTATCCGTCCACTTAACTGGATTACAAAACCCATAATTATAGCTGCTCCAAGTGGGCATTTCACTTTGCAGCATATCTACTGCGCTCCACCTCGCCAGCCAAGGGATATAGTAACGTCTGCCCATGCTGTACAAACCACTTTCTTCGTCACGTTCCATTTGAACGAAACGGTAGCGTTTTGCAACCGCATTAATGCTTGTATTCATTGCCTGGTAGCTTGTAGTACCATAAGGATGGTACTCCTCATAGCTGATTACTTCCGCATCACCATCTAATTCTAAGCTGGCAGATTGCAAGTGATTAGAATAGATATACCTTTCCAAAGATGCCGGGCTTGGGTCAGTGCCTACGGTACGTTCTTCCAGCATGGCTATACGTCCGGTATCATCGCTTACGTGTACGGTAGTGCGTTCTAAATCTATCGCTCCCAGGCTGTCGTATTTGCGGTATATTTCATAGTTACCTAAATAAATCCGTTCTTCTTTAACAGTGCCTTTGTCTGTAAATTTTCTTATCCTTTGTCCACTACTATATTGATAATGCGTAGGCTCACTTGCTTTTGTTATACTGCTTAGCTCGTTATTTATATTCCATGCCATGCTGCCTAAATGCGGCATGGTGAGCATGTTACCCCTGCTGTCATGCGTATAACTGTAAGTGTTTACACCAACAGTTGTACTTAGTAAACGGTTACTTGCGGTATCAACATTGTATGTTCTTGTATAACTTCCCGCTGTAGCTACATGCTGCAATTCAAGTATATTACCCACTTCGTCATACGTATAATGCTGTGTATAGTTCTGTACGGCATTACCATTGCCTTTGTGAGACGTCTGCCACGCGCTGTCGTTCCAGTTGTCTGATGCGCTAAAGGTAGCCGTACCAATTAATTCTCTGCCTCGGGCTTCTATTAAGCGGTACAATGCATCGTACGTAAATTTTTGTGTAGGGCTTACCACACTGTTATTAAAGAACAACGTCTGTTGCGCATCGTCCTGTATTTGTGTGATGTTACCTACCGGGTCGTACCAGTAATGCAGGTCCTGTAATACTTCGTTGTAATGCGGGCTGAGACTATCGACATTAACGGTTAATAATCGCCTTAGCCTGAACGTTTCAGGGTCATACGTATAGCTTGTCTTCGTGCCGTTGCCGTACCAGATCGCTTGTCGTTGCCCTTTGGCATCGTAATGTATGTCCTGTACATAAATAGTACTGTTTAGCTCTACACTTTTTAATAAGCCTCTTTTATCATAGGTATAAGCCTGCACATTACCGCCTGCATCAGTTGTTGTTACAGGTCTGTTCAGCGCATCGTAAGTCAAAGAACTTGTAAACACTTCCGTACTTAATGCAGGCGGTGTACCGCTCCAGTCGGCATCGGTAAGGGTAGCATTATCCAGTAACTGTTGCTGCGTTTCTAAAGGATTGCCTTTAAAGTCATACTCGTTGGTTTGCTGCATACTGCTGCCGTCAATTTAATTTAATAATTTGATTACTGTCAATTATTATCATCTTGTTAAAATCAACGACTCGCTGACCATTATATGGGATACCATATTTCTCATAATCTGACTTTTGAAGAAGTAAAGTGGCATTACTAAAATCAGTACTGTCATATATCATAGGCCATTCATACTGAGATAGAAAATTAAAATATTGAAAGGCTCTCCTTGAACCTGGTGAATAATCATTTTCATATTGTTTATCAAGAATAAAGTATTTAAAGGTAAAAGAGCCAGAACTTCTTCCGGGCATCATAACATCAGTTATTTTACCTACCGAGTAGAGAAAGTTCTTTCTTAGATTCTTTTCCTTTTCTTTACTATCAAAATCATATTTAATAAATACAACAATCAATACGATGAATCCTATCAATGTAGGTATTCCATTTTTAAAAGATTTTATACTTGAAGGATTTAGCTTCATTATTATTTTCTTTGGTCTATAATCATTTTCTGTATGGTATTAGAGGTTGCTGATTGCCATGTTCCCATTATTGTATTGCCAAATCGTAGGGAATTTAAAGCACCTTGCCTACCTAAAATAAGTAAGTCACGCTTTATGCCTATTGAATTTTGTGTTCCTCCACTTGTACTAATTGCAATATTCAAGCCTTTAAAAGTTAAACCAACTCCTAGAGCAATACCAATATTTGCGGAAAATTCAACATCTGACATATCTCCCAGTATATAAGATTGCTTAAATCCATCATTATAAGTATATGCAAATCCTTGCCCAATGGATTCTGATGCCACAGGATTCATAAGTATCCCTGATGCTAAACCAGATGTAATATTAATCTTTCCTATATCAAAGCCATTAGTTAGATATTGTCCACCAGCATCTGTTAAAGAGGAAAGACCTCTCATTGTAAAATTAAATCCTGTACCTATACCGCCAAAAGGTAAAGTAAGTGAAGTCGTAAAACCAACTTGTGTTACTCTAATAAACTGTTCAGTCGCTTTCATCCTGATTGCTTGTATCTCTTTATCATTCCAAAAGGAAACCCAACCAGAGTCTTTATTCCCAGTACTTTTAACTAAATCATAATCGTAGTAATAATATTCAAAACCTTCCATACTATCTAATGGTACAGCACCAATCCAATAATCCCGTGATTCTCCTTTTGCATTGGTTCCCTGAGATAAAAACATAAACCCTTCGGTACCATTTTCGAAAAATTTTAGACTATCCTCACCTTTATAGTCAATCTTGTTCTCTTGTAGCTGCTGAGGCGATTCTCGTGGTTTTTTGTCATCCTCCGGCTGCATCCCTGTAGTATCCGTCCATTTCACTGGATTACAGAATCCATAGTTGTAAGGCGACCACATCGGCATTTCGCTTTGCAGCATATCCACTGCCGTCCAACTTGCCAGCCAAGGTATGTAGTAACGTCTGCCCATACTGTATAAACCTGATTCTTCATCTCTTTCGCATGAGCAGTACTTAAAGCGTTTGAGTGATACTTCGGCTAAACTTCTGCCACTTTGAAAGCTCGTGCTACCGTAAGAAAAATACTCCTCATAACTTATGATTGCTCCTGCATCATCTAACTCTAAGGTAGCTGTACCCAAATGATTGGAGTATTGGTAACGTAATAACTGCGCGGGTTCTGCGCCTGTTCCGGTAGTGCGTGTATCTATTAAGGCTATACGCCCTGTATCATCACTGATGTGTAAGGTTTCTCTTTCAATCGTCAGTGTACTGCTTACAGACTTGCTATATACCTCCCATTCACCGATATATTTTCTTACTTCGGTGATATTGCTGTTGGTATCAACAATGGTTTTACGTACTCTTTGCCCTGCATTGTCATACTGGTAATAAGCTGTCCGGTTGCTGTCTATAATGACTTTTTCCAAACGGTTTTCGGCATTAAAGGTTAAGCTTTGCAGGTGTATAAATCCACCTGTTATATTCCCCCTGTTATCGTAAGCATAGCTTTCAGGCGTACCGCTACCCACTACCGTACTCATCAGCCTGTTGCTGTTATTGGCTGTGGTATAATACCTTGTCCAGTTGCCAGTACCGCCAATCACGGTATGCTGCATCGTTATAAAGTTGCCAACCTCATCATATTCGTAATGTTGTGTGTACCGCCTCATTTTAGCCGTATCTGCACTGGCTATTGGTACTGGCGTAATACCAATTCTGCCATTATCGTTATAGTTCGGTGCGGTATTATTACCCGCATGTTCTCTGCCTTCTGCCTGTATCAGTCTGTACAGCGCGTCATAGGTATAATCGTTTTTGGCATCGGCTACGCTGCCGTCAAAGTAAACGGTCTGCTGTGCTAAATCTTTTTGAAGCGTAACATTTCCTATAGGGTCATACCAGTATCTTAAATCCTGTAACTCTTTGCTGTCGCTGTGTCTGGTGGTTCGTATGCGTTTAACTCTAAACGTATATTCATCGTATTCATAAGTCGTCGTTGTTCCATTCCCGTACTGTACTTTGGTGCGTTGCCCTTTGGCATCATACTCAATATTGTTGACAATTTCTGTATCTAAGCTGTGTACATTTTCTACCTCAACGGTTTTTAATAAACCGCCTTTATCATACGTGTATGTTGTTTCTCCATTATCGGGTGTGGTCAGCTTTACAGGTCTGTTGAGGGCATCGTAAACGGTTGCTGTTTCGTAGGTTGCTGTTTCTAAATTTACACTGCCGATACTTGTCCAGTCGGGGTGCTGTGTAGCATCTTCGGTATAGGTGCGTTTTTGTATCAGCACATTGCCTTTAAAATCATAGTCTGGTGTTTCTGAAACACCCGCACCGTCGAAGATTTTATAGACTTGTCCTCTGATTTCCCTATACTTTGCCATACCTTTTTTAAAACAACAATTTGGAGACATTACCCCTTACCCACTGCTAATGCAAGTAACAGTATGCTTTTTGTTTCAATTTTATATCTTGATTTTCATTCCTTTCAAAAATGTACAAACAGGATGAACCGTATGTTAACCCTTTCGAACAATTAACCTTAATAAGTAAATAATTTTTATATTCTATTATAGGAGATGTTTTTATGTACAAGTTATTCGTGCTTGCCTCTTTAATGATAACTTCATTATTCTTTTTGAATAATGTACATTTCTTTCTTTTCACAATCCTTTGTGTGTCATAATCAAACTGAATAATAAATCTATTTTCTGGCAATGTTATACAATTAGGAATAGTGTTATGCCATATAAATAATTCGGATTTTTTATTACAAATGTTCTCTAATGAATCTAATTCCTCATTAGAGATAATATCGGATAGCTCGTGTTTTCTGTGCTCTAACTGAAATGCAAACAAGCTTCTAAGAGTTTTTTGCGATAAATATATAGAGTCACTTTCGTTTTTATTTTCTGCAATTACAAATTCAATTACTTTATTCTCTAATATTCCACTTTGAGCATAGCTAATCTGTGTAAATATATTAATTTGAAGAATTAATAAACCTGATAAAATTAATCTAATCATAATTTTCTTTTTGAAATTTAGTTACCCCTGCAATCAGCCAATAGTTTGTCTTTTTTTTATTCTTCATGGTTAATTATTTTTTCTGCTGGTCGCTGATTACTCTACCCGTACCCTGCTGACCTATACCTATTGCCGATTGGGTAGAAATGTAAAATATACTCCTTTCAGTAGGTGTATTTAATAACGGTTTTAAGGGTTTCCATGTGGCATCACCTATTATTCCAAACCCAAAACCCACTGTCGCATCAATACCAACATTACCTACCAATTACAGATCCCCTTGAATAGACAACAACTTGCCTCTTATTACAATTCATCCCCATCACATAAAAACTATCGCCACGATACAGTGTATAAGTTATTTCACCATAGAACTTCACTATACTATCACCAACTTGTGGAAGAATAGGAAATGAATGATAGTCAAATATTTTTATAGTCATTTTTGTCTTGTTTGACATTGCAGTCATGGCTCGATCACCATATCTCTCATATAGAGAATCTATTTTTAAGTTACCTATTATTTCACTATTTGTAATAAACACACTCTCTTCACAATCAGTACATGACATAAACAATACTGCAATAAACATTCCTAGTCTAAAATTCATAGTTACTTTGATTGATCATTTTTCTTAGTACCATAATATCCTGTTACATTTATTTTTTGATGTACTCCAAACCCCTTCAATCCAAAACTTATAGAAAATATATTTAACATTCCATTGGGTTTCAAATTACTTCCAATAGATTGGCTATAACTAAAAGCTATGATGCCTATTTGAACACTATTAACTAATGAAGGTCCATTAATATAATCTGTATTGAGAGTACGGTTATAATTATAAAAATCTAAGTTCAGAGAGCCTGATAATCCAGGAGTTGAGACCCCTGAACCAGCCCCTGCTCCAGTAAATACTCCTAAATTCTGATTTCTATCTGTATAAAAACCAACATTTCCTTCTCCAGAGGAAACAATACCACTTGCTCCTCCTGATAAACTTACTCCAAAGCCATCTGATCCCTTTGCAGGCATATATCCCAATTCATGAGCGCGCTCGAAGGCATCGCTGTTTTTTGAATCGTACATCCAGCACGTGTAACAATTTGAATTAGTGCTTGATACCGTCGTTTTTTGTAAAGCCTCTTTATAAGCAGCAATATTATCTAGCATTTCAGGAGTAACCTGAAATGTACCATATTTTGTATTATCAACTGTATTTCCTAATAATTCTTCTACTACACGAGTATTGTATATACCCGGAATTCGTTGTGCGGTAACCACTACTTCACGTAGTGTGTAATCACCAATTTCCTTATCCCAAACAAGTCTAGTTGAGCCGCTTTGTATTGTTTGTGGTGGATCTTTTTCCTCCGGCTGCATCCCTGTACTGTCTTTCCAAACTACAGGATTACAAAATCCATAATTATAGCTGCTCCAAGTGGGCATCTCACTTTGCAGCATATCTACTGCTGTCCATCTTGCAAGCCAACAGATGTACAAGCGTGCACCCATACTGTACAAACCTGATTCTTCGTCTCTTTCGCATGAGCAGTACTTAAAGCGTTTGAGGGATACTTCTGCTAAAGAACGTCCGCTTTGGAAAGAAGTACTTCCATAAGAAAAATACTCCTCATAGCTTATGATTGCTCCTGCATCGTCTAACTCTAAGGTAGCTGTACCCAAATGATTGGAGTATTGGTAACGCAATAACTGTGCGGGTTCTGCGCCTGTTCCGGTAGTGCGTGTGTCTATCAGGGCGATTCTTCCGGTGTCATCACTGATGTGTAATGTTTCTCTTTCTAAAGTTAAAGTAGAGCTTACAGACTTGCTGTACACTTCCCATTCACCTACGTACTTTCTTACTTCAGTGATGTTACTGTTGGTATCAATGATGGTTTTACGTACTCTTTGCCCTGCATTGTCATACTGGTAATACGCCGTTCGGTTGGCATCTATCTCTACTTTCTCCAAACGGTTTTCAGCATTATACGTTAAGCTCTGTAAGTGGATAAAACCACTGACAATGTTTCCCCTGTTATCGTAAGTGTACGTTTCGGGTGTACCGCTTGTGCCTATTTTTGTGCTTTGTAATCTGTTGCTGTTGTTGGCTGTGGTATAATACCTTGTCCAGTTGCCTGTACCGCCTGCTACGGTATGCTGCATCGTTATAAAGTTACCCACCTCATCATACGCATAATGTTGTGTATACCGCCTCATTTTGGCGGTATCTGCGCTGGCTATTGGTACTGGCGTAATACCTCTGCGGCTGTTATCGTTATAATCAGGCGCATTATTATTGCCCGCATGTTCTCTGCCTTCTGCCTGTATCAGTCTGTACAGCGCATCATAGGTATAATCGTTTTTGGCATCGGCTACACTGCCATCAAAGTAAACGGTTTGCTGTGCTAAATCTTTTTGAAGCGTAACATTTCCTACCGGGTCATACCAGTATCTTAAATCCTGTAACTCTTTACTGTCGTTGTGTCTGGTGGTTCGTATCCGCCGTACCCTGAATGTAAATTCATCGTATTCGTAAGTCGTCGTTGTACCATTCTCATACTGTACTTTGGTGCGTTGCCCTTTCGCATCGTACTCAATATTGTTTACAATTTCCGTATCTAAGCTGTGTACATTTTCTACCTCAACGGTTTTCAGTAAACCGCCTTTATCGTAGGTATATTTTGTTTCTCCGTCATCTGGCGTGGTCAGCTTTACCGGTCTGTTGAGGGCATCGTATTCCGTAGCCGTATCATAGGTTTCCGTTTCTAAATTTACACTGCCTATGCTTGTCCAGTCGGGGTGCTGTGTAGCATCTTCGGTATAGGTACGCTTTTGTATTAAAGGATTTCCTTTAAAATCATAGTCCGGTGTTTCTGCAACTCCCGCGCCATCGTAGATTTTATAGACTTGTCCTCTTAAATTTTTTGCTTTATCATTGGTTTGTCCTTCGCCATAGACATAGACTTCCGGCACTTTTGTAACGCTGCTATGCGTGACTTTGCGCTGCAATGGGCGTCTTAATTCATCATACACCATTTCGGTCAGCCGGTCGTCGGTATCCCATGCGTACAGTGGTTGCCCTGCGGCATCCGGTAAGGTGCGCTGCGTACCGCTGTCGGTGCTGACCTGCTTGCAGGGTGCTTGCAGCATGTTGTAAGCGTATGCCAAAGGTGTTAAGCCTCGGCCGTCGGTTACCGATAGGCGGTTGCCCTGTATGTCTAATACTTCATGACTGTGGATGGCTTCGAGAACTGTAACTTCGAGAACCTCAGTTACCCTTAAAATCTGTATGGTATAAAATCCTCTGGCTAGGGTATCGGTATGGATGATGGTGGGCGTATCCGCATGTGCTGCGGCTTTCTCAGCCGCATCTTTTTCTTCAGTCCCCATACCGCCGCCAATGCGTGCGGCATACCAGTCACTGTCTAATACCGTATCGTTGTTATCCCAGACGATTTGCTCCCATGCCGTCCATTCAGTTTTGGTAAAGCTGCCATCGGGCAGGTCGGTTCTGTACACCCTGTCTAGCGGGTCGTAATAGAGCTGAGGGCTTACGCCGTCGGCTGATGCCTGTTCAGCGGTGTCGCACTGATGTGTACTGCTGAAATACGGCTCGTACTGCATCACAGGGTTGCCCTTGTTGTTGTAAATCGTTCTGCCTGTGCCGATCCACGGCTTGTTGCCGTTGGAGGCTGTGGTTTCACAACGGTTCTTTTGCATGATCTCCCTGCCAAAGCCGTCGGTATAGGTCAACTGTAAAAGACACTCGTCATTGGTAACAGGCGTTTGTGAAGGATAAAAATGTTCCGGTCTGCCAATCATCGCCACATGGACGGGCAGGCTGTCCAGCTTGTAAACGCAGCGCCATGAGGCACCCTTGATCAGCCCCGCTGCATTGGTCAGCGGACTTGTCCAGAAGGCGTCCTGCAAAGCCGCATCAGCGGTATCATCGGGCGATAAGCCGTCGAGACTGTCGCCTTCGGGGCTGAGGGGATTGTCCTTGCCTTTTACCGCCATAGCCACCGGCAAGCCCAAAGCATCGTACAGCATTTGGGTCACATTATCGTTGGCATCTTTCATCACCAAAGGCTGTAAGGTATGCCAGTCGTAAACCGTTACCGAGACAACATTGCCTTTGGCATCGGTCACGCTTTGAGGCAGCAGCCAATAGCTGTTGGCATCAAAGGTGATGACCGTATTATTGTCCCAGGGATCGGTATAAATATGAGGGGTATAAAAATGGTCTTCGGGGTCTTCGTACTGCGCCCTTCCTGAGGGTAGCCAGTACTGATTGCCGTCTTGGATATAGCCGCCGTTTTCGAGCATGGCAGTATTCACCCTTGTGCCATAGCACTGGGTAAGGATATCCGGTGTAAAGGCGAGGGTATAGCTTTCGTAAGGCAGGGCAAGGCTTTCAATCAGACCTTCTGCCATAACTGTAGCCGCATCGTTCTCTAAGAACAATGCTTTTGTATGACGCAATAACCTTTTTTCACCGGCACCGGGCGTGGCGCTGAAATCCACCTCAGCCGCGCTGTCCATTTCTGCCAGCAGCTCAGCTACGGTATAAAGCGCATTCAGCGGATTGGCCTCGGGGTTCAGCTCCCAGCTTTTTTCCCTGTAGGGAACTCTTAGTCTGTAATACCTGTAATGGGTATCATCAATGGCATCATTGGTAAAGAAATGTTGGGTGCAGGTGATGTGTGTTTTGGCCTGTGCGGTTTTGACAGGGTTGGGCAGAGAGGGATCAATATGCGCCGCTTTTCTGCGGTAAGCCACCTGCGCTTTTTTCAGCACATGGCCATATTCGTCGGTTTCCAGTACCAGCTCGTGCGCCACGCGGGGGTCCTCATCATTCCTTTCGCAACTGAACACCACGCTTTGCTCCTGTAAGGTCATAAACACGGCAAAGGGCGGTAAGCCTCCGGCTTCTTTTCTTTTACCTTTGGGTAAGCCTTGCAGCTTTAAGACCTTATAGGCCGTAGCGGTGACGCTGTAGGGTATGGCGGCCTTGTCCGTACCGTCGGGCGCATACACCTCTTGCCTGAGCATGCTTCCTTTAAGGGCGCGCAGGGCTTCCCGGTGTTCCTGCCAGTCTGTAGTAAGGGGCAAGGCTGCCACTTCTGCAAAGTCGTCCCAGCCTTCAAACGGATAATAATCTTCCTTATAACGGTTGACCAGGATATCGCCGTCGAGCCATGCCCCGGTATGGTACCAGGTTTTTGTCAGCACAGGCGGCTGGTCTAAGTTGCCGCCATTAATGACAGCCATGTCCGTATCCAGGGTTTCCACATAGCCAAAACCCCTGAACTCCCGCTCGGGGCGGTCGTAATAGCCGTGTCTGTATTTATAGGTTTGTGTATAAGCTGTTTCGCTGATGGTATCCTGTGTGGTGATTTTGCTTACGCAATGCACAGGAAAGGGCAGTTTGGTAGCCCAGCGGATGCCGTTTTTTTTATCGTCTAAATAATACTTCGTAGAGCTTTTGTAGTCCAACTGCACCGTTTTACCCATACCGTTGCTGTAGTTTTCCAGCAGATACGGCTTTCTGCCACCCATCAGGTCGATGTAGCGGATGGGTGCGGTGGCATGCTGCGGTAAAGGGCTGCTCCACACGATACAGCCTGTGCCGTTGCCCAGAAAGTCGAGCACGGCTATTTTACTGTATTGGTCGGTGGAGGGCAAAGCGCTGATGGCATGGCCATCGCCAAAGCCGTTGCCGGCGTGGTTGAGCCACGCCATGATTTTTCCTGTACCGATATAGATCAGGTCGGCGGTGCCTGTGCCGCTGATGTCGGCCAGTGTGAGGTAAAGGGGATTGTATATGTCTGGTGGTTGAAAGACAGGCGCAGCCTGCATGGTCACTTTTGCACCAAATTGTCCATAACCGAGGTTGGGCCAGTAACAGACTTCTCCGTTTCTGATTCTTACGAGGTCTGTCAGACCGTCACCGCTCATATCAGCCAGAAAAATGCTCTGCACACCACTTCTGAGCAATAGCACAGGGCCTTGCTCCTCATCCCGGTAAACCTTGCTCTTTTCGCCGGTATCATGACCTTTACGGCCTTTGTTGGCGTACCATGTCCATACGGTATCATCTGCAATCAGGGTATCGGGTCGGCCGTCGCCGTCTAAATCCAGACGTAAGGTAAACGGACTGTCCCAATCAATATTGATGTTCTTATCAAAAGGTCTGAATGGCTGCCACTGTCCTTCGGCGGGATATTCTTTGGGTATATTTTTCAGCTCCCAGTAGCCTGTGACGGGGCCGTCCAATACAGCGGCCTGCCTGCTGCCGTCGGCATCCAGGTCTTGCCATTGGAGCCTTTTGGCATGGGGCTTTTGGGCAATGGTGCGGGGTGGGGTAAACTGACCATCCCCGAGGTTGCTCTTGTAATGCCAGGCCTGTGCCTGTTCTGTTAGAATACCGCTGATGCCCTCACCGTCAAAATCCGTCCATTGGTAAGGGTCTGTAAGTCCCTGCGGTGCACCGGTAAAATTTGTCTGTGAAACGGTATGCAGGGTATCGTCCCATTGGAGGGGTATATAGTCCAGCACCAGCGGCGGTAATGCTTTGCTTTGCGCTTCCCACGCTTCGGTAGTCGTATTATACACCCATTTATAGCCGCGTCGTACTGCTTGGGTAATAAGATCGGTTGCCGTTAGGGCTTCTGTAGCTTCATCGTTGCGGTAATGCAGCTCTAAACTGCGCACCACAGTGGTGTTGCCGTTATTGAGATCCGCGAACTTGTGACACATCAGCACCCTGCGGCATTGGCGGTAGGTACGGATGTCAAAGCCCGCCCTGTAATTGGAAAATGCATCTGTTCTGGCCGGCCAAATCTGATCGGGTACGGGTGACAGCTCACTGTGGTCACCGTAATCAAAAACCGATTCAAACAGCCAGTCTGTTACGGGCATATCCGGCACAAAGACATCATCGCCCGCAAAATAAGGGAGGGTATTGCCGTAGCTGACTTTTTTAAGATAGGTATTAGAAAAGCGGGCCGTACCGTTCAGGCGGTTGAACTCAAAGGCTGAAGGGGTTACATTGGCCGTATCTTCCTGGACATAGCTGTACTGCTGCGCATTGCCTTTATGGTCGATGCTTAAAACAGGCAGCCATTGAAAGATGACCGATGGTCTTTGAGGATTGGTAATCCTTGAAGCGGCATCAAGGCCGTACCAGGTGGTAATATTGTCTTTGGTGGTGACGCGCCACCAGGAGCCGCCACTTTTTTTGCTGATGCGTTCGATGCGGGCAAACAGCCCTTCGGTACGCGGGCGGTACCGATGGATGGTGTAGATGCCAGAGGTCACAACATCAGGGTCGCCGTTGGCTTTAAGCTGGGGTACGAGGTCTTCGGCACCTGCCAGTAGGAACACGTCGGACTCCTGAATGTCGATATATTCGGGTAAGCGTTTGTCGGTTTTGCGCTGAATGGTGGGCAGGCTCAGGTCCCAGCCGAGGCCGAACACGCTGTTACCGGCGCCTGAATTATAGCTCAGGGAGAGGGCAGGTGTAAAGCCGCCCCTGCCGGGTGTTAACGGCAAAGGGATTTCGAGGGCAGCTGTACCGTTCACGGCATTCACGCTGAACTTTTCATCAATGCCTTTAAGGGCGCCACCGCCTTTGGGCAAGCTGATTTCAGGCGACTGCGCCTTGTAATAAGGGCTGTCGTCCTGACCACTGCCGCCGCCACTTTGCGCAGATACGCTGTATTGATTTAATGGATGCGGTCTGCCGTTCGTGTTCCTGCCCTCTGACATACGCGTTTGGTTTTTTATGAGTTTTAAATATGTTTGTTATTGTTATGTACTTTTATTCGCTTTACAACTACTATTCCGCCTTGTATTGCATAACCATCCAGCAATAGCCGACGTTTGTAATATCCATACCTTCTTTTACATGCAGGTAAACCGTTCCTGAAATATCAGCCCCGGTAATATCGTTTCTTAAAATCGCTTTCCATTGCCCTGAACCACTCGCAGTCTCAGCGGAGATATCATATTTTGGGTCAACATCAGGAGGAGTCGCAATGCTGGTCAACCTACAATCAAATTTTTTATCCGTAAATATAGTGACGCTTAGATCGCTAATATCCAACCCTTGCACAAGGTAAGGCAGTCTGGCTTTGATATCGTCCAGTGATAACATAAAGCTGTTATCTGCCAGCATTTTTTTCCATGCATCCGGAAACTCGTTTTTCAGGTCAAAGATGCGGTAAAGACCTTCGCCATCGGTATCACCCTTGATCACGTCTTCCACATATGTTCTAGCCGCTGCTTTGGTTGCCCCGCTATCCTGTGCGGTATAATTGATGTGGAGGATCACATCCTGAATGGTATTGTAATCAAACTGAGCATATGCGGCAGGTAACTCGATTGTCCATTTACTAATGGCACCGGTACCTTCGAATGGCAGGTAGCGTTCATCCCTGAAGTTGAGTTCAAACAAACCACTGTCCTGATCTGCCCTGCTCGTAGCAACAGACTGAATGTTGCCATACATGTAGGTGAAGCGGCTATCGTTATCAGTGTCCTCCTCGTAGCTAGCCCCGGATGAACCGTTGTGGCGGTATTTGCTGGAGGTTTGGGTTAGTTTGCAGCTTATGGTGGTATAAGGACCGGCTACGCATGGTATGCTGATGCTTACGGACTTGATGCGGCGCATGTGCTGCCCCGGGTAATCCATATCATAAAGCCATTCTGGGAGCTCTATCTGGCACTCTGTTCCAAGACGCAACGCGATCAGCGCATCAGGATTTAGCGAAGCCAGCGAGATATGTTTGGTTAGTTCCAATTGCCTTTTGTGCTTATCCAGATAGGCCACTTCCATACGCTTGATATCGTACATCAGGCTTTCACCGGCCAAAAGCCCCTTTTTCAGACTATCCCAGTAGCCATAACGGATATAGTCACTGGTAGTGAGGTTCAATTCATATCGGAAACATTTTTCAGCTTTCTTTGCTGTATCGTAAGCAAGTTTGTAAGCCTGGAAGTAGGTGAGTGAAATTTGTGTGACCATCCATTCGTAAAGCTGCTCATTGGTGTATTTATCCCGCATCGCAGTATCCATCTGCTCCGAATTGGCTACCACCAGTATATGGTTGGCCAGCTCCTTATCTGCCATGGCTTTCCTTATCTCTGCGGCCACAAGGAGTTTTTCAACCTGCTTTATTTCGATAGTGGCGGTTTTGACCTGAAGTTCCCAATCCTGTTGGCGTCTTTTAAATCCTGCATTCAGCCCGGCCATATGCGCTATGTGGTTATTCATGGCAGCCAGTATTCCTATGGCATCCGCACTGTATTTGCCCGACTTTCCGAGGTTTTCACCACCGAAATGGGTACCAAAAGAGAATGCGCCAATAGTCAGATTAGGGAAAAGTGATGTTGTAGCTGCAAGAACAGACGTACTGGCACTAACAGCAGTAAGTGCTGTACCTATATTTGCACTAATGAGCTGCGTTTGTTCTCCGCCAATTAAGCCTTCATCAATTAAATTCTGAAAATGATCTCTGCGAACATTGATTGTTTCCAATTGTACTGAGAGTGCATCGAGTTGCTGCTGGGCTTCTTCTACTTGTAATTTACGCAGGTCGGTCATGGCATTGAGCACGTTCAGCTCTTGTGTACTCCGCAGTAGGGCTATATGCTCGGCGTCTTTCTTTTCTAGCGCTGTGAGCAGGAGGCTTCCAAGTCCCTTTACTTCTGCTGCGAGCTCGGTGGCTTTGGCGCTGAGGGTATTGAACCTGTAATTAGGCAAGGGTGCATTGAGGTCTCCCAGAATGTCGGACAGAGATGCGCCTGACGCAGCCGCCCTTACCAGCAAGGCCGGATCAATTGGCGGGTCAAACAGAGCCAATGTACGGGTAATACCATCAATGTTCTGACTGTTCCTGATCTTAAAGAGCCTGTCTGCCAGAATATCCCAGTATTGCAGCATTTTGTCATTGAACGGTATACAGAAATAGTACATATTACCGATGATCTGCTGTGCTTCGTCTATGGTTAATTGTAGACTGGAATTGAGGTTACCGGTGGAAGCAGACGATGAGTTAGCCAGTACTGGAAAATTGGCACCTGTAAATACCTGGTTCGTAAATACTGTTGCACCTGAATTTGATAATACGGCAGGTGTGCCACTGGTTGGCCGGCTGACTTTGGTGCTGGAAGGTACCAGTATGGAATGCTTTGTGGCACCGGACGACAATAAATAATTTTCTATTTTGACCATGGCGTTGCCAAAGTCGTTGAGTTGATACTGGGTACTAAGAGTGTAATAGGTCTGTACCTGTGGCTGAGCCCTAGCGGGGATTTCCTGCGGTCTTCTTCCCAGGATCTGAGCGGCCAGCACATAGAGCAGGGTCGCTTCATTGATGGACTCCCTGGTATCCCTGCGGAACAGCACATCACCCCAGGCAATCAGATTGTCCAGATACTTATTGACTGTATTCTTCATGTAGGCCGACAACCTTGTACGGGCTACCGAATGTGGGTTGAACGGATTTTCTGCCCATTTGGCGATGGCCGGGTTAACGGAGGGGTCAGCCAGCACATCTGCTATTGTCGGAATATTATTGGTATTATCATAGAACGGTTTAAAGTTCCAGAACCGGCTTAGTGGATTAGCTGTGCTGCCTGACGGCTGTTTATTGGTCGGGTTGAACACGTAATGGTACCACCTGCGGGCGTCATCAAATTGTTGATCCTGGGACAATTTGTTAGCGATGAATATTGGTATGTGATAAAACAGTTCCCAATTGTACAGTGAATAGGCACCTTCGGGGCTGAAATCCAGCGTGTCATCAGGGTATCTTGGATCAACGCTGCCGGTAGGTTGGTACACATTATCAAACTGTATCCTATCCGTAAAGCCACCTGTAAAACCAAGATCAAGAAGTCCGTCTGTACCTTTGGCATGGAGAATATCCAGAAAATCATCAATACGGCTGAACGTAAAATTATGAAAGCGGTAAGCTGTAACACCCGGAAGAGCAGTTACAGGCACATTGGATCCGCCAGGGGAAGCTGACGGGCTTACATTGACCGGATAACCTGACATCTGGACAGAAGCACCGCTGTTTGCCGAGGCAGAGAACACACCGCTTAAACCTATACTTGAAAAACCGGAATTGTCGTTTTTGACAGTGTTCATCTGTACACTAGCGGGAGCTGTGTGTACAGGCATAATGCCGGGGCTGGCCATATTATTGTTGGATACCGTCACCTGAGGTGTAAGACTGATTATACCCTTTTCGACAAAGAAAGTATGATCCTTGTCTTTATAAAAGAAGTACGGTATTTCTATTTTTGAACCCGGCGAATAGTTTTCAGGGACTACACGCGGTAGGACAATGTACTTGGCCTTTTCCTTGTTAACGACAACCCTTTTCGTCGGTGGTGTCAGGTAAGTTGTATTGGGATTGCTGATACTGGGATACTTTAAAATAACTGAGCCGTCAAACGGGTCGTTTTTATAGGTATTGCCGGGTGCGTACTTGAGCAGCTTGATGTTGTTGTCCGGAAAATGGGAATAGCCATCACCTGGCAGCAGGTTATACCAGTAATCTGTATTGGCCGGCCAGTAGGCATTATTGTAAAGGTCTATGTTATTGGGTTTGTTGTAAAGATCGTCGTAAATGATACTGTTGGCAGCGTTATTGCCTTTTTGTATAGCCACAACACCTCTTGGTGTCAGTTCAAACATACCGTTCGTAACTACTTCGTCAGAAGACCATTTAAATTGTTGATTCCAATCTTGGAAAGCTTTATCGAAATGGGCTTTGAGACTGTCAATTGGGTTCTTAAGTACTCTAAATCTCACCAGCGGGCTCGTTTGAATAATATAATAATGATCATTATATATTTTCTTCATTACCGCATTATCCAAAGCATAATTTCTTTCAACTACCCTGAATTGCGGTCTGCCACTGGCATCATAGGAGCAAAAGAAATTGAAGGATTCTTTTCTAATCAGCTCAAGGTCACCTTCCTTGTTCCATTGACGGTTTTCACGGTTGCTCATTTCACGTAAATGAAAAAATGGTAGCTGATCTAAGTCAACCGGTGTTTCTTCCGCAATAAAATTGCTGTACAATGCTTCGGAGCTGATCTCCTTGGGTGTCCATTTGTTATCTTTCAGTTCTGTCCAGCCAAGCTGTATCCTCCAGCGGACTTTAGGAGGCGTTACATATCCGACGTCCGATCTCCGTGTATCGCTTAGTCCTTTGGTTTCCTGATCTTTTGTAAATTCCAGCCAGTACAGCTTAAGCCTTCCTCTCCACATCACCGGGATGAAATGGTCACTGCTGATTTCAATGTCCATCTTTTCCCAGGCGGTCCATTCTCTGGCGACGCGTTTCCTGTAAAAATAGATATAGGGTACAGACCTTGTTCTGGCAAAGACATGCACCACATCGTTGTTGTCGGGATTGAAAACGTTGTAGGTATCGTTTGTTTCCCGGTAAATACCTATTACATTTAGACTTGACACCTGTTCCAGCCGTTCCAGATAAGTATTGTATGCTTCCTCAACCGTATCCTTATTGATCTCATTTTGTTTAAGGAAATTTTCCAGCTCCAAAAAGAACGGTGATTTGTTGTCTCTCAGCTCCGGTTCAATCCAGTTTTCGGGGTAGAGGAATATTTTGCGGTTGGCTTCCCATAATCTGTAAATTCTTCGCCACTGATACCACTGCCGGGCGAGGGTGTTGGTAAGAGTGACTGATTCCAGCTGTAAAAGAACCCTGTCAATCCAGAGCTGAATCGTATTGTTGGCCAGCAGGATACGGGTGGTTGAGACAACAGGCATCATCTCTACGTCCACCATCATGGTTTCGTAGATGTCGTGGGAGGTTAGCCAGTTATTGTAATAGTTGGAAGGCGGGTAAGCCAACATAAAGGCCAGCAGGGCATCCCGGCGTTCCACCCGTAACTTGTCATTGACCGGCTCTATCACGGAGAGCCACTGCGTATTGTTATAAGGCGCCCTGACGAGGTGAATGACCACTGATGCATCGGCCTGTACAGCAGCACTGATAGCAGCAGTTGCCACATCGTCCAACGCTCCCATGGCGGCAGGCATCAGGTACTGCATTTCAAGGCAGTCCATGATGCGCAGGTAAGTCAGTGGCAGCGTATAGGATAGCGCGGGATCAATGCCCAGGATACCCGTGTCTGTGGAACTGGTGACAGGAATGTCCAGCAGGGCTGCCGTATCTGATGCGCTCATTTTCATAACCTGTGCCACAACAGGTGAGAGGCTTGTAGTGCCTTTGCGGACGGCGTCAAACAGGATGGTGATATCCGAACCTGTAAACACCCTTATCCGCATCCATTGCAGAAAGTTTCTGAGCAGACGGTATGTGGCATCGCTGTCAGTACCGGGCAGGAAGGTATCTGTCTTGCCGTTTCTTATTGGCAGATCCATTAATCTTAGTATATCGGGCAGTGCATACTCAGTAGGGGCGGCATCCAGCTTGTTGTACCACAGATACTGGACTTCTGTTAGGCTTAATCTGAAAGCATTGACAAGTATGGATGCTTTATGAAGGTATAGGATAACCCTGAACTGGTCGCTTGCGGAATTGGCAGGATCCCACCTTTCAAGCGGGTCGGTACCGGTAATGAAATCGGCATCCAGCAGGATGTCGAAACCGTTGTCGTTACCAATATAAACAACTTTGTCCAGTATAAAATGTGTCGTGCCTGCATCCAGACGGTAGGAAGTAGCCAGATAATTGCTGACGGCAGGTTTAAGCACCTGTTCATTAAGGTAAAGGCAATAATTATCGTATACGTAATTATACCGGTCTTCCGTATTGTCCAGATAGTTGCTATCAGAATCATCTGCAAGGATGAGGTCTGCATTTGGAGGCAGGAAGAAACTTAGGTCATCATTAATAAATGTTCTGTCTCCGCTGTTGTATTCCGGCGTGATATCCAAAACCCTGTTGAGTATTTCCAGTAATTTTTCGGCATCGCCTTCTGTGAGTATTGTAAGCAGTATTGCTTTCAGTTCAAGGCCTGCATTGTCGTCAACGGCATCAAAAGCAGGGTACCAGCTTTTGGACAGTTCGTTTCTCAGACCGGCCAGTTTTTGGGCAAGATCGATATTAGCTTTGTCATCTGACAAGGCATCCACTGGTTGGTCAAGCAGGATATAATCTGTATCCTGTGGGCGCAGTTCTGTGTCCTTAATCCCTGAAACCACATGGGCAAAGCGCAGTGTGTCAAAGGGCAGGGCCGTATAGTTGGCGGAGGGAGCGTTAAAGATGGATATAGGTCTTGCTGCCGTGTCATTGGCAGGATCAGTGGTGCCGGTTTTGTTGCCGAAGTACGCAGGCTGACTGATCCATTTCATATAATGTTGCCAGTCCTTTACGCTGATTTTCAAAGCCTTGATCAAAATATTCTGTCTACACAGATAGCTTAAAAAAGAAAGGGAGGGGATGAATGGGTCTGTCGAAATATTATAGACGTTGTAAGCTTCATCCAGCAATGTTTGGGTTTCTTGTGTGGAAAGCTGTAATATACCCGACAAATAATTCGTCAGATCGGCCTTGCTTACGTTCGTAATAGCTGTATGATCCGCTTTAAACGGATAGTTGCCGTTCTCAATTACGTTCTTCATTGCGGGGTTGCGGAAGATCGTCAGATACTGGTTCGGGATGTCGGTTACTTCACATTCTTCATTTTCTTTGCCGTAATCCCGGTAAAGGGCGGTATCAAGGTCTGCATAAAGTGTACAAAACAGCTCAGGACTGACTTTGTACAAATCGGCAAGCCGTCTGACCTGCATGACCTTTGTAAAGATCGTCTGGTCTATATTCGTGCTGCCCAGTGTCCTCAATACTTTGTCCAGCCGGTAATACTGCCAGCCAAGAGCTTTTGCTAGCCTGACAAAACGGTGCAGCTTATCTAAAAATACGGGAATATCTGTATTGAAGTTATAAGGACTTATCTTAAGCTCATGCAGTTTGCATGTTGAGGGAGATTGAGCCTGATCGTTGGGCATTATCGCTAAAATGCGAGATTGCGGATCAGCCGGATTGACCGGGTTGAGGAAATAACAGTCCAAAAGGTGCAGTAGCTCCTTATAAGTCAGTTTGGTCTGTTGGAGGAATACATCTACACGTCCGACAAGTTTTTGAATCCAGTCAGTACTGTTAACAGCCAAATATGTTCCTCTGGCACGCGGGTCAGGTATGTTAGCCCTGAATGTGTTGCTGCCGTGGGTATATCCAGTAATAAAGCCGTAAAATATCGCCAGCGAGGCATTGTTTGGTGGTGTAACGGGACTGGAAGTCGTAATGATCTGTGCCAGCTCATTGGGAGCACCGGCATAGTTGACTGCATTCTGATAAGTTGACCAGGCATTGATTACATCTTGCTTACTAAAACGCTGTGCCAGTTCCCATGATTTCACACCGGCAATGTCCAGATGTACGGCAATCTGTCTTTGGTAAAAATTATAGGGCAGGCTCCATGGGTATTGTGCAGCTTTTAGTTTGGTATAGGGTGATGCCAGTGTTTTTGTCGTGCTACCGTTTGTGATTGTTACACCGTCAGCGTTGATGTGCTCTGGAACAGCCCTGAGATGTGCAGCATCCGCTGTGGTTTGGCGGGCGTATACCTCGTAATTTCCGGTAGATACAATGTCTTCAAGCAATTCATTGACAATATCAATCTGGGGCAACGGTGTATTGGTGTTTTCACAGGTCAGCTCTATATGTCGGATATCGGGCCGGCGGTCATTGACCAGACGGTTATGGACATCAACGGCCTTGGTTTTAAAGAAATGCAGGGTATCCACGAGGTAAGCCGAAGGGCTGTACAGGGACTGGCAGTGACAGCAGGTACAGGCATCCAGCGAGCCGAACAGGCTGCGCCATTCCGCATATGGGTCGTTGGCAGGTGGTGTGCCGGGGTAAGGTATGGCCGTTTGGTCAACGTAATTCGGTATGTGCGAACCGATGCCGTCCCATGAGTTGGGCACATTGATCAGATTCTGATACTGCAAGGTACGTGTAACGCTGTGTGCTGTAATGGTGCCGGCGGATGCATAAACGCTTTCTGCAAGCTCTGCATCGTCGTTGAACTTATCGGAATAGGTGTCCACGAAATCAGCCGAGGACATCCTGCTGACATGAAAGGCGGATACAAGGCCATCGGCAGCCATGGCGGAAACCGCCGGATAAAGGGAGGTTAGCCCCATTAAGCGCTGAGTTATGGCAACTTCATCAATAAAAGCCTCCCGGTCATTGACACCGGTAAAATCGTATGTACTAGATGGTGAAGACAAATCCCTGATATCTACTGTTCGGATGTCGAAACCAGGGTTGTCGCCTATAAAACTGTTCAGACTCAGTTTCATTTCACTAAAGGCGGTATTGGCATCACCGGCGATCATCGCATCAAAGGATCTTGTCGGATAGATGACGGCAAAGTTTTCAAATAAACGCTTTGCGTAGGCTGTGTTCCGCTCTGTATTATTTTCCCCTTCAATATAATCCGGATAATAAAAATTAGCAGCATCGTTCGAGGCACACTCTGTAACCAGCGTCTGCCAGTCTGTTAGGGTTAGTATGGCCAGAAGATCCGGCTCCATAACATTTGGGGTAACAGGCAGTGTTTTACTACCAGAATAGGTACCGCCTTCCAGCAATTCAAGCATACGGCCTGCCAGAGCGGGATTACTACCTGAAACCGGAGAAACTTCAGTGATGGCTTTTAAACGGTCTTTATATGTGCCGTATGTAGCGTGTGTTCCTATAAAATCCCAGAAATCCTCCTCATCTTCATAGCCGAAATAAAGAGCCATGAAACCATTGGTCAGTGCTGCATTTGAAAATACCTTATTGAAAATTTTAAATGTGGATGATTTTAGAGTATCCGACGCATTTTCATTGTTCCAACCGGATACGAGCCTTGCTTTCAGCGCGGCGACGAAATCATTTAAGGCAGCCTGTGAATAATTGCCGATGATGGTTGTATCCATGGCAATCTGCAAGGCATCCAACAGATTCTGATCGGGTTGGAATATCAGTTGTTCGGCAAGTACCGGCTTGTTCATACGGAATAATCCGTAAATAAGCTCAGGATTGAGGTCTTCTAAACGGTCGCTTAACTGAAAAGCCTGTATCATCAGGCTGATATAGAACCGGCTTTCCTCAGTTACAGTTGCTATATAAGCCGCATTAGAGTCTTCTCCATCAAATGTCAGGTTTTTGATAGGTGTAGGCTGTATAACATCTTCAATTTTTGTTTTTAGGGTGAGGTATTCAGAGGCAATGCTGATGTCATTATCCAACATTATGTCAATTCTTACCTCATTATCAATGTAGGATACGCCTTTTTTGTCTGACGACGCTAGCTCAATTGGGGTATCATCTACAAATACCTGAACCACATAATTAGGTCCTTGGCCGCTAAGTGTACTTTTATCTATATCACAACTGTAATAGCCGTATTCGTCCTGTTGTGTTGTACCTATGCTGAGCGCAGATGAAAACAGCACCTGTTTTATGGTGACATCATATACTTCAGGTAATTGGTTGCCTGATATATGTCGTATGTAGCCATATACTTTAAGAAATTCTGCCGGTTCCGGCTCCGGTTCGGGTGGATACTGGTCATACAGTGCATTAAGCTCAACGGCTGTTGGTCCGTCTACGTTGCCACTCACAGGCAATATCCCTTTGGCATTCCTGAATGCGTAGATGTATTCAGAAGTGGCAGAACCATAAGTACTGTTATCCCGTTCATCAAGAAAGGCGGTATGAAAACCCGGATTGAAAACAATATCACCCTTGTCAATAAGAAAGAGCATGATGTCCTGAAGGTTTCTGACATCGACGCCAGTCATGGACTGATTTAACGGAGGTACAATGTGATAGTACGACATAATCAGGTAGCGTTTATAATAGTTAAATATACAGTATTATTTATCTAAATAACAGGTGTTTATACGTAAAGTTTTGATTAGCTATTTTTTATGTTGATTATTTTGGTATGAACGTTATATAGAATTACGTTGACGCAAATATCCGAAAGCAGGTGCCGGCTTAAATTCAGCGAATTATGAGTGTTATTTCCATTCACTTTGAACCATTCATCAATGCTATTTTCCCGGCTTCCACATTTTCCTTTATTCAAATAAGCCTGTATGCTCTATTGTTCCATTTCAAGAGCAAAGGTATTTCCGTGTTTTTAACGCCGGCACAAGGTCATGCAAGTCTGGAAAAAAATCTCCACCCCTTGGGTAGTATTTGTTTTCCAAAACCTTGTGCCGGCTAAACACGAACCTTTTATGCTCGTGAAACGAAACATAGCATACGCCGGCTCTTTGGACGAATAAAAAAAATGTCAGTTATGAAAATTAAAAGCATTGAAAATGGTAATGAAACGAAACAGCACCACCTCTCATTACCGAATAAATCAGAAAAATTAAATCAAATATCAATCACTAAAAATCAAGCAAGATGAACATCACAGGCAGACTGACAAGGGATGCGGAAGTACGCACATTGTCGAACGAAAAACAGGTAGTAAACTTTTCAGTAGCAGTAAATGACGGTTACAAAAACAAGCAGGGCGAATGGGTGGAGCAAACAGCTTATTTCGATTGTGCTTATTGGATAAGTGCAAACGTGGCAAGGCTACTGACAAAAGGTACTTTGGTAGAACTCACAGGGCGGATAAGTCCGAGAGCGTGGGTAAACAAAGAGGGTGAACCAAAAGCAGGGTTGAATTTCCATACCTCAAACATCAAACTGCACGGAGGTGGCAAAAGAGCCGAAGCAGTACAAGCCACTTCACAATCAGAAAACAACGGATTTACAGCAGAGGCAGCAGAGGACTTCCTACCATTTTAAAACAATCATTTAATCATTTTTCAAACATCAAAATTTTAAGCATTATGGCACACAATCTAAATTTTAACGAGCGAACAGGAGAGTACAGTTTCTTTACAGTACAGCAAAAAGCGTGGCACGGTTTGGGGCAACTTGTAGAACAATACCCGACAAGCGAGGAAGCTATCAGACACGCAGGGTTAGATTACGAGGTAGTCAAATCCCCATTGTTTGCCAAAGGTTCGGGCATTATAGAAACTGCACAGGGTATCGAGATAGGCAGTAACGAATTGGCAGTACCTGACTATTTCGCCAATATTCGCACGGATAACAATGCGGTATTGGGCGTAGTGGGTAAGGATTACCACATTGTGCAGAACCGTGAAGCGTTTAATTTCTTTGATGCTATCGTAGGCGGTGGGGACGGTATTCTGTACGAAACCGCAGGAGCATTGGGCAAAGGGGAACGCATTTTTATCACAGCTAAATTACCCGACTATATCCGTGTAGGTAACAAAGATGATGTAACGGAAAAATACATCTTCCTGACCACAAGTCACGATGGAAGCGGAAGTATTACCGCAGCGTTTACGCCCATCAGGATAGTTTGTCAAAACACCCTTAATGCAAGTTTGCGGAGTATGACTAATGTAGTACGCATTAAGCATACATCGGGAGCAAAACAACGTATTGAGAATGCCCACAAGATTATGGGGTTGGCGAATATATTGAGTAACCAATTACAGGGCATTTTCAACGATTGGGCAAAGGTTAGAGTATCAGACCGAGAGGTTAAAAAGTTGATACAGTTGGCACTTTGCCCGAACAAAGAAACCCTTGACTTACTCCAAAAGGGTGCGGAAGATGAGGTTTCGACTGTGTTCAAAAATACCGTAGATGATGCATTTGGCTACGCTATGATGAGCGACACACAGCAAATGGAAACTACCAAAGGTACTTTGTTTGGAGCATACAATGCTGTTACAGGCTATTTTCAAAATGTCCGCAATTACAGAAATGACGAAGCCAAGTTACAGAGTATCGTGTTAGGTGGTACGGCTCAACTGAAATCACAAAAGGCATTTGATCTGTGTACCGCTTATGCTTCGGACGGCGCTGAAATCCTAAACCTTAATTAAAAATAACGATAGGCTACCGCCTTAAACGGTGGTAGCCTTTTAAAGATAAAAACCATGCACACAACATCAAAGAACGAAGCAAAACAACTGGCTAAATCATATAGCCACAACAAGGAGTACAAAGACGTACATGTATATGTCATTTACTGTAACCGAACGAAACAATACTATGTAGATACGAACAGCCTAATACGGCTTTGGGAGAAGATTATTGGCTATTACACAAACGGATTTTTTACATCAAACCGTAACGAATAAAAAATTAAACTATGGCGAACTGGTGCAATAATACGGTTGTTTTCGAGGGGAAACCCGAAGCAATCGAACAGATACAACAGCTATTCACGGCAATGGCTGATAAGCAAGAGATAGAAAATTGCGGGCAACTACCTGACTTCGTAGAGGACAGTAACGGTGGCTATTTTTTCGACATCTTCCAAGAGGAAGACTGTACAGGCGTATTTCAATACGAAACGAAATGGTCGCCCAACACAGAAGTTTTGAAGAAGATAGCAGAGCGGTATAAAGTAGATTTTATACACGACTACGAAGAAATGGGTTGCTTGATATATGGCAAGGCAACATTTTCCGACAAGCTACTCACAGATATTTATTTGGAGGACGAGGATTTTGAAGGATACAAATATGATGAAGAATCCGACAGCTATGATTTTGAGGGCAAGAAATATGACAGTGATTGTGAAATACTGGAAACCCTATTGGAACGCAAAATTGAAAATCATTTTAACAACATCAAAATCCAAAACGAAGAAACAGAGATTGAAAAGTTGTGCAAAGAACGCTTTAAGCACCTTACCAATGCACAGCTAGTGGCAAGAGTAAACAGTCTGCCCGATTTTGGTTGGGACGACGAGGGGGTAGAACTGCAAAGACGGCACAAGGTTTCAAACGGTGCATTTGATTATGCCTTTAATTATAACACAATGGTAATTCTAAAAGATGAAAAGCAATGTATATAACAGATTTAAACGGTTTCCTAATCGAAGTTACAGACCTTGATGAAGCCATAAGGATAACGGCAAATTACAAGGAACACAGGCATAAGAATAAGCGTTTTTCTGAGTTTGATAAACGGCAAAAAGCTTATTGGACGGATATGTACGAGAAACTGACAGCACTCAAACAAACAAGTAACAACAATTAAAATTTAGAACAATGAATACAAATTTTTTCAATCAGATACAGCAGTTGGATTTTACAGGCGTATTGCAACTGAACATTTCCAAAGGAGTAGAAAATAACCTAATTGTATCGGTTATTCTCAATAATGAGCAATGCGGAGATAGTGCCAAAAACCTCATTCCCCCATTGATATTTAACGCCACGCCCCAAGAGTTTGACGAGGGATTTTTTCAGCAGATAACCGCACCTGTTAAAACTGTTTCGGGTTTAATGGTCGATATGGAAGCCTTTATGAAGCAAATGGAAGCAGTTAAAATGCAATCCGAAATGGAGAAGCAGAAAGCCGAGAAAGTCAAAAAGGAAAAAGAAGCCAAAGACAAGAAATACAAAGACAGTATGGCAAAGGTGGACGAGTTGGAGAAAGAGGGTAAATTCCGTGAAGCGTGGATGAAAGTACCCGACATAGCGGATTTTCCTGAAAAAGCAGACGAGATACGCAAACGCAAAACATCATTGTCCAACAAGTTCGCAACGCCTAACCTTTTCGGTGCAATGGAGGAAGCGACACCCAAACCGCCACAGGTAGCGGAAGTTACTGCCGATTATCCCATTGATGAAACAGGCGAAGACGAGGAAGAAACAGAGTATTAACCATTAAAACGGAACATTATGTTATTAGCAACGCAATTACAACGAGTTTTTATACTCAAAGATAAACGACAGGACATCAGACTGACCGACCCCGAACCACGTTGGAGCGTGGAAGCCGTCATGAATTTTTACGCCAATATGTACCCGATTTTGACAACTGCAAAGGTATCAGCATCGAAGATTAAGGACGATACCGTTGAGTACCATTTTGAAAGTGTAATGGGTACGAAAGGTTAAACCAAAAATCAAGAGCAATGAACTATGCAACGCAACAAAATATCGGGAACAATCCAAATACCCGAACAGCAAAGGCAACAAAAGTTACACCGACAGTTGGGCGAATTCGCACAATGGATGCAAAGACCAAAAGATGCAGACCATGTGCGGAAAGACAAACGGAAATCCGTACCAATAGCCATGTTACCAATGGTATCTTAAAGTGTACGTTTCTGCCTAAACTGAAAACGGAACAATCCGTACAGACTTGTCAGAAAACGGAAAGGGATTTCTGTAAGTCCCTTTCCCAACTTACCGAGCATTACAGCATTGAGCCAATGCAGACCCGACAGGATTACGGCTATCCCTACAATATGGTTTTGGCTATGTGGGATATAGATACTCAAATGAAACTAAGCGATAGAAATTGGGACGGCTTTAAATTGGTACAGGACAGTAAGAAAACCTTTTTAACGAGTGTAGAAAGGTACGATACAGGCACAACGCTGTTTTACATTCCCCTTGTTCCACTCTTTGAAATGTTGCACGACAAACAGCGGAAACACACGGCACATATGTTGATTTCGGTTTGTAGTTATCTATATCATATTGCCCAGATACCGTATTACAGACAGGAAGACAGTTATTTGTGTTGGCTGTATGAAACGCACAAAGATTGGGTAGAACAAGACGATGAAACAGAAGATACTGAAAGTTATAAAAGTGAATTGAGAAAAGCGGAAACCGTTGGCGACAGGATTGAACAAAAGTTGTACAACCATATCAACCTAACATTATTTGAACAGCGCTTAAGCCGTTTCAAAAGCCGTGATACATTCGACAAAGAATGTTGGAACGTGGCTTGTAATGCCTTTGCTCTTTACACGGAATACCCGACAGCAAGTATTTTTCGAAACGCACCAATGCCCGAACAAGACCCCTATAACGATGATTGTGAAAACGAGGTTATCGGAATGGAAAAGTATATTTCCTTTATCGCTGATACCAAAGGTTGGCTGTATGAAAGCATTTCAGACAGTATAAACAACGAGTTTAACGAATATGGAGCAATGGAAGAACCTATCATTAACAAATCCTTTGACGGAAGCGAAATATCTGCAACCAACCTTGATTTTGAAAACCGCCTGTTTGAACTATTGGACGACCTTTCATACCTATTGTATAGCTATAAAACCACAGAAAAATGAACAACACAAAAGACATAACAGCAAGTTTTGGAACGCTTTATTTTCCTAAATCTGCTTTGGTTTTTTACGCAACCAACAACACAGACAAAGAAACCTATGTGGAGCATTTTGATATGGATAAGAACGGCAACCCTATCAATGCCCACCCATTAACCGTAAAAGAAGCCAATGTTTTGGCAAAGTGTTTACAGACCGATGAAGAAAAGAATACCGCCTTTTTAAAGTCAAGAGGAATTTTGCCTACCAATGTACTGCACATCAATCCGAGCCTTGATAAAGGCAAGGTGCTATGGTACACTAAGGCACAGCAAAGGCAACTGTATTTTGTGGATAGTCTGGGCATTCCCAACGGAATGGCACAAGTACCTGCAATGCTTTGGTTAGCTAGTAAAAGCAGTTTGACTGTTTTTGCTTTAGCAAACAACAGAAGACCCACCGAGAAATCGCCTTTGCATTACGCTCCATTTTTCAACATCTACGAAAAAGGCAACGTGTGTATGGGAACGGTAAGCATTGATATTAAAAATTCGGCTTCGGTTGAGGAATTTATACAGGCGTGGGAACATTACTTTTTCAATTCCTATTTCAGCTATTCATTATGCAGTAACCTAACCAAAAAGAACATTGTAAACCTTTGGAAAGACCTTGTTAATACTAATAAACCCTTTCCAAAGGAAGCATTAAAAAAGAACAATAAAACCCTCAAAAATCTATTCCGATGAACGCAGAGAAAACTACTTGTAGTGAGCAAATTCGAACTAAAGTACATTTCACAGATAACTATCTGTTAAACCCCACCAACCCGATTACGGTAAACCTAATCGGTGCAGGTGGTACAGGCTCAAAGGTATTGACTGCATTAATGGAAATGAACCATAGCTTGATTGAGTTGGGACACGCAGGGTTGCAAGTCCGACTTTGGGATGACGATATAGTCACGACTGCTAACTTAGGAAGACAGCGTTTTGCTGAATGTGAAACAGGATTGTACAAATCCGTAGCCTTGATTAACCGAGCCAATCGCTTTTCGGGTACAAATTGGAAAGCCGAAACCCGAAAATTTGAAAAGGACAAATATGGACGATTGCCCGAAGAAGCACAGGCAACCATTTTTATTACTTGCGTAGATAATGTACAGGCACGATTTACCGTAGCAGAAATATTGAATGCATTGGGCAACCTTAGAAATTACAGAGATGCACCCAAATATTGGTTGGACTTTGGTAACAGCCAGCATACAGGGCAAGTCTTACTATCTACAATAGGAGATATTCAGCAACCTAAATCAGAAAAATACGAAACGGTTGTAAGTCTGCCAATGATTACCGAAGAATTTGGTGAATTGCTGAAGCAATCTGAACAGGAGGACAATACGCCAAGCTGCTCATTGGCAGAAGCATTGCAAAAACAAGATTTATTTATCAATTCCTCACTAACCCAAATGGGCTGCTCCCTGCTTTGGGGTTTGTTTCGTTATGGGATGACGGAATACAGGGGATTTTTCCACAATCTGAAAGACTACCGTACCCAACCGATAAAAGTCGGTTAAAGCTCGAAAAACCGGGCGGCAAAAAGACATTCCTCCCTTTGGTCGGAAAGTCTTTTTGCGTTGAATAGTTGCAGCCACATTCTCAAAAAAGTTCAAAGATCATCGGTGCAGGAAAAATGCACTCGCTGACATTGCCCGATTTTGAGAAAGAGGCTGCGGAATGTTTTACCGGGATACCAAATCCCGAAAATTATAATCACAAGGCTTCTTTTCTTTCCAAATCTGCGACCAAAGAAAAGAAGCAAAAGAACGTCGCCGAATTTATGCCCATATTTGATATTATAGCGATTATTTGATTTTCTCAAAAAACATCAAAAATGGAATTAAGTGTTCGACTGTAATCCCTGTCAGCCCGCAAAGTAACTACTAAAAATATCAAAAACCCTGTTAATTATACAATTAGCAGGGTTTTCTTTTTCCTCAGTTTTTCAAATCCCCCTCTAATCGCTTGTTTTTAGCGAGGCAAAATCGAGCCCCTAAAAGTTCGAGATTTAGGGGCTCGCTAAAATAGTCAGGAAGCTAGTTAAGTATTTCATAATCACATGACTAGCAGCTAAACATCTTGTTACGAACAAACAGGAGTTATAACTTAAGAAAATGCAAAAGTAGCTACGGATATGAACATAAAAATCACCATCCATATTTATCCCCGATTGAGCAAATCCAATTCGGCTGGCCTCCCTCCCATTTATTTCCGAATCACGATTAATGGAAGGCGCAAAGAATTTTCAACCAAAAAATTCATTAATCCCTCCAGGTGGGATTCCAAAATGATGAGAGTAAAGGGCAATTCAGAAGAGGCCCGTACAATAAACAGTTATCTAGATTTGTTGAAGAACAAGGTCTACCAGGTAGAAAACACATTACAATTTCAGAACACACCCGTCACTTCAGAAGAAGTCATAAATTTTTTGATAGGAAAGCGGAAAGACAGAGAGCGAATGTTAGTAGAAATATTCAAAGAACACAATAAGAAAGTGAAGGCCTTAATAGGAGTCGACTTTGCCCTTGGCACTTTTAGTCGCTATGAAACTTCAGCAAAGCATATTTCCGATTACCTCCAATTTCAATATCACATCAAAGACATTCCCGTCACAAAAGTAGATCACGCCTTTATAACCGGATTCGATTATTACCTAAGAACGGAAAGGAAATGCTGCAATAATACGACGGTAAAATACATTAAGAATTTTAAAAAGATTATCCGGATATGCTTAGCCAACAATTGGATTAGCAAAGATCCATTTCTGAATTACAAGGTCAAGCTTACATCTGTCGAACGCGAAATATTAAACGACATTGAAATACAAAAAATCATCAATAAAGAAATCAGTATCGAAAGATTGGATATAGTACGCGATATTTTCATTTTTTCCTGTTATACAGGGCTTGCTTACATCGATGTAAAGCAGCTTACTAAGGAAAACATAGTAAGAGGAATTGATGGCCATTTGTGGATCCATACGCATAGGCAAAAAACAGCCGTCCCTACAAAAATACCACTCTTAGAAACGGCAAAAAGAATAATAGAAAAATACGAACAGCATCCCATATCCAGCAATAATGAAGCACTTTTGCCCGTCTTCACAAACCAACGAATCAACGCCTATTTAAAGGAAATTGCAACAATATGCAATATCAACAAAGAGTTAACTTTTCATTGCGCTAGGCACACTTTCGCAACCACCATTACCCTTTCAAACGGAGTACCTATTGAAACCGTATCAAAAATGTTGGGCCATAAAAGCATAAAAACAACCCAACACTATGCTAAAATTACGGATAGGAAAGTCGCCAACGACATGGAAATTCTCAAAAACGTATTAGGAAATACCAAAGAAAACGGCTCAAACAAGTCCAAAAACGGTTAATATTTCAAACCTTAACAGTATCCTAACAGCTTTTTAAAACAGAAAAACTAACATTGCGCCCAATAAAGTATCGCATTTGTTAAATCTCAAAAACGAGAAGGCTTCACTATTTCCACATTTACCATATTTATCACATGAAGTTCAATAATATTTTCATTGTTTGAATCTTTTTTAATCTTAGATTTATCTAAATCGAACCAAACGTCATTGAAGTCTTTTAAAATTTGGTATGACGGCTCTAGGATATGTTTCTTAAAATTAGAAGGGTTACTATACGATTTCGATAAACCCAATGAATTACACAGGTCAATAAGGCTAATCTCATGGTTTGAACAATTTCTCCAGAGAGATAAATAAAGGTAGAGCTTTAAACTATTCTTGAATTTTGTATGATGCCTGATATTTGTGTTAATTTTAGAATAATATGATGCTCGCCTAGACTTGTTTCTATTAAAATTAATAAATAACCTAGCAACTACAACGTCCATGTTAACCATGATAATGGATGAATAGTTAGCTTTTATAGGGATTGAGACACTAAATAAGCTACCGCTCCAAATCTTTTCAACTGAATCTTCATTATATCTAATTTCACAAATAATCTTTGACATTTTTAAAAATGCAGTTTTAACCTCTCTATATTCAGATGACTTTGCAATATCTGAAAGGCTGATTTTCATTGTTAACACCTCATGTTCAAGTAACGCCTTTTGTCCAGCTAAATGCTTGTCAAATTCCTTTTGACTAAAATCTTTCAGATTTTTTAATAGAATTAAGAAAATATTTAGTTGATAGGTCGAATTTAGAGATGAAATTATCCCCATGATATGATTTGGGGTAATTACAACTGGCTTAGTTTTATTACTATTCACTAACTTCATAGTAATCCTGCTCTATCGAAATTTCACAGGGTTATATTCCAAAGCTCTGATAACTTTCTCCAAATCATAGCGGTGAACATTTCCTAATTTTATATACGGAATCAATCCACGTTTTTTATAACGATTTAAAGTAGCAGGAGAAATTGCTAAAACTTCCAAAAGTTGCTGTGTATCGATGAATTTATTGCTCATAGTTTATCGTTGTTGATTTCTACAGCAAACTTAGGATAGGATTAGATAATTAAAGAAGTGCTAAACGTTCTGGAAACTTTGGAACGTTTTTGAGTAATAAATATTCTTGTTTTTTGGAAATGATCCATAGATTTGCTTACCTAAAATAAGCTTGAAATATTCAACCAAATTCAATCTCAATAATCTGATAATGAATAAAAAGAAATATCAAATACTAAATTCATTACCTCCTTATGGACCAATGTACATTTCAATAACCGAAAATGGACAAGATTTCTATTCAGAAGGATTTGTTGTTCGCTTTTATAAAGATGATGGTACAGATTGGGTTGCTAATTTTCAAGAAGGTTGGACAGATCTTAAGGAAATTGTAAACCTTAAAAAAACTCAAAACTTATTAGTAATAGCGAAAGGCATTTGTTACCTCATGAATCCAAATGAAATAAAGCCTATTGAAGTTTTTGGTGTTAATTATAAAATTATTTTTGAAACCAATAATGATGGATTCGTTTTATCTGATGATACAGGTTTGACAATTATTGAGTCTGATGGAAATTATTGGCACTCTGAACGAATTTCATGGGACGGACTGACTCATTTTAATATTGAAAACAATATAGTAACAGGATTAGCTTTTAATCCGATGCCTGATTCAGATGAATGGGTTGATTTTAGTTATGATATTGATAATAAGAATTTAATTGGAGGAAGTTATTATTCATTTGAGAATAAAAGACCTTGGTGGAAAATATGGTAACACAAAAATATCCCTGTCCTTGTTGTGGCTTTAAAACATTTATAAAAATCCCAAATGGAACTTATGAAATTTGCCCTGTTTGCCTTTGGGAAGATGATCCAATTCAGCTCGGAGAGATAGATTATGAAGGTGGCGCAAATCAAGTTTCTTTAATGCAAGGTCAACGGAATTATTTAGAATTTGGCGCTTGTGAAAGAGAAATGATTAAAAATGTTAGCAAACCGTATTCTGATGAAGAAAGGGATGAGAATTGGAAACCATTTAAATAAAATACAAGACTGTCATTATTTTTTAAGTGATATTTATAAAACATCCCAATAAATTGGTATTTCAGGTTTACCATACAACCAATTTTCGAATAGTTTGCGCCCATTACTTTTAAAATAGTTCAATGATATTTTTCTCCGTGTTCGATCAAGAGTGATTTGATGTAATTGTAATATTTCGAATTTTTCAATAAAATAATTTTTATTGTTCATCAATTTAAAAAACAAGATAATATCAATTTCCAATGTTGAAGGCTCGTCTATGCAGAATGAATCATACCATTTTTCAAATTCTTTTTTTGCCTCAGGACGTATAGCCTCATCAAAAGTTGTCATTGATTCAATAGAAAGTTTGGTCTGCTTTTTTGACAAAATTGCTGGAATGTCTAGTTCAATAATATTTCCTTCAATTAAATCATTTGGATTTACTTCTAGACGATAAATGTTGTTCCAGTCAAACCATGATAAATTTTCCAAATGCTCAATTTTTCCAAGAGATATATCTGTGTCTAACAGCTTATTATCAGGTCTTTCTTGATAAGGCTTAATAATGGAAAATACATCATCTATTTCCTCAATTCTCTTAAATAATTCATCTGAAAAATCATTAAATAAATATAAAGTCTGTATTCCAATATTTTTTGTAGTAAAATTATAACGAAGTTGATTTTGATCTATTACAAAAGTCATTTCAATAAAAAGCCTTTTTTTCAATTCTTCAAAACTGATAGTAGAATTATTGAATTCTATAATTATCGCATTATAGAATTTTGTAAAAGAATTGAGGCAGTTTACAAAAATCGACTTTAAATGTAAAAGTTCTCTTTCGTAAATTGCTTCGAAATCATTTATATCAAGTTGTGAAAGTAATAATAGATCTTCACTGTAGGAGCTTAGATTAAGATATTCAATATCATTATGCTTTACAGTTGCAAAGTCAAATTCTTTCAAGAAATTCAGATTCAAATTTACTTCCATGCTGTTTGAATAAAGTTCTTTAAGGTGTCTTGTTCGATTTTGATATAACGTTGGAATGATTTAAAATCATACCATCCACCAAGCGTCATTATCACCTGATAAGGAACTTGCTTAGCAATCAACATTGAAGCAAAGCTTTTTCTAGAGGTGTGAGCTGTGACTAATTGCCACTTGGGATATATGTTTACAATTTTCTCTGCACCTTTAAAACGAATTATTTCAATCTCATCATTCAATTCTGCTAGTTTGCATAATTCTGTAAGATATTGGTTATACTTTTGATTTGAAATTACTGGTAATGGCTTTCGATTCTTTTCATATTTCTTCAAAATACCTAGAGCGAGGTCGCTTAAAGGTGTGATAATAGGTGTTTTCGTTTTCTCTGTTGTCAGGTAAATCGTATCGCCTTTGATGTGGTGTCTAGACAACTGAGATAAATCTGAATAACGATATCCTACCACACAGCCAAAAACAAATACATCTCTAACACGATCTAATCGCTCGTTATTCGATAAGTCCAAGTTTACAAGTTTAAAGAACTCTTCCTCTGTCAAAGCAATTACCTCCAATTTCTGACGTTTTATTGTAAAATCCTTATATCCCTCACCAAACTTAATTCCGCTTCTTTTAGCATAGTTTAAAAACGTTTTAAGCGTACTTAATTGCTTTGCAATAGTAATTTTGTTTAAAGTCTTTCCTTGATCTGTAGTGTGATTAATTAAAAAGTTCTGAAATGAGGTGAAAAAATCATAGGACATTTTGTCAAATCGAACCATTGTTTTCTTCTCAATTTCATAAGCTCGAAGGTGCTTTTTCAATGATTTATAAACAGATAGGCTACCTTTAACTCTGGATGCAGTATTATCTTCAATGTATCTATCAATATAATCGAAAACTAAGTTTTTAGCTTCTTTCTTTTTTACCGTTACTAAAATAAAGCCTTTTATACTCATTTATAACTGTTGTTGAACTAAAATCCGTGTTGTCTAAATTGAATCGCTGGACAATTTTCTCAATGTTATTTATGATGGTTTTTAGATCATTGTTAATGATTTTTGTTTCTTCCAAAGTATGAAATAATTCAGAATCGATATTAGGCAAAAGTAACTTTGCATTCTTCCTGTTTATGAAAAAAACTTCCTTGGAAATTGAATCCCATTGTTCAGGAAAAACAGACACGGCTGTGGGTAGTTTTTTCAATTGACTTGCGACAGATATAGTAACCATAATTGGCCTTTGACCTATTGCGGATCAGTTTCAAAACCTGTGGACTAAGCAAATAATTTGGTCAATCTAAATTAGAAAAAGTTGACATCTCCTACACCTCTGAATTGACTTCTGAACGCCTTTATCTTAGCATTAAACGATTCTGCTGAGGCATTAGTACTTCTGTTATCAAAGTAGTTCAGGATGTTTCTATAATGGTTCTTTATCGTCCTAGATACCGTATTGAATGATT
>NZ_WSQA01000016.1 GCF_009768885.1 Sphingobacterium humi
ATATACGCTCATTTAGTAACACAGATAGGATACCTTGCCAGTAATTAACCGAATTCTTCAATTGAACACGAATGGAGAAGGATTTTTTATGCCAAAATATTTATTTAGGACAGTACTGGTTCTACTTACCAAAAACTCTGCATTATTAATTACAGTTCACAACTTTTGATTTTAATAATGTTAAACGAGTAAAAAATATGGAGATTTCATAATTTATAAGTTAACATATAAGGGGGACATCAGTTTAAGTTATCTTATTTCAAATCTTGAAGGTTGTGATTGAATTTCGGACATTCTAAATGCTTAACCTACCAAGAATAGGATAGCACAATTATTATAATTCACAAAGAAAGGTGGAAAACATTAGTATTTTAACCTATAGATAGTACAATAACCATTATCTCTTTTATATTATATTTCCAAAGCCGGTTGAATCCATAGGAAAAACATATCGTGGCTTAGACTTTCTCAAGAAGCAATAATAAGATCGAATTCTACTATTTCGTGATGGATGCTTTATTCCATTCTACTTGATCGTTTTGAACTAGGATCCGAGATCTTCTTTCTGTTAGTTCAAGTCAAAATACCCGAAAAAGGAAGAATCATTAATAGATCGCAAAGTTACTTCGTCAGCTTGACATGCCCCTCGTGTTTTTCCCACACACCAAATAAAAAAAGAACAAAATGGGTATCCGTTCTAAGGAACAGAACCTCCTTCGCTACGCCATTTTAGTTATTTTTTTCTTTTGCAAGTCAAGCTCTTGACTCGTATCCCATTTGGCGATAATTAATTTTTTCTTTCACTTTAATTTTAAATGCCATGCAAAACAAATTCATCGCTCACGAACTCCGTTTATCATATCACAAGAACGACAAGTTGTCGGTATCGCACTTTTCTTCTGTCAATAATTCACGGAAGATGGAGAATGCATTCAGAGCAGTGTGGAACAGCAATGAAATTGACATACGCGAGAGCTTTTACGCCATTTATTTCAATAGCAAACTAGACGTAGTAGGTTATCACAAAATTGCTGATGGAGGTTTGGATATGGTTATGGTCGATATTCGCCTATTGATGTCCTGTGCCTTATTAGCAAATTCTACCCGTTTTGCAGTAGCCCACAATCATCCCTCTGGCAATCTTATCCCAAGTGAAGCAGATAGGCAGTTGACAAAGAAGATTGCAGCAGCTAGTCATCTGTTGGATATTCAAATCCTTGATCATATAATTCTAACCGACATAGGATATTATTCTTTTAGGGACAATGGTGATCTATAATCTCTATTGTCAACCTAATTATGTTCAGTAGAATCATTAATCTAGTCTGGTGTTGCTCCTATAATGCCTAGGGTGTACTGTTGAATTAATTAGGTTGAATTATGCTGATATATAATTTACTATATTTCTCTCAATCTAGAAATGCATCGTTAATGCTATTGGGATCAAATTAAAAGATTCATTTTACCTAACTTCAGGTAGTTGTTTTTAGAAAAAAAAGTATAACAATTTGTATAAAAATTCAGTCAAATATATTAACTGATTCGTTTAGAATAAAGTTATTGAGGTGTTCCTTTTAATTCGAAAACACCTCAATAAATTCTATTTTTTTAAGATAGGAAAACTTTTTAGTGGAATTTAAAATTACCATTATTGTATCCCATTTATCCTAATACTTTTAAGCAGCTTTGTTTTCGTTTTCGTCTTCAATTTCTAAAATTGCTAATAATAATAGGTATGAGCCTTTGTCTAATCCTAATTTTGATGCTTTTTCTTCTATACTTTTCATGTGGTTAAAGTTTAAAATTTAATATTAGTTATTGACAATTCATTTTATACAAGATTTATGCATTAACTAAGCTTTTTTAAAAAAATAAATTCAAAGATATAGGAAAATTAACCGAAGGTTTTTAGAAATAAATATCGAGAAAATAAAAGATGATTTAATCAAAAAAAATTTCAATAACATTTTATCTTTTGTCAGTACTGTCCTAAATAAATTTTAGGGTATTAAAAATCTATCTTGATGTTAAATAAATGAAGAACTGAGTCTTATTTGAGAAAAGTATCTTCTGTTTTCTATCAAAAGAGTTGAAACTGACCTTTTTTATCAGGTGGTTTTCCTGAAATAAAGGGATCGTCAGCCCATTTCCAAAGGTCAATTTTCACGAATATATTAAGCCTAATAAAATTGACCAGATTGGATAGATTCCAATCATATTTTGCTTTCTTTTGAATATACTTAAAAAGCAGTATTCCGATCAATGCAGTCCATATTTGGATGTAAACAGCATTTTCAGATGTACCTACGAAACTGGTTACTTTAAGCCGCTGTTTAAGGTGTTTAAAGAACGTTTCGATTTCCCAACGCTCTTTGTAAAGTGCTGCAACTGTTGCTGGTTTCCAACAGAAATTGTTTGTCAGGAACTCGTATTCTACTTTTTTGATGCTGTCCCAAACACGCACCAAACGTATCTTCTTCCCTTTATACCTTTGATTGGCAGCCCCATCAAGCTCAATGATCTGATCCTCAATAATTCCGTGAGCCAGAAGGTCTTCGCTTTTGACGGTTTTAACCACCGTATACTTCATGTTAGATTTTGCTCTGGTTACAAAGAAACAGTCGGTGCTGTCCAAAACGTTCATCCAGGCATAATCAACATAGCCACGATCTACCACAAGCACACAGCCTTTAGGAAATGACATGGTCTTGGCGACCTTCGATTCATGTTGTTTTCCATCGGTTATATGAACAAAACTAGGCATACAGCCATCGTAATCCAGTATGGTATGAAGTTTTACAGCACCCTTTGCACTACGGAATTTCGCCCAATCAAATACACTCAGACATAATGGGATAACTGTGGCATCCATTAATAATACCTTACGCTTTAACCTTTTCAATTCTGCTCTTTGCCGGGGATGCCGCTTCCACAATTGATCCAAAAGCTTATAGTAAAGATCCCTGAAAAGACCATGACTTCGATGAGCGTTCATGTAGGAAAGATTGGATTTGCTAGGTGTTCTGGAAATGCCCATGTGGCTCATATTACCCGTGGTGCTTCGAAGGCCATTGGTAATATCACGAACAGAATCTGCCGAAGAAAGATGGCAAAAAAGCATGCTCACAAAATGCGTCCAACTATTAATGCCCTTGTGATGCTTGTCAGATTGGTACTGGTGAACCAGTCTACCAAAAATGTCTCGGTCAATGAGGCCTAAAATTTGAGAAAATACGTTTATATTTACCATGGCGGTAGTGTAATTTTAGCGAATTAAATATAGCAATCCCTGCTATATAAATCCACCGCCATTTTTTCCCTTATTTAGGACGGTACTGATCTTTTGTATACTTTTTAGGACAATCATTATTGTTTGAAACGTTAATTTTCAAACCTATATCATAGCCATCTTCAAACACACTTTTGATGTCCATTAAATAGATTTAATTGATTCCAAATTGGCTTCTAGGATTACCATTGATTTAAAATGCTTTTATCAAAAGCATGAATTTGAATAGAGTGTTTAATCTGTATTATTATAAACTTTTCATTACTAACTTAAAGTAGTAGAATTTTAGATTAAGCGAATATTGGACTAGATAATTTCAAATTTATAGTACGTTATTGGCCTTAAGAGAGGATTGGTTTTTGTTAAAATTTAAATATCCGGATTTATGCTCAGTATATATTAATATTTTAAAACATAGCCTTTTCAACAAAGGAATGAAGATCCTTAATTTTGCGATATTGGTTTAGTTCATAAAACGTTTTTAGTATCTTTAAGCTATGGATGAGTTAAGCCATTTGCCGGTTGACAAACAAAAAGATATTCTTGAAATTGTAGAGATTATCAAGGAAATTGCTTTGCCTGAAAAAGTCATATTGTTTGGAAGCTTTGCAAGAGGAGATTGGGTTGATGATGAGTATGTTGAAGATGGAGCAACATATAGTTACCGGAGTGATTATGACTTTTTGATAGTTACGCAAGGCTTAAAGCTGAAAGAATTCGAAATTAGAAATAGAATTGAAAACAGAACAAGGAGGTATAAACATCCTGTTAATCCATTAGTACACGAGTTAGAACATATTAACTACGGTTTAGAGCGTGGACAATATTTCTTCAAATCCATCATTGAAGACGGAATTATACTGTTTGATAGTAAAAAAACTTTGTTTGTAAAGCCTCGATCTTTAACCAGAGAAGAGCAAAAGGCTCAGGCTTTGTTATATTACGAAAATTGGGTGGAAAGTGGCGTGAGGATGCTGGATTATGTTAAATTAATCTATATTTCTTCAATTGAAAAAAACTATAAATTAAATGAGGTTTTATTTTTTTTACATCAGTCTGTAGAACGTTTATACGCAGGTTTAGGTTTAATTTTCACTGGTTTTAAACCAAAAACTCATAGTATTAAAGAATATAGAAACTATACCAAATTTATTTCTCCTGAGATTAATAACATTTTCTGTTCACCTCCAACATATGAAGAAAAAAGAGTTTTTAATATACTTCAGAAGGGCTATATCGATGCGAGATACAAATCTGATTTTATGATTGAAAAAATTGATCTTGAAACTTTGATTCATAAAGTTGAAAGTCTTGAAAAACTAGTTGTACAAGTGTCTAAGAGCAAAATTAATTCACTTTAAATACCTTTTCTTGCCTTTCTAGGAGGTAAAAAATTAGGTATCTCTATTTCGAAATCGAGAATTTGGTTGGGCTGTATTTCTAATGCTCGACATATTGCCACAAGTCCACTTACTGAAATATTGTTTTTGCCACGAACAATTCTATAAACTTGACTATAACTAAACCCAGTCCGATCCTCCAAATCTTCTAATGTTAAATTAATTGACTTTGCTCTTTCCCAAAGCCGATCTCTTATTTTTTGTAGTGTCTCTTTCTCAATGTATTGTTCAGGCATAATCAAATAGACACTAAATATCTATTAATTATTATTCCAAATTTGGCATATTAATATTTATTTAACATATTTGTAAATCATTCATATGGTTAGGCGTGAGAAACCTAGAACCAATATGAATGCGAATTATAAACTTATACATTCCTAAAAAATATTCAGGGAAGGCCTCCCTTGATTTTAGGTCGCGTAGTTTCTCACGCCCAACCATGGCGCAAGGGAGCTGCCTTTCTTGTTTAATTACTTCTGAACAAGTATGTATTGTACATACTTATGACTTACTAATCTGTCCTCCAGAATAGATTAGATCGCTATAAAATTATCATAACAGGGCTCTCCTGTGAAAAAGATCACTTTAAAACAATACGGTCTAATTACTTAATGCTATCCAATTACCTTTAATATGGAAAAGTTTACTCAATTTAATATTCCTATGAATTTATTGCCATTTCCATCTCTCATTGATTCTTATAAATTCAAAATAGGACAAAATTTTATCCTTGCAATTTTTACTATTTGTTTCAGTTTATTTAGTTGCGTCAAAGCCTGGTCCCAAATCGGGACCGGTGCTTTGCACCAAAAAGTTGTACCTCTGAATGTTGGAGAGTTTCTCCCTGAGGAACTGTGGAATGTGCCTTTATCAGTCATCTCTAATCCCAAAGGGATAAGTAAGTCTCAACTATCTTCGCACCGAGGAAAACTTATTATTCTTGACTTCTGGGCAACAACATGTACAAGTTGTATAAAATCCCTCAGGAAATTTCGTAGCGTGCAATCCTCCAGAGAATTTTCAATTATACCCATCAGTTGGGAAAAGGCTGAAAGTATCGAAGCGTTTTTTAAAAGACAATTCACGCCTAACGAACCAATTTATTCAGTATACCAAGATGAGCTGCTAAAGCAATATTTCCCTTATAATTTAGTCCCCCATTATGTATGGATCGATCAGGATGGGAAAGTTGTGAATTTCACTTCCTCTATCAGTGAGGAAAGTATTCAGAAATATCTTGTTAATAAGTCGATTTCCGAACCGACGAAAATAGATATAAAACGAGGTGTCCCATTATTCCTTCGAGAAGAGCTGCTGGGGACGAATTACCCTGAGAGTTTTCAACTTTTTAGAAGAGGAACATACCATGGTCTTCCATCTGGCACACAAATAACGCAGCATGAAACTCCCCGCATACTGTTGACAAATGTTGATGTAATACGTATGTACCGGGTAATAGCTGGCAGCTATGCTCGTCAGGTATTGAAAGACTCAACTTTTCAATCCAGTAGATTTATAGTGAAATTCGTTCCCTCGGCTATAGATTTGGAATACCATAATCTAGACATTATTCTCCCTAGTGAAAAGAGTGCTATCCTGTTTGAATATGCTCTCAACTATTTAAATGAATTCTCAAGATATCATGGTGAATTCATCAAGAATGATAAAAATGAACTAACCTATATTTTAACACTTAAAAATGATTTGCCTCATGGGAAACCTTAAACAAATAACGCTCACTGGGATACTGATCTTTTTTTATTTCGCTATTCAGGCTCAACAGCCCGTAAAAATACAAATCAAAGACAGCCAGTCTGGAACCAGACTATCCCAAGCAAACATTACCTTTCTCGCAACTGATGAAGTGTATACATCCGATAAAAATGGAGAGTTGACAATAACATTGATTGGACAGCAAGATAGCATACGCGTATCGCATGCTTCCTACCATAGTAAATCCATACTGCTGAAAATTGATGGAAGGAAGCACATCGATGTATTTTTAGATCCTTTAAATAACATTATTGAGGAAGTTCAAGTATTTACGGGATACCAGCGTATACCAAAAGAACGAGCTACAGGTTCATTCGATCTGATAACCGAGTCTCAGTTGTCAAAGCAGGTAAAGAGCAATATCCTGGAAAGACTGGTTCCTATCACAAGCGCCATGCTAGTAGATGATCAAACTAGAGGCGGCGGACTGATGATTAGAGGAGTATCTACCATTCGTGGAAACCGGAGTCCCCTAATTATTTTAGATAACTTCCCTTACGAGGGTGATATAAATTCAATCAATCCAGAGGATATAGAAAGCGTGACAATACTGAAGGATGCCGCTGCAGCATCAATCTGGGGAGCAAGAGCTGGAAATGGGGTGATTGTGATTCAAAGTAAGAAGGGAAGATATGAATCGAACCTTAAAATTGACCTGACCAGTAATCTGTCAGTAACGCCAAAGCCACATCTTTATATGCACAAGATTGGTACACTAGCATTTATGGAAATGGAGGAAGAATTATTCGATCAAGGGTTTTATAACGCAAACCTTCAGTCTAATCGAACTGATCCTGTTTCTTCATACGTCGACCTCCTATACATGAAAAAGAAAGGGGCATTGACTGATGATCAGTTCGAAATAAAGAAAAAAGAACTCCAGGGATATTCTTTTGAAGAACAGTATAGGGCGCATGTCCTTCAAACTGCTTTAGAACAAAGAAACACCTTGTCCCTCCAATCCGGAGGACAGCGTTATCGAAGCAGGATGTCATTTAATTTTCAAGATCAAAAAAATGCATTAAAAGAATTAACCGATCAATGGAATATTCAGTCCAGTCAATCCTTCAGCCCGTTGAAAAATTTAGAGATTAACTTTGATGGTCAATTTTCGTTTAATAAAGTAAAGTCGGGCTACCCTGCAAGTGGTGAACTCGGCAATGGAATACTCTTCCCTTATACCGCGTTTAAAGATATAAGGAGTAACGACATCCCTTTTTATCCTGACTATAGAGGTTCGTACCTCGAAGGTTTAAATGGAAGCGGGCTTTTAGATTGGTCATATCTACCACTACAAGATGTAGAGCACAACAATTCCGAGGCAAAAAATAGACAAAACCGTCTGAATTTCGCAGCGGTTTACCGCTCTCCAATGGGATTAACCACAGAGGTGCAATATCAATACGCTGATATTCAGAATGATAATTTTCTTAATTATGGTATAGAGAGTTATTACACCAGGAATCTAGTTAATGGATTCGCACAGCGCAATGGAAATGAATTAAAATTTGCAGTGCCTAAAGGAGATATTTATGAATTTGACAATACCAGAATGAAGGTGCAAAACCTAAGGGGAATGTTGCGCTACGATAAGAACATCTTAAACCATCGTATAAATATGCTCGCGGGTGCAGAGATGAGAAAAACATTGTCATATAGGCAGCTCAATAGACTATATGGAGTGGATGGAGATATCCTTACTTCCACACGCGTAGATTATATAAATAGTTACAAAGATTATGTATCTCAAGATACTCGATTTATACCAAATAGGCAGTCCATGCAAGGAACTGATAATAGATATGTCTCGTTTTTTGCCAATGGTGCCTATAATTTTAAAGATAGATATACCCTCTCGGCGAGTGCACGCCAGGATGCATCAAATATTTATGGCGTCAATACCAGAAATAAGTGGAGCCCATTTTGGTCTTTCGGTGTCGGCTGGCAAGTCGATAAGGAACCATTTTTTCATATCAACTGGATTGATCGCCTAAAATTGCGCCTTTCACAAGGTACCAGTGGAAATACCGATCCTAATGCCTCGGCAGTAACCACCATACAATATACCATGACTTCACCATACACATTAGGGCCAATCGCAATTTTTAACTCGTATAATAACCCTGATTTGCGTTGGGAAAGAGTAAGAACTCAGAATGTAGGGCTTGACTTTTCAATTCTCTCTAATAAGATCACAGGAACCATTGAATACTACCACAAAAAAGCCGATGATTTATTGGGAACAGCAGTGGTAGATTATTCTGCAGGAATAGGAGGGAGCATGATAAAGAATGTGGCTGAAATTAAAGGAAAGGGTATCGACGTACAGCTTAGGACCCAAAATATTCAGCGCAATTTCCGTTGGAGCACCTCCATGAATTTTAGTCATAATTCAGATGAGGTGGTCGATTATTATCTTACCAATACACAAGGTTCAAGTTTTGTGAATGGAGGAGTAAGCGGCATTAAAGGCAGGCCAGTGAATAGTGTGTTTTCATATAAATGGAATGGTTTGAGTGGTACGAACGGGCTTCCAATTGGGTATCTCAAAGGAGTGGAAAGTCAAGATTATCGTAAAATCACAGGTAAGGACACCCAAGTTGAAGACTTGCAGTACCACGGTTCATCTCGGCCAACCTATTTTGGCGGGCTAATCAATAGTTTTTCTTACCGTGGTATCCAGCTCGAATTTGCCCTAACCTATAAACTTGGATATTACTTCAGGACCCAAGCCTTGGATTATGCGGAACGTAACATCGGCCTACATGAAAGTTACGATCAACGCTGGAAGGCTCCAGGCGATGAAATGCATACCCAAATCCCAGCATTTAACTTGGATATGTTCCCCTTCTATAGAAGTGTGTCGGCCCATGTGCATCGCGCGGATCATGTCCGCTTTCAGTATATAAACCTTGCCTACGCAATCGCTAAGGACAAATTAAAAGGACATGAAATTACATGCTTTATAAATGTAGACAACCTTGGGGATATCTGGATCGGTAATGATGAAAAATTGAACCTGCGGACACACCGCAGTGGTAGCATGTCTCTTCCTCCTACCTATAGTATTGGAACAAGAATTACACTTAATAAATAGTTAAGCCATGAAAAATTATAAATTTAACCTTACCTGGATGATGGTAGCGCTCTTAATTTTATCTTCTTGTGAGGATTTTTTAGATGCAAAATCAGATAAATCTTTAGCGGTACCAACCACTGCAAAGGACTTTCAGGCCATTCTGGATAATTATCCTAAAACATTGATTGCCGAACCCACCGACGGTGATATTGCTGCCGATGGATACTACATAAGTGATGCTACTTATGATGCCTTGCCGCTGGAGGATTTGAAGCTTAAATATACGTGGGAGCGTCATCATGTCCCTTTTACCAATGACGGCGCATGGAAACAAACTGCAGTCACCATATACTATGCTAACGTCGTTATTGAAGGAATAGAAGGGAAAAAAAATCGAAACCCGGAGCTCGACAATATACTAGGTCAAGCATATTTCCTTCGCGCAAAGAGCTGGTTAAATTGTGCTTTTATATACAGCTTGGCTTATAATAGCAAAACCGCAAATACCGATCTGGGAATACATCTTAGAAAAAACAGTAATTTTAATGAAGTCACTGTAAGAAGCTCCGCAGCGGAAACCTATCAAGCAATACTAAATGATCTAGATAAAGCAATTCAGCTTTTGTATGAAAAGTCACCTTTTCCCACCAGGTCTTCACGTGCGGCAGCATATGGGCTGCGTGCGAGAACCTATTTAGCAATGGGAGATTATCCTGCAGCTCTTGACAACGCACAAAAGTCCTTAGCAATTTATAATGTACTTCTTGATTACAACGCCTTGGATGCTCAGGCGAGATATCCCTTCGAAATATTCAATGCTGAAGTTATCATGGATACATGCATACCTGCCTCGACCATTCTTTCTGACACAAGAGCACGCATAACACCTGAATTATATAACCTATTTGAAGAAAATGACCTTCGAAAGACCCTGCTTTTTTCTCCAGTAGGACAGGAAATCTCCTACCGTGGGAGCTACCGAGGAAATATGTCCCTATTTGGAGGGATTGCAACAAACGAACAATACCTGATTAGAGCAGAATGTTTAGCAAGATTGGGGAAATCCCAACAGGCTGCTCAAGTTATGGATGAGCTCCTTTCCACAAGATACCGAACCGGAGCCTATAAAAAAATACAGATAAACGATGGTAACTTACTGCTTAACTTTATCCTCCAAGAGCGTAGAAAAGAGTTGATGTTTAGGGGCCTGCGCTGGGCTGATATTAAAAGGTATAACCTTGAAGGCGCAAATATCTCCTTGAGTAGAACGGTTCATGGAAAAACATACACCTTAGAACCGAACTCTCCAAAGTTCGCACTTCCTGTGCCCCAAGATGTAATCGATATTAGTGATGTGGTACAAAACCCGTATTAAAGACTTGTCGAAGATGATTAAAGAATAGGGGCCAAACGGCCCCTATCCAAGATACATAATAACGGAGTTGCTACTAGTACCCTTTTTGTGTGTTTGCATGATCTCGCAGATCGGCGGGTTCATCACCATACATACCAATTAGGTAATTTTCCAGCTTTGCCAAAGTGTTGACTGTATCAGGAACGATAAATTGACAAGGTAAATCCGTCTCCAAATTACAGGTGGCAGGCAAAGAACCTGGGTTCTGAACGTAATTGCTGCTGCTAAAGTTTGCTACATTTGGAAGGTCGGGTCCGATATATACCCAAGTGGTAGTCGCCAATTTTTCCTCTGCTTTAGGAACATTGATTCTAAAGGCGGAGAACATCATCACGGTAAGCAAACAAGCAACACCCAACAGAATTGCGCTGTTTTTAAATGTTTTACTAAAATTCATAATACTGGTCTTTTTTTATAAAAAGGTTGCCGCAAAACTTTTAGTTAAATAAATTATGAGGGTCATTTGGCAGACCAATAAGCCCGGCAATAGGGAATATCTGATAAACCTTAAGCCGTGGTTGGTTAGCGAAAAAATATTGGTATAGGTAAAGGTCGGAACCTTCATTGAGGAATATTGCTCTATTAGGTTAAGCCATTTTATGGAAAATTCATTCCTAAATTTAAAGTTTATGGATGGAGGGCGGTATTTAATTAGATCGATAAAAAAAATCCTAAACGTTGGGTAGATGAATAAGGAGGTTTTATTTTTGGAATAAAAGTTTTCTTTTTTGCTGTTGAATGCATGAACGTGAGATGCCTAGGAGATTGGCTTGCTCCACTTGAGTCGTACATCTATCGATATCCGGTAGCAGCTTGATAAAGAGTTTATATCGCTTGGAAGGATAGAGGCTCCAGCAGATATATCTTAAATGATGTAAAAACCGGACCTGCTGATGAACGAGCCTTGAAATTAAAGCACAAATGGCAGGGTCTTCTGGATGACAAGCTAATAAGGAGGAATAGGGAATAGCGATAATTGCCCCTGATCTAAGAGCAATCAGTTCACCAGAAATTTGGTTTTCGCTATAAAGATGGATCGTTGAAGAAAGAGCCATCCCTGAATAAGCCAAATTGATGATTTTTCGTTTTCCAAAAGGCGCATAAGAGATATGGGCCAAAAGACCACGACAAACAAAATAAAAATAATGTTTCTTGTCAGCGGTTTCTGATAAAATTTGATTCCGCTGGGTCCTAATAATTTTGCATTGCGATAGGATCCAAGAAATATTATCGCTGGTTAGCAAATATGATATATTCCAATGCTCAATGAAGAACTTGAAATCCTTATTACTTGGATATACCTTGTCCATAATTACAGCGACTTTCGACCTTCGAATATCACATTAATAAACTTTAAAATATTCCAAATCATTGTCAAACACCCTTTCCTCCAATTGAAACACATTTATGTGTCTAAAAAGTGAGCAAAATCCCTTTGGTATAGACAATTGCACCTTTGCCTATCAGACATTTTGAATTCTTATTCTTAAGGGACAAATTTGATTCAATCGATTGGAAGTCTTCATGGCCAGAAGCCGTAATCCCGATGCGAGATCGGAACTTTTATTCACTTTTCGATACGTATTATGACTAGTACAGACATGGAATCAGTTGTAGGAATTCTATCGAATTTGCCATTATCTGGTGAAGAACGATTGAAATTTATCCAAGATCAACCCGATGATCGGAAATGCAATATTGTATTTCCTTTTTAGAGATCTCACAGCGTATAGTGTCACATACGCTGTGAAATTTTTAGAATTTTTCATGCCGCATAAGTTCAAGTCACGATCGAGCCATTTAAGTAGTAAAGTGGGAAGACCAAAATTATCGAGCTTAAAAGCTGATCCCGAAAACTGGAAATTATTTGCTTATATGTCAGCAAATTTCCAGCACATCCTAGGAACCTTTGACCTAGAAAAACAATATCAATTATTTACGGACTACCAAGATTTTTCGGAGCACAGGGCGCAGACACCTGTGGCATGTATTGAAACAGTATTAAAAGATATACCTGCTTTGGACCAAAGCGACCCTAAAATGTGGGTGTCCTTCCATTTGGGAATCTATCAATTCCTTCCCCTGCGCTTATTGCTTCGTGGAATATCCGTATGTTTAATTGTATCCAAAACTGTTTTGCAGGAGTATAAAGTATTCTATGAGAATCTCTTAGCAAAATTCCCCATTTCAGGGCCCTTATACCTGCAAGAGGCAGAAGATCCTAGTATATTTTTTAAATTAAAGAAGAATCTTCAGAAAGGTTATCACATTTTCGTTTTTGCTGATGGAGCTTTTGGAAGTATAGATGATCCAAAAAGTAAACTTCAGGAAGTTGACCTATTACAAGGATCTATAAAGGTTCGTTGCGGATTTGTAAGAATTGCAATGATTTTTAACTTAAAGATCTTGAAAATTGTAGACCGATCTATTGACCCCAGTGGGCTTGAAGCCCCGAGCATAAGTGAAATTACGGGCAAGAAAAAAAAACATGGAAAAGATAATCACCAAAATATCATTCAGGATATCTATTCATCGTTTGAAGAGGATTTGTTAAAATGCCCACAAACATGGGAGACCTGGAGATACCTGCATCGGTACTACTATCCAAGCTCTTGCTTACAGTCCTGGAAAACGGATCATAGAATATTACCTATGAAAGATACGAATGAATATCTCTTGCTTGATAAATTTACCTACCGGTGGCATCGAATTGATGCTAAGCAATATAAAATTTTATCTTCTAGAATTTTTTAGCTAAAAATATTGTTAGTAAATTAGGATACTACGGTTATTTTTTTTACCACTGCCGATTATTATAAACCTACGTAAAACACTATGATTAAACAGCATATAGGGTTTTGGATAACTTATACCTTTTATTTCTATTTGATCAATTGGATGGGTAATCCAAATTTAAGTTTTGTTACGGTATTACTTTCTATCCCCATTTTTGCATTAATTTTTTATTCGCTTTCTTATATTCTTGATAATTATTTTGCACGAAAGCTATATTTAATAGCGCTTTGCTGGATTCTGCTTATTTATAGCATTATCGCATTAATATTAATTGCAGTGAATCAAAACCATTTCGGCCTTAGCCTAGTCTATGGTAATTACCTGGTCAAAAATAAAGCTTTCAATCCAATTCTTTTCCTGCAAAGTTATCTCATATTAATTGGACACTTTACCTTTCTGGCAGTTCTAGGTTTTCAATACAGAACGCGTCTTAAAACCCTTGAAGAAAAGAATCTTGAAATGGAATTGCGTTTAGATGAGAAAAGACTTAGGCAAGAATATGAATATGCAAGTTTAGCCCAGCAGGTTTCTCCTCACATGCTCGTGAATGTATTTCAATCATGGGCATATCAGATAAGATCTACACAGCCCAATATGGCTGAACAGATAAACCAAATGTATTTATTAATGCGATATTTTATGGAATCTAATAGCTCAGACACTCCAAGGACAATATTACTCGAGGATGAAATAAATATGGCTAAAAAATATCTTCAGATTGAAAGTAGCATTAGCTCTAAACCTTTATTTATTTCCTGGAATATTACCGGAAAGTTAAATGGAATTGTGCTTCCTCCAACAACCTTGTTGACATTAATTATGAATGTTTTTAAACATGGTGATGCCTATAACCACGATAATCCTGTGACAATAATCATTGAATCTACCATGGATTTGGTTAAAATACAAGTGCAAAATCCTGTGAATAAAAGAAGCCCTAAATTTACTAGTCATGGAGTAGGCTTAAATAATCTATCCAGAAGACTAGAAATGGTGTTTGGTGAAAAATTCGAGTGTGTGTGGGGCTTAAAGCCAGAGGGATTTTTTGTTGAAGTAGTAATTTATAAATACTGAAAATTAAACTAAGCATAACATGAAACAATGGACAGCAATAATAGTCGATGATCAACAAGCAAGTATAGATCATTTAGTAGAATTGATGGATGGTGTAGAATATGTTACGATTGTGAAAACATTTACAAATCCAAAAAGAGCCCTTACATACATGCGAATCAATCCGATAGATTTATTAATACTTGATGTACAATTAGGGGAAATGTCTGGATTCGAATTTTTGGAGTCGCTTCCTAAATTGAATTTTAAAACCATCTTATACACGGCTTACCCAGAATTTGAAGATCAAGGGTATCAGAAGAATGTCATTGATGTATTACTCAAGCCAGTTTCATCGATTCGATTAAAAGCGGGGCTATTACGGTTAGATACCCAAATGAAAAATGAATTTCCAGAGTTAAATGATCAAGACTCCCTTCAACATTTCGCTTCATACTTTAATATTAAAGGACCATACCGATATAGAAGGACTAACGTTCGTTTTATTAATATTACCCATGTAGAGAAGGCAGGAAATAGCGTGTGTATCTTTCTAAACAATAGTAGAGATCCATTGGTGTCTAATAGTTCTTTTGAGTTTATTATGGACAGGCTACCTAGCCGATGGTTTATTAAATGTGGTAAAGGGAGGCTGTTTAATGTTTATTATTTCCATTCGTATAGTCATAACCAAATCCAGTTGAATAATGTTGAAAAACTAATCCCCGTCGGTGAGCTGGCAAAACATCCCGAACTCAAGACCTTTTTAAATAGCAATATTATATAGATAGAAGATCCTTCGCTAAATAAGTGATTGTCATTTCTTACCATCTTCAATTTGGTATTGAAGACCATAAACCTATTGATTATGAACCTCGAAAGATTCAGAACATTTATCTGTTTAGAAGTTATTGTACAAGAATTTATCCATCATAAATTCCAACAAAACAACTATTTAAGCTGGATGAAAACTAGGGTACCCATCCTGGAAAATTGCTTTTCTTTAATTAAAAAAGAACTTAAAAATAATTGTGCCGATGAAAATAGAAAAGGTAACTTAATTGAGGCGTACATGGCTTTCTGTCAAAGAGCACCATTTCATTTGCAGGAAGTTAAAATGATGTGTCCTAAGTGTCCCGAGGATATTTTGACGTTAGAGAACGAATATATCCTCATCAGAGATCTCATTACGGATAACCTCCAAGATATGGCTAAAAACTTTGCTATGTTCAAATCAGCATGTAAAAATTCTGTATTACAGGACGCCCTAATATCTCTTTTTGCCAACATTGCACAAACTGTAAAATCAATTCCCCACCATGTTATAACTGCTCAAATATTGGATGGATGTCTTTACACTATGTCTATACCTCAAGTCAACTCAATGAAAAGAATCCATAATTACGATTATTTTTTCTATGTTTTTAAATTAGCAGCAAAGTGGGATTGGAATAAGCAAGTCGGAACATTTTTGCCAATCGAAAGACTAGTGATATATCTTAATTTCAACTCAGAAGGAATCGCAAATTATTTTATGGAAAAAATAAATAATGAGCTAGGTCAAATTAACAATCATACTAATCGACTAACAAACCTGTTGAAATTCCGTAAATTACTCGATCAGCTTCCAGCCTATAGAAAGACTCCGTATGATAAGCATGGACTGTCTGTAAAGAAACAGCTATTGAACTGGATTAATGCGGAGATTAAATTTCTTTATGAAGCTCCATCGGTTACAGTAGCAACTAAGCGGGAATTTTCTCCTTCTCCAATACCTTTATCCAATAAAGTGCTTTGTAAGTTATCAGGTGATCAGATAGCGATAGTATTGCGCGCAGCAGATGAAGTTAAAATAGTAGAATCTCGTTCCCTAAATATGGTGTATAAAACCATGATCCCTTATATCGCTACCGAAAATCGCACTACGCTCTCACCATCTTCTGTTCGAGTAAAGTCCTATCATCCCGAACATAACGATAAGAAAATGGTGATAGAAAAACTGAACCAGATGATTGAAAAGATTAAAAATTATTAGAACTTAATTTTAAAATTTTCAGGAAAAAGCTGTTTGAGATGGATGCTTTTAATCGTTAATTCAAAATACACAACTTTTTGGTAATGATGAGCTCAGCAAAAATGACAATAATGGTGCACATTACCAGACAAATGAATCAATATGATTACCGCTCAACCACCAGTAAATAGTGGGTACAAATTTATTGATGAACCAAGACTGGCCGATGTGATTATGGACAGGCTGTGAGCTTCCGTACAAAGAATTTCCCTAAAAAAAAATCATTAAGTTTGAATAATATAACTCTCGCCTAGTTGTGTGATGTCCGGTCTGGGGCGCAGGAAACTATTGGGAATATCTCAAAGCGAAACTGAAAAAAGAGAATAATGAGGTAATTGGTATTACTATCCTGTTGGAATTTTTAAACACCAGAAGGCAATAATAGTTTGGCAAATGCATGGGATTATAAGTGTATTTTTTATTGGGTAAACATTTCCTAGAATCAAGGCTAATCGTTTTATAGAGATGTTTACTTATTGTGCCGAGACAATAGATTGTGAAATTAAGATCACAAGCGTCCTAAATAAGAAAAAAATGGCGGTGGTTTAATATAGCAGGGATTGCTATATTAAATTCGCTAAAAATTCAACTACCGCCATGGTAAATATAAACGTATTTTCTCAGATTTTAGGTCTAGTAGACCGTGACATTTTCAATAAATTGGTTCAAAAGTACCAATCCGATAAGCATCACAAAGGAATCAATAGCTGGACACACTTTGTGAGTATGCTTTTCTGCCATCTTTCATCTGCGGATTCCGTTCGCGATATTTCTAATGGTCTGCGTAGTACTACAGGTAACATGAGCCATATGGGTATCTCTAGAACACCTAGCAAGTCCAATCTGTCCTACATCAACAAACATCGTGATCATCGTGTATTCCGAGACCTTTATTACAAACTTTTGGAACATTTGTGGAATAGAAATTCTCCTAGACGAGCTGAGCTTAACAGGCTCAAGCGAAAAGTATTTCTCATGGATGCTACTATTATTCCATTATGCTTGAGTGTATTTGACTGGGCTAAATTCCGCAGTGCTAAGGGAGCCATTAAACTTCATACTATACTTGATTATGATGGTTGTATGCCGAGCTTTGTGCATATTACAGATGGCAAACACCATGAATCTAAGATAGCCAAGACCATTTCATTTCCCAAAGGATGTGTGGTTGTTGTTGATGGAGGCTACGTAGATTATGCTTGGATGAATGTTTTGGACAGCAATCAGTGCTTTTTTGTCACACGCAGTAAAAGCAACATGAAATATACAGTGGTTCGATCATTTCAAAGTGAAGCCCTCAAGGAAAACAACATCATTATGGATCAGCTCATTGAGCTTGATGGGGATGCTAAGAAACACTATCAAGGAAAGAAGATGCGTCTAGTTCGTTTTTGGGACAGCATCAATAATGCTGAATATGAGTTCTTAACAAACAATTTTACCTGGAAGGCATCGACAGTGGCGGACTTATATAAGGAAAGATGGGAGATTGAAACTTTCTTCAAACATTTAAAACAGCGTTTAAAAGTAACCAGTTTTGTAGGGACCTCAGAAAACGCTGTCTACATCCAAATTTGGACTGCATTAATAGGAATATTACTCTTCAAATACATACAGAATAAAGCTAAATATGAATGGAACTTATCCAATCTGGTGAACTTTATTCGATTAAATATTTTTGTGAAAATTGATCTCTGGAAATGGGCAAATGATCCATTCTTTTCTGGCAAACCTCCTGATAAAATTGGACAGTATAAACTCTTCTAAAGAAAATAGTGAGGATATAATTTAATTTTTCAGAAAAAGCTTACCTAATTTATAGAAGAAGCCAGCTTTTTTTACATCCTAAATTTATTTAGGACAGATGTGAATTAAGATTAAAGCTTATGCTTTATTTTAATTATTAAAAGGAATAACAACTTCATAAGAAATTGCTCGAGCTGTTTTTACTGGAATTTAAGTTTCTCTATTCAATTGGCTACTATCCGTTTAAAATGATGTTGGTATGGGATAGAACAGGCGGAGAATTCAGCCGAAACGAAGTACTACATCAAGCTTGAAAACTTTACAGTAGCAATTGGGGATGTTATAAAGTTCACGATGACAGTGACATTTGATGTTATATAAAGATTAGCCCCAATCACGGTAGGGCCTTACAAGAAAAGCCTAGTGTCTTCCTCACTAGGCTTAAAACAGAATTCTAAGTTTGGCCGGGAGGCCCCTTAGACATTAACCAATTATTTGATAATTAAAGTTAACAAATCGAATTGAGAAACTGTAACATAAGTATTGAAACAAATAAGCCCCTTCCTGCAGGGGCTTGATAAACTAACAAATAGCACATAAATATAATTAGAAAAAATGCTTCTCAAAGATGAGCCTAACGGCTATTACTACGCTAGGCTCAATAATATCAATACTTATATGAGTATCAGATAAATATATATAAAAAAACATTAAAAATCAAAATCGGGGAAAAATGAATAAAGCAATTATTACAGCAGGGCTCCTCAACAATGACAGTGGGGCAGTGGTCAAGGAAAGGGAGGTCGACAAGGTCACTTTATTCACCGAAAAAGAAACTACTACCACAACAACCCGCGATGGCACAAAGATCCAGGTTACAGCAAAAAAGGAAGATTTAAAACCTGGGGTAACTTCCTTCGAAATTCTGCCGGCCAGCAGGTCAAAGCTATTCTCGATACACTTAATAAAACACTGACAATCGAAATAGAAACGAAACCGGAGCGAGTGGAAAAGGTGGAAAAAGAAAAGATAACCGAGCGCAAGGATGCCCCCAAGGAACGGAAAGAGGAAAAGCAGGATTCCACGAATAAGCAAGTGGCAATTGTGGCAGAACATCACCGAAATCAGGATCAATCATCAACCAGCAATGAAAGCAAGTCGAATGAATGGGCGGTGTTCGTCAGCAAGATAGGTTGAGGTATTGCTTTGCTTATTGTAATGGTGGGGGTGTTAGGGTGGTTTTTAAAGGGGGCGAAAGGAAAGTAAAGATGATCATTATATTAATAATATCATTATGCATAAGTTGGTATTTAATTTAGTGAGGTGACAAACTAAAAACAAACCCCGAACTAGAAAGCGGGGTTTGTCGGGAAAAATCCCTTCCAAATGTTTCCAAATGGACTTCCACCTACCAGCATCTAGTATGTGGGTACTAATTGAGAATTAGTAGTTTACATCGTGAATGAGACGATTTCAACTTTGTTAAGGTAGTAATTATATCACCCACCTGAATAAACATTAGGATATATTCCTAAATTATAAACTTCCTCGCCAATTTTGATTAGCCATTGTTTCCCATCAACGGTGTACATGGTCCACATTTCACCTTCTATTTCTTTATTACCCCCATCAGGAGAATAAAAAGGTTGTCCTTGAATTGTAACGGGAAATGTAATCTTTTTCCTATTGGTTTCAATTCCATCGCGCAATAACCCTTTCGCTGTTGACAGTATAGTTTCTAGTGGAATCTTTTTCATATAAGATAAACAATCGAAGTCGATAATTGTGTTCCATTATAATATCATTTAATAATTCTAAATTTTATGGTTTTAAAATATCTTAATAAGTATCAGGGTCGATGAATATTCTCCATTATAAGTGATTAGCTAGAACAATATGAAATTCTGCTTGTTAATAATATACACAATCTTAAAACATTCATTATGGCACTAGACACAGCAAACGAGGACAAAGTAAGCAAGACTATTGAGAGTCAGACAGCGAAAATACCTTCGGTGGTATTTTTGGGAGCTGCGCTTTTATCAATAGGGGTATCAGCAGCCCTTAAATGTATTAGATGGAAAGATGATAAAGATGCACTTTTTATCGGTCAATGGGCAGCACCATTTTGACTTCTGGGTATTTACAACAAGATTGTAAAAACAGAAGGACATGATTAATATTTAAGGCCCCACTAACCAGGGGCTTTTTATTCATATAATTTACTAAAAATATTAGTAATTTTGTTCCATGTCAGTACCAGCATGGGTAACCAGAAACAAAGAAACGCCTAGTAACATTGTTTCCCTCATTAAAACAGCGAAGGTAAACGGTTGCTGGATATTCCATGAAAGGCACCAAAGGTTCTATACTCCGGAAGAATTTGAAGAGAACTGGGATAAGGTAGTGCAATCGGACGGCAAGGTTAACAACTTCAAGGAATTCAAGATCGTAAACCCTATGTATGCAGTACGCTTGTGTGCAAGATGGGTCGATATAGCCAATCAAAGGCAACAGGAGGTCCTAAAGAAGCTGGAAGGGTATAATGGGGAGTTTAAGAAGAAAGCCTAAAAGTGAGTTAACGTTTCAATTTCAGTGCAGATAACCTTACTCCGATAAACATAAACGCAGTGAAAGCTACATATAGCACAGTGAATGTTGAGTGTGTTGTGTTTAACGATAACACTAGTGCAAAAAACATGTGAAGTAAAGCGGAAACGATCATTCCGATTGTTCCTATAATAAAGAATGGGTGAAATTTATTCATGGGGGTAGATTGGTTTGTTGTAAGGGAAGATACAAAAGTAAAACGAGAAATCCTAACGGCATGGCTAGACTTCTAATAACTTAACTTCGTTTTAATCTTCTCTCAATAATATTTAATATGATTATGCTAATTAAAACTGAAAAAGTTACAATAAATCCATATATACCCTTAAATTTTTTACCAACAAAAAGCAAATTGTAAAGGCCTATCAGTAAACAAATTATTGAGATAGCTATAATTATTTTGCGGAAAACTTGTAGATTCATACCCAAATATACTACTTTCCGTTAAACAACAATACCTTTCTCGGTTGCTCTCTCCCCCTTCAAATCTGTTGGAAAAGGTTTTGTATCTTTGGGTTAAACTTAAAGAACTAGATTATGGACAATACATTTATTAATAGGCCAGTGCTTTGTTTTAATTTTTCAAAAAGCTTTTAAGCTTTGGAAAACTATTCTGATTATCAAATCTTTGAAATATACTGATTACAGCTATCACCATCAACTTCTTGAATAATTTCCCTTAATGCTGAATATACATCTTCTGTGTTTTTGGGATCATATTGAGCAATCCATTCTTTAATCATAATTTTTTAAGGGTTTTTATGAGCATTCTTAAACTCTCTTTTTTTGGCGCATCAGGAATCCATGAGCTTAATTCCTTAATATTGAATTTTTGTAGCCCTTCAGGATCCATTCGCAAGTCTTCCATTAAAAAATCATATGTCAGGGATATGCTTCGTAGAGTAAGTCTTGTTGTGCTGATTATTTTATCAAATAATGCTTTTTCAGGTGAGGCTACAAGGGCAAACTGTCCATATCCACTTCTAAACTTTTTATTCCAAAGCTGTAATATGGTGAAGGCATAAACCGGTATGTAAACCTTCCAACAGGCGTTTTGATTTTTTTTGAAAGTTTCATCTTGACTGAACTTATTTCAAAGACGCGCTCAGGTATAAAGTTCCAATAGGAAAGAGCAGTTTCAAATGATACATAACTTGACCCCATAAATAATTTGCTATTAAAAAGGGTTCGGGTGCTGTTAAATCTATATTTCTGCCGGGAATATATAGCCCTCTTTTTAATAGTATCCGATTACCATTTTTTATAAGTTCACTAATTTTGTCATTCGACCTTTTGTATTCTTTAATCATATACAGCATGACCTGTCTTGTAAACAGGGCATTATTAAACTGTTTGGCTAAAATCGAAAGTCCATTATTGTTGAAATGTTTTATTAAAATCGGAAAGAATCCGATTAAAAGCAAATAATTATACAATATAGTTGGCATTATACTTGGTTGATAATCTGATTATTATGGCATTGGGCTTATACTGGCACTAGGTACACTGCTTGATCGTTCTCTAGAGATGTAATCTCACTAAAAATTGTTCAATTAAGTGAGTTTTGATTATAGAATGCGCCGTGTAGACCACATCTATAAATGGGTACTCCATCAGATCTCTGTGATTCGCAGGCTTAGTGACTTTATGCACTTTGTGTCTCAATCCACTATGGTACCGAAATAAGGAACATTTTCATGAAAATACTTCAATGAAGTAGTTGATTCCCTTTTGGATATTAGCGACCGGTTGATAAGGTAGGCAAAACACCTAGCGCTAGGTATTTATCCACATGCTTTGTTGGATTAGCTTTTTTGTAGGTATTAATCTATTGGAATATGAAAAAAGTTGCTAAAATTATGGTGGGCATCATTGGGATAATGTGTTTGCTTACTGTGCATGTGCGTGCACAAAAGAACATTAAAGAGTTCAACGTAGCGGAAGAAGCAATATATAAAAAGTTAATTGACGACAGTAGGGCGATGGGCGGTATACCGTTTAATCTAGCCCATAACGATGAATGGACGGATTCTCGTATAAAAACAGAAATTGATCACCGCAAAAATGCAATCAATGCATGTGAAAAACGTTTACAAGCCTGTAAAAATGCTCTAGGTTCCTTGCCGGATGCTCCAAGCTTAGAGGTTAGCAGTAATGCGCATTTAAGAGAGCATACACAAAGGGCGTTCATAAATGCCTGATATCCTGACTTGATAAGAGATTTTAAAAATCAGCTCAAACAGCTTGAAGACGGGTTGAGCGAGAGAGCTAGACTTAAAACTGCTGTACCATCTGCCTATAGCCCTACCCAAAATGTTGGAGGTAGTAACTCGAGTACGCAGTTCGGAATCATGTCTTCAGAAGGTTCCCCTCGGGTAACGTTGTACGGGCAACTGCAATCACGACTACAAAAGTCGATGATTTTCGCAGTGCCTCATCTTTCCAGGGAGGGTTGAGCAACAACAAAGAAGAGGAAGTTTTCAAGAACGACTGGGGAGAGTAATTTCAGAAAGTATACGGTGACGAACGAAAGATGGATTTGTCGGCATTTGACTGTAACGGAAATCTGGTTATGAAAGCCGACGAAATCAATACATAGTTCATCTTTTGGAACATAGAGTTCCAGAAGAAAAAACAAGCTTTGTCGTAGCAATAAGACAAATTAATTATGAACTATTATTTAAATAAACTTAGGACCTATCATGAGGTTCACAAAATGTATCGAGAAGGTAATTCGATACGCAAAATTTCAGAACAATTAGGGTTGAATTGGAGTACGATAAAAAAGCTCTTATCCAAAGACGACCGAAGTTACCAATAAGAACTATAACAGCCTATTTCTAAGTAAAAACTTCTTAATCGCTTTCGAGATATTGTACGGGAAAAACTGGAGCTATACCACGATTCTTCTGCTGCACAAATGTTTGATTGGGTTAAAGAACAACACTCTGACTTTCCATCTGCTACTGCCAAAACGAAATAAAACTTTGTGCAGGCTATTCGGGCGGAATTTAATTCCTAAAGTGAGTCCTGCTCGTGATTTTCAGATGGTTGAAGAGCCTCCTTAAGGTAGTCAAACTTAGGTAGACTTTGGTTTTTATAATATGATCACCACAACAAATAAGCAAAAACAATTAAAGATTTTGGTACGTGAAAGAATTGCAAAGTGGATTTTGTAAGAAGTTTGTTTACTTTTTATATTTGTTCGTTATTTCAAACAAAATGATTATTTTTGTTTGAAATAGCGAACATTTAAATGAGAAAGCAACCTGTATTACCCAAGTTTAAAGTTATATTGGAACAGATGGGCGAGAATATCAAACTTGCACGTAAACGCCGTAACTTGACTGCTGTGCAAGTAGCAGAGCGCGCAGGTATAGCACGATCTACTTTGTATTTGATAGAAAAGGGTGATTCAAGTGTGGCTATGGGAGCATATTTCAACGTATTACGTGTCTTAAGTCTACAAGATGATTTTTTAAAATTAGCAGCAGACGATGTTTTCGGGCGTAAACTTCAGGATTTAGATTTGTTGTAAGATGGCGGTAAATAAAACAGATATATACGTCTATGCGGATTGGATAGGTTTATTACAGCCAACATTGGTAGGGGTTTTTTCAGCTCATCAAGCTCAAGGTCGTAAAGCCTTTAGTTTTGTGTATGATAAAGAGTGGTTAAAGAGAAAGGAACAACGCTTAATTGATCCTGATATTCAATTTTACCCGGGACAACAATTCCCAAATAATAAAGAAAATTTTGGTATTTTTCTGGATAGTATGCCTGATACATGGGGACGTACATTGATGAAGCGTAGAGAAGTTCAACTTGCTAAGGTAAATGAAAAGAAAGCCAAAACCTTATATGATATCGATTTTCTTTTAGGTGTTTATGATGAAACCCGAATGGGGGCCTTTCGTTTGAAGCTTGATCCTGATGGTGATTTTTTGGATAATGACACGGAGAAATCAACACCGCCATGGTCAACGGTTCGTGAGTTCCAGCAAGCCGTCGTTCATTATGAAAACGATGATGAAAATGAAGCTATTAATAAATGGTTAAAATTGCTCATTGCTCCAGGTTCATCTTTAGGAGGTGCTAGACCAAAAGCTAATATTCTGGATGAAAACAATGAATTATGGATAGCAAAGTTCCCTTCAAAAAATGATACAATAGATAAAGCTGCATGGGAGTTTTTAACCTATAAGCTAGCTATCAATGCTGGTGTGGAAATGGCGGAATGTCGCATGGAAAAAGTTAATGGTCAATATCATACTTTCTTTACTAAACGATTTGATAGGGTCGGAACAGATCGAATTCATTTTTCATCGGCTATGACTATGACAAAAAACAACGAATATACAATCAAAGATAATCCAGCAAGTTACTTGGATATCGTTGAATTTATTCAAGATAATGGTTGTCGTGTTGATGAAAATTTGGCTCAATTGTGGCGTAGGATTGCGTTCTATATAGCTGTATCTAATACAGATGACCATCTTCGTAATCATGGATTTATTTTGAATGATGAAGGTTGGCAGCTGTCACCAGCCTACGACCTCAATCCCTCTATTGACAAGGATGGATTAGCACTGAATATCGATATGCACAATAATGCTTTGGATTTTGAGCTAGCAAAAAGTGTAGGTGAATATTTTCGGTTGAATGATCGTCAAATGGACAGTATTATAGCTGAAGTATTGACCGTTGTAAAAGATTGGGAATTTTTAGCGAAAGAAATAGGTATTTCAAGAGCTGAACAAGAGTTAATGAGGTCTGCATTTCGAGCAGAAATAGGTTAGGTTTTATAGAAATTATCAGCTAAACTAGTGGTTTTTTCGGGTTTACTGACTACCAAACGCCTTTTATAGTCAGTGAAATGAAGAAAGTAAAACTTTATTTTCTTTAACGCAATGTGTGATTACAGCTACCCCTATTTTTTCTGTTGGTATTTTCTTCAAACTATCTTTGTAAACTGTATTTGGGAAATAGAAAATTCCTTGCCATCTTTTGAAATTCCTGTATATTTCTCAAGAATCATTTCGGAATATCAAAGAGTTCGCCGTTTGAAGATTTCGCTATTCTTTTCATACGTACGATAATCCATTAGTTGTAGTCCATGAAATCCTGAAAAAAAATCTTTAATCAACTGCCATTCTTTTTCTCTCAAGTGGCATGTTATGGTTATGAGCTGCTCCCGAATGTTCTGAAATAGATAACTTTTGTCTTTATCTTTTGGTATTCTTTTATGATAATAATAACAACAGAATTTTCAATAAAATATTTATGGCACGATTCCGGTACTAATTAAATATGAGAAAATTTTTATTTATTAGTCTTTCCTAAGAACCAGGTGTTGTAATTCAGGATCCGAGAGAAGGCGGTCGATTTCAGCGAAGGTGATCTCCAATACTTCTTTTTTTATCTGTAGATAGTTTTCTATTATGAAGGATTCGTCAATATTGTTGATTATCTGTAAAGGTTTATAAGAGGATTCCTCTGATTGAAGGGCACTATGATCATTGAGAATCTTAGCATTGAAACATTTTAATTCGATAGGCGTCAACGGATCATCAGCTACTACTCCGACAAATTCTCCTGAGGAAAGTCCAGAAATTGTTGAGGCGGGAATGGCCATTTCTAATTGCTGTGAATAACTTACTGAAGTTCCTGAATCGTTAACAGATAGGCTTTCCCTATCTTGCATGATTTTACCAATTCTTTCCGATAATTGCCTTGCTGTTTCTCCGGAAACTTGACCACTAATGATGTTTCCAACGATGTTCATAATAACATCCGCTAGGTCTCGGCCGTAATCTTTTCTTAATTGACTGATGTCCTGGACTCCCAAACAAGTAGCTACCTTGTTACTCCTAGCGGTGGCAATTAAACTGTCGATATTATTTAGGTAAATGGTAGGGAATTCGTCGAACACTAAGCTGCATTTTTGCATACCCTTACGATTCACTTGCTTGATCAGACGATTAACGAATAAAGAAAGAACCGCCCCATAAATTTGTATCTTTTGAGGATTATTACCCATACAAACGATTTTGGGGTCCTCAGGATTGTTTATGTCCAGGTCAAAATCATTTCCAGACAATACAAAGTATAATTGAGGCGAAGAAATCCTTGCGAGCGCAATTTTTGCTGACGCCACCTGCCCTTCGAGTTGTTCCATTACATTGTTCATGTAAGCATTTACGAACGGATTAATAAGCACTTCAATCTCTTTGTTTGACCGCAGGAGCGAAAATAACTTATCATAGTCTTGCTGCATCAATTCAATAACATGTGGTAACGTACAGAACTCACCGTCCTGGTATTTGCGTAGATACCAAATAACAGCGGTCAGTAAATTGATCGAAGATTCGATGAAGAAGTCCCCCTGCCTTTTTATCCAATCTCTATTTAATCCTAAAAGGATTGTTCTTGCTGACTCTGCGGCATCAGATATGTCACTCATTGCAGAAGGTTCTAAAGGATTGCAGCGATTTGTTCGTCGTAGGTCATCGAAATTGATGCAAAAAAATCGACTATTTGAATTTCCCTGCTGCTTAGAAATCCTCCAATGATGATAAGCGATCCGGGTTAGATCGTCATATTTGAAATCATAAACAAACATACTGAACCCTTTCTTTATATGCTGAGATATAACATGCCGTATTACAAAATAGGATTTACCGGATCCCGGACTTCCTAATACCAATAATGCCCGAAATGGATTAATGATATTAATCCAACTTTTTCGGTACTTCCCTTTTAATTGATAAATGCAGGGCAAATTTATAGAGTACTCATTAGAAAGGAGCTCTTCCTGTTGAGGAAAGGTTTGATTCTTTCTGTTAAAAATGTCCTTTTCTAAAAGATTCTGGCCTATTACACGGCTAATATGGGCAAAGCCTCTAATGATCAGGAGAAATCCTAAAAAACAGGTTGACGCGTATGTGACGAATTGTACTAAATGTGGAATAGCTATTACCCATATTATAGAGTTGAGAAAGTATAGAAATAAGCCCACAAGGCCGCAAATAAGGGCTGGAGTAGTTTTAAACTTTTTCTCTTTTTTTCCTTTTGTACCTATTAAAGATAATAACAAAAACACAAGAGCCATCAACTTGGATAAGTGATAGGTGCGGAATACAGTAGTGTGTAATAAGGTTTGCAGAAGTCTATTAACAAAAGGAGAATCAAAAACGCGGAATTGTAAGGCCCCTTCAAGTAAAAAAAGAATATGAAGAATCAAAAGAGTAAAAGCTAATACACGGCACAAATCACTGATTTTCCTAAGAGCCTCGATATTTTCTCCAGTGTTCATAGTTAAAATTGTTTTCTATAGCTGTTTTGTTTCTTGATATCAGGTAATGCAAAGGAACCTTTTCTGCTTTCTACCGATATTAACTGACGCATTGCAAGAGCAATGTCGTGGTAATGGGTTTTCTCAAGGCCCAAAGAAAATGCACTAATTGCACAATTATTCACATGATCTAAGAAAATAACATTATTATCACTTGAACTATCACTTCCTGGATGGATGCTTATCCCATTTCTCCATAACTCCTGCTTCATTTTATTTCCCGAAAAATTGGAATTGAGTAATATAAGTTTCAATTGAGCTCGCATGGAGCTGCTTTTCTTTACTACCCTGAAAGAATTCATTTTATAGAGTAATTCAAGATTTTTAAATGTAGGTTTCGTTTTAAGCCTACTTGCCAGTATGCCTGTACCTATATTTTTCTTTTGTATATCAATTAGAAAATAAAGTAAGCCGGGCAAGTTCGTACCCTTATTCTCTAAACGAAAGGCTCGAAGACCATACGATGAAAGAATAGCATTCCATTCCTCAAAAGTGGTAAAACAATATTGTTGCTTGGCAAATCGGACAACATGTTCCATTCCCTGCTTTGTAGATGAGCTGCCGTATTGCAGTTTTTTTGGTCTATTTCGATCAAATTTGGTCAAATCATTCCGTGATGAGGACTGGCCCAACTGATACTTCTTTACCAAAAGGTCTACAGCTGGAAGAGAATGGAGAATTAATAGATTACTAGTGTCTATCCTTTGGCCGTTAGCTTTTATAGTCGTAGAAACAATATGTAGATGGGGGATAGCAGTATCAAAATGTCGGTAGGTCAGATATGGCTGTTTCCCAAAACCTATGAGGTGCATATATTCACGAGATATTGCCCTTTGGCGCTCGAAGGAACCAAGTTCTTCGTTAGAAGAGAACGATAGCATCACATGGAGGCTTTTTACTTGCGAACTCAAGTTAAGAGCATCTCTACTCTTTATATAGTTTTTGTAAAGTGAAGGATGGAGGTCTCTCAAGGTCAGTGGAAAATTACAGCAGTCTATAAGTTCTGCTTTCTCCAACAAGACTTTTCTTTCATTGTAGTGGAGGAGTGAGCTCATCTGCCTTACTTGTTCAATTCGTGCGTACATGGCTTCAATGATTGCTTTATAAGGTCATTCAGTTTTATTAATAAGTTTTTTAGAACCTCAGTTTCTGGACCTTTAAAGTCCCAAAATTCTTGGCGATAAAGTCCTATTCTTTCTAATTCACGCTGGATTTTTGAAAGTTCCTCCAAAACGGAGTCCTGAGATAGGTTTCTGACAGTTTTTATGATGCGCCGTCGGAAAATCATTTGCCGGATATAATAAGACAAGGACGGGCAAGTAGTTAAGCGCTGCTTCTCAGCCAGGGAAGAATATTCTTCTTCTGTCAGCCGAATGCGGATGCTCACAGAGCGGATTTCCTTTTTTCTAGCCTTTTTCATGACTTTTATGTTTTTAAAATTTGATTCTTAGTGACCCCTGCGATATTTTTTTAGATTGGCCAATAGAACAGGCCCATTCATTTAGATCCTTATAATTATTGTACAGGGAGCTTTCGTCTGTATACTTTTCTCCACTAGAGAGAACAGTTTGGGTCAAACTTCTTCCCGCTTGGTCGTTATCAAAATAAAGGGCTACATTTTGATGGAAATCCACTAAGGATTGGGTACGGTGAAATAAAGAAACAGAGTTGAGTATGATGTAATCGAGCTTGCTTTCATCTAAGTCAGGGTTGAGAGTTCGAAAGGTTAGGAAATCCATAAATCCCTCGAAAATTGCTGCTTTTTGATTATTGTGAATTAAAATAGATATGTCCTTAGGTGAGGTGCCTAATTTCATGAAGCTGTTCCGAATTTCATATCCACCTGATTTATTTGGAAATCCTAAGCCAAAATATGTTTTTTTGTTAATTTCAAAATGCAATTCCTTCAGATATTGATCCGCAATATTTAGCGATATACGCCTTTCTTGAAGGTAATTCAGTAGCGCATCATGACCAAGAGGTCGGCTTTCTAAAATTTTAATTGGGTTCTCTAAATCTCTGGTCAACTTTGGCTCAGCTGCGCGCGGATAATGAGGGGACTCTTGAAGTGAATGTAAAAACTGCCCAATAGTGAATTGATTATATCGCATCGCAAAATCAATGATGGACCCACCTTCACCTAAACCAAAATCATACCATCTGTTCAAAGTTCTGTTAACTTTAAATGAAGCCTTAGTTTCTTTTCGTAAAGGTGACAAATACCAAAAGTTCACACCACGGATTATCTTTGGCTCATGGCCAATACTAGAAAGATAACTCACCATGTCTATTTCTTTGACTTGGTTCAGTTCTAGTTTAAGTTTTCTAAATGCCATACCTGCAAATTTTAACCTTTAAGCTATTTCTGACCCCACCTAAATTAGATAATCACATTCACCCAAAGAATACCTCGTCAAAAAAGGGTAGAGGTGGACATTTTAAAGGAATGACCTGTCCTACCAATAAATAATAATTAAACCTTTAAGGTATCCTGCCTCTCAATTTTTATCTGCTTGATTATTGAACCCAGTTATCAAATAAAAAAATGAAGAGAAAATTCCTTGTGAAATGCAATAATCCGTAGTGTTAGGCCAAAGGATTAATAATTATATATAATAAGATGAGAGGAAGAGATATTTAGATATAGGGATTGAAAATCTGTTTTTGAATATAACATTAATGCTAAATATGTGCGTAAATCTACAACTAATAAGAATAGAGCTTTTTCTTCTTTTTTCCGTGTAGGCATGTAAAGATATCACTGTTTAGCAATACCGAGGGTGAGGTTAATAACACAATTATAAAATAAATAGGCTATTGATTTATGTATAACTTTCTTCAAAAATATCTTAAGAATAATCTTTAGAAAGAAGTATAATAAACCGGTTATTCTTAAATAGATATAGGACCGAAAGGGACCTATATCTATTTAAAGTTTACGCCCAAAGATTGCTTTAGACCCACTGTAGATTTGTTTGTTAAGTAAAATCAATAACGATTTTACCGAATAACACGGTAAGTAAGACTTAATTAAAGTATTTATATCCTTTAAGCTTCTTTTGTAAAGTTTTTCTAGCCATGTGAATTCTAGTTTTTACAGTGCCTTCAGGTATATTCAAATATTCAGCAATCTCATGATATTTATAACCTTCAAAGTACATCATAAACGCTTGGTAATACTTTTCAGGTAAACTGTTAAGAGCTACTTCAATCTCAGATTTTACAAAAATTCTCTCGCCATTATTTGAAACAGAATAGGTGCCAAGCTCTTGAGTGGATTTGTTGTGAGTTGCAAATTTTTGAAGCAGACTATTTCTGCGACATTCATTGATAAAGGTATTACGCATAATAGTATATACCCAGCCCAAGATATTGGTGCCATTTTGAAATTTAGTACGATTTCGAAAAACCTTTACTAAAGTGTTTTGTACTAAATCTTCGGCATCTTCCTCATTCTTGGTAAATTTATAGGCATACTGCATCAGGGCGGTGGAATGAACCAGCACCTCATTTTTGAAAAAATCATTACTCATTTTGTAAAAGTTTAAGTTGTTGCTATAATTAATTCGAAAATGTCTCTGGCCAAAGACTGATTTAATTGATTAGACTAACAATATGCCTCGCGCTTAAAGCTCGTCTACTAGTTATATGGTTGTAATTACATGATTATAAGCAAGCGGCATGCCAAAAGATGGGAATCTAAAGGACTTGCTACATTGATTATAAAATGAGACAAAATATTCAACGAATAATAGTAATTAAGTACTTTAAAGAAAAACCGAATACAACATAAAGTTTTGATAATCAAAAAAAGGATGCAAAGTGAACAAAAGAAAAATTGAATTATTTGTCAATAAATAAACGATAGGAAAATTTATTCAAAATATACGGTAAGGAGAGTTAACTATAAAAAAAGTGATGATTAATTCATTTAAATTAATCCTATCCTTTGAAATGAAACAAATTCATTTGAAAATCTGTTACCTAAATATGGATAAAATCAATCAACGAAAAAGTTTGAAAATTTTAGGTGGCATTTTTGTCGCGTTGATTCTTTTGGTCATTATTTGTTCGTTTTTTTTATCCAATTTGTTAAATCCAATAATAGATAAAAAACTAAAGGAGGGTATTGCAAGATCTTCAAAGGGATTATATCACATTACTTATAGCGATTTATCTTTAAACATTCCCGCCGGTATTATTAAAATTAAAGAATTACATCTGCGAAATGATAGTTCTATATATAGGCAGTTGGATTACGCTAAAAAAGCACCAAATATTATATATGATGCCAAAGCGGATGCTCTTACAATAAGTGGAATCAGTTTTTGGAGGATTCTACTTTATAGAAAAATTAATATTGGTGCTATTGATGTTGATTCCTTAAGTACTGAAATAACCCATAGAACTCGTCCTTATAATGATGGTAGGAAGGCCGATAGCAATCCTTATAATTTGATTAAAGCACAATTCAACTCTATTGAATTAGGAGTATTAAATGCTAAGGGAATTAGAGTGAAGTTTGTCGAGGTGAACAATAAAAACTCCAATATGCAAACTGTTGAAAATTTTGATATAAAAGTTGAAAAATTCTTGCTAGATGAGAATTCCGGGGATGATAGTACGCGGGTATTATATTCAAAAAATATTTCATTATATATTCCAGAATTTGAAACCAATTTGGCAGACTCTCCTTACCTGATTAGTTTAAAAAATTTGAAGTTGAGTTCTGAAGACAAAAAGTTGACCCTCTCAAATTTAAAAATGGATCCAACTCTAAGTCTGCAAACCTTTGCGAAAAAAGATATGAAAAATAAACCTATGATAAAGTTGTCCATAGATTCCACAAGTATCACAGGGGTTAATTTCAATAAGCTGTTCAAAACTCGACTATTCCAGGCCGATAGTGCCCAAGTGATAGGAGGAAAATTTGATCTGGCAAAAGATAAACGTTATCAAAAAGATAATGTAAATAAAATTGGCCAATCGCCTGCTCAACAGCTGATGAAAATTCCGTTCAAATTTTCAATTAGAAATACTAAAGTTAAAGCAATAGATTTAAGTTATGCACAATTTAGCGAAAAATATTTTAGGGAGGGAAAAATCGATTTCAAAAATATTAAGGGTACAATCAATAATGTTTCTAATGATTCGACGGTTTTGAATTCTAATAAAAATATGACGGCAAATTTGACGGGGGACGTTTATGGAAAAGGAAAATTGAATGCACTATTTACTTTCGATATGCTTAACCCCGCGGGTATTTATTCATATAAAGGGTCCCTTTCTGCTATGAATGTAAAGGAATTCAACAGAATTTTAGAACCACTTCTTAATTTTCGCCTAATTAACGGAAAGGTTGAAAAGATATTATTTGATATGCACGGAACAGATTTGAAGAATTGGGGAAAATTCACATTTGATTATAACCATCTAAAAATTGAAATGCTAAAATCCCCCAATGCCGGCTCTGGTAAGAAAAAGATACTTTCATTTATTGCAAATACTTTCTTTATTAATGACAGTAACCCCGATGCCAACGGTAAATATCATATTGGCAAAGTGGACTATAATCGAAATCCAAATCACCCATTTTTTAAAGTTATATGGAAAAGCCTTCTGGAAGGCATAATTCAATGTACGGGAACCAATCCTAAACTACTGCCTGATTAATGGGAAAAGGTTCTATAGTTACTTATATATTATCGGTAAAGACTATATAGCTTTGCACCCATACAGGAATAGAAATAATTGGATATATCGGGAATTATTAACCATATAATTTTGTGAGCAGTAACTAATATTAACTGATTAGTCGAATTAAAGTAACTGCAAATCTTCCTATAGACTAAGCATCATTGAACCCTTACCCTTAGATATATGTGGGATACGTCTCAATAAAGTTCGGATCAAGCTTTAGTACATCTTAACCGACTTCTTTACATTATTTTTTATTAAATCAGTAGCGTCCTAAACGAGGGAAAAAATGGCGGTGGATTTATACAGCAGGGGTATCCGCCCTATAAACTACATGTTTGATTAAGCGATAATTCGTTTATAGTTTTGTGGGTACAGGTCCTTCAGGTTCTTGTGGTTTATGGGTGATATGCTTCGCACTGTGTTTTTCAGCCACTGAAAAGGATTAACCTCATGCTTTTTACATATAGCAAAGAAAGAGTATATCATTGCTGCACGCTGGGCTGCCTCATGACTTCCGGCAAAGAGGTAGGTCTTGCGGCCTAGTGCAATAGGGCGTATGGCGTTTTCGATGAGATTGTTATCGATCTGTAGACTTCCATCATATAAATATGCAGATAGTGAATCCCATCTTGCGTAAGCATAGCCCATCGCTTTACCGATCTGACTTTTGGGTAGTATATTTTTTATCTCTTCAAAGATCCATTTTCCCATTTCATTGATAATAGGTAAGGATACTTCTAGCCGTAGTTCCTTGATTCGTTCAGCGGAAAGTGCGTCATCTTTTGCATTGCGTTCCAATGCATAAAGTTGTTGGATCATTAACAACGCTTTTTCCGCTCTTTCTTTATCGTTGTCCAGTGCTTTTTCAAACTCACGCCGCGCATGTGCCCAGCAGGCCAAGTGTATGACTTCTTTCTTTTTACCATACTTTTCGTACACGGCATAGCCGTCCGTCTGCAGATATCCTTTGAAGTTCCCCAACATAGGTACAGCAGCTATACCGCCGCGCGTAGGACTATAATCAAACAGCACGGTTCCGTCCAACGGAGCATGGTAGACCCAATAATAGCCTTGATGGGTAGCGCCTTTTTTGTCGCTATCCAGTACTTTTATCGGTGTTTCGTCAACCTGCAGGTAGCCTTTGGATTTGGTGTCGAAGATGAGCTGTTCATATAACGGCTCCAGTTTTTCCAGTGCCTGTTTCGTCCATCCTTCGATGGTTGATGAGGGAATTTGTATTTTTTCCCTGGCGAAGCGTTGTTTTTGACGATATAATGGGAGATGATCGAGATACTTATCGGCTAGGATCATGGCTAGTAGGCTTGGTCCCGGGATTCCTTTGTCGATTACTCGTTCTGGAAGTTCGGCGATGGATACATTGGAGCCATCCTTTGCTGCGTATTTATAACGGATATAACGTTTGATGTAGAACTTGGCAGGCTCACACTCCAGTTCATCAGTAATTTCTTTACCGATGCATACCATTTCAGACAGATCCCCTTCCGGGTAGATCTCAATTTCCTCTACAGGTAGGTGGGCGGGCAATTTTGCACGTCCTTTATGATTCGGACGTTTACGGGTATATTCGATTTTCTCCTTGATTATTTCCTGCTGCAGCTCCACTTCTGCAGGCTCTGCCTGGAATGGAAGCATCGTCTGGTTGGGATCTCCTTCAAAGCGCTCGCGCTTCTGGCCGAACTGCATGCGTTTGTACATGGCAAGCTGTGATTCCAGATAATCTATCTTTTCATCTTTAGATGAGGAGTCTTTTGATAGTGACCGGATCATTTCATCACGACCGGAAATAACCTTGATAAGGTCTTCCTTTGAGAGATTTTCCAGCGCTGTTTCCATAGTGTAAATATACGAAAAAGGCTGCTTTATTCCTATTTAAAAGCTGTTTTTAAAGCAGAGAAAAACGCTTTTTCCGGATGCTTTTTACAACCTGTATCCCTTCAACCATGAGTACCAGATCACTCCAGGACAACTCTCCGTTTTTTACATGGGGTGCTACAAAAGTTCCGCTTTCCAAACGTTTATAGTATAACACAAAGCCCCCTTTTTCCCAGTGCAGTAGCTTCATATGCGTACGGCTACGGTTCAAAAACACGAACACTTCTCCGCTGGTAGCTTGCCGTTTCATAGCAGAGCTGACCAGTCCACAGAGGCCATCAAATGATTTCCGCATGTCGCAGAAACCATCATAGAGATAGAAACGATGAGAAGATCCTAGTGAAAACACCTTAGTAAAGATGGATAAGTCTGGAAATCATATTAAGATCTCCACCGGCATTGATTTTAACTCCATTCGGATATACAATTTCAATACGCCCTGAAGGCTGTGGAGCCAGTAGAACTTCCTTGAACCCAGGGTCGCTATTCTGTTCATCATTACGTTTGATCCAATAACCCAAAGTGCATACCTTGAGCCCATGAGATAAACAAAAGTCCTTCCGTGTCTGACCACTTCTGCGCCACTGATCCACTAAGGAAAGCATCCGCTCGCGTTTACTTATTGATAAATTCATGCAAGCAAATGTAGAACCTAAAAAACGTTATTTAAATATGTACTTGATAGGCCGGATACCGCAATTCCGGCCTTTTATGAGTATGCTGTTGCCATAGGTGATCCAAAAGCTTATAATACAGATCCCTGAAAAGACCGTGATCGCGATGAGCATTCATATAGGAAAGGTTGGACTTGCTCGGCGTTCTGGAGATACCCATATGGTTCATGTTGCCAGTAGTGCTGCGGAGTCCATTAGAAATGTCACGAACCGAATCTGCCGAAGAGAGATGGCAGAATAGCATGCTCACAAAATGCGTCCAACTGTTGATGCCCTTGTGATGTTTATCAGATTGATGTTCGTGAACCAATTTTTTGAAAATGTTCCGATCTACGAGTCCCAAAATCTGAGAGAATACGTTTATATTTACCATGGCGATGGATCAATTTTGGCGAATTAAATATAGCATTCCCTGCTGTATAAATCCACCGCCATTTTTCCCCTCGTTTAGGACGCTACTGATATTAACTCCTATTTTTTTTGTTAAATATCATAATAGTTAAAAATAAACCTTAGTACTTCATATTTTACTATGAAATACAAACCTGAAATTGATGGATTGCGAGCCATTGCAATTCTTTTCGTGTTAATATTTCATTTATATTCCAATTTTCTGCCTGCAGGTTTTATTTGTGTGGATTTTTTCTTTGTAATATCGGGATGCTTCGTTACAAGTATTTTCACTAAATCTATTGAGCAAGGTGGCTTATCGCCGGCTTTGTGGTCTATGTGCATCACCGGATTGACCCGGGCTTTCCATTGGTTGTAATAAAAACAGAACTGAGTGTATTGCAGGCCATCGGGGTGGTCTTTCAAATGGCTCTCCCACAGTATTTTGCGCGTAACACCCGTCCGCTTCAGTTCCTTATCCATCTGCGGAAAACGCTTTTGAAGTGCCTGTAGGCGGCTATCGGGCTGAGGTTCGTTGCTCTTGCCGAAAAGGTCTTCCAGTTCCCGGTCTCCCAGCAAATTCACCTCTTCATAACTGAAGCCGCTGCTGATAAAGGCCGAAAGGTATTTCTTGGCCGTGTTACGCGATACGCCGGTCTGTACCGCTATGGACTGCTTGCTCCGCCCTTGATCAAAAAGTCGTAATATCTGTCTTATCTTGTTCATGCTGATCGTGCTGTTGGCCATATTTGTTGGATCTTTTTACTCCAAAAATACGGCGAACGATACAGCTCGTAACTAGCTCCAGGGGTGGTCAGTTTAATCCGAAATGACCTGGTCAATTTCCACCGGAACAGGTGGTCAGCTTAATCCGAAATCAGGTGGTCAATATTGCCGAAATCTCCAATTTTATACCCTTTCAATAATTTGTCCTTTAGATCCACATCCCCAAGTTGTGCCATAATTGTTGGCATCCAGTCTTCCATGGTCATAAATTCTCCTGTAGTTGTTCCTTCAGGGATAACACCTGGCCAAGAAACTAAGACAGGAACACGGAACCCTCCTTCAAAACCTCCGACACCTTTCTCTCCCCTGAATGGCTGGTTTCCTCCGTCAGGCCAACTGTTTGAAGCAGCACCGTTATCAGTCGCAAACATAATCATGGTGTTATCTGCAATCCCCAATTCTTCAACAAGACTAATGAGTTCTCCGACAACATCGTCCATTTCAGCCATGGCATCTGCATAAATACCATATCCAGTTTTCCCCATATATTTTTCACTCAAATTAGATCTATAGTGCGTTCTAGTAGTGTTGTGCCACACAAAGAATGGCTTATTTTCTTTAACTGCATCCTTTATAAAACGCTTGGATTCGGCTAGAATTTCCCACTCCAGGTTTTTTTGACGCTCACTTCCAAAAGAACCTTTGTCCTCAATTTTTTGAGATCCATTGTCGTTCGCCCATGAGTGAATAACTCCACGTTGAGCAAAGTTTTTCGCAACTTCTGAATCTTTTTGAAAGTCATACTCTTCGTCGTGTTCTCCAGCATTTAAATGGTAAAGGATACCGAAGAACTCATCAAAACAATGGGCTGTAGGCAAGTGTTTATCAAGGTCACCAAGATGGTTTTTTCCAAATTGTCCTGTTGCATAACCCCTAGCTTTTAGCATATTCGCTAAGGTTGGATCTTCTTTCTGAAGCCCTATCGGTGAGCCAGGTAAGCCAACGGTGGAGAGTCCTACACGAATGGGATACTGTCCCGTAATGAAAGCCGCACGTCCAGCGGTACAGGAAGCTTGAGCGTAGTGATCCATAAAGATCATTCCCTTCTTCGCCAATTTGTCGATATCCGGTGTGCTACCACCCATCATCCCGCGATGGTAGGCACTAATATTCCACATCCCTACGTCATCACCCCAAATGATCAGAATGTTTGGTTTCTTGCTCTGGGCAGACATAGTCAAAAAGCAGAACAAAATATTTATTTAGGACAGTACTGAAATGAAACTGTATTTATTAAAAGGATTCAGCTAAATTGAATTCTCCAAGCCTCTGAAAAAATAACTGTTATCTTTTTATGCGTATTATGGGTGGCAAATTTGATATGATCAATAAGTGATTTAGTAAACAAAAATGTATTTCATTATGCGGAAATTACCTGCTTGTCCAGTAAATTACTGTGGATTATATGGTAATACTTTGGTCGGATTACTAATCAGCTTGAACCTGTTTAGCATGGGCAAATTTTCTAGAAGAATACCCACATCTTATGTATATTATTTGAAAATCAGTTAATTCCTTAGATTATTGCGGAATTGGCCGCACACACTTCAGAATATTTCCTGAGATTTACCTCTGACTAAAGATGTACCTCCCTGATAAAATATTTCAATACATACATATATACATAAAACATAAATCTCCTTAAACTATATACCATCAGTGGGTATAAATAGCCTAGAGAAACCTCCTTATTACATTAAGTTTGGTTCTGCATTACCAAGATTACCTACATGGAAATTTTACAATTACTAATTGCCTCTAATGGTAATGCTTCTCTTCAAGCTTGATATTGGAAGGAAAGCAATTCACTGACTTTTATCGCAAACATTTCTAAATAACCCAATTAAGAATATCTCTATCTTAATCAAACTATCATTTTTAATTGATGTAATATGTGCCCCAGGAAGTGAGGTAGGTTGAAACCCCATGTGATTTTTTTCTAAAAGCACTTATTGGTTTTGGAAAAAAAATAAAACATATGTAGTTGATATGTAATGAAATATAATTTTTTTTAAAGTTTTTTTGATGTTTTAAATTATTGATTAGTTAAAATTTAGTGCTTTTTTTTACTTGTAACAATCTTATTTTAGTATATATAAACGCATTGTTGAAAGTCGGCGTACTTCCTGGTTAATGCGAAATAACCAATATTATTTTTAATAAAAAAAAAGAAAGGAGAATTATGAAATAAACAAGATCAATTGTTTACGCCTAAATTAAATTAAACCTAAGAAAAATATTTTCGTAATCAATAAGAAAGTGCATGACTATATCATTTCCTTGATGACTGTTATAAATGCCGAACCGAGCTGTTTAATTAATTTCCCCGTAGTTATTTAAATTAACAATTAAGCATTGATGTTGCTGGTGTTATCCGTTTTTAAAATCATTGGATAAAAAGTAACACTATTAAACCTACCTATATTATGAAAAAAAAAATTATGCTTCTCGCATACATATTGCTGTATAAGGGTACCTTAATTTATGCAGATGATGGTCAAAATCGAGTCGTATTTAATATCAACGAAACTAAAAAGACCCTGACTGCCAATTCAATTCAACGCATAGTAACAGGAACTATTTATGATGAGTCTGGAAAAATCGTAGCAGGAGTAAGTATACGAGTTAAAGGCTCTACGAGAGGTGCAGTATCGGATAAAGACGGTAAATTTGAAATACAAATTAATGACGACAGTGAAGTGCTGGTTTTTTCTTCTGTCGGTTATGTTACAAAAGAAATCATTGTTGGAACAGATAGCATTCTGCAGGTCAAACTAATTGAAGACGCCCAAAATGCCTTGGAAGAGGTTGCAGTGGTAGCCTTCGGTACGCAGAAAAAGGAAAGTGTCATTGGATCGATTACTACAGTTAGCCCCAAAGACCTCAAAATTCCCTCCAGCAATTTAACACAGTCTCTAGCTGGTCGCGTTGCTGGAGTAATCGCATACCAAAGAAGTGGAGAGCCTGGCGCGGATAATGCTGACTTTTTTGTTCGCGGGATTACAACATTCGGAAATAATACCCGCCCCCTGATTCTAATCGATGGTATTGAACTCACTACAACGGATCTCGCTAGGCTGCAGCCAGATGATATTGAATCTTTTTCCGTAATGAAAGACGCTACAGCTACGGCACTTTACGGTGCTCGAGGTGCAAATGGAGTGATTCTGGTAATTACAAAACAAGGTAAAGAAGGTAAAGCTAAAATATCAATGCGTGCGGAGAACTCCATGTCAGCACCTACAAGCAATGTTGAACTTGCAGATCCAATTACCTATATGAAAATGGCTAACGAGGCAACTCTCACAAGAAATCCACTAGCCACCCTACCATATCTTGAAGAGAAAATTGAAAACACAAAAAACAATGTGAATCCATTAGTATACCCTGCAAATGATTGGAGAAAGATGCTGTTTAAAGAGTATACCAATAACCAAAGGTATAATTTGAATGTAAGTGGCGGTGGAGGAGTGGCAAGGTACTATGTTGCTGGTGCCTTTACACAGGATAATGGGATATTAAATGTAGATGAACGCAATAATTTTAATAGTAACATCGATTTAAAAAGTTATTCACTGCGTGCAAATGTGAATATCAATTTAACCAAAAGTACAGAGCTAATTGTACGCTTGAGCGGAAACTTTGATGACTATAAAGGTCCTATTGAAGGTGGCCAGGACCTATATCGCAAAGTGATGCGGTCTAATCCCGTATTGTTTCCGGCGTATTATCCTGTAGATGAAGACCATCAATATGTTGAACATATTATGTTCGGGAATTATGATCTTAATAATAGATATGTCAACCCATATGCTGATTTGGTTAGAGGATACAAAGACCAAAGCAGATCGCAAATGTTGGCCCAATTGGAACTCAAGCAAGACCTGAGCTCCATTACTGAAGGCCTCTCGGTGAGAGGACTACTAAATTTGACCCGACTGTCAAACTTTTATTATACAAGAGCATATAATCCTTTTTATTATGAAGTAGGATCCTACGATTTTATTGCCAACACCTATAAAATTGATCGTATGAACCAAAATGGAACAGAATATTTAGGGTTTACTGAAGGGCCCAAAACCCTGAATTCTATGTTTTATTTTGAGTCAGCATTGAACTATAATCGAACATTTAAGGAAAAACATAATGTCGGCGGACTACTTGTTGCTACCGCTAGAGAAAGCCTGAATGCTAATGCCGGAGACCTACTCCAGTCCTTGCCATCTCGAAATATGGGACTTTCAGGTAGAGCGACCTATGCTTATGATAGACGCTATTTCGCGGAGTTTAATTTTGGGTATAATGGTTCGGAGCGTTTTGATGCCAGAAACCGCTTTGGATTTTTCCCCTCAGCAGGTATAGCATGGAGTGTTTCCAATGAAAAGTTCTTTGAACCCTACCGGAATATTATTAGTAAGCTAAGATTCAGATATACCTATGGGCTGGTAGGAAATGATCAAATTGGCGATGTCAGCGATCGGTTTTTCTATTTATCCAATGTCTCCATGAATGATGCAACCCGCGCAGCAAGGTTTGGACAGGATCTTAACGAAGTAAAAAATGGCGTAGTGGTGACTAGGTACGCGAATCCAAATATCACCTGGGAGCGAGCAACAAAGCAAAATGTGGCCATGGAACTCAACATGTTTAATAAAGCCAATTTAATTGTTGAATACTTCAACGAAAAAAGAGATAATATATTAATGAATAGAGCGAGCATCCCAAATACAATGGGACTCTCTAGTTCAACAAAGTCTAATGTTGGTGAAGCACTTGGCCGCGGACTTGACATGTCCCTGGATTACCAGCAGGCCTGGTCAAAAGATTTATGGGCATCCGTTAGGGCAAATTTCACCTACGCGACAAGTCAGTACTCCGTGTATGAAGAACCCGTATATCCTGAGGCCTGGAGATCCCGAGTTGGAACTTCGTTAAACCAAACCTACGGTTATATCGCTGAGCGATTATTTATTGATGACGAAGAAGCCCAAAATGCTCCAAGACAAGAATTTGGTATTTATGGTGGCGGAGATATTAAATATACAGATGTCAATAGAGATGGCAAGATTAATGAAGCCGATAGGGTGCCAATTGGAAATCCTACAGTCCCAGAAATTATCTATGGATTCGGATTCTCCCTCAGCTATAAAAAGGTTGACGTATCTGCATTTTTTCAAGGATCTGCAAATGAGTCCTTTTGGATTGACCCCGCAGCGACAGCGCCTTTTGTATCCTACTATTATAATTCAACCGAGTCATCATCAGGAAGACTATTCATGAATCAGCTCTTGAAAGCTTACGCTGATAGCTATTGGTCGGAAGATAATAGAGATATCTATGCAACATTACCCCGCTTAAGCAATACTTTAAATGTCAATAATAGTCAGACAAGTACCTGGTATATGCGAAACGGTAATTTCTTGAGATTGAAACAGGTCGAACTCGGTTACACCTTCCCTAAAAAAACAATTGATCGTATTAAGGCCTCAAATTTACGCCTCTATGTAAATGGATCTAACCTGCTATTGTTTAGCAAGTTTAAGCTTTGGGATGTCGAAATGGCCGGGAATGGATTAGGATACCCTTTACAACGCGTGTTTAATGTCGGCCTTAATTTAACCTTTTAAATCGATTGAAAATGAAACTTTATAATACCAAGCGAGTAGCCATGTTAGCCCTGCTAACAATCTTTCTCACTTCATGTAATCGCTACCTGGATATTATTCCAGATAATGTCCCAACCCTTGACCATGCTTTCGCCATGCGTTCAGAGGCCGAAAAATACCTATATACCTGCTATTCATATATGCCTACAGATGGAGGCATGGCCTCAGATCCAGCCATGCTAGCAGGGGATGAAATTTGGACCAACGACCTATCAGGAAGTTATCGCTTTAGCCATATCATGTTTAATATAGCTAACGGTAGACAAACAACAATAAATCCTGCTGGTGAAGCAATATGGGTCAGCCTATATAGAGGTTTACGGGATTGTAATATTTTCCTTGAAAACATCGGAAAGGTTAAAGACATCTCAGAAGAGGAAATGAAAGAATGGATTGCCGAGGTGAAATTCCTTAAAGCATATTACCATTTTTACCTGCTGCGCATGTATGGACCGATACCTTTGGTCAAAGAGAATTTACCAGTGGATATCAATGTTGCAGATGTTCAGATAGCTCGCGAACCTGTCGATGAATGCTTTAACTATATCATATCATTGCTGGATGAGGTAAAAGATGATTTGCAACCGACTATAACCGATCCAATTCGGATGATGGGCCGAATCACGAAACCCATTGTGTACTCCCTAAAGGCTAAAGTGTTGTTAACGGCCGCAAGCCCCCTGTTTAATGGGAATAAAGACCAAGCAGCACTTCAGAATCGCGATGGACTTCAGCTGTTTAATCAAACATATGATCCCCAAAAATGGAAATTGGCGGCACAGGCATGTAAGGAGGCGATCGATCAATGCCATGAAGCAGGAATTAAGCTTTTTGAATTTATGCCAGGAGGAGCGACTACCAATATATCAGATCAATTGAAGCTTCAAATGAAGTTGAGAAACGCCTTCACGGAACGTTGGAATTCAGAAATAATCTGGGCAAATACACAAAGTGTTGCATCCTCTCTACAGCTATGGGCAACACCTAACCTAACTACCTATTTAGATAATCCCAATGTGACATTTGAATTGGCAGTGCCTTTAAAAATTGTTGATATTTTTTACACAAAAAATGGACTACCGATAAATGAAGATAAAACATGGCAAGCCAACTCAACCACGCGTATTGGCGGGATAGATGACCAATTACTAATTAAGCTGAACTATGAAACAGCCGAAAGTAACTTTGATCGTGAACCTCGGTTTTATGCCTATCTGGGATTTGATGGTGGAGTATGGTATGGTCATGGCTACTATAACGACCAAGTGCCATCAGGAATTTATCATGTAGAAGGTAAACTTGGACAAAAGAACGGTAAAAAAGGAAGCTTTGGATCTATTACCGGCTATTATGTGAAAAAATTTGTTCACTATCAAAGCACACAAGCAAATAATGGAGGGTATTCAACAGTTAATTACCCTTGGCCATTAATTCGATTGCCACACCTGTACCTCATGTATGCTGAGGCCTTAAATGAACAATCGGGCCCAACAGAAGAGGTTCATCAATTTGTAAATATCGTTCGTGAACGCGCTGGATTACCAACAATAAGAGATGCTTGGGACAATTTTGGGATAAATAAAAAATATACTACACAATCCGGAATGCGGGATATCATACGACGTGAGACCTTAGTAGAAACGGCTTTTGAGGGCGTTCGCTTCTGGGATTTAAAACGTTGGAAGACCGCCCCTGATGAACTATCAAGACCTATCGAAGGGTGGAATGTTTTTGGGCAAACTGTGCCTGAGTACTATAAAAAACAACTTATTTACGCTCAAAAATTCTCTATGAAGGATTACTTCTTCCCAATCAGAGACGCAAACCTGTTAAGTAATAAAAACCTGGTGCAAAACCTAGGTTGGTAATTGTACCGTATAATAATCGTGTTATGAGAAATTTAGTTAAATTAATTGCATGCATATTTATCTATTTAGTTGTTCAGAGCTGTGAAGAAGAGCCTCGAATGGATTATATAGATACTAACGGTGAAGCACCTGCCCAAGTGTCAAATATCGTCGTGGAAAATACCCCTGGAGGGGCAATCCTGAAATATAAATTGAATAAGGATGTCAATTTAGCCTATGTAAAAGCCGTTTATGAAATTACCCCCGGAGTATTGAAAGAAAGTAAGTCTTCCATATACTCAGATACCTTAAAGCTTGAAGGTTTTGGAAATACCCAGGAGCATGAAGTAAAGGTGTATAGCGTAGGTAGAAATGAAAAGGTTTCCCAACCCGTTATCGTCAAGGTAAAGCCTTTAATTCCGCCGGTAACCTTGGCTTATGATGACCTGAGCATTGAAACGGCATTTGGTGGTGTTCGGGTAAGAATAAAAAACCAACTCAAAGCAAATCTAGCCATCGTAATTGATGCCGATACAGCAGGAAAAGGGGTGCTAAGGCCTCTTCAAACTTTTTATACCGCTGTAGATTCAGGAACATTTACCGTGCGGGGACTGTCCAGTAAGGATATGCAATTCTCCGTTTACCTCCGTGATCGGTGGGGTAATAAATCACTCGCAGTGGTGAAGAACCTTACGCCCCTGTTTGAGAAATCTGTTCCCAAACCATTTGCAATGTATCAATTGCCAACAGATCAGCCCGCATTATCTGGTTCCTATGCCTTAACAAATATGTGGGATGGGGTCGCAAGTGCTGCTATTTATGCCTCTAGGAATAATACACCGATGCCGCAATGGTTTACAGTAGATTTAAAAATTCCTGTGGTATTAAGTCGTATGAAAGCACACCAGCGTGTACAGAACTTTACCTACAACTACTCCTGCGTCAAAGCTTTCGAATTATGGGGGAGTAATAATCCCGCTTCTGATGGTAGCTGGGAAGGTTGGTCTTTGATAGGGAAATTTAACTCCTTTAAACCTTCAGGAACGCCCTTAGGAACGCTAACAGCTGAAGATATAGCCTACGGATACCGGGATGGGGAAGATTTTGAAATGCCTGATACACCACCGGCATATCGGTATGTAAGGTTTAAAACCACAGAAACTTGGATGCTCGGTGCCAATCAAGTTACAATTTCGGAGCTGTCATTTTGGGGAGAATTCTAAGGATTAAATACTAGAAAATTATGAATAATATTAAATATTTAATTTGGAGTTGTTTGTGGATTATCTCCATGACATCTTGTAAAAAAATGGATAGTACCTACAAGGAATACGTAGTTCCAAGCGGCATTGTATATCCAGGAAAGGTAGTAGAGGCAAATTTCAAGTCTGGGTTAAATGAAGCACAACTAAATTGGAATAGAGGTTCAGATCCTAAAGTAACGAAAGCTAGGGTGTATTGGAACTATTATAAAGATTCTATTGACGTTCCTATGCCAATTGACCAAAGTAATGTATCATGCACCATAAAAGATTTAGAAGAAAATTTCTATACCTTTATTATTAAAACCTTAGACGATGATGGTCATATTTCAGTGCCAGTAGAGGTTTCTGGCGGCGTATTAGGGGAACGGTTTAAATCTTCTTTATCAAATCGGACAGCAGCACCAAAGGTCAACATCGATAATTCTGTTTCCATTACGTTTACTCCAGTAAATAGTACTAGCGACCTTGTGAAGTCTGAAATTGAATATACATCGGTGAACGATCAAGTAAAAACAGTTACCATCGATTCAAATGTTAATTCCATTTTAATAGATGATTATAAATTAGGGAGCACCTATAAAATGAGAACTTATTTTATGCCGGAAACGGCCTTTGAGTCAATCGTTAGTTCGGATGAAACCTATACGATAACCAAGCTAAATAAGCAAGAATGGAAAATAGCAGGATATTCGAGTTTTTACAATACGGATACACCCGCTAAAATGATAGACGGGAATCCTGCAACGCGATGGGGAACACTCTCACCCCATGTATACCCCCATTTTTTTACCGTAGATTTTGGTGTCCAACGAACTTTAAGTTCTTTTAGTCTTTGGAGACAAACTCCAAGTAATGAAGAAGGTCCGAATGAAGTGCAATTTTTAGGAAGCGATGACAATATCAATTTTGTGGATTTAGGAAATTATCCCTTTAATCGGCAAAGTAGCGCAGAACAAATTTACCAATTGGCGGAACCAAAAACTTTTCGATACCTTAAGGTTAGACAAATTAATGGGCCCAAAGCTTATGTTGTAATGGGAGAATTCGATGTAACGGCAAAATTTTAACGAGATAAGGAAGGTGCGTTCTACCATAAAAGTATACGCTCTTTCCTGTTATCACAAATACGTCATTTATACATCGTGACCTGAGAGCAATTAAGGAAACAATTCTGCTGAATCTCAGATTTTATGTCAATTATTCAGAAAATAGGGCTGAATGTAAATGTAAAGAAAGAGTGTAGGCTGTAGATGCGCAGAATACGGAGCTTTGAGATGTAAGTTTCGTATCCTGCGCATTGTTTTTCTATGGATGCGCATGTCATTATGCGGCATTTTGCTCCGTTTCGTCTTCTATTTCTAAAATAGCTAATAATAGCAGGTAAGATCCCTTGTCTAATCCTAATTTTGAGGCTTTTTCTTCTATACTTTTCATGGTGGTCAAGCTTAAAGTTAAACTATTAGATGTTATATGGTTTTCAATAATCAAGATTTATGCATTTTGGTTGCAAATCCCATAAAATCCCTAAAAATATCAATTAAGAACTATATTTTTTCAGTACTGTCCTAAATGAATTTTTTGTCATAAAAAATCCTTCTCCATTTGTGTTCAATTGAAGAATTTGGTTAATTACTGGAAAGGTATCCTATGTGTGTTACTAAAAGAGCACATATTGTCCTTTTTTATCGGGAGGTTTTCCTGAAATGAACGGATCATCCGCCCATTTCCACAGATCAATTTTCACGAATATGTTCAGCCTGATAAAGTTGACCAGATTCGAGAGGTTCCAGTCGTACTTTGCTTTCTTCTGAATGTACTTAAAGAGCAGGATCCCGATAAGTGCAGTCCATTTTTGAATGTACACTGCATTTTCAGATGTTCCCACAAAACTGGTTACCTTAAGCCGTTGTTTGAGGTGCTTGAAGAAGGTTTCAATCTCCCAACGTTCTTTATAGAGCGCTGCTACGGTGGCTGGTTTCCAGGAGAATGTCAGTAACGCTAAGGTGTAATATGAAAGAATATGATCTTGATTGTACACACCTGCGAAAATTGTAGGCTTCAAACATAACTACAGCACATAGTAGCAATTGGATATCTATTTCGCTTTATATCCTTAGAAGCTGGAGGCTAGCTTCATCTAGGTTTGGACTCGACTGTTCAGGCTACTCATTAAAAAATGTCCTATGTTTGGGAGCATCATGAAAATTGCTTTTTTAGTGGTGACCTACAAGTAAGAATGATAAAATATTAATAGGTCGGTTTAGATGGGCTGGACAGCACTAAATAATGTTATTGATTAAAGTCATTAGGAATGACCATGGATGAATAAATAGTTTGAAGGTTCAATAAGCGACAAAAAAATGGGGCTTATGAATTATGATCTTCATAAACCCTGTTTGAATATTTTGACATATTGAAATTGTCATAAGTAATGTTTGTCCCGCTTAGAAATAAAAAATGGGTAGTCTTCAGAACCTTTGATAATCCTATCGCAAAGGCTTTTTGGTTGAAGTTAATTTTCGATAGCTTCATTCGTTTGTGCCAACCGCTGTGACCCTACATTGGCAGGGCAGGCAATATCATCAGTAGCATCATATAATAATACTTTTCCCGCTAATTTATCAATAGTTTCTTGTGGAACATGAATCTGTGTTCTTGTTCTAGAATAACCACTAGGGAAATAACGAATATAATATCCATCAGGATGATAGCTCCATATTCCACTTGGTGTATCTTGTCGAACCGGCGCCATACCTGCTAAAATAGCATATTGCTCAAATTCTGCTAACGTGTAATTTCCTGAAGAAACAAGCTCCCTGATTTGATTTTCTGCCTCAAAAACTGCCTGTATTTCCTTGGGTAGTTTGTTTTTTGCCTCCTGCATCACATCCAAAGGCAAAATACCTAAAGCTCCACCTTCGAGTTGTAAAAGCTGCTTTGGTGAAAGGAGTTTTAAGGCCGTTACCTTGACAGAGCCCGCATAATTGCTAAATTTTGTGCGTGCAATAATAGTCCATAATAACATTTGAATATCTTCTTGTTTTACCTCGGGATGGTTTTCAGCATTTTTTAGAATTGCTATAACAATATCCTTTTTCTTTCCCAGCGTAGGAGCATACATATAGCCATCCCCCGAGGAAGGAGCGTAGGTGCCAGCCTTTAGACAGTAGCTTTTATTAACTATTTCAAAATTACCCGCTTGAAGCAAGAAGTTACCATCCTTGTTTTTTGATAAAGTTTTTAGTGAAGTGAATGAAACCTCTGATTGAAAATCTGGCATTTTTTCATTAGCTCTGTCTACATCAGAAAAATTAGTGCTAATGGGCTCAGGTTCCTTTAATATTTTATCAATCCCTAACAGCTTAACGCCTTTAGCAGTAGTTGCCTTTGAGGCCTTTTCCAAAAGGTTGCCAAATTGTGCGTACGAAACTGATGACCATGTCATGGTCAACAGAAGTATTACAGTTGTTAATAAATATTGGTTTTTATTCATGGTTTTAACATTTGATTTTAACCTCCCTGAGCACTAATATACACGGAAAATTGTTTTTTTAATGAAGAAATTATCAATCCATAAAGCATTCGGCTCGATGATTCGCAATAACAAAAAAAAACACATAAAAAACATACATGATACATCGGGTATCACCAACAGCCATGAAAGTCACGGGCTCATAGTCCCAATAGGCATTTAGCCAAAACGGTATCTTAGTACCAATAAATATAAGACCTATGGCTGTCAGCGGATTACCCTTTATTCTTGATCGTGGTTGTGGACTGGATGTCCACAAAGACACATTAGTTGCTACCATTAAAGGTAGTGATTTTGACACAGAGACAAAAACCTTCTTAACTTTTACGGATGACCTGTACAATTTAGTGGAATGGCTTCAAGCCCATTCCATTACACAGGTTGCCATGGAGAGCACTGGAGTTTACTGGCGACCAGTTTACGCAGTTTTGGAAGACTATTTTCACATCCTACTGGTCAATGCCCGGCATATCAAAAATGTTCCGGGACAGAAGACCGACAAGAAGGATAGCGAATGGATCACCAAACTGCTTCTTTCCGGTCTACTGAAGGGAAGCTTCATCCCACCACAACATATCCGTGAGCTCAGAGAGCTTTTCCGACATAGACGTAAGCTCATCGCTATGCGAACCGCAGAAAAAAATCGGTTACAGAACATCCTTGAATCCGCCAACATCAAACTGCGGAGCGTGGTCAGTGACGTATTTGGGGTAAGCGCCATGGAAATGGTTCGAGCCATGGCTAATGGTCAGGTCGATCCCTTGCTATTGGCAAGTATGGCCAAGGGTTCATTGGTCAAGAAACACGCAGAGCTACTTAAGGCTCTCACGGGTAAGATTACAGATCACCACCGCTTCATGTTGAACCTAATACTGCAATCCATCGATCATATCAATCTTCAAATAGCACAATCAGAGGCTCAGATGGAACAGTACGCAAGGATCATGCACCAGGAGCTGAAACTACTGGAATCTATCCCAGGAGTATCTTCCAGAGTGGCATTGGGTATCGTTTCAGAAATCGGTACGGACATGGATCAATTTGCAACACATCAGAACCTTTCTTCATGGGCTGGGGTTTGCCCGGGTAACAATGAAAGTGCAGGAAAGAAGTACTCCTCGAAAATAATACGTGGAAACAAGTATCTCAAGACAACGCTCGTAGAGGCAGCATGGGTAGCCGCTAGATCCAAGGTAAATCCATTGCTTGCGGTCAAACATCATCAAATCGCTGCACGAAGAGGTCAGAAGAAGGCAACAATAGCCATCGCACATAAAATCTTGATTGCAGCATATCATGTCCTGAGGGACAATGAACCCTATCAATTGCATCCACAGGATAAGAAAATACTTGAAAATAGACGACTTAAAAAAAATTGACAGATTACAGAAACAATTGAGTACCCTTAAGAACACGTCTTACAAATAGAAGATCGACCTTTTTTTGGTGGTTAGACTCCCCGGAAATAAAACTGATATCAGACGTTAAGAACCAACAGTTGATGCCTTTAGAGCTCGTAGAAAAAATTATACTCTTGTTTTTATTAATCAAGTTCTTTTCACGATAAATAATCATTCATAAGAAACAAAAACAAAATAGTCCCGACAAAAAAATAGACCCTTGAATAATCACTGGTCTAATATTTTATTGGATTGCATTTAAAAAACAATAATAACTTTCAGAAAAAAAAGGGCAGAGCGCCCTTCCTTAAGTCTTATGATAAGCAATTAAAATCTCTCGAATTGCGAAAAAAAGAAATTCCCTTCAATTTCTGCATTTGCATCAGAATCTGATCCATGTACTGCATTAGCTTCAATGGAGTTTGCATACTTACTACGGATAGTACCTTCAGCAGCTTTAGTAGGATCTGTAGCCCCGATTAAAGTTCTAAAACTCTCAACAGCATTATCCTTTTCTAGAATTGCAGCTACGATTGGACCTGATGTCATAAAAGCAACTAGTTCAGAATAAAAAGGACGGTCCTTGTGAATAGCATAAAAACTTCCCGCTTCAGATTCTGTTAAGTGGATGTATTTCATCGCCTTAATCTGGAAGCCGTCTTTAATTATGTCGTTTAAAATTGCCCCGATATATCCATTTGCTACTGCATCCGGTTTTATCATTGTAAAAGTTTTGTTTGTAGACATTGTACTTGATTTTTTCGCAAAGTTAATCTTTCCTAAGAATATACACTAAGAATATTAATAAAACCTGAAAATATCTGGTTATTTATTATCTTAAATAGTCAAGATATTGGTCATAGGTTGGTAGTCCTAAAGAACGTTACTTTGCGTGCTATATAATTGCTGTTCCGTTTTCTTTAGTATTTTTAAAATACTTTACATTACACATCATCTACAACTTTAAATTTATCAATCGTAAAGTTCATCTAAAAGATAAATTTGGAGTACCCGATTTGATAGTGTTAGCCTAAAATATTCCTCCTTTCCAGGAGTAAATGATTGAAATCTCAAAATACTGGTAAAAGAATAACCTTGCCCTTTTAGCGTGTAGTTGTTGGATATTGAAATTATTTATTTTTTAATATTCTAATAGTCAGGATTGTAGCCTTATTTTTTTGTTATAAGATGCAGTGTAGAATTGTATTAATGATGTTTTTTGTGTCTTTTTTTGAATTCGATAAACACTAATTTTATGTTATTAACCTGGCCATCTGTAAGGCGTGTGGCGCAATGTAACCAAAAACAAATCTATGAAGAAGTACTTTATTATTCCAAAAATCATCCTTGGCATGCTTGCTGTTTGTTTATCAGCATCATCATATGCGCAAAACAGTTTACCTAAGCAAGCGAAAATTAAACCAGATGTGTTAAAAGATAAACTCAAAGGAGGTTGGGCAGGCCAAGTAATCGGTGTGACCTTTGGTGGTCCCACAGAGTTTAAATATAATGGAACGTATTTGCCGGATAATAAAGTAATTCCCTGGTTCGATGGCTACATTAAGAAAACAATGATCGAAATTCCAGGGCTTTACGATGACGTTTATATGGACTTGACATTTGTTGATGTTATCGAGAAGCATGGAATTGATGCACCAGCTTCTGATTTTGCCAATGCCTTTGCCAATGCAGGTTACACTTTATGGCATGCGAATCAAGCAGCACGCTATAATATTTTAAATGGTATGATGCCGCCAGAATCGGGACACTGGTTAAATAATCCACATGCGGATGATATTGATTATCAAATTGAAGCCGATTTCGCTGGGTTAATGAATCCAGGGATGCCAAATTCAGCATCTGATATTTCGGATAAGGTAGGACATATCATGAACTATGGCGATGGATGGTATGGTGGTGTTTATGTCGGCGCACTATATACGATTGCTTATATCTCTGATGATGTAAACTTCGTAGTGAAAGAAGCTTTAAAGACCGTTCCCGAGCAGAGTGATTTCTACAAATGTATTGCCGATGTTATTAAATGGCATGCACAATATCCAAATGACTGGAAACAAACATGGTTTGAAATTCAGAAGAAATGGTCTGAAGCGCATGGCTGTCCAGATGGAGCATTTGGTCCGTTCAATATCGATGCGAAAATCAATGCTGCCTATATCGTCTTAGGATTATTGTATGGAAATGGAGATTTCACAAAAACCTTAGAGATTTCTACACGTGCCGGACAAGATTCAGACTGTAATCCTTCCAATGCGGGTGGGGTATTAGGAACTATCTTAGGTTATGATAAAATTCCAGCATATTGGAAAATGGGTTTGAAAGAAGCTGAAGATATAAACTTTAAGTACACGGATATTTCATTAAATAAAGTTTATGAAATCGGTTACAAGCATGCCTTACAAATGATCAAGAAAAACGGAGGTAAAGTGAGCACTAAAGAAATCGTCATCAATGTGCAACAACCGAAAGCAGTTCGATACGAAAAAGCCTTTGAAGGAACTTATCCCATTGAACGCCTACTCTTTGGAAATAAATCATTGGTTTCAGAGCATGCCTTTGATTTTACAGGAACAGGCATAGTGATTAAAGGAAATGCCGTGAAAAATGCTAATATCAAAGAAGACTATACCTTCGAACTCGCGGTTTATATCGATGGAAAAGAAGTAGAACGCACAAAAATGCCGACAGATTATCACTCTAGAAAACACGATATCTTCTGGAAATACCAATTGCCCAAAGGAAAGCATAATGTGAAAGTTGTGGTTACCAATCCTAAAAAAGGATACTATATCCGGATGAGCGACGCGATTATTTATTCTGATCAGCCAGTCGACGGCATTAATTTCCACGAACATAAACATGATTAATCAAATCGAGAAAATGGACCTATGCGATTGTTAAAAGAACAACTTTATTTTATTAGTAATCAATCCAAAACCCCCTATGCTTTCAAGGTCATTTCGATGACCTTCGAAAGCCTTTTTTCGGCATAGCAGGTTAGACGTTCTAAAAAGGATTAAAGAGTTGACATAAAAAGCCGGTAATATGGATCAATGTCTTCTTGGTATGTGGACTTATCAATTACTGAAAAAATAAGTTAAACTAAAGATCTCTTATCATCAAGGTCATAATTGTTGATAGGCTACGTATTAATACTGATTTTAAATTATTAAACTATATGGATACTAGAAGAGAATTTTTGAAGAAAGCAGGGATGTTAGCTGGTGCAACGGCAGCATCTCCATTTATTCCGGAATCAATTCAACGGGCATTAGCAATTCAGGCGGCACCCGGTACAACTTTCTTAGACGCTGAGCATATTGTTTTTCTAATGCAAGAAAATCGCTCTTTCGATCATAGCCTCGGTGCGCTAAAAGGTGTTCGTGGGTTTAATGATCCGCGTATTCTCAAATCGGAAGGTATTCCAATCTGGTATCAAAAAAATAAGGAGGGCCGATATTTTACACCCTTTCATCTAGATATAGAAAAGACGAAGGCGACCTGGATGGGATCCTTGCCACATGGATGGAAGGATATGGTGGGAGCAAGAAATAATGGGAAAATGAACTGTTGGCTGGAGGCAAAGAAGGCTGGAAATGTAAACTATAAACATATGCCATTGACTTTAGGCTACTATGGTAGACAGGACTTGCCGTTCTATTATGCCTTTGCAGATGCCTTTACCGTATGTGACCAACATTTTTGCTCCTCGCTTACTGGAACAAGCCCGAATAGATCCTATTTCTGGACAGGAACCGTCCGTGAAAACCCAAAAGATGGAAACTCCACAGCGCACTTAGAAAATCACCATATGGTACATAAGGGATTGGGTTGGACGACTTTTCCAGAACGCTTGCAGGCTGCAGGTATACCATGAAAAGTTTATCAGAATGAGATCGGTTTAAATGTAGGTATGACACAACAGGAAGTTGATTGGTTGGGAAATTTTAGAGATAATAATTTAGAATTCCATAAGCAGTATCATATCAAGTGCCATCCCAATTATCAGCGTTATGCAAAAGATAAAGTGGCAGAATTAGAAAAAATCGTTGCCAAGAATAAAGAACAAGCAAAAGAAACAGATGCTAAGCTATTGGCATATCTGCAGGAATTAAAGGCCGATCTGGTTGATTTTTCAGAAGATAAATTCAATGATTTAAGTCATCAGGAGCAAGAAATACATAGACGAGCCTTTACTACTAATGTCAATGATCCCCATTATCATCAATTGAAGGTTATTGAATTTTTGGAGAATGGCGTGGAACATAAAGTACATGTGCCAAAAGGAGATCTATTCTATCAATTTAGAAATGACGTAAATAATAATAAACTGCCAATGGTTTCTTGGTTGGTCGCACCCAGTCGATTTTCCGATCATCCCGGTGCCCCATGGTTTGGTGCATGGTATGTTTCCGAGACGCTCGATATTCTGACGAAGAACCCAGAGGTATGGAAGAAAACCATTTTTGTATTAACCTATGATGAGAATGATGGTTACTATGATCATATTCCACCATTTGTGCCCGCATTGCATACACGCCCCGAGACAGGTGCTGTCCCTTCGGGAATGCGTACCGACAACGAGTTTGTCACACAACAACAGGAGCAGATTCGTAGTGCAAAACCCGATAGTAATATTGATTCTCCTATTGGCTTGGGCTTTCGAGTACCCATGGTAGTTGCCTCTCCATGGAGTAAAGGTGGTTTTGTCAATTCAGAGGTGTTTGATTTGACCTCCAGCATTCAGTTTGTCGAGTATTTTGTTGCCAAAAAGTTAGGGAAAGATGTAAAAGAAACAAATATTAGTGATTGGCGTCGTTTGGTTTGTGGAAATATGACTTCAATATTCCGCAAAGCAGAGGATAATAATCACCCTGCAATTGATTTTGTATCGCGCGATCAACATGTGAAGCGAATCTATAAGGCACGTGAACAAGCATTACCATCTGGGTTTCAGGAAGCCTCTGATGATACCCTCAATCGATTCAGAAAAGCTCCTTTATCGAGCTTAGGTTTTGAACTTGTTGAAAAGGGCACGAAACCAGCCTGTGCAATCCCATATGATATTGATGTGAACTTAAAGCTAGATCCAGAAAAAGCACGCATTCAGTTAATATTTGAAATTGCTGGAGATTTGGCCTCAACGAAGGATATTGGAGTACCATTTATAGTGAAATGTCCAATTGGTTATGGTGATAGTAAGGAGATCGACCGGATTTGGAATTTTGCAGTGAGACCGAAGGAAAAGATTATCTACAATTGGCCAATTAAAGACTTTGTTGGCGAGTTGTTTTCCCTAGAGGTTCATGGTCCAAATGGATTCTACCGTCTGTTCCAAGCGGCGAAAAATAGTGTTATTCCGGTTGTGCGTTTTAACGCCCGAAGTTTATATCAGATGGTGGAATTTAAACTTACAAAGGAAGCCAATGATTACCGTGTTAAGGATATTTATCAAGAACTCGGAACACGTTTAAAAACTAAAAAAGGACGCTCACTAACTTGGGATATTAAAAAATCAAGTAATTGGTATGATCTTGAAATATATGATCTTCAAGATCATCATATCTTATTTAAATATGCCGGTCATCAGGAGAATGGGCAGTCCAGCATTTCCGATCCATTAATGGGTGGTCTGATTCAGGGATAGCATTACAGAAGCTAATAACACGATTACTTTTCTTATTAAGCTTTACCCTTTGTATAAGATCAATTTTGACCTCGAGGATGAAGACAATGTCCTTAGAGTTGAGGCCAATCACATAAATATTGATGTTGATGAAATCATAAATTGCCTGGTTGGTCAAGGCTATAATTGTGAAAGAATAGAATAAGATAATAAGAAAAATAATGGCTTTCCGGATGAAGATTAAAGAAGAGTTACCGGAACAAACATAGTGGACAATATGATAATGGGGCCGGATTTAGGAAGATTTCACCCCCCCCCACACAGACACTCAAATTTCCTCAATGGTATTGGGATTGTTTATCCCAATGGAGTCAAAATCAGTGTGGATTACGATCTTTCCCTGATTTCTAAGCTTATTCATCTCTACTAAGTTTTTTTTACTAGGTTCGACACACTGCTTTTATCTTTCGATGGCCTATGTGGATTGATCAGTTCAGGCATGAAACGTGGGTAAAGTATACGCTGGAAAAGTATGTCCATACCATAAGAACTTAAAGGCAAGGTAAAATTGACCAATTGAACCAAAAAATAATTTTTCTAAATTATCAATAAATGAATTTTCGTTGGGTGAATTATTTTCAAATCATAGTGATGAATTACAATTTTTGATGAATTTAAAGAAGTACTTTGGAAGATCATATTTAAATAACTTATCTACTATATTAAAGGATACTGATATCACAGCAAAGGAGATGCAAAGGGTTGTTTTTGGACATTCAACAGATAATCTTGAAGCTATTTTAAAAAGGCCATTAAGTAAGTTTAGAAGTGATATTTTGAAAAAATTAGGAATATTTACAAAATAAATATGATAATTGATTTAAAATTATCCACTTTGTCAAATCCCAGCAAATAAATACTTTGAATACCTACAATCTAATTTTTTGATCATTTTGAAAGAAATTAATCTTATTGTTTCAGTTGCGTCCTAAACGATGGAAAAAATGGCGGTGGATTTATACAGCAGGGAATGCTATATTTATTTTGCTAAAAACTTCCATCGCCATGGTAAATATAAACGTATTTTCCCAGATTTTGGGTCTAATCGATCGAGACATTTTTGGCAGATTGGTTCAACAATACCAATCCGACAAGCATCATAAGGGCATCAACAGCTGGACACATTTTGTGAGCATGCTATTCTGCCATTTATCCTCTGCGGATTCGGTTCGGGACATTTCTAATGGACTCCGCAGCACTACTGGCAACATGAGCCATATGGGTATCTCCAGAACGCCGAGCAAGTCCAACCTTTCCTATATGAACGCTCATCGGGACCACGGTCTTTTCAGGGATCTGTATTATAAGCTTTTGGATCACCTATGGCAACAGCATACTCATAAAAGGCCGGAATTGCGAAGATTACAACGTAAGGTGTTTTTGATGGATGCTACCATCATTCCATTGTGCTTAAGCGTATTTGACTGGGCCAAGTTCCGTAGTGCCAAGGGAGCGGTGAAGCTACACACCGTATTGGATTACGATGGCTGCATGCCGAGTTTCGTCCATATTACCGATGGCAAACAGCATGAATCCAAAATTGCTAAGTCGATGTCATTTCCCAAAGGTTGCGTGGTTGTTGTAGACCGGGGCTATGTGGATTATGCTTGGATGAACGTTTTGGACAGCACCGGCTGTTTCTTTGTTACCCGGGCGAAATCCAACATGAAATATACCCTAGTGAAAACGGTAAAGGGTGAAGAGCTTCGTGCTGGCGGGATCCTTGAAGATCAGCTTGTTGAGCTTGGCGGACTTGCCAATCAAAGGTATGCAGGAAAGAAGATGCGTTTGGTTCGCGTTTGGGACAGCACCAAAAACGTGGAATACGAGTTCCTGACCAATAATTTCTCCTGGAAACCAGCCACCGTAGCAGCGCTCTATAAAGAACGTTGGGAGATTGAAACCTTCTTCAAGCACCTCAAACAACGGCTTAAGGTAACCAGTTTTGTGGGAACATCTGAAAATGCAGTGTACATTCAAATATGGACTGCACTTATCGGGATCCTGCTCTTTAAGTACATTCAGAAGAAAGCAAAGTACGACTGGAACCTCTCGAATCTGGTCAACTTTATCACGCTGAACATATTCGTGAAAATTGATCTGTGGAAATGGGCGGATGATCCGTTCATTTCAGGAAAACCACCTGATAAAAAAGGACAATATGTGCTCTTTTAGTAACACACATAGGATACCTTTCCAGTAATTAACCAAATTCTTCAATTGAACACAAATGGAGAAGGATTTTTTATGACAAAAAATTCATTTAGGACAGTACTGATATTTAGAATAAATTTTCTGGGATGATATTTTCAAATAAAGATCGGGACGTTAATATTGAAAAATTACTGCATTTCTATCAAAATCGATTTGCAAACAGAGAATATATCCTAGACTTGACAAATTGTACAATATTAGAGGAAATGGGGTGTACGATTTCAGATATTTTTGAATTAACTAAATCTACTCCCTATAAGTTAATGAAAGCTCCTCATGAAGATTCTAACAAATATATCCTTTGCAGAGTTTAGTAAATTTATTTTAAAGAATAGCAGATTACATATTGTAATGTTCCTTACTGCGTTATTTGTGAATTATTAATCACTTTTTTTAAAGTATAGGAATAGCAGAGAACTATTTTCTCTGCCTTATTTCCTTTTTGCCAAATCAGCATTTATACTTAAAGAATTTTCGACAAAAAATCAATTACCCACTTAATTCCGCCATTTCCTTCAAAAAAGTCCTAAAGACAATTTTTAATTTCATTTACATCCATACTTAACAATGTCTGAGTTCAAAGCCTGAAAAAGCTTAATTGTCAGTGATTTTTCTAGTTTAATTTTTCCATTTTCTAACATACAAGATAAGGTACAAGGGCAATTTGTGCTTGTGTCATCATGGAATATGGGGTTGCTTTGTATTAACAAAGGCTAAACATTGGATATTAAATAGACCATGTTTAGACTTAAAGGATTAATTAAAAAAGGAGGATCGAATGTTTTACCAAGTTACCTGGTTGCAATTTTTCACAGCCTTGCTTCTAATCTTCACCATTTATTATTTGTTAGTCTTTATACTTTTTGATTTCAAAGGTATAACGGGTGTTCTTAAACGGTTTTCCCCCAGGGAAGGTAATGACGCACCTTACACAATCGAAACCCAGGAAATTGAGGCTAATGAGGATAGCCCCCTAACAATTATCCAAGATGAGTTCGTTAGTCAGCTTCGATTCTACTTGGAACCATACAGATCAAAAGTCATTGACCATGAAAGACTCAAGTCAGTGTTAGCAGGTCTGCTGATCCAGTATCCAGAAGTGTCCAAATATCTGGGTGTACACGGTATTATAGACTTGGTGAAGGAAGAATTGTCAAAAGAACAGATTAATTACAATGCAGACCTAGATTTGGAACTTCTGCTAGGAACATGATTTTAAAAAGCCCCTCCCAAACTTCACACGCAAAGCGTATCTGAAATTGAAGTATTTGGTGACGGGCTTTTCTTATTAACTCTAAATTATTCTTATGAAATTAATTACAAAATTTTCCAAACAAAAATTTCCTGTTCCGGCGAAAAAGTATGTGATAGCACTAGCTGGACTAACAGGCATTCTTATGTGGGCATCTAGCGCTGTGGGACAGGATGGAATTGCTGGCATTAGCGCAGCAAATCAACAGGTGCGAAGTTATTTCGACGAAGGCACTAAGCTGATGTATGCTGTGGGTGCTATCCTTGGACTGATCGGAGCAGTTAAAGTATTCCAAAAATGGAACAATGGTGACCCTGATACGGGAAAGGTCGCAGCAGCCTGGTTTGGTAGTTGTGTTTTTTTGGTGGTCGTGGCTACAGTGATAAAATCATTCTTCGGAGTCTAGAATTAACTAAATATGGCAAATTCGATTTACTCTATTAATAAAGGGATCAATCAACCCTTAACTTTTAAGGGGTTTAAGGCCCATTATATTACCTATTTGGCAATAGGGCTTGTCGCCTTGTTACTCCTATTCGCTTGCATATTCATGCTCGGCATACCTTCATACATCAGCATGTCCGGGGTGCTAATTATAGGGGTGATATGGGTGCGATATATTCGCTACTTAAGTGATAAGTATGGTCAGTATGGGTATTTAAAGAAGATAGCACGAAGTCGTATGCCGGATAGCTTGCTAAATAATAGCAGAAAGATATTCATTGCCCCAAAAGAAACAGGAAAAACCCACAAAAGATGCACCGAAATATGCAGGAAATATTCCCAATTTACGACGTGGAACATGATTGTATTCTAAGTAAATCTGGAGATATCACATTGGCATTTGAAATTGATCTACCTGAAATATTTTCTCTCTCAGATTCTGAATATGAAGCATTTCACCAAACCTGGATCAAAGCAATACGCACATTGCCAGAGAGAACAATTTTACATAAACAAGATTGGTTTAATCTGGAAAATTATCCTGCCAATTTTACTTCTGAGAATCTCAGCGATTTAGATCGGTTTAGTGAGACCTATTTTAATGGCAGACCCTTCTTAAAGCATCGGTGCTTCTTGATGTTAACTCGTTGTTCCGATACTCGGACCACCATTACCTCACTAAAAAGTAGTTTAATTACAGGAAGATTCATTCCACCTCAACTACTAGATGAAAGGGTGCGAATTGATTTTGAAAGTATATCAAATCAGTTTATGCATATATTAAGTGATAGTGGCTTTGTTAAAAGTAAGCGATTGACGCGTAGTAGCATACTGAGTAGTTCAAATTCTAAAGGGATAATCGAAGGTTATTTAAGCCTGTCTCTTGATGGAAGACCAATTCAGCTGAAAGATATAACCCTCAAGGAAGAACTCAAGGTCGGAGATAGCCATTGTCAACTCTATACACTTGCTGATGCATCAAAGCTCCCCGCATTATGCGGAAGTAGGATAGACTATAGCCGATATTCAACTGATAGAGCTAAAATAGCGACCGGATTTGTTTCCACCTTGGGTCAATTACTACCCTGTAACCACATATACAATCAATTTATTTTTATAGAAAATAGGGCTAAAATAATTGAAAATTTTGAGCGTCGTGCCTTGCGACTGCAGTCCCTATCAACATATTCTAGAGAAAATTCAATAGCTAGAGATGCAACTAATGAATTCCTCAATGAAGCGGCAGGCCAACAACGCCAGCCCCTAAAAGTGCATTGTAACTTGATGGTATGGGCCCAGGATAAACAGCAACTTCAGGAAATAAAAAAACAAGTCTCCTCTGCATTCTCACAAATCGATGTAATTAGCAAAGTTGAAACCGTAGGAGCACCCCAGATCTTTTGGGCCGGAATTCCCGGAAATGCAGCAGAGTTCCCTATGAACGAAACCTTTGATACCTTCGCTTCACAGGCAGCTTGCTTACTGAATCTTGAGACAGCTACCAAAAGCTCGAATAGCCCTGTAGGAATCAGGCTTGGCGATCGGCTTACTGGAGCCCCTCTGCATGTTGATATCTCAGATGAGCCAATAAATCAAGGCATCTGTACCAACCGTAATAAATTTATCCTTGGCCCATCAGGAAGTGGAAAATCATTTTTTACCAATCACCTATTAAGAACTTATCATCAGCAGGCAAGCCACATTGTCCTAGTAGATGTTGGACATAGCTATAAAGGTTTATGTGAGATGGTCTCCGGATATTACTTCACCTACAGTGAGAAGCAACCTATAGAATTTAACCCCTTTTTCATTGACTCTGGAGAGACACTAGATACAGAGAAAAAGGAAAGCATAAAAGCTTTGTTGCTTGCGCTCTGGAAAAAAGATAACGAAACATTCAAACGTTCGGAATATGTGGCCTTATCAAATGCAATCAGCGGTTATTATAGGCATCTAGGTAGCGATCATGAAATCTTTCCTTGTTTCAATAGTTTTTATGAATATCTAAAAGAATGTTATAGCCCTCAGCTGAAAAAAGAGCAGGTAAAAGACCGAGATTTTGATATGGATAATTTCTTATACGTCCTAAAACCATATTACCATGGCGGTGAATTTGATTATCTATTGAATGCCAAAAAAAATCTAGATATGCTGCAGCAACGGTTTATCGTGTTCGAGCTGGATCAAATTAAAGATCATCCAATTCTGTTCCCTGTGGTTACATTGATAATTATGGAGGTATTTATTTCCAAGATGCGAAAATTAAAAGCTATCCGCAAAGTAATCTTAATCGAGGAGGCATGGAAAGCATTGATGAAAGATGGTTTTGCTGAATATATACAATACTTGTTTAAAACGGTCCGCAAATTCTTTGGGGAAGCGATTGTTGTGACACAGGAAGTGGATGATATCATATCATCGCCTATTGTAAAACAAGCGATAATAAACAACAGTGATTGTAAAATTCTTTTAGATCAAAGTAAATACCAGAATAAGTTCGACCATATTCAGGAACTGCTGGGGCTCACGGAAAAAGAGAAAGCACAGGTACTCTCTCTCAATCGATCCAATGAGCCATCCCTTAAGTATAAAGAAGTGTTTATTAGCCTAGGTGGTGTGGTCAGCAAAGTTTATCGCACAGAAGTTTCACTAGAAGAATATTTGATTTTTACTACAGAGCAAAAAGAAAAACTGCTACTGGAAGAATATATCCGAAAAGCTGGTGGCGATACAAGCAAAGGACTGAGAAATGCGGCTAACGCTATTCGTAATCGGGAAGTCATATTATAAAGGAAACATGAAAAAGATAAAGATTCTTCAACTATTTACGGTAGGAATTTTAGTTTTTACCCCAGTAACCAATATATATGGCCAGCTAGCGATTGCTCAAATCATTCAAGCAGGAATAAAAAGAGTAATAAAGGCTGTGGATCTAAGGATTCAACGCATGCAAAATCAAACTATTTGGCTACAGAATGCTCAAAAAGAAATTGAAAATTCATTGTCCAAACTGCGACTGAAGGAAATAGGCGAATGGTCAGAGCGACAAAAGGAGCTCTATAGCAATTATTATAAAGAACTCAACAAAGTAAAATCTGTAATAAGGTATTATCATAAGATTACCCAAATGGCAGATCTACAAAAATCCATACTTCAGGAATATAGGATTGCATGGAATAGTTTTGCTGAAGAACCCCTCTTTAACGTTTCGGAAAAAAGCATTCATTCAACAAGTTCATCAAGGGATCCTTCAAGATTGCCTGGAGAATTTCGATTTGTTATCCCTCATAGTCGAATCATTCCTTACTCAAATGTCCGATGCTGAACGTATTATTCTTATAGAACAAGCACACCAGCGGATAGAAAGAAATTACCTAGATATGAAAGCTTTTAACCAACAAAACACCATGCTCCGACTGAATCGTAAAAAAAGTGAACAAGAGGTCCAGCAGCTCCGTAAAATGTACTGAATCGATAAATAGGATAAAACAATGAAAATAAAACTTCTCCTCTTCGGGTTATTAGTGTGCCTAGGACAGCTGTCCAAAGGACAAACCACCGCGGAATGGCTTAGACAGAAAAGTACACAGGAACGGTACTTAATCCAACAGATTTTAGCAAACGGTTTTTACAAGGATTATCTTAAAAACGGATATAGCATTATTCAGGCGGGGCTAAAATCAATAGGAAGCTGGAAGGAAGAAGAACATAACTTCCACCGGATTTTCTTTGATAATCAACGCTACGGTATGATGCGTGTCATGGAAGAAAATCAGAAGAAGAAATTCTATCGACTCGGGCGTCAATTCACAATATTATTGCAGAAGTCAGCAATACTGGCAAGGGATGGCATTCTTCTAAACCAAGAGAGATTTTATGTTCAACAGGTATTATATCGATTTGCAACTGCTAGTAAAATATATTATGACAAGCTCAATATTTCGTACTCAGATCCTCAGATTTCGATGAATGATCGTCAACGGATGGATTTCATAAATAGATTATTATCAGAGGTTGAGGATGACCTAATCGCTTTAAAAAAATTCACTCAACAACTTAATATCCTGATAACCAGTCGGAAAGAGGAAAGAATAGAAACGATTCATCTAAGAAGACTACTAACGGAGGAGAGTTATGAAGAATAAATTCTTATGGATCTTATTACTAATGATTTTTCAGATCCCAATAAAGGCTTTTGCGCAGAAGCACGAGGTCAAGCAATTGCTATTGAATGTAGAGAAATTAGCACAATTCAAAGAAATTTTGCAAGAGATGAAAAGAGGATATAATATCCTATTGAAAGGTTATGGGACAGTTAAAGATATTACCCAAGGGAATTTCTCTTTGCATCAGACCTTTTTAGATGGTCTGCTCCAGGTCAGCCCGGTAGTAAAGAATTATCAAGGAGTCTCGGAGCTGTTGAGGCTACAGGTTCAATTACTACAGCAGACTAAACGATCCTATTCTACTTATAGTATGAGTGACTGTCTCGATCCGCAAGAGCTGCATTATATCAGTCAAGTCCATGCTAGGCTCTTAAAGGAAAGCCTTAACAGCTTAGAACAACTCGCCGTTCTGCTAGCCCATGGTAGCCTTAGGATGAGTGATGCCGAGAGGATTAAGGCTATTGATGCACTCTTGGAAGAGCAACAACAAAGGCAGATAACATTAAGTGCATTTGATTCGCAGAGCCAGCTCATCATACTTCAGCGACTTAAGGAATTCAATGACGTGCGTACAATGAAACGGTTGATTCGCTAATAGCTCCATTAATAAAATATTCTTATGAGAAAATTATCATCAGTCTTGTTCCCACTCACCTTAATGCCATTTGTAGGCTTATCTCAAGATTTAACTGGAGAAATAGCAAGCCTTCAACAAGTGCTCAATCAACTCTATCAGGAAATGATCCCGCTCTGCAGTGGATTGATTGGCGTAGGACAAGCAATAGCTGGCTTTGCCGCTCTATGGTATATTGGATTACGCATATGGCGTCATATTGCGCAAGCGGAGCCAATTGATTTCTATCCTTTATTTCGCCCTTTCGTTCTAGGATTCTGTATTGCTTTCTTTCCGGCGATAGTGTCTCTTATCAATGGCATTTTAGAACCGGTGGTTAAAGCCACTACACAGATGGTTGGCAAATCTGATAAAGCAATAAATGAACTCTTGCGCCTAAAAGAGGAACAAATAAAGACAACCCAAGCTTGGCAAATGTATGTAGGCTATGACGGAGCTGGAGATAGGGATCGCTGGTACAAGTATACCTATGATGAAGCACCATCACAAGAAGGGGTGCTCGAAGGTGTGGGCAATGATATCAAGTTCGCAATGGCCAAAGCCTCCTATGCCTTTCGAAATAGTGTGAAAGAATGGCTGAGTGAAATCTTAGCAATTCTCTTCCATGCTGCAGCTCTTTGTATTAATACCCTGCGAACTTTTCAACTTATCGTTATGGCTATACTTGGGCCATTAGTATTTGGATTGTGCGTCTTTGATGGATTCACCCATTTACTCCATAGCTGGCTAGCTCGATACATACAGGTGTTTCTTTGGTTGCCTGTAGCTAATATTTTCGGAAGTATAATCGGCCGCATCCAAGAGAACATGCTCAAAATTGACCTAACCCAGATTCAAGAGGTTGGAGATACCTTTTTCAGCCGTACCGATATGGCTTACCTCATCTTCTTAATTATAGGTATCGTGGGATATTTTACAGTTCCTGCTGTGGCCAGCTATATTGTAAATGTTGGAATGGGTGATGCTTACAGCAGGTTAGTATCCAACACCTTCACTACAACGGCTAGTGCCGGTGCAGCAGCAGTAGGGGGAGCGGCAGGGGCAACCATAGTGGGAGCGCAGCAAACAGTTAATCATATGGCCAGCTCATTCCGAGGAACAGCAGAGCCCCATAAACTGGACAGCGCAACTAAAAATGATTCCTATTTCATGAGCGAAAGAATGAAAGGAAATTCCTGAAATAATTAATAGATATGTTCAGCAAAATTAAAAATATGGATACCGCATTTCGCCAGCTTCGGAATGTTGTTGTTTTAGTCATCGTCTCAAGCCTGCTGCTTTTAATCGTAAGCATGACTCTAGGTTACCGCCTATTGTCTAGAACCCAGGACCGTATATACGTGCTGGCAAACGGTAAGGCCTTCCAGGTATTTGCCTCCAGTACTAGAGATAATATTCCTGTGGAAGCTCGAGAGCATATAAGAAGCTTCCACCAGTATTTTTTCACCCTTGACCCTGACGAGAAAGCAATAACGCACAACCTACAGAAAGCATTATACCTGGCCGATTTAAGTGCAAAGCGAATTTATGATGATCTGCAGGAAAATGGTTTTTACGCCAGCGTAATTTCAGGGAATGTAAATCAGACTATCCTAGTAGACAGCATTCAGGTCGACATAGAAGGGTATCCACATAAATTCCGATGCTTCGCAACCCAGCGGATCGTAAGACCTAAAAGCTTAACTATGCGAGAGCTGGTCACCGAAGGATACTTACGACGGATTTCAAGAAGTGACAACAACCCACACGGCTTTCTCATCGAACGCTGGCGAACCATAATAAACAGAGATCTCTCTACTAAATCTAGATACTGATGAAAAAACTAATGTTCTTAAATACTAGCCAATTGAAGAGGATAGTTGAAAAGAAACTTCCTGTTGTCATTAAGGCTAACTACAGTAAACCGCTGCTTAGAATATCCTTAATGCTCAGCTTCTTGATCCTGTTGGTCTATAGCCATTTATTTTTTACCAGCACAAAAATGTACGAACCCATTATTGTGGAGACTCCCAAACGAAATGGAATTCACAGTTTTTTCCCCGCTATGAATTCTGTTCCTAAAGCGGGACTGGAATACCTCCGAATCCAACAATTCTGCCAATACATGGATAGTCTAAGCCATTCGGTAGCAGGGAGATCCAAACTCGATAGCATCATGAAGAAACATCCGGGATTACTAGATAGTGCCAAATTAATATTGTTTAACTATAAAATACTTGAGCATGAATTTTAAAAAATATTTCTTTAAGCCCATTACAAAGAACAATAGAAAACTTTTATTGGTCCTTCCAATCCTCTGTTTGCCCTTTATCTGTTTGATATTTTGGTCATTGCGATTAGCGCCTTCCTCCAAGCAAGGCGTTCAAGATGAATCAGAGGGTCTCCTACAACTGCCTTCAACCGATCTAAACAAAGAACGGGAAATGTCCAAATGGGATCTTTACCGTAATGTTGATAAAGATAGTGCGGACCAGCAGAACAGCTTTGAGAGCATTTTGGGTAGGTGGGGAGAGCGGATGGAGGAGGTATATCCTGCCGGTGACCAATATGCTGCTCAAACCCCACAATTCCAAGGGTATGAAAAGCAGCTGTATGATAAATTGGCTGAACTTGACCGTAGCCTAAACCAAGTGCACGATTCTGATTTGCACGGTAAGGATTTACCGATAAAAAAACATATAGAAAATTCTCAGCTGAATGAAGTCAACTATGAAGCTTCATTATCTGCACCTCATCTTTCCAATGCCCCAATGCCTTTGTCACAGCATGACCCTGAAATAGAACAGCTAAATATCATGCTCGATAAGATAATCAAAATCCAAGGACCAACAGAACCCCAAGATGTAACGAACATTCAAGAACCCCAAAGGAGGCAAAGTGATAATGGCAATATGAACTCTACATTGATCTCCCAAGTCGACCGAGACTCACTCAGCGAAACTGCTTTCAATTCCACAACATTTTCCTTTTCCCATCAATCTAGAAACGCCGTTTCCGCAGTAGTACATGGAAATCAGACTGTGGGAAATGGCTCAACTTTAAAGCTTAGGCTACTTGATGACTGTCAGATAAGAAACTTAACCGTACCTAAAGGCAGCTTTGTGTACGGTACGGTTCAAATTACTGGAGAGAGAATGCGCGTAAGTGTGAACCAGATTAACCTTGCAGGTCACATTATATCCACTAAGCTCGATGTGCATGACATGGATGGAATTCCAGGGATCTACCTGCCGGAAATGCTCGAAAGAGATGTAATCGTTAATTCTGCTGACCAGTCGGTTCAGTCTTTAGGACTTGGACACAATATGCAGTCTGCCATAGTAGCAGAAGCAGCCAATGCCGGTATCCAAGTTGCAAAATCTCTCTTTTCCAAAAAAGCTAAATTGATAAAAGTTGAACTTGGGTCAGACTACCGCATCCTACTTAAGGACATATCAAACTTCAAATAATCATCAATTATGAAAAAAATAATTATAATCCTGGTTTTTTTGCTTTCGATAAAAGCGATGCTGTGCTACGGGCAGCCTCACCAACCAACGAAATTTCATATTCATCACGATACCCTAAAGATCAATGAGAATCAGACCACCAGTGTTCTCTTCGGACGTGAAATCGTTCAGATCGATCGTGGAAGTGCAGAGATTCTCGCTCAACGTTCTGCAGTAGCCTCAGATCTTTTACAGATAAAATCAGTAAAAGCTAATTTTAAACACACCAATCTTTCTGTGCTGTGCGATGATGGTACTCTGCATGTCTTCATGGTTTGCTATGCACATCAACCTACTCGGATGGCTTTGGAAATCGACACCTCCTTAAAACCAGCTTCCATAGATACCCTAGACAACAATCAAGAAGCCTTTCGCAATTTTGCTTATCTGGCCATACAAAATTTCCAACCGAACATATCCATAAATACCGAATACCAAAAGATAGCGGTCCAACTGAATGGAATCTATATCAATAAGGACCATATGTATTTCAATTTTACATTGACAAACAAAAGCTATATACCTTTTGATGTTAGCCGACTAGCCCTCCATATGTGCGACTCCAGGCGCGCAAAACGTGGAGCTTTCCAAGAGATAGAAGTCCCCCCCCTATATATTTTAGGAGATGCTAAACGCCTAAATAGCCGATCAAAGAAGTCGGTTGTTATGGTCACAAGTAAATTGACCTTAAGTAAAGTAAAAGAATTAAGGCTGCAACTGTGGGAGGATAACGGTGCTCGGCACCAACAACTCATTATCAAAAATAAACACCTACTAAAAGCTACACCATTATAATAAATTTTAGAAAGGAAAAATCCTATGAACCAGAAAAACTATGAATACCTCAAGGATCAGCTATTGTATAGCGGGTTTGGAGAGGGGATGGATTCAAACCTACAGAAGGCCATGAAAAGAGGAAAAGATCAATTTACTTTGAATTTTAAAAAAGAGGACGACGCAGAACGAATTGCAGCTCAGATTAGGTTTTCTCGATCTAAACAATCTGATATGTATTTCTTTAACGCTTATGATTTGAAGGTAACCAACAAATCCACACAGAAGGAACTCAAGCAACGCTTCTATGTGAATGGAAGAGATCGCTTTACACTCAAAGAAGCTTATAATCTAATGCATGGAAGAGCTGTTCATAAAGAGCTAACAAGCAAAGATGGCGATCGATACCGAGCATGGGTTCAGCTCGACTTTAAGACCATGGATTTGGAAGGTAACAAAAAATTCCGCCAATTTCATGATAACTACGGCTTCGACCTAGATAGAGAGCTGAAAAAGTTTCCTATCCAAGAGCTACAATATGAAGATAACAAAGCATATCTTATCTCCTCACTTCAACGTGGGAATAGGCATGAGGTAACCTTCCTTTTAGAACAGGGACCAAGAAACGTATCTATAGAGGCAAATCCTAAATTTAAATCAGTGGCTATATACGATGGTCAGATGCGACTGGAGTTTGTATCTGAAAACCTAAACCAAAGAGCTGAAATAAAATCGCAAAATCAGTCTAATAAGATTGATCCGGAAGAACTAAAGAATCACCACGCAGATAAAACGCAAAATAAAGGAAAAAAGATATAACGACAATAGATGGACAGATCTGAGGTAATTAATATTTTACAACACTTTTTTCTAAAATCCAGCAAAGACCCAAGAATAGGAAAATCTCACTTGGCAGTATTTATTGCTGTTTTTGAGCGATGGCACAATAAAGAGTACTGCTCTCCATTTCGAATGTTCGCTAATGAAGGTGCTCGAGCAGCAAGGGTTTCATTGGGCACCTATTACCAATGCATTATTGATCTAGATGCTCATGGATATCTTCGTTACCTCCCATCATATCGAAATGATCAAGGTAGCCAAATATCATTTGGCCCGTTCTAAACAGTATGCTTTATCTGCATCAAATTTAAAATGGGCCAAAATTTGTCCTTTATGCCTATATATTCAGAATCTGAAAAGATAAAATTTGCGGGTGAATTATTTACTTCTGAATTGAGGATATTATAAAAAACTCATTTATAGTGGGGGCTTAATAATATTTTTTAAGGATGTCGATGACTTTTTCTTTCTTCTACCCCACCAAATAATGAAACCTGTAATGGGCAAGGAGGTGCCAATAACGCCGGCTAAGAATGTGGAGAACTTACCAAACTGGCCCCACCATTGCCCCATATGTAATTGCCAAATAGTATTCTCCACTTTTTCATGGATGGCATAAGGCCTCTGAATAATTAATTGTTCACCTGTATACTTATTGTATGCAACAAAATCTAAATTTTCTGTACTCTTTAGACCTGATATCCCAAGATTGATTACATATGCTCCGACCTTATCTAGATTATAAACCCATATTGCAGCATTCTTCTTGTCTGGGTGGTCTTGTAATGCTCTATAGGCGAAGCTTGCGATATCCAAAGACGGCATATTAGCAACCGCTTCCGGTAGGCTTTCCTCTAAATGACCCGACGAACCTCCCAAAGATTTGCTAATTATTTCGCCAAATGAATGAAAGAAAATCATAATGCCCGTTAAACTTAGGATAAAGCATAATAGGAGCGAGTAAAAGCCATAGACATTGTGTAAATCGTAATTTAATCGCTTGAACTTAGATTTCCATTTTATGGTAAAGGAATCTTGAACCGATTTTTTGTTCCACCTTTTAGGCCACCAAAGTATAAGACCGGTAATACAACCCAATAGAAAGATAATAGTAGAGATTGTAACAATCCAGTGTCCAATTTTACCTGCTAATAAAGATGCATGAAGATGCGCGGTAACATAGAAAAAATGAGCATAATGATCAACATGTAATACCTCAGCAGTGTAAGGGTCTACATAAAGAAATGTTAGTTTTCTACTGTCTTTATGAAAAGCCCGAATACGAATGCTGCGATTTGGTTCTTGAAAAAAGACAAGCTGAGAAAGCTGGAATTTTGGATCTAAACGATGCACGGAGGAAATAATCTCTTCGGCTGTGGCTTTTTCCTTTCCAATCGTTACATATTTTGCCTCGCCAGCATTAAATTCCAAAATTTCATCACAGTAAACTATGAGCGTACCAGAAAGACATACAATTACTAAGATGATTCCAGAAACAAGGCTCGGCCATAAGTGAAGCCATGCATTCAATCTAGAAAACAAAGTCCTCCCCTTTTTTTTAGGTGGAACTTCACTTGGTGCAGCACGCCCTGTTGACCTTAATTTAAAATCTTTCATATCTTTTAATTGATGAGACTGGGCAACCTGCGCTGCCCAGAAAATATTATTAAGGGTATTTACTAGAACTTAAATGATAAATTCGCTAAGATCTCAAAAGGCTTTTGTGGCTTGCCGTAAAAATCCCAATATTTGATGTCTCCTAAATTATTCAACTTTATACCAAGGCGGTATTTTGGCTTATCGTAGAAAGCGGTCGCATTTATAACTGTATAAGAAGGTACAGCAAATACTTCCTGAACATCTAAATACACTTTGTCGACATAGTTTAATCCAGCACCTAAACCGAATCCCTCAAGACTTCCATTTAAGAACTTATAAGAAGTCCAGATGTTGGCCACATTTTTTGGGGCCCAGTTTTTTCGTTTGTTCATGTTAGATTCAATGCTTTTAATATATTTATTATCATTATAGCCATACCCTAAAATAATATTCCATCCCTTAATTGGATTAGCAATTAAATCAAATTCGACACCTCGACTTCTTAATTTCCCATCCTGAACACTTACCCCCTCAGCAACTAATCGTAATGTATTAGTAACATCAATATTGTAATAACTTAGACTGGTGTTGATTTTTCCATTAAAGAATTCTCCTTTTGCCCCAAGTTCATATTGGTTTGCTTGTTCTGGTTTCCAATTCATGATAACTGGCTCAAGACTTAAATCTTCGTCACTCGGTAAGCCTTGAGATGAGGCCATATTTTTAAAACTATTCATGTAGTTTGCAAATATGGAAAGCTGACCTTTAATTGGTTGGTATACAAGTCCAAATTTAGGTGATAATGAAGTCTGCTCATATCCCTCAACGGTTTTTCCAATAGCTTTTTTGGGGTCCTTATTTGGTGTGAAACTATAAGAGTCATTGTTCATGTAATGGTTTAAACTCAAACTCAGCATCACAAATAGCTGATCTGAAATGTTAGTAACATTAGATAAATAGGTGCTTAAATTCTTATAACCTGTTCTATTATATGAATCCCCTGAACTTTGAGCTGCACGAGATTTTTCTATGTCAGCTCGTGAAATAGGCTGCCAAAAAGGATCTGTAATACCTACCGTATCAAATGTCAAGAAAGCTGGTGACATACTTTGATCCGTATTATTGTAAAGTGAATAATCAGCTCCAACGACCATCGTATTTTTTATTTTACCAAGGAAGTAATCACCAATGAAATTTTGTTGTAGGGAATTGTACGTCATGTTGTAGCGATCGAAAATACGATAGCGACGGAGAATTTGATTGTCATTTAGATAAGTGGGTACAAAGAAGATAGATTCCTTATCCCCACTTTGATTAAATTGGTAAGAAGTTCTGGACACCCATCGTTCAGATAGTTTATATTCCAATTCAGTGCTTATATTCATATTTGCGCGTGAGGTGGTAATATCATCACTTAATAAAGCACGGTGGTATGGTAAAGGTACCTTATCCATAGTGCCGTAGCTTAATTTCTCAGTACTTCTTATGTAAGCCAATAATGTTTTTTCTGGAACATTAACATCCGCATCAAAACTCACAGTAGTTCGGTCGTTTGGTTTAAAAAGCAAACTACCAGCGAATCCCAATGCTTTTTGTTTTCCGGCATCTTGGAAACCATTTTGAGTACTTCCCATTATATTAAATCTTGCCAGAGCAGTACGGTCAGAGTTTAACGGAGTATTTATGTCTGCTGTAATACGATTCATTCCCCAACTTCCGGTCGTATAACCAACCTCTCCCCGGAAAGATTCGAAAGGTTTTTTTGTAACCGAATTAACTACACCGCCATATGATGTCACCTGGGCACCAAACAATGTTGCAGAGGGGCCCTTTAATACTTCAATTCGCTCTATATTGAAAATTTCGTTCGCTGTCCTCGGGTTACTGGGCAGCCCATTTATTTAGAATAATTATAAATAACGATGCAAAAATATTATATTTGAATTATCTTCGATATCATAAAAGGGATTAATTATATCAAAATAAGGATTACTTGAGAGCAGTTACGTTAAAAAGGTTTTACGGAGCAGATATTATTTCTCTATTGGGAAACCCGCCAAGTCACAGCAATGCAGGTTATGCATCTCAACGAATTATTTTGAATAATGAATGGGTAGAAGGTTTTTTGCAATATTCCTGTCTCAACGGAATAACTATTTGCTATCAAGAATGGAATTTGAAAAAGCCTTTTAGTCTTCTTATTTCAAGCGATAAATCTCTACTAAAAATCCAGTTCCAAATCGAGGGTAATTCATTGTTTTTGAGTAATAACAACTATTCTATTAATATTCCCAATTGCCATTACCAATTTTTGTGTTTTCCGATAGCTAAAGCAGAAATACAATTTACATCTTCGCGAAAAGTCCTTGATATTTTTATTAATGAAATTCATTTAATGAAATTTTTAGACTCACAAGGAATCTGCAATGAGGCAATTAAATTTCAAAATATTCTGCGAAAGTATGCATTCTTCTGTTCGCAAATAAAACCGGCCCAAAATAGACTTATAGATGAACTTTTATACCACTCATATTCACTAGATTTTGCAAAGGATTTTGCTAGAGTAAAAGCACTGGAATTAATATTTTCGGTATTTAAAGAATCTGAGCCTATCAAAAAAGTAGAAAAATGGAGAACCGAGGATAAAAAGATTTTATACAATATCAAAAATTATTTAGATTCAAATTTCCATAAAGAATTGCATCTTAAATCAATATCTCGTCTTTATGGAATAAATGAATTTAAATTGAAGAAAGGATTTAAAGATCTTTTTGACGATACAGTTATTAGTTATGTTAGAAAAAAACGTCTTGATTACGCACATGATTTGCTCATGAATTCTAAAATGGATATTAAAGAAATAGCTTTTATATGTGGGTTTAAATATCCCCATCATTTTACACAAGTGTATTTACGATATTATAGGGAGTTGCCTAGCCATACTCGTAGAGAATTATTACCTTAGAATTGGTTTGCGACTAAGCTCAGAGAAATCTGATGCCTAATTATTGATGTACTTAAAGATCAATCAATTCTTCACCTATCCAAATAAGGGGTCGGTTGGGGTGGATTAAATTTTATTTAACATGATACTTAAAGTATTTAACCTTCGCAGCTTCTATTAACAGAGCAATGTTGTACTCCTTTAGGTGATGACTTTTGTTTGAAGTACTGAAAAAACTGCAACACTAAAAGGAACTGAGTAAAACCATATACAGCATCCTCAACCGGAATGGTGAACATCCTTATTCCCAAAAAATCACCTGGGTTATAATTTACAATAGGGCTCTCCAAACCCGTGCCGGTCAAAACTCCGTTTACCGGGAAAAATCCCAACATCAAAACCAAGTAAACAAAAGTTGCTTTTCCAATCCAATGAGCACGTACAAAAAAATGGAGATAGATTAGCGTGCCCAAGGTTGCTATACAAGTTACTAAAGTGTAAATCTTGTCATAATTGGCTAAAGCTACTAATGCGCAAATAATAACTGTGACAAATACAATTAAATTACTAAAGCCTTCAAGCCATTCCAATTGAAAAAATTTATCAAAACAGAAATAAGTAAAAACACAGGAAAAAGGAATAAAAATAAAAAAAAGCCATTCCTCCAACGGTAATCCCGCCAAAATAAGACCTAGGGTATAATCTGTGTTGAACCACCAGACCCCCTGTGCGGTGAACCATACATCCCATGCTATAAAAGGGATAGCAACTAATAACGCTGCCTTCAAAAAAGGACCAAAATATAGGAAAAATTTTATCCGAGAATCAAACGATGCAATAAAGCAAATGATGACCGTGAGGAATAAAATTAAAGCATAAGTATATTGTATCATTTCCCTGCTGGATTAAAAAACATTTTGAAATATTTTATAGGAACATAAAGAAATCCGAAACATTCACCATCTTCTTTCCCAGTATGTTTATGATGTTGCTTATGTGCTCTTCGGAGCGCTAAAAAATAGGGATTTCTAGTATGTGTAAATATTTTAAGCCTTTGATGGATAAATAAATCATGTACAAAGAAATAACACATACCATACAACATTATGCCCAATCCTATATAAAAAAGTGAATTGAAATCATGCAATGATCCAAAGTACATCAAAGCGATTGTTGGAAGAGCAAAAATAAAGAAGAAATAGTCATTCTTTTCTAAAGGACCCTCAGTACTGTGATCATGGTGGTCTTTGTGCAATACCCATAAAAAGCCATGCATTACATATTTGTGGATAAGCCAAGTGGCCCCTTCCATAAGTATAAATGTTATCACAGTAAGTATGAAGTTCATAATGCTAAATTTTTGAAAATTTTTCCTCTAATACCTGGTGCCGAAAATTAAAAATATAATCCAATTTCTTTTTGACAAACAACCGATGTGCAATATTTCCTAATAATCCCCAGGGTAATTCATAATCTACCGTATCTCGCATAAGTACCCCATGGGAATTTGGGATAAACTCATGGTAATGATTCCAATACTCATAAGGACCCTCTAGTTGAAAATCAGTAAAACTTTTCAATTTTTCAAGCTGCGTAATCTCTGTTTTCCATTTCAAAGGAATATGCATTATCGGAGAAACAATATAATCAATGATCATCCCCTCATAAATTTCTTGATTTTTGATTTTCGATAAAACCCTAAAACCAAGATCTTTTGGTGTTATTTTCTCCAAATTCAAAGGGGAAGAGAAAAACTCCCAAGCTGTTTCAATATTGCAGTATAGTTGTTGCTGTTTATTATACCGATGCTTCATAACCCTTTGTTATATATTGATGTGTTAACTTATTTAGCTTATAAAATTATATTCCTCTTTGGTCAGCATATTAACATTCTTGAAGAAATTGTAAATTAATATTTTCAATTTTTCGCTATTAATATTTTTAAAATTTTTCAAAATAAAGTTTTTGTCACTTTCAATATTCGAACGATAACCTAAAAAAGAAGGGGCATTTTTCTGTACAGATAATCTGATAAACCTTAATTCCACATTTTCAGGTTCAGATTTTATCGCTAATTCAATGTTTTTTTTCCCTGCTTTAAAGGTTTCTAGTTTGGTAAATGGACTCATAACATGATTTGCCCAAATAGTTTGCAAACCACCCAGATAACCTAAGTGAATTGCAGAATTATCCTTTAATTTTTTCAGAACGGTAATAGTTTCCATACATAATTCTTTGTCCGAGACAAATACGTTGTAATTTGATCGGACTTCATCCAATTCAAATGAATGAAGGTTCAGAATGGTAGATACTAGTAAAATGATTAATTTCATTACAAACAAGCCGCTTTATACCTTATATAACTTTTAAATGCTACGTACGCTTTTTCTGAATTAGCAACCCTAACCCTGGAATTCAAAATATCTTTGGAAGATTTACTTTTAATTTTTTTGAATAGAGATAAATAATATTTAAAGGCCAGATACACGCCAAAAATAGAAGAGCTTGGTAATTTTTTAATGCCGATTAAAGCTTCTTTAAATTCTGATTCAATTTCTGATTCAATTTCACATTTCACATTATTGTCGAAGACTTTCATATCTATGTTCGGAAAATAGGTTCTCCCCAAAATGTGATAATCTTCTTTTAAATCCCTTAAAAAATTAATTTTCTGAAATGCAGAACCTAATTTCATTGCATAGGGTTTCAACTCGCTGTATTGCTCTTTGTTTCCTTCCGTAAATACCTGCAAACACATCAACCCTACAACTTCAGCTGAACCAAAAATATATTCATTATAAAGGTCTGAGTTATAAGAGACCTGATTTAAATCCATTTCCATACTGTGGAGAAATTGGTCTATAAGATTTCTTTCAATTCCATATTTATGAACAGTTTCTTGGAATGATTGTAAAATAGGATTTAAAGAAATCTTTTCCAATAAGGCTGTTTCAGTTTCAATTTTCAAACGCTTTAATAAGTTACTTTTATCATAATCATGAAAGCTATCCACGATTTCATCTGCTAAACGTACGTAGCCATATATAGCATAAATAGCTGACCTAATTGATGGCTTAAGGGCTAAAATACCTAGAGAAAAGCTAGTGCTATATTTTTGGGTAGTAATCTTACTTACAGAATAAGAAAGTTCGTCAAATAGCTGTTTCATGCTGTCAGAATTTGGAGTTAATTATTTGATTTGCTACAACTTTCCCAGAAATTATTGATGGAGGAACTCCGGGACCAGGAACCGTTAATTGGCCTGCATAAAATAAATTGTTCAATTTTTTATTTCTAATTTTAGGCTTAAGAACAGCAGTTTGACCTAGGGTGTTAGCCAATCCATATGCATTTCCTCCATAAGCATTATAATCCGATATAAAGTCACTTACACAATAGCTTTTTTTATATTCGATTTTTGACCTAATATCCTTTACACCTGTATGCTTTTCAATTCTAAGCAGCATTTTCGATAAGTATTTTTCCCTTATGAATTCCTCATCATTTATTGATATAGCCAAGGGCATCAGTAAAAATAAATTTTCCTTGCCTCTAGGAGCTACTGATTTATCTGTTTTTGAAGGACAACAAACATAAAATAAAGGGTTTTCAGGCCACATTTTTTCTTCATAAATGCAGTCAATATGTTCGTCTAATTGGTTCTCAAAGAAAAGGGTATGATGTTTGAGATTGGGAAGCTTCTCATTTATTCCTAAATAATATATTAGGCTGGAAGGAGCAAAAGTTTTTTTACCCCAATACGACTCATCATAATTTCTGAAAGCTATAGGCAATAATGTCTCAGTATGATGATAGTCTGAAGATGCTATGACAAAATCAAAGTCAGAGCATTCACCATTAATTTTCAAAGATGTTACTTTTCCTTTTTCAACATTTATACTTTCTACAGTATGATTAAAATGAAATGTTGCTCCAAGTTTTTCTGCAACTAATTTCATGGCTAAGACCAATTGGTAAAAACCGCCCATTGGATAATGAGTTCCCAATGCATATCCTCCATAATTCATCAAACTATATAATGCTGGAATAGCCTTAGGGGAAGCGCCCAGGAAAATAACGGGAAATTCCATTATGGTTCTTAATTTATCAGATTTAAAATACTTGGAAACATAAGATCTGAAATCAGTAAGTAAGTTCAATTTTAAAGCACTTTTTATGAGTTGCGGAGAAATAAATTCTTTCCAGTTGTGGCAAGGTTTGTTTACAAAATTTTGCATACCTACAGTATATTTGAATTTTGCATCGTGCATAAACTTTTGCAATTGTTTACCTGCTCCTTTTTCCATTCCTTCGAATACTGAAATTAATTCACTCAAATCTTTAGGAACTTCAATTTTCTGGTCTGAAAAAATGATCTCAAATTGTGGACTTAAAGAAATCAACTTAAAGAAATCATTACCCGTATATCCAAAATCAGCAAAAAAATTTTCTATAATATCGGGCATCCAATACCAACTTGGACCCATGTCAAATACAAACCCTTGATCAGTTGAAAACTGTCTTGCTCTACCTCCTGGTCCGCTGTGCTTTTCAAAAACATGAACTTCATTACCAGCTTTCGCTAAATAAGAAGCGGCCGACATTCCCGAAAAACCCGATCCAATCACTGCGATTTTCTTTTTCATAGCTAACTTTCAATTAAGGCATTGTCTAATAAATGTTCGGGCTCAATATTTCTTTCATAAATCACCTTATGAAAATCATTGAGTTTGCTTAGGATGCGTATTAACTCCAATTTTTCACTTTGGGATAAATCTCCTGTAACAATTTCTGTCGCCTTTCTGATTTTTTTCATTTGAGCTTCCAACGCTAAAAGCCCTTTTTCAGTAATTTTTAGAACCTTACTTCTTTTATCGGTTTGTGAGCCGGTTTGATGAACCCAATTTTTTGCAATCAATCTGCTAATAACTTTCATTCCTGCAGGTTTCTCATGAACGTTCTTTTTTATGAGATCCATTTTGGTCATCTCGCCAAATGCCCTAAGGTTGATGAGATAGATGTAATCTTCTTGAGAAGCGAACTCTGATCCGAAAATGACTGATTTAGAATAACTTTTTGCATATCTATTCATATGAACTATCAATGTGTTTATCACACTTTCAGCACTTCTGCCCTTTTCCTTACCTTCCCAATTAGGCTCGCAAATTGAAGTTCCAGATTTATAATTTCTTACAATCCAGTCCTTAAAGTCATCGACAGTTAATGCAGATTTAGTCTTTTTAGATTTTTCATGCTCAAATTCTTCAACTAAATCAAGTACATTTTTAATCAAATTATAGTTCACAACGTTCTATTTAGAGTACTAATATACTAAAATTGTTTATTTTGATGTAAAAATATACAAAATATATAAAAACTAACTTTTTATTACCAATTTAAATACTCAAATAAGATTCTTGATTATTAAGTTTTGTATTAATCTTTTATTGAAATAGTGACAAAAGATATGGTTTATACCAAAGGAAATATAAAATCAGTATAGATTTATCTTGAAAAACACCATATTCTAAATTCAAAAATTGAACACTGCTGCTAATTAAGTTATCGGATGGAAATTAGCCATTAAGGACAATCTTAATTTTCAAATTGAGTGTAATCTGAATTTCAATAAATGAATAATTAAGGGATGGAAGATACTTTTATTTACTAGAATGCCTTTGGATTCTCCTATTCTTTCCAAAAGGTGGCTATAATAATTTATTATCTGTAGAATTTCTGGGTGTCTATATTATATTTTAGTTTTAAACTTGTTCCAATTTTATCGTTAGAGCGGTTATTAGTTTCAACTCCTGATTCATCAAGGGAATTTTCATTTATATAAACAGGCTCCTTAAATGATTTATGAAAGATGGTTTAATAGAGTAAATTATACCATTTCAAATAAATGTTGCTTTATTCATTATTAGAAAGATTATAGAGGTCTATTTCCCAAATGAAAACTGGCAACAAGATTATATTTTTAATAAAGAAAAGCAGGGATTATTGCAGGTACTGCAATTGACTGATATAATCATTAATAATACGATTAAAATATGCAAAACCTTAGTTAAATATGATAAAAAGAAACAATGTTGTACTTGTAAATGAACAAGATCATCCAATCGGAGAAATGGAAAAAATGGAGGCCCATTTGAAAGGAGAGCTTCATCGAGCATTTTCAGTTTTCATTTTTAATGATAAAGACGAAATGTTGTTACAGCAAAGAGCAATGAGTAAGTATCACGGTGGTGGTTTATGGACAAATGCTTGCTGTTCTCATCCGCAATTTACGGAGCAGGTGAAAGATGCAGCAACGGAACGTCTAAAGTTTGAAATGGGGTTAAGCTGTGATTTAGTATTTCTATTTTCATTTATTTATAAAATTGAAGTAGAAAACAATTTGATAGAGCATGAACTGGATCATGTTTTCATTGGTAAAACAAATAATCAACCTTATCCAAATAATATAGAAGTGGAAAATTACAAATGGACTTCTGTGGAGTATTTGAAAAAGGATGTTGAAAATAATCCTGAAAGATATACCTATTGGTTTAGAGCTGCCCTTCCTAAAGTTTTAAAAATGATTTAAAGATAAACACATAATTAAACCATATTAATCGCAGTGTCTATGGGTTTTATTTGAAAATATTTAACTCAACATTCATTGCACAAAGGACATTAATCGACTCTTTAACTAGACTTGAAAAATGGAGTAAAAACTAAAATGTGCATCTTTTTTAATAGAATATTGATAGCGGAATAATTTGTCAAAAAGTTCCTGGGTGAGTTAAAAGCCTCAAGATTCTTTCTGTTGCGAAGCTTGGTGAAAAACGTAAGACCATTACGTGGAAAGAAAATTGTGTATAGCCAAAAAAGTCAATTACTTTATTATTTTAAAATATATTTCTGGTTGAGATGAAACCTTGTGCATATATTTTTCCTCAGCAGAAGATTATTATGAGGATGTAATATCGGCGGAAGATTTTACGGAGATATCCCAATAATACATGGCTTTTTATTAAAAATAGAGTGCTTATTTTTCTTTTAATAACTTATCCTAAATATGAAAGCATCAAACTTTTTATCGTTTCAGTGGTTCAAGTGATATACAAAATTATAAACTAATATGGCAACTACCACTAATAAAACAACAAAGGCATCTTCAAAAGACGCCAAGCCCACAAAGGTTATTAAAGCTAAGGCTGATGCTGCAAAAAATCTACAAGACCTTTTTGAGGATGGTTTAAAGGATATCTACTGGGCTGAGAAAGAATTAGTTAAAGCTTTGCCTAAAATGGAGAAGAATTCTTCCTCTGAAAAGCTTAAGACTGCAATTCAAAAACATCATTTGGAAACTAAAGAACATGTTGAGCGTTTGGAAGCAGTTTTTAAATCTATAGGAGTTAAGCCTAAAGCTGAAAAATGTGATGCTATGGCTGGCCTTTTGGAAGAAGGTAAAAGTATTATGGAAGAAACAGAAGTAGGAACTGTAAGAGATGCTGGAATTATTGCTGCCTCCCAAAAAGTTGAACATTATGAGATTGCTACGTACGGAACTTTAGCTGCTTTTGCTAAAGTGTTAAATCACAAAGAAGCTTTTAAACTTCTACTAAAAACTTTAGAAGAGGAAAAATCGTGTGATGAAAAATTAACCTCCATAGCAGATACAAATCTGAATTCCAAGGCTGAGTAAATTCATTTGATTTTAATATGAATAGGATTCTTTAATGCAAGGTGTTGAAATCGGAGTTTTTTAAAATAATACTCTATTATCTTATTCATTTATTTTTTTATTCCACCACAGTTATTCTAACGTGGTGGTTTTTTTGTTTGAATAAGTTTTTGTTAAACTAAATTGTTAATATTATTTATTGTATATAAATGATTTTCTTTCGTAATAACCTAAAAAACTAAAATCATATATTTAATATATTGAATTAGGTTGAAGTACCGAAATATGCCAATATTATATCATTAAGTTTTCAAACTTAGAAATACTGTTGTTTAGATAATGATGCAGGGGTAATACTTCGTGCTTTTTATAAATATATATTCAGCAAGTTAACTCTTCTTTTTGGATATGGAAATTTTAGTCTGGACGATGCTTCCCCCATGATGACCACTCATTTTTAATAGATTGTAATTTTTTAATTAATTTGGAAAAGACCTAATCGATAAAATTCAAAGACAGATAAATCTAGCCCAATGTGTCAATTCAGACCGTCAATCTATATGCCAGTCTATTAATAACTCAGATTTATTGATAAACGGCAAAAGATTATAGGATTATGGACATTCAGAAGTGCCCATTTTACTATCATTAGGCATAATTTATAGGATAGTAAGGTTGGTGGAAGGTTTCAAATGCTTGTTCATTAATAAAAAAAACTGTGTTTACCCGATTCATACATATGTATGGGATTTTGTGATATTGTTCAATCTATTAGCGGCGAGAAATTTTAATTGTAGAATCGCTAATAAGGAAATAACTTAAATGCATTATAATTTTAAATTACTCTAAATTGCCCTATTTTACATGAATCTTAAATAATTGCTCTATTTTGTTATCTATTCTAATCTTGAATTAATAACTAAATTTAAAAACACCTTCATTTTGACCAGGAGGAAGAATAATTCTAACTGCACAGTTAATATAATACAAAATATAAGTTTTTGAAAAACAGGGTATCCTAAATGTCAGATACATCAACAGATAAACAATATCCGATTAATTTTTGTAGTATTGAATTATCATGCAGACGCAAGAAAAAAGGGAAATATTTACAATTCTTTACCAAACACATTGGAAAAAGCTCTATTTGCATGCCTATCGAATGCTTGAGGATCAAGATGAAGCCAAAGATATCGTTCAAGAAGTATTTAGTAATCTTTGGGAGAGTTTAGACCAAATAACCATCTATCAATCTTACAATGCATATCTGTATAGATCTATAAGAAATGTGGTAATCAATAAAATAAATCGAAATAAACTAAATAAGAATTTTGAAATTTATTCTATAAAACCATCAAATATCAATTTTCCAAATACTCCGGAGGAATTGCTTAGACTAAAAGATCTGGGGTACCTTATTGAATCGGAAATAAATAATCTTCCAGAAAAAATGAAACTCGTATTTACCAAAAGCCGTTTTGAAAATATGAGTTATAAGCAGATAGCAGATGAATTGGGAATTGCTGAAGGAACTGTTAAAAAGCAAGTTTACAAAGCTTTAAAGATCCTCAGAAGAAAAATAAAATTTATTCTCATTTTAATGTACCACTAATTCCATCCTATATTGTCATACTCATAATAATAATTATGAAGGATGGCAAACCCTAAAATCACTGAAGAATTACTCAATCGATATTTACTTGAAGAATGTACTCAAAAGGAAGTTGAAGAGGTAGAATGCTGGTATAATCAATTACTAACAGAGAAAAAACAACCCGATTATCATAATATTAATTTTGATGATATTGATTTTTATTTGCGTAATAAATTTCAAGACAAAATTATCTCGGATTACTCTTTGGAAATTCAATCCAAGAGAAAGAAGTTAAATACAATTTACTGGTCTTCAGCGGCTGCTATTTTGTTAATTATTTCTGTCTCAGTTTTTCTAATTGAATTTTCAAGTAATACACTAAATGATAAGTACACATATATTGCCCAGAATCAAGAATTAAATCCCGGTAACTTTCAAGCAACAATTGTATATAACAATAAACAAAAGAAGGTAGAAAACACCAATAATACACTCGACTTTCAACATCAAAAGATTGTATCGGACGTTGAAATAATTACCGCTAAAGGCGAAGAATTTGAATCAATTCTCCCAGACGGAACCCGGATTAGAATAAATGCTGGATCCTCCCTAACAATTCCAAAAAACTATAACTCCTTTTCTAGAGAAGTATATTTACAAGGAGAGGCGTACTTTGAGGTCGCCAAAAACCCTCAAAAACTATTTAAAGTTAATGTATCTGATGCGAAAATTATTGCTTTGGGAACTGCCTTTAATGTGAAATACTACCCTCAAGAATCTCCAACGCTTAAAGCTTTTTTATTAGAAGGATCTATTCAAATTGAGCATAAACAGGAACAATATAAATTAGAGCCAGGTCAGCTTTATACTCATGAAAGCAATTCAGGAATGAATAAGGTGCAAACAACTGAGCTAGACAATCAATTGGCTTGGAAGGAGGGGTATTTTATTTTCGACCATACCCCCCTGGCCGAAATATTAAATGAGCTTGCGAGATGGTATAACTTTACATATAGCGTAGATCCTAGTTATCAATCTAAGACCTTAAGTGGTAAAATAAAACGAAACCAAGCCTTCCAAGATATAGTGACCATTTTAGAATTCTCTGGAATTGATCTGGAGTTAAAAGGAAGGCATATTCTTCTTAAACCTAGTATGTAATTAACGATTAACCCTAAATAATAAATTTTATGAAATATTACTTTTCTTTTCTAATTATGATGTTTCTATTTTGGAGCAGTAGTTTTGCTTATAGCCAAAAAATATCGCTTCAGTTAGATCGTGTAAATTTCAATCAATTAATTCATGAAATTGAAAGCCGGTCCAACTATAAGTTTGTATTTGATCCAGAAGAAATATCCGCAAATACGTTGTTCTCTGTCAATGTAAATAATCAACAAATCAAGTATGTTTTAGATCAAGTTTTTAAAAACAAAAAACTTACCTATCAAATCATTAAAGAAACAATAGTTATTAAAAGGATTTCAGCCAAGGCAACGGTTCAGCAAATTGTGCAGGGGAAAGTTACAGATGAGAATCTCAAACCTCTATCTAATGTAAGTATCAGAATTAAGCAAACAAATCACACATTTCAGACAAATGAAAATGGTGAATTTAGGCTCACAATCCCCGAGAACAGTACCCTAATTTTTTCATACATGGGATTTAAAACGAAGGAAGTACCTAGTGATGATGTAAATAATAAAACCATCTCCATGGAACCTGATCTTGGTAATTTGGATGAAGTCGTAGTAATAGGTTATGGAACCTCAAGTATTCGAAAAAATGTCGGTTCAATTTCGAGTATTACTTCTAATGAATTAGAAAATCAGCCCGTAATAGATCCTCTAGCCGCTATGCAAGGACGTATTGCCGGATTGAATATTTCAGCAAATAGTGGATTACCAGGAGCATCTTTCAATGTACAGCTTAGAGGAGCAAACTCTATTAATAATGGGAATAGCCCACTCTATATAATAGATGGTGTTCCTTTTTCAGATAATAATATGAATCAGTTTATTACTGCAGGAGGAAATCAGAGCCCACTTTCTATAATTAATCCTCGAGATATAGAGAGAATTGACGTGTTAAAGGATGCTGATGCAACCGCTATTTATGGATCAAGAGCCGCAAATGGTGTTGTTTTAATTACCACAAAAAAAGGAAAAAATCAGGAACTGAAGATAAATGGTAATCTTCAAGTAGGGAACTCACATGCGATTCAGACATTGAAGATGATGGATACTGAAGAGTTTCTGGAAATAAGAAGGGAAGCATTTAAAAACGATAATGCTCAAGCCAATGAAACGAATGCCCCTGATTTAACTATATGGGATCAAAATCAAAATTATAACTGGCAAAAAGAATTATTTGGTCAAAATGCCTCCTTCAATTCTATGCAACTCTCTTTTAATGGAGGAACTTCAACGTTACAGTACCTCTTTAGTGGCAGCTTCGTAAAGCAAGGTGATGTATTGCCGGGAGACCAAAATTATAAAAGAGGAGGCGGGATGCTAAGTGTTTCCAACCAATCAAAAAATGGAAAATTTAGAATTAACGCAGCTGCTAATTTTAATGCTGATAAGAATAATACGTTGGCCACAGATCTTGCTCAATATTATAATTTAGCCCCTAACTATCCTTTATATAATACTGACGGAAGCTATTATTGGTTTGGTACAAGCTTACAAAATCCGATGGCATATTTAGAACGAAACAGTATTAGCAGAACGAAATCCTTACTTGCAAATACTAGCTTAAGTTACCTTTTTATTCCTGGTTTTGAAGCGAAAATTAACCTAGGCTACCAATTTCAAAAAATGGATCAATTACAGACCATACCAAGTTCAAGTTTTAATCCCCTAAATAATACTGTTGGATCGGCCAGGTATGGTAATTCTGATTTTAACTCTGTCATATTTGAACCTCAATTAAATTATAGTAAAGAAATCAATAAACATCAGTTTAATTTTTTACTCGGTGGTACATGGCAAAAGGCGATCAACGAGGGGAAATTTTTCAATGGAACAAGTTATCCATCAGATAGTCAGCTGGATAATATACATGCGGCAGGTACATTAACAGTAGGAGATTATCAATATGGAGATTATCGTTATCAATCTGTTTTTTCCCGAATCAGCTATACCTATGATGAGAAGTATTTAATAAACTTTAGCGGCCGGAGGGATGGATCTTCAAGGTTTGGTCCTAATAATAGATACGGGAACTTTGGATCAATAGGGATTGCCTGGATATTTTCTAAGGAAAAATTCTTTGAAAACCAATCTGTACTCAGCTTCGGAAAGCTACGAGGAAGCCTAGGACTGACAGGGAATGACCAAATTGGTAATTATCAATATCTAGACACCTGGGAGCCAGGATTGCCTTATCAAAATTTGGCTGGTCTATCTCCTGCCAGAGTATATAATCCAAATTTTAAATGGGAAGAGAACAAAAAAAGAGAAATAGCAATTGATTTAGGGTTCTTCAACGACCGAATATTCTTAACAACAAATTACTATAATAATAGATCTGGCAACCAGCTTATCGATATAACCTTAGCTCCACAAACAGGATTCGAATCCTATTTTGGGAATCAGCCAGCATTAGTAGAGAATAGTGGCGTGGAATTTGAACTTAATACTACCAATATTCGTAAAGCTAATTTTAATTGGAATAGCCAGTTTAATTTAACATTCCCAAAAAATAAATTGCTCTCTTACCCAGATTTAGAAAATTCTTCATCAGCTAATAGTTATGTAATTGGAGAGTCCGTGAGAGTGGTGAAGGGTTATAGATTTATTGGTGTAGACCCTCAAACAGGTTTAGGGAATTATCAGGATGTCGATGGCGATGGAAATCTATATGAAAATACAGATTACGTTGTCCTAGGCAACCTTATGCCGAGATTTTATGGAGGATTAAACAATAGTATAAACTATAAAGAACTTTCTTTGAGTTTTTTATTGCAATTTGTAAAACAAGAAGGACCAACTATTGGATATGGACCAATGGCAAGCCATATTGGTGCATTATCAAATATGGATGAAAGTGTGTTGGGGAGGTGGCAAAAACCAGGAGATATAACAGATGTTCCTCGGGCTACAACCACTGCATCTAATGAGGCTTATACTAACTTTAGAAATTACTATAGATACTCATCTGCTGTATGGGGAGATGCCTCGTTTATTCGATTGAAGAATGTTTCTTTAAGTTATGATTTCTCCAAATTTAGTAAATTAATTAATGTACCTGAATTTCGGATTAATCTTGCAGCCCAAAATCTATTTACTTGGACATCATTTAGAGGAATGGATCCGGAAATGCAAGGATTCGATAGAACATATGTTTCGCAAGTCAATCCATTCGGATCGGTGAAAACCACATCTACACCTAGCATAAGAACATATACTTTTGCGGTTCAACTTAGTTTTTAACACACCTTAGCCAATAAATATATTATGAAAAATTTAAAATTTCCCACAATAACTATTCTTCTCTTTAGCAGCCTCCTATTATATGCCTGTGATAGTTTTTTAGAGACCGGCCCGCCAAAGGATCAAGTCTCTGCAGAAAATGCATTTCAAGATCCGAAATCTGCTGAAGCAACGATTCTAGGATTATATAGCAACATGAATAGTTTTAATAATCAATTCAATTCAGGATTGCTTGCCATATTAATGGCATCAACTGCAGATGATTACTATTCAGCTTTTACAAGCTACGATGAATATAAATTGAATAACATCACTTCTAATAGTAGTTATTTAGATAGGTTGTGGATACAACCATATGGTTTTATAGGACATGCCAATAAAATAATTGAAGGTATAGAAAAATCCTCCTTACCTGAGAAAGTGAAAAAGCAAATTTCGGGTGAGGCAAGGTTTGCTCGAAGCTTTCAATATTTTTATTTAGTAAATCTTTTTAATAAAATTCCGCTGGTTAAAACAACAGATGTGGACGAGGCCAATAGTATAGGTCAATCTACAATGGAGGATATTTATAGATTTTTAGTTGAAGATCTAAATCAAGCTGAGGCAGATTTAGAAGAACAATATCAAGGAAGCGAAAGAGTCAGACCTAATAAAGGAACTGCTTCCTCATTGTTGGCAAGAGTATACCTTTATAAAGGAGATTGGGAAAATGCAGAGATCCATTCAACCAAAGTTATTGAGGACTCTAGGTATAAATTATTAGATAATTTGAATGACGTCTTTCTTAAAACAAGTCAAGAGGCTATATGGCAAATTCAAACAGTTAATAAGTCTACTGCTGGGGTAAATACTTGGGAGGGTTTTACTTTCGTACCTGCCAATCCCACCGCTCGCGGATATTATAATGTATTTGAAAGTACAATGGATAGTTTTGAACAGCAAGATAAAAGAAAGCAAGATTGGTTAAAACCATATACCATCGCATCTGGAACTTATTACCTTCCTTATAAATATAAGGTAAGAACTAATATTGGTAACCCAGTGACTGAATATAATATGGTTCTAAGACTCGCAGAGCAGTATCTTATACGAGCTGAAGCAAGATTGAAACTCAATAAAAAAGCCCTGGCATTATCGGATATAAACATTATTCGTAAAAGAGCAGGACTTCAACCATTGGTGGAACCTTTGAGTGATGAACAGGTAGCATTAGCAATTGAAAAAGAAAAACATTTAGAATTATTAGGAGAATGGGGGCACCGCTGGTTTGATCTTAATAGAACCAAACGAGCAGTCACAGTTCTGTCTCAAACTAAAGGGAATTTTACGCAGGATGATACCAGAATCCCAATCCCACAATCAATTCTATTGAGCAACCCACAGTTAAAACAAAATGATGAAAACTAACTTTATCCCAATCACATTCTTGCAAATTCTTATTTGCCTTAATTTATCGGGGCAAAAGTACGATGTAAAAATCTATCCAACAATGCCTCAGCCCAAGGACTCTGTATCAATTGAACTGAGTGCGCCGAATTTAACGAACACGAACAATAAAATGTTTCTTCAGTTCAGCTCTTCAAATTTCTATGAAATGCCTCAAAGCTTAGAAATGAATCGTTCGGGCGATAAATGGTGGGTCAAATTCCAATTGCCGTTTTATGCGAATTACAGTTCTTTTTATATCACTGATGAAAATAAAGAGCTTATTATTAGACCCACAGATACAACACATTATGAGATTTTTGTTTATGAAAATGGTAAATTGAAAGAAGGGAACTATTTAGCTAAAGGATACAGTACAGCGATTCAAAATAGAAACTCGCAGCAACTCTGGGAACAGCAAATGAAAAACTTTTTAATTGAAAAAAGAAACTATCCTAATAACTATGAAAATAATCTGAAAATTCTCCAATTTCAAATGCAGAAAGCTTCCAATCCAAAAGAACATGAAAATTTAAGAAAACAAGCTTTACAGGTAATAGAAAGGAAATTTAGGAGTGCCCCAACAAGTGATGGAAACCTTAATAAAGTAACAATGGGATTCCTAATACTGGGCGAAAAATCTAAAGTGGACTCCATAAGAAATGTCGTAATTAATGAATTTCCATCCTCTAAATTGGGAATTTCATATAAACTAAATAAAGTCCTACATAATACAGACACGGTGGAGACTTTAGATAATATTAACCAGCTGTTAAGGCTGAAAAATAACGATAATCAACATGCTTTCCAAGAGGCATACGTATACTTGTTCAAGTATCATCTTAATAAGGGGGAAGTTGAACAAGCCAAAAAATACTTTCCACTTATTTTAGAAGAACAAGAAAATCCTTATATCTGGCGTACCTACTTAGAATATGTAGACCTTCTACTGGAGAAAAACACACTTCTAGACAAAGCAGAATTCCTTAATAATTTAGTATTAGAGAATATACTCGAGTATCCGGTAAGTTTAGTACGTTTCTTCCCTGAAACTGGTCATCTACGCTCTTTTGTTGCCGACAGAGATCAAAAAATTTCTGAAATTAACGCGGAAGTTTTACTCCGAAAAGGAGTCATAGAAATTAAAAAGGGAAATCTAGATAAAGGGAAAGATTTAATAGAAAGAAATATCAAATTGACCCAATCAAAAGAAATATTATTATATGTTGCCAAACTTTCCCGAGATATTGGTTTAAAAGAACAAGAAAGCCATTCACTACATCATGCTTATCTTCTTTTTCCATACGATCAAGAGATAAAATCACTACTTATAGATAGTTTGCTAAAAGTAAATAATGATCAAAGTAGCATACAGAATTATTTCTCCAATTTAGATAAACAATGGAAAAGTGAATATTTTATAAGCCTGGATAAGAAAATTACCAAAGGAAAGAGCTTCCCTAAAGAACTATCTATTCAAGATATGAAGGGAAACAATATTACTGCGTCAGATTTGAAAGGAAAGGTCGTAGTAGTAGATTTATGGGCAACTTGGTGTTTGCCTTGCTTGGCATCATTTCCATACGTAAATCAAGTTTATCTAAAGTATAAAGATAATCCTGAAGTAATGTTTTTAATGTTAAATACAGGGAGTGGGAATTCCTTTGATGATGCGAGGAATTGGTTTGAAAAAAACAAGCATTATAGCTTTCCGGTATATTATAACAATGACAAAAAGTTGAATAATAAGCTAGAAGTAAACTCAATCCCTACTACTTTTTTGTTAGATCCAAGTGGAAATATTGTATTTAAGAAAATAGGATCCGAAGGTGAAAAAATCCTTCAAGATTTAGACGCAATGATAGAGTATGTTTTGCAAAACCGACATCTGAATTTAAAATAATGTATTATATTTCACTTCCTTTCTTGAAGTTTTAATCGTATAACAACAGATCGCTCCGGAAAGTAAAATAGGTTTCGATTTTATTACTTTACAGGAATTTTTTAATGCTGGTAGGTCAACACAAATTTTAATTGGTCTGCCAGCATATTTATTTATAAAAATTAACGCGATTCTAAATTGCTTATAGTAATAGCTATTTGATAAATTTTTTGGATTGCTACCTAAAAAGTGCAGAAACACCTTTCTGAAACTCCGTAGGGTAAACTCCTTACCAATTATTTAATCAGTTCAATAGAAGTTCTTATATGTTCGAGATTTACGTTTTTATTTCTACAGTCCAAGATTTTCTGTGGCAATTTTTCTGAAATAAATACATTGAAATCTTTACAACTTCTGAAAATATTAAATTCTTTAAAGCTATAGTCCCAAACAACGCCTTTAATCTCATACGAATTTGTTGCAATCGATGCACCTAGCGCCCCTCCGATTCCATAACCTAAACCTTGTTTCCAAGTGTTTGCTATTTTTAGTTCCATATATAAATAATTCTCACCATAAATGGTAACTCGAGAAAAACAATATGGGGATTCAGTAGTCATAGATTTATCTTTTTTATTCTTATTGTTCAAAATCGAAAGGGCCTGTATATAAAGGTTTCCTTCGTACGAAATAGCAAAAACTTTCTTTACTTTTTTGTTGGTGTTTTTATAATAAAAGAAAATTGGATTAGAATTTGTCTCTGCAGATTCAAGATGCTCCCCCGGTAAACTTTTTAAATAAACTTCAGGGTTTTCACTAGGTAATCCTTTTAGAAAATCCTCTTTGGTTTTATAAACACCATTTGGAAAGGTCTTTTCTAAATTTGAGTGATTTTGACACCAGCTTGTTAAGTTTAAAAACAGAAAGCTGATTAACAAAATAAATCGATGCATATATATGGTTATTTAAATGGTATTAACTTCATTAACTTTCGGAAAATATAAAAACAATTTTTAAAGTTTCAATCTGTAAATTCTTTTATTAGTGTTCCAAGGTTTGTCATACCATATCGAGCGTATTTTTTCGTTATATTTGATTAATTATTACTATCCATATTTTTAACTTTTAATTAGCTTGATTATGATTCAATTTTTAAAATTTTTAATTACTTTGGTTTTGTTAATTGCATTTGCTGTTTATCAAACTGCCGAATCCTGTACAAGGGCAATGTATAAAGGACCAAATGGATTGGTATTAACAGGTAGAACTATGGATTTTTCTTTGGAAATTCCTGCTAACCATTGGATATTTCCACGAGGAATAAAAAGAAATGGAGAAGTCGGCAAGAATTCCATCAATTGGATTTCAAAATATGGAAGTTTAGCGGTCAGTGCTTGGGACATTTCTGTAGTGGATGGTATGAATGAAAAAGGACTTGTCGCAAATATGTTGTGGTTGGTTGAATCCCAATATCCAAAATTTGACAAGAAAGGTACTAAAGAAGGCCTTTCAATTTCCTTATGGGCGCAATATACCTTAGATAACTTTGCTTCGGTTAAGGAAGCTGTTAACGAATTAAAAAAGGAATCATTTGCAATAGTTTCTGATTTTATTCCAGGAACAGATAAGTTCACAACAGTCCATTTATCAATTTCAGATCCCTCCGGTGATAGCGCGATTTTAGAATATATTAATGGTAAATTAGTAATTCATCATAGTCCATCTTACACTATAATGACCAATGACCCCCCGTATGAACAGCAATTGGCAATTGCCAAATACTGGGAGAAAATACCAGGTAAGGTTTATTTGCCAGGTTCAGTAACCGCTTCCGATAGATTTGTTAGAGCTTCTTTTTTTATGAACTCAATCCCCCAGACCGAAAACGTAAATGTAGCTGTGGCATCAGTAGCTAGTGTTATGAGAAATGTATCGGTTCCCTATGGCTTTGAAATAGAAGGATATCCTAATTTATCGACAACTAGATGGAGATCGGTTGCCGATCAAAAGAACTTGGTTTATTACTTTGAAACAGCTTTAACGCCCAATGCCTTCTGGGTGGATCTTAAAAAGATAGATTTTAATGAAAATGCAGAGGTGAAAAAGTTAGATTTATCAGGCAATAAAACCTATTCCGGAGAGACCTCAAAATCTTTTGTAAAAGCAACTCCGTTTCAGTTTATAGGACTTTAAAAAAATGTTGTATATCAGGTGTCAGGAGAAATAAAAGTTTAATTGTAGAGGCGATTTATATTGACTTTTCCTAGAATATAAGGAATACGATGTTGATTTTCGGTTACTGAATGTATTAGCTCCAGGAAATTTTATACATGGAAGATTTTTTATAATTTTCTTGCTTTCTTAATAATAGCGATGAAAAAGAGAACGATGGATAATGAGAGAAAACCGTAGCTAGCTCTTTTCCAAAATGGAGATTGAAGTTCAATTTCCGTTTCTATTCCATAATATGCCATATTAGCCCAGTACCACGGATTACGATTGTGTTCGTTTGAGTTTTTAAGATAGTGTCTTTTTGCTGTTGATATGGATTTTATTGGATTATTGGTCTTAGATAAAGCGACATAAAAATTGTCCATTATTTTTAAGGTAATCGCATCGTTAGCATACCAGTGGGTAGCTAATACCCCAGGGACACTCTTACTAAGGAAAGCACGGTGTATACTCGCCATTCCTTCAGACGGTAGTATCTTTCCAGAGGCAGTATTACAGGCTGATAAAACCACAAGAGGAGCATGGAAATCATAGTGTCTCAATTGATCAGTGGATATAGGCTGATGTAATATGAGCTTAGCCTCTTGATCTTCTTCAATAATAGTATGAGCCGCAACATGAAGAACCGCATTCTTTTGAAGTACAGCAAGGAGAGTCTCCAAGGATAATTTCTCACTTGGTAATATATTAACTTCGAAATTTCTTTTTAGAGATTTGACTTCCATGGTTACAAAAGGAAGATCGCTAAGGGGAGGAGCATATTTATCCCTAAATAATATTGTGATCTGCTGATTAGAAAATTTGTCCTTCCTGATAAGACTATTAAATAATAAAGAATGTTGATATTGGATATCATGGCCTTCAACAATAAATTCTTGACCATCAGAAAGGGCATCAAATGGTAATAGATAAAGTTCATTATCCAAGGAAAGGCATATTTTTGTTTGCTGTTCAAGACCTGGCAATAGCAACTCTTTAAAATTTGCAGCTATTTTGAAATATTTAGCAGGATTCTCGTTAAATTCATTTGGACTGTAACTAAAGTAGGTTTCTTTAAAAGATATTATGGAATCAATAATCTTTTTATCCTGTAGGTGGAAATATGCCACTCTATTGTTAAAAAGATGGAAAACAGAAATTGTTTTATCTTCATGTATAAAATAAGCATAGCAATTATTTATTTTGTTAAATAAAGACTTTCTAAAGGATTCAAAAGTTGGAATATGGATTTCCCTTGTAAAATATTGTTCCTTAAGATCAAAGTCAGAGTTTAGATTTTGAATCATTGTCTCAACTTGAATCCTCTCAGAACTGTCATTAAGTAGATCCCGTTTAATATATAGCTTCTGGAGTTCTGAAATTATTGATCCTAGACTATCAATACTAACTTTCCAATTAATTGAACGGTTTATGTCGTTCCATAGTAAGCGGCCCTTAGTTAGTTCCGTAAGCCATAATAATTTTGTTAATTGTTCCTGACTAAAGGTATTTATGGGATGTAAATTAAGGTATACCACATCCAAAAGTTTTCTATTCCATTGATTACCTAATATATGACTCTTTTTGCTTGTCACATTTTGCTGGTAGGCGAAATCTGAAATTATGGCCTGCTCAAAATAAGATAGTGAAGAATCAATATCATGTTTAGCATATAGTATCCCTAGATTTTTGAGCAAATTGACTTTTGTGTAACTTGAGGTACGAACCTCAGATATATTTTCGTTTAGTAAAGAAAGGGCTTGGTCAAAATGTTTTTTGGCTGAACTCTTTTGTTCAAAATATAATAGTTGTTCTCCAATAAGGTTGTATAAATTGGCTTTTTCTCGATAATGAGAGTTTGGATAATGTAATAATTCTAATTCTAAAGCTTGATTTAAGAAAGAAATTGCGCTCTTTCGATTATCTTCTAAAATTGCTAATTCTGCTTTTAATTGTAGAGTAGTACGTTTCCCTGCCGCAAAATCCTTGTCAATTGATACCATATCCAGGATTTCAAAAGCATTTTGATTAGCTATTTTAGCAGAGTCTATTTGGTTTAATGATAAAAAGGATTTTGTTAGGCTATTGATTAAATACAGTTCTAACCGTTTATCTTTTCTTGTTAAGGTCAATCCTGTAATAGCAGCTTGTTTGGAATTTTCAAATTCATCCTTAAAGCTGTATAATAAAGATAAATTATTGTAATAGGATGCCTTTATTTCAGCGGATGAAGAAGCTGAAATACCAGCAAGTTGTAATCTTTCAGCCTTTTCATAATCAGACAGCATGGTGTAATTGTTTGATAATGGTTTGTTAATATATGTGAGGCGATCCTCTTCAGTTAGAAAATTTAGCTCTAAGTCGATTAATAAAGCTTTCTCGTAGAAAACGCAGCTTGAAAGGATTTTACTATTTGTCTGAAAACCATAGCCCATATTGATTAAGATCCATAAATATGTTTCTTTTTGGCTACGATTCAATGCCTTATTATCCAAAGGCGATAGAAATGCTTCCGGGTTTTTGCTGTACGAATCGTAATTATCATAAGCTAATTCACCAATGGAATCAATTATAGAATTCGAAATGCTATCTATTGAGCTGGGATTCGAATTGCCTAAGGGTACCGAGTGATTGCAGGAGGTAATGGAAAATGCTAATAATAAAACTATAATTCTTATAAACGCCACATTAAGTAAAAATTAAGGTTGTTTTTAAATTTTTTATCAAATTGATGGCGAATTCCAAATGCTGGCCCGAGATACACTCTCCCGACATTAATGTCTATGAGCGATGACAATTGTAATGGCGAGAAGACTTTCCTCTCATTTATCGTTTCAATAATAAAAGGATCAGTGTTGGGACCGGCTGAAGCAATATGATAGGTGGAAGATTCACGATGGTAATATTGGTAGTTAGTTTTTAATGACGCACCAATGCCTGCAGAAAAATACCTATTAAAATTATAACGCATTTGAAGAGGAATTTGTAATACAATGTGCTTTTTCTGGGAGATGGAGTCAATGCCAGTATATTTTGCAAACCTTGGGCGGCCATTATCTTCGCCAATTTGGATCTCACCTGAACGGCTTGGAAAGGAAGTATGAAAACTCTGTCCAATACTACTGAAGTACAACTCTGCCTGCCAATATGGTTTTTTATAAGGGGCAATAGGAGCAACTCCTACCCCAAATGAAATGCCAGAAGTTAATTTATCTGTTTCATCGCCATTGCTTCCAAAAGGAGAGTTAATCCCCAAAAACACGATTGGAGATAAGCCCGGTCTAAATCTCATCGTAGATCGATTAGTTCTTATGGGTTCATTTTTGTCGAAATAAATATCTGTATAACTAGGTATCGATTTGTTTTGAAGCTTTTTATGGGTTTGCAGTGTAAAACGGATAAAGCCTTTAGTACTATCCTGATCGGTAATTGTGGGTGATGATGATCCTGGAAGAGCTATTCCATTAAAAGTAAAGGTGATTTTATTCTCTAAGGTTTCTACAGTATAACAACCAAGCTTATTTTGGGTATTGCACGTGTCACATTCGGGATAAAGATTCAACAACTTGAAAGTTTTTGTATTTATTTGATCAGGAAAATTCATTTCTAATCGAATTGTTTTTGCATCTCCTTCACCATCATTTTGAAATTGAACTTTATATATCATTTCCTTTTTCTTAAACTGAAGTCGATAATCTATCAAAGCTGGTCGAACTGACATTTTGTTTGGATCATGAGATTGAACAATAGGGATGTCTAATTTATGAATTGTTGGGTTTTGACCATCAGGAATGTAAATTCCTGTTACAGTTACTATTGCGTTAGTATCTGCAAGCATATCAGGTGTTACATCTAAATTTATTATTGAAAATTGGCCTTCCCCAGGAACACCGGAAATATCATATTGTGAAACCGTATTATATTCACTAATGAGTTGATTGAAATATTTGTTTGCCTCATTGTTTTTGAACTCAATCTCCTCTATGATACCATAATCGGGACTCCCACTTCTCGTAACTGTCGTGGCTTGTATATTTGACCATAAAGTATTGAGTTCATGCGTAGTACTAAGTGGGACAAGTATCTCGTTGTGGTATTTACTTTGATTAGAAACAATAAATCCTTTTGGGTTAATCGTTCTTTCATTTGTCAAAATAATAATACGACCTTTTGATGCTAGAGGATTTACTCCTACAACTATAGACATATCTTCACCTGGAACAGCATTTGCATTTTTGAAAAGCTGAAATACAGGGTTTGATTTAAAAAACTGCTTATAAAAATCATTTGAATGCTTATTATTAGAGGCATATTTGGCCTCAACAACTACTTTGGTTTTTGGCTTCCTAGGTCGTGGGCCATTATCATAATTATTTACTATAAAAAGTGAAACATCATATTCCCCTTCTTTTGCGTATCGATGTTCCGGAGATTCCTTTGTGCTAAAGTTTCCATCTCCAAAGTCCCATAAATAAGTATAATAAGCCTGTCTTCCTCCAGGAATAGGAGATAAGGGTCTAATAATTGGTTTAAATCTAATGCTTGAGTCTAAATATTCCGTAATTATTTTCGACGGAAAGGTGTCCCTCAAAACCAAGAGACTGTCCTGTGAAAAAACTGTTTGGCAACTCAAAAATAAAACTAACAGAATTATCGTCGGTTTCATAATTTGAAAAATAATAGAAGTAAAATTGGTTGTTTGCTATGAAATATGTAAAATTCTTATAAACTTACATATTATTAATCATTTATATGCATTCTGACCAAAAACACATTCGGTCCCTTTTGAAAAATGATACCTTAGGTATTAAATTGATTTACTCGCAATATGCCAAAAGCGTGATTCGAATGATTGAATCCAACAATGGATCAGAAGATGATGGTTTTGATATTTTACAGGAGTCATTAATAGATATTTACAATATAGCATTACACAAAGACTTCCAACTTACTACAAGTTTTCAATCTTTCCTTTTATTGGTTGCAAAACGAAAATGGTTAAATCAATTAAAGAAGAATAAATTGTTGGAGGTAACAAAATTGACAGACCAATTATTAAATGATGAGGACCATTCTGAATCACAATATAACGAGCACCTCCTGCAAAATGATAAAGAAAATACTCTTATGGAGCTTCTAGCCACTCTGGGTGAGAGTTGCAAGGATATTATTACCCGATGTATGAAGGAGAAAAGGCAAGAAAAAATTGCCGAATCATTAGGTATCTCTTATGCATATTTACGTAAAAAAAAGAGCCAATGCATGTCAAAATTAGCGCAAAAGTGTAAAAATCATCCTGTATTTAAAAGATATCAATCATGAAATCAATTGAGGAATTAATAGAAGATTATATTGATCAAGTATTAACTGAAGAGGATCAATTAATTTTCGATGATTTATTAGAACGGGATCCTAATTTCAAGCGTGAGTTGGAATTGAGACTTGAATTACATAAACTTTTAGCTAGACGTTTGGATCCAAATAATGATGAGCTTAGATTTTCCATTCAAGAGGCAGAAAATAGTTATAAGAAAGAAGGAAAGAAAGATACTATAATATTGCCTTTAATTAAGTGGTTTATACCAGTTATTGCAGCAGCATCTTTAATCTTCGTGGGAAGATTTTTCTATTATACACAGTTCCCTTCTATTGAGCTCCCAGAAATGACATCTGAAACAGTTCGAGGAAATCAAAATTTAACTAACGACCATTATGAGAAAGCAGTAGTCTATTTCAATAATAAAGAATATAAGAATAGTTCCATCCATTTGAAAAAGCTTGTTGATTCCATCCCTACAAATGTTGTATACAATTATTACTATGGGTTAAGCCTACTTGGAGAACAAAATTATGGAGAGGCCTTAGGATTTCTATTAGTGATAGGTGATGGAACATCTGTTTTTGCTAACGAGGCAAACTATTATGCTGCAGCAGCCTATTTTAAATTAGAGGATATGGTTAATGCACAAGCTAGAATCAATAAAATTCAAGAAACTAGTAAAGTATATAAAAAGGGACAAGAGTTGTTGAGGAAAATAGAATAAGAATTAAATTGTAGATTCTATGTTTTTTTTATCCTTGATTATTCGGTTGATATAATTTGGATAATTTTTATTTAAAGAAAATTTTTGTGGAGAGTTGATCTTCTCCTTAATAACAATTGTGCCTTGAAAATCGCAACAAGGAAAAAAATGATGATATTCTTGTTGAAGGTTAAATCATTGCTTTCTTAATCTAATTTGAAGTTCTAATTCAATCCTTTACTTATCAGTTCCCACATTATTCCATTCATACATTTTTTCTCAAAATTTATATTGAAATACTTATCCCTCTAAGTAGCGAATCGGAATATAAAAGCAATTTGAGTTTTTTAGATTATGAATAACTTAAATAAATTGAAATTTAATGGGTAACAATTTTTGAATCTCATTTATATAGATGTAAGAGTTCATAATTATAAAACTTAAAACAAAAAATCATGAAAAACATTTTTACAAAATTCATCCTAATTACATCTATTTTAATGGGGTTGTTGTTATCAGTATCATGTCAAAAAGAAAAACTAGGTTTCGATTCTGATTTTACTGTAGATCTTTCTAAAATGTCTGATAGAGAGGCGTTTGATGTCTATCAAAGTAAGATTGCTCCCCTTCACAGCGAAGGTTTAGAGCATATTTTTAAATTGATTCAAAAGGATCATTCTAATATGCATAAAATCGACCTGCTAACAGACCAATTCATGGAAACAACCAAAATCCAAAAGATTGTCAAAGAATATAAAGTGGGCTTCTTGGATGAAAGCATTACAAAGGAGGCGCAAGCAGAAGCAGAAATTTCGATGCTGAACCAAATCTGTTTTAATTTTGTGGACAAAATTCATCAAGCATCTAAATCTCCCTTATCTGTGGAGGAGCTTAAAAAGGAAACTATTAAAGTGTTAAATGATAGACAATTCCTAAATCTAAGTAAGGAAAGAAAGCATGTAATAATGGTTGGCTTATCTATTTATGAAGATAGTTATGAGTATTGGATTGATAATTTGAAGAGATGGGATGATGAAACTCAACCTGAGGCAGCTAAGTTAGATTTTTGGGGTAGGCTTAAACAAATTGCAAAGGCAGACTTAGCTGGTGGCGTTGGTGGTGCAGTTGGTGGAGCTGTAGTAGGTGCCTTCGCAGGAGGAGTAGGAGCTGGACCAGGCGCCGTAGGAGGAGCAGTGGGGGGAGCTATTTCGGGTTCGGTAACCTCTGCTTTAAATTAATTCATTCGATAAAAAGCAGGTTGTTACTAACCTTTAAATGAGGTAGATCATCTCAGTCTCTTTAATTCTTTACCAAAATATAATTGTTACATGAATTTTTTCTTATTCAGAGTCATAAAAAATGATTCAGCTAGTATCCATATGCAGGATATTTTGAATGATCTGTAATAAGATGGAATTAAAACCTTAAATATCATGAAATGTATTTTAAAATTAATAATAATAGCATCCACTGTCACATTCCTTTATGGGTGTAAAAAAACAGCAGATTTACCGTTGGAATCCAACAATGAACTGGAGATTTCAAAATCTCAAATACAAAATTTAAGTAACCCGTTTGATAGTCAGGGGGAGGTTCACAATAGGTTTTTGGATTATTTTTTTCAAGCGACAAAATCAAGTAAAGTAATAAATAGAGATAAGTTGCTTAAGGTTACTCAAGAATTTTACTTTGTTAATAAGTTGGATTTTATGGATTCCCAAGTGAAAGCTTATGGACAATTGTTTGATACCTATCATCAAATGGAAATTGGGAGACCAGGACCTGTGCTGCCCCCCAATTTATGTAGATGGTTCCCTTCAATTTGCCATATCTTGACTCCCTCTCCAACTTTCCCTGGATTGCCCACGAACTTCTTGAGTGATGAAAATGGTGGAAGTTCTACCGATAGAACTTTAGAATTTATCCAAAAAGTTAAAGAATTGGAAGATTACGTTCTGAAAAATGAAAAATTGACCCAAGAACAGCAAAATGCCCGTCTTACCCAATACGCAATCGCTCGATATTCTGCGGCTTATTGGCATAACGTGAAATATATTCAAAAGGAGAAAAGTCCAAGCTATGGATCGTTTCAAGATTTAGCAGCATACCCACACAGTTCTTGTCACACTTGTGATGTGGTAAGGGCGGATTCAGGAGGTGCTGTGGTTTCAGCTATCATTGAAGGTGTGAGTCCAGGCCCAGGGGCAGCATTAGCCAGTGCGGCCGCTGTATTGCAAGATAGTTGGAACTGGTCATGGCATTAAAAATTTCTGCCAGTTTTAAACTTCTGGACAACAATAGAATTCTTAATTCTTTTTCACTAAATATCTATTGCTTAAAAACTTGTAATTTGATACACTGTAATATTCTTTTAGTATTATATAAAAAGTTTAATCAATAATGTGAAGATTTTGGGAAATTGCCCTACTTTATAAAAAAGAAAAATCCCGTCAATCTTATGACGGGATTTTTTTTAAGAGACCATTTTAGAGAATCCATTCTGAAATGTGTGGGTATGAACTTGATGAACTATTAAAATGATTAAATAAAATAGAGAAACGCATTAATAATTCTATCTATCCCTTCACAAATTGGTATATAAAAAATCCAAACAATCGAAAATTTCAAGCAAAAGGAAATAATGTTGATAGGTAGATGAAAGCTTGAAGCCATAATAATTTTGCAAAATACCGCTTTAACTTCTACGCAAAGTAGACAATTTCCCAGGCTTAATTGAAGAAATAAAAATTGAGATATGGAATGATAGCGGCTCTGGCTGATTATTGGGGATAGAGGTATAGAATCTAGGTAGAAACGTGCAAATGTAACTTTATTTTTACTCCCTGCGAGCGTAAACTTTTGAGGATATTTTTCTGAACCTAAAAATATTCCATAATGGATTCTAGGAGTTAACTAAGAAGGAGCATATAAGTTCAAAGGAAGTTAAGGTACTAGAGGATTCTGATTGCATTCAATCTTATTGTTGTCAATAGTATCTCGTAAAATAGATTGACATATTGTAAACAACGAGTATATTAAAGAATGTCGATGAATATCCATGCGAAAATAAGATAGTTTACACGTCTTTTCTAATAGCTCTTTTTACTTTTTCACAAAGTTCAGGATAATCTGCAAGCACCTTCTCAATATATTTATCAGCAATATATAAGGAGTGAGAATTCATTATATATCGTGCATATTTCTCAATTAATTTTTCGACATCGATCTCATTGTCTTTCATGGCATTTAAGGATTTTGTTATATACTTGACAAACCTCAATCCGAATAGTTAAATGCAAAAATTAAAAACACGTATTAATCCCCACAGTGCATTAAAAATTTTTGAACAATTTAGACGAATTTTTAAATATAATAATGATGGCTAAAAATCTGAAAATTTTTACACCTTTTAGTAAGTATATAATTTAAATTATTCAAGAAGCATATAGTACTTAATATTGTGTTAGAATACTATAAATATGTAAACATTTCACTACATTTTTAATATTTTAGAGCCAATAAGATTTCAGGTCCAAATTTTCATGTAATAATATAATAGAAATTTCATTCTATGATTCTAATTGTTGACGATAAGCCAGAGAATATATTCTCTCTTGAGGTAACTTTGCAGAGTAAAGGTTTTAAGACTGACGCAGCACTCTCCGGTGAGGAAGCATTAAAAAAGAGTTTGAAAAATGATTATGCCTTAATAATTTTAGACGTTCAAATGCCTGAAATGGATGGCTTCGAAGTAGCGGAGACATTAACCGGAATTAATAAAACAAAGGATATTCCTATAATTTTTCTAACTGCTGTAAATAAAGAGAAAAAATTTATCGCTAAAGGGTATGCCTCCGGAGGCATTGATTACATAGCTAAACCTGTTGATCCTGACATTCTATTATTAAAGGTTAAAACATTTTACAGATTATATGAGCAAACTTCTACGCTTCAAAAAATGCAAAAAGACCTGCAAAAAGAAGTCACTCAGCGGAAGCTTGCGCAAGAGCAGTTAAAACTTAAGTTTGAAGAAGTAAATTCAATACTCGAATCATTGCCTCAGATTGCATTTACCTTAGATGGTAAAGGGACTATTGAATTTGTTAATCAAGAATGGCTTAAATATTCGCCAAATATAGCATCGTGCCCTGTGATACATCCTGATGATCAAGGGGTATTGGACACTTGGTCACTTCATCAGGAATTGTTTGAACCATTCGAGAAAGAAATTAGACTTAAAAAACTTCACGCTAACTCTTACCGTTACCATTTGTTGAAAATGACACCCGTTTTTAAACAGAATAATGAGATTAAATGGGTAGGCACATTAACGGATATTGATGAAAGGAAACAACTAGAAAAAAAGAAGGACGAATTTTTAAGTGTGGCAAGCCATGAACTTAAAACTCCTTTGACCAGTATTAAAGCTTTTTCTCAAATTGCACTGAGAGCAATGCAAGATATTAATGAACATAAGGCATATGCCTATATAAGTAAAGTAAAGGAACAATCTGAAAAATTACAATCTTTGGTAGAAGATTTATTAGATATTTCAACAGTAGCGTCCTAAACGAGGGAAAAAATGGCGGTGGATTTATACAGCAGGGAATGCTATATTTAATTCGCCAAAATTGATCCATCGCCATGGTAAATATAAACGTATTCTCTCAGATTT
>NZ_WSQA01000017.1 GCF_009768885.1 Sphingobacterium humi
AAACAATAGATGTCTAGATCTTGCTAATAACTGCTTCACAGTATCTCCGTTGGATAACACCTCAGGTTCATAGTGTTCACCTTGTTCTCTAGCATCCTTTATGTTTTGACTTTCATTATCAAGCACTTCCCAACGATATTGGATTCGAAGTTCCTGGACAGCATCGAATGCTAACTTTTGAACATGAAACCGAGCAATTACTCTCCTGGCGTTTCTAAAACATCTTGTGATGGCTTTAGCCATATTGGGGGCCATATCCATTGTCACCTCCTTTACTTTGTTTCTAGCTCGGATTGGAATTCGTTCTAGAACACGAATGATGTCTTCGTATTTTGTTCCTTTGATAACGGCTAGAATGGTTCCTTTTCTACCTTTGCCTTATTTACTACTGACAATGGTATAAAGCTCGCCATTGCTAAAGCTTGTTTCATCAATACTTAAGTGCTCAGTTATATTATCTGGATATAATATCCAATTTTCGGCATGGGGTTTTTAATCCCAATCATGAAAATCACTTAGGTGATTCTTGTATTGATCCTGCAGTTGTTTGCCATCCATCTGAAAGAATAAACCCTCCAGATGAGCACTTACAGGATGATTATCCAAATATCTTCTTTAAAAAAAGCCCGAATTCTGTAGTCAGTCGAGCACCCTCACGTACTAGGTTCCAATCTTTTGTAACAATCTGTCCGGTATCTAAAACCGTCCAACGACGACGCCTTATGTGAAGCGTAACTTTCTGTCCTCGAATCGGAAAGTCTGAAATTTCGGTGGAAGGCATAAACCCAATGAATTCAACCTTTCTATTTTCATAACCAGATGGAGAGATATTGAGTTCATCTAAATAAATATGCAGTTGATTGTCAACCTGATTTACTACTAAAATCTCAAAGTATTCTAAAAGCCCTTCGGGCATCAATAAGGATAGTAATTTACGTTCGGCGTCTTGCACGGGATTTTGGCTTTAAAGATGCTAAACCAGGAAATTTTTACTATTTCACCCCCTCAAGAATTCTGCTTGATTCAAAATAACATTCTAATTTTTAATTCATCCTAACGGTCTAAAGGTCCTGATTAAGTTAACAATCAAAAGGCTATAGAGGGTCATTTTATAAAAATGTTTTGAAACATATACCCAATTGTCCTTCCGCAAAGTCTCTTCAAAATAAAATCGCTATTAAAATTGGAAAAAATACGACAACGCTCTCGCTAATTTAAAAGGTGAGTTTCTTGCATATCAAAGGAGATTAATGCTTCTTTGGGACATCATACTTATGATATCTACCCAAAAATCTAATTTTATGAAAATCAAAGAAGCATATCAAAATTGCAGGATTGTCTGTATTTCCTTTTGTTTCATTTTCTTTGTTCAGTTGGCGGCTGTGGCCCAAGACTTTACAGGGAAAGTTGTTGATAAAACGGATGGAACGCCACTTGCGGACGTAACGATTCGCGATAATCAAAACGTTACTAAATCGCAAACAGATGGAACTTTCCGAATCAATGCCAAGCTAGGGGCGAAGCTTGAATTTTCCTTGTTAGGCTATCAAAAGCTCGTTTTTCAGCTCAATAATCGCAATAACCTAACCATTGAGCTGGAGCGTTCGGAAGATGTGCTGGAAGAAGTGGTGGTGACGGCCTTAGGGATTAAGCGGGAAACCAAAGGCTTAAGCTACGCGACCCAGCAAGTATCTGCCGAGGCTGTTAGTGGCATTAAAGATAATAGCGGAAACTTCGTGAGCGCCTTAACAGGTAAAGTGGCCGGTGCTGTCGTTTCTACCACCTCTGGCGGGCCGGGTTCCTCGGCGCGTATCGTGCTACGGGGTAATAAATCGATTACTGGAAATAATAATGCCTTGATGGTAATTGACGGGATTGTGTTTGATAATACCTCGGTTACTCAATCGGCCGGACCGTATTCCAACGTATACTCGAGTAGTGATGGTGGCGCGAACATCAATCCGGAGGATATCGAGAGCATCAACGTCTTAAAGGGGCCATCAGCTGCCGCTTTATATGGTAGCCGTGCTGTAAACGGTGCGATTATTATTACCACCAAGCAAGGTGCTGCCGGACGTTGGAAGCTGGATGTAAACAGTACGCATAGCTTTGAAAATGTATCCTATATTCCAGGCTTACAAAATACCTATGGCCGTGGCAATGGCGGCGCTTTAGGCGCTAATGCCACAGATAGCTGGGGGGCACCTTCTACCACCTATGCCGATAATGTGAAAAACTTCTTTAACACCGGCTACAGCAATAGCAATTCGATCAGTGCATCTGGTGGTAGCGAGAAGGTACAATCGTATTTTTCCGTGGCCAATGGCCGTATTGATGGCGTAATTCCGGAAAATTACCTGAATCGGAATAACGTAGACTTAAGAATAAATACGGAACTGGTAAAAGGGCTGAAAACAGATTTGAAATTAAGCTACATAAACCAGGATATTCATAATAAGCAACGCCTTTCTGCCAACGGAATCATGGCGCAGATTTTAACCATGCCGCGTGATATGGACGATGCGGAATTGAAAGATTATGAAACAATAAATCCGTCAACCGGTTTGCCGGAAAGTAAATTCTGGAGTACCAACGTGAATAATGATAACCCTTATTGGAGCATTTATAGAAACTCGGTTAACGAAAAAAGAGATCGGATCGTGGCGATGGGCTCTGTTTCCTATCAATTTACACCTTGGTTAAACTTTATGACGCGCATGAGCATGGATCGTTTCTATGAAAAAACAGACGGTTCCTTCTATAACAGCACCAAAGCAAATGGGAACGTGTTGCCCGGCGGACAGTACTATTTGACCAAATCGGAATACAGCAACCGTAATATTGACTTCTTATTTACTGGAGCAACCAAAGTGGTTGATGAGCAATTCCAACTTAACTACGTGTTGGGATCTAGCTTACTGACCAGACAGTACAATACCGGAACCAGTATGGCCAATGGTCTGACGGTGCCTAACAATTTCTCCTTGGCTTTTGCCAGCACTCCTACTTTTCAAGGGATTTCTGCTTATAAAAGACATTTAAACTCGGTGTATGGAAGCTTGAACTTGGCTATGTGGGAAAGCTTATACCTCGACTTTACAGCGCGTAACGACTGGTCGTCTACCCTTCCTGCGCCGCACAGTTATTTCTACCCATCGGTTGGTTTGTCTTTCGTGATGAATAAATGGTTAAGCCTGCCATCATGGATTGATTTAGCGAAAGTGCGCGGTTCCTATACCATGGTGGGTAATGATGCCGAACCAAACTTATTAAATCAAACTTATACCTATACGGCGGCTTCCGGGAAAGGATTTATTACCAGAAACCCAACGAAAAGCATTCAGGATTTAAAGCCTGAGAAAACAACGTCTTACGAAGGTGGGTTCGACTTTCAATTCTTCGGCAATCGTTTAGGGGTGAACGGAACCTTGTATAAGAGTAATTCCATTAACCAATTGATTTTCTTGGCCGCGACGACTTCAACGGGTTTCGACTCGCAATATATTAATGCAGGAGATGTGGAGAACAAGGGCTTTGAATTGCAATTAACGGGTAAGCCTATCCGCAATGAAAACTTTACCTGGGAATCGACCCTAAACTTCGCGAGAAATACGACGAAAATAAACGAGTTAACCAATCAAATTTCTTCAGTAAATGTAAGTGCAAGCATTGCCTATGCTACCGTGGTTATTTCTAAAGGTGGTGGTTATGGCGATTTATATGGTGCGAAATGGAAAGTGGACCCTAACTCGGGCAAGTATGTGGTTAATAACTTGGGGATGCCGGTGGTGGAAACCGGAAAGCCTGTAGGAAACTATAACCCTTCCGCAACGCTGGGCTGGAGTAATAATTTCAAATACAAAAACTGGGGATTCCATATCAATGTGGACGGTAGAATTGGTGGAGAAATGGTATCCGGAACTGCCGCATTAATGGCCGATTATGGGGTTGGTGAATTTACGACTGCACATCGAGATGGCAATTGGGTAATTGATGCGGTCGATCAAAATGGCGCCGCCAATACTAAAGCAATTAACGCAGAAGGATTCTGGACAACCGTAGGTGCCGGTGGTATTTACCCGTATACGGAGTTCTTTACGTTCGATATGACCAACTTCCGCATTCGTAATTTAGGTTTATCCTACAGCTTACCGAACAGCTTGTTGCCTTTTGTAAAATCAGCCCAACTATCGGCCTCCATGAATAACGTGTTATTCCTATACAAAGGCAAGTCGATTTTGGATATCCCAGGAATCGGGAAGTTAAAGAATCCGGTTGATCCTGAGGCGTCCATTGGTTCGGGGAACTTCCAAGGAGTGGAAGCCGCCGTATTGCCCCTGTCAAGAACCTTTACCATGGGTGTAAAATTATCTTTCTAATCCATTTCTCTAATTATTATTTCTATATGAAAAGGCTAATCAATACCACAAAATATATCGCTGTCTCGCTGGCATTACTGTCTGCAACCGGCTGTACCAAAGATTTTATTGCTGATAATAACGATGTGAATGCCATAACGAGTATCAGCAGTGCGGAATATCCCTATTTGTTCAATAAGGCATTATCATCCGCGTTCGTCAATGGTTCATACTATGAAACTACGCAGAATTATTTTGCAGATATCTATGCGCAATATTATGCTAAAAGTGTTTCTACGGAACGCTATACGCTAAATTCTGAATACGCCAGACGGATGTATCTGGTTGCCTATGTGCACGTGGGCGCTCAGTTGAAGACCATTCTCGACGGTGCCGATCCGGCATCGGGAGAGCATGCCCTAGCCAACATTATGTGGGTTTATTCTTTCGGTCGCTTAACTGATGTGATGGGTCCGATTCCGTATGCCGAGGCCTTGATGGTCGATGGCAGTCAAGGTGTTAAATACAGCGATATGCCGGAAATTTACGCCGACTTTTTTGCTCGCATAACGAAGTCGGTTGAAACCTTGAAAAAGTTAAATGCTTCCACAAGCTTATTTGCCGGGCAGGAAAACCTATACAGTGGCAATGTGGGGAAATGGATAAAATTTGCCAACACCCTGAAACTGCGCCTAGCCATGCGTATCTCTAAAAAGGATGCAACGACAGCGAAGAAAATGGCGGAAGAGGCTTATGCAGCGGGTCTATTGGAAGCCAATGCGGATAATGCTTCGGTGTTACGTTCCTTAGTAGGCAATGATTTTAATGGCTTGGCCAATATTGCGGGCTGGTATGCGGGTTCGATGAGTGCAACCATGAAGTCTTACCTTTCGGGGTACCAAGACCCTAGATTGGCGATCTTTTTTCAAAAAAATGTAACCACAAAAGAGTTTAGCTCCAGAAGAAACGGGATGCCGGCTACCGACATTAACGTGATGGTAAATAATGTGTCGGTCAATTCCAATGCATTGCAATCTAACGTAGGCCCTTATTGGATCAATTATAATGCAAATGGGACCTATACGCAAAACCTTACCAATAGACAGCATGTTCTCTGTGCTGCGGAAGCTTATTTCCTGCGCGCCGAAGCTGCCTTAAATGGTTGGAATGTGGGTGGAACAGCAAAAGCGCTGTATGAAGAAGGGATAAAACAAAGCCTTAGCCAATGGGGTGTAACCGATGCAGCAGCCATTCAGGCTTATGTAAATTCAGCAAACCTGCCTGCTGCTCCGGCCGACTATTATAAGTCGCCGGCGGTATCCAATACGCCAATTCAATGGGCTGGCGCGGAAGCCATGCAGCGTAAACAAATAGGTACGCAAAAATGGTTGGCTATTTTCCCGGATGGATGGGAAGCCTGGGCCGAGTTCCGAAGAACTGGATACCCAGATATGTATAACTTAATTACATCGGAAAATGCTGACCTGCCTGTAGGTACGTTCATCAAACGCCTGACCTATCCGGAAGCGGAATATAATAGCAATGCCGAAGGGGTGAAAACTGGGGTAGCCTTGTTAGGGGGCCAGGATAAAGCATCCGTACGCTTATGGTGGGATGTGGATTAGAGGAAAGATCTTTCGGTTAAAATAGATTTAAACGTCCTGGAAGGAACTGCAGTAGGGTTCCTTTCCAGGGTTTTTTGTTGAATGTTTTATATGATGGCCTGTTTGTATTTCAAATGATAGGCTTTCGCTGTGATGCCTGTTACTAATTTAAATTGGCGATTGAAATGTGAGATATTATTATAGCCTACCTGATAACATATTTCAGTAATCGTCAGATCATTTTTGACCAGTAATTTGCAGGCATTTAAAATTCGAACTTCATTTAAAAATTCTGTGAACGTTTTTTGAGTCTGCGATTTAAAATAGCGACAAAAAGAGGAAGTGGTCAGGCTACATAATTGCGCCACCTCATCTAAACTGATTTCACGAGCGTAATTCAGCATGATAAAATTCATCACACGATTCAGTCGCTCCGTGTCACTGGTGTTTACCTCGTTTAAATACCCTAAACCAGATAATAATTCATAGTCTGTAGCCTCTGCAATAGCCTGAAGGGTTTTTAAGAATAAAGTAATTCGGTCGATTCCTTTGTTATTCACTACATCCTTGATTAGACGAGCAATGTTTTTCTGATCTTCTCCTTTGATTAAGACTCCTTGCTGTCCTCGCTGAAACAAGCGCTTAATACTGACAAATTCAGGAAGGTTGAAAAAGTCCAAGCCAAAAACATCGTCCTTAAAGTGGATGACATAAACGTCTACAAATAGATCCTTATTTTCTTGGTAAAAATCATTGTCATTCTTCCAAACATGTGGGAGATTCGAGCTGATAAACATTAAATCGCCATCTTGAAAATTACCGATATGATTTCCCATAAATCGGATACCATAGCTTTTCTCTAAGAAAATAATCTCATGTTCTGGATGGTAATGCCAAGGGTAATCCATAAAAGGAGTTACTTCTCTTTTAACGGTAATTGAAGATTCTATTTGGATAGGAATCTTTTCCAGGTGGGGTTGAAGGCTGTTGATTTGCATAGGTTATAAACTATTCTTAATAGCCATATTAAGGTAGCATTTTTATCACAATTTTCCCAAAAATGGCAATTCGTATGATAAAATAGTGTCTTAAGTGGAAAATTTAGTCGTTTTTAATCCTTCCTATTCGGGATACTTTTGATTTAGTAAATGATTAGCAGCAGTTTTTAATGGACAAAAAAAGGCTGTATAACCCAAATTATGCTGTCCTAAATCAAACATTTATTAAATAACTAACCAATTAAGATAATGAGAAATTATGTTTTATTATCAAAGGGTATTCCCAGAAAAATTCATCGCAATTTAATCCTCCTGGGTTTTATTCCAACAGTAATGATGATGGGGATATTGCCCGAAAAAGTAGAGGCTCATCCCTTAGCAAAAATCGACTTTGCGATGCAAGCGGCGATTCGGGGACGAGTGACGGATGCGAATGGCTTGCCGCTGGATGGAGTTACCGTGGAGGTCAAAGGATCCCAAGTAAAAACAAGTACCAATAAACGGGGTGAATTTTCCATTCCCGCAAGAATTGGGCAGACCCTTCTTTTTCACCATGTGGGGCATATGACCCAGGAATTACTCATTTCCTCCGATCAAGATGTACAATTGAAACTTGATTTTCAAACAAATCCGCTGGAAGATGTGGTTGTTGTGGGCTATGGCACCAGCAAAAAAGTAAACTTAACCGGTGCTGTATCGACCATTTCTCAAGAGGCTTTTGAAAATAAATCGATGTCTACCCCATTGGCAGCTATGCAGGGGGCTATTCCAGGAGTTGGTATTACGCGTACCAATGGTAAACCCGGTGGAGAAAACTATGCTGTGCAGATTCGAGGGGCTTCTTCTATCAATAATGTGGGTGTATTGGTAATGATTGATGGTGTGCGCGGGTCATTTTCAGAGTTAAACCCCAATGATATTGAAAGTATTTCTGTCTTAAAAGACGCCGCGGCAGCGGCAATTTATGGATCCAATGCGGCAGGTGGGGTGATGTTAGTGACTACCAAAAAAGGGAAAAAAGATAAAGTAGAGGTTAGTTATTCCGGAAACTATGGGGTGACCCAGGCCTCCAGAATGCCTACGAGGATGAAGAGCTGGGACGAGGCGAAATACTATGATATGTCGGTATTCAATAGTACAGGGTCTATTTACTGGGGAGAAATAAAGTATGCCTGGATGCGTGGCGAAAAACTCGATGTCATAGATACTATTGGAATTAGAACCGGTGCACGCCCTTCTGATTTTTATCCTGGGGAGCACTTTATAATTGATCCAACACGCCCTAACGTATGGGTTTCCTATAGTGATGTAGATCAAATTGCTGTGGCATTGAAAAAAGTTAATCCAATACAAACGCATAATGTAGCGGTGCGTGGTGGAAATGATAAAACTTCTTACTACATGTCTGCAGGCTATTACAATAGAAAGGGGATTTTAAGGTATGGGCCGGACTCCGAAGAACGCTATAATTTAAGATTGAATTTATCCAATCAGTTGTCTAAGAAAGTTTCGTTAAACTCGACCTTGTCCTATACCGATGCCGATGTTTATCAACCCGTGCGAGGAGTAGATGAGGTTATTTTATTGGCCTATAAATTTTGGGGATGGGAAGAACCGTACCGGCCTGATGGTTCCTACCATGCTTCCAATGGAATTTGGCCAAGTATTATCGAGGTTGAAAAAGATGAAGGGAAAAGCACGCGTAGGCTATATACATTCGAAGGAAGTTCTAATCTAAAAATCAAAGATCTGCTTCCGGGCCTAAACGTTGATGTCATTGGCTCAAAACGCCTAGGTTTTAGTAAAGGGAATAGTTTTCAAAAAACACTGACGTATATAGGTGCTGAAGGTAAACCAATTATTTTCAACCCAACGAATAGTATGAATAAATATGTAAATGCGAATACATTTACTTCCTTACAAGCATTTGCAACCTATAATCTAAAGGTACAGCAAGATCATGAATTCGGCTTATTAGGGGGCTACTCTTTTGAAGACTTTCGCTATGATAATATTGCTGCAGGAATCAAAAGCTTAGTGACCAATGAAATGTTTAGTTTGAACTGGGGCGATCCACAATCTGCTACCGTATCCGATGGCATAACAACGGCTGCTGCCATGGGGTTTTTTGGTCGCTTTAATTACAACTATAAGGATAAATACCTGTTTGAATCAAACTTGCGCTACGATGGTAGCTCACGCTTGGCACCCGAAAATAGATGGCAGCTTTTCCCTTCCTTATCAGCGGGCTGGGTGATTAGTAATGAAGACTTTTTCCCCAAAAATAACCTCGTAAATAATGTAAAGGTTCGCGGATCTTGGGGCCAGTTGGGGAATTCAGATGCTTTGGGTTATTATGATTATATAGGCATGCTCTATGCCGCGAATAATATCCCGTTCAATAATGCACGTAATACGCGGATCTACCAATCGCAATTGGCTTCCCCAAATAAAACTTGGGAAACGATAGAAACGGCAAATATTGGTTTAGATACATGGATGTTTGATAATCGATTGAATTTATCCGCTGATTTTTATGTGAAGAAGAATAAGGATATGCTCGCCAATATGGAAGTGCAATCTATTATAGGTGTGGGCTTGCCAACCTTTAATATTGGTGAACTTAAGACAACTGGTTGGGAAATGAATATAGGTTGGAAAGACATGTCTAAGCCCTTTAAATACTGGGTTTCTGCCCTCATATCCGATAATACCAATAAGCTTACCAAATATAAAGGACGGAATATTGTAGGGTTAGGCCGGGTAGGATTGATTGAAGGATTACCGTTAAACACCATTTGGGGATACAAAACCGATGGGCTTTTCCAAAGCGATCAGGAATACAAAGATTATGGAGTTGTGATAAATCCAAAGACAGGTCAGGGTGATATGAAATATTTAGACCTGGATGGGGATAAGAAAATTAGCATGGGCGATGGAACACTCGCGAATCCTGGTGATTTAGTGCGCATGGGAGACACAAACCCTAGATATATGTTCGGTTTAAATTTAGGTTTTGAATATAAGGGTTTTAGTTTCTCCACTTTCCTACAAGGTGTGGCCCAACGTAAAATGTTGTTGAATACCGTTGATTTTCAACCTATGTTTTCTGAAGTACGGATGCCTTATAAAGAACAGTTAGATTATTGGACTCCGGAGAACCCCAATGCATTCTGGCCTAGACCTTATTTAAATAGTACGCATAGTTATTTGGCATCTGATTATTGGCTGCAGAACGCAGCATACCTGCGTGTGAAAAACGTAGAATTAGGTTATACGCTGCCAAGCTCATTGATGAAGAAAACAGCACTAAATAAAGTTCGGGTGTTTGTTTCGGGGCAGGATGTCTTTGAATTTACGAAAGTATTCTCGTTTATCGATCCTGAATTCCCAGACAATGCTGGCGTGACCTATCCTTTTTTCAGAACCTTTCAGGCAGGCTTAAACATCACCTTTTAATTATGAAAATTGTTATGAAAAGTATAAAACAAATAATCGCAATAAGTTTTGTTGGTCTTGTATTGAGTTCTTGTGATTTAAGCTTGGATCGGATACCAGAAACGAATCTGTCAGATGCCAATTTCTGGGCAACGGAAGATAATTTTAGAATGGCCTGTAACCAATTTCCATCCCTTATTACGGCGGAAAGTATCGTGTATGATGATTTGCGATCAGACTTTGCAACAGGGACAGGATTAAACAGCATAAGTGATGGAAGCCGGATGACTCCGGCGACTTCGGGAGATTGGAATGGTCCTTATCAGCTTATTTTTGGCACGAATAAAGTCATCGAGAAAGCTGAAGGAAAGCAAATTACGAATATCAATCGATGGGTCGGGGAAGCAAAGTTTTGGCGCGCTTTTGCCTATTTTCTATTGGTTAAGAAATTTGGTGATGTGCCTTTAGTGCTGCGCGTATTGAATGTTACTGATCCAGAGTTTACCGATGGGAGAAAAAGTCGCGATGTTGTATTACAACAAATCTATGATGATCTTGATTTTGCCATCAGCAATCTGCCAACACAACAAGTGTTGGGGCAGGCTGGATACGGACGTATTTCAAAAAGTGCTGCTTTAGCCTTCAAGTCGAGAGTAGCTCTATATTTTGGTACTCATATGAAATATCATAAATGGGGAGATGCTGCCAAGCATTTGCAATTGGCCATTACAACGTCAGAATTGACGATGAATGAAGGCCACTCGTTGTATACAGCTAAGCCTTATTATAATCTGTTTCAGTTAGATGGAGAAGGATTTGGAAATAAGGAGAATATTTTAGCCATTATTTTTGGACAAAGTTTAACGAACAGCATTCGTAGCCATAACATTGGAAGAGAAATGGAAAATGGCTATTTATCCATTACAAGAGCCATGGTTGAAGAGTTTTTGTGTGCCGACGGTCTTCCTTTTAAACAATCGCCATTGGCAGAATGGCCTGAAAAGGATCCCTCCTCTGTATTTAAGAATAAGGATCCACGCATGAAAGCAACCATTTATACGGAAGGTGAGGTTTTCGGCAGTCCGGTCGTTTATAAATGGAATTTGCCAGCCATAAGAACACGTTTTTCACCCAAGAAATACTGTATAGTAGCTGATTGGGATAGTAGGCAATCTTTTGTTGATGTTGCAATGATACGATATGCTGAAGTTTTGCTAAATTATGCCGAAGCTAAATATGAAAAAGATAATGCAATATCAGATGCTGACCTAAACAAGTCTATCAATTTATTGCGTGCAAGAGTAGGCATGCCTAACCTAACGAATCAATTTGTAATTGCCAATGGCTTAAACATGCAAACGGAAATTCGACGTGAACGAAATGTCGAGCTGGCACAAGAAGGATTTCGCTATGATGATATCATCCGTTGGAAAATTGCGGAACAAGTATTACCAAAGCGAATGCTTGGCGCTACTTTCTTTGCTAATGTGTATACGGGCTCTGTTCGCGTTTCTTCCGATGGTTATATCCTAATACAGGATGAGTCATCCAGAAAGTTTGATCCGGCAAGAGACTATTTGTACCCAGTGCCGGTGCGTGAGATTTCGTTAAGCGATGGATCGATTAAGCAGAACCCAAAATGGTAGGGTAAAGCCATGCTATAGCTAGTAAATAACGAATTATTAAACTGAAAAGAACATGAGAATATTTTTGATGATGCTGTATTTGTGCTGTGGATTAATGGAGGAAGTACATGCCAGTGATTTCTACATCGGGCGGTCTTCGAAAGAAATTACACCGCAAACGCCTATTGCCTTAATGGGGCAGTTCCCTATCCGTATTTCGACACAAGTAGAAACTCCTTTGTATGTAAATATATTAGCCTTGGAAAGTCGTGAAGGGTCTCATTCAAAAGAATCATCTGTTCTAGTTTCTTGCGATCTCCTTTATATACCCAATAATTTACGAAGCGCTGTTCGTAGGGAAGTTCAAAAGTTGGTTCCTTCATTAGATACGGCGAAAGTTATATTAAATGCCACGCATATTCATACTGGGCCGGTTTTGGAGGAAGTTGCAGAGCAATATGCGTTTGGTTATGCTATTCCTAAAGAGGGCGTCGTTCAGGTACAAGAGTATGTCACCTTTCTAGTTGGGCAAATCTGTAAAGGAATTCAAGAGGCGTGGAGTAATAGAACGGTAGGTGAATTAGCATGGGGTGTAGAGCGAGCTGCAATTGGCTATAATCGACGATCACTTTATAATAACGGAACTTCCGTATTATATGGCAAAACAGATCGTCCCGACTTTAAAGGTCTTGAAGGCGGAGAGGATCATGATGTACAGAGTGTTTTTTTCTGGGATAAAGCAAATAAATTGATTGCCATCGCAATTGAAGTTCCTTGTCCGGCGCAAGAAGTTGAGTCCCGTGTTGCCGTAAATGCTGATTATTGGGATCCATTACGAAAACTATTAAAAAGACAGTACGGTGAGGATGTAGCTATCGTTGCCCTTATTGGGGCATCCGGCGATTTGTCACCGCATCGGATGTACCGCAAGGCAGCCATAGAGCGAATGAATAAACTAAAGAACTTAACGGCTTTGGAGAACATTGCTAGACAAGTATACCATGCCGTTGAAGAAACCTATAAAGCTGTTCAATATGATCGTGAACAATCACCGATTTTTATGCACAAGTATGAAGTGATTCCATTGCCAATGCGACAAATTAGCAAAGCAGAATATGTGGAAGCTAGCAAGCAATATCAACACACAATAGACCTAATGGCCAAAGATCCGAAAGCAAAGGATGATTATATGGCAAAATCGAATTGGCACAAAGGATTGATGAAGCGATATGAACGCTTGCAGAAAAATCCGAATAGTAAGTTGGATTCCGAAATTCATGTTATTCGCCTCGGAGATATCGCAATTTGTACGAATCAGTTTGAGCTCTTCACCGACTATAGCATTCAAATACAAGCTAAAAGCAAAGCTTTGCAAACACTAGTGGTACAACTTGCCGGTGCTGGCACCTACTTACCTACGCAGAAGGCAATTTATGGGGGTGGCTATAGTGCTGTTGGTGAAAGTGATATTGTCGGTGCCGCTGGTGGGGAGGCCTTGGTAAAACGAACCGTTGAACTTATTAATAGCTGCTGGCCAACTGAATAATTATTCATAAAACTGTTTATTATGAAGAAATTGAGTTTAAGTTTTATTTTCTTATGGATTGCTGTTGTTGCCATTTCCCAAGAAAAGGGAGAGTTATTTGCGGGTTGGTCTAGTAAAAGTATTACACCTGAGAAACCGACAGCCTTAGCAGGACAATTCGAAACAAGAATAAGTAGGAAGGCCCTTGATCCTGTTACTTGTACGGCATTGGCACTAGAAACCCGTAGTAAAGGGAGACTTGTGGAGGCCTCGCTTCTTATATCTATTGACTTGGTTGATTTGCGTCATAATTTTGATCAACAAATTAAAGCAGCAATTGCTAAAAAACTGCCAAACTTTGATACCAATAAAATCCTCATCAATGTGACGCACACCCATACCGGACCATCAACCGTTCTTCAGAATTTCAATATTCCGAAAGAGGCTATACAACCTGATGAATACCGTGAATTTGCAGCTGAACGAATCGCTGAAGCAGCAATGGAGGCCTGGAACAATAGAAAGCCAGGTGGTATTAGCTGGGGATTAGGACAGGCGGTAGTAGGCTATAATAGGAGAGTTGTATATACTGAACCTATTTCTAGTGTCTTTGGGGCTGGCCATACAGTAATGTATGGAAATGCAAATAATCCTTCCTTTTCCCATATAGAAGGAACGGAGGATCATGCTGTGGAATTATTGTTCCTTTGGGATAGTAAGAAGCAACTGACCGGGATATTGGTCAATATTGCATGTCCGGCTCAAGAAACAGAAAGCTTAAGCGAAGTGTCGGCAGACTTTTGGCATGAAGCCCGTGAGCAATTAGCAAAAAAGTTTGGCCAACATGTGTTTATTCTTCCGCAATTAGCTGCTGCAGGTGATATTTCTCCCCATTTAATCTGGCGAAAAAAAGCAGAAGAAGCTATGCTTAAGCGGAAAGGTCTGACTAGACGGCAAGAATTGGGGCGCAGGATTTCGCAGGCAATTCTCGAAGTATATCCTTATGTGCAGCAGGATATTCAACAGGAGATTGTCTTACGATATACTTATAAAGATATTAAATTACCAGTTCGTCGGGTAACAAAATCAGAAGCTTTACAAGCGGAAAAGTTAGCTAAAGATGATCCTTCTAAAGCCTTTTGGCATCACGAAATCATTGCCCGCTATAATAATCAGGAAGAAGAGCCGCAGTTTCCTACGCGGATAAATGTGCTTCGAATAGGGGATGTTGTGATGGCTTCAAATCCTTTTGAGTTGTTTTTAGATTATGGAGTTCAGATTAAAGCCCGTAGTCAATCGCTGTTGACCATGCTGGTGCAATTAGCCAGCGGCGGGACCCCTACTTATTTGCCGACGGCTAGAGCTGAGGCAGGAAAAGGTTATTCAGCAATTGTGCAAAGTAATTTGGTGGGCCATGAAGGAGGCCAGCAATTGGTGGAAGAAACCCTAGACCTGATAAACCAAGTATTGGAAACCCCTTAAAGGTGGGATTGATTTAAATTATTAACCTATATACGTATTTTTTTACATGATGAAAAGAAACATTGTATTTGCAGTAAGCATTATTTTTATGATTTCCTTAGGTAGCAATTTGTGCTTTGCGCAAAACTATCCCTACAAAAATCCTAAGCTACCAACGGAAGAACGTTTACAGGATTTATTGAGCCGAATGTCTATTGAAGAGAAGGTTGCTCAAATGATTAAGGTTAGTCTACAGGACTTGTCGCATGATGCGAAGGGTAAAATTACCCAAGAGTCAATGCAGAAGCTTTTTAAAGCGGAAGGCATTGGTTGTATCGATCCGCCAGTTACCGATGGAAGAACCGGTAAACCCATAGATGTAAAAGGTCTTGCAGAGTATTCTGAAGCTGCTGACCAATACCTTCGAAAGCATACTCGCTGGGGAATTCCGGCTATTCAAGTAGATTTAGGCGGGATTCATGGTCAACTAGCTTATGATGCTACTATTTTCCCGCAATCTATAGGTCAGGGCAGTACCTGGAATACAAGCTTGATCTATAGAATGGCTGAATTGATGGCAAAAGAGGCTGTTTTAACAGGCTGTGACCAATTCTTTGCTCCATTATTTGATATCGTTCGAGATCCCCGATACGGTCGTGTTGAAGAAGCCTTTGGTGAAGATCCTTATTTAGTTGCTGAAATCGGAAAAGCTTTTGTGCATGGTCTTCAAGGTGACCCTAAGTTAACCAAAGATGCTTTGCCGAAGGATAAACTCATTGCGACAGCAAAACACTTTGTAGCGTATAGTGTGCCCACAGCGGGAATCAATATCGCTCCAGTAGAGATTGGACCTCGGGACTTCCGAAGTATTCACTTATATCCATTTGAAAAGGCAGTAAGAGAGTCGAATGTATATTCCATTATGCCGGCTTATAATGAGGTTAATGGTATTCCGGTGCATGGCAACAAAGAGTTATTACGTGACATCTTAAGAGATGAATATGGATTTACAGGCTATGTTTTTGCAGATTACGGTGGTGTTTATATGTTAGAAACGAAGCACCATGTAACAGCAAATAAAGCAGAAACCGCTCTATTAGCCCTGCAAAGCGGAGTCGATCAAGAAGGACATGATTATTCTTATTCGCAATTAATAGCTATTGCTAAAAAGGACCAAGAAGTAGAGCGTTTGGTGAATGAGGCGGCAGGTAATATCTTACGGGTGAAGTTTAAAGCAGGCATGTTTGATAATCCTTATAAAGCGCCGAAGAATATTGCATCGATGGTGAATACGGCAATTTCCAAGCAATTAAGTCAGGAAGTTGCGGAAGAATCCATCATCCTATTAAAAAATCAAAACAAGCTATTGCCTCTAAATCGCAAGACTTTAAAATCCATTGCTGTAATAGGCCCCAATGCAGATCAAGTTCAATATGGTGATTATAGCATAACAAAGGATAATGTTACAGGGGTCACCATTTTACAAGGGATCAAAAATTTAGTTGGCAATTCCGTGAAAGTGAATTATGCGAAAGGATGTGGAATTACCAGTCTGGACAAAAGTGGATTCGAAGATGCTATCGCTGCGGCTAACCAGAGTGAAGTAGTTGTTTTGGTAATTGGCGGAAGTAGTATGTCATTAGCTGGAACAGGTTGGGGAGAAGCAACAAAGGATGTTGATGAACCAACTGCAGGTGAAGGATTTGACCGATCAGAATTAGATCCTCCGGGGGTGCAGGCCGAACTTATTCAAGCACTGTACAAAACGGGAAAACCTATTGTTTTGGTGACTGTACATGGAAGACCCTACAGTATTCCATGGGAGAAGGAAAACCTTCCTGCAATTTTAGAAGCTTGGTACCCTGGTTCGCAAGGTGGGCATGCCTTGGCTAGGATTCTATTTGGCGATGTAAATCCTTCAGGAAAGTTAACTATGACTGTACCGCAGTCTGTGGGCCATATTCCTGTGTTTTACAACCATAAACCTTCAGCTAAAGGACATTATAAAAAACGAGGAACTCCTGAAAAGCCTGGTAGAGATTATGTCTTCTCCTCTCCTGATCCTTTATTCCCATTTGGATTTGGATTAAGCTATACTCAGTTTGAGTATTCGGACTTAAAAATTGAACAGAACAATCTGAATGCTAATGACAGCATTCGGTTATCCTTGAAAGTAAAGAATGTGGGTCAAGTGGCAGGAAAGGAAGTTGTTCAGGTGTATGTGAATGATAAAGTTAGCTCTGTAACTACGCCAATAATGGAGCTCAAAAGCTTTGATAAGGTATTCATTCAACCAGGAGAAACAATGCTGGTTAATTTTAGTATACCTTGTCGAGAGTTAGGTCTTTGGAATAGAGATATGAAATACGTGGTAGAACCTGGGGAGTTTGATATTATGGTGGGCGGGTCTTCTGATGATATAAAACTGACCGGGTTAATTAATATTCGATAAAAAATAAATAAACGGCATGAAAGTTCTCAAATTCCTTCCCATTTATTTGATATTCCTCGTTATGGGGATGGTAGACGCGGTTGGGCCAATGGTAAGTTTGGCCAAAGAGTCATTTCTCTTATCGATAACGGTTGCTACGGCCTTACCATTTATTGGTTATTTATTATTTGGCCTCTTCTCTATCCCGGTAGGTGTCTTGCAGAATAAAAAGGGGAAGGTATTTGTGATCAACTTAGGTTTAGGTATTATGCTTCTCGGATTATTCTTGCCCATTGTTTTTGGAATGTATGGGAAGTTAGCTGTTGATAGTTCTTCGTTAAATCAATTTTACAAAATACTCTTGTCAACATTATTTATGGGGGCAGGCGGAGCTATTTTGCAAGTGGCAGGGAATCCTTTTGTACGCGATATCTCAGGTCGGGGAGAGTATTCAAGCAATCTTTCTTTGGCACAATCCTTCATTACCATTGGTTCATCCTTAGGCTTTTTAGTGCCCACTTTTATGTTTAACATTTTTAAGTTAGACTGGACCTCGTTATTTCCAATATACAGCGCGATTGCTATTCTTGCATTTTTTATGTTCAATACAAGTCGATTTGCCAACAAGAAATCGCAGATCATTGTCGAGCAGGCAAGTTTGAAAAGCTGCATTCAACTGCTAACCAATAGATATGTGGTATTCATGATGTTTGGCATATTTATTTACTGTGGACTAGAGATTGCAATCGCTTCTCATACACCCATTTTATTAAACAGTTTATTTCAGATTTCGCTTTCCGAAATGGGCCTTTTGGTCAGCTGGTCGCTTTTTTATTTGCCTATTTTCTTTGGACGTTTCTTAGGTTCCTATTTGTTGAAGTTTTTAAAACCAGCCAATATGCTGATGTATTCTGTAGTTGTTGCAATTGTTGGTATTGTAATTATTCTTACCTCTCAACATATGTGGTTCACTTTAACTGGTGTCCTGATTTGTGGCCTTGGTTTCTCAAACATCTTTCCACTAATCTTTTCTATAACTATTGATAGCATGCCTGAAAAGGAAAATCAGTTATCCGGATTAATGGTGACGATGATTGCTGGTGGAGCTTTTCTGCCGATGCTTATGGGGGTATTAGCTGATAAGATTGGAATTCAACAAGCTTTTATTATTCCGCTGTTAAGTGTGGGCTATTTGCTGTTTCTTGCTTTGCTGAATATGAGGAGAAAATACGTAAAGCAAGCTAAGCCAGAATTAAAGGAAAAAGTGCATGAAGCTATCTAGTTTGCCTTGTATTTTCATAAATGCTATTGTTTCATGCAAACATAGTGTCAATAATGGTGAATCTAGTCGTTTTATAAATAGGTTGTGGATGATAGTTTTGAGTATGAGTAAAAACCTGAATCAGTTCAATAATAATTTTTTGAAACACCAGACTAAATAGAATGAAACCGATGAGAATAGGATTTGTAGGATTTGGGGAAGTTAATTCTCCGATAGATTTAATAACTGAAAGTTGTGACAAGGCTCGAGCAGAAATCGCAGCATTAGGATACTCGCTTGTTACAAGCCCGATAGTTCGTGATGATGTGGATGGACAGGATGTACAACGGGCAATACGTGATTTATCTGAAGTGCCGTTTGATCTCCTAGTTGTTTGTCTTACCGGTTGGATTCCGTCTCATGCTGTTATCGCTATTACTTCACAATTTGCTGATAAACCTATGATTCTCTGGGGGCTTGCAGGTTATTATGAAAACCAGCGCCTTGTAACCGCTGCTGCACAGGCAGGAACAACAGCTTTACGCAAGGTTTTTGCCGACCTGGGTTATAAGTTTAAATATATTTATAACATTGTTGGGAAGCCCAGTCCTATAGCAAAAATTAAAGACTTTGTGAAAGCATCTTTTGCCTTAAAGGAATTACAATCAGCAAAGGTTGGTATGTTTGGTTTCCGAGATATGAGGCTATATAACACCCTGTATGATGGCATATCCTTAAAACGTAAATTGGGCATGGAAGTGGAGTTTTTTGAACTTCTGGAAATGATAACTGGCGCTGAACGAGTGGAAGAAAAGGAGCTTGCTGTCGTCTTAACGAAGATTCAATCTGATTGGGTTTTTCAAACAGCTATCGAAACTGCCTTTTTGGAGCAGGGTGTTCGCTATTATTTAGCAATCAAGGAACTTGCAAATAGACATGGAATATCGGCCATATCCATCAAGGACGTAGATGGTATGAAAAGTCTATTAAAATATCCACCAGCATTTGTTTTTATGTTATTGGCTGATGAGGCGGGGCTTTGCACTATTCCAGAGAACGATGTCATGGGCGCAGTTACTCAACTTATCGTTAAAAAATTAACGGGCCAATGTGCTGCATATTTTGAATTCTATGAATTCTTTGAAAACAGCGTATTGATGGGGGTGCCTGATTATGTTCCCGCCGAAGTGGTCGATGGTAAAGTCACAGTTACCCAAGCTGCCTTTGGAGGGATATCTGGAGGGCTATTAAATATTTCTAAAGTTCGGCCGGGGGAAATGACCTTGTTGCGTGTGAGCCAAACAGGCGATCAATTCTGGATGCATATGGTAAGAGGAACGGCTTCACCAATTAATTGGATGGAGGCAGGTTGGGATGAACCAGCTCCATTATTGCCAAGCTTCGAATTGAAACTTGAACATTCAGTTGAAGAATTTGCCGAGCAGATTTCCGGACAACATTACATTGCTGTTTATGGTGATTACACGGCAATATTAAAGGAGTTTTGCTATTTGGCGAGTGTAAATGTGGTTTAATAACATATGAAGAAATTTAACGCCATAATTGCCGGGTATATTTGTGTTGACTTGGTGCCGTCTTTTAAAATTCAGGAAGATCGGCATACGCAATATCAAGTGCTAAGACCAGGTCGTTTGATAGAAATTGACGGGATGGAATCTACCTTAGGTGGGGTTGTTGCCAATACAGGCCTAGCTATGAAGAAGTTTTCCCAACAGGTTCTATTAAACGGATTAATTGGCTCTGATTTTATTGGTAAAATTGCGATTTCCGCACTGCAAGAATACGGTTTGGCACAAGGAATTAAAACTGTTACGGAGAAAGGAACAGCTTTTGGACTGGTGATTTCCCCGCCAGGAGTTGATCGAATATTTTTAGAGTCTCCCGGTTGCAGTGAACTTTATGATATTGAATCTATTGACTTCAATGTCGTAGAAAATTGCCAAATTTTCCATTTTGGATATCCACCGTTATTAAAGCAGTTCTACAAACAGCAGGGAAAGCATCTTACCAAATTATTTCAGGAAGTACAACGTAGAAAGGTTGTCACCTCTTTGGATTTCAGCTTGCCGGACTCTGAAAGTGATTCTGGTAAAGTAAATTGGATACAGGTGTTACGAAATACCTTACCCTACACAGATATTTTCATGCCTTCCTTAGAAGAAGCTTTAAAAATTGTGTTCCCGTATGAATACACTCTGTTTGAAGCAACAGAAGGCGACATTATCGACTTGACTTCTGTTGAGTTAATTTCTGAATTAGGAGCGACGTTGGTAGCATTAGGTGCGAATGTCGTTTTGATAAAAGCTGCGCACCGAGGGTTGTTTCTATGGACTAAAGATGTGGAGGAAATTAATAAAAAGGGTGAACTTGGGTTAGATGTGGAAGAATGGAGCAATCAACAATGGTTCTGTCCAGCTTTTCCAGCAGAGGTTGAAAAGATTAAAAATGCCTCAGGTGCAGGAGATACTGCAGGTGCAGCATTTTTAACGGCTTTACTCAATGGCCATAATCCACAAGAAGCCCTGAAGTATGCAGCCTTGGCTGGGCGAAATAACTTGTATTGTAAAGATATTTTTTCTGAGCTCAAAGATTGGGATGATATGACAAGGGAAATAAATAACACAAATCATCCTGTACAGGAATTAACGGAACTCCTCAAAGCGAGTATCGATAAAAGCTAACAGTTTTAACTAAAATATTTCAATATGAATAACAATATTCCAATGGACAAAAACTGGTGGAGAGAATCTGCTATGGGCATTCCACAAATAATAACCGAAACACCTGGTACTAGATCACAAGCCATGCATCAGAATACCAGTAGGTTTATGAAAGGGCTAAGTTCTCAGGTAAAGCTATTTCCAGTTTGTTTTGAAGAAGGTTATGGCATTACACTAACAGATGTCGATGGTAACCGATACCTTGACTTCTCATCTGGAATTTATGTGGCTTCCTTAGGGCATTGCCACCCTAAAATCTCAGAAGCCATTTCATTTTGGGCAAAAAAGTTGATGAATGCTCATGATTTCTCGACTCCCGTGAAGGAAAAACTGATGGAGAAAATGGCCGATATTCTTCCAGGTAACTTAAATGCCATCCAACTTTATTCAGATGGGACCACAGCAGTAGAAGCAGCCATAAGAGCGGCTCGGGCCATTAGCAACAAACATGAATTTATTTCTGCCTATCGGGATTTCCATGGTAAAAGTATGAGTGCGGTTAGTTGTGCGCAAATGTTTAGAAGCGAAACATTCTCTTATGGCCCAACCCGCGCTCCAGGATTTTACATGGTGCCACGACCTGATCCATACCGTCCTTTATGGGTTAAAGCTGATGGAACAATTGATACTGATGCCTATATCCAGTTTTATGAAAACTTCTTGAAAGAAGGTACGGTTGGAAATGTTGCCGCCTTTGTGTTAGAACCTGCACAAGGCTGGGCAGGAAGCATTTTTCCACCAGACGACTTTTTCCCTAAGCTTAAATCACTTTGTGAAAAGTATAATATACTATTATATGATGATGAGGTATTGGCGGGAATGGGAAGAACTGGCGAATGGCTTACGCTAAACCATTGGGACGTTATTCCGGATATTGTGACTTTTGGGAAATCCTTTGGAAATGGCTTCCCAGTGACAGCAATGGTCGTGAAGGAAGAATATGCCGAAGCCTTAGAAAAAATTTCAGCCTCATCAAGTTATGGTGGCAACCCAATGGCCTGTGCAGCTGCATTAGCCTCCATAGAAGTAATTGAGGATGAGCAGATTTTGGAGAACGTAAAGCAGGTGGGTGATTATTTTATGAAACGATTGGAGCAGATGAAACGTGACCACCCTATCATCGGTGATGTAAAAGGGAAAGGCTTTTTATTAGGAATTGAGCTGGTGAAAGATAAATCAACAAAGGAGCCATTTTTAGAAGCAGGTATTTCGGTATATCAAAAAGCCTTCAGAAAAGGGCTCGCATGGATTCCCGCAGGGCATATTCTACGAATGTCGCCTCCGCTAATTATGGATGAGCATTACGCAAAGCTTGGGATGGATATCATAGAAGAATCCATTTGGGAAACAGAGAAAGAATTTGGGTATACCCAATAAAGGTGACTTTAGGGTTGAAGCATATAGAATTTCTTTTACAATTAGTTTTATACAACAAGAGCGACCAGGGGTGGTCGCTTCTTTTTTATAGCTGTTATCTTTTTCTATGGGTGAAAAGCTGGTTTGTAGATTCTTATTTACTAAGTTTTCTCTACTCCGTTGCTCTCACTTTTACCTCGCTAGGCGACTTCTGCTTAAAAGCTACAGCAAAATAATGTGGACTTCGATAACCTACCATGCGCGCGATCTCATTAATGTTAATCGATGTTTTTGCCTTATTTGACAGCAGTTCATACGCTTTACTTAATTTCGCATCAATTGCATAGTCTTTAATGGTTTGTCCAAAGAGCTGTTTAAAGCCGGCTTGCAGCTTGGTTCTGTTCATATAGGCGCGTTCTGCCAATGTTTGGATGCTGTAAAATTCCAATTGGGGTTTGCTTAAGAATTCCTTGATGGCATGCAGGCGATTTGTTTCCTGCAGCGAGAGGTTTATCTGTTTTCCTTCCTTTATTTTCTGTTCAGCGGAATGGAAAAGAATAGATAGCATTTCCTTGATCTTGCATTCCAAATACACCTTTTTAATGCTTGACTGATAATTGCAGGTATAGAGCTCCCAGAAGATGCGTTGCAGTTCTCCGGTTACCGGAAAGGCGCGCCCCCCCGAATATGGCAAGCTTCTGTTCTTCCATAGCCTGTAAGAATTTCTTGGCCGATTTAATATCAATCTGCAGATGCCGCTTAATCCAGGGGACACTCATTTGAATTTCTAAGGTAAAGGAGTTTTGGCAGGCTTGTCTTTTATAGGTTCCACTCATTTTAGGGATATAAAACAAAGCAAATTCCTTTTTCTCGACTTTAATGGCCTGCGCCTGTTCCTCGATAGGGAAGTAGGAAATACCGCCATTTGATAGTTCTACTTGAAATTGTAGGTAGGGTTTATCGGATTTAACTTGGAATTCAGGTTCTCTAAATCGAAGATTTTGGACATATGGATATGAACACCCTGAAGATGGAAACTCTTCCTTTCGACGTTTAACTCCTCTAATTGTTTACTCGCCACAATTTCCACAAAATCATCAGCAGCGTCATCTTGTAGGTCATCGGGGATATTAATAATTGTTTGAATGCGGGGATAATTCAGACGCGTCAGTTCAATTTTCATAAATGCTCGGGTAAAGTGCTATCATATTGGATTAATTATGTAAAAAAACAGTGTGTCGTTTGAGTTAATATTAGTGTAGCGTGGTGTCGTTAAATTCTGCAATAAATGAACGTTGGACTGCAAAATTAGATAATAAAAGTAAATAAATTTATCCAATAATTTTATTTAGTCAAAATAATACAAAAAAATGAAAATATAATTATAACGAGTTAAATTAGATATTTCGTGAATATGGAAGTAAAACGGCTTGTTGATTAGGACTTGGAGAAAAGGATTTTAACGATGTTTACTCCTGGAGGCTACTAAGACATACCAGAAGTCATTCTTCGCGATGCAAGGCCGATGAACCTAAATACTGCTTTGCATATTGGCTACTGGTATGGGCTTCCTGATAAAGGATAGGCTTATCAATAATATTTGAATTCTTTTTTTCTGACTTATTTAAAAAACTTACGCTCATGTTACATGAAGCAGTTTTTTCACACCTCATCTTTTTCATTTTATATTAGTAGATTCTCAATTAAAATACGGTGCTTTGCACTTGCTTTATGGTTTTAGTTTTTTATAAAGTTGATTCTCAAATCATACAATAATTAAACCCAGTAGAAACCTTTAAACTTATTTACATATGTAATACTTATTAAAATATTTGTATATATAAAATTAGTTCCTATCTTGGCAATAAGTCATACATATTTATTATTAGCCGGTTCCTATTGAAATCTTTGCAAAGTTTGACTGTAACCAATTCGCGTAAAACATAAAAAACTAACCAAAAATTATGAAAATTCCAATTAAACTACTGGGGTTTAAGGGGATATTGTACCTCTGGTATTTCTACTTATTATTCATGCCATTGTACAATTATGCCCTTGAGAGGCCCGAAAATTCATTTGAAAACTTTAAAAGGGAATCTTTAAGACTTCCTGATAGCCAATTGCTTTTACAACAAGTTACAGTGGCTGGTCTAGTAACTGACAGTTTGGGACAAGCTATACCTGGCGTATCTATCTCGGTAAAAGGAAATGAGAAAGTAAGTACATCCACGGACGAAAAAGGTATGTATGTCATACGTATAACCAATAGTTCGTCAATTCTCCTGTTTTCTAATGTCGGCTATCATACCCAGGAAGTACCAGTAGGAGGCAGAAGGGAAATTAATGTGATCATGCAAGCATCAGATGCGGAGATAGAGCAAGTCGTTGTGGTGGCTTTTGGATCGCAACGGAAAAAGGAAACTGTGGGTTCTATGTCTACCATAAATCCTTCTGAACTAAAGGTTCCTTCCAGCAATTTAACCACTGCATTAGCTGGGCGAGTTGCCGGTCTTGTGGCTTATCAACGTAGTGGCGAACCAGGCCAAGATAATGCAGACTTCTTTATACGAGGTGTCACAACGTTTGGATATGCCTCAAGCCCATTAATTTTGATTGACGGGGTAGAAATGCGCTCTGAAGATCTTGCCCGATTGCAACCTGATGATATTGCCAGTTTTTCCATCATGAAAGATGCCTCTGCAACGGCTTTATATGGCGCTCGAGGTGCTAATGGGGTAATACTTGTCAGTACAAAAGAAGGTAAGGAGGGAAAAGCTTCTGTTTCCGTCCGTTATGAAAGATCATTATCTGGAGCTACTCAAAATATTGAGTTAGCGGATCCAATTTCTTATATGCGATTGCATAATGAATCTATTCTGACCCGAGACCCTTTAGGTATTATGATGTATAGCCAGGAGAAGATTGAAAATACGGAAAAGGGAAGCAATAGTTTAATGTACCCAGTGACCGACTGGCAATCAACTCTCTTTAAAGACTATACAGTTAATGATCGGTTAAATTTTAATGTTAGTGGCGGGGGAAAAGTAGCGCGCTATTATATCGCAGCAACATATAATAAAGATAATGGGATGTTGAATGTTGATGAACGGAATAACTTCAATAGCAATATAGATTTGAAAAAATATCTACTAAGATCTAACATCAACATTAATGTAACCAATTCAACAGAAGCAATAATTAGATTGCACGGCACTTTTGATGATTATACAGGGCCACTTGAAAGTGCTACCTCCTTGTATAATAAAGTCGTTCGATCAAATCCTGTACTGTTCCCAGCTTATTACCCAGTTGATGATGCGCATGAAAATGTAACGCATATCTTATTTGGTAACTCGGGTACAGGTGAGTATATAAACCCTTATGCCGACTTGATGCGAGGTTATAAAGATTACTCAAAATCTTTGATGATGGCTCAATTTGAACTTAAACAAGATTTGAGTTTTATTACTCCAGGCCTAAAGGCAAGAGGATTATTTAGTACAAATAGATACGCTTATTTCGATGTGCAGCGCTTTTATAAACCCTTCTATTATAAAGTGGGCATGTACGATAAAATTAATGATTCATATAGCATTGTTGGTATTAATCCGGAAAGTGGTCAAGAGCATTTAGATTATGCGGAAGGGGCTAAAGAAATCAGTACTAATAGTTATATGGAAGCGGCATTAAATTATGACAAGAAGCTGGGGGAAAAGCATGCCCTAAGTGGATTGCTCGTATTTGTTATGAGAAACTCGTTAATAGGAAATGCGGGTACATTACAAAAATCCTTAGCATATCGGAATTTAGGTCTGTCTGGTCGTGCTACTTATTCCTTCTTAGATCGCTATTTTTTAGAGGGTAATTTCGGTTATAATGGGTCAGAGCGGTTTGATAAGAATAATCGTTTTGGCTTTTTCCCTTCTATTGGAGCAGCATGGGACGTGTCAGGCGAACCGTTTTGGTCCGATGGTATCCGTAGGGTTATTTCAATGTTCAAACTAAAAGCAACCTATGGCTTAGTTGGAAATGATGCTATTGGTTCGGCAGAGGATCGATTTTATTATTTATCTCAAATGAATATGAACAATAGTACTAGGGGGTATACTTTTGGTTCTGATTTCCAATATACTAAGAATGGTATCTCTATTTCTCGCTATGAAAACTCAAATATTACTTGGGAAACAGCATATAAATCAAACTTTGGGGTGGAATTGAAAATTGCGAATGTGCTCACCTTAAACGCAGATATATATAAAGAAAATCGCAAAAATATTCTTTTAACCCGCAGTCATATACCTGCTACAATGGGCTTACAAGTTACCCCAAGAGCGAATTTAGGGGAAATGAAAAGCTCAGGTCTCGATGCATCGCTAGATTTTAGTAAAAGCTTTAACTCTGGAATATGGTTAAGTGCAAGGGCAAACTTCACTTATGCAGTTAGTGAAATGGTAGCAGTTTCTGAACCCGATTATGGAGATACTCCATGGCGATCCACAGTAGGTTACTCCTACGGCCAACGGTGGGGCTATGTAGCTGAACGCTTATTTGTGGATGATAATGAAGTGAAAAACTCGCCTTATCAAGGCCCTGAAGTTATGGCTGGGGATATTAAATATAAGGACATTAATAACGATGGTCAAATTAATGAAATTGATCGGGTGCCTATAGGTTTTCCTACCGTTCCACAAGTTGTTTATGGTTTTGGAGTTTCTGTGGGCTGGAAAGGTGCAGATTTCTCCTGTTTCTTTCAAGGGCTAGGGAGAGAATCCTTTTGGATTGATAGTAAAGCTACTGCACCATTTATTGGCATTAATGGAAATGCATTATTAAAAGCCTACCAAGATAGTCATTGGTCTGAAGCAAACCGCGACCTTTATGCTCTTTGGCCACGTTTATCCTTTAAAGAAAATGAAAACAATAATGCCGTAAGTACTTGGTTTATGCGCGATGGATCGTTTTTAAGGCTAAAATCTGTAGAGGCAGGTTACACGTTTCCACAAAACTGGACTAGTAAATTTGGCGTACAAAAGGCACGGTTATATGCCAGTGGAGTAAACCTACTCACCTTTAGTCAATTTAAATTATGGGATCCTGAGATGGCTGGAAACGGTTTAGGCTACCCTGTTCAACGTGTTGGAAATATTGGTTTACAAATCTCATTTTAAGATGCGAATTATGAAAAAGAAAATATGGATTATTAACTGCTTATTGGCAACTTTCTTGTTGAATTCTTGTGATAAGTACCTCGATATTGTGCCTGATAATGTAGCCACACTCGATTATGCATTTAAAGATCGCATACGAGCAGAACAGTATTTGTTTACTTGTTATTCATATATGCCTCGACACGGGCTACCCCAATCACCAAGTATGTTTGATGATTATACCTGGTCTAATAGTGGGGTTGAATGGCTTCCTCAACTTGGGTTTCAATTGTTGCGCGATGGAAATAGGGTAACCTCGCCAATTTTGAATTATTGGAATGGCGAAAATGGAGCAACGAATCTTTGGCAGGCAATTCGGGATTGTAATATCTTTTTAAACAAAATAGACGAAGTTCGAGATTTAGATGAGTATGAAAAGAAAAGATGGGCGGCAGAAGTTAATTTCCTAAAGGCCTATTATCATTTCTTTCTGATGCAAATGTATGGACCTATTCCTGTTGTGGATGAAAATCTTCCAATTGATGCAAACCCCTCAGATGTGGCAGTTTATAGAGAGCCTATTGATAAGGTTGTAGATTATATAGTTCAAACAATAGACAAAACTATTGATGATTTACCGTTAAAAATCGATCTTGAAGTTTCGGAATTGGGCAGGATTACCAAACCCATTGCCCTAAGCATGAAAGCGAAAGTATTGCTCACTGCTGCCAGCCCATTGTTTAATGGAAATAAAGATTATAGCACCTTCGTAGATAATAAAGGTACTCAATTATTTAATCAAACTGCCGAGGAAGGTAAATGGCAAAAGGCCGCACAAGCTTGTAAGGCAGCGATAGATATTTGTCATGAAGCTGGAATTAAACTCTATGAATTCAATAATCAGTCGCTAAATATTTCTGAAACCACTAGGAAGGTGTTAACGGCTGGTCGAGTGGTTACCGACAAGTGGAACCAGGAGCGGATATGGGGAATTGGACATTATGGAAATAGTCGCATTTTAGAAGAATACACGCTGCCTGCATTGCATGGTGATCATGCATCATTTGTGCGCTCTGTAACTGTTCCCACTTTAAAAGCTGTAGAAGAATTTTACACGAAAAATGGCGTGCCGATAGAGGAGGATGTAAACTATGATTACGAGGGGCGTTATGAATTAGTGACAACAGGTATAGATCACGATTTGTTATTGCAACAAAACGTGCAGACTATTAATTTACATTTAAATCGTGAATATCGTTTTTATGGAAGCCTTGCTGTGGATGCTGGTTTGTGGTTTGGATTAGGGCGATTAAATGAAAAACAACAATGGCCAGTGAACTGCAGATTTGGACAACAATCTGGGCGAGTTGGTATAGAGCGCTATTCTATTTCCTCCTATTACATAAAGAAATTAGCGAACATAGAATCTGTTTTTAATGTAAAAACCTACATTGAAAAACGTTGGGACTTTCCCATTCTTCGATTAGCAGATCTCTATTTAATGTATGCTGAAGCACTTAATGAGTCTTTGCAAACGCCAAACCAGGAAGTCTATAAGTATGTAAATGCTATTAGAGAAAGAGCTGGTATTCCTTCTGTAGAGGAGGCTTGGGCCACGCATTCCAAATTTCCAGATAAATATTTATCCAAAGTTGGTATGCGTGATATTATTAGACGTGAACGGAATATTGAATTGATGTTTGAGGGCCATAGACTATGGGATGCAAGGCGTTGGAAAATAGCGGTGCAGGAGTTTGGAGAGCCTGTTCAAGGATGGAATATTGAAGAGAAAGAACCGGCGGATTTTTATATGGTTCGAACCATTAATAATTTGAGATATAACCTCAAAGATGTTTTTTGGCCAATTAAACAAAGTGAATTATCAATCAATAGAAATTTAATTCAAAATATTGGATGGTAAGCAAAATATGAATTATGAAATTAATGAGAATAACCATGAGAAATTATCTTATATATCCAATCTTTGGGATGCTATTGCTCAGTGCATGTGTCGATCAGGAAGTTGGACAGTATCCTTTAGATAATGTGGCTCCGGATAATGTTAAAAATGTGGGGGTTGAAAATTTAAGTGGAGGAGCTATTTTATCATATGACTTGCCGTCTGACGAAGACTTACTTTATGTAAAAGTAATCTACCATCTTGATAATGGTGAGCAGGTGGAGCAAAAATCTTCTGCTTATACTAATACTATTTTAATAGAAGGTTTAGGGAAATCGCGTGAACAGGACGTACAAATTTTGACAGGCGATCGAAGTAAAAACGAGTCTAAACCGATCAATGTTAAAATTAAACCTTTAGACGCACCGATTTATGATGTTTTTTCGAGTATTCAAATGTCCAATGATTTTGGTGGAATTCGATTAGTATGGGAAAATGAAAATAAATCAGACGTTGTCATTACGGTAATGCGAAAAGATGAAACGAATAAATTTGTGGAAATAGACCATATTTATACAAATGCAAAAAACGGAATTTCAAATGTCCGAGGTCAAGAGTCGAAGGATCAAGAGTTTGCGGTATTCGTTCGTGATCGTTGGCAAAATCGAACAGAAACAAAAGTAGGAAGGTTTTTTCCATTATTTGAAGAGGAATTAGACAAAGGGAAGTTTGCACGTTGGAATCCGCCGGGTCTTCCATACCAAGATTTGGGCCAAGGTTGGATTTTACAGAATATGTGGAATAAGTCGTTGGCCACTCCTGGGTTTAGTACCCCTACTGGCATGGCAAAACCAATGAATATAACCTTTGATTTGGGCCAAACGGCTAAATTAAGCCGCTTTAAAATATTTCAACGTTCAGATGCTGCTCAATTATATACAGGAGCCAATGTAAAACGGTTTGAAGTTTGGGGATCTGAACATCCTAATGTAAATCAGGACTTTAGTACTTGGAAAAAACTTGGGGACTTCCTTTCTTATAAACCCAGTGGACTACCATTAGGCCAAGTGTCAGAAGAGGATATGGAATATGCCGGACGTAAAGGGGAAGATTATATGGTTGATTTGGAATCTCCAGCAATCCGTTATATTCGATTAGTGGTCCATGAAACTTGGGGTTCAACAACCCATACTCAAATTATGGAAGTAAGCTTCTTTGGCCAAATTCAAAAATAATAATGCTTATTAATATGATAATTATGAGAAGTAATAAAAATTATATAGGTACCTGTTTCGCTTTATTCATTCTTTTATTAACACTTGGATCTTGTTCAAAAATGAATGATCTACATGATAAATATCTCAAAGATGGAGAACAGGTATATGTAGGTCAGCCTGATTCCGCTAAAGTGATGAGCGGAAATAAAAGAGCATTAATCCGTTATTGGACTTCCGACCCCAAGGCCAAGAAAATTCTGTTGTTTTGGAACCTAAAAAAAGACTCCCTGCTTTTAGATATACCAACAAAATCTAGGCTGGAACCAGTTGATGTCATTGTCGGAAATTTAGAGGAAAATAATTATGCCTTTGAATTGGTTACAACGAATAGTGAGCTGAAGAATAGATCTATTCCATTACCTCTAAACATTAAAGTGTATGGTGATTTATTTCAAGCATCACTCCATAATAGGAAAGTAAAAAGTTCTAGTTATTCCACTGTAACTAAAGGACTGACAATTAACTGGCATGGTGCCGTTGAAAAAAGCGTTGCTGTCGAAATGCAATATGTTGACCTTAATAATAGATCAGTAGATACCTTGATTTCACCTTCTGAAAAATCTAGTATTCTAGGAAGTTTTAAATCGGGTTTATCTTACAGGACTATTTTCCTTCCTGAAAAGGGAGCCATTGACTCCTTCTACACGGAAAAAGTAGAAGTTCCCATCGTACTTCCTTAAGACTTCATTATTCATAAAAGGAGGTAATTGTTTATCTTTTTTTGATGTGAAAAGCCCCGAAATAGTTCGGGGCTTTCCTTTTTCATTTCCATTGCAGACCCCTTTCACTCCCCTTTCAAACCCGTATCAATCCCCTTTGCAGTGGGGCTGGATACGGCCTTGAAAAGCTTCAGAAAAAAGCAATGCTATTTCCTAAACCCGAGTTCTTCTCCCAGCTCAAGGCAGCTTTTTATATCGCTTATCCCGTCCGAGCAAGTAACATCGGCCAGACTAGCGGCAGCCACACATACGCCGAGTTTCAGCGCCTCTTGCATGGGCCATCCCTCATGCACGGCAAGAAGAATTCCGGCGGCTAGGGCGTCTCCGGCGCCGTTATTTCCCACGATATAGCCTTCCGGTAGGAATAAGCTCGGTTGAAAGAGGCGGAGGCCATTGCGTTGCGCGGCCCAGACCCCTGCGGGGAAATGGATGATGATCCAATCTTGCACGCCCATGGCGAAAATATTATCAAACACCTGCATGCATCGGCGTTCCATTTCTTGTTCATCATGCAGCTCCATCAGGTCGATTCCCGCCAGTCTACTGGCTTCAAACTCATTTAGAAAGAGGTAATCGACATAAGGTAGGGCACAAGGGACAATGTTGGTAAAGCGATCGCTGTTTTCAGAGACCAGGTCTACGGTAGTAATAAATCCTTGTTGTTTGGCTTCTTCCAAAATTTCAGAGGCTTGGGTTCGGCCATTACTTTGAATTTCGTCCAGTTTATCCAATAGCAATAGGTAGCCCAGGTGGAATATTTTTGCTTGCGATTGGTTGAGGTTAAAATGCGACTTCTCGAGCTTGGCATTGGCGCCACGGTGATGGAAGAACGTACGCTTGCCCGATTGTTTTACGGATACCACTAAGGTATAGGAGGAAGGAACATCTGGCAGGCTCTTCAATTGATCGCAATTGATACCGGCTTGTTTACAGTCTGCTAAAATCCAGCGGCCGTGAGCATCATCACCAACGAGGCCGATGGCCTCCAAGGGGAATGCTGCGCCTAAGCGAACTAAGGCCGATAGGATATTGTAGGCGGAGCCGCCGTTACTCTTATATTCATCTAGGATATTGACCAGGGATTGTTCTTCGGGGAATTTGTCGATAAGCTTAACCTCATCTAAAATCCAATTTCCGGCGGCCAAGATGCCCGATCGTTGCGCTTGCTGCATACGTGTTGTCAATTAATAAACGCCTAATTTATTTCTTTTAAATACATGGGATGTTTAGCTTGCCACCGTCTGTATGTCTACTGATTTACGATCCTGGTGCGATAGGAGGGCGGCATCGAAAATCTCATGGCTGGCCAGTACCTCTTCCAGGGTTACACAGCCAAATCGACCGTCTAATTTCCCCTCCCGCTCTGCGAAGAAGGCAGCCAGCATCTGCATAAAGGCTTCGGGAAATCCCGGTTCAAAAATACCGCCGGTAATGGTTGGGAAGGGAACTTGAAAGCCGAGGTCGGTACGTTGCCAAGACTGCTCATTCCCCTGGTTCCAATTAAAGGTCCATAAGGCTTTGGTGTCCTTGGTGCTGTATTTTACACCACCTTCGGTGCCATACACCTCAATATACCAGGTGTTGGTTTCGCCGGGCGCCAGGCGTTTCATTTCCAAGGTCATCGGAATGGGCTCATCTCCGTCGCTATGCACCTGTGTGGTTAAAATAGCATTATTCCAAGTGTCAGCATCGGCCATGCCCCCTTTGCCATCGGGCCGTTTGGTTATTATTTTCTGCAGTTGGGCAAATAGAATCTCCGGACGCCAACCCAGGCGTAAAGGAATATGGAGAACATGGATACCCAAGTCGCCCATCACACCAATCTGACCACAGTAGGCCGATTGACGCTTCCAGTTTACGGGTTTTTGAGGGTTCATATCGCTGGCATGTAAAAAGCCCGCTTTAATCTCTATAATCCGGCCTAAACGACCGCTCTTTACTTCCTCAACTACGCGTTGGGCACCCGGAAAGAAGGGCATTTCGGAACTACAGCGTGCAAATCGCCCTAATGATTTTGCGGTATTAATGATTTCCTCGGCGGCTTTTAGGTCAATGCCGAAGGGTTTTTCGCCTAATAAATCTTTGCCGGCTTGCAGAATTTCGATGTACATCGATTTATGCAGGTGATGAGGTACTGCAATGTAAACCACGTCCACCTGTTCACTATGTATCAGTGTGGTATAATCTGTGGTTAATAGAGAAACGGTTTCAATTTGTTTATACCATTCCAATGCTTGTTCGTTCAGGTCGCAAACTGCGGTCAGTTGCACCTTTACAGGATAGTTGTTCAAGGTAAACCAACGCCCGAAGGCACTGGCTGCTTCCTTGCCCATTAATCCACCGCCGATAATACCAACACGTACTGTTTTCATCAATTTTAGCTTAAAAGGTCAATTACTTCTGCTGGTTTTTTGCCTTCATGCACAATGGCCATTAAGGCTTGCGTCATGCCCCCAGGATTGGCATGCTGAATCACATTACGCCCATACACAATCCCCTTGACGCCTTGCTGCATCAGCTGATAGGTGCGCTCCAAGATCTCAGCGTCACTTGCTTTACCGCCGCCACGTACCAAGACTGGAATCTTGCCGGCAATTTCAACCACACGATGGTATAAGGAAACATCATCGGTCGGATCTGCTTTAATGATATCGGCGCCGAGTTCAACCCCTTGTCGTACTAAAGGAATGATCTTCTCCGGATCGCCATTCACCATATAGCCTCCGGCTTCGCTATTCGGGCGGAACACCAAAGGTTCTACCATCAAGGGAATGCCATAGCGATCTGCTTCTGGTTTTATTTTCAGAATGTTCTGGATACATTGATCGGTTACTTCAGGCTCGTCAGGAATACTGAATAGATTGACCACCACACAAACCGCATCTAAACGAATGGCCTGTTCAATGGGGTTTTCAATCATCCGGCTAAAGAGCGTCCTTGGCAATTGTTTGCCATAAACATTGGCCACATCGGTACGAAGAACCAAAGAAGGTTTTTCCCGACCAGGAATGGATTGCAGGTAGTCTGCTTGACCAACGGTCAGCTGAATGGCATCGGGAGCTGCATCGACTAAGATGTCTACCGATTTTTGAACACTTTCGATGCCTTGCAAAAAGCCGTATTCATTAAAAAAACCATGGTCTATGGCCACATCAAAACAATGGCCAGACTTACTATTAAAAAGCCTGTTCAGGCGATATGATTTCATAGCTTGTATTCATTATAGGTAATAGATTGCGATTGGTTAAAAGTCGACATGGACTAAATCGCCGAGTTCTGCTTGTAAAATATTGTCCTGCGGGAAGGCATGGCCTAGGTGCTGACGGAATCCCTCGCCATAGGCTACCCCGATTTGTTCGCCCCGATGGGATGAAAAAGCCTTCATGGCAATGATGTACTCATCCATACCATGGTGTTCACGAAGCCAGGTGCGTTGCGAGGCATGGCAGGCTAACATCTCCTCCTTCATACCGATTTTATCGCTGATATCTACGATCATACCGGGTTTTATCGCTTCGCCAAATTTATCCTTGCCTTCCATGGCATCTAAGTAATAGAGATGTGGCGTGTAAAAATAAGGTTCGGCACCTTCGGTTTTTATATTCACAATACCCGCACTAAAACAGGCTGTCTGTACTAATTTGCTGGTCATTTCATGATCGACCATATAGCAGGAAGGGCTCATGGTCATCACAATTTGTGGCCTTGTTTTACGAATTAAGGCGATGGTTTTTAATAAGCTCGGTCTGTCGTACAGCACAAAGACATCATCGCATTCCAGGCAGTTGTAATTAGCACCCAATAAGCTAGCGGCATCTGCGGCTTCTTGTTTGCGAATCCGGCCAATCTCCTCACGGCTAAGGGTTGTTGTTCCGCAATCGCCCGGCGTCATGGTGGCCATTTCTATCTGCCAGCCCTTCTCCTTTAATTGGGCTAAGGTACCGGCGCATAGGATTTCAGCATCATCCGGATGGGCAACTAAGGCTAATATCGTTTTATTCGTATCGTTCATGTGAAAGGTTAGTGCATTTCAGTGTCTACAGATTTAATTGCTTTCCGGTAGTAATGGAACTCCACATTTGGGTGGTCCGCCAATAAAGACATTGGCACGGCGGTATCCACAATACCTTTGGAAATCATGAAAGCTGTCAATCGCATCCCAAAGGGGTTGTCATGATTGCCGGCTTGCCAAATGCTAACCCGCTCGGCCTTCCAAGTCTCTACCGGGCCTACGGTGGTCGCTTGCATTGGTACCCCAACCACATAGCCACCACCTGAAGTGCGTGCATTTTGCATTAAGGTAATGGGGTGTAAATCGACAATACGGGCACTCAATTGCCGGTATTCTTCGGCGGTTGGCGGCGCATCGGCATAAGCACCACTGCGCTTCAACGGATCGTTAAAGGCCCAATGTTTGGCATCACCCTGTCCGCCTTGCATGGTTACACAACGAATCTCATCAAAACTTTTAGTATACTCGGCCAAGTTAGATGCCAGCGGATAATGAATGTTCTCCTCCGGCATACGTAGTTCGGGCTTGATTTTGTTGAAGAGTAAATCACGATTTGCTTTCACAAAAGAAAGAGGATGGGTGTCAGGCACTTCAGTGCCATGTTCATACCATTCATCCATGCCCCAGAAATGGCAGTTTTTCAGGTTTATTTCTAGGCTATTGACCAATTGAGCTACTAAGGGTAGTTGTTCGGTAGGGCCAATAGGTCCGCAGATACCTGCCGGTGCAGCTGCTGTCGATTGCTTCCAGGCTTCAATGTATTGCAAGGCCTCGGCCAGGTAAAACTCTTCCAAGGTTTCATGGAATATCACTTTGAATCCCGGGCGGCTCAATTGCAGTAAATCTTTTTCGCTAAGCTGGGCAGCATCGCGCATAATCTGTTCATCCAAGGTAGTATAATCCCACCAGGTTTCGGCAAGCCTACTTATCTTTCTCATTGCTAAGGGTTTAAATAGAGGTGTTTATGTTGATTAATATATGCTGTTCTTTGTTTATAAACGGACAACTTCGCCGGTTTTCACCGACTTATCGCAGGCAAAGGCAATGCGCAAGCTGTTTACCGCATCTTCAATATGGTCGCTTAAGTCTACATCTTCTTGAATAGCCTTTAAAAAATAGGCTTGCTCACGGTTGCAGAGTTCTTGATGATCGGGTTCATCGGTTAAGTCAAACCATTCATCTTCCTGTGCAAAGAGTTCTTCCTTCGTTAAACTGGCGTGGTGGCGTAAAATGGATTCGGTTTTGGTATGCGCTTCAATAGACCCCGATTTTCCGGTGCCTCCGGCTTCTTTGGCCACGATAGAAACGGATCCTTTCGGGCCTACCACATCTTTTACAAAGAAGGCCGTTTCACTAACCATAGGGCCCCAACCAGCCTCATACCAACCTACAGAGCCATCTTCAAAGCGAATCTGTAGGTTGCCATAATTATAATTGTCTTGGGGAATCTCGTTGGTTAACCTGGCGCCAATGGCATAAACTTGTGTCGGTTTAGAGCGAGTCATCTGACACATCACATCGATATAATGTACGCCACAATCAACAATCGGGCTTAAGCTCGACATCAGGTTGCGGTGCAAGGTCCACATCGCACCATCGCTTTGTTGGTTCAGGTTCATCCGCATCACTAAGGGCTTGCCTAAATCGCCAGCCATATTCACAAATTGAATCCAAGAAGGGTGATGCCTCAAAATATAGCCTACTACCAATTTTTTACCCGTTTGTTTTGCCACCTGTTGCACATGCTCGGCACCTTCCACCGAACTGGCGATTGGTTTTTCCACGAAAACATGGCAGCCACTTTCCATGGCTTTTACGGCATAGGCTTCATGGGTGTCTGGGTAGGTCGAGATACAAACCGCGTCGGGTTTGCTTGCTGCTAAGGCCGTCTCAAAATCATCATACAAAGGATAGCCGCCTCCCATTTTCTCATTCAATAGCTCTTTGCTTTTTCCTCTGGATACCAAGCCTACAATTTCAAATTCGTCCATAATATGGTAAGCCCAGGCATGGGAAGCTCCCATATTGCCACAACCTACCACCAAGATGCGAACTTTTTTATTTTGATTTTCCATAACCAAGGGTCGATTTATTTGAGTTCTTTGATCTTAATATTTTTCCAACGTACTTTGATGCCACCGCCATCGTGAATCTGTAAAGCAATAAAGCCTTGGGCATCGCCTATTTTTTGATCGGATAGGTGAACCATCTGCTTGCCATTGATCCAAGTTGTAATTTCATTACCCTTGGCTACAATGCGCATTTTATTCCAATCGGTAGCTTTTAAGGCTTTTTGTTCCTCTGCCCCCGGTTGGATTAACCAACCACGACCGTATGACTCATAGATACCCCCGCTATTGGACCCGGGAGGCGCTACTTCAACTTGCCAGCCTTTAATCTTCAAGCCGTCGATATCCGAACGGATAAATACGCCACTGTTGCCATTGGCTTCGAGCTTAAATTGCAAGTTGAGTTCAAAATTTTTATAGCTGGTATTCGTAGATAAGTACCCATATTGTTTATCTGGTCCGCTTTCACAAATCAATTCCCCATTTTCTACATACCATTTTTCTGTACCATGAACTGTCCAACCGGTTAAATCTTTTCCATTGAACAAGGTTTTCGTTTGGGCAGAACTAGGGCTACTGAAGCTCAACAAACCCAAGATGAGAATGACTAAAAGGTAATTTTTCATGCTGTTTTATTTTTTAGGTGCCTTTAAAGGGATCATATCTAAGCGGCGAACAAACATCTCGGCGCCTTCTGACTGTACTTGGATCTTCCCTTTGGAAGGGCGTACGTTGATGGCTTGGTTAACCAGCTTTCCATTGACATAAATATCAATGATGTCGCCGTGAACCACACATTCCAGTTTATTCCATTCACCTACTGGTTTATCAGCGTCCTTAGCGCCACGAAAACCTAACTCATCCTTCCAATTTGGATCACGTCCTGACCAATTGATCCGCCCCTTGTTGATGGTGACCAATTCGCCGCCTTTTTGATAGATAGGGGTCCCGCTTTGGCGTTCTTTAGCAACCGGGCTGGTAATGCTGAACTTGTCGGTGCCATCGCCTACAACGATAAAATCGCCAACACCACCTTCAATAATATTACACTCAATGGAACGCATCCAAATGCCCGAATATCCACCATCGTCACCCACGGAATGGAATAACAAGCCATTGTCGCGTGCTCTTTCTTTCCGGCTTCCAAAGGTCAATTCGCCCCATTTGAATTCCATGATTAATTTGTAGTTCTCGTATTCTTCATTGGTCGTAATACAACCCCATTCTTCACCTGAGATGCGTAAAATACCATCCTTGACTGTAAATACACCCTTAGGATCCTGATGACGGCCACGATCTTGAATAAAGATGTACCAGCCGTCCAAGTTCTTTTTGTTGAATAACTGAATAGTTTTAGGTTTTTTCGGGGGAGTATTGCTGGTTGATGGCTCCAGGGTTATACCGCTGGAAAAAGACATCAAGATCCATGCAACTCCGAGCATGCCGATCATTCTTTTCATATGTAACCTCCTCTTGTTTTTTTAATGGTTGAATTCGGTTTATTGAAATGCGTAGGTTTATCTATTCAATATAGGCATTCCTACAGATTTATAGCGTATTTGATTAGGTTTCTATTACAAAGATATAAATACAGGTTGTATATACAAGTTAAATTACAAAAAATTACTTTGCATCTCCCTTTTTCAAGTATTCAATCAGGTTTGCCATGTCGTCCTTAGACATGGTTTTCTCCAGTCCGTCAGGCATTAATGAAAGTCCGGAGTTGCTTAATGATTCAATATTGCTTCGCAATATCGCTACATCAGCACCTGTCGCTGTACGAATGGTTAGGCTGTTTTCATTTTCTGATAGCACCCAGCCGGATACAGCACTGCCGTCTTTTGCTTTCACCAATACCGATTGATAGGAGGGATAGACTTCGTAGTTAGGCACCAAAATATGCAGTAAGAGTGCGTCTGCCGGTTGGTTTTTAACCCCACTAAGATCAGGCCCTACATTACCGCCTTTGCCGGCATAGGTATGACAAACGGCACACTGGGCTTGGAATATCGCGGCTCCTGCTTTGGCATTGGCTGCTTTCCCCAAAATGGCTTTATAATCTTGGTAAACCGTCATGCGGTCTCCGCCCTCTAGTTCCTTAAACAGCTCATTCGCTTTCGCACTAACGCTTGCTTCCTTGCTTTTCATTAGCCGAACACGGTCTACAGAAGAGATTTCTGCCGCCGCAATGCGTCCGGACTCAATGGCTTGAAATAAAACAGGAATGAAGACATTGTTGGTAACCAAGGCGGCAACAACGGCTGGTTTCACCTTAGGGGAGAGTGATTTCCACTTCTCCTTTTCTGTTAGCATTTCTCCACCCTTAGGATCTTGAAGACGGCTAATGGCATTAATGGCTTGCATTTGAACATTTGGTGGATAACGGGCGTCTAATAATTGCCGAAGGGTAGCTTCTGCCTGCGGATAGGTACTATAGCCTAATAAGGCGATAGCGTTTAATTGGGTAGCCGCGCTATCTTTCAAGGCAATTTCCTTTAAGCGTTCCAGCATCTGATCTAGCTGCGGACTCGCATCGCTACCATTAACCGCATAAAGCAAGCCTTTTTTCACGGTTGCTAATTCTTTTCTACGTCCGCTCATGCCTTCGGTTAAGCCAAGCATGGCCGAGATTTTCCAGGAATCTATGGCTTCAGGGCTTATTAAATCGGTAAAAAAGCTACGAGACTCTGCTAAGCTGCCGGATTGACCAATTAATCGGCCTATGTCTTGCATCACCGCCGCGTAAGCTTTTGGTTCGGCAGGACTACTGGCCTTAAAGGCCTGCATAAAGGCTTGCGTTTTGCCCGATAGTCCACTTAATACCGCCGCTCGGCTCCATTTATCGGCACCATCTTTTGCTGCAATTTTAGCTAAGGCCTGAATGGCATCATCGCTGTTACGATTTCCTAAGGAAATAGCAGCGTAATACCTTACACGGGCAGAAGGATCATCTGCCAACTTTAATAGGGCTGCATTTGCAGTCGCAAAGGCCGGATTATCGCTTGTTAAGAGTTGGGCTCCTTGTTCGCGGACTGCCGCCGAAGGATCTGCCAATACCTGCTGGATGTGGGTTGCTTCTAAAGCATTCAGATCTTGCAATAACCATAGCGCTCTCACTCTCCCTGCTTCTTGTTCGCTTTTTACTGCTGCCTGCGCTAATAAAGAAATTGCGTCTTTTGGTTTTTGCTCTAGTAAAAGGCGGAAAGCGGTTGCACGTTTCCATTCATCAGGAGAGGAAAGGGCATCGACCAAGTCAGCAGTCGTTGCACCCTTCTCTACTTTACCAAATTTATCATCCTTATTCGTGTCAAAGTCTTCCTGGACGATGCGGTAGATCCGACCGTCGGTTTTACCACTTTCAAAGTCTAGCTTATCGCGCATCTCTTCGGGAACATAGGCCGGATGGTCGATTACTTTTCGATGCATATCGGCAATGTATAATCCTCCTTCTGGGCCATGCTGCGCATATACCGGGCGAAACCACTCATCCGTAGATGCGAGGAACTCCTTGCCCTCGGTTGCAATGGCCGAGCTAAAGCTAGGTCCGTTTTCTTTCACAATTTGTCGTTGAACCAGGTTCTGCGCTGATTCGCAGATAAAAATATTCCCTTGGTAGGCTGAACCCAAGGCTGTTCCATTGTATACCACTAAACCACTGGCTGCCGTAAAGGTGCCGGCATGCGATTTACCCATCAAACTCGGGATGTAATCGGCCGTTGTAACGGCTTTGCTAATGGGGTAAACCACAGCTTCGGCTTCTACAGGCGATACATTTTGTACCGATTCGTTGAACACTAAGTGCGGGTTGCGGGCGAGGTTCCAGGGCTCCATTAAGATTTGCATCACCGGATGCCTGTTGGAGGAACCAAAACGATGGCCAAAAGGATCCATGCTGAGTCCAAATTGACTTTTACCCCCGGTTACTTGGAATTCGAAAGTCTCTGGATTAAACCGGCCATCAGCAGCCGTGTAAGTCACAGCAGGGCGCTCCGGATGCTCTGGAGATGTCACTGATCCCCCGTTCAATCCGCCGGTAATATAGATCCAACCGTCTAAGCCTAAGATAGGGTGGCTCATCCGAATTTGTGCGGTCTTCGTATCGTTAAAGCCAGTCAGCACTGTTTTTTTGATGTCTGCAACCCCATCCCCATCGGTATCCTTGAAGTAATAAATATGGGGCGCGCAGGTAATGAATACTCCGCCTTTCCAAGGTAATATCCCGTTTGGATAGGTTAGTTCCGTTGCAAATTCATGCCGCTTGTCATAGTTGCCATCTCCATCGGTATCGGTTAAGAAGGCAATTCTGCCTAGGGTTGAAGGAGGCGCCCCTTCTTCAACCGGATCTGGGTATCCGCGATCCTCCACCACATACATATTTCTGTTTTCATCGAAGGCAAAAGCGACCGGATCAATCACCAAGGGCTCTGCTGCAATCAGGTCAATGCGCAGGCCTTCTTCCAATTGAAAGCTATCAAAAGCTTCTTGAATACGTTTGTTTTCATGGCCAGATTTGCAACTTAAAATGGCTGTAGCTAAACCGACGGCAAGTAGTTTGTTTTTCATTGTTGTTTATCATGGATGTGTTGCAACTACCGGAATAACTAGTTCTTGGCAGTTGCGTTGTTCTGTTGTGCTTTGTGTTTGGCTAATAAATCAAATAATGATTTCAAGATTTTGTCCGAAGCATTTTCTTCTAAATAGCTGGAGCGTGCGCGCCAGGTTTCATATCCTCCTAAGCGATGCTGAGCAGGGGTGGGTAAATAGCCGTTATAGCCGTTGGCAAGCTCAATATTAAAGGTGGGCTTAAAAGGACTCTTTGCCTTTAACTCTAAGCCGATTTCTACAAATACTTCTGCCGGGATGGCCGTAATGGCCAAGTCGCCAATACGGAATACCTGCAATAATATATTTACGTTGTCGGGATAGTCTTTCATTAACAAGGTTTCCCGGGCATAGATTTCTTCTAAAGATTTCATCGTAGGGCCTTCCGCTTTAGCGACAATCTGTTCTGCGCGTTTGATCTCGGCTGCATTAGGTTTCCGTACGCCCAAGGTCAGCTCCGTTTGCTTAGCCGCTAAGGAGACCCAGTTTTGGGTGGGCGCATCTTTAATGGCGGCATAAGAGGCATTGGCTACTTTTTTAGCCACCGTATTCATTTTTTCATAAGGGCCGAAAGACTCCATTTTATCGCTAGGCCAATTGATGTTGTTAATATCACCGCTGGTGCCATTGCTCATGACCCCAACAAAGTAAGGGCTTCCGGGTTCTTTTTTGGCTTGTAGCAATTCGCCAATATGATCGGCAAAGCGGCCGTAATAATCCGCGGAGATTTCGCCAGGGCCAGTGCCTCCAACATAATGGAGCGAGTAATTCGCTAATAAGGCAATAGGTTTTCCATCCAGGGTCTGGACCATCATGGTTGGAACTTCCGTGTCGGTAGGGCCCGCAGGTTTTACTTTATTCGGATTTCCAAGGCCTGGGTTCATCTTCACTTTATCCTGTCCGCCAAATGGGTTTGGCATTGGAGTGCCCGGTTTCAGGTACCAACGACGGTTGAAAACTTCCGAGTCTTCCTTGCCAACTCCCCAAGCTATCTTGGCTGGAACTCGATTTTCATAGGCTCGAATTAAAGCATCGGCAGCACGTTCGACCAGAAACTCTTGATATTCCGGTGTTGGGTCACTTTGGAATACGCCACAGGCGGTCCCCGCCGAATGGGTATGGGTGGCCGACATCATCATGTTCTCCACCGGGATGCCGGTGAATTCGGAAGCTCTTTTCTTGGCTTTATCCAAGGTCTCCCGATAGACCATGCACAGGTCTAATACCACAAAGCCCAGTTGTGTATGGCCATCGTCTAATACAATGGCACGCGCATGAATATCATCGTGGACATTGCGGACGGTGACATCTTGCATATTGCCATTGATGGAATAGCCAATTTTTGGGGTGATGGTGCTGGTGGCAGCCCCAGCTTTGAAGCTGGCTGAACCCTGCCCAGACTGGCCATTCGCATGGCTGCTGATTAAAAGGAAAGCGATAAGAAATGTGCAGATTATTCTTTTCATGTCCAATAGGATTAGGTGTTTATGGTTATTTCGCTTGCTGGCTCATTGCTTTAAACTGTTTTTCCAGGAGAGCGACGATTTTTCGTGAGGCTTCTTTTTCTACGCGATTGGTGCCAAGCCATGTTTCATAGCCGCCGAGGGCATGTTGCTCGGGAGGCGGAAGATAGCCGAAGGAGCCATTGGCAAAGCTGATGGTAAAGGTTTTCGATGCTGCAGGATTTTGCTTTAAATGAAGCCCTGTTTCCGCAAAGGTCTCAAAGGGAATGGCGCCAATTTGAAGGTCGCCAATCCGGAAAGCCTGTATCGGAACGGCAATCTCATTTGGCCACTCGTTGGCCAGTTGGGTTACTCGTTCAGCATAGGTTTTTTCTAAGGAATGGTTGAGGGGCTTACTGCCCTCAGGCAAGGCTAATACCCGCTTGGCCCATGCGCTTAATTGCTGGTCGGGTTTGCGGATTTGCAAGGTAAGATCTGCCTGTTGGGCCTGCAATTTCACCCAAGGCTGATAACGGATCTGCTGTTGTGCTTTAAATACCTTATCGGCTATATCATTTGCTACAAGCTCCATTTTCTCGTAGGGCTTGAATTTGCTGCCCGTGGCTTTGACATCAATATTATTGATATCGCCGGAGGTGCCATTGCTCATTATGCCGACAAAGGGAACTGTTTGCCCCTTTTGTTGTAGGATGCTTTTCATCTTATTGGCAAATACAGCAAAATAGTCTGCAGAGATGTCGTGCATCGGAACACCACCGATATAATGCAGGGAATAATTAGCCAGTAAGGCTATGGGTTCTCCATTTGTAGACTGTATGGAAATAAAGGATAATTCCGGGTCGGTAGGACCTGCGGGTTTATCTAAATCTGGATTGCCAACGCCAGGATTCATCTTAACCTGTTCCATCACGCCGAATGGATTAATCGCTGGCTTTTTAAGATACCACCTCCGGTTGAAAACATGCTCTGGAATATGGACGGAAGACCAACCAATTTCGGCTGGCTGTAAATTATGAATGGCCATCTCTACAGCATCGGCGATGCGGTGGGCCAGGAATTGTTGATATTCATCTAAAGGACGATCCTTGTTCCAGCCTCTGCGCCGCAGTCCTTCCCCTTCAGCACTTGTGGCAGAGTGGGTATGGGTGCCGGCAATGAGAATGTTTTGCACTGGAATTTGCGTGCGTGCTTGAATCTGTTGCTTGGCAGCATCGCAGACATGACGTGCTATTCCGATATTATCGCAGATAACGAAGGCCAGTTTATTGCTGCCGTCATCTAACACAAGAGATCTTGCATGCAGCTCGTCATGTACGTATTTGGCTGCTGGAGGTTCACCGAAGTTCCCAACGATACCACCTCCTAAAAAAGGTGTAATATTGCTTAAGGCGGCACCTGCCTTAAATGTTTTGCTGCTATTGCTTTGTTGCGCCACAGGAAGTAGTGGCCATAGGATAAAAAAGGACAAAGTATATAAGATTACCCAATTGATGTGCTTATTTAGCTTTTCCATAATTTTAGTTTTTTACGCTAAGCCTAGCTGTTGTAACAGACAGTGATGCTGAGCGGTATTTTGGTAATTATCTAATTATTGCAGGCAAGGAGACGATCATCAATTTAGGCTTTGTCTCGTGCAATAAATATACAACTTGTATACACAAGAACAAAGCCTAAGGTCTAATAATTTTCTCCCATCCTATTGGCTACTTTAATTCTGGTGGTACATTGCCATAAGACCAAGGCACTGTTTTTGCCGGAGGAAGTGCTGGTAGCGGGATTTTCCCGGGTTTCATCTCATTGGCTAGCTTGATGCCAGTATCGGCAAATTGGCGCCCTGCTGTAACTTCTAAATTCGAATAGGAGGTTAGTCGGGTCTCATACCCACCACCATTCGGACCGAAGGCTTCTTCCGTAGGAACATAGCCTACCACACCGTTGGCCAACTCTACAACAAAAGTGAAAGGAAAATGACTGCCCTTTTTGATATCTAAGCCGTATTGCACAAAATACTCCGCCGGATTGGAAATCAAGGCAACTGGCCCTACCTGAATGGCTTGTACTTCCACCTCAACCTCGGGTCTCTTCTTTATCATCGCATCCAACATTACCGTTTCCTTCGCAAAAGTCCATTCTGTAGCGCCAGCTTTCTCGGGCCCTTGTTTCACCAATTCGAAAGCTTTCTTCACTTTTTCCCCACTTGGAACCCGACGTTTTATTTGCCATACTTTCTGTCTTGAATCTAAAGGGATGTCATTTCCGGCTCCTCGCTTTATTAAGAGCAGGGTTTTATAGGCTTCCGCACCGACGCGGCCACCGACCAATTCCCACCAATCTTCTGCATTTGGATTGGCATATTTGGCCAGGTTATCCACCTGGGTAATATCTCCACATGCGCCTTGCAGAAAGACAACAGGTAGAGCTGCATTTCCTGTTGCTCCGCGTAAGGTGCGCTCCATGGCGCCAATCCAATTTGCAGAAATACCATCCGGGTTTGTTGTTGCGTGGCAAGCAAAATTGACCATCACCCCCAATAAATTATCTTTCATGTCCCATACGCCGATGGTGCCCACATCCGGATCGATAGGACCCGCATAGTCAATAATATCTGGATTGCCAACCCCCGGATGGGAATAGCTGAGTCCATTTTTCATGCGTAGGCGACGGTTAAAAGATACTTTATCTTCATGGCCTACGCCTACAGCCAACTTGGCATCTTGTAAATTCTTATGGGCTTCGCAGACCGCAGCAACAATCTGCTGCTGCAGGTACTGGATAAAGCCGGGGTCAGAGACAATAGACATATTTGTCGCGAGTTCCTTCACCATGGGTGATGCATCGTCAAAGTCGCCAGGTTCCGACATGGCAATAGGGCCTGAGGAATGCGAATGGGAAGCTCCGATCATGATGTCGCTGCCTTGGATACCGCATTGTTCCTGGATCTCGGCACGACTGACCTGCACCACCTTACGGGTGATGAAAATAAGATCAACACCTACGATGGCTACTTTTTTGCGGCCATCATCGAATACAGCGGCCCGAACTTTACATTGGTCATGGAATTTTCTATGGTAGCTTTTCCCATAACCACCAGGCTGTTCCATGCCTATATCCGGCGTGATGTCTTTTTCGCAAAAGGCCGCCCGAAAGATGGGCGCAATACCTTCCGCCGGCATGGCCCAAAGAAGGGCCGCCTGCAAGCAAAAGATAATGGGGGTTAGGATGTATTTCATTGTATTTAGTTTATGGATGAATAATCAGGGTTTATTTCCAACCTGGGTTTTGCGTCAGGTTTGGATTTAAGGCAATCTCCTGTGTTGGAATCGGGTAGAGGTATAATTTATCGTCCCATTTGCGAGCAGGATAGCCTGGGTATACCACCCGTGGTTTACCTGTAGCAGGTTCAATAGCGCCGACTAATGTTCTTGGATTTTCTAAGAGTTTTCCTGCTTTCCAGCGGACAATATCATCCCATCGTTCGCCCTCTGCTGAGGTCTCGATACGTCTTTCCCGGCGGATTTCATTGAGTAAAGGACTGATGGCAATTTCCCATTTCGGCCAATTCGGATCAACAAAGCCAACAGCAACTGTAAGGTGTGGCATTTTTACCCGATCGCGCAAAAGGTTGATGGATTTGTCTAAAACAGCTTGAGTGCATTCGTTTAACTCGGCCTTAGCTTCGGCATAGTTTAACAATACTTTTCCATAGCGGAAGATAAAGTCATCAGTAATTGAGGTACTTGGTAACCGGTCTTTTTCATAGGGGCTGTAACCCTTGATGATAAAGTAGCTGGTTGGACAGTAGCTGTTGTCGAACTCCGGCATTTTCTTGTTGTTCGCAACTCCGTTATCATATATCCGATATGGACGATCCTCATAATAGATAGATTGCCGCATACGTGGGTCACGATTTATAAATTCATCAGCAAACTTACTATCTCCTTTATACATAGGGCTTAAAGCAATTGGAAGTCCGTCCTGGCAGAGGTAAGACTCGACGAAGTCTTTGCTGTAGCCAGTTCCTGGTTCACCCAATTGGCGAACGTTATTGTGCATCCGTTTATCGGTAATAAACCGTTGGACTAGGATGCCTTCGGGATTTCCTTTGAGCTCGTATTGAACAAAGAGATCGAAGAAATCTTTTTCTGCATTTCCTGTTTTGAAGACACTAAACTGCCCTGAGTTGATAATCTCTTCCGCTGCACTTGCGGCAAGCTTTAAGAGTTGGTCATGGGCGGTTCCTACTTTATGGTATTTTCGAAACGTACCTTCGTATAAGGCTACTTCAGTTTTAAGAGCTAAAGCAGCATACTTCGTTAACCGATCGGCTGCCGATGTGCTAGGAAGGCTGTTAATCGCGAAGTCCAGCTCCTTAATGATATTGTTTGTCACGGTTTCGCGGGAATCTCGAGGGGCAGTCAATTCTTCTGACTCCGGGGTCAGGCTGCTGTTCAACCAAGGCACTTCTCCAAACTTTTTGAGTTTTTTGAAATAATGAAATGCCTTGAAGAATCGAATTTCAGCCTCTGCTTGTTTTAGAGCGTCGCTCGCTGGAATGCTACCAATCCGATCGAGAGCGTAATTGCATCGACGGATCTGTAACCAATCGGCTTTTCCCCAGCCTCCGTCGGTTGATGGAATATTATATTCATTCCAGGTGAAGATGTTTCTACTGCGGGGCACTTGATTGTCACTTGCATTATCAATATCATACCAGGCAAGGCGGGCATCATATAAAGTTGGGTAAAACTGATTCGCATACATCTCCACGTCTGCTGCGGATTTCCAAAAGGTTCCATCGCTAATTTCATCAAGCGGATACCGCTCCAAATAATCGTCATTGCAGGCTGTTAAAGATAAAGCTGCAAGGATACATAAGGTATATAGATTGTTCATTCGTATCATGATTTTTAAATTATGGCCGGTTTATAAACTGATACTTGCACCAAAGGAAAATGATCGATACATCGGATAGGAACTCGGGCCTGGGAGTTCAGGGTCTGATATTTTGATCATTTTTGTAAGCGTCCATAGGTTACTGCCTGTAAAGAATACGCGAATCCGGTCGGTGCTGAATTTCTGGGTAATATGTTGAGGAATGGTATAGCCTATGGTCAATTGCTTCAGGCGTAAATAAGCACCATTCTGAAGATATCGTGTCTGCACTGCTAATACATCCGCAGCTCCAGAGATAATTGGTCTCGGGAAGAAAGCGTTCGGATTCTCTGGCGACCAATAATCCATGGCTACCTTAGGAATTCCAACCCATTCGTTAGAATATTGCGTCAAATAATACAATTGGCTCATTTGCAAATCTCTTTTTCCTACTCCTTGAAAGAATACATCGAGATCAATTCCTTTCCAGGAAGCATTCGCACGAAAGCCATAACTATAGCGTGGTGTATTATTACCGATAATGCTCATATCACCGTGGTCATTTAAGGTTTGTGCGCCACGGGTAATTTTCCCGTCACCATTTAGATCTACCATCCATAAATCCCCGGCTTGTCTTCTTCTGCCATTAATATTGGTTTGGTCAAGCTTTAAAGCTTCCTCATCCGTTTGGAAAAAGCCTCCAGTGGTTAGTCCCCAAATATTTCCGATATCTGATCCCACATAGTAGTCGGCGATTAATCCTACGGGGTTATTGTATTTGGTAATTTTTGCTGAGTAATCGGAAAGAATCCCGGTTAATCCATAGCTTACGTTGCCAACTTGGTCATTCCAAGTGATATTAAGATCAAACCCTCGGGTTCTTAAATCAGCGGCGTTCGCCTGAGGCTCCGTAACGGCTAATACCGCAGGTAATGTTTGCGATTTAGTCAACATGTCTTTGGTGTCGCGGGTGTAGAAGTCTAGAGATCCGTTTAGGCGGCTGTTGAGCAAGGCGAAGTCTATCCCGATGTTTTTCTGTGTCACTGTTTCCCAGGTAAGGGTAGAACTCACTAAACCTGGTGCTATCACAGACATTGGACGGTCACCATTGATCAAATAATTCACATCGGCGGCTGAGAGGGTAGCGATATAAGGGTAATAGCCTGGAACATTTTGATTCCCAAGGTTACCATAAGATGCCCTGATTTTTAATAAGCTTACTTTTTCTTTAAGGGAAGAAAAGAAAGCCTCATTATCTATCCGCCAGCCTACTGAAACAGAAGGAAAGAAGGCAAAGCGATCTTTTTTTGCAAATTTGGATGTCCCGTCATATCGGCCGTTAAATTCTACCAAATAGCGATCGTCATAACTGTAGTTAATCCGGCTGAAAACTCCGCGGATTGCATACTCATCAATGCCATCATAGGCAAAGCGATCGCCAGAGGCCAAGTTGATATAAGGCACAGAGTTGATGATTAAATTCCTTCTTTCCGCAGAAACCATATTGTATTGGGCATACTCTTGGTTAAAACCAACCATCGCTTTGAAGTTATGTTTCTCCAAGAAGGTTTTCGTATAATCTGCGTAGGCATTAAACACGTAATAACGGTCTTCATTGTCTGTCCGTGTTACGCGGTTTGGATTACTTCCTCCATAATAACCAACAACATCACCTTTAACATTGTAGAACGGCTGCTTAGCAACATATGACATGTGTTTAGTATTCTTGGTATTAAAAGAATAGTCCACATTAATTGAAATTTCTTGAATAGGTTTGATTTTTACTAAGCCTGTCATCCAAACATCATTTACTAGGCGGGTCTGATATCCGCCTTCGCTTAACATTTGTGCGGGATTAAAGATAGAGCCTTCGTGTGTCCAATTGCCATTTGGGTCTTTGTAGGGTTGGGTAGAATAGACGTTGGTTTGGTAGATGGTGCCATCCTCGGGGAAAGAATTCCGAAAATAAGGGTCATTGGGAGGAAAGCGTTTATTTCCGTTATTGATGCTGATTCTGGTGCCAACACTAATCCATTCTTTGATGTTGTAATTGAGGTTGGTCATCACATTATAGCGTTTATAATATTCATCAAAAAGATCCCGGTTGGTCAAGCCTCGCTGGTTGATAAACGAGAAGGAAGAATAGTAGTCGAACTTATCGGAACCCCCGGTAATGCTTGCTGTATGTTGTTGCATGGGATAGCTTTCACTCATCAGAATCTTTTCCCAATTTGTATTTGCAGCTCCTGTCCACTCATCTAATCGTGCCGGGTGAATGAAGGCCGAAGGCTTAGTTGGGTCGTTATAATGCGCCATCATCGCTTCCATCGTAATATCATCATAATAGTTCCGGCCATTGACGCGCATGGAGGCCTCATTCATATAAGCGATGCGGTCCTTAGTGTCAATAAACTCAATTTTACTGGTCGGGCTATTACTGGAGAATAACGTAGAAAGGGACACTACCGGTTTCTCCTTTTTACCACTTTTGGTGGTTATTAGAATGACTCCATAAGCAGCTCGCGCACCATAGATTGCGGCAGATGCGGCATCTTTTAAGATTGTGACACTTTCGATATCGTTTGGACTGATCAGGTTCACATCCATAGGGATACCGTTGACTAGAATTAATGGCCCTCCACCATTAATAGAGGTGTTCCCCCGAACATTGAAGGAGGAACCTTTACCGGGTGCTCCACTGCCTTGGGTAACATTTAAATTTGGAGCTGTTCCTTGTAAACCCTGCCCTAAGGTGGTAATCGGGCGGCTTTCTAACACTTCGGAGCTCACCGTCGATACGGCCCCCGTCAGATTTTCCTTCTTCTGGGTTCCATAACCAATAACAACCACATCGGAGATGGAGGTCACATCTGCAGACAGAGTTACATTTGTGACCCCATTGCTCGCAATAGCTACTTCTTGCGAAAGGTAGCCTACATTGCTGAAAACAAGGGTCTTGTCGTTGTTGGAGGCTGTGAGGCTATACTGGCCGGAGGCATCCGTAGAAGTTCCTGCTGCTGATCCTTTTACCTTGACACTTACCCCTTCTATTCCTTTACCGTCGGCATCCGTAACACGTCCTGTTAGTTCTTTCTGTTGAAAGAAGGATTCAACAATCAGGTTTGATTTTTTTAGCGTATTCACTCGCTTGGAAGTGAATGTGTTATCGCTGAGTTCATCTGCAAAAGCAGGCAATCCTACTGAACTGGTTAGTAGGCTGGCACTAACGGCTAATGCGTGGAAGAATCGCGATAGTTGCTCTGGGCGGCTATGTTGTTCCATATGCATAAATTGATTTAAACCTAACTTGAAAATATGGAGCCTGCTGGCTCGTATGGTCATAGGCAGGGCAGGCGATATAAAAAAGCATATCGGTTTTAGTCCGCCTAATCAGTGTTTACCTGTCGGATTTATTGTTCGTTATGGACCCGAAATGCCAAGGGTGTCAAGCGTAGTTTAGGATGTCTTAATTTAATAGGAATCTGGACGCTTTCGGGAGTTTCTGCATGTATGGAGAAGTGTTTCTTTGTTATTGGTTATTGTTTCCTTCTCATAATTCGTAGAATATCTAATTCTAACTATAATTAGTTAAACAAATATAGTAATACAGCTTGTATATACAAGAAATTAAGATAAAAATATTTTATATTTTTCATGTATAATAATTAAATGACTGAAAATCAGTGATATAAAAATAACATTGTTTTGGAAAATTTTGTTTCTATATATTTATATGTCTATACAAGTATTGTTAACCACTAATTGTTTTGGCCTCTCTATAAAAGGAATTTACGGAAAGAAATATACTGCCTGTATATACAAGAAAACCTATTTAATAAGCTGTCGATTCACTATATTTGTCATTAAAACACATTGGAATTATGCGAAAATCAGCAGGTACTCCATTATATAAGCAAGTTTTTGAAGAATTAAAAGCCAAGATTGACGCTGGCCATTATAAGATCGGCGATTTGCTTCCCTCCGAAAATGAGTTATGTAAATTATATTTCACCACCCGACCTACGGTTCGGCAAGCCCTGAACGAGCTTACCAATCGGGGATATATTGTACGACAGCATGGTAAGGGTAGCATAGTCTCCGAGCCTAAGAATGGATTAGGTATCTTATCGATTAAAGGAGCTACAGCAGGTGTGGGTAAGCATAATTTACGTACAGCTATTCTTTCCAAGCCGCAGAAATGCGCTTGGCCGGAGTCCTTTGCCTTCGAGCTATCGGCAGAAGAGCAGGAAGCAGGCGCAATTACCTTCTCTCGCTTGCGCTATGTAAATGGCTTGCCCACGATGTTCGAGGAAACCTTCATCAGTAATTTAGGGCTTCCTCGCTTTACCCTACACAATCTGGAGAAAAACTCACTCTTCGATACATTGAAGCACTATCATGCGGTAGAGGTTAAGGAAGGGGAGCAAAAGATATGGGCCATTGAAGCCAGCAAGGAGCTAGCTGAGCTTTTCAATATCAAAGCTAAGAAACCCATCTTACACATGAAGCGTAAGCTGGCCACCAATAAGAAGAACTTATTCATCTATTCCTTTTTATATTGCAATACCGAAGAGTTCTTTATTCAAGATTATTTTTAAACATAACGTTTTCAGACCGTGAGGGAAACAGAATACCTGTAAGCCCATAAAATAAAAAATCCCGAATGCGAGTTCGGGATTTTTACGTGTTGGGCAACTGAAATGCCCGAAATTGATATAGGTTGATTATTCTTTGCCATCATGTGCATGAATGCCATCTACCGGTTGATCGGAATATATGGTGGCATCATGAACGCGTATTGAATAGCCCTCTTTCGGGTTATTCGTCACGACTTTTACCTGATGCTTACCCTTCGGCAGTTCATATTTCCAAAAGATCTCGTGTTTTCTCGACATCAAGTCCGTTGGCATTTTCGTGCGTTCAATCTCTTTGCCATCAATGTATATGGTTAAATCAAACACATGATCTTCTTTTACGTTATCTGCTTTGGCGGCTACTCCTTGCAATACCACCGCAGTGCCTTCAAAATCAAAGGTGAATTCCTTGGCCATCGGTTTATTCCAGAAACTTATTTTATGCGTAGGGTAGATGCCGTCGAAGCTTTTTTCAAAACGTACGGCTTTAGGTTGCTGTACATTGATGGTAATTTCCTTCGCCGTAACCTTGCCGCCATTCTTCTTCACCATTTCCAAGGCATGCTTGTAGCCAACCTCATATACCCGGTTCAAGGACATATTGGTATATTTAAAATCGATGTCTTCAGCCTCTGCAAGCCCCATTTTCCAATACTTTGGAATATGGCTATAACCGAGGATGGTGCCTAATACCCCACCGGCATTCGATGGATTACAGTCGGAATCCTGACCCGCACGGGTAGATATTTCCATGGTTTTGGTGAAATCGCCATCGCCGTATAGCAGTCCCAATACGATATAGGCAGCATTGATTTTCGCATCAATATTAAAGGCTGAAAGTGCACCAGCAGGACAACCCGCCTCTTCCGACCATTTCTTTTGAATCTCAAACCAGGTCTGCTTCCAATCGTTTGGATATTGCTTATGCCATTTGATCACGTCGGCAATACATTTGTAGAAATCACTCTCAGCAGGAATGGTTTTTAAGGCTTCATTCACCACAAACTGGATGTCATCAGAAACGTAGGCAATAGAATATAAGGCGCCGACATATACACCGCCATACCAACCGTCTCCATAATTCATGATATGTCCAATTTTATCCGATATTTCCGATGCTGAATTAGGCATACCCGGGGTCATCAACCCTGCATAATCCGCTTCAATCTGATAATCTAGATCATCGGCATGTGGGTTATTGTGCCAGTGTCCCGATTCAGGTGCTTTAATTCCGTTTAACAGGTTATAGCGCGCGGCTTGGTTTGCATGCCACAGTTGGTATTCTGAATGGGCAAAAGCGTTGGCAAAATCCTCCACAGGGGCATCAATACCTTTTTGCTCCATCACCTCCACGAAGGTCAGTTCCACATAAAGGTCATCGTATAAGCCTGGCGATTTAATCATGGTGTTTTTGATATAACCATCAAACCAGGGAATGGTCATGTAATCCGGGATTAGCGTGCCGTTAAATTTAAACTCTGTAGGTCCGCCAAAGGTTACTCCAATCACCTGTCCGGCCCATCCGCCTTTCAGTTTATCTTTCAACACTTCCGGTTTTATTTTAACCTGTTTAGGAAGGGATTGCTGAGCAAGTACAGGGCTGCTGCTCAAGCTACCCAGAAGGGCCAAGGCGAAGGCCGAATATTTAAAAAAGTTCTTATTCATATCTATGAGTTTTTAGGTTAGTGTACATGGTTTTCAATGCCTACGTTAGGCTCGTCGGAATAGATCAGGTTGTAGGTCAAGTCCACATAATAACCTTCTGGTGTTTCTTTTTTAACGATGCTGGCTTTATGTTTTCCCTTTGGTAAGTCATAAATCCAAAACACTTCATCCTTCCGTTTTAAGTAATTGGTCGGCATAATGGTAGAAGCTATTTTTTTGCCATCCACATACACTTCCAATGGAATATCCACATCTGTTGCTTCCTTGCTTGGTTTTCTCGCCACACCCACTAATACAAAGCCAGTCCCTTCAAATTCAAAGTCGTACTTGTCTTTTAACTGACGATTGACGCCTACTTTTTTAATCGGATATACGCCTTCGAAGCTCTTTTCATAGCGTACAGCCACTGGTTTCTGCACTGGAATTTCCACCGCATTTGCCGATACTTTACCGCCGTTTTTCTGGATCATTTCCAGGGCATGCTTAAAGCTTATTTGATAAACCCGGTTTAGCGAGGTCTCCGTATATTTGAAATTAATGTCTTCGGCCTCTGCCAACCCCATTTTCCAGTAAGCCGGAATTTGGCTGTATCCGACCATGGTGCCCAAGATTCCCGCTGCACTGGAAGGATTACAATCGGAGTCTTGACCCGCACGAGTCGAGATCTCCAGGGTCTTCGTGAAGTCGCCATTTCCGTAAAGAAGTCCTAGTACAATATAAGCGGCGTTGATTTTCGCGTCTATATTGTAAGGCGCATGTACGCCCTCCGGACAGCCAACTTCCTCGGCCCATTTTTGCTGAATCTCAAACCAGGTCTGCTTCCAGTTGTTCGGATATTGCTTATGCCATTTGATGACGTCGGCGATACACTTGTAAAAATCACTCTGAGCAGGAATGGTCTTTAAGGCTTCGTTGACAATAAAGTGTATGTCTTTGTTTACATAGGCCAAGGTATACATGGCTCCCACATACACTCCACCATACCAACCGTCGCCATAGTTCATGATGTGACCGATTTTATCGCTGATGGTAGATGCGGAGTTCGGCATGCCTGGATTCATTAAGCCGGCAAAATCAGCCTCAATCTGATAATCGATATCATCCGCATGGGGATTGTTTTTCCAATGGCCAGACTCTGGTGCTTTAATACCCGTTAAGATATTATAGCGCGCCGCTTGGTTGGCGTGCCATAAGCCATAGCTTGCATTGGCGAAGGCATTGGCAAACGAGTCCACAGGTGCATCAACACCTAGGCGATCCATCACCTCTACAAAAGTTAAATCCATATAGATATCATCAAATAGACTCGGATTATGCGTCATGGTACTTTTGATATAGCCATCGTACCAGGCCAGGTTTTCATAGTCTTGGATAAAGGTTCCACGGTATCTGAATTCTGTTGGCCCTCCAAAGGTTACCCCAATGGTTTGCCCAGCCCAACCACCTTTTACCTTGTCCATCAACTCGTCTTTGCTCATGCTTTTTAAGGGTTTCTTTTGTGCGTGAAGAGCTTGCACTTGAAAAATCAGGAAGGCGCCTAATAGGAAGAAATACGTTAAGAAGTTACTTTTCATGTCTTATTTAATATGTTAGGTGTAAATAGGATATAGTGCTATAAGGGTTTAACTGCCCGACCAGATAATCAAGCCTAGGCCAGCAATAAAGCATAAAAACATCGCGATTAATAGGTTATTTACCTTGCTGCTGGAACCTTTGAATTCTTTCCAGACCAATACGCCCCACAGGGCAGCCACCAAGGTCGCCCCTTGCCCTAGTCCGTAGGAGATGGCTGGGCCTGCTTTCCCTGCGGCAATCAGGTTAAACAGGTTGCCCAGCCCCCAAATTGCGCCACCTAGCACCCCGATTATATGGTATTTAAAAGGGCCGGCAAAGTATTCTTTGTAGCGAATTGCTGCCCCTTCCAACGGGCGCTTCATCAATACCGTGTTAAAAATAAGGTTGCTTAAGAAAATCCCTACGGCAAACACAACGAAGGCGGTATAAGGCGTCATCTTTCCGGCAAGCGGTTGTTCAAAATTGTTCAAATCCATACCCGATGCTAGAAAAGGATAAAATGAAGACATAAGGAAGCCGGCAATCACCGAAATGCTGATCCACTTGCCGATACCCGCCGTGCCAGAAGCTCCTTTGTGCTTCTTGAAGGCCACAGCATTCAACACAATCGCCAGTGTTACTAAGCCTACCCCGACAAATAACAATACCGGATCGCCTTTTTGCTGCAGTAGGTAATTAAAGAACACCCCTGCCACGAGGGCAATCCCGATACCAATCGGAAAAGCAACAGCCATACCGGCTGAAGCAATAGCTGCGGTTAGTAAAATATTAGCTAGGTTAAAGAGCAAACCGCTCAATAGGGCATTCCCCAGGTTAGAAACATCGGTCTGCGCAATGTCTTCTAAAAAAGGACGGCCTTGTTCGCCCATGCTGCCCATAGTTAAGGCGCTGATGAGGGCAAAGACAAGAATGCCGATCACATAGTCCCAATAGAAAAGCTCGAAGCGCCATTTTTGTTGGTTTATCTTCTGGGTGTTTGCCCAAGAACCCCAACAGATCATCGTGATGATACAGAATAAAATAGCGGTATGGTAATCGGATACAATAAACATAAGCGGTAAGATTAAAAAGCCATCGGCTTTGGGTTAATCAAAATAGGTTAAGATAATTTCATTGCGATGCGGGATGGAATTTTGTGCACCCATTTTCGTTACGGCCATTGCGGCACATCGGCAGGCAAAACTAACGGCATTTTTCATGGATTTCCCCTCGGCCAAGGCCACGGTCAGGGCACCATTAAACACATCTCCGGCCGCCGTGGTGTCTACAGCTTCCACCGCAGGGGCGTCGATATGCTGAAACTCACCCGCATCATATAACAAAGCACCTTTTTCCCCCATGGTAATCACAACCGTCTTCACCCCCAGCTCTTTAATCTTTTTGGCGGCCTCCTTTGCCGATTCCATATCGGTAATATCTTGTCCTGCCAGGGTAGCTGCCTCGTGCACATTTGGAGTAATTATATCCACCATCCCCAATTCCGGCAATATCGATTTATTAACCGGGGCAGGATTTAAAATCACTTGGATATGATTATGGTTCGCATAGCGAATAGCGTAGGCCACCGTTTCTATCGGAATTTCCAGCTGCAATAGCATGATTTCGCAGTCACCATACTTTTCCATGGCCTGGCGAACGTTATTTTCATCTAAGAAAGCGTTGGCACCTGGAGCCACAACAATACTGTTCTCGCCCTTCTCGTCTACAGTAATCAGCGCAATACCCGAAGGGCTATTGTCTTCCGCATAGATGCCGCCAATATCGACGCCTTCATCGTCGAAAATCTTCGACGATTGCTTCCCGAAAATATCATTGCCTATCTTGCTGACGAAGGTCACATCCCCACCTAAACGGGAAACGGCGACAGCTTGGTTCGCCCCCTTGCCGCCTGGGTTCATAAAAAATGTGCCCCCTAAGACCGTTTCTCCAGGCTTCGGGATATGATCGGTTTTCACCACCATATCCATATTTGTACTCCCAATAACTATTATTTTCTTACTCATATTTACTATAGGCTTTTGGTTTATACCCTAAAATTAAACGCAATAACTTTTGAAAAAAGACAATTTTTTCAGCATATTTATATTTATAAAGCCTCTATAATAGACCAAATAAATATGTAAGTAGCTTGTAGTAAGCTAAATATATATTTAATATCACACTATTCCTAGATTGTCATGATTTACCGAGACTTAGAAAAGCTCGTCTTTTCCTTATCTGCATCAGAGAAAAAACAGTTTTTGCTCTATGCAAACCAATTAAAAAAGCAAAAGTATTACTTCCGCTTGTACGACTTAATTTTAGAGCATCGGGATACAGGAAGTAGCGATTGGCAGCAGCTGTTTAAAAAAATACACCCTAGCGTTTCCCTAGAAAGTACCGCAAACTACCTCTATAAGGTGCTGACGGATGTACTCGTACAGATCCGGATCGAACAACATGCCTGGTATCAGCAATTACACGGAATGATGAAGGCCCAGCTATGTTTTGAACGCTCCTTGCCCGACCGCGGACTGAGGGAAATTCAAGGCGTCTACAAAAAGGCGGTGAAGTCTGAAAATCTACCCAATACCTATGCCTCCTTACGGATGGAACTGGATGCCTTGCAAAGCATCAACTTTCAAGAAGTAGGCGAACAGGAACTGATCAATAAGCAAATGGAGGCCCGCATGACCTTGCGCGCCATGAACGAAGTGCAAGAACACTATAGTTTATATGAGCTATTGAACATCCGGCTCGCCAATAACCCCAAAATTGGAAAAAGTACCGACGATTTAATCCTTAGCGAACTGAACCTCGCCTTTAGTAAAAGCAGAAACCGCTTTGAAACCCGAAAAGTACACTTGCTCTTCCAATCCTTTTATTTTATCCATAAAAGTGAATACCAATCGGCTTTCCTTATTTTCAAAGACCTCAGCAATCTATTCGAGAAGAATGAAGCCCTATGGAATAATCCGCCATACGATTACCTTTCCACCTTAGATGGCATTTTGAATAGCCTGCGCAGCCTCTTTCAATTCGAAGAGATGCAAGATTATATCGATCGAATTCGCAGCTTTGTCGCCGCCAATTACACTGAACACTTTAATAACCTGGCGAAAGTTACCGGCTGGGTCTATCAGTTGAACAGTTGGCTGGGCTTAGGTCAATTGCCTGCTGCGCTGGCCATGCTGCAAGATTTTGATAAAACCATGCTCCAGCAGCTCGGCGATATGGATAAGAAAATGGAAGGCTATTACTTCCAGGCTTTAACCTATTATTTTGCAAAAGATTACCTGAAATCAAAGCAGCTATTGAATGAGCTCTTTGCCAATTGCCATACCGGTTTCAATCTTATCGTGTATCGTGCTGCGCGCCTTTTATACATTGTCACCTTGTATGAACTGCATGATGAAGCGTTTGTCGATTCGGAAATAAGGGCCTATAAGCGCTATTTCCAGAAACAAGGAAAACGCTATCAGGTGGAGCGACTACTGTTCAAGCTGATTGCCAGCAATCCGAAACGACGTGGAAATGAATGGAAACGGAAGAACCTTCCCCTTTTTGAAAAGCAATTCATGGAAATATTGGCGAATAAATCAGAGGTGTCCCTTATTAAATTCTTTGATCATCGAAGTTATATCCTGAACATGCTGAGAAGCTAAGCATAATGCAGGGAAAAGAAATCAACCACCCTGACAAGTAATAATATTTTTAAAGAAAAATTTACGGGAAAGATAAATATTGGCTAAATTAATCACAAAGTCTGCTGACAGCCAATTATATTAACAAAAACTTAATAAGAATACCAGGTGTATTTAAATTACTTTTGAAATTATTTCGAATGAAATAACATGATTTTAGGAGATCATCATACCTTTGAAGAATTTAAACAAGGCAATCTTGCGGCGTTTGAAAAGTTTTTTGAATATTACAAAAGACCAATCACGCTATTTGCTAATTCTATCCTAAAAAATCGACCAGAAATCTGTGAGGAAATTGTTTCGGAATGTTTTGTTAAAGCGTGGACTCGGCGTGCTGATTTCGAAAACGAAGGGAAACTCCAAGCTTTTCTATATGTGGTGGCCAAAAACGCCTGCTTTTCAACCTTAAAAGCGGCCCACAACAATAATCACATTGATATTGCCTCCCTTTCGGAGCATACCTTGAAAGAAGATCCATATATCGTGAATCATTTAATACGAGAAGAGACCTTGGCCTTATTGCGGAAAGAGGTTGATAAATTACCTGCTTCACAAAAACATGTAATACAGCTTAGTTATTACGAAAATAAAGATATTCCATCCATCTGCAATCAGTTGAAGATAAGTTCAAACTCGGCCTATGCTAATTACTCACGGGCTGTTTCTACCCTCAAAAAGAAGTTTCAAAATAAAAAAGACTGGTTATTTTAATTTTTCCTGTAAGGTTTATGCCATTCATTAGTTCTATGTATAGAAGGACATTATGGATAGCATTAAAAGAATTAGTTTTTTACTGAAAAAACACCAACTTAATCAGCTTTCAACGGCTGAACGGGAAGAACTTAATCGCTGGGCAATGGAAGACCCGGCGAATAAAATGCTATTGGATGAATTTACGCCATCAACTGATGTTAATCTCCATTCCCTTCTACAAGAAAAAGACCAATCCCAAATATTGATGCCAAGCTTTGAAAGCGTATTGGCCAAATTACCTGCTGAGCCAAAACCAATTCACTTGCGTCTGAATAAAGCCTTATTTATTGCGGCAGCAAGTTTGATCTTACTCTTAGGAACGGTTATTCTTATCCATCAACAACAACATCATCAATTTGCAGAAACCTTGAGTATGATGTCGCCAAAGACGGCTCCGGGAAATTATCGTGCGCTATTGCGTAGTGATAAAGGCGATGTTTATGAACTGCATGATAAAGATGGGATTACCGTTAAGGAGGGGTTTTTGTCATTTGGGAATCAACAAATAAACACAAGCTCATTGGCCAAAGCAGAGCAGCTTAGTTTGTTTGTGCCCAAGGGAGGAACTTACCAAATAGAGTTAGAAGATGGGAGTAAAATATGGCTGAATGCTGATAGTAAGCTTGTTTTTCCAAGTCATTTCGCTGCTGAACAGCGGAAGGTTTATTTGGAAGGAGAGGCCTATTTTGAAGTTAGTAAGGATAAAACACGACCATTTATTGTGGTTCATAAACAACAGGAAATAACCGTTCTGGGTACCGCGTTTAATTTAAAAGCCTATCCTGAAGATAAAGCCGTTTACACGACCTTATATGAAGGCAAGGTGCAGGTGTTTGATCAGCATCATGCCGCTAAAGTTTTCTTATTACCGGGAGAGCAATCCATATTAACGAGTAATCACGACTTAGAAAAAAGAAAAGCGAATGGTCTGGAAGCTAAGGCATGGCGCGAGGGCCTCTTTAGTTTTCAGAATACCAATTTTGAAGAAGTTATCAAACAAGTGGCCCGTTGGTATAATGTCGATGTAAAGTTTAATGGACCTATTCCAATAGCTAACTTTTCCGGAGAAGTGAGTAGGAACGTAAGCTTCGATATCATGTTAGAATTTCTAAAAGGCTCAGGAATCAACCTGCAGCTAGATCAAGGAACCTTAATTATTAACGAAAGCATGGAAAAATAAAAGCCTAAAGCCGAGCCTATAAGGAAGCCCGAGAATGTTTGCGGCATTGTCGGGCTAAGTTCAGATTAGATCTGCAACGCACCTTCGAAAGTATATTAACAGATTTATCAAAAATGAACCCTACAAACTTATGTATTCTATGCATGAATTCCAATGCCTGCATAGTAGATAGGAGGGTTGAATGTAAACTAATCTATGAAAATTAACCTAACCCCTTTATATGGAGGTGAAATGAAAATAATGATGAAAAGGCTTATTAGATTTAAAGTTTTGCTTTTTCTTTTTATACTGTTCTCAAGTTTTGTTTGGTCTATCACCTTCTCTCAAACAATAACAATAACAGTAAAAAATAAAGGACTAACCGAACTGTTTAAAGAAATTAAGGAACAGACCGGCTATAATATTATCTATAATAATCAACTGGTAAGTCGGGCAAATCCAGTAAGCATAAATGCGCAGGATATGCCTATTGCCCAATTCCTCGACCTCATTCTAGATAAAAATAACTTGTCCTATGTAATATCTGGTCAGAATATTTTGATTAAGAAAAAGGAAAATTCGCGACAAGCCAACGCCTCCAAACCTGAAGATAACAGGGAGGCTAAGCTGCAAGAGCAAATTACCGGGCAGGTGAAGGATGAAAACGGAAAGCCACTTGCTGCGGTAAGTATTACAAATAAAACCTTAAATAGCTCTACAAGTACGGATGCGAATGGAAAATTCCAAATTAATGCTCGATTGCAAGATATTCTTGTCTTCAGCTTTATTGGTTTTGAAAGGCAAGAACGCAGTGTGAATAATTTAAACCCCATTCAAGTTGTTCTAGTACCCTCAGAGAGCCAATTAAGTGAGGTGGTCGTTACGGCATTGGGAATTAAACGTGAAGAAAAAGCGATAGGTTTTGCGCAACAAACCGTAAATGCGGAGCAATTAGCTACTGCAGCTTCGCCGAGTTGGTCTGATGGGCTTAAAGGGAAAGTGGCGGGTCTGAATATTATTTCTGGAGGAACCGGGCCTATCAATTCCCAAAGTATCCAACTGCGTGGAGCAACCTCCTTAGACCCAAGTAGTAACTATGCCCTTATCGTTATTGATGGGGTTCCAATGAACCAAGAGAGCACGCCTTATATAGGTAATGTGAGTGCTGCATACGGCAATGAAGCACCGGTTGATTATGGCAATGCAGTCTCCGAATTGCGCCAAGAAGATATTGAAAGTGTTTCCGTGTTAAAGGGACCTTCTGCTGCCGCCCTTTATGGATCTCGTGCGGCCAATGGCGCGTTGATTATTACGACAAAATCCGGCAAGAAAAACCAAAAATTAGGCATTAGTTATAATTCCTCCCTCAACTTGGACGCTATTACCAACTGGCCTGATTATCAATATGAATATGGTGCAGGAACCATTGGCAACAAAGATGTCAATGGCAATCCCTACTATTCTTTTGGAGTTTCTCCCGATGGCCCTAGTACCAATACCCCAGAAGCTTATGGTCCAAAATTCGATGGGCAGTATTTTTATCAGTATGATCCGAATACGCAAAATCAAGGAACTGAGCGGACTTTATGGAAACCTTATAAAAACAACATGAAGGATTTTTTCCGAACCGGAACAACCTTCGAAAATGCCGTTTCATTTCAAGGAGGCGATTCTAGAGGATCAATGCGGGTTAATATTGCACATGCTGAAAATGCCTATATCACACCAAACTCCGGATATAAGCGAAATGCCGTTGCCTTCAATGGAAACTACCAAATTACCAACCGTATTAAAGCCTCTGCATCCGTCAACTACAATAACCGTAGCAGTGATAATTTACCAGCATTTGGGATCAGTAATGGTTCATTAGGCTATTTTCTCATGTTCTTAATGCCGAATGTTGATATAAATTGGTATAAGCCGATTTGGCAAAACGGAAAGGAAAATCTCGAGCAATTGAATCCTTTTTCTGCCTGGTCTAGCAATCCCTATTACATCTTAAATATTGATCAAAACCCTTTAACAAGTAATCAGATTGTTGGAAATACAAAAGTCGATATTAAAATTACCGATAATTGGGATGTGATGGGGCGAGTATCCATGAACTCCTTGAGCCAACTAAGAGAAACACAACGTGGTTTTTCATCTAAAAAGCACTTAAAAGGGTATTATGGGCGTCAAGATGTAGCAAGCCAAGAGTACAATATGGATTTCTTAACCACCTATAAAAACAGCTTTGCAGATCATTTTAATTACAGTATTATGGGTGGGGGGAGCCGCATGGATTACACGATGCGTAACATGATGTCCTCTGTAGATGCCTTAATTGTACCTGGAGTTTATACCCTTGCAAATGGGGTAAACAATCCCCTAACCAACTCCAATGACTCAAGAAAACAGATTAATAGCTTGTACGGTATGGGCTCCCTGGCTTGGAAAGATCGTGTTTTTGTGGATGTTACTGCGCGGAACGATTGGTCCAGTTCATTGCCCTTGTCCAATAATTCTTACTTCTACCCTTCAGTAAGCAGTAGTTTTATCTTATCTGATTTATTGGAACTACCTAAATCCATTTCTTATTTAAAATATAGAGCTTCCTATGCTGTAGTTGGTGCTGATGCAAATCCTTATCAAACGGCAAGGTACTTTAGCCAAAGTGGATTCCCGAGTTCGGCCACTGTTCCAGGCACGCTGTTTAATGCGGATCTGAAACCTGAGATTACCTCCAGTTGGGAAACAGGTGTCGATATGAAATTCTTGAAAAACAGATTGGGATTCGACTTAACCTATTATAACTCCATTACTAAAAACCAAATCCTGGCCCTGCCGTCTGATATTGTTGCCGGATATAGTAGCCGTGTGATCAATGCTGGAGAAGTCCAAAACAGAGGATGGGAGTTAATCGTGAATGCCACACCTATTCAACGGGAAAACTTTGACTGGCAGGTGATTGCAAACTGGTCAACCAATGATAACACCATTCTTTCCTTAACTGATAATTTAGAGAAGCAAACCCTAGCTACCGTTTGGCAGGCTTACCTTATCGGAACCGTTGGTGGAAGTACTACCGACCTTTGGGGAACCAAATTTATTCGCGATCCAGCGGGTAATATTGTGTATAACAAAGGAGTGCCCATGAAAGGCACGACACCGGAATATATCGGCAATACGGCTCCAGATTATAAGTTTGGATTAACAAATACCTTTAAGTATCAAGGTATCCGGTTGAGCTTTACCTTTGATGGCCAAATAGGTGGCCGCGTGTTTTCAGGAACATACAATCGGGCTTCATGGGCCGGAACCTTAAAAAACACCCTGCCCGGTAGAGATGAAGGGGTGATAATTGGTGAAGGGGTAGAACAGCTGACCGATGGAAGTTATAAGCCTAATGAAACTGAAATTAATACCCAAACCTATTATTCACAATACCACCAAATAACGGAAGCTGGTGTTTTTTCTGGAAGCTTTTTGAAGTTTCGGGAATTGACGATTGGTTATAACTTTCCAAAATCCATGTTAAAGTCCCTGCGAATAGATGGCCTATCCCTTAACTTTTTTGGAAGAAACCTCGCCATATTCGATAACTATCCAATGTTCGACCCCGAGGCAGGAACTAAGAATGGTGCGGTATACGTGCCAGGACTAGAAATCACACCCATGCCACATACTTCATCCTATGGTTTTAATTTAAAAGTTGACTTTTAATCATGAAAAATATACTAAACACACGAAGCAAAGGGTTGATACTGCTGGTTTCCATCCTGCTTTATTGTACCTCTTGTGTCAAGAATTTTGAGGATATCAACAAGAACCCCAATTTAATCAATGAAATAAGTCCTGGAACCTTGATTAATGAAGTTCTTTATAACTTTTCTTCCAACGGACTTACCAATAGCTATAACATCAATTGTCAACTCATGCAGGTGAAATTGAGCTATCCGCAATATTATGGAGGAATTCAACGCTATGAGATTTTAGAAGATAGTGGCCTCTCTCTTTGGAACAGTGGTTATAAATGGGCAAAGAATATCGAAGAAATGCTCGTGGTTTCGGAAAAAGAAGGAGCCGTAAATTACCAAGCCATAGCCCTTACCCTAAAGGCTTGGATTTATGCAAATTTGACGGATAATTTTGGCGATATTCCTTTCTCCGAGGCCTCAAAAGCCGAAGATGGTATTTTGCAAGCAAAGTACGATGCGCAGGAAGATATATATAAGCAATTGCTCGCAGATTTAGAAAAAGCAAATAGCTTATATGACCATAAAGTTGCCATGGCCTATGGAACAGACCTGTTATTTGGCAACAACGCTAAAAAGTGGCAAAAATTTACAAACTCCTTATATCTACGTCTTTTATTGCGTACTAGTAATGTAAACCCTGCGGCATTTGAGAAGATGAAATCCATGTTAGCAGACCCGGCAAAATACCCAATCATCGATAATCAAGGGGAATCGGCAATATTTCAAGTTACCGGTATTGCGCCTAATTTATCCCCTTGGGCACGGCCGTTAGATTTTAGTAATCAACATGCTGTATCTTCTTACTTTATTGATATCCTGAATAATCTGAATGACCCTAGACGCCCTATTTATGTTACACCGGCGAAAACAACCAATGGAGAAGTGGTTTATAAAGGTATTCCAAGTGCTTATGATGAATCTTCTTTTTCATATTCCCCCTCGTATATGAATAATCTGCAAGTTACTGCTCCCATGATTATTCCAATTTTAACCTATGCTGAAGTCTGTTTCATCAAGGCTGAACTTGCACAGCGCAAGGTTATTACGCAAGATGCCGAGCGTTTTTATAAAGAAGGCATACAGGCTGCCGTGTCAACCTGGTCTCCTGAGCCTTTATCTGCGTCGTATTTTACGGCTGATCTTGCTAAATATGATGGTAGCTTAGAACGGATCATGTTGCATAAATACTTGGCGCTCTATTTTACAGATGCGCAGCAATGGGCTGAATATCGCCGTACAGGTTTCCCTACCTTACCCAAAACAACATCTATGCTGAATAATGGAAACATGCCATATCGCTTAATGTATCCTGGCATTCAAAAAGTATACAATCCCACAAACTATCAAACGGCAATTGATAAAATGGGTGGTAATAAAATAGATTATAAAATATGGTGGGCAAAATAGTGGCTTGCCTTAATCAATAACAATTATGAAAAAACCAACCTCAATTATCTTTCTTCTTTTTAAGAGTATCATGATTCTTGGATGGTTATTTACAAGTAGCGCTTGTAAATCTATTCGAAATCAGCCCGTGGATAACGCTACGGGTAAACCAGTACATATTAAAGTCAGCACCTTCAACATACGCTATAATGCAAATGCTGATGTTGAAAGTGGAAACGGATGGGATATTCGTAAAAAACCTGTCGCCGATTTAATTAAGCGACATGGCTTTGAGATTGTTGGCACCCAAGAAGGGGATAAAAATCAATTAGCAGATTTACAGCAATTAATGCCTGAATTTGCCATTACCTCATATCCTTACGGCGGAAAAGGGGATTTGCATAACTGTGCTATATTGTATAAAAAAGGCCGATTTGAACTTCTTGATCAAGGTGTATTTTGGTTGAGCGAGACACCCAATGAACCGAGTATAGGCTGGGACGCCACGGATAGACGAATTTGTAATTGGGCAAAATTCAAAGAAAAGAAATCGGGAAAGGAATTCTTTTATTTTAATGTGCACTTTTATTGGCGCCTTGAAATCGCGAAGCGGGAATCTGGCCCCTTAATGGCAAAAATGATGAAAGAAATTGCAGGAGAAAGTCCGGTAATTTGTGTAGGTGATTTTAACTCAGAAGCCCATACACCCCAAATTAAGGCTATTAAATCTTATTTAAAGGATGCCTTTGAGGCCACGGAACAACCGCGCAAAGGAATTGTTAATACCAATTTAGGCGGAGGGAATTTCTTGGGGCCGGCAACCAACCGAATCGATTATATTTTTATAAGCAAACACATTAAGGTCAAAGACTACGAAGTGTTTTCCGATCGGTATAATACCGACCGATACCCTTCTGATCATTTGCCAGTCGCTTCAAACATTATGTTTTAAAGTAGCTAAAAACAGCCACCCATTTAAGGTGGCTGTTTTTTTACCCACCTGTTCATTGTTCATACAATTCAGCTAAAATTCTAACCCCTTGCTTTAGTTACTATTAAACCCTAATTTTACACTAAACCAAGATTAACAATTATGAATTCTTTAGAGCTTCAATTGTTTGGGATTGCAAAAGGTCTCAAAGAAGGAAACTTTAATATCCCTGATATTGGAGAAATCCTACCCGCCAGCTTTATGATCCATGAATTGGACCATATGATGCCAATTCGCTGTGCCTACATGAACAAATGGGGATGTGACAAATTAGGAACCGATGTCGATGAAATCAATGAAATAGGGCCACGCTATTATGAAAAGTATTTTGTCAAGGCTGAATCAGAAGTCATTCGGCAGGGCATGCAGCAGTACTTGGTCAATGGCGATTTCGAACAGCAGTATAATTTCTTTCAGCAGGTGCGTTTGCACAATCAGCGTAATTTTACTTGGTTCTATACGGTCTGCAAATTATTGAAGGTAAAAAATGAGGGACAGGAGACTACGGATCGCATGGTGCTTCTCTCCTCACCGGTGATGGGTATGGATACCTTAATCAGTAAGGTGAACAAAACGCTGGATCAGAATAAATATATCTCTGCGCATTATCGTGAATTTGCGCTGTTAACCAAAAGAGAAAAGGAAATAATAGTACTTATTGCGCAGGGGAAGTCTTCCCAAGAGATTGCCGATCAGTTATTTATATCGGCATTGACGGTTTCCACCCATCGTAAAAATATTATTCGAAAACTAGACTGTAAATCCTCTGCCGAGCTCGTGCGCTTCGCCCTTGCTTTCGATATGCTGTAAACCAAGCGACTCCACTTCTTACTGTTCTATTGGGGTTTCGTTACGTCGTTTACACATCCGCGCACGGTATTCTATGGGGCTGCACTTCTTCTCCTTTCGAAAATAACGGTAGAATGATGCACGTGAATTAAACCCACAATTATAAGCGATTTCAACTATCGCCAAGTTTGAATTTTGCTTCTCCAGTTCGCTACAAACGGCACCTATCCGCAGTTTATTAATGGTTTGTAAAAAGCTGTGGTTGAATAAGTGGAGAAACAAGTGTTGCAGATGCTGGGGCGAAAGGCGCAAGTCTTTCTTCATTTTGTTAAAACTAAAGTTCGCATCCAAATAGGGCTGCTTCGCCAAATAGTCTAAAATCTTCTCCTGCTCATGTTCACTAAATTGGCTTCGCTCTATACTTGCTTTGGGGGATGCGGACTGCTGTTGTATCAGTGATAGTCTTTCCATAGATTTAGAAAGCCTACGCTCCGATTGTTGCCAAGTCTTTTTAAAGTCTATTTGCACCAGAATAACCGCTACCAGTAATACCATGAACACAAAATAACTGCTGCTATGCTGTTGCTGTGTGGCATATTGAAAATCAAACTTCAACACAAACGGAATTTCAAAAGACGCCGCCATCAACATTAACATGGAGAAAATATAATACCGCTGGTATTGTTTCTGGTTCTGAAAACCCTTGCCTGAGGATCTGTATAATATTAGAATAGGATAAATAAGCCAGGATATAGAGAAGGCACTGTACAGATACTTGATAAACACAGCGGTATATAAATGGCGTAAATCGCCCGAGCAGATAAAGACCATATACAGCGAGAAAAAGAGAAAAAACGGAATAAGCTCAAGAAGAAAACCCGCTTTCAGGCGCGCATTTTTTTCTGCAGCAAGGAATAATTGATGCAATAATGGCCCATATAATAAACCCATAGGAGCACCCAGATCTAGAAAGATTAAATCAGGAATAATAATCCGAAAGACGCAAGCATAGGTCGCATGAAAACCGGCAAGACTGGAAAAGATCAGTAACACCACGGAAACACTCGTTTTTCGAGGCAACCGAAGAGAGTATTGCAGGTTGAAACAACTGATGATTAAAATGCTCGCAAATATGATAATATTTACCATCGCTTTTAATTAATCCCACGTCATTAAGTCGACGCAGCGTGTTTTTCACTCATAGTTAAGAATAAATTAACTATTGTTGCAATGTCTTGATAATTAATTACTTGATTTAAATACCGGTTTACGGCATATCAAAACAAAAAAACTATAGATATCTGGAAATGCATGTTAAAACAAAGGGTTGGCTCTTGCAAAGCCAACCCTTTGTTCAATGTAGGTAATGAAATCTTATTTTTCCCACCACACCTTGGTATGGTAAGTGTCACCGCCCATTTGCTGAACGGCAGCTTCATAATTTGTCGGGTTAAATCGACGAACCTCATTCTTATACATAAAACGCGAAGGCATCACCCCATTATGGAGCATGTGTTCCGTTTTTGGAAGCTTGGGCAAGCCTGTCCTGCGGTATTCAAACCACTGCTGGTAGTCGACCATAAATAAGGATAGGTACTTTTGCAGCATAATCCGATCTAAGGTGCCATCGAAGCTTGCCGCCGGGTTACTGAAATAGTTGGCCGGCATCAGCCCGCCATACTGTTCAATAGAGGCTTTTACCCCTTTTTCATAGGCTTCCTTCGCCTTGTCGGCAATGCCTAGCGCTAAGTAGGTTTCGGCTTTTATAAATTCAACCTCCGCATACGGCATAATGATTTCCTTAATCGGTGTCCCTACTTGGGAAGGGTACATCAAATCACCATTCGGCGTACTCGGGCTGTAGGTAATGTGGGAGATATCACCGGAGTGGCCTGCCGGAATACCCTTATAGCCCACTTGCACAATCTTGCCATTCACCAATTCGGTGGCTTGAGTCATTATAAATGGACGACGCGGATCTTCTAAGGCATTCAGGTTGTCCACAAAGAAGGAGGCCATAGCCGTGAAGTTCACATAATCTTGACGACGGCCCCAGGCATAATCAAAAGGCGCTAAACCCGTGATGCTGACCATGGCAGCCTCGGCATTCGAACTGAAAATAGGGTAGTTCGTCGGATCATCCAATATAGCCTTGATCTTTTGGTAGGCATTGCCTCGCTTGGAGGTGCGTAGGTAATAGCGTAGCAGCATGGAGTTGTTAAACTTCCGCCACTTCTTCTTATCGTTGCCATACAAAAGGTCGTTCCCATTCATTTCCGAAGGATCGGTATATAGTTGATTGGCCTTCTCTAAGGCGGCAATCATGTCGGTATATATTTTCTCTTGGCTGTCAAACTTAGGTTGATCGATGTCTTCCTCGGCTTTCAATGCTTCCGAAACCGGCACATCGCCAAAGCTATCCGTTAAAATACCAACAATATAGGCTTTAAGGGTCGTCGCCACGGCTTCATACACCGGCAATTTCGTGTTGCCATTGATAGCTGCCGACTCCATCTCGCGGATATTGCGTAAATAACGGTAGCAGTTGTTCCAAGTACCATCACCCGATTGCTCGGTGAAATAATAACGGTGGATGCCATTGGCGGCACTAGGATTGGCCAAGCCGTCTTGCATAATTTCCCAGGTAAAATCATTGCTGCGAACCGTAAAATAGGTCGCCATACCATAAACCGTAGGTGTCACTAAGGTGCCCGGGGCTACAATTTCAAGCTTGTTCGGGTCTATATTTAACTCATCGAAATCCTTGGTACAACCCGCCATCCCACTGGATAGGGCAAGTAATAAGGCTATGTTTTTATAGTTTATTTTCATGTCTCTCGCGCTTAGAAGTTAACTTTTAAATTCATTCCAAAGGTTTTGGTGCTCGGCATCTGTCCCATCTCAACCCCCGGCATAATAGACGCCCCGTTTAAGGCGGCCGTTTCCGGATCGTACATCGGGAAATCCGTAATCATAAACAGGTCGCGCCCGAAGAAGGCGATCGAGGCACTGTTCATACCCCATTTAGTTACCAAGGTATGTGGAAACGCAAATTCCAAACGTACTTCCCGAAGTTTCAAATATGAGGCATCAAAACTATTGGTTTCCACGTTGGCACGGCGGTAATAATCGCCATAATAGGTGTTGATGTTTACTTCCTTGGTATTAGGCGCAAAACTACCATCAGCAAGCTGCACCACACCATCGCCCACAATTTTACCGGTTTCACGACCGCGCAAAGTGTGCTTTAGTTTCCCTTGTTCGGTCATCTTATGGTGCGTTTGCGAGTAAACAATACCGCCGTATTGCCCATCGATCAAAGCGCTAATGGAAACATTCTTATAGCGGAATTCATTGTGAAAACCACCGCGCCAATCTGCAAAGGCATTGCCGATCTTCACCTTATCCTGTGGGCGAATAGGTAGGCCGGTGCCGGCATCATAAATCACCTGTCCTTGCTCGTTACGCACCAAGCCATAACCCCAAAGGTCGCCGGTCGATCCGCCAACGGTGGCAATAATTTCGGCAGCACCCGATCCGCTGGAAGCAATAATCTGTTGTGGGCTTTCTACGCCCTCGGTTAATTCTAAAATCTTATTGTAGTTTTTCGCCCAAGTCACCGTGCTATTCCATTGGAAATCCGTGTTCCGAACCGGGCTACCCGTAAGGCTTAATTCCCAACCTTTGTTCTCGATCAATCCGCCGTTAATAACTTCCGAGCTATAGCCCGTGGTTACATCTCGAGGTACGACCAAAATCTGGTTGCGCGAGCGGTTGTAATAATAATTAATGTCGGCCGTTAAGCGGTTTTTGAAAAGGGAGATATTAAGTCCTGACTCGGTAGAGGTAGAAATCTCCGGTTTCAAGTTGGCATTATGCAACCTGGAAGGGGCTTCCGCCGATCCCGGAAACACCGATGAACTGAAGTATTTCATGGTTTGATAAGGATTAGCATCATTTCCTACCTGTGCCCAGGATAAACGGAATTTAGCAAAGGAGATTGCCTGAGGCAAGGTGAACAAGTCACTCAAAACAAAACTACTGCTCACCGAAGGGTAAAAGTAGGAGCGGTTGTTACTCGGTAGGGTAGAAGACCAGTCGTTACGCGCTGTAACATCTACAAATATGCGATCGCGCCAAGCCAGGTTCACCATCCCGAATACACTTTGGATTTCTTTCTGCCAAATTTCATTCTCTGCAATCGGGCTCGTTAAGGCATTGCTCAGCTTATAGATGCCCGGCGAAGTTAATCCGCGAGCTACTCCAACATCTTCCTTGGAATCGCTCTGCATCAAGTTACCGCCCAGCGATGCCCGGATATTGAAGGCCTCATTGATTTGATCGTTAAAGCTTAGCAAGGCATCCGTATTGGATTCCATGTAAATTAAATCCTGCTGCTTATAATAGCCTTTCGGGAAATTGGCCGTATCCCAAGGGCGGCGCTGTTCGCGTAAATCGGAACGCATACTGATACCCGAACGCAACATAAATTCCCATTTCGGATTAAAGGTGTAAATACCCTGTAGCATCCCGTCTATCCCATGGCTTTTTAAGCTATTGGTCATCTCGTAGGCGATAACAAATGGGTTTTCAATGTAAGAACTGAAAGGATGGATCTGCTGAATGTTCTCCCGGTCTTTCTTCCACATCGGGCGATACCAGTCTAAGGAGATACTCGGGTTCTGGAAAATCATAAAGTATGCAATCGACTGGTTGTTATAGCCTGTTCCCGGTAGGTTGTCGCTGCTTTTGTTGGTATAGTTTACCTTCATGTTCAGCTTCAATTTATCGGTGAGGCTAGCCGTATTGTTCAAGGAGGCGACAATGCGCTTGAATCCGGTGTTCGGCATAATCCAAGAATTAGACGTATGGGTTAACGAAGCCCTAGACGAGAATTTCTCTGTCCCCCCATCAAAGGATACCGAATTCATATAGGTGGCGCCGGTTTGGAAAAAGCCTTTTACCCCATCGGTATAAGGTACCCAAGGCGTGCGGCTTGTTCCGCCGGTTTCGGTATTGGGGTCGTATTGAAAATAAGATTGCCCATTGAATTTTGGACCATAGGCACTCGATGTCGATCCGGTGTTCTTACCGTCCTCGGTTAAGCCATAAGAATAGTACTGCTCGCCATTGGCGTTCCGATCTAAGTTCCCTTGCCCATATTCGTATTGAAATTCAGGCCATTTTAAGATGCTCTGGAAGCTGGTATTGGAGTTTACAGAAATACCGATACCGCGCTGATTACGTTTTCCTGATTTCGTGGTGATGATTAATGCACCGTTACCGGCACGGCTACCGTATAAGGCCGTCGCCGCAGCACCCTTTAATACCGAAATGGATTCGATATCATCGGGGTTGATGTCCCCCAAACCGTTCCCGAAGTCAATGGGAATATCCTTATCCTGCCCACTGGAACCGGCACCATAAGCGTCGGAAACTCCCGAACTAAAACTACCGCTCACCATGGGAATCCCATCGACCACAATCAGAGCCTCATTATTCCCCGGATCTAAGGAACGATCGCCACGTAAATTTATGCGCGCCGTGTTCAATGGTCCCGAACTGGCCTGCGTAATATTTAATCCGGCAACTTTCCCCTTCATAGCATCCACCCAGTTGCTGGGGGTGGCTTCGGTCATCTGTTCGCCAGAGACCTTGCTTACGGCATATCCTAAGGATTTTTCTTCCCGTTTAATACCTAAGGCCGTAACGATAACTTCCTGGATGTTTTCATCAACAGCAGTCAGCGCAATGCGCACCTGGCTGGCATTGGCGGTCCATTGCTGCTGATGGCTTTGGAAGCCAATACTCTGAAAACTAACGATTTTTCCGGCTGGCACCTCAATGCTGAACCGACCGTTCGGATCCGTGCTGGCGATGGCTTTCCCATCCAGCAGAATCGTGGCGCCAGAAATTGGCGACTGGTCTGCCGCATTAACCAAGCTGCCCGAAACGGTGATTTTCTGCTGGGTTTTCCATTCCGTAGCGCTGGAAAGCCCCGTGTAGGAAAAGCCCCATACAGGTGAAAAACCCATGCCTACGAATAGAAGCAAAGCTCGACTGGTACGCCAGGTACTTCGATAAAAAGAGGGTAATGATTTTTTCATGATGTTTTTGTTTTCTTTATTTGGAAACTAGGTGTTGATTTAGATCTCGGCCAAAAATAATCCGGCAATGTTAAGTGCATGTTGTTTCATCGTTAACAATGAGTAAACGTAATATCTAATGTTTTTCAATAGGTGTTCAAGACCTGTATTTATAAAAAGCTGTGGTCTAAAACTTGGTTATTAAGCAGATTAAAGCTATAAATTTTGTGTTAAGTTTAGATTTCATTTAACCTTGAAAACGTAAAAATATTCTGGGAAACAGAATAAAACCGCATAGATAGGGGAAAATGCGCAAACAATTGTAACAAAGCTGTGTGGTTTGAGGGGGATTAGGTTAAGGGAGTTTTTTTAATCGTACTGTCATCGTATTGCCATCGCATTATCATAAAAATCACGATGACAGAACAATAACAAACACTCTCCCCAGCAACTTCTCCCCAACAACCTCTCTTTTCACTCTTTTCACTCCCCTTTCTCACCCGTATTAACCCCCTTTGCAAATGCCTTACAAAGGGCATAAAAAGAGGCCAGCAAAAGCCCAACAAATACCCTCAGCAGAAGCACCGACAAAAAAGGGCCGCCTAACTTGGCTGCCCGTTATAAATCGCTGTTTTCGATAGGTCTAAAGTGGGATATCGACCGATTGTTGCCCCTCAATAGCATAGTACGCCTCCCCAACATGCACGTCGATCTCTTCCTGCGACAGGTTCCGGATGGACAGCAGCTGCTTGCTGATGCGCACCGAAAGAATTATACCACGAATGCCTATATGGAATGTAAAGGCATCCCATTGTTCCGGCAGGAAGGGCTGGAAGGATATTTTTTCACCTTTTACCCGCATTCCAGCAAAACCCTGCACAATGCTCATCCAGGTTCCGGCCATCGAGGTGATGTGCAAGCCATCCTCCGTATCGTTATTATAATCGTCTAAATCTAAGCGCGCCGTCCGCAAGTAGAAGGCATAGGCCCGATCCTCATCTTTCAGCTTGGCCGCCAAAATGCTGTGGATGCAGGGCGATAGTGAGCTTTCGTGCACCGTCCGCGGCTCGTAGAAATCAAAATTCCGACGTAGCGCATCCAGGCTAAAGTCATCCTCAAAGAAATACATCCCCTGCAATACGTCAGCCTGTTTGATAAAACAGGAACGTAAGATACGATCCCAGCTCCATTTTTGATTCAGCGGACGCTCGGAGGCAGGGAGATCTTGCACTAATATTTGCTCCTTGTCTAGGTAACCATCCTGCTGTAAGAAGACGTCCAGATCTTCATCATAAGGATAGTACATGTTTTCGCTGATCTGTTGCCAGGCGTCCAGCTCCTGCGGGTCCAATTGGCTACAGTTTAAAAGCTCCGAATAGCGTTCAGCATTGTATTCAGCAACATAACGCAGCGCTTCCATGGTATATTTTAAACACCAAACGGCCAGGTAATTGGTATACCAGTTGTTGTTGACGTTGTTTTCATACTCATTCGGGCCGGTGACCCCTAGAATAACATATTGTTGTTTGTCGGCACTCCAATTAACGCGCTGTGCCCAGAATTTGGCAATCGCAATCAATACCGGCAAGCCGTGGCTTTGCAGGTAATCCCAATCCTGACTGTACTGTATGTAATTGTAAATGGCGTAAGCAATGGCGCCATTGCGGTGAATTTCCTCAAAGGTAATCTCCCATTCGTTATGGCTTTCGGTACCGTCCATGGTCACCATCGGATAGAGGGCAGCCCCCTGTTTAAAACCGAGCAGCTCCGCATTTTCGATGGCTTTTTGCAAATGGTTATAACGATACACCAGTAAATTGCGCCCCACTTCTTGCGGTGCCGTAGAGAGGTAGAACGGGATGCAATAGGCCTCCGTATCCCAATAGGTTGCACCGGCATATTTCTCGCCGGTAAATCCTTTCGGACCGATATTCAAGCGTGAATCTGTCCCGGTATAGGTCTGAAACAAATGGAATATATTAAACCGAATAGCTTGTTGTGCCTTTACATCGCCCTCAATCTGAATATCACTTTGCTGCCATTTCTTGGCCCAGGCTGCCGCCTGATCGGCCTTAAGGGCGGCGAAGCCACGCGCTTGTCCCTGTTTTAATTTTGCTGCCGTTTGCGCCATGAGCGCCTCCGGGGCATAATTCAAGGAAGAAAGCACCGCGGCAATCTTCTCGATACGAAGGGTTTGCCCGGCCTGTAATTCCAGCTCGAAAGATTCAGCGATGTATTTCTCTTGTCGCTGGCAGGTGCTCCCGGCGCGATCTTGTAAAGTATCATCGATATACAAGCTGCTATGTGCACCAACACACAGTTCAAAGCCTGTTTTTAATGTTTTGGTCTGTAGGTAAATGCCCGATTCGTCTTGCTGATCCGCAACCGGCTCCCAGAATTTATAGGCGTAATTGCTGTCTTGATTGGCAATATCGCCATCCAATTTCGATACAACCTGAACGCGACAGCCGCTATTTAACACCCGTAGGGCATAGGAAACTGCTCCAAGCTCATCGTCGGCAATGCTGCAAAAGCGCATACAATCTACTTCCACCTGCTTGCCAGGCGCCCATTCCACACGAAAAGTACGTTGTAAATAGCCTTCCCGCATATGGAGGGTTCGGCGAAATGCTTGTACGCTACAGCTCGCCAAATCCAATAAGACCCCGTCTAGGTATATGTCAAAACCAATCCAATTCGTGGAGTTAATCACCTTGTCAAAGGTCGGCGGATAGCCATTCTTCCACCAGCCTACTTTGGTAATATCGGGAAAGTAAATTCCAGCAATATAGCTCCCCTGTAAATGTGAACCGCTGTAGCCTTCTTCGAAGTTGGCCCGTTGCCCCATTTTCCCATTTCCAAGGCTAAATAAACTTTCGGAAATTTTATTTAACTCCGGATCAAAGCCTTCCTCAATAATACTCCAGGCATCGGCTAAGATGTAGTTTTTCATAATTAATGTGTTAGTGTTAGCAGCAGAGCCGCTGTAGGGTATCTAAATCTATCTTACTTAAATCGGGAACCACCATATCCGCCGCTGGCAGGTCGGTAGATTGACCGATGCCAATGGTTTTCATGTGGGCCCGTTGGGCGGCTTCAATGCCGGCGCTGGCATCCTCAAAAACAATGCAGCCGCTTGCAGGTACCTGCAACAATGCAGCACCTCGAATAAAAACCTCCGGATCGGGTTTTGACTTGCTGACCATGTTCCCGTCTACAATCACATCAAAATAGCTGCTGATGCCGGTGCGCGCTAAGATCAGCTTGGCATTCTTGCTGGCCGATCCTAAAGCAATGCCGATGTGATGCGCCCGCAGGCTTTCCAATAGCGATAGGGAACCCGGTAATAACTCGGTTTCGTCCATATTGGAAATCATCTCGACATACCAGCCGTTCTTAAGCTGTGCAAGCTCCTCCTGTCGGCTTTGCGGTAGATCAAGCCCTCCCCAAGCCAGGATTTTGCGCAGGCTTTCGACACGGCTAATGCCTTTGAGTTCCTCATTCTGTGCTTGGCTAAAATCAAAGCCTAAACTATTGGCCAATTGCTTCCAGGCCAAGAAATGGTATTTTGCCGTATCCACCAATACCCCATCTAAATCAAATAAACATGCCGACAATGCCATGGTATTACGGTATTAATTCAAAAATATAAGTGCTACTCGCTGGCACTTCGATTGTTTGTAGCGTAGCTAAGGTTTCACCGCTGATAATATTGCGCGCCTTGCTGGCTGTTCCTATTCCTTCTTGATAGCGTTTGCTATCAATTTTTACCGCTTCGTTCTTGCTATTCATAATCACCATCACCCGCTTCTGATCATTGTAGCGGAAGTAAACATAAATGCCGTCCTCCGGAATAAATTGCAGCATTTTCCCGTCTTGTAAAACCGGATTTTGCTTGCGGTAATTGGCTAAGGTTTTTACATAGGTAAAGGCCTCGTTTTCTTTTTCACTTCGCCCGGCAGCGGTAAATTTATTCACCTTGTCTTTCGCCCAGCCTCCCGGGAAATCTTCCCGTACCAACCCATCAGGACTGGCGAAGTTCTTCATCAGAATCTCCGTGCCGTAATAAAGCTGCGGAATACCGCGCGTGGTAAACAACCAGGCTAAGCCTGATTTATATTTATTTATATCTTCCCCCACCACCGAAAGGAAGCGGCTGATATCATGATTATCTAAGAATACCACATTGTTGTAGGCATCCTCGTACATGAAATCACTGGCGAAGGTGTTGTATAGCCGCACCACACCATCCATCCAGCCAAACTTTCCGTTTAGGGCTTCAATAATGGCCCAGTAGGCCTGAAAATCAGTGACCCCTTGCAGGTGGGTTTCCCGCTGTTGGTTGATTTTATTGCCTTGGGTAAAATAGGCTTGGTTTGGCATGCCATGCACCCAAGTTTCGCCGAAATAGGTCATCTTCGGGTATTCGGCCTCGATGGCTTTGCCCCATTCGGCCATAAAATCCAAATCGTTATAGGCATAGGTGTCCAATCGGAAACCATCGATGCCCATTTCCTCAATCCACCAGATATGGCTTTGGGTAATATAGTTTTTTACGTAAGGGTTATGCTGGTTCATATCGGGCATATGCCGGTCAAACCAGCCGTTACGCATGATGTCTAGGTCTGCTTTGGCGGCATAGGGATCCATATGCACTTGTTCGCGGTAATTTGTTTTGGTAAAGCTGTCCCATTGATGTACCCAATCTTTCATCGGCATGTCTTTCACGGTAAAGTGCTCGGTTCCGAAATGGTTATGCACCAGGTCTTGAACCATCTTGATGCCGCGCTGATGGCAGGCCTCAATAAGTGCCCGATAGGCCTCATTGCCGCCTAAGCGTGGATCGACAAAATAGCTTTCCGTATTGGCATAGCCGTGATAGGAAGTTACAGGCTGATCGTTGGTTAAAACGGGGTTCAACCAGAGTGCTGTAACACCGAGTTCTTGCAGGTAATCCAGCTGCTGCGTAATGCCCTGCAGGTCGCCACCATGACGGTAGTACATGCTGTCGCGGTTTAAGCTTTGATCGGCCATACCTGCGATGCGGTCGTTAGATGGATCGCCATTGGCAAAGCGGTCGGGCATAATCAGGTAGATAAAATCTGCCGATGTAACGCCCTGTAGCTTGCGCTTGGAGGCATCCCGAGCTTTCAGGTCATAGCGTTGAACCAAGTCCTTTTTGCCCGCTTCCGAAAATATAATCTTCAGGCTGCCGGCCTTCGCCGTTGGGGCAATTTCCAAATCTAAAAAGAGGTAGTTCGCATTGTCAACCGCCGATTGCTTTACTAGCGAAACACCCGGATAGGCAATGCTTACCGTTTTGTTTTTGAGATTATTGCCATAGACAAGCAGCTGCACCTTCGGATTGTTCATACCTACCCACCAATGTAAGGGCTCAATTCGCTTTACCTGCCCGAAAGACAGGCAATGGATACAGATAAATGCTATGGCAATAAGGATTCTCATATGCTTCGTTGTTTAGTTTTTAACTAGGGTATAAGTGAGCTCCGTAGGGTTCATGCTGACCGTATAACTACCGGCTTCGGTAATTTTGATGTTACCGCCGCCAAGCGTTAAGCTGCCGTTGCTGCCACCTAGGTTGGTGCCCCAATCGTGGTTCTTCCGGAATTTGAATTCGCCCGTGTTCAGGGTAAGTGTGGATACGTAGTTTCCCTTACCGTCATTCACCAGCTTCATGTCTGAATCGACACTCCAGTTCGAGCCCGGTACGGCATCCCCAATCATGCCCCAAATAACTGCGGGCTCCATGGTCCAGGTATTGCTGTTCATATCCATCGTCAAGAGCATGGTTCCGCCGGCAGCAGGAGCCATAAAGTTGCCCCCTGTAGCACTGATGGTGCCATTACCGCCATCGCCGAAATTCACATCCCAGTTTTTCTTGGTCGTGATCTTAAAGCCCGACTTGCCCGCAGGGAAGTGGATGACGCCGGTATACACGCCATTGCCCGTAATAGACACTAAGCTGTCGGCCGTTGCCGGGTTCCAGCCTTGGTAATCGCCCGGGATATAAATCCAGGAAGTCAATGGAATCGGTCTGGAGGTGATGGTTACGACATTACTGTAGACCGCGATAGCTGCTGAGATACTGGATTTTAAGCGTACCTCCACCTGCGAGTCGCTCTCTAAAGGCAGGTTCATGGAGAGCAACAGGTTGTTGAATTCCATGCCGGTATACGATTTAGTAGTGACGCCGTTGGCCAAAACAACCTCACGTGGCGAGGCAAAATTGCTGCCTTTTTCGCCAAATTGTAAGGAATAGGTAATACCCGCCGGGTAGCCGAAATCTGATGCGGTATGAGTGAAGTCAATGACTTTATCGTTTAATTTTTCTTTGCTAAGGGCCACAGCAGTTGCGGAGCCTGTGAGGCTGCCCGACTGTCCTGCACCCGCAATCGTTCTTACTTCTTCCTTTTCGCAAGCGCTGAAAAGGAGGCTGCTAAGGCTTAAGAATAACAGAAGTTTAGTTAATAAGTTCATAATTTCTACGTGTTAATGTTAATAGCCTTGATTTTGTGTTAAGTTGGGATTGGCAATAACATCGGTTGCTGGTAAAGGCAACAAAGCTCTGAAATCTTCAATGGAACGGCCGTCTTTTACGCCGCCTTTCCATGGCCAGGTGTAGGTGCTGCCGGTAAAGCGGCCGAATCGAATTAAATCGGTACGACGGTAGCCTTCAAAGTATAACTCCCTACCGCGCTCATTCAGAATATCCAATAGCGTAATGGCCGAAACATTGCCTGTTGCATTGCCATAAGCACGGGTTCTAATCTGGTTGAAGTAATTGACAGCCTGAGCCGTGCTACCTCCCGTTCCGCCACGTAATACGGCTTCCGCATACATTAGGTACACATCGGCCAAACGGAACAACGGAAAGTCTAAAGAGCTGAAGGTTCCCCCTTGGGAAGCCCCTGGCTGCCCGTTGGATTTCACGTTTTTGAACTTGGTTACGCGTAGGCCGTCTTTAAACTCGCCTAACTCGTCGTTTTCTAATTTATCGCCGAAGAACATGGCGCGTTTATCGGTATTGCCGCTATAATCGCCAAAGGCTTGCGGAACAACCTTGGTACTGCGATTGCCACCCCAACCACCGGTAGGTACACCGAAGTTGGTCGGAATCATCTCCCCATTGATCAAGGAGTTGATCAAGAAGGTGGTGCCTCCAAAGTTGCGGGTTTTAACGCCATCGTAATTGATGGAGAAGATAATCTCATTCTTGGCTGTGCTGTAATTGTCTTCTAAAAAGAGGTTTGCATAGCTGCTGGATAAGGCATAGCCGCCATTGATAATTTTATTGGCGTAGGTAATGGCTTCGGTGTATTTACCCGTGCCGGTATATACCTGCGCATTTAAATATAAACGGGTCAACAGGGTCCACACGGCGCCTTGATCGGCACGTCCGTATTCGTTCTGTTTCGCCTTTTTTATAATAGGCTCAATAGCTAATAATTCTTGCTCTACATACTTGAAGAGATCAGCCCGTTGAATCTGTTTTGGCGATTCCTTACCGATCACATTCTCTTCCGTAATAAAAGGTGGATTGCCAAACAGGTCGAGCAATATCCAATATTGATAGGCACGGATAAAGCGTGCTTCTGCACGATATTCATCTATAGCCGCCGTATTGGAAATGCTGCGCGCGGCAAGCTTCTCCGGCGTACTCTCACGCAGGAACTCATTGGCCACGGTAATGGTATATAACGTCCGCGTGTATAGGCCTTTCACCATAATATTATCGGCATCCGGTGTGCCGTATACCATATCCGGAACACCAGGGTCATTCCAGCCACACAGGGTTTCATCGGAGGTTAATTGCTGGATATTCCAGTACAAACGGAAGAAATCGGACTGCCCGGCATCAATACCCGCTAAATCACTCGCCCCTTCGCCGCCCCCGGAAGTCATCGCTAAACTGCCATACAGCTTTAAAAAGGCTTCCTTATAGCCTTGTTCTGATTTATAAACCTGATCGGCTGTAATATCGTTCTTCGGGCTTAGATCCAGCAGGTCTTGGCTGCAGGAACTGACCGCCAGGACTAGCATGGCACCCCAAATACTGTTTTTTATATATCTTTTCATGATGGTCTATTTTTATTAAAATCCAAAGTTTAAGCCTAAGGAATAAATCCGAGGACGTGGATATAGGGTGTAATCAATACCATTGAATAACTCCGGATCTATACCCTTGTATTTCGATACCACAAACACATTCTGCACATTGGCATTCACCGTCATAGTTACCGTTCCTTCTTTATCCAGGTTGCCTACATTGTAAATCAAGCCTAAGTTGTCCATCCGTAGGAAGGAAGCATTATTGATGTAATAATCGCTGTAATACTGGTTGTTATTGAAATTCGTACTGTAAACATCGGAGGTCGCATTGTTGATAAAGCGAGAAGGGTTCAGGATATTCCGTGCAACACCAAAGTTTGAGGAGATGTTATCATACACGTAATTCCCGAAGCTGGCACGTATCACTGTATTTAACGTGAATTTCTTGTAGTTGATAGACGTGGTAAAGCCCATGAAATAATCTGGAGCCGGTTTCTGGTAGTAATACCGATCGGCCGAGGTAATTGCGCCATCCCCATTCAGGTCTTCATATACGCCTTCTAATGGCATGCCTTGTTGGTCGTATACTTGCTTGTAGACAAAGTATTGGTAAGGAGCAAGGCCTACGGTATGGTATTGGATCACGTTGCCCGTACCGCCTGTAATCCAACCTGCAGCAAGCTGATAGCCTGGATTATCATTCAGGGTCAGGTTGGTTACCTTACTTTCGTTCACCGTCATGTTGAAGCCTAAATCCCAGTTGAAATGGTCGCTTTTGATCGCTTGGATATTGATGCTTCCCTCGATACCGCGGTTTTCCATATTGCCGACGTTGGTCAATAGCTGATTGCTGTAATTGGTTCCTACCGGAATCTCAATTGTCGCCAAAAGGTCTTTGGTTTTCTTGTGGTAGGCATCGATACTTCCGTAGATACGGCCGTTCCAGAAACCATAATCTAAACCGATATTGCTGGTGGCGGTAGACTCCCAACGCAGACTCGCATCGTAAGCAATCGGTGAGTATACATGATAGAATTGATCGCCAATTTGATACTGCGACTCATTCGAACTGTAGTAATAGCTTGGGATAAATCCGTAGTTGGAGATACCGTCTTTGTTACCGGTTTCACCATAGCTGATACGCAATTTCAGGTCGGAAACCGAAGCGTTGTCTTTCAGGAAGTTCTCGCCTTTGATGCGCCAGGTGAAGGCTGCAGATGGGAAGATCCCCCAACGGCCATCCGGATTGAACTTCGATGAACCATCTGCGCGGACGGTTCCGGAAAGGATATACCGGTCGGCAATGGAGTAGATTAAACGTCCGTAATAGGATAACAGGCGGTTTTGCTGCACATTATCTGGGAAAGTAGGGGTCGTTAATACGGTTCCTAAGGCATTATACGAGTCGTAGTTAAACGAGGTTTCTTTGTTGTCGTAATAGCCGTATCCCGCCGTTACATTGATATTGCTGCGGATGCTTTCTATATCTTTTACGTAGTTTAAATAGCCTTCAATAAAAGTGTTGTTTTGTTTTCCTCTATAGCGTTGGAAAAAGCCTTTATTCGCAAAGTTCGAGGCTGCAAATTCTGGAATACTGGTAGCGCCCTTGCCTGCCGCAATATCATAACCTACATTGATGTTGGCATGTAATTCCGGTAAGAAATGGAAAGAGTAATCTAATTGTGCATTCCCGATGCTGCGGTTGGCAGCAGCACGGTTGCCATAATTCTCTAATTGTGATACCGGGTTACGGGGGGATAAAGAATTGGGAACTGCCCCTTCTTGCCACTCGAAAAATCCACCGTAAGGGCTTGCGGGGTCATACACGGGCTGCGTCGGATCAAAGACAATAGCCGAACCGATAGCACCCGTATTCGCGAAATTCTGATTCGTCATGCTCCCTTTAAAGTTGATGTCTAACTTCAAATGATTATCAAAAAAGCGTGGCGATATATTCACGCCTAAGCTTCCGCGACGAAGCATGTCGCTTCTTAAGTTACCTTCTTGCTCCAAATAGCCAATCGAAACGCGGTAGGGCATATTTTTTAAACCGCCAGATAAACTGATGTTATTGTCGGTGGTAAAGGCATTTTTATAGATGAGGTCTTGCCAGTCAGTATTCGCCGAGCCTAATAGTCCTTTCTGCGCAGCCGTACCTTTCTCATTCACGAAGGCCCGCACCTGATCCGCACTCAACACATCTACCTGATTGGCAATGGTAGATAAGGAATTGACTGTACTTAAGCCTAGTTTCGGACGACCGATTTTACCGGTTTTCGTCGTGATTAAAATGACCCCATTGGAAGCCCGCGAACCGTAAATGGCAGTAGCGTTGGCATCCTTTAAGATGGTCATGGATTCTATATCGTTGGGATTGATTAAGGATAAGGGATTGGCCGCTCCTGAAATGCCAGAGCCATTTAACGGATTGCCGTCCACCACAATCAGCGGATTGTTGCTCGCCGATAGCGATGCGCCACCCCGAATGCGGATATTACTCCCTGCACCCGGTGACCCTCCGTTCGAGGTAATGGATACCCCCGCCACCTTTCCTTGAATCAACTGATCCGGAGAGGTGATCGCCCCTTTCTGAAAATCTTTCGACTGCACATTGGATACCGAACCGGTCACATGCTTACGCTCGACCGTACCGTAACCAATGACCACCACTTCTCCAATCTCCTCTGCATTAGACGATAGGGTAAAGTCTAATACTTGCGAGCTGCTTAAGTTAATACGTTGTTCCGAGCTGCTATGCCCCACATAGCTTGCTTCCACGATAACAGTGCCCGCACTTAAGGAGGATAGCACATAATTACCGGATTGATCGGTGGAGGCTTGTTTTCCGCTGCCTTTAATGCTTACCGTCGCCCCAGCTAACGCATGACCCGCCTCATCGACAACCTTTCCCGAAAGTTGTAGATTCTGTTGTGCCGAAACGCCATAAAAACTGAAGACGAAGATAATGATTAGCCGAAAGTGCCAATTGTAAAAATCCCTAACCATAATTTTATTTTTTGTTTATAATCAGCAGGCATGTATTTGCCCGCTCCTTGGTTGATTACTAAAATATTATACAATTGTTATAAAAAAAAGAATTATTTATAATTTTTATCATAAGCTAAAAAGCTTTGCTTTTTATTGTTAAATAATTGTAAACCAACGTAATAAAAATAAATATTTGTTATATTTGGTCGATCAATTCCCTTGTTTATTCGAGAACGTTCCCGAATAAAAACGTCATTTTCTTCTTAAAATTTAGGAAATCATTAATTCTCTTGACGGGAACAGTCCTGTGTTTTGTAGTGCTTATTTTATCTGTTTTTTAAGGTTGTAGGATTGTTTAGGATAATATAAACCATGAATAAGTTAAATTTCCCCCGAAAGGGAGGGAGGCAGCCTTCGTAACTTTGGGTATAGACCAAATTTATAAATCATGAGTACACAGACACATCAGCTACTGGATGAGCTTAAGTCGGTTTCGGCGGAGGAAGCTGCAGCCTTTCAGCAAGACGGCCATATCCTAATTCGCGATATCCTAGATCGGGATACAGCGCAGTATTATAAGGAGGTGATCAGCCGAGCCGCGGCTAAGCATAATGAGGAGAAGCGTAAGTTGGAAGATCGGGATACCTATGGCAAGGCCTTTTTACAGATTATGAACCTCTGGCTGGTAGACGAGGAAGTGAAGCGTTTTGTTTTGGCGAAGCGTTTTGCGAAGATTGCTGCGGATTTGCTAGGGGTGGATAATGTGCGGCTATATCATGATCAAGCGTTGTTCAAGGAGCCGGGAGGCGGTCCGACGCCATGGCATCAGGATCAGAATTACTGGCCATTGGATACCAGCAATACGATTACCATGTGGATGCCGCTGGTTGATATCCCGAATGCCGAGATGGGCATGCTGACCTTCGCGACAGGCTCTCACAAACAGAATAACGTATCGGATGTGATTATTTCGGATGAGTCTGAAAAGACTTTTGCGGAATACGTGAAAGAAAATAACTTCCCGGTTGTGCATCCTGATGCCATGCAAGCGGGTGATGCGACCTTTCATTATGGCTATACGATCCATAATGCGCCGGGCAATTCATCGGATAAGATGCGTGCCGTGATGACCATTATCTATTATGCCGACGGTGCGAAAGTGACCGAGCCGAAGCATCAATGGCAGGAAAACGATCGGCAGCAATGGTTAATGGGTAAAGAACCTGGCAGTCTTGCCGATTCGGCCATCAATCCCCTCTTATTATAATCTGAGGAAGGATGGTTTGGATGAAAGGAAAAAGAACTACAGTATTTGGGCTGCTGCTGGTTGGGTTATGGCTTGTCCTGGGCTGTCAGCAACCCGCAGGAAAGTCGGCTGAAACCGTACAGGATGAGATCATCTATCATGTTTTTCAGCGAAGCTTTTATGATAGCAATGGCGATCAGCATGGGGATTTGCGCGGCTTACAATCCAAATTGGATTACCTGCAAGATCTGGGTGTGACCTCCATCCTGATGACGCCGCTGTATGAATCTGTCTATTATCATAACTATTATTCCAGTGATTTTGAGAAAATCGACTCCAGCTACGGCAGCAAGGAAGATTACATGGCGCTGATTCGAGAAATCCATCGGCGGGAGATGAAGCTCTATATGGATATGGAAACCCAATATGTCACCGAAGATCACTTATGGTATAAGGATTCCTATGGCAATCCTGCCTCGCCGTATTCCGACTATATTCTATACGACGATAAGGAGCAGCTAAAACCCGCGTCCATTGTTTTCGATATCTATGATCTGAAAGGCTATGATGGGCTAGTCCGGAAAATTACCACGGTGAACCTGCTGAACAAGGAGGTGATCGCCTATAACAAAAAGCTGTTTAGCTATTGGCTAGATCCCAATCAAGATGGTCAATTTGATGATGGGGTGGATGGTTTCCGATTAGACCATATGATGGATGACTTGGACAATAAAGGCCGCTTGACCAATCTCTTCCGTGATTTCTGGGTACCCCTGATCGATACCTTAAAAAGTATCAATCCCGATATCCATATTATGGCTGAGCAAGCAGATTGGGGATCCTATGGCATAGACTACCTGACCAACGCCAAGGTAGATTGGGTTTTCGGATTCCGCATCCAACAAGCCATTCGCAGCCTGGATAAGGCCAAGGTTATGGCTTATGCCGATACCACGTTCCGTGAAACTCCAGCCGGGAAGAATCAGCTTATTTTCATTGAGAACCACGATATGACGCGGTTTTCTACCGCGGTGAAGCAGGATAAGGGCAAAGAAAAAGTAGGGGCAGCCTTGAATTTATTGCTGGGCGGCATTCCCTCCATCTACTATGGACAGGAAATAGGCATGCTAGGGGAGAGTTACTTTATGAAGTATGGCATCATTACCGATGCCAATGAGATTCCCTCGCGGGAGGCTTTCGAATGGTTTAAAAATAAAGACAGCGCGGGAATGCCCTATTGGTATCGCGACTCTGGCCCCTGGTGGGATAGCAGCAATGTGAAGAGCAACGATGGGATATCCGTCGAGGAGCAAGCCCCAGACCCAACATCCTTGTTAAGCACCTATAAACAGTTGATCCAATTGCGGAAGAAATATCCGGTTTTAATTCGGGGGAGCTATGCTTCCTACGCAAATGATCATAACGCCTTAGTTAGTTTCTATCGTCAAGACGAGGATGGGAAAGCCTTGGTATTGATCAACCTATCGGATGCGACGGTCGATTTCACCTTACCCGCTGATTCGGGGAAAGCCAAGCAGGTTTATCTGGATGGTAAAGCAGAAAAGGGCGATGCGGCTAGCAAGACCCGTCTTGAGGCCTATGGCATTCAGGTTTGGCTGCTAGAAGAGGCTTAGGCTACAAACTTCTTTCGGTAAGCCAGGGGGCTTAGTCCCATCTTAGCTTTGAAGGTTTTATAGAAATAAGACATATCGTTAAAGCCACTTTCCAGGGCTATGGCACTAACCGGATTGTCGGTATGCAGCAATTGCTGCACGGCATAGTTCAAGCGGTATTGCACCAGCATATCGACAAAGGTTTTGCGGGTCAGTTTTTTGAAATATTTGCAGAAGGCATTGGGTGTCAGGTTGGCTACATTGGCCACATCGTTCAGGTTGATATCCTTTTTGAAGTTCTCGACAATATAGGCCATAATCACGTTGATGCGGTTGCTATCGGCGGTTTGCTCCTTATTGTTGTCAAAGGTACCGGCATTAATCGACTGGTAGGGTTGTTTGGCTAATTCATGCAACAGTTCCAGAAAGTTCAGGATACGTTCTACGCCCGCCGACTTTCGCAAACGCAGCATATAGCGGCTGAGCTGCCGAGGGTGGGGAAAGGATAAGCCCGCTTCGCTTTCCTTCAACATGTTGTTGATGTTGCTGAACTCTGGTTTTTCAAAGAATTCAGTGCCCAGAAAGGCATGGGTAAATTGTATGACAACGGCATGTGCTTTCGGATCGGGGTTATCCAGTTTCCAGCAATGGGCTTGGTTTGGGCCGATCAGCACGAAATCACCATCCGCGAAATCATCCATCCGGTTGCCGATATATCGTTTTCCTTTGCCGCGAATAATATAGGTAAGCTCATATTCGGGATGATAGTGGAAAGGCGCCAAAAAAGCTTCATGGCCGAAGGAGCGGATCAAGAAAGATTCTTGCCCGCCATTTTGTAATATTTCGGGTTTCGCTTTTTGCATAAATTGGCTATATCAGGGTTTAAGTTAGACTAAATTTCCAAAATAAACCAGTATTAGCATAAAATATGACCTGTTTAACAGGGATAAAAGTCAGTAAATTCGTATAACCTCTTATAAATTTCACATGCAACACTCTATCCTTTACGTTCTGGCTTGGCTGTGGATGCTTCCTGTTTTCGGGCAGGATGCCAGCTTGCGAATTCGGGTACAGGCACCTCCGCAAACCCCGGTAGGCGATTCCATATTAGTTATCGGCAACCAAGCGGTTTGGGGATTTTGGATCTACCCCAAGAGTACGGCCTTAAAGCCCTTAGGCAATGGCCTCTGGGAGGGTGTTTTTACCTTTCCTGTAAATACAGAACTGGAGTTTAAATTAACGCGCGGTTCCTATTACAAGGAGGCCCTGTATAACCATACCGGCCATCCGGCGGTTTCTACCAAATTAAAGCTTGTTAAAGATACCAGCGTATTTTTGCAGCCCAGTCAATGGAACGATCTGTATCAGCGCAGCATTACCGGCACGGTTCGCTATCATCATCAAATGGGCAGTGTGTATTTAAAGCAAACCCGGAATGTCGTAGTTTGGTTGCCAGCTTCCTATGCATTGAATACAACAAAACGGTATCCGGTGTTGTATGCCCATGATGGGCAGAACCTCTTCGACCATACGAACCTCAGTGGCAAGGAGTGGCGCATGGATGAAGTGGCCGACAGCCTGATGCGCAAAGGCGCTATTGAAGAGTTTATTATTGTAGGCATTGCGAACACAAAAGATCGTTGGATAGAATACAACGGTACTGTGGAAGGGAAAAACTACCTGCGCTTTTTGGTGGAGGAATTAAAGCCTTTCATCGATCAGCAGTATCGTACGAAGGCCGACCGGGCGAATACTGCCATCATCGGCTCCTCGATGGGCGGGTTAATTTCCCTCTATGCTCTTTATACCTATCCGCAGGTCTTTTCCAAAGGCGCCTGCCTATCCAGTGCTTTTTATTTTGATGATGGCGATCTACTGGCGCAAATCAAAGCCAATCGCAGCCCTTTAAGGCAGTCTGCTGTCTATCTAGATTGCGGCGGAAAAGACTTAGACTACGATTTCCTGCCCAGCAATCGCGAAATGAAGACGCTCCTGGAGCAGGACAAAAACATTCGCTTTCAATACGAAGAATTTCCGGATGACCCGCATAATGAACTAGCCTGGTCTCGGCGACTTTTCCTTCCTTATACCTTTTTATTTGCTAAAAATTATGCTAACATGTAAAGCCGCCATCACCGATGGGCATGGAAATATACAGATTGACGACATTCAAGTGGCCCCGCCGGGGCCGGGCGAAGTGCTTGTGCAACTGAAAGCTGCCGGAGTTTGCCATACCGATTATGATTCCCTACGCTGGAATAAGCCCCTCATTCTGGGGCATGAGGGCGCCGGGCAAGTGCTGCAAGTAGGCGAAGGTGTGAGCCATGTGCAGGCGCAAGATCGGGTATTGCTCAATTGGGCTATTCCCTGTATGGCTTGTTTTCAATGCAATCTGGGGAATTATCATATCTGCGAGCGCAGCTCGCCGGTTACCGGGCAAGGGCATCAGACTAACCTAGGCCATGCCCGCATGGAAAGTTGCACCTGGCAGGGGCAACCTATAGCGCGCTCGTTTCATTTGGGAACCCTCAGTGAATATACCCTCGTGCAGGCTGCGGCGGTAACTAAAATCAATTCCCCGCGTTTATCCTATGCTGCGGCGGCTATTCTGGGCTGCGGTGTCATGACCGGTTATGGTTCCGTCGTGAATGCCGGAAAAGTTGCCGCGGGCAGTTCGGTGGTGGTGTTGGGCACCGGAGCTGTAGGCTTAAGCGTTATTCAAGGGGCGAAAATCAGTAAAGCCGCCATGATTATCGCCATCGATATTAATCCGGAACGCTTAAGAATGGCCAAACAATTTGGAGCGACCCATTTGCTGTTGGCCGATAGTGAAGACCGCGGATTAATGAACATGGCATCACAGGTAAAGCAGCTTTGTAATGGCCGAGGGGCAGATTATGCCTTTGAATGTACGGCTCGACCGGAATTGGGAGCTGCTCCTTTGGCGATGATTCGTAATGCCGGAACCGCTATTCAAGTGAGTGGTATCGAAGAGGTAATCGATTTCGACATGAATCTTTTTGAATGGGATAAACTATATTTAAACCCATTATACGGACAATGTAACCCGATGCGTGATTTCGATCGGTTAATTCAACATTATGAGGCCGGGGAATTATTACTCGATGAAATGATTACCCGAAGCTATCGCTTAGCAGAACTTCCGCAAGCGTTTGATGATTTACTGAAAGGGCGCAATGCCAAAGGCGTTATTATATTTTAAAATAGGCATGGAGCAAACCTTTAGAACGCTAGAAAAATCGAATCCCCGCTATGGGTTCAAGAATTTGCAATTTGTAACCGTCAAGTCTACCCACTTAAAAGGTCGCGGTGATATCTGTTTCTATAAACCTGAAAAATGTCCAGCAGATACGCCGGTGGTGATCCTCTTGCATGGTGTGTATGGCAGTGCCTGGAGCTGGCCTTTATGTTCCGGGGTGCACGAGCAAGCCGAACGTGCCATCCTTGCGGGGCAGCTGGCGCCCATGATTTTGGCGATGCCTTCGGATGGTCTGTGGGGCGATGGATCGGGCTATGTGCCCCATCGCGATCAGGATTTTGAGCAATGGATAGTGCAAGATGTGCCGCAGGCAGCACGGGAAGCCTATCCAGATGCGGTGTCGGCGGAATCCCGGTTTTTTATTGCGGGCTTATCCATGGGGGGCTACGGCGCACTGCGCATCGGCAGTTCCTATCCGCATATTTTTTCCGCATTTGCCGGCCTTTCGTCCATCACCACGATAGATGAGTTTTCGCTCTTTGTGGAAGAAGAACTTTCGGCCTATCGCTGGGCGGCACCCCATGACCTGTTGGCTAGTTTCTTAGCCAATAAGGAAAAACTAAGGCCCTTCCGATTTGATTGCGGACGCGGAGATTTACTGCTTAATTTCAACAGGAAACTGCATTCAGACTTAGAAGAAGCAGGAATTTACCATACTTACCGGGAGTATACCGGCGAGCACAACTGGGATTATTGGAAAAATAATATCTTGGAAACGTTATTATTTTTTAATTTACAGCCGTAAAACCTATTTATAAACCCAAACGACACATGCAACATCTGGCTAAACGAAGCAAGCCCAGGCTTTCGCGGGCACAAATCTTTAATATGAGTTTTGGATTCTTTGGAATTCAATTTGGCTTCGCCTTACAAACGGGCAATGCCTCTCGGATTTTGCAAACCTTCGGTGCCGATGTAGAGCATTTGTCCTTGTTTTGGTTGGTTGCCCCCTTGTCGGGCATGCTTATTCAACCGATTATTGGTTATTTCTCCGATCGAACCTGGACCCGCTTAGGTCGGCGTCGACCTTTTTTCCTCGGCGGAGCTCTCGTTGCTGCTGCCGCATTGGCCTTAATGCCGAATGCTTCCGTATTGACCCTGTTATTGCCGCCCTTGTTGATTGGCGCGGGGATGCTGATGATTATGGATGTGGCTTTTAACGTATCAATGGAACCCTTTCGGGCGTTGGTGGCCGATAACCTGCCGAAGGAACAGCACGGCTATGGCTATGCGGTGCAAACCTTTTTAATTGGTGCGGGTGCCATCATCGGTTCTTTTCTTCCTTATGTGCTTTCCACTTATATGGGGGTAAGCAAAGTTGCGGAGCCGGGCCATGTGCCCGATAATGTGATCTGGTCTTTCTATGTCGGGGCCATTGTGCTGGTGCTTTCGCTGTTGTGGACAGTGATTACTACCAAAGAATATAGCAACGAGGAATTACGTGCATTTGAAGAAGAAGATGCGGAAGAGCAACCTGCCCATACCGCTAGTTTTACAGCGATATTTTCCGACTTCAAGCAAATGCCCAAGGCGATGAAGCAACTGGGATTGGTGCAATTCTTTTCTTGGTTTGCCTTGTTTTCCATGTGGGTGTTTACCACCCCGGCCATAGCCCAACATATTTATCATCTGCCTGCTAGTGACACCTCTTCGGTTGCCTATTCAGATGCCGGAAATTTGACGGGGGTATTATTCGGGGTCTATAATTTAGTGGCGACCTTGTTTGCGCTGGTCTTGCCGAAATTATACCAAGCCCTAGGCAAAAAGAAAACGCATATGTTGGCCTTGGGACTTTCTGGATTAGGCTTTATATCCATTCTCTTCATTCAGGATGCCGACCTGCTGTTTATTCCGATGATTTTCGTGGGGATGGCCTGGGCCAGTATTTTGGCGACGCCCTATTCCATGCTTTCCGGGGTGCTGCCGGCAAAGAAAATGGGGCTGTATATGGGCTTATTTAACTTCTTTATTACCCTGCCGCAATTGGTGAATGGGGTGTTGGGGGCCGTAATCGTTAAACATGTATTCCATAACCAAGCGGTTTATTGCTTAACGATGGCAGGTGTATTTATGCTGTTGGCGGCTGTTTCTACCTTATTTGTGAAGGCCGATTAGGCTTTTGCTTTGGAGGACTCCCGAATAACCAGGTCAGACTGCATGGTGATAAACCTTTCCTCTTCGCTGAGGCTATCGCCAGCAAGTTGCTTTAAAAGGGTTGCTGCGGCTTTTTCACCAATCTGCACCGCGGGTTGCCGCACCACGGATAGGGGCGGATGCATCAAGCCTGCAATTTCTAAGCTGGAGAAGGCAATTACTTTTAACGTTTCGGGAATTTGTATGCCCATACGCCGACAGACGTAATAGGTGGAGAAGGCTAAACGCTCTACCGAGGCTAATATGCCATCGGGTTGTTGTTTTCGTATCGCTTCTTCAATTATGCCGCTGTTTTCTTCATAGGAATTGCTACAGTCTATAATCAAGCGTTTTCGAAGTGGGATTTTATATTTTTTCAGGGCATCTTCATAGCCCTGCATCCGGGTTTTACCGATGGATAATTCTTTATTAATTACGAGGTAAGCGATGCGCTGGCAACCGTTTTGAATGAGGTGTTCGGTTGCGGCGAAACTACTTTGGTAATCGTCGGTCACTACTTTTGGAAGATGGATATCGTCGTAAATCCGATCGAATAACACGATGGGTAAATGTTCGTAGTTGATGCGTTCCAGATAGCTGTGGTCGGTAGATTCTCCAGATGCCGACATGATGACCCCATCGACGCGGCCGCTGGCCAGGCTGCGGATAAAATCGCGTTCCTTGCTGATATCATCATCTGTTACAAAAATCAGGATATGATAGCCTTGTTTTTTTGCTTCTTTTTCAGCACCCTGAATAATCTGGGTAAAATAGTTGTTGGCCAACTCGGGTATAACGATGGCTATGGTTTTACTTTTCTGCTCGCGTAAGTTGCTGGCATAATGGTTCGGCTGGTAGTTCAGTTCCTTGGCCACCTTTAAAATACGCTCCTTGGTTTTGGGGTTGATATCGCTACTATCTCTAAAGGCACGAGATACCGTGGATTTAGAAAGATTCAGCACTCTGGCCAGTTGTATAATATCAATTTTTGCCATTTATTTCTATAGATAGGTTCGGGAAAACTGCCCGATAAACCGATGCTAATATAGCAATTTTGAAGAGGTTATGAATAGGTATTTTTTTATCTACAAACAAGGTCTAACTACTAAATACGTGTCCATTCCTAAAAATGGTTTACAAAAAGCGGACATTAAGAATTAACTTTAATAGTTATGAGAAATCCGGAGAAGAAACGTAAAACAGGAGGACAAGCTGTTCATAGTGATAGCCTAA
>NZ_WSQA01000018.1 GCF_009768885.1 Sphingobacterium humi
AAGGATCTTTAGGCTATCACTATGAACAGCTTGTCCTCCTGTTTTACGTTTCTTCTCCGGATTTCTCATAACTATTAAAGTTAATTCTTAATGTCCGCTTTTTGTAAACCATTTTTAGGAATGGACAGAGATATGAGATATGAGATATGAGATGTGAGATGTGAGATGGGTGGGCTGCTGTCATCGTTTTGTTATCGTTTTGTCATCGTTTTGTCATGGTGAGCGGAGTCGAACCACGAACCACGAACCACGAACGACTGGTACGTCAGTGCAATCAATCATGTTTAGTGTATTGATTGTCAACGCTTTGCAAAGTGTGTCATTGGTAACGGTGTAAGCAAATAAAGCAGTTGTACGTCGGTGTATAAAGTGATTAGCTTTGCTTTTGCAAAATAGTTATCACAGTAAAATGCTCTATTTTTTAGGTAAAAGAAAATGGCAACCTGTAAAGATTGCCATTTTTATTATTTGAGTGCTGTTAAAGCTATTTGTTAATGTATTGACGTACCAGTCGTTCGACTCCGCTACCAATGACATATTATTAAGGAGTGTTCGTAGTAAGCTTGTTATGCATGATGGTTTGCACTGACGTACCAGTCGTTCGACTCCGCTCACGATGACAAAACCATGACAGCACGGGCCAAAATGATGACAGCACGCTCTAAATACTAACTACTCCATACTAACTACTACGAATTAATGCTTAAAATGTCTCACACCCGTCGTTACCATGGCTACTTTCTTTTCGTTGGCCATATCGATTGATAACTGATCTTTAATAGATCCTCCGGGTTGTAATACGGCTGCTACGCCGGCGTCTCCAGCGATTTCAACACAGTCTGGGAATGGGAAGAAGGCGTCGGAAGCCATGACGCTACCTTTTACGTCAAAACCAAAAGATTGTGCTTTTTCGATGGCTTGTTTCAAGGCATCTACACGGGAGGTTTGACCTACTCCTGATGCGATTAGCGTGCCGTTTTTTGCAAATACGATGGTATTTGATTTGGTATGTTTAACAATTTTGTTGGCGAAGTAAAGATCTTTCAATTGCTCGGCGGTAGGTTGTACATCTGTTACGGCATTCATTTGATCTGGACCTTCAACGGTATTGTCTTTATCTTGTAGAATGACCCCGTTCAATAAAGTTTTGAATTGCTGGGTTGGCAAAACCACTTCTTTGCGACGTAAGATAATACGGTTTTTCTTTGCTGTTAGAATTTCTAAAGCATCTGCGCTGTAAGAAGGAGCAATTAATACTTCGAAGAATAAGTTGTTGATTTCTGCAGCTGTTGCTTGATCTACCTCGCGGTTACAGATAAGCACACCACCGAAAGCAGATACAGGATCGCAGGCTAAGGCCGCATCCCAGGCATCTTTGATGGAATCGCGAGAGGCAACACCACAAGCGTTTGTATGTTTTAAGATGGCGAATGTAGGCTCTTCGAACTCGTCGATAATGGCTACAGCAGCATCTACGTCAACCAGGTTATTGTACGAAAGCTCTTTACCATTCAACTTATCGAACATAGCGTCTAAGTTACCGTAGAATACCCCTTGTTGGTGTGGGTTTTCGCCGTAACGTAAAGTTTGCGCTTGTTGTTCAGATTGTTTGAAAACCGCTAAAGGCTCTTCTTGGTTGAAGTAGTTGAAGATGGCCGTATCGTAGTGAGAAGAAGTGTTGAAGGCACGTTTCGCGAAGGATTTACGTTGCTCCAAGGAAGTTGCTCCTTCTTGGTTTTTCAAGATTTCTTCTAACTCTTGGTAATCATTTTTTGAAGAGATGATTACGACGTCGTTGAAGTTCTTGGCTGCGGCACGAATTAAAGAAATGCCACCGATATCGATTTTCTCGATGATATCTTGCTCAGCAGCACCTGAAGCTACGGTTTCTTCGAATGGATATAAATCAACAATTACTAAGTCGATTTCTGGAATATCATACTGTTCCAATTGTTTTTTGTCATCAGCCAATGGGCGACGGGAAAGGATTCCGCCGAACACATTAGGGTGTAGCGTTTTTACGCGTCCACCAAGGATGGAAGGGTAACCGGTTAGGTCTTCAACACGTTCAACAGGGATGTCTAGATCGCGGATAAAGGCTTCTGTACCACCGGTTGAATAAAATGTAACACCGTACTGATGTAATAATTGAATTAAGGGCGCAAGGTTATCTTTATAATATACGGAAACCAATGCATTTTTAATCTTAACAGGATGATTCATTGTATTTTGTTTGGAGCCGCAAAGATAAAGATTTTAATATATTTTTCGCGAATATTATCATAATAATAAAGCTTGCTGGAATCCATTATCATTTTTATTATCTTTAAGGAAGATTCATTTCAACCCCGCTAACCAATGAAACGTAGCTTTTTAATCCTCTTTAGCCTGTTGTTTAGTTTTGTTTGCCCTGTTTGTTTTGGGCAGGAGAATATTGCTAAACGGCCGGAGCAGCTTTTGTCGCCTGAAGTGAAGGCCGATAATACGGTTGTTTTTCGATTATATGCACCCGAGGCAAAGTCTGTTGCCTTACTTGGCAATTGGATGGATGCAAATAGCCCGGGGGGCAATAAGCGGGAGATGGAGAAAGGCGCGAATGGGGTTTGGACGGTAGAACAGCCCGCTATGGCGCGTGATCTGTTTATTTATAATTTCTTGTTGGATGGGGTGCGCATCAGCGACCCGTTGAATGTGTATCAGATTCGCGATGTGGGCAATATCTTCAATTATTTTATTACCCATGGCGGGCAGGCGGAGCTGTATAAAAATCATGTTGTTCCACACGGAACCTTAAGTAAGCGCTGGTATGCTTCAAGCTTAAATGCAGCCGAGCGTAGATTGAGCGTGTATACGCCACCCGGCTATGAAGCGGGGAAGCAGAAATACCCGGTATTGTACCTTTTACATGGCATGGGTGGCGATGAGGAGGCTTGGCCAACCCTGGGTAGGGTTTGTCAGATTATGGATAACCTGATTGCTGCTGGTCGCATCGTACCGATGATTGTGGTGATGCCGAATGGGCATACAGCCAATAGCGCGGCGCCGGGCTATTCAGAAAGAGGGGAATATCCGGTGACTTTCGCCAGTCCCGATGTCGGATCTGGTGCCATGGAATCTACGTTTATGGAAGTTGTAGCCTTTACGGAGAAGAATTACCGCGTGAAGAAGGATAAGAAACACCGGGCCATTGCAGGCTTGTCGATGGGCGGATCGCATAGTTTGTTTATTGCGGCAGCAAATGCAGGAACTTTCGATTATGTGGGTTTATTCTCCGCTGCCTTTCGCATCAATGATAAAATAAAACAAGCGGTTTACGATGATTTCCCGGCAAACTTACAGCGCCAAAAGGAGAAAGGATATCGCTTGTACTGGATAGGTATGGGGAAAACGGATTTTTTATACCAAGTGGGGGCCGACTATAGAAAGCGATTGGATGAGATGGGCATGAGCTACAGCTATTATGAGTCGGAAGGCGGCCATACCTGGTCGAACTGGCGGGATTATCTGGTTAAGTTTTCCGAGCAATTGTTTCGGTAGTTTTGATACTGGGGAAAACTGATTATATTTGGGCTTAACCTTATAATAAAACTAATCCATTTAAAATTGGGAGCGTTTATTTAAGCAGCATGTTTTTGTAAATGCTTAGTTCAATGGTTGTTAAAAATCCATTTGTCATCAGGTCTTCGTAAGATGTTAACTACCTGTGGTAAAACCTTAATGGAATTATATTAGAAGCGCTTATCGCTTAAGTAAACTTAAACCTACAAATACTCAAAAATAATACCATGAAAAAAATAATTATTCTATTAATTACTTCTGTTATCGGGGTTCATTTCTCTTTTGCCCAGCAGCAGAAACCAAATATTATCATTGTGTTTATGGATGATATGGGCTATGGCGATGTATCCGTAAATGGCGCCTTGGATTACCATACACCTATATTAGACAAGATGGCCGCCCAAGGGATTCGCTTTACGAATTTCTTAACACCACAGGCAACCTGTACGGCATCTCGCTCGGCCTTATTGACGGGAAACTATCCCAACAGAATGAATATGTTTGGTGCTTTTGGGCCGAATGCGAAAATGGGGCTCAATCCGCAGGAGGTAACCATTGCGGAAATGCTGAAGGAATTTGGCTACCAAACGCACATGATTGGTAAATGGCATTTAGGCAACGAACCTGAGTTTTTGCCGACCAAACAAGGTTTCGATAGCTATGTAGGTTTGCCTTATTCGAATGATATGTGGCCGGTAGAATATGATGGTACTCCTGCCAAGGCCGGTGGTCGGGTAGCGCATTACCCGGTTTTACCTTTATTATCCATCAACAAGAACCAGCAAATACCGGATACCTTAAGGAAAATTCAAACGTTGAAAGATCAAGCCAGTCTTACCGGTACTTATACCAAGGATGCGGTTCGATTTATCAAGGAAAATAAGAAAAAACCTTTCTTTCTATACCTCGCCCATAGCATGACCCATGTGCCTATTGCGGCCTCTGCTGCCTTTGCAGGGAAATCTAAACAAGGTGAATTTGGCGATGTGATGATGGAAATCGACTGGTCTATGGGTCAATTGTTTAAAACGCTGAAGGAAAACAAGCTGGATAAAAATACACTGGTTATTTTTACCAGTGATAATGGTCCTTGGTTAAACTTTGGCAATCATAATGGCAATGCAGCGGGTTTTCGGGAAGGAAAAGGAACCAGCTGGGAGGGCGGTACCCGCATTCCATGTTTTATCAGCTGGCCTGCGGTTATTAAAGAAGGTCGGGTGGTCAATCAGTTGAGCAGTTCCATGGATATATTCGCCACCATTGCTGATGTGCTTGGCTATAAATCGCACCCCTACCAAATTGATGGCATTAGTTTTCTGCCTTACTTGAAGAAACATACCGATGAAACCCTACGTCGTGAGTTTTATTACTATTACAATCGGAACGACCTGGAGGCGGTGCGTCTGGATCAATGGAAGTTAGTGCTTCCGCACAATTATCGTTCATACGAAGGCGTAGCGCCGGGGGATGATGGGCAGGGTGGGCCTTATGCGAAAGGACAACAGCGAGAAATGGCTTTATATGACTTACGTCGGGATCCGGGAGAACGTTATAATGTTATTGCGCAATATCCGGAGAAAAAGGCAGAGCTGTTGAAATTAGCTGAAAAAGCGCGTCAGGATCTGGGCGATAATTTAACCAATCAGGAAGGGGCTAATCGTAGGCCTATTGGAAAACTTAAGGATTAACCGATGCAAAAAATAGCAATTTTAATGGCTGTTTTCGGGCTACTAGGCGGAATGCTCAAGGCACAGGAAAAGCCTAATATTATTTATATCTATGCGGATGATTTGGGTTATGGTGAATTGGGGCCTTATGGTCAAAAGATAATCAAAACACCGCATTTAGATAAGATGGCCAAGGAGGGGATGAAATTTACCCAACACTACACCTCAACACCGGTTTGTGCGCCGGCAAGGGCAATGCTCCTGACCGGAAAACATGGGGGCCAAAGTTACATTCGTGGGAATTATGAAATGGGTGGTTTTAAGGATGAGGAGGAAGGCGGACAAATGCCTTTGCCTGAAGGAACCTATACCCTGGCGCATATGTTGAAAAATGTAGGCTATACCACAGGTATTACAGGGAAGTGGGGCTTGGGTATGCATTTTACAAGTGGTAATCCGAATAAGCATGGCTTTGACTATGCCTATGGCTACCTGGATCAGAAACAAGCACATAATTATTACCCGACCCATTTATGGGAGAACGGTAAATGGGATAGCCTGGATAATAAAGCCATGAATGTGCATGTGCGTTTGCAAGAGCATGAAGCCACAGATGCCGCCTTTAACCAATTTAAAGGGAAGGAAAATGCCATTGATAAAATGACCGAAAAAGCCTTAGCCTTTATAAAGGATAATAAAGAAGGACCATTTTTCTTATATGTTCCTTATACGCTTCCGCATGTGGGGCTACAAGCTCCAGATCGTTGGATAGACCATTACAGAGCCGTATTTAAGGACGAGAAGCCTTATTTAGGCACGCAGGGCTATAATCCTCAAAAATATCCGTTGGCCACCTATGCGGCCATGATTAGCTTCTTGGATGAACAAGTGGGCCTATTGATGCAAGAGCTAAAGCAGCTGGGACTGGATAAAAACACCATCGTGATGTTTTCTTCTGATAATGGTCCTATCTTTAATGGAGGTGTGCGTGCTGATGTGTTTGAAAGTACAGCGGGCTACCGTGGCTTAAAGATGGATGTCTTTGAAGGAGGAATTCGCGTTCCTTTTATTGCGCGTTGGCCGCAGCATATTCCTGCCGGACAAACCACGGAATTGCCTTCGGTGCAATATGATTTAATGGCGACCTTAGCGGAGCTGACGGGAGGAAAGATTAACCAAACGGATGGTACTTCTTTTTTACCGACGCTTTTGGGTAAACCTGGGGAGCAGCATGCGCGGGAGTTTATGTATTTTGAATACCCGGAAAAAGGAGGGCAAATTGCTATCCGCGTGCAAGATTGGAAAGGCGTAAAAATTGGCGTGAAGCAAAACAAGGAAGTGCCTTGGCAATTGTTCGATCTAAAAAACGATCCGAAAGAAAGTCGGGATGTAGCCAAGCAGCATCCGGAAATCATCCAGAAACTCGATGCTATTTTAGCTAGGGAACATCAAAACGCACATATTAAAGAATGGGAGTTTATCAATAATAAAATGCCTGAATAAACGGCCTTAAAACAAGAAACGGCTATAGGGATACTATAACCGTTTCTTGTTTTATATCGTATCTTAATTATACTTTTTCAGTAAATTTTCAATGACTTTCGGGTAGTGTAAATGCTCCAATTGTTGGCCATTAAATTTAATGATTTCTAAGGTGTCGCCAGGTTCCACACGGAACTTCGCCTGATAGATCACTTCCCCTTCATCGAAATGCTCGTTTACAAAGTGGATGGTAATGCCATGTTCTTCCTCGCCAGCTTCCAATACTGCTTTATGCACTTTATCGCCATACATGCCTTTGCCACCAAACTTTGGAAGCAGGGCAGGGTGGATATTGATAATTTTGTTAGGGAATGCCTTCAATAAGTTATCGGGCACCAACCATAAGAAACCGGCAAGCACGACAATGTCAATCTCCAAGCGTTTCAATAGATTGACTACGTCGTCGGTTTGGTAGAAGTCGTGTTTATCAAAAACATGTGTTGGGATTTCGAAATTATCAGCCCGTTGTAAGACATAGGCTTCGGGGTTATTACTTAAAACTAAGGCTACTTCGGCGCTATCTGAATATTTGAAATGCTCCATGATTTTTTGAGCATTTGAACCAGAACCGGAAGCAAAAATAGCGATGCGTTTTCTCACAATGTTTTCTATATTGATAAATAAAATAAATGAATAGCCATCCAAATATAAAGGTTTTTTTGTAAAGAAGGGTTAAAAAGGGGGTAGTTTGCTTGGAATTCAGTAGATTTAGAAAGGTTTTTAGCTGAATTTACGATTTTATGAATAAAGTATTTGCCCTTCTCGCCCTATTGATGTTCTCCTGTTTGAGCCTGATGGCTCAGGTTCCGAAAGAACTGCCTGCTTTTGCCAAGATGGTTAACCTGAAAGATGGAACGCCTTTTAGCTCGGATTCCCTACGAACAGAAGGCCCAAATGTGCTGGTTTTGTATGACCCGGGTTGTGGCCATTGCCAAGAGTTAGGGTCAGAAATTGCTGCCGCCTTAGGGAATGTGGATAAAAAAATACACTTCTATTTTATCGCTTTACAAGGCAACCCCGAGGTGGAGGGCTATATCAATATGTTTGCAAAGGGCTTAAAAAATAACCCTCAAGTTCATTTTATTCATGATCCTGAGGGTCAGTTTATTTTGAGCTTTAATCCGAGTAATTTCCCTTTCACTTACATCTATGATGGGAAAACCAAGCAAAAGCTTCAACATTTTAATGGGGAGAGCAAATTTAAAAAACTTGCTCCTTTTTTAGAGGTAAAAGAACCCGCAGTTAGGCCCCTCTAGTCTTTTGTTTTCAACACTTTCTCCAGCAGCTTCACGCCAATAGATTCACAGCTTAAGGCTGAGTTGGATAAAACTATGACCACTGATTTTTCATCAGGAACTATGGCTATAAAACTCGATGAACCACCTGTTCCACCGCTGTGGTGGAAATAGATTTGATCTTCTACCATATTCATGTGCCAAGCCAAACCGATGTCGGTATTGGGTGGGTTGAAATAGGTGAATTGTAAGGTCTGTGCCATCGCACGTTGTATGTCTGTTTCCGGGAATTTTAACTGGGCAATGCTATAACGTAGCAGGTCGTCCATGGATGTTTTAATAGCACCCGCACCAGCCATGGCTTGAAAGTTCCAGAAAGGGACTTCCTTTCCGGTTTTATCATGCGGTTTCGCGATGTTTTTATTTTTAGGATCTATTTTATCGGAGGAAGCCGTCATTTCCAATGGGGTAAACAACTGCTCTTTCATCACCTGCATGAAAGGTTTTTTATAGATGATGCTGATCAATTCGCCTAATAGTCCAAACCCTAAATTGCTGTACTCGTAGGCAGTTTCAGGTTCGCGGTTAAGTTTAGCGTCTTTTAAATAGCTGAATAAGGCCTTACGATCGTATATAGCATATGGGTCAGCATCTTTAAACTTAGGCATTTTACCGATGTTTCCAGGAAGTCTTGGTAGACCGGAGGTATGGTTGGCCAACATTTTAAAGGTAATTTTCTGGATATCCGGATTTTGTGCGACCGAGTCTGGTAAAAACTTAGCGATAGAATCATCCAATGCAATGGTACCTTTGTTAACCAACTCGGCCAACAGCGTGGCGGTCATGGTTTTGCTGATGGACCCTATTTCATAAATGGTATTCCCATCGGGTAAAGTGCCATTGCCCGGTGCTGTTTCGCCATAGAAAAAGCTGTTTAATTTATTCTTATGGATGACAGCTACGGCCAGCGATTGTGCATGTTGCTGTTGCACATAGGTGCGCGCTAAGGAGTCAATAAAAAAGTCAAGTGGATTCTTTGTTTCTACTTTAGCTAACACTTCCTCCTTTGGCTTTAGGTTTACTTGTTTCGCCTCAATGGCCTGGAACAATAAACCTGTATACTGCATGTTAGCGTCTATGCTTAGCACCATACCGAGGTCGGTACTTTCGAAACTTAAGCGATATAGAGCTGCCCCTTTGCTGAATTTTTCGACATTGGAGTTTTTGATTTTTCCTAAGGCATACAGATTGGTTAAGCTGCTGCTTAAATTTTCCTTACTGATGGCTTCCTGAAAAGAAGGAGCTGCCATGGCATAGATGGAGTCGGTTTGCTGCGTATTGAGAAAGAATTCTAATTTGTTAAATACAGCTTTATTGCGTTGTTCCTCTTCCGATTGTGCGAAACTATTCGTCGTAAACACAAAGATGGCAACTGAGAGGATGCTTAAATTTTTAAAAATCATTTTCAAAAATACAAAACTAATTACAAACCAATAACCTGTTTCAAACGGGCATATCCGGATTTGGAGATGTTGACTTTTCCACCGCTGCTTAAGGTGGCGATGTAACTGTCTTTTTCCATCGGTTCTATCTTTTGCAGTAATTCTACGCGAACAATAAAGGAACGGTGAACGCGGACAAACTGCTTGTTGTCAAGCTGTTTCTCGAAGGAACTCATGGTTTTGTTTTTCAAATACATGCCATCGTTGGTATGGATCTTCACATAATCGTCGTAAGCTTCCAGGTAGTTGATCTGTTGAACAGGAATAATTTTGATCTGTGATCCTGTTTTTACGACAATTCGCTCTAAGGACTCCTCTTCGGCGAGGGATTCCTGCAATTTCTCGGTATCTAGTTTTGGTTGGGTATTCGATTGAAAGGCCGACTTGAACTTATCGATGGCTTTTTCAAAACGATCAGGGCGGATAGGCTTTAACAAATAGTCAATGGCATTTTTCTCGAAAGCCTTTAAAGCATATTCATCAAAAGCTGTTGTGAAAATAATATGCGGGTGGCTATCGAGTAATTCTAGCATTTCAAAGCCCGTAAGTTTGGGCATTTGTATATCTAAGAAGATCAGATCAGGCTGGTGTTGCTGTATGGCTTTCACCCCTTCAAACCCATCGTTGCATTCGGCTAAAACCTGGAATTCAGGATGCTGTTGTAAATATTCCAAGACCATGCTGCGTGCTAGGGGTTCATCATCGATGAGGATCGTCTTTATCATGATTGTGGTATTCTTAATGTGGAAATAAATATGTGTTCGTGTGTTTCTGTTTGTAAAAGGTCGGTGCGGCTAAATAACAGGTACAAGCGTCGTTGTATGCTAGATAAACCAAAACCTGTCCCTTTTTTCTGTTCGGTTTGATCCGTCTCAAAGGGGTTGCTGATTTTGATGGTCAGCATTTGCTCGTCTAAAGTTAATTGTATTTTTATTAAAACTTCCTCTGTTACGTTATATAATCCGAATTTTATGGCATTTTCTACTAAAGGCTGTAGAATCATAACGGGGATTTTGCTGCTTAATACATAGTCATCAAATTCAAACTCTGTGGATAAGCGATGACCGAAACGAACCTTTTCGATATCTAAGTATAGCTTCAGGTGATTGATCTCTTCTTCCACCGTGGTAAATTGCTTCTCATCTTTACGCATAGTGCCCCTGAGAAAGTCGGATAATTGAAAGACCATATTGCGGGCTTCATTAGGTTTGCTACCTATGAGGGCAATAATGGAGTTTAAACTGTTGAATAGGAAATGGGGCTGAAGCTGTTGCCTTAAATTGTAAAGCTCTGCATCGCGGACCATCCGCTCACTTTCATCTTTGCGACGTTTGTTTTCCAATAGCTCCTCCTGTATGTTCCAAAAGATATTGATGATCATGACGCAGGTGATAATCAAGAAATTTATTACAAACCGGAAGGGTAGACTGAACGTGAGGTAAATAAGATCCTCATTCGGTAGGAATTGGATAATGAGAAAACGCGTAATCAGGATACTGATCAACGTATAAATGGCTGCAATGGAAAATAGCTTCCAGATGTTTTTGTTGTTAGGCAAATAGTACTGCAAGGAGCTATAGACCAAGTAGGTGATGCCCGTAATGGTTAAAGCACTAATGATAGCATCATACAGTGCAGCATCTTTGGCCACCTTAGACCACCATAATAAGCTGTAAACTATCAAAAAGTATAAAACACAAATAATCCAAGAGGAAGCATGGATTACAGATCGTTTACTTTGTTCGTTAAGTGGCTTTCGCATATAGGCTGTTAGCTATTTTTTATGGTTAATCCACCGAAGATTGACGTTCCGGTAATATAGATCTTCTTATTCTCATCCGTGGTTACTTCCATAATAGGTCTGCGGTCATCCAGTTCGCCAAATACAGAGGCCACATTGGAGGATACACGCCAGTTGGTAGGAACGATGATTTTAGTGCTTCCGAACAGTTGAAAGGTGTCAATAACAACAGGTTGCTTTAAGTCCGCCTGTAGGAAATTCAAATTGGTACTGCCGAATATGCTGGTGATATTGCCTCCCAAGAAGTTCTTGCTTAAGATGACCTTCTTGGTGTCGGAAAAGAAGTTGTCGACTTTCAGGTAGTTCTCAAAATCGGGTTGGTAATTACGGAATCCAGTATTCTTATGCTCATTGCTAGTCGAATGAGCATAAGAATCGTTGTTTGCATTGTTGTTGTCGTTGTTATTATTTTCGGCGCTCGGCTCACCATAGCCTACGCGTTTGTCCCAATCGTACTCATCATCTTGTGGTGAGGTAGGGGGCAATTTTGGGGTAGTTCTGTTGCGGTTGATCAGGTAAAACCCGAGGATAATAGCTGCAACCGGAATAATAAAGCGACCCATGGAAAGATTCAGCTCGTTCTTTAAGAGGAAGATACTTCCGATGGCAATTAAGATCACGGAAGATTTCTTTTCGAATTTTGAGTTTACCCCGATTACTAAGCCGATAATAATAAGGATTGTTTCCCAACCGAAGAGCCATGATGGGAATAGGTTGCCCATGTTCATGTTCTTGAATAGAATGGCCAGTCCGAAGAAAACGATCAATACCCCGGCCATGGTAGACGAGCGATTGTTTCTTGGTGGTTTTTCAGTGTTGTTGTTAGCCTGTTGGTTGTTCATAGCGTTGCGTCATTTAATTAAGTATGCCCAAAAGTAGAGCGAATATAAGGATATGGCCATAGCTACTAGGTCTTCGGGGCATTTTTTTCGGTGAATGCACAGAAAAAATCGGTGAATTACTTTTTGTTTGCTTCCTAAGCTTTACAGGCTAGGCGATTAGCACTATAATATAATAATATTTTTTTTTAATAAAATTTGGATGATTGATTTTAATTATTATATATTTATAACTGAAAATAGAGGGTTAAACTTAAATTTTATACTAATCTAATGGGAGATTTTGATAACAAAGAGCGTGAAGAGGTATTTTCAAAAAAGGTGAGAGCAGGTAAGCGTACTTATTTTTTTGATGTAAAAGCAACCCGCTCCAACGATTATTACGTGACAATTACGGAAAGCAAGAAACGCTTTGAGGACGGACAATTCATTAAACACAAGATTTTCTTGTATAAGGAAGATTTTGAGAAGTTTGCTGAAGGATTGCAAGATGTGGTAGAATATATCAAAGCAAACCAAGAAGTAGTAGAGAAAAGATACGAACCTAACCAAGACGATTCTAATTTTGAAAACAACGGTCAATTAGTACAAAAGGACGATTTTTCGTACTAAGAAACCTGGAAACGAAATATGAGCCACTGTTGAAGTGGCTTTTTTTTATCGCGGTATTTTACCTATTTAGACCAATTATTAGCGTATTTTTCTTTCAACTAAAGAAGTTACAGCGAAAAAGAATAAGAACGATTTGTTTTTCTTAATTTCGGAACTTCACTACGTTAAATAAACATTTTTTATGAACAGACTTTTACCTGTTGCTTATGTGGCCTTATTGTTTTTGACAGTAGATGCTGCCACTGCGCAAACTAAAAAATTGTCTTTTGAACAATCTTGGGGGCAGCAAGCTTCCTTAACAAAGCCTATCAGTTCGTTTCGCGACTGGGCTGATGCCTCACATTATATTGAAAGTAGCCAAGGCAAGCTTTACCAAGTCCATATTAAAACTGGCGAAAAGCAAGCGTTTAGCTATCCTACCAATTCATCTACGACGGTTTTTGTAAAAGATAAGGATGTATTCATCAAATATCCGGATGCTGCAGCCAAGCAATTGACGCAGTCGCCGGAAGTGGATGAACAAAACCCTACGCTTTCACCCGATGGGAAATATGTTGCTTTCACACGCAAAAGTAACCTGTATAGCATTGAAGTGGCTACCGGAAAAGAAGTGCAGTATACCAACGATGGCACAGACGTAATCTATAATGGTTGGTCCTCATGGGTATATTATGAAGAAATTCTAGGTAGACCTACCAATTATAAAGCATTTTGGTGGTCGCCAGATAGCAAGGGAATTGCTTTTATGCGTTTTGATGATACCCAAGTGCCGATGTTCCCGATTTATGTTTCGAAAGGACAACACGGTTATTTGGAGGAAACTCGCTATCCGAAAGCTGGGGATCCTAACCCGGAAGTAAAGGTTGGTTTTGTGAAAGTTGAGGGCTCGCCTGTGGTATGGGCAGCTTTTAACGAGAAAGATGATCAATACTTTGGAGAACCGTATTGGAGTTACGATAGCAAGTCGATTATGGTTCAATGGATGAACCGTGATCAGACGAACTTGAAATTCTATGCTGTAAATCCGAAAGATGGCAGCAAAAAAGAAATCTATAACGAAGAGCAAAACTCTTGGATTAACCTAGATCACGCTGAACGTATTACCTACTTAGCCGATAATAAGCATTACATCTTAAAGTCAGATAAAACGGGATGGGCACATTATTACCTGTATACCTTGGATGGTAAATTGGTAAATCCAATGACAGCCGGCGATTGGCAGGTTACTGAAATTAAACACATCGATGAAAAAGGAAAGGTGCTTTATTTTACCGCTAGAAAGGAAAACTCGGCAACCGTAGATCTTTACCGTGTTAATTTCAATGGTAAAAACCTTAAGCGTTTGACCTTTGGTGACTATACTCACGATGTGGTGGTCGCTCCGGATGGAAAACACTTTATTACAACCTATTCCAATATCCATACGCCTTTTAAAGTGGCCTTAGTGGATAATAATGGGAAAGTAATGAAGGAATTGGCCGACAGTAAATCAGAGAACTTCGATAGTTATAAGGTTGGAAAACGGGAGTATTTCACCATTCCTTCAGAAGATGGTAAATTTAACCTACCTGTCATCATTACCTATCCTACAGATTTCGACGAGTCTAAACCTTACCCGGTTATCATGAGTATTTATGGTGGGCCAGATGCAGGTACGGTTCGGAATACATGGAAAGGTATAAATGGACAATACTGGGCTAATGAAGGTGTTGTTCAAATTGAATGTGACCATCGCGCGTCCGGACATTTTGGTAAGCAGGGTGTCGCATGGATGCACCGTAATTTAGGTAACTGGGAGTTGGTCGATTACATTACTATTGCGAAATGGTTGAAAGCTAAGCCCTGGGTGGCCAAAGATAAACTGTTGATTACCGGACATAGCTACGGAGGCTACATGACTTGCCTGGCCTTGACCAAAGGTGCTGATTATTTCGATTACGGAATTGCAGGCGCCCCAGTAACCGGTTGGGAACTCTATGATACTCATTATACCGAACGTTGGATGGATACACCACAGGATAATCCGGAAGGCTATAAAAACGGATCGATCTTAAGTTATGTAGATCAATATAAAGGTACCTTACGCATTATGCATGGTGATTTGGATGATAACGTGCATATGCAGAACACCATTCAACTGGTGGATGCCTTGACCGATCGCTCGGTTCCTTTCGAACTGATGATCTATCCGGGAAGTCGTCATGGTTTTGGACGCTCTAAGCAAGCTTATGACTTTAAGGAACGCGTAAGATTCTATTACCAATATCTATTAGAAAAGCCTGTTCCAGAGGCTATGAAATAAACAAAAGGCTAAGAGAAATCTTAGCCCTTTTTATTGCTTCCACCAAAAAAATTATCATCTTTGCAGTAATACAATAGCCATGCTTAATTTTCTCAAAGACATTACTTTCAAAGCGAATGAAGTATTTTTTAGGGCGATCGATATTTTAATGCGTAATTATATTTCGATAGCCGGATTATGCTTTCTACTTTTCATTACGTCTAATCTTTCCACCTTCCTCGCGCTTTATCTTGATGGTACCAGTCTGTTTATTAAAGTAGTTTTGCTTTTAGCCTTTGTGGGCTTGTACTTTAGCTTGCAGCTCGTGTTGCTGAAGAATGCTATTACGCTGGCGAAAGGGGAGAAAAGCCCCGGCTTTTGGGGCTATGTGCCGTCCTTTTCGCAATTCGCCAATTACATCTTTGGCTTGATATTGTACAGCTTAATTACTTTGCTGGTCTATTCCATTATGTATGTGTTGTGCTTCCCATTATTGTTCTTGGGCATAAGCATGGATACCGTACGTTATGAAGTGCATCCCTTCCTAACGGGTGTAGTGATGTTGTTTATTTTAATTCGTACCACCTTTTATCCATTCTTCATTATCGAGAATGGCTTTAATACCATCCGATCTTATAAATTCAGTTTAGCAATGACCAAGGGGAATGTGATGCGCCTATTGGTGATTATATTGGTTATTGCCTCCACGCATTTGATGCAACTGGGAGCTGAATATTTTGGGTATATGCTGGTGTCAAAGATCCTAAGCTTAGTGAATTCGTTTATTATTATCCCTGTGGTGAGTGTGGTCATGTCTGTGGTATACATCGATATGATGAAAGCCTATAAAGGCGGTTCTGACCCCTCAGTAATGGATAATATTATTTAACTTACCGAAAACAAATACCTTGAAGAAGAAAAACATTGCCATATTAGGTTCTACAGGCAGTATTGGTACACAAGCATTAGAGGTTATTGAATCTTTTCCGTTGCATTTTGAGGTTTCTGTATTAACAGCTGCACGCAATGCCGCGTTGCTGATCCAACAGGCTTTAAAATTTCAACCTCAGGTAGTCGTGTTATCTGATGAAATGGCTTACCAGCAGGTGAAGGAAGCATTGGCAGGAACGAATATCCGGGTATATTTCGGAGAAGATGCCATTGTAGATGCGGTGCAGCTGGATGAAATCGATGTGGTATTAACAGCGGTTGTAGGTTCTGTGGGCCTTCGTCCAACCGTAGCTGCTATCAAAAAAGGTAAAGACATTGCCTTAGCCAATAAAGAAACGCTGGTGGTAGCCGGCGAATTGATTACGCAATTAATCGCAGAACATCAAGTCCGCCTATTACCGGTGGATTCGGAGCACTCTGCTATTTTTCAATGCTTGGTAGGTGAAGCTGATAATCCCATTGAGAAGGTTATCTTGACGGCTTCTGGCGGCCCCTTTCGAGGGAAAACAAAAGCTGAGCTTGCCCATGTGACCAAAGCACAAGCCCTAAAACATCCGAACTGGACGATGGGCGCTAAGATTACCATCGACTCGGCATCCTTAATGAATAAGGGGCTCGAAGTTATTGAAGCCAAGTGGCTGTTCGATCTGCAACCTCATCAGGTTGATGTGGTGGTGCATCCACAATCTATTATACACTCCCTGGTGCAATTTCAAGATGGTTCGTTGAAAGCGCAGATGGGATTGCCAACCATGAAGCTGCCTATTCAGTATGCATTGACTTATCCGGAGCGTTATGAAAATGGATCGGAACGTTTTAACTTTATAGATTATCCGAATCTTAGTTTCGAGCGTCCAGATCGGGAAACCTTCAAGAACCTGGAGCTGGCTTTCCAAGCCATGGAAGAGGGCGGGAATAAACCTTGTGTCATGAACGCAGCAAACGAAGTGGTGGTTGCTTCCTTTTTAGCGGATGAGATTAATTTCTTGGCCATGAGCGAGATCATCGAAGAGACAATGTGTCAGGTGGAACAACAAAATCAATTGGCTCTGGCCGATTATTTGTATTTTGATGCAGAAAGTAGGAGAGTGGCACGAAGTTTAATAGAACGAAAATATAAATAAATCATAATTAGAAATAGATGGGAGTAATCATCATGATAGGACAGGTTTTATTAGGCCTGTCGTTATTAATTATATTACATGAACTTGGCCACTTCCTGGCGGCACGAGCTTTTGGAATTAAAGTAGAGAAATTTTACCTGTTCTTTGACGCCTGGGGTGTCAAACTTTTCAAATTCAATTATAAAGGATGTGAGTATGGTGTGGGCTGGCTTCCATTAGGGGGCTATGTGAAAATCGCCGGAATGATCGATGAGTCGATGGATACCGAGCAGATGAAAGGCGAGCCACAGCCTTGGGAGTTCCGTTCTAAACCAGCCTGGCAGCGCCTAATCGTGATGCTGGGAGGGATTATCGTGAATGTTATTGTCGGTATCGTGGTATTCTGGATGCTGACCTTTACTTACGGGTCCAACGATTTGGATACCCATAAACTTTATGGGGTGAAACCCGGAATCATCGGCCAGAAGGTAGGTCTTCAGAATGGCGATAAGATTCTTGCTGTAAACGGTAAAACTACCAACCTTTTCTATGCCGACATCATGGCTTCGGAAGTGCTGATGGGAGATGCTGAATTGACGGTAGAAAGAGCAGGTCAACAAATGCAGATCAAAATGCCGGCAGATATCTTAAACGATGTTTCAGAGCATAAGAAGAACGAATTTGTGGAACCTATGTTCAAGATGTTGCCTGTTGTAGAGGTTGCCAAAGATTCGCGAGCCGAGAAGATGGGACTAGCTGTAGGTGATAGTATTGTGGCTATTAATGGGGTGCCCGTTGTTCAATTGGAACAGTTTAAGCATGAATTAGAAGCTAACAAAGGAAAAGAAATCAACCTGGCAATCGTTCGCCAAGGTGCTGCCATGGAATTAAAAGGTGCAGCCGATACAACCGCTGTATTAGGCTTTAGTAATCTTCCTTTGGTGCAGCAGAAATATGGCTTTATGGAATCCCTGCCGATTGGTGCTTCCAAAGCCTTCTCCGTGATTACCGATAATATTAAAGGGTTTGGAAAGATCTTTAAAGGTGAAGTACGTGCCGACAAGGCACTATCAGGCCCGGTAGGTATTGCGACCATGTTTGGAACCGAAGTAAACTGGCTTCGTTTCTGGGGATTGGTTGGTATGCTTTCTATGGCTTTAGCTTTTATGAATATCCTGCCTATTCCAGCACTGGATGGTGGACATGTCATCTTCCTCTTAATCGAAATGATACAAGGGAAACCACTCAGCGAGAAATTCCTGGAAAGAGCCCAGATGGTCGGCTTCTTTATCCTAGTCGCCCTGATGATATTCGTCTTTGGAAACGACATCTTTAAATTATCGAAATAACTTAACCAAAGAGGCTGCCCGCAAGGCAGCCTCTTTGGTTAGATATGAGATATGAGACAGGAGATTTGAGACCGTAGTTGGTTAGGAAAAACTTGTTAAAGGAAGGAGAGATGCTAATTCCGCTAAGCTTAGATTTTCAGTATACATTAGCTTATTTACTTTCAGGGAATACAAGGAGCTTTCTTTTAATTTAAAGGATTACAAAAAGCTATTCCGCCATACAATTCTCATATCTCATATCTCACATCTCATATCTTCCTTCATAAGTTTGAAAAAAAATATTTTTTTTTCAAACTTATGAAGGCTATTTACTACCTTTGTCTCCCAATAAAATGAAAGAGACCTTCTTCCCAATATCGTTGCAAATCGTATCTGTACAACAGATCAATTCATAAATTGATACAATAGCCCGTTTGGGCTTTTTTTGTGCACGATGGGGAAGGGTTTTCAGGAATGAAGAATTAATTTAACTCGAAATAGAAATGACCAACTACAGCAAATTGCCGGCAATTTTAGTCCTTGAGGATGGAACTGTTTTTCATGGGAAAGCAGCAGGGAAAATTGGTACCACGACGGGAGAGATTTGTTTCAACACCGGAACCACGGGTTACCAGGAGATTTTTACCGATCCTTCCTATTATGCGCAGATTATGGTAACCACCAATGCCCATATCGGAAACTACGGTATCGATGATGCGGACGAAGAGTCGAATAAAATACAGATTGCTGGATTGGTTTGTAAGAACTACAATATTAACTACAGCCGTAAAATGGCTGATCAGTCTATTCAGAATTACTTTGAAGAGGGCAATTTAGTAGGTATCTCCGATATCGATACCCGTTCTTTAGTGCGTCATATTCGCAGTAAAGGTGCCATGAATGCCATTATCTCTTCAGAGAATTTAGATGTAGATTCCCTGAAAGCAGCTTTAGCGAAAGTGCCTTCCATGGATGGCTTGGAGCTATCTTCTCAAGTATCTACGAAAGAACCGTACTTCTACGGGGAGGACTCAGCACCTACGCGTATCGCTGTACTTGATTTAGGTATTAAAAAGAATATCCTACGCAACTTCGATTCTCGTCAGGTATATGCGAAGGTATTCCCAGCGAAAACAACCTTTCAGGAAATGGAAGCTTGGAATCCGGATGGATACTTCATTTCGAATGGCCCTGGCGATCCAGCAGCCATGGATTACGCTATCCAGACCGTAAAGGATATCCTGGAAGCTGATAAACCGATGTTCGGTATCTGCTTAGGACACCAGATCTTAGCCCTAGCAAATGATATCCGTACGAGCAAAATGCACAATGGACATCGTGGTATCAACCACCCGGTTAAAAATATCATTGCCAACAAATGTGAGATTACCTCTCAGAACCATGGCTTCGGTGTGGTAGCAGAGGATATTGAAAAATCAGATAAGGTAGAAGTAACCCACGTGAATTTGAACGACAATTCCATCGAAGGTATTCGCGTGAAAGGCAAGAAGGCATTCTCGGTGCAGTATCACCCAGAATCTTCTCCAGGTCCACACGATTCCCGTTACTTATTCGATGATTTCGTAGCGATGATTAAAGGATAAGATAAGCTATTATAAAAAGCCTCAGGAATTCCTGGGGCTTTCTTATGATTTCTAGTCTATAATTGACAAAAAAGGGAATTGCTTAGCTTTAACCTTATACTTTTTTCCTATTTTTGATTAAGACATATAAATTACTATATTAGTTTCTTTAATACACTAAGCAAATACAAGAATTAAAATAAACCACAGAAAAATGAGCTTGATAATCGATGTACATGCGCGTCAAATTCTAGATTCGCGCGGAAACCCTACTATAGAGGTTGATGTAACTACACAAAACGGTTTCGTAGGCCGTGCAGCTGTTCCTTCCGGAGCATCTACTGGAGCACACGAGGCTGTTGAATTGCGTGACGGCGACAAAAAACAATACCTAGGAAAAGGCGTATTGAAAGCGGTAGAAAACGTAAATACCAAAATTGCGAAAGCCTTAGAAGGAGTTGATGTATTCGAGCAAAATGCCATCGATAAATTGATGATCGATCTTGATGGATCAGAAAACAAAGGTAAATTAGGCGCTAACGCGATCCTAGGTGTATCCTTAGCTGTAGCAAAAGCAGCTGCGCAGGAAAGCCGCCAGCCATTATACCGTTATATTGGCGGTGTAAATGCCAATACATTGCCATTGCCGATGATGAACATCGTGAATGGTGGTGCCCACTCTGATGCACCGATTGCTTTCCAAGAGTTTATGATTATGCCTGTAGGCGCATCTTCATTCTCTGAAGCGTTACGCTGGGGTGCAGAAGTATTCCACAACTTAAAGAAAATCTTACACGATCGTAACTTATCTACTGCCGTAGGTGATGAAGGTGGTTTTGCACCTACATTCGAAGGGACAGAAGATGCGATCGAAACGATCCTTGAAGCCATTAAAAAAGCAGGTTACAAACCAGGAAAAGATATCTGTTTAGCATTAGACTGTGCTTCTACCGAGTTCTTCGTAAAAGGTAAATACGACTATGCGAAGTTTGAAGGAAAAGGTGGAGCTGTTCGCACGGTTGAAGAGCAAGCACAATACTTAGCAGACTTAACGGCAAAATACCCAATTATCTCCATCGAAGACGGTATGGCCGAAGACGATTGGAAAGGTTGGAAGTTATTAACAGAGAAAATCGGCGACCGCGTACAGTTGGTTGGTGACGATTTATTTGTTACAAACACAAAACGTCTTCAAGACGGAATCGATAAAGATACAGCAAACTCGATCTTAGTAAAAGTAAACCAAATCGGTTCTTTAACAGAGACGATCAATGCGGTACACTTGGCTCAAACAAATGGCTATACGTCTGTAATGTCGCATCGTTCTGGTGAAACAGAAGATACCACAATTGCTGATTTAGCGGTTGCATTAAACTGTGGACAGATCAAAACCGGTTCTATCTCTCGTTCAGATAGGATTGCAAAATACAACCAATTGCTTCGTATTGAAGAAGAATTGGGAAGCAATGCGAAGTTCATCGGAAAGGACTTCAAATACGCACCTAAAAAATAAGGGTATAAAGGGAGCTTCGAATAAGCTCCCTTTTTATTTCTCCTATCTTCCGTCAACATTCCAACTTGTTTTCTTCCACAGTAAATTCTATCTTTATCGAGGTTTTAGGCTTTATATCAATCCCTATGGAACGTTTTATCAATACCATCCGAAATAAGTACTTAATTGCAGGTGTCGCCTTTGTGGTGTGGATGTGCTTTTTTGATCGTTATGACTTCGCCACGCAGTATAACTTTCAATCGGAGAAATCGAAATTAGAGGAGGAGAAGGCCTATTATACCAAGGAGATTTCCACTATTGAAACAGCCATTAAGGATGTGCAATACAATCCCAACGAAATCCAACGCATCGCGCGGGAGAAGTATAAAATGAAAAAAGATAAAGAAGATATCTATATCGTCACGGAAGTAGAAGCGACGACAAAAAATTAAAGCTAGCCTCAGGCTAGCTTTTTTATTAGGCTGATTTCACCAGCGAAATCTCTTGATAGGTATCTGAAATAGCAAAAATCCGATAACCATGTTGATACAAGGCTTTAAAGAATTTATCGCCTTTCGCTTTACCATCCGGAAAGAAGCGTTCATGCGTTTCAATCAGTATTTGTTTTATACTAACACCTGAGTTTAGAATGCCTTCAATTACAGCGTATTCAGAGCCCTCAATATCCATCTTTAACACATCGATGTGTGTATGCCCTAATTCCGTAGTGATGTCCTTAAAGTCTTTTAAAAGCACCTCTACAGCATTATGCTCATCCACCAATTTATGCTCATATACACTACCCGACACATGGTCCTTATTCTTGGGCAGGTTAAAAGTTACTGTACCGGTTTGTTCGCCAATGCCAAAGGGATGGAAATGGAACCCCGCGGGAATATCCTGCTTACTGATGTAATCGATAGACTTCGGGGTAGGGTCAAATCCAAAGACCTGACTGCCATGTTTCGCGATGATATCCAGGTCGAAGGAGATGTCTTCGCCAATTCCGAAAGAATAGACAATGGCATCCTCAGGTACGAGGGTAGGGTCAATATAGAAGCCACCATAGCCGTTGCCATACCATTTCTTTTCGTGTTTCTCTTCGATATCGATAAACGATATTTTACCAATACGGGCTTTTATCCAGTATTCTAGACGTTTTAGGTTGCTATTTCTTTCCATTCTTTTTGGCAGATATTATTAAATATAGCCAAAAAATTGAAAAAACTATATTTCTGAAATCGCTGAGATAATATCGTATTGGGTAATGATATTGAATTTCCCAAACTCATCCTCTACCAGAACGGCCTGGGTATCTTTATCGATCAACCTGGAGATCTTTTCAATGGAGGTGTTTAAATCCACAAACGGGAAAGGTTTGGAGGCAATGCTCTGCACTTCGGCCGATTTTAACGCCGGATTTTCCAATAAGGCAGTCAAGATATCCGCTTCGGTCACTTTGCCAATCACCATACCTTGTTGGGTTAAAGGGATTTGGGAAATGTTCAAGGACTTCATGATGTTAAAGGTCTCCATTACCGATTGGTTTACATCGGCCGTTACGATTTCCTGATGTCCACGTTTCTTCAAAATAGATTTGGCGGTTAATTTCTCATCTTTCAAGAAGCCACGCTCACGAAGCCAATCTTCATTATACATTTTACCCATATAGCGGGATCCATGATCGTGGAAGATCACGACGACCACATCATCCTCGTTCAGGCTGTCGGCTAATTGTAACAGGCCTGCCACTGCAGCACCTGCCGAGTTGCCCGCAAATATACCTTCCTTACGCGCCAGTTCACGCGTCATTAACGCGGCGTCCTTATCGGTTACTTTTTCAAAGAGGTCAATAACACTGAAGTCCACATTCTCAGGTAGGAAATCCTCGCCAATGCCTTCGGTGATGTAAGGATAGATCTCGTTTTTATCGAAGATGCCTGTTTCTTTATATTTTTTAAATACGGAGCCAAACGTATCGATGCCCCATACTTTAATGTTCGGATTCTGCTCGCGTAGATAGCGTGCTGTTCCAGAAATAGTACCACCAGTACCTACACCAACAACCAAGTGGGTAATCTTTCCTTCGGTCTGTTTCCAAATCTCCGGACCCGTCTGTTCGTAATGTGCTTTACTGTTCGATAAGTTGTCGTATTGATTGGCCTTCCAGGCGTTTGGCACTTCTTTCTCCAGACGGCTGGATACGGAATAGTAGGAGCGGGGATCTTCCGGATCCACGTTTGTCGGACATACGATTACTTCCGCGCCAAAGGCACGCAGGGCATCTATTTTCTCTTTGGATTGTTTATCGGTGGTGGTGAATATACATCTGTAGCCTTTCACTACGGCAGCCATGGCCAGCCCCATGCCTGTATTTCCCGAGGTGCCTTCAATAATGGTTCCTCCAGGTTTCAAGAGGCCCGCCTGTTCGGCGTCCTCAATCATCTTTAAGGCCATCCGATCCTTAATCGAGTTACCGGGGTTGGTCGTCTCTATCTTGGCCAGGATGGTCCCTTTAATATGTTTTGTCACTTGGTTTAATTTAACCAAGGGCGTGTTTCCAATGGTTTCTAAGATGTTGTTATACCACATAGGTGAAAATATTTGCTTTCCTTTTTGGAGCTACAAAGGTAGCCAAATTTTAGAACTTCAAATGTTTCACCGTCAGGCCATTGTTAATAAGTTGTTTAAGCGCATCGATTCCAATTTTCAAATGCTGCTCCACATAAGATTTGGTAACCGATACATCCGATATTTCTGTTTTCACGCCTTCCGGAATCATCGGCTGATCCGATACCAATAATAAGGCGCCGGTTGGGATTTTATTGGCAAAGCCTACGCTGAAGATGGTGGCAGTTTCCATATCAACGGCCATGGCACGAATGCTCTTCAGGTATTTCTTGAAGTCCTTATCATGCTCCCATACGCGTCGGTTGGTGGTATACACCGTACCGGTCCAGTAATCTCTGGAATGATCACGGATGGTGGTCGAGATGGCTTTCTGCAAGGCAAAGGCCGGTAAGGATGGTACTTCGCTTGGGAAGTAATCGTTGGAAGTCCCTTCACCGCGAATCGCTGCAATGGGAAGGATCAATTCGCCAACACCGATTTTCTTTTTCAAGCCTCCAGTTTTTCCCAAGAACATCACGGCTTTTGGGCCAATGGCCGATAGTAAATCCATAATGGTGGCTGCCATCGGGCTTCCCATCCCAAAGTTAATGATGGTGATGCCTTCGGCTGTACAGCTTTGCATGGGCTTGTCCTCGCCAAGAATCGGCGCATCGCCATGCATCTGCGAAAACAGCTTTACATAGTTCGAGAAGTTCGTCAGGAGGATGTATTCGCCAAATTCAACTAATGGTCGGCCAGTATAGCGCGGCAACCAATTATTCACAATCTCTTCTTTGGTTTTCAAGCCTGCTTTTACAGGCGAGTTTACTTCTTCAACTTTCTTTTTCGACATAAATTCTCCTTTCTTAAAAATGTATAGATATAAAAAACCCTCGCGGCAAGGCGAGGGTCAATAGCTTAGGCAACTTGGAGCTTCTTAAAGTCGGTCTTTGCGAATTTGTTCTTCGCATAGTCCAACGTAATCTGCAGATCCTTGTCGTTGCTTTGCTCTTTGCTGCTTGGTATCTCGAACATGGCGTCCAGCATGATCGCCTCGCAGATACTTCGCAAGCCACGAGCACCTAATTTAAATTCCCAAGCCTTGTCTACAATAAACTCATAGACGGCTTTGTCAAACTTCAGGTTTACACCTTCATATTCAAATAACTTTTTATATTGCTTCACCAAGGCGTTCTTAGGCTCGGTCAATATACTTAATAAGGTCTCTTTATCCAATGGGTTCAAATGCGTCAGCACAGGTAAACGACCGATCAATTCCGGAATCAATCCGAAGTTTTTCAAATCCTGCGGCGTAATATACTTATACAGGTTGTTTAAATCGATCTCTTGTTCCTCATCCGACATTTTGTAGCCCACAGTCTGTGTCCGCAAGCGGTTGGCGATTTTCTTCTGGATACCATCGAATGCACCACCACAGATAAATAAGATGTTGCTGGTGTTCACCGAGATCATCTTCTGATCCGGGTGCTTCCGGCCACCTTGCGGCGGAACATTGACGTTCGTTCCTTCTAAAATCTTCAATAAGGCCTGCTGCACCCCTTCGCCAGAAACATCTCTGGTAATGGATGGGTTATCGCTTTTGCGGGCAATCTTATCAATCTCATCGATGTAGATAATGCCACGCTCGGCTGCGGCAACATCATAGTCTGCAGCTTGCAATAAGCGGGTTAAAATACTCTCCACATCTTCCCCCACATAACCTGCTTCTGTCAACACCGTTGCATCTACAATACAAAAAGGAACATTTAAAATCTTGGCAACCGTTTTTGCCAATAAGGTTTTACCGGTTCCCGTTTCGCCAACAATAATTAAGTTCGATTTCTCAATCTCCGTTTCATCATTGTCAACGCGTTGGTTTAAACGCTTGTAGTGATTGTAAACCGCCACAGAAATTACTTTCTTAGCGTCATCCTGACCGATAACATATTGGTCTAAATGTTCTTTGATCTCTTTCGGGCGAATTAATTTCAAGGCTGTTTGCAGCGATTTATTCTTGCGTTGCTTCAGCTCCTCGGCCAAGATCTCTCCAGCTTGTTGAACACATCTGTCGCAGATATGGGCACCATCGCCTGCAATAAGCATTTGGGCTTCATTCTTACTGATGCCACAAAAAGAGCAATGGATGTCTCTACTGTTCGATTTACTCATTTTCTTTATTTATTTTCCTTCTTGGGAAGCAATACCTCATCAATCATACCAAATTCTTTGGCTTCTAAGGCACGCATCCAGTAATCACGATCCGATGATTTTTCTACCCATTCGTAAGATTGGCCAGAGTGCTCAGCAATAATCGTGTATAATTCTTCTTTCAATTTCAACATTTCACGTAGGTTGATCTCCATGTCAGAAGCCACCCCTTGTGCACCGCCTGAAGGCTGGTGAATCATGACGCGGGAGTGTCTCAAGGCTGCACGCTTTCCTTTAGCGCCGGCAACCAATAATACAGCACCCATGGAAGCAGCGATACCTGTACAAATGGTCGCTACATCGGGTGAAATGTACTGCATGGTATCATAAATACCTAAACCGGCATATACACTACCACCTGGTGAGTTAATGTAGATTTGAATATCGCGTTGGGCATCGGTAGACTGTAAGAACAGCAACTGAGCTTGTACGATATTGGCAACCTGGTCATTGATGGCATCTCCTAAAAAGATAATGCGGTCCATCATCAAACGAGAAAAAACGTCCATTTGTGCTACATTTAACTGACGCTCCTCAATAATATAAGGGGTTAGGTTGGCAGGTACTTGTTGTTGTAGGCGAGAAATATAACCGTCTACATGTTGGCTACCGATTCTATGGTGCTTAATTGCGTACTTTCTAAATTCGTCTTTATTGATATCCATGTTGTATTTCCTCTAATTTGACTTACTAATATAATACTAATTTTAAAATCTCCGATAGCTAGCGTTGGAATGTTGGTAAATCCTCCAAAAACTGATAACTACCGCTATCGAAATCTATCTTACAATAATGGTGCTCAATTCCATTACTGACTAAAAGTAGCGGAATTTTGTAAATACTGTTGTAATTGGCAATCTGATGGAAGGTTTTTTCGGTAATTTTGACAGTCGGTGCTTTAAATTCTGCCAAAAGAATACGCTCGCCATCGGTGTTATAAATTAATAAATCGCTACGTTTTTGCAGGGAATTGAGAATTAAGCCGCCCTCGATTTTCATTAATGCTAAGGGGTATTTTTTCTCCTGATGTAAATACTGAACCCAATGTTGCCGAACCCACTCCTCCGGAGTAAGTAACAAATTCTTCTTCCGCAAGACATCAAAAATAAAATACTGGTCTTGTTTTTTACTGATCTTCGCCGGATAGGGAGGTAAGTTTAATGGGACTGGCCTAAACATTTACAAAAATACGAAAAATTATCCCCATTGGCAACGCGCCAACCGCAATTGGAATCGCTAAAATATATCCCCCGGCGCAGCAAGCGTTTCCTGCGTATTTTTTGTATTTTCGTAGGGCATGAATACCTCTTCTATTTTAGCAGATATTAAAAAGAAAAAGCTCAGTCCTGTATACCTCTTACATGGGGAAGAGCCTTATTTTATCGATCTGATCGCCAATGCGATTGAAAGCCAGGTCTTGGAAGAAGCCCAAAAAGGCTTCGACCAATCTATTGTCTATGGCAAAGAAACCGATTTTTCCACCCTCATCAGCATGGCCAAGCGCTATCCGATGCTAAGTGATCATCAGGTGATTATCGTCAAAGAGGCACAGAACCTAAAATGGAAAGACGATGAACTTTTGTTAAAATACCTGGAACAGCCAACACCATCTACCGTGCTTGTCTTCGCCCATAAATATGGCAAATTTGATAAACGGAAGAAATCCTATAAAGCCATGGATAAGGTAGGCATCGTTTTAGAATCCAGTAAATTATACGAAGATAAGGTGGCCGGCTGGATCAATGAGCAGCTTTCGGCGGCAGGTAGAAAGATCCACCCGCAAGCCGCAGCCATGATGGCGGATTACTTAGGAACCGACCTTTCTAAAGTGGCCAATGAAATTGAAAAGCTGCTGCTTAATGTGGCGGCCAGCCAGGAAATAGGCCCCGCAGAAATAGAACGTAACATCGGGATCTCCAAAGATTTTAACGTCTTCGAATTAAATACGGCCCTGTCAAAACGAAATGCCGTCAAAGCCTTTCAAATCGTCAATTACTTCGCCGCGAATCCCAAGTCGAACCCTATTCCCGTGGTCATCGGTTCTTTAGGTACCTACTTCACCAAAATACTCAAGTATCATTACCTGCCCGATAAGGCCTCTGCGGTGGCAGCAAAAGCATTAGGGGTACATCCTTTCTTTGTGAAAGAATATGAATTTGCAGCCCGGAACTTCAACCGCCGCAAAACCTTCGAAATCATTCACCTGATCAAGGAATATGATTTAAAATCCAAAGGGATGAATGTTGGCCAGCTCACCAGCGCGGGCGATTTAATGAGCGAGCTCATCTATAAAATTCTAAACTAAGCACACATGTTCAAACGATTTTTACCGCTCTTGTTGCTTCCATTTTGTTATACGCCTTCGGCACAAGCGCAACAGTCCTATTACACCCTGCTTCAAGGTGGTGGGCAATTAGGCGTCCTTAACCCCGGCAATGACGGCACCTTCAATGGCTATACCCTACATTTTATTTTTGGACGTAATTTTGATGAGAAGGCTTTCCTAGGCTTCGGACTTGGCAATGAAACCCTACGTGGCGACTATAGTAAGGCAGCAAGCGCCGAGGCGGAAGCAAGAACCTATGGCTATGATCGAAACTTGTTCCCTATATTTATCGATGCCCGATTGCCTTTTGCTGATTTCGGCGCCGCATCCCGCATCGGGGCACTGGCCAACGCCGGTTATTCGGTGAAGCTAGGGGCCGTTTATGATAAAGGGCCTTTGGCTAAAATAGGCTTCTTCTATTTACATGATAATATGAAACGCAGTAACTTCACCGTCTCTGCAAGTTATGCCTATCAGCAGCTCAATTATGGTGCCTTTCACGAACGCATGAATCACCAGAGTATTCAGCTTGCGGTCGGTTTAATGTTAAAATAAAAAACCCACATCATAAGAAAAGGCTATCCCATCGGATAGCCTTTTCTTGTTATATAAACCTAAATCCCTTAATGGGCACTTAGGTTTTTCTTTTTCTCTTCGTCGAAATTTGCTTCCAACTCCGCTAGTTTTTTCTTTCCGTAGGCCAATCGGGTAATCACCACGAATAGCACCGGAACGATAAAGATTGCTAAGAAGGTTGCTGCGGTCATCCCGCCGAATACCGTCCAACCGATGGTTTGACGGGAGATAGCACCCGCACCGGTGGAAAGCATCAATGGAATAATACCTAAGATAAAGGCTAGGGATGTCATGATAATCGGACGCAGACGCAGTTTAACTGCATCGATGGTCGCATCCAAAAGGTTCATCCCGATATCCACCCGTTCTTTGGCAAATTCCACAATCAAAATCGCATTCTTCGCCGCCAAACCAATAATAGTTACCAAACCAATCTGCGCATAGATGTTATTATCCAAGGCCGGGATTAAGGTTAAGGCCAAGATCGCCCCGAATACCCCTAATGGTACTGATAATAGAATTGAGAATGGAACCGACCAGCTTTCATATAAGGAAGCGAGGAGTAAGAACACGAACAAGATACAGAGCGCAAAGATCTGAATGGTTTTACTGCCCGATTGTTTTTCTTGTAAAGATAGACCGGAGAACTCGTACGAGTAGCCATCAGTCAGGGTCTGCGCAGCCACTTCTTCCAATGCCGCAATGGCATCACCCGAAGAATAACCTGGCGCCGCTTCACCTGAAATCTGAATCGCACGGAAGATGTTAAAGTGGTTGATAATCGATGGGTTGGTAATCAAATCGTATTTAATCAAATTACTAACCGGCACCGGTTGTCCTTTCACATTCTTCACATAGAGTTTGTTCAAGTCTTCAATATGCATCCGGTAGGAGGTATCTGCCTGGGTCACCACACGGAAGTTACGGCCGTATTTGGTAAAGTCGTTCACATAGCTGGAACCCATATAGGCTGAAATCGTACTGTAGATATTATTCAAAGGTACCCCCATGCGTTTAGCCATTTCACGGTCTACATTTAATTTGTAGTTCGGTGAATTACTGTTGAATAGGGTATAGGCCATGCCGATTTCCGGACGCTGATTGGCCGCCATCAAGAACTTGCCGATCATGCCTTCAAACTGCTTGATATCTACCGTTTGGTTATCCTGGATTTCCATGGTGAAACCACCCGATGATCCTAAACCTGGAATTGGTGGCGGTGTTGCCGCAATAACGTTCGCTTTGGTATAGCCTCGGTATTTACCCATAATGGCACCTGTAATATCGCTTGCTGTTTTCGAGCGCTGATCCCAAGGATATAGGGAAACAAAGAGTGAAGCCCCGTTAGGTTTTGCTGAACGGTTCAATAAGTTCATCCCGTTAATGGCCGTCACATATTGAATTTCTGGGAAAGTCTTGCGTAAGTCTTCCGACAGTTCCATCAGCACTTCTTCCGTACGCGCACTGGAAGCACCTTCCGGTAAGTTTACACCCATAAAGAAGATACCCGCATCCTCGGTCGGAATAAACCCGGTTTTCTTGCTGTTAAACATCAAACCAGTTCCTACGAAAATACAAACCAAGATAATCAGGGCCAATGGCGCCGCTTTAATCGCTTTTTTAACCCCGTTAGAATACCGGTAGGTCACCTTATCGAACCATACGTTAAAGAAGTAGAAAAATTTATTTAAGCCTCTGGAGTTTTTATGAATTTCCGAAGGTTTCAACATCAAAGAACAAAGGGCTGGCGTTAAGGAAAGGGCAATAAAAGCCGATAGCATAACGGATACCGCAATGGTAATCGCAAATTGCTGATACAATTGCCCCACCATACCTGGAATAAAGCCTACCGGAACGAATACCGCCGCCAAGATTAAGGCAATCGCAATAACCGGCGCCGTAATATCTTTCATGGCCAGGCGTGTTGCTTCCTTGGCATCCATCTTATAATGGTCGATGTAATGCTGCACGGCCTCCACCACCACAATGGCATCATCCACCACAATACCGATGGCCAGCACGAAGGCCAGCATCGTTAAGTTATTGATCGAGAAACCAAAGAGGGTAAAGAAAATGAACGTACCGACAATGGAAACCGGAATCGCTAATAAAGGAATCAAGGTTGCTCTCCAGCTCTGTAAGAAGAAGAACACCACCAAAGTTACCAAAATTAGAGCCTCTATAAGCGTATGGATTACCGAAGAAATGGAAGCATTCACCACCGATACGGTTTCGTAAGCAACCACATAATCTACCCCTTTAGGGAAAGATTTCTTCAATTGTTCCAAGGCAGCATAGATACCTTCGGCTGTTTCCACCGCATTTCCACCTGGAGTCTGCGATATCATCATCCCTGAAGTTACCTGTCCGTTTACTTTGGTAGTAATACCGTAGTTGAATTGTCCCAACTCTACGCGGGCCACATCTTTTAACAATAAGATGGAACCATCGGTATTGGTTTTTACCACAATATTTTCAAAGTCTTCCACCTCTTCCAAGTCGGAGTCTAAGATAATCGGGTATTCAAATACCTGCGCATTTTCCTGCGGACGTGCACCTACGGAACCACCGGCCATACGGGAGTTCTGCTCGTTAATGGCTTGGCTCACATCGGCTGGCGTTAAGCCTACGTTGGTCAACTTATTGGCATCTAACCATACACGCATGGCGAAGGGCTGCCCGAAGGCCTGCACATCACCCACACCTTTCACACGCAATAAGGCGTCTTTCAGGTATAAGTTCACGTAGTTGGCCAAGAAGTTGGCATCCCGGGAACCGTCAGGTGAGGTCAGGGAAATCATCATTAAGATATCCGTGTTCACCTTCCTGGTGGTTACCCCTAAACGGCGTACCGCTTCCGGAAGCACAGGCTCCGCAATACTCACGCGGTTTTGCACATCCAGGGTGGCAATATCAATATCGGTACCTACTTCAAAGGTCACGGTAATCCGCGATCCCCCGTCGGAGGTACTGTTTGAACTCATATAAATCATCCCCGGGGTACCGTTAATCTGACTCTCAATCGGGGTGGTTACTGTTTTTTCTACGGTTTGCGCATCGGCCCCGGTATAATTGGCCATTACCGATACCGTAGGTGGCGCAATATTGGGGTACTGACTAATAGGTAAGGTCGTGATGGAAATCGCTCCAATGATCGTAATCAATATGGAGATGACCATCGCGGTTACCGGTCGTTTTATAAATACTTCTGAAATCATTAGCTATGGAATAAATGAGGATCTCGCAATTATTATTTTTTCTGTGGATTATTTGCCGGATTAGCTGCGGCGTTATTTTCAACGATTTTGGCACCTTGTTTCAAGGCTGCAACGCCGTCTACAACAATACGCTCGCCTGCTTGTAGGCCTTGGGTTACCACTACTTTATCACCCAATTTCTGACCCAGTTTCACCTGTTTCAAATCCACGGTACTGCTATCGTTCACGGTGTATACCGAGAAGGTTCCTAATTGTTCGAAAATCGCACGGTAAGGAATCACCATTTCTTCGTGCGCGGTGGTGCTTTTCACGTTTAAGGTTAAGTTTAAGCCTGCACGTAAGGTGTTAGCCGGGTTATCAAAGGAGGCACGCACCTTCAAGGTTCCTGTTTGTGGGTCTACAGCACGGTCCATGGTCGAAATACGGCCTAAGCTACCATAGGTGCTCCCATCTGGCAAGGTCAGGTTAATTTCTGTGGATGATTTACCGGTTTGCAGGTTGCTGAATTCGCCGATTTCTTTTTCATTGATCTGGAATTCAACCGCAATAGGGTTGGTGGAAGATACCGTGTTCAATAGGGTAGAACCTGCGCTCACTAAGGCTCCTGTACGCACTTGTGAAATACCGATGTTTCCGGCAAACGGAGCAACAATAACGGCTCTGTTCAAGTTTGTTCTTGCCGTCGTTAAGGCTGCTTCTGCTGCTTGAACCTGTGCTTTCTGATTGTTTACATCGGTGAACGCATAATCTAAGGTTTGTTTCGCAATCGCGTCTTGATCGGCTAATTTCTGATAGCGTTGTAAGTCTTTCTCTACGCGGGCCAAATTCGCACGTGCAATTTCCAGATTTGCACGTGCTTGGTCTACTGCAGCAGAATAACGTACGCGATCGATCTCGTACAAGCGTTGACCTTTGCTCACATAGGCACCATCGGCAACATAAATATTGGTAATATATCCGGTTACTTCAGCACGGATTTCGGTTTCTTGCAAGGGAACAACATTGGCCGGATAGGCGCGGATGCCTGTCACCACTTCTTGCCCAACTTGGGCCGTGGTTACAGGAACGGCTGCGGCTTGCATATGTGCTGCTGCACCTTGCTTGCCAGCCTCTTTATTGCCGCATGACTGCAGCAACAATCCTGTTCCTAAAAGTAAAGCTGTAACTAAGTGATTCGTATTCATTATGTCGTGGATTTCTATGTATGTGGTTGATTAATTCTTAATTTCTACAGTGCCTAAGGCTTTCTGGATGTCCAGTTTGCTTGATAATACCGCGTATAGGGCATTTAAATAATTCAATTGCGAAGTTTTTAAGTCGGTTTCCGCAGTCATCAGTTCCAGGTATGTTTTTACCCCGGCGTCGTATTGCAACTTAATGGTGTTGTATACTTCCTCGGATAGACTCATGTTTTCTTTCGCATTGCGCCATTCATTCATGTTGGCGCGGTAACCGGCCATGGCAGCGGAATATTGCGCACCAATTTGGTTCTCCAAGTTTTCGATGTCCAGGGCAATTCTTGCTTCCTGTAATTCAGATTTGCGCACCTCTTGAATGCGTTTTGTGCCTTGGAAAATAGGAATGGTTAAACTTAAACCTACTCCTGAGTTTGGAATATTATCTTTAAATAAATCGCCAAATTCATTGTTACGGTAGTTCAGGGCGTAGTTGGCAAAGGCGCCTAAACGTGGTAGGTAGTTCCATTTTTGGTACTGCGTATTCAATTTTTGAATGTTCTGCAAGTTCTCCAATTGCTTAATCTCTACCCGGTTGGCATATTGTAAAATCTCTGTCGTGTCCAATAAGATATTGGATTCCATATTCTGATTCTCGAAAGAAAGGGAAATCGCGTTCCCAGCATTCATGCCCAAGAGGGTTTTTAAGTAATCGTATTTATACTTACGGAACTCACTTGCCGTTTTTAACTCCGCATTGGCATTGTTTAGGGAGATCTGCGCCCTTTTATAATCTGTTTTATCCACCAAGCCGGTTTCATAGCGCGCATTGGCTTCGGTATACTGTCTTTTTAAACGGGTGATATTCTCGTTAATGATGTTGATCTGTTCCTCACTGGTCAGAATATCGTAATAGGCCTTGCTGACATCAACGATGGTGTTGATGCGGGTATCTTCTACGTTTAAGTTATTTTGCTGACGGATATATTGTGCCGCACGGGAAGCCTGAAATAAACCCGGATTAATAATGGCTTGTTCTGCTTGAAACACCATACTGGCGGTGTTTTTTTGCCCCATCGGGATATTGCTGCCATTCATGTTAATGGTTGGCACCTGAATATTATGGGTATAGTTACCGGAAGCATTTAATTGCGGATACCAGCCGGATAAGGCCGAAGCAATCTCCCGTTCGCCGATTTCTTGATCTATTTGTGCTTGTTTCAGTTCAATCTTATTGCTCAACGCATAGTTAATCAGCTCATCCAAGGTTGCGTTGCTGTTCAAGTTGGGGGCTTGTTGTGCCTGGCTGATCCCGAGGCTCAAGCAGCCAAGGGATAGGAATGTCATCATTTCCTTAATTCGTAATCTCATGTTTCTTCTAATATTTAACGCCGTTCCAAATAATTTCTAGTAATTGATCGATCTCTTCTTTTTCCACCTTTTTCTTTGTCCATATGCAATTGCGAATCAGGGTGATAGGGCCGCCAAGGAACATGGAGATTAATAATCGAACACTTAAATCTTTTAAATGTTTTTCTCGCTTTCCCAGTTCCAAAAAATGCCATAGTTTGTTGCGCTCGGGTTTCTGCACGAAGACATTATTTCGCACCTCCTCGTAAAAAGGCGAGCCGTAAAACTGATCTAAAAAACTGAACAGTTCGATATGGCCTAGGTAAAACACAATCCAACGGCGAAAGACAATCTCAAACTTCTCCTGGTAGGAGAGCTCGGGATCGATCTTGTCAAATACGGCGGAGTTGAGTTTTTCCTTGCAATACCAATACAGTTCAATAATCAAATCTTCCTTCGAAGGGAAGTAATGATAAATAGAGCCAACCGCCACTTCGGCATGTTTGGCGATTTTACTCATAGGGCTGCCATGGAATCCATAGAGATGGATAAAATGCAGGGTACTGAGGAAAATCTGCTCTTTTTTGTCTGTCAATTGAATGTTCATTCGGTTGCAAATGTAGGCATTTTAAAGGGGGAATTGTGTCAAAAAATCGTTATAATTACCCTTTTCAAGCGGCATAAAAAATCCCAATGTTAACAAATTGTTAAATTTCACAAAAGCCCTTGACTTGTGTAGAAAATACACTTACCTTTGTGGTATCATAATTTAGGTTTATAATTGGTTATTAAAGGTTTTCATTCTCCCCGTTTGAAAACCTTTATCTTTTTATAGCAAGACCGGTTAATAAGATGAAAATCTAAGAATTAGGTGAGGAATTACACATTTGTTTAGGTAATCTGTCAAGGTGATCTGTCATGGTGTTGCCATGGTGTTGTCATGGTGTTGTCATCGTGAGCGGAGTCGAACGACTGGTACGTCAATGCAATCAAACATGTTTTTCATATTTGTCATCACTTGTTTTTTCTCCACAATTTTAATTAAGTAGATATGTTTTTTTGAGTGCATTGACGTACCAGTCGTTCGTCCTTCGACTTCGCTCAGGATGACAAAGCGGATGACAAAGCGGATGACAATTACGCTATAAAAAAAACTACGACCCACCTTCCACCCACCTCCCTTCTTCCAACGCTTTTTACGCCCCATTTCTCTCCCCATCATCACCCCTTTGCCAACGCCTTTGAAAGGGGTTTGAATTGGGTTTGAAAGGGGAGTGAAAGGGGACAAAGCCGAACAAGAAAGCCGGCTATTCCTAGCCGGCTCTTGCGAACATTTAATTGTTGGTATATTATAGGTTATTCGCTTCTTTTTCGATGGCTTGTATGGTTGGGCTGTAATCTACGCCTAACCCTTCTTGCTGATAGACCAATTCGCCGGCGCCGTTAAACAGGCTGATGATGTTGGAGTGGGAGAAGTCGATGGGGGAGATCTGCTTGTAATTGACGGCCAGGGTGGCGGCAAATTCTCGGGTGCTTTCTTCGTCGGAACGGAGAAAGAGCCATTGGGGGCCATCCATTTCGTTTTCTTTAGCGAAGGCTTTCAAGCGTTCCGGCGTATCGACCTTCGGATCGATGCTCACCAAGAGGTATTTGATGTTTGCTTTGTTCTTGGAGGCCACGGTTTTCTCGATATGGCGCATATCGGCCACTAAGCGTGGACAGGCGGCCTGGCAGGAGGTGTATATCATGGCGACGACCACAATATTTCCTTGTAGGTCTTTTAATTCCATTTCTTGACCATCCTGATTGGTCCATTTTGCAGGTAAGTTATAAACCGAGAGTTCAGAAAGGTCTTCCGTCAGGGTGGGTTGTTTTTCTGTTTGTGGGCTGTCTTCTGCTGGCTTAGATTGGCAGCCGATCAGGCTCATGGCCATCAGGAAGCTGGCCATAGCACTGTAAATTATTCTTTTCATAATCATATTCGTTAAAGAGGCTTTACCTCGCGCAGCGGAACCCTAAATTCCTGCTGCTATAATTAGCTTTCATACTACCGCGAAAGGCATAACGCATAAAGGCGGCATAGTTCATTAAATCACTGGCATTCACGGAAGCACCACCGCAAAATAGGTTGCTATCCTCACCCTTGTCTTTCCGCGATTCGCCGGATAAAAAGATGGAGTTGAAATCGGCCGTCCATTCCCACACCAAGCCATGCATATCATAGACGCCCCAAACGTTTTTAAAGGTACTGCCCACCGGGTTGTTAAATGTTTTGGAGGTTTCATACCAGCGCAGGATGTATTGGTTGTAGGATTCTTTTTTTCGGGCGTCCAGTTGTTTGGCATCGGCCATGGCCGCATATTCCCATTCGTCCATACTAGGCAGCCTTTTTCCTTTGCTCTCGCAGTATTTTTTGGCGGCAAACCAAGAAACTTGTGTTACCGGTGCTTTGGGGTTGGCGGCACCAAAATCCAGATCCCCTTTCCAATAACCCAAATAAGACTTGTCGGCAAAGATCCGCTTGATGGTCGACTTGCGGTAAGCCGGGTTCTTTTTTAGGAAGTCTAGGAAATCTTGATTGGTAACGGGGTAGATGTCCAATTGAAAGGCGGCCACTTGAACCGGCTTTTTATCGGCAGAGCCATACAGGGGGATATAGCTTCCTTTTTTTATCTGTACCATATCCTGCCCATGCAACGAGAGGTTTCCAAGGAGCATAAAGAATAAGCAGGATAGGGTATAGATGGTTGTTTTCATGTTATTTTCCGCGATGATTTTTAATATCTGCAGGGCTCAGCACTGTTTTATTATTGCCCCAGTTGTTATATACATAATTCAGCACGTCGGCCACTTCCTGGTCGGAGAGGGTTTGGCTCGGCATCACCGAGTTGTACTTCTGTCCGTTCACGGTAATTTCACCTTTTACGCCATTCAATACGGCGTCAATAGCTTTATCCTTGCTGTTGTTGAGGTAATCGGATTTGGCGAGCGGCGGGAATACCCCTTTTACGCCTTGGCCTTCGCTTTGGTGACAGGCAAGACAGGTGCGGCTGAAAATCGCTTTTCCATCAGCAATGGATTGCTCGGGCGTTTTGGCCACAGTGGATTCCACTTTCTTGCTGCTCGGCATTTTTTGAATGGTTCCCCCTTCCGGTAGGTAGATGCCATCCATCTGTTTTCCGGAATAGATTTTCGGGTTTTCCTCGCCTTCAATTTTCATCATACCTAAGGCTCCTTTGTTGAAGGCCCTGAAGATGGAATGGTCTACCAACACTAAGGTGCCCGGTACATCCACTTTAAATTCAACGATGGCAGCACCGCCGGCCGGAATCAAGGTGGTTTGGATATTTTTATTGATAAGGTCGCCACCTTCCACATGCACGCGGTCGAATATCTCGCCGATTACGTGGAAAGAAGAAACCAAGTTTGGTCCACCATTTCCCACAAACAGGCGGATGGTTTCTCCTACTTTAGCTTGCAAGGCATTATCGTTTACCAAGGCGTTTACATGGCCATTGAATACCACATAATCAGCTTCTTCTTTAATGGCCTTGTTCATATCAAAAGCTTGCAGGCCTTTATCGCCATAGCCGCCTTCGGTGTAGAAATCGCCCTGCATCACATAATATTCGCGATCTACAGGTGCTAAACCACCCTCAGGTTCCACGAGGATCAAGCCGTACATGCCGTTGGCAATATGCATACCTACAGGTGCAGTGGCACAATGGTAAACATAGAGGCCCGGATTTAAGCATTTGAAAGAGAAGGTTACCTCGTGACCAGGCGCTACCAAGGAAGATTCCGCACCACCACCAGGGCCAGTTACGGCATGGAGGTCGATATTATGGGGTAGCTTATTGTCGGGGTGGTTTTTCAATAAGAATTCCACTTCATCGCCTACGCGTGTGCGGATAAATTGGCCGGGAACAGAGCCCCCGAACGTCCAATAGGTATATTTTACGCCATCTACAATTTCACCTTCACATTCTAGGATTTCCAGATCTACTTTTAATTTGGTTGCCGCACGATTGCCGATGGGTTTTGGAACATGGGGAGGCGATGTCAATTCAGCTTGCGCTTCTCCTTTCACTTCAATTTTACTGCTATCGATCGGTTTTTCGCTGGCTGTATTTTGCTTACAGCCCCATGCCGCCAGTGCCAGAACGCAAAGCATGCTGTATAACTTCATGTTGTTTTTCATAGGATTGGATTTTTAAATGAATCGGATTCATTGTTATTTCAATAGTAAATTTAGGGGTGAAACAGCTTTTAAAACATGATGAAGGCCGTTTAAAAAAGTAAGTGTCATTACATTTTCATGACAATTGAAAATAGGCCTACCTCATTGTTGAACGGTCTGTGATAAAAAGTAGAGGACAGGAAGATATCCTCTACTTTTAGGTTCAACTTATACCCGCTTGGTAAAGCTTAGGGTTTCGTATGCTTGTTTTTCAAGGTTAATTCAAAGACAAACCAGGCGCAGGCAAAAATACCGATGGCAAATAAGACATCTCCTGGCGTACGCATCCATTTCAGGAAGACCATGCCTGGTTTTTGCATTAATTCAGCCGATCGGGCATACCACATGCCTTTGCTGATGCTTTCTACGGCCTGCCAAATGCCAATTGGTAGTAAACTGAGGAGGGCCATGCCCAATAGGCCAAAGTTTAAGCTCCAGAAACCGATTTTAAGGAGTTTATCGTTCCAGGTTACGTGTCGGTATAAACTGCGTAGCACAAAGAGCATTAGGCCGATGCCCAGCATCCCATAGACACCGAATAGGGCGGTATGGCCATGCAGGGGCGTGGTGTTTAAGCCTTGGACATAATACAGGGCGATGGGCGGGTTGATGATAAAACCGAACACACCGGCACCTAGGAAGTTCCAGAAGGCCACCGATATCATAAAATAGATGGGCCATTTATAATCGGCCAACCATTTGGTGGCTTTCGAGATTTTATAGTTATGGTAAGCCTCAAATCCGATAATGGTTAAGGGCACAACTTCCAATGCACTAAAGGTGGCACCTAAGGCCATAACGGCTGTAGGCGTACCGGAGAAGTACAGGTGGTGGAAGGTTCCTAAGATACCACCAGAGAGGAAGATGATGGTCGAGAAGAGCACACTGGCGGTGGCACTTTTAGGTTTCAATAGGCCTAATCGCACAAAAAGGAACGCCATCACCACGGTTGCAAATACTTCAAAGAAGCCTTCTACCCACAGGTGTACCACCCACCAGCGCCAATATTCGGCGATGGCTAAGTTGGTTTGTCGGCCCCACATTAATCCGGCACCATAGAACAGCGCGATGGCCGAGCAGGAAATCAGGAACATAATGATGAGGTTCTTTTCTTCGCCGCCGTTTTTGAGGATCGGAATTAAAGGACGAATCATTAAGGCCAGCCATACAAAGAGGCCTACGAAGAGGAAGAGCTGCCAGAATCGGCCTAAATCAACATATTCATAGCCTTGGTGACCAAACCAGAAGTTCTGGATCAGGTTTAGTTTTTGCATCACGCCAAACCACTGACCTACCATCGATCCAACGACAATAATCAATAGCGCGATAAACAGGAAGTTGACACCGAAGACTTGGAATTTAGGATCTTTGCCCGATACGGCCGGCGCAATGTATAAGCCGGTGGCCAGCCAGGCCGTGGCTATCCAAAAGATCGCTAATTGCGTATGCCAGGTTCGGGTAACAGCATAAGGCAGGAATTGATCGATCGGGATGCCGTAGAGGCCATCGCCCTCCACGCCATAGTGAGCTGTTACAATGCCGAGGCCCACCTGTACCAGCATCAATAGGCTAACTACCCAGAAATACTTTTTAACCAGTCGCATGGAAGGGGTAATGCCTTGGCGCAAAATCGGGTCTTCGGCAGGGTAGAGCAATTCATCGTCTTCCCCCTGTTTTACCTGCCAGAGCACCAAAGCACCTACGGCAAAGATTAACAGAATAATACTGACGCCAGACCAGGCCAATAGGTCCATGGTTACCTCATTGCCTACCAGTTTTTCATTGGGCCAGTTATGGGTATAGGATACGCTGGATCCGGGGCGTTCCGTTACGGTTGCCCAGGTGGCCCAGAAGAAGAAGGCATTCATTTTCTCCATCCGCGTATCATCGTTGATGGCATTCTCGGGAATGGCGTAATCTTTCCGCAATTGGTCGAATTTTGGATCGTTGCGGAATAAGCCTTGGTAATAGTTGGATAATTCCTGAATGGCCGAAACGCGGTCGGCATCAATTTGCAGCGTTTTGGTTTCCGGATTATAGGTGTTTTTACGGATGTTCGTTTTTAAGCGGGATTCCAAGAGGGCTTGTTGTTCCTCTGGGAGGTCTTGATAGCCTTTTGCATATTCGCGTTGGGCATACAGATCGAGTAGGTGTAGGGCTTCACGGTGTAGCCAATCTGCCGTCCAATCGGGAGCCACATAAGCGCCGTGACCCCAAATGGAGCCGACCTCTTGCCCACCCATACTCTGCCAGATGTTTTGCCCATCTTTGATATCTGCTGCGGTAAAGATAACCGTACCTTGGCTATCGACAATTTTTTCGGGAACAGGAGGGGATACTTGGTAGATTTCATAGCCATAGTAGAGCAAGACGCCGAAAGACAACAAGACGACCAGGATGAAGGTCCACCATAATTTTTTTTCTTTATTCATTTTTCATGGGTGTTAAGATGATAAAGACCGTGCTTCATAGCCCGCACGGTCTGTGTGGATGCTTATTCAGCGATGATTTTCCCTTTCATGATGCCGACGTGGCCCGGGAAGGAACAAATGAAATCGTAGGTGCCGGCTTCGGTCAGGGTAAAGTCGATGCTGGTTTCCTCGCCTCCTCCAATGAGTTTGGTATGGGCGATTACCTCATCCCCCGCAGGGATATAATCCGTGTCTTTCGCGTTGATGGCTGATTCGGCAAATTTGGTCACATCGGTGCCTGCTTTTAGCACCACCAGGTTGTGGCCCATGACCTCTTTGGCCATTTTGCCCACATGTTTTAACGTAAGATGAATCGGTTCGCCGGCTTTCACCTTCAGCTCGTTGACATTAAACTGCATCTGATCGTTGCTCTCTACCACAAGGGTATTGGAGCTTGTACTTGCGGAAGGGCTTTCTGCGGTGCTGCTTGTAGGTTCGCTGGTTTCTGCGGCATGCTCGTGTTGGGCATGATCGTTTTGTGCAGCTGAATTATCCGCAGAATTTCCACAAGAAGCTAAAAATAATCCTGTTATACAGGCGATAGTCATGATGTTAAATGTCTTTTTCATATGTTAATTTCATTTACGACAAATTTGTCTGTTTTGAATATGAAAAAAAGTTCGATTCATCACATTTTAGCGTGAGTGTGGTAATATATTGGATAAAATGGGAGGTTTGTAGTAGAATGACTACAGAAATAGGGGCGGTTAAAGGATTTAGTAAGGCATTGGATTTTGAGGGGATGGGAAATGGAGGAGATATAGGTAAAAAAAACGGGATCTATGTTGTACATAAATCCCGTTTTAGGTCAGTGTTTGCTGATCTATTATTTACACTTGGCTAAGAAGGCTTCAATTTCCTCCTGGCTGAAATGGGTTTTGCTTTTTCCGAAGGTGGTGGTCACATAGGTGAGTACATAGGCAATGTCTATGGCCGACATTTGCGGAACACCCGGCATTTGCTGATTGTAGGTTTTACCGTTCACGGTTATTTCGCCGGCCATGCCATTTTTAACAATGCAGGCCAGTTGCTCCCGATGCTGGGTAAAGAATTGATCGTCGGTTAGGGGCGGATACAATTGACCTAACCCTTCGCCTTGGGCACCATGGCAATTCTGACAATGGGTAACATATAGTTTTTGCCCATTGGTGGCATATTGCATGGTTTTAATGCTCAGGTCAGATTGGCAAGAAAAAAGCAGATACAAAGCCCCAATGATGCTGCTAATATATAAGGTAGATCGAATCAGCATTATTGGTATTCTTTCAGAATGACATCCAAATCTTCCAATAGTTTGTCCACTTGCTCCTGATTGGTACCATCATAAGCACCGCGCATACGTTTTTCCGGATCGATAATTACGAGGTAGCCGGAATGATCATAGCCACCCGGTACGGAGGCATCCTCCTTGGTATAGACCAAGTATTTATCGGCCATGCCATAGATGGCTTGTTTAGTGCCGGTTACAAATTGCCATTGATCGTTATCTACGCCTAGTTTATTGGCGTAATCTTTCAGGATGTAGGGTTGATCGTATTTGAAATCGATGCTATGCGAAAGGAAGGCAATCTTTGGGTTGCCTTTGTACTTTTCGTAGGCCTTCAGCAAATTACGCTGCATGGTCGGGCAAATACTCGGGCAGTGCGTAAAGAAGAAGTTGGCCACATAGATTTTGTCTTTAAAGAAATCCTGGGTCAATAATACCGAATCTTGATTAAGGAAAGCGAAGTCAGGGATAGTTTGATACACCGTATCGACCTGTACTTTACCGTCGACTTCCTTTTCAACGGTACTGCGTTCACCATAAATCGGTAGCTTTCGTTCCGGAGAGGAACAGGCGAAGACGCCACTAAGTAAAACAGCAAATAGGGCTGAACCCAATAGTCTGTTCATAGAAATATTAGTTAAATGGGGTTAATGATTTCGTGATATGCTCGCCAACGCGTTCAAATTGTTGTTTCATGGCGGTAATCTTGTCGAGCTCTTTTTGTTGATAGGCTGCATCGGTACTGGTGGCATCATAATCCTTCATCCATACCATCATGTTGTCTGTAGCCGCTTCAATGCTATCTTTCAGGTTACTTAAATCCTGGCGCGTTGCGGTGGTATCTAAATCGGCCTTGCTGGCTTTGATTTCCGTTAAATTCGAAAGGATGGAATCGATTTTAATAGTCGATCGATCGAAGCTTGAAATCTGCGGCATGATTTCGTCATGCACTTTCATGGCTTCTGCGGCTAACTTTTGATTTTCTGTTTCGCTATTGTTTTGACATGCTGTCAATGCCAGGCTGATACCTACTGCCATTAAAGCTAAATTTTTCATGTTTTTATGATTCTTGGTTAAAAATGCGAGCATCTTGGGAGGCTCGTTGTTGATAATACGTGTCGAAATCGAAGTCTAAATCTCGGATATAGATTTCATTATGTGCCACGGCACAGAGGGTACCGTTTTTATCGTAGACATGGGTAGCAAATGTTTTGACTACCTTTCCTTGGGTCTGAATGATACTTAAGGCTTCTTTTAAAACAGCTTCATCCAAGCGGATACTGAATTGCAGATCGGTTCTTCCGGGTTTGCGGTATTCGATATGTGCGGTTTTTAACCAAGCAACCGTCCGCATAATACCTTGATGTTTGAAATATTGATCGAGGAGGATAGGATAGAAGGGGTCTATCGCCGAAAAGATGGTTCCGCCGAAGATTGTTTTATTGGAATTGATATTCAACAGGCTCTTATTAATTTTTAAGTCGGCACCCAAGTAATTATCCAAGATCGTTTTTACCCAAATACGTTGGAAGAAAAAAGGTGGATATAAGCGGAGTGCCCATTTCATGGCCTTTGGCGACAATCTCATAGGGCAAAAATAAGGCTTATTTACAAGATTGTTTCCCTTTTTATTGTAATAAAAATAAATCTATATTATCTTAATGTGATATTTAAAACCCCATGCATAACCAAGCACCTAAAACCAAGAATGTCTGGATATTAGTATTTGCAGCAGCCCTAGGCTATTTTGTGGATATTTATGACCTTTTAATTTTTTCCATTGTTCGTTTACCATCCTTTTCCGATATCGGTGTGCACCCGAATAACATGCGAACGGAAGGGGAGTTTGTACTGAACATGCAGATGGGCGGCCTACTGATCGGCGGGATTATTTGGGGGATTTTAGGCGATAAATACGGACGCATCAAAGTGCTATTTGGTTCCATTTTGCTGTATTCCCTGGCCAATATTGCCAATGGTTTTGTACAAGATGTGACAACCTATGCTATTATTCGATTTATTGCGGGCATTGGTCTTGCCGGGGAGCTCGGTGCGGGGATTACCCTGGTTAGTGAAACCATGCATCGCAAGAAAAGAGGCTATGGTACCATGATCGTGGCGGGCGTAGGGGTGCTGGGCGCCATCTTTGCTTATTTTGTGTCGGAGTGGTTTAGTTGGCGTACCGCTTATTTTGTTGGCGGGGGTATGGGCATCGTCCTGCTGCTGATGCGGATTGGTGTGTTTGAATCGGGCATGTACAATCAAATGGAAAGCAAGCAAGTGGCAAGAGGGGATATCAGCATCTTATTTAAAGATAAAAAGCGAATGGCCCGCTACCTGTATTGCTTATGTATTGGTCTGCCTATTTGGTTCGTAATCGGTGTATTGGTGACCCAGGCGCCAGAGATTGGCCTTGCCCTAAAAGCTGAAAATATCCTGAGCGCCGGAAAAGGCGTGATGATTACCTATATCGGCATTTCATTAGGCGACTTTATTGCTGGTTTCATGGCGCAAATGTTCAAGTCCCGAAAAAAAGTGGTGTTAATTTATCAGCTTATCATCCTGCTGTTTTCCTGCTTATACCTTACGCGGGAAGGTATTACAGAGACGGAGTTTTACTGGCTTGCCTTTTTTATGGGGATTGGGGTTGGCTATTGGGCTACCTTTATTACCATTGCTGCGGAACAGTTTGGTACCAATATTCGCGCGACGGTGACTACGACGGCTCCGAATTTTGTGCGGGGTTCTTTAATTCCTTCCACCATCCTTTATGGTGTTTTCGTACATTGGTTTGGGATTGTTGCGGCGGCATTGATTATGATCGTGCTGCTAACAGGGATTGCCATCTTTGCCTTAAGCCGCTTAGAAGAAAGTTTTGACAAAGATTTGGACTATTTAGAGGAATAAGCAGCAACTACCTATCGGGGCACTTTTTACAACGTTTGCCCCGCTTATATTTTTTGCAACACTTTTTAAATACGCAATCGCCCTGTTCCTGGAAAGCGGAAAGGCCTTTTTTGTCTTCATAGGGAGTGGCATCCAATACCTGTAGCCGTATCATGTTATCGAACATGGTACAAATATAGGTAATTTAGATTAATTAAAAATAGTTAGTAAATTCTTTTCCGCAGTGTGGAGGCGATGTCATTGGTGAAATGTTGAATCACCAAGGGATCATCAATGTTGTTTTGAATCACCAAATCACATTTTTCACGGTAGGGAAGCAGATACGAATTATAAGATGGTACGACATGGTTGACCCATTTATACATCACATCATCATGGTCATAGCCTCTTTCAATAAGGTCACGACGCAAGCGACGCTCCAAGGCAATAGACTCATCGGCATCTAGGAATACGCGATAATCCAATAACTCATTGATCTCTTCGTAATGGAAAATAAAGAGTCCTTCTACTACTAAGATATGGGCGGGTTTAATTTCCAACATCTTAGGTTTGAGTAAGGGGTTGTTGAAGGTGTATTCTTCTTTATAGATTGTTTTTCCTTCAAATAAGTCCTTAATATGACTGTAGAAGGTGTTTCTGTCGATAGAAGTTGGCAGGTCGAAATTGTATAATCTATTTTCTTCCTGGGTTTTGGTATTGGCCGGAATGTAATAATCATCTTGGGAGATGAGGGTAATTTCTTCCGGTGCGAAATGATCTAAAAAACTTTTTAAGAAAAAGGTCTTGCCTGACCCACTACTTCCTGCTATACCTATTACGTAAGGTTTGTCCATGCTCGTCACTTAATTTTCCACTGGGGCACCGTAGGTAATCTCGATTAAAAAACGTCTATCGAAAGCACCGATATGGGTGGCTGCCGATTTAGAAAGAATGACAATGGCGTCATGACTTTCGGCCGTATTGGAGAATTTTCCTACAACTTTGGCAAAGGTAATACTTTTCGTCAAAGGATTTGTAATCTTTAGAATGGTTCCTACCGGTGCGGTGCGGTGTAGGGCTAAGTTGCTTTTGCCGCTAGACTCCAGGTTGTCCATCCAGATGCCGATTCCTTTTTCTTTTTTCTCGCGAATACCGTAGCGGTTTGTTTCGAACTCGATCTCCTGCTCGCGGTTCACATCGGGAATAGGTAAGTTGATAGGCTCCGGTAAGCTAGGCTCGGGCTTGGCGGCCACGGTTCCGTCTGGAATTTTTAAGGTCTGACCTTCGCGTACGATATCGCTGCTTAGGTTATTCACGGCCTTAATACTTTCTACATTGGTGGCAAAGCGCTTGGCAATAGAGTACAGCGTTTCATTGGCTCCAACCTTGTATTGGGTTAGTATTTGGGCCTGCACTTGTTGGGTTGCTGCGGGCTCTTGGGTTTGCACTTTCTCTTTTGTTGTATCTTTTACCGGTGCAGTGCTGCTGGCAACAGCCTGACTAGGAATACGTACGACATCGCCTACACGCAGGTTCTTCTGGTTATTTGCGGTCATGATTTCTTTAACAGGAACACCGTATTGTCTGCTTAATTGATAATAGGTGTCTTTGGCAGCAATGGTATGAATGATAAAAGTTTTACCGTTTATAACTTCGGTTTTCTGGCCTGTTAGGGTTTGCGCTTGGACACTGGCTACACCCATGAACATAAAACAGGTAGAAAATATGATAAGGGTCTTTGAAAAAGACCGTAGTTTGAATGCTTGTTTCATTATTAAATGCAATTATACTAAATATGCTATAATTTCCCGCTTATTGAACGACATAAAGAAGAGTTGCGGGCCTATTTGAAAGTAAGGCTGCGGAATCATCTTATCCATATTCTCCATAATGACTTGTCGGTCGTGGCTATGGTTTAAATCACTTAACGTTAAAATCAGATTAAAATTATCTCCGTTTTCAACATGATAACACCAGATATAATGATGTTTGTAGGTGCTTAACCAAATAGGGCCGGTTATGGATTCTTGGGCAAGGAAGAGGGGCTTGCCGGTATAGGTATTGGGGTATTGAATTTTATTGCACACAAATTTCAGCTGCCTATCGCTGAGGGGCGCATAGGTGCCACTATAGATATCGATGGCAATCGTTTCGCCACTCGTGATGCTGCGGTGCCGTGCTTGTACAACTTTATCGTACACATCTAATAAGATAAACTCGTAACTGGAGAAGATAACTTGTTCCGTTTGGATATGGATAATCTGGATGCCTTCTTGGATAGGGGTATGCTCGCCGATGCGTTTAAGGATCAAATGCCCGTCTTGTATGGCGTCTAAGGTCCATTCCTTGGCTTCAGCTTTGCAAGGGGCTTTTACGGTGTTTCCTTGGAAGTCGAACACCGAAAAGGAAGCCACGGTGCTATCGATATCGCGGGTTTCAACGGCAATAAGCGGTTGCACCGGGTCGATTTCGATTTTCCAGATATTGGCCGGAAAGCTTCGTTCAAAAACTTTATTTATTGTATATTTAGTCATCCGATGGGTATTTCTTATCGGTGATAAAAAAATTAATATGAACAAATTTACAAAATACATTTTAGGTATTCTCGTCATTTGTTTGCTGAGTGTGGTTTCTGCCTTGGGTCAAACGGTTTATTCGGTACAAATTAAAGAGGATATCGGACCGAATGCCTGGCGCACCTTGAAGAATGCTTTAAAAGAAGCGAAGGCGGCCAATTCGGCGTATTTTTTAGTGGAGCTAAATACCTATGGCGGCGCGTTGAACTTTGCCGACTCCATGCGTACAGCCTTGCTGAATGCAGAGCCCATGAAGACCATCGCCTATGTAAATAATAATGCCGCCTCTGCTGGTGCGTTGATTTCCCTGGCTAGCGATTATATCTATATGCAAAAAGGAGCTAGCCTAGGTGCGGCCTCCGTGGTGAACCAGCAAGGGGAAATTATGCCCGAGAAGTACCAATCGTATATGCGTGGCTTAATGCGGGCTACGGCCGAGGCGAAAGGTCGGGACCCGAAAGTAGCTGAAGCCTTTGTGGATGAAAGCATCTCGATTCCTACCTTAAAAGAGGATGGGAAGCTATTGACTTTAACAACTGAGGAAGCCCTTAAGATTGGGCTGGCCAAAAAGGAAGTGAGTAAACAGGCTGATATTTTCACGGATCTGGCGATCTCTAAACCGGATGTAACCTACCATCGCCTGACCTGGGTGGATATGATTATCGGCTTTTTGATTAATCCCTTGGTCAGTGGTATCCTGATTATGGGGATCATTGCCGGTATTTATTTCGAATTGCAATCGCCGGGCATCGGTTTTGCGCTGGTATTAGCTTTGATTTGTGGGGCTTTGTTTTTTGCGCCTTTATACCTGCAAGGCCTGGCCGATCATTGGGAAATCGCCTTATTTATCCTGGGTGTCATCCTTGTTACTCTAGAAATCTTTGTTATTCCGGGCTTTGGCGTTGCAGGAATTTCAGGAATTATCCTCATATTGTGTGGCTTAGCCTTCTCGATGGTGGCTAATGATTATTTTGATTTTAAATTAGCACAACCCGGATTATTAATGAATTCATTTATCATAGTAATAGGCGCGATGATTGGTGCAATCGTCCTGGCCGTCATTTTTGGGAAAAATATCCTGCAGTCCTCCGGTTTCAAGAAATTGGTGTTGGAAGATGAACAACGTGCCGATGTGGGCTATACCTCTTCGGTGCAAAAAGCCAACCTGATCAACAAAGTGGGCATTGCCAAAACCGTACTCAGACCGGGTGGGAAAATAGAAATAGACCAAGTATGGTATGATGCCGTAGCGCTGGACGGATTTATTGATGCAGGGGAGGAGATTTACGTGGAGAAACACGAAAACTACAACCTCTTTGTACGTAAGACCTCAGAGCGGAAAGCGTAAAGATTACCCATCAATAAATAAAGAAGCCACTTTTATCCAAGTGGCTTCTTTATTTATTAGCTATTTTAAATGTTGTTGTTTGCTAGAATTTTGCACCAAGGGTAAATACGATATTGGTGCGGTTATTTTTGATCGTAGCCTCCGGTGCTGGGCTGTTCCAAGCTCCCGATAAGGAATAGGGGCTACTGTAGCTCGTTAAGGACTTGTATTGCACCGCTGCAAGGTCTACATAGAGGTTTTTAGTTAGGATATAGCCTAAACCGATACTGCTCATGTAATCGCCTTCATTGGAGTTTTTATAGGGACTGCTGAAATAACTGAATCCGGCACGTCCGGTAAAATAATCCGTAAATAGGAATTCGCCACCCACGCGGAAATTAAATGCCGCCTTATAGGTTTCAGGAATATCGTAGCGGTTCATATCGTCTTCAAACTGATAATCTGGATTGTTGACATTGGTTTCTTCATACCGAATCGTACTGTAATCGACTAATTCGATATCTGCCGATAGAAGGCCGCGGCTGAAGAACTTGGTTAATCCCACAGATGCTTTCATCGGCGAGATTACGCCATAATCAAAGGATGAACTGGATACCTTAGAACGATAGGTTGGATGTAAAGACGTTGTTGCATTTTCATCCTTATAATAATCGGCTATGGTTTCTAATTCTTCTTCTTCATTGACGGTGGTCCAGGTTGGTGTGACGATATTGATACCGATGTTCCAGTCCCAGGTTGGTTTAAAGATAACACCCACGCCGACATTGACACCTGTCCCGCGCAGGGAATTATCCTGATAGTCGGTCAGGTCGTAATTGATATCGGTGTATTTGTATTTGGGATTCGGAGGGTCTGCGAATTCGGAATTTGGGTTGTCTTCTGCGATTTGATTAGGAGTTTTTGTCCATCCGGATTCCAAGATATGAAAGTTTCGGTTGTATTTAAAATTGACTAAGCCCAAGCTACCGCCGATATAAAACTTATTGTTGTAGTTCCCTCCGACAGAGAAGGTCGTTTTCGCTTTATAACCTTTGGTTAGGAACTCCACTTGTTGTGCTTTATCACCGATTTCCACTGCGGTAGGGTAGTAGCCATCGGAAGGGTTGGTGAAAATTTCTACCAGATTGGAATTGCGAAAATCGTTGGTAAATGCGGAGGATGAGAACATCTGATCAGAAAGGTATTGCACCAAGGTGTTCTCTGCGTTTATGCCGCTGTATACAATCCGGTCGGTAAAATTATCGGTTCGGTCATAACTAACCCCAAGGTTTAGATTTTGCCAACCATAACCATTGTTATAAGATGGGAAATGTAAAACCACACCGACATTTTCTAAGCCAAACTTCCCTTGGGTATGGGAGGTTGACTGGTTAAAATAGTTGGCCTTATTTGTATTGTTCAAGTAATTAACCGTAACAGCTACATCGGATTGGCCATAAAATCCTAATCCTGCGGGGTTACCATTAATGGAACTGATATCGCCTCCTAAGGCTGTATTGACACCTCCCATTGCTTTAAACCGTGCCGTGCCCGTGGTTCGGTCATTGGATACTTTGTGCACATAGTCTAAGGTTGTTTGTGCTTGTAGTTCGGAGTAACCGAAGCTGAGGGCAAGAAGGGAAAGTGAGAGTAACGATTTTTTCATTTATAAGGATATGCTTGCAAAAAAAAGATATAGCCAATATAAGGGTATATATTGGCTACATCGGATATATTAATTTAATTAACGTCTTCCACTGCCAGATCTAGAAGATCCACCGCTGCTGCGACCTCCCCCTCCGGAGCCCATGCTGCTACCTGATGATCCTCTGCTGAATCCGCCACCACTGCTTTCCGAAGAACGGCCGGAAGATCCGCGGTCAAAGCCTCCGCTAGGACGTGATGAAGAACTTGGACGGCTAGGTGCCGGTCTTACCGTTCCTTGGTTGCGGCTGCTTGGCTGTCTGCTGATATTGCCTTGCGGTCTAGATGCTGGGTTTCTGGAAACTCCACCATTACGGCTGCTCGGTGTTCTGTTGATGGTTTCACCAGCGCGTGACGATGGGTTTCTGTTGATCGTACCTTGTGAACGAGAGGAAGGGTTTCTCGACGATGTATTTCTGTCGATGGTTGTTCCTCTGTCGGTGCGGCTGCTAGGGGTGCGGTTGACACCGTTTCGATTGGATACCGCATTTCTAGTGCTTGCCGAACGTCCGGTTAAGATTCTACCACTGGCATCCCGGGATACATATGCACGGCTGGAACTGTTGCGCTGGCGTGCAGCGACATCGTTTCTGTTGGATGCTACGCGACGGTTATTGTTGTAGTAATTTCCGTAGTAGCCATTTCCATAGCCGTAGTTATAATATGGATTTCCCCAATGGCTGTAGTAGGAGTTGTAACCCCAATAGTTACCATAGCCATAGTATGGCCATCCGTAGCCATAGCCGAAACTGTGGTAAGGATATCCCCAACGGAAGCTCCAGTAAGGGTCGCCCCAGCCCATCCCGAAGGATAAGCCCCAGCTTGGTCCCCAGCCCATTCCGAATCCGCTGTATCCGTACCATGGATCAAACCATGGGTCGTAATACATCATCCCCGGAGAGTTATAATAGAACCGATTAATACGGTTGGCATACTCTAAATCATCATATTCCATTCCTCCTTGCGCATAAGCCTCATCGCTGTATTCATCTGCGTAGTATTCTGCATCTGTGGTCGAGCCTTCGGCTGTGCCATCGGTATAGTAATAATCAGGACTTTGGTATACTTGTCCCGCATCACGGTTGTTGTAGACGTCGTCTTGATAGACGGTACGCCTACTTGTTGAACAGGAGCTGATTAAAGCCACTAGTGCGATGGCCACTCCTCCTAAAAATATCTTGTTGCTTTTCATGATGCTAAAACAGTTAAAATTCGATTTTACAGTCTTTAATTATTATCTTAGACCCCGCATAATGCCCGAGGTTTAATGCTACCAATCAAATTTACGAATATTTTTTTGTTATGGTAATATTACCCACCCAGAGGGCATTAGAATCGGTATTTAAAAGGTAAAAAAATAGTTTAATACGAATGAGTAAAGGAATTACAAGCCGTAGTGAGGATTATTCGCAATGGTATAATGATCTGGTGATTAAGGCAGATCTGGCAGAGTATTCTGCCGTTCGGGGATGTATGGTGATTAAACCATACGGTTATGGGATCTGGGAGCGTATGCAAGCCATCCTAGACAAAAGATTCAAAGAAACCGGGCACTCCAATGCCTACTTCCCCTTGTTTATTCCCAAATCATTCTTCTCTAAAGAAGCTTCCCACGTGGAAGGTTTTGCTACGGAATGTGCCGTGGTGACTCACTACCGTTTGAAAAATGATGGCAATGGAAACATCGTGGTAGATGAAGAGGCAAAATTAGAAGAGGAACTCATCGTACGTCCGACCTCAGAAACCATTATTTGGAATACGTACCGGGGCTGGATTGAATCGTATCGTGACCTTCCTATCTTGGTAAACCAATGGGCAAACGTAGTACGCTGGGAAATGCGTACGCGTCTGTTTTTGAGAACCGCAGAATTCTTATGGCAAGAAGGCCACACAGCCCATGCCACACAGGAAGAAGCAATTGCTGAAGCCGAGCAAATGTTGGATGTATATGCTGAATTTGCCGAGAAAATATTAGCTGTTCCTGTTGTTCGCGGTCGTAAGACGGAAAACGAACGTTTTGCCGGTGCTTTAGATACCTATTGTATCGAGGCTTTGATGCAAGACGGAAAGGCTTTACAAGCTGGTACTTCTCACTTCCTGGGGCAGAACTTCGCCAAAGCATTTGATGTGAAGTTTACTTCAAAAGAAGGTAAATTGGAACATGTTTGGGCTACATCTTGGGGTGTTTCTACCCGCTTGATGGGCGCATTGATTATGGCGCATTCGGATGATCAAGGTTTAGTATTGCCTCCGCGATTAGCACCAATTCAAGTGGTTATTGTTCCGATTTTTAAAACAGAAGAGGAGAAAGCTAACCTAGATACCTATGTGGATGGCTTAAGTGCGGAATTGAAACAATTAGGTATTTCGGTGAAATATGACGACCGTGATACGCAACGTCCGGGCTTTAAGTTTGCCGAATGGGAATTGAAAGGGGTGCCTTTGCGCGTGGCTATCGGTGCGCGTGATATGCAAAACGGCACAGTAGAATTAGCCCGTCGGGATACCCAAACAAAAGAAACCGTTCAACAAGCTGGTTTAGCAACTACCATCAGTAACTTGCTCGATGAAATTCAAGATAACATCTTCCAAAAAGCATTGAAATTCCGTGATGAGCATATTACAGAGGTAAATTCTTACGATGAATTTAAACAAGTACTGGAAGAAAAAGGTGGTTTCTTAAGCTGCCACTGGGATGGAACCGTTGAAACCGAAAAACGTATTAAAGAAGAGACAAAAGCAACCATTCGTTGTATTCCTTTGGATGCCAAGGAAGAAGAAGGTATTTGTATTTTTACAGGTAAACCTTCAAAACAACGCGTGTTGTTTGCGAAAGCATATTAAATATGAAACAGCTATTAATCTTAGGTTGCGGTTGGTTGGGTGAGGAACTCGCCAGACGTTATCAAAGCAAAGGCTGGCAAGTATGGGCCACAACAACCCAAGAAGAAAAATACCATCGCCTTAAAAGCGATGGTATTTTTGCTTACATCCATAATTTTGATGAAGAGGGAACTCTTGATTTGCCATTGGAGGTTCGATTCGATGCGGTGATCACGTCTGTTCCTGCCAGTCAGAAGAATGAGTCGGAAGTGTTGGAAGCTCGTTTTAGCCGGATATTCCAAAGCTTATGTAGCATTGCTTATGATCAGCATTATTTTTTGAGTTCAGTGGGTGTCTATCCGGATTTGGATGCTGATTTTGATGAGCTTTATCCCGACGAAACGGCGATGAATCCTAAATTGCGACTGGCTGAAAAGAAGATGTTGAGTTTGCCGGCTACCTCGGTATTTCGCTTGGGTGGGCTGTTTGGCAAGCAACGGATCTTCGCCAAGTATTTCCAAGGGAAAGTAGTGAGCAGTGGTGATCAACCGGCGAACTTTGTTCATTTGGACGACGTGCTGGGTATGCTGGAAGGCAGTATTGCGCGCCATATTCCTTCAGGGCTGTACAATGTGGTCTGTCCGGAACACCCCAGTAAAAAGGAAGTGATTTTAAAATCTGCCGAGAAGTATATGTTTGAATATCCGTCTTCTTTCGAGCCGCAGGCTTCCTTTCAGAAGCGGGTGAGCGGCAAGAAATTGACCGACTTATTAGATTATACTTTTAAATACCCCTCTCCATTAGATTTTTGATAACTTAGCAGGATAAATTTGAGAATTATGGCTTATAAATTTGCAACCAAGGCCATCCATGCTGGACAACAAGCAGACCCCACAACAGGGGCAGTGATGACGCCTATATATCAAACGTCGACCTATCAGCAAAAAGCGCCTGGCGACCATAAAGGTTTTGAATATTCACGTGGTACTAACCCTACACGGAAAGCACTAGAAGACTGTCTGGCAGCCTTGGAAAACGGTCAACATGGATTGGCTTTCTCCAGTGGAATGGCAGCGACAGACTGTGTGTTACGCCTATTGAAACCCGGAGATGAAGTGCTAACTGGGGATGACCTGTATGGTGGTTCTTACCGTATTTTCACGAAAGTATACGAGCCGCTAGGCATCAAGTTTGTATTTGTGAATACTTCTGATGTAGATGCCGTTCGCGCAGCTATTACAGCGAATACCAAGTTGATATGGCTGGAAACACCAACTAACCCTACGCTTAAGCTGGCAGATATTGAGGCTATCGGTAAAATAGCTAAAGAAAAGCATATTTTATACGCGGTTGATAATACCTTCGCTTCGCCTTATTTGCAAAATCCTTTGGATCTAGGTGCCGATATCGTGATGCACTCCGTGACTAAATACTTAGGGGGACACTCGGATGTTGTAATGGGTGCTTTGATTATGAACGATGAGCAATTGTATAAAAACCTGTGGTTCTATTACAATGCTTGTGGTGGTACGCCGGGTCCTCAAGATGCGTTCTTGGTATTGCGTGGTATTAAAACCTTGCACTTACGCATGAAGGCTCATTGCGAAAATGGTCGTAAAGTTGCGGAATTCTTAAAGGATCATCCGAAGGTAGAGAAGATCTACTGGCCAGGATTTACCGATCATCCGGGACATGAAGTTGCTAAAAAGCAGATGAAGGATTTCGGAGGTATGGTATCTATTGTATTGAAAGGTGCTGATTTGCAGGAAACCTTCCGCATTGCTTCTCAATTTAAAGTGTTTACATTGGCGGAATCATTAGGTGGTGTTGAATCCTTAATCAACCACCCTGCAACGATGACCCATGGCTCAATTCCGAAGGAAACCCGCGAAAAAGTAGGGGTAGTAGACAACCTTTTGCGCCTTTCCGTTGGTATTGAAGATGCCGACGATCTAATCGCCGATTTAGAACAAGCATTGGCTTAATAATTTATTGTAATTATTATTTTAATTAGCACATAGACTTTTGTACATTTGTGCAGCTTTAATAAGGATTTTATCAATTATGGAAAATACAACTGTAGAAAGACCAGCAAAACATACGGATAACAATGCAAACCGTACTGAATATTATGTTTCTTTAACTGTAGCCATCGTTATTGGTTTAATTGGGGTATTTATTCGCTTTGTACCAGATGTAGTACCTGCATTGGATCAGTTAGCATCGGTTTTCTCTTGGATTGCTAATATCGCAATCATTATTGCTTCCTATTTAGCATTCAAAGTAGTATTTGCCATCTTAGGATTCAGTAAGAAATAAAACAGTTTTCTGAATAAAACATACAAACCGCCCGGGAACTCCCGGGCGGTTTTGTTTTATAGCTAAATGAAAGAACCTAATAGGTGCAATAAGGAACGCCGCTATACCTAATATGTTAAAAGTGAAAGCACGAACATGAAAGCTATTTAATATGCAAACACTATAGCACTGAAACCTTATATGCAAAAGAAAGCGCCGATGGAAATCCCATCGGCGCTTTTAATATCTCAAATCTCAAATCTGATATCTCCAGTCTAATTAAAAATAGACCAAGTAGAATATGGGATTCTAGAAAGGATTAAAATCAAGCCTAGGATATAAAAAATCAATACGGTTTGATTTGCTTTCTTTTGATCTACAATTCTTTTTGCTTTGGAGAATCCTACGGTAATTAGGATAATACCGATGATCATCATTAAGGGGTGTTCTAGAAAATAAAGTCTAGATAAACTGTTTTTCATGTTTTCGCCGGAAAAGCTTTGAATTCCCAAAGGGGAAGTAAAGTACAATACCAGTCCGATAACCAATTGCAAGTGGGCTGAAATAAGACCTAGTAAGGCAATTTTACGGTTGTACGGTTTGTTTCCTGCATAGTTGATAAGCGTAATTACGATAGCAATTACGAGTGCTGCCAATAAGACGATGGCGAGTGTTGAGTGTAAATGTTTCATTCCTTTAGCTTAGTGTCTAGTTTAATTCCTACGCAAATATACTATTTTGAAAGTCGTTTATCGCCTAATTCTTTAAACTCTGATTTTGCTTTGAAGTTAGGGAAGGTTTTTTCCATACTTAGCATATAGCCGATTTCGAAGTAGAGGCGGCTATCGGCGATAGGTCCGTCAAAGTTCCAATGTTCGTCTAATTCATCAGCAACCGTATGGTATCGACCTGATAAGGCTGTCTGTCGTTTTTTCAAAAGAACAGTATCTTGTTCTAGGAAATCGCCGGCACTGCCCATGTATAATCCAGGAACACCTACCTTCACAAAATTGAAGTGGTCGGAGCGGTAGAAGCCTCCAGAGCTAGGGCTGCCTTCCGGTTGTAGTGTTCTATTGAATTTCGCACCGGCCTTGATGGCATAGTCTTCTAATTCTGTTTGTCCGGTTCCTACGACGCGAAATCCATTCATTGCACCCACCGGATTAAAAGAGTCCATATTTAAATTGGCGACGGTTTTCTTTAAGGAGAAGATAGGGTGTTCGGCGTAATATTGAGAGCCTAGCAGTCCTTGTTCTTCCGCTGTAACGGCTAAGAAGACGATGGTTCTTTCCGGTTTTACTTTCGTTGCTTTAAACGCTTTGGCGATTTCAAATAAGGCCGCTACCCCGGTAGCATTGTCTATAGCACCATTGAAAATAGAATCGCCATTGCTTACCTCGCCGACACCAAGATGATCCCAATGTGCCGAGTAGATAATCGTTTCATCAGGACGTTGGGTTCCCTCTATTTTAGCAATAACATTGTTTGATTTAGATTCCCGATAACTGCTTTTCAACGCAATATTGGTTTTTACATTCATCGGCACGGCTTTGAAGCCTGGTTTCTTTGCTGCTTCCATTAAATCAGATTTTAGCCCGCCAAGTTCAAATAATTTGTTTGCTGTTTCATGGGAAACCCAACCTTGAAACTTCACGAGATTGGCACCTTTATTTTCTGGAACTAAGGACAGTTGTGGTCCCGACCAGCCACTGCGCACGACATTCCAGCCGTAGGAGGCTGCCGCCGTTTCATGGATAATAAGCACCCCTGCAGCACCTTGCCGCGAGGCTTCCTCAAACTTATAGGTCCAACGGCCGTAGTAAGTCATGGTATCGGCCTTGAATAAGGTCTTGTCGTAGCGACCAGGATCAGAAACCATCACCACCACTGTTTTGCCTTTCACATCCAAGCCTTCATAATCATTCCAATTGTATTCCGGAGCGACAATGCCGAAGCCTGCAAAAACAAGTTCTGTGTCTTTTACATCGATGTTCGATGTCATTTGCGGAGTGGCAAGCACGTAATCTGACAGGTGCTGAACCGTGAGGTCCTTATTCTTTCCTTGAAAAGTAAGTGCATTTTCAACTGGGCTGGTGGTAATTTCCACCATGGGTACCTCTTGAAAATAAGAGTCACCATTTCCGGGAGCTAAGCCTAGGGCTTTAAACTGCTCTTCTAAATAATTTACAGTCAGCGTATCGCCCTTGCTGAAAGGCATGCGTCCCATAAATTCATCTGAGGATAGTTTTTCTACATACGCTCTATAACCGGCTTCGGTGATCGCATTTATGGCACCTGAATCCAGGCTATTCGCATCGTATCCAGCAGAGTCTCCAGCAGATTTGCAGGAAGCTAATCCAAGTAATACGGCTGTTCCAATGAATAGTTTAGTTTTCATAATGAATGATATATTGCTAGGTAATATGTTGTTTATGTTAAGAGGCAGTATCTACGGGCTGCTCGATTGGAAACACTTCAGCCACCGGATGAAACAGATAAATCCTTTGTGTTGCCAATTCGATACACTTATAGCGCTTGCGTAGCTTCTCCTGCTTTTGAAAAACACGACCCGATTTTATCGAGAAATATGCCTTCTCGCTAATAGATTCTATGGTAATTATTTCCGTCTGCTGCTTATCGTAATTCTTCAGTACGCGATACAGCTGTAAATCGGTGCAGGAAGATGCCGCCGGATTGTTCATGTATTTCAATAGAGCGTGGCAGATATCCTGCGGGAAAATATTCAGGCGTAGAAAAGGATCCATTAAACTTTTAAAGTTTTGTTTCCATTCAGAGCCATGGGGTTTTACCTTATTCTTGTGCTGTTGCCATGTTTTAAGGTGGGCAAATTCATGAACCGTAGTAATCAGAAAAGAGTAGGGGTTCAGGTCGTGGTTCACGGTGATTTGATGCGGTTCATCCTTGTATGGCGATCGATAATCACCGAGTTTGCTCGCCCTTGATTTAGTCACCTTGAAACGACATGCCGTATCATTAATCCATTGGGAAATGATAGGAGCTGCAGCAGCAGGAATATACTTACTTAATTGTTTGCTGAAATCAGGCATTCCCTACAAACTTAATCTATAATTGGCAGAATGAAGAATAGAAAAACCATTATTTCGGGGAGGAAATAGAAAACACTATATTTGGTTTCAGAACATTGGATAGGGCATGCTAAGTAAACTACAGATAAAAAACTACGCATTAATAGATGCATTAGATATTGAATTCGATAGCCAATTAAACATCATCACGGGAGAAACAGGAGCCGGAAAGTCCATTATTATGGGAGCTCTAGGGCTTATTCTGGGCAATAGAGCAGAAAGCAAGCATTTTTTCGATGAAACCTCCAAATGTATAATTGAAGGCCATTTTGAAATTGCGCCCTATGAGCTGCAGGAGATGTTTTTGAGCCTAGACCTCGATTACGAAGACCGCACAATCATACGCCGCGAACTGCATGCCGATGGTAAATCCAGAGCTTTTGTAAACGACACACCTGTAACCCTGCAGACCTTAAAAGCATTGGGTGAAAAGCTAATCGACATCCACTCGCAGCATGCTACCTTGCAAATCAATACCGAGTCTTTTCAATTATTAGTGCTTGATACCGTTGCTGCCCAACAACCCTTGTTGTCGACCTATAAAAAGCAGTACCAAGCCTATAAAAAAGCCGTCGCAGACTTACAGGAACTGGAAGAAAGCCTCGCGAAGTCTAGAGCAGAATACGATTTCAATCAATTTGTATTCCAAGAGCTGGAGCAGGCGAATCTGCAAGAGGCTGAACAGGAGGAGCTGGAAGCCGAGCAAAGCCAGTTGGAGAATGCCGAAGAAATCAAAAAGCATTTTCATGGTGCCGTAAGTTTGCTGCAAAGTGAGGAGATCAATGTGCTTGATGGGTTAAAATCAGCTGTGGCCATGGTGCAATCCGGAGCCCGTTACTTGCCGGCTGCCGAGTCTTTGTACGAGCGTCTGCAAAGTAGTTTGATCGAGCTTAAAGATGTGTCTGCGGAACTAGAACAACTTGCTGATGGCGTCCTAATGGACGAAGAACGACTATCTATTGTTGCCGAACGCCTATCCTTAATCTATAGCATGCAAAAGAAACACCGCGTAGATACGGTAGCCGCATTATTGACCCTACAGCAAGAATTTGAACATAAGTTGCTCGATTCTGATCAACAGGAAGAGCAGATAGACCGCTTGAAAAAAGAGATCGAAGCGCTCCGAAACAACCTGATTACTTCAGCCAAGCAAATAACAGCCAATCGAATGGACGTTAAAGGTCGTATCGAAACGGAAGTACAGTCGGTATTAGCAAAAGTAGGCATGCCTAATGCCCAGTTGCAGATTGACTTGATCCAACGGGAAGACTTCAAGTCATCCGGACAGGATGAAGTCGCCTTCTTATTCTCTGCCAATAAAGGACAATCCTTGCAGCCCATTCATAAGGTAGCATCAGGAGGTGAATTGTCCAGGGTAATGTTGGCCATCAAATCCTTAGTTGCCAAATCCTCATCCTTACCGACGATCATCTTTGATGAAATTGATACCGGCATATCCGGCGAGGTTGCCTTACGGGTAGGGGAGATCATGGAGCAGCTGGCTGCCCATATGCAGGTTATCAGCATCACCCACTTACCGCAAATAGCCTCTCAAGGAAATGCGCATTTCAAAGTATATAAAGAAGATCTGGGGCAACGAACGAAGTCTAATATCGTGCTGTTGAAGAAAGAAGAACGCGTGCTGGAAATCGCGCAGATGCTTAGCGGCGCCAATCCGGAAGCCACAGCCATTAAACATGCAGAAGAAATGTTAAAATAAAAAAAAGGAGCCTAGGCTCCTTTTTTTATATCGTGTTGAATCTTACTTAATTTCCAACTTCTGCATCTGATAATACAATTTTCACTAACATGTTCTCGGGAGCTTTAACACCTGAAGCACCTTTGAATACCGCATAAACATTTACTTTCCCTACTCCATAGTTTGCACTGTAAGAGTAGTTGCCGATTTCGGCAGGAATGTTTTCATACACAGAAGGATTGCTATCCATGGAGATCGACACGTCTACATGCCCATCTTGAAAATATTTATCATCCAATTCAGGCATATTAATGCTGGTGCTATATTCCGTTCCATTCTTACTCCAATCACCCGGGGCTACTTCAATAACATAGCTTACACCTGGTAAATAATTGTTGGTGATATATTCTTTTGTACAGCCAGTAAATCCAACAAGAGAGGCTGTTCCTATGGCGAATGCTAATAATAGTTTTTTCATGCGAGGTAAGTGTTAATAGTAAATAAATAATTTGTTTATTTTAATTTAAGACAAATAGCAAGCCGAAAAGTTTAATGGGAAGGAAAATAAATGGAATAAAAAAGGGCGAATACACTAGGTATTCGCCTTTTTTACTGGTAAAAATGAAAGGACTTAATCTTTCTTTTTACTGTCTTTTACATCGGGGGTTAAGTCAGAATCATCATTTTGATCCTTTCCTCCGGCAGCAACGGTAATCTCTTTTTTCTCCTCATCGAAGTCAACTAAGATGGTTTCACCGTTCTTTAATTCCCCTTTTAATATTTCTTCAGCAATCGGGTCTTCCAAGTATTTCTGGATGGCACGTTTCAATGGTCGTGCACCGAAGTTGCTGTCGTATCCTTTCTCGGCAATATAATTCTTCGCAGTTTCAGTCAGGTTGATACCGTGGCCCAAACCTTGAATTCTTGCGAATAAAGATTTCAGTTCAATATCAATAATCTTGAAGATATGCTCTTTGTTTAACGAGTTGAATACAATCACATCATCAATACGGTTCAAGAACTCTGGTGCGAACGCACGTTTCAAGGCCGTTTCAATAACCCCTCTAGAGTGCGAGTCGGCTTGATTCTCTTTGGCAGCGGTGGTAAATCCAACACCTTGACCAAATTCTTTCAACTGACGAGCTCCAATATTGGAGGTCATAATGATAATGGTATTTCTGAAGTCGACTTTACGACCTAAGCTATCTGTTAATTGGCCTTCATCCAACACCTGCAACAATAAGTTGAAGACATCCGGATGGGCTTTTTCAATCTCATCCAATAAGACTACAGCATAAGGCTTGCGACGAACCTTCTCGGTCAACTGCCCACCTTCTTCGTAGCCCACATATCCCGGAGGCGCTCCGACTAAGCGAGATACAGCGAATTTCTCCATGTACTCACTCATATCGATCTGGATCAAGGCATCTTCCGAGTCAAACATAAAACGAGCAAGTTCTTTCGCCAACTCTGTTTTACCCACACCCGTAGGACCTAAGAAAATAAAGGAACCAATAGGTTTCTTCGGATCTTTCAACCCTGCACGCGTACGCTGAATAGCTTTTACTAATTTCTGCACAGCGTCGTCCTGACCAATAATACGGCCTTTCATCGATTCCGCCATGTTCAATAGCTTTTGGCTATCCGATTGGCTCACACGCTGAACAGGAATACCCGTCATCATCGAAACAACTTCAGCTACGTTATCTTCCGATACCGTATAGCGCTTCGTTTTTGTTTCGGCTTCCCAGGCAGCTTTTTCTTTCTCCAATTCCTCGATCAGCTTTTTCTCGCTATCCCGAAGCTTGGCGGCTTCCTCATATTTCTGGCTGCGTACAACCTTATTTTTCTCTACTTTTACCTCTTCAATTTTCTCTTCAATATCGATGATGCTCTGTGGCACATGGATATTGTTCAAGTGCACGCGAGATCCCGATTCATCCAAGGCATCAATAGCCTTGTCTGGTAAGAACCGGTCAGTAATGTAGCGTGTAGTTAAAGACACACAGGCCTCAATTGCTTCCGGCGTATAAGTTACATTGTGGTGTTCCTCATATTTATCCTTAATGCGGTTTAAGATTTCGATTGTATCATCGTAAGTAGTCGGTTCAACCGTTACTTTTTGGAAACGACGATCCAAGGCACCATCTTTCTCGATATACTGGCGGTACTCATCTAGCGTTGTTGCACCGATACATTGAATCTCGCCACGCGCTAAAGCAGGTTTAAACATGTTGGAGGCATCCAAGGAACCTGAAGCTCCACCGGCACCTACAATGGTATGGATTTCATCGATAAACAAAATCACATCCGGCGATTTTTCCAACTCATTCATCACCGCTTTCATGCGTTCTTCAAATTGCCCACGGTATTTTGTGCCGGCAACCAAAGAGGCTAAATCCAAGGTAACTACGCGTTTGTTGAACAAGACACGTGAAACCTTCCGCTGTATAATGCGCAGTGCTAAGCCCTCAGCAATTGCTGACTTACCCACACCGGGCTCACCGATTAAAATCGGATTGTTTTTCTTCCGACGGGAAAGAATCTGCGAAACCCGCTCAATTTCTTTCTCACGGCCCACAATAGGGTCTAATTTCCCTTCTTCCGCAGCTTTCGTTAAATCGCGACCAAAGTTGTCTAATACCGGAGTCTTCGATTTAATATCCGACACTTTCTTCGGGGTGGAGAATTGCGATTCCTCATCTGCATAGTCATCATCACCGCCAGAAGGGGTGTTCGATGCCTCATCGCTGATGCCTGCCGCATTTTGCTCTACTTCCGATTTAAAGGAATTGTAGTTCACTTTATATTGTTGCAATATCTGCGAAGCAATGTTCTCTTCGTCCCGCAAAATCGCTAATAATAAATGCTCCGTTCCAATAATGTCGCTTTTGAAAATCTTGGCCTCCAAATACGTTATTTTTAAAACCTTTTCCGCCTGCTTTGTCAGGGGCATATTGTTGTTCACTGGAGAACGCGAAACAGAAGAACCTTTCACAGCATCCTCCACCGACTGACGAACTGCCGCCATGTCTATTCCGATATTCTTCAATATCTTGATGGCAACACCATCGCCCTCACGTATTAATCCGAGTAAAAGGTGCTCTGTCCCAATATAGTCGTGGCGAAGACGTAAAGCCTCCTCACGGCTGTAGGAAATAACATCTTTGACACGGGGTGAAAATTTTGCTTCCATTTATATTACCTTTCTCTATTAGTGGATGTACCAATTGTATAAATGTAATAAAAATACACGGTACAGCCTTTTGTTATAGATATTATTTATCAACAATTAGACCATACCCATAAAAGTACCAATTTGTCAGTATTTCCATTATCTTTGTGTAAAAAGTTACATTATACTTATGTCTGACGAAAAAATTATCTTTTCAATGGCAGGGGTGAATAAAATTTACCCTCCATCCAAACAAGTTTTAAAGAATATATACCTTTCCTTTTTCTATGGAGCTAAAATTGGCGTCATTGGTTTAAATGGCTCCGGAAAATCTTCCTTGCTCAAAATCATCGCCGGACTCGATAAGTCATACCAAGGAGAAGTGGTTTTCTCCCCAGGCTACTCTGTAGGCTACTTAGCCCAGGAACCTGAGTTAGACCCTCAAAAAACAGTAAAACAAGTCGTAGAAGAAGGGGTGGCCGAAACAACAGCCATTCTTCAAGAATACGAAGAGATAAACGAGAAATTCGGATTGCCGGAGGTGTATGAAAACCCCGACGAGATGGATAAGCTCTTGGCACGCCAAGGCGAGCTGCAAGATAAAATCGACGCCTCAAATGCTTGGGAATTAGATGCTAAGTTAGAACGTGCGATGGATGCCTTACGCTGTCCGGAGCCCGATGCCCTAATTGCCAATTTGTCAGGTGGAGAACGCAGACGTGTCGCTTTATGTCGCCTGCTTTTACAAGAACCAGATGTATTATTGCTCGATGAGCCTACCAACCACTTGGATGCCGAATCTATTGATTGGTTAGAGCTGCACTTGCAACAATACAAAGGAACGGTAATCGCGGTAACCCACGACCGTTACTTCCTGGATAATGTGGCTGGTTGGATCTTAGAATTAGACCGCGGAGAAGGAATTCCTTGGAAAGGAAACTACTCTTCCTGGTTAGATCAAAAAGCTAAGCGCCTCTCGCAGGAGGAAAAACAAGAAACCAAACGTCAAAAAACATTAGAACGCGAATTAGAATGGGTAAGAATGGCGCCAAAAGCACGCCATGCCAAGTCCAAAGCGCGTTTACATAATTACGAGAAACTAGCCTCCGAGGAAACCAAAGAGCGAGAAGAAAAATTAGAATTGTTCATTCCACCGGGGCCACGTTTAGGGAATGTGGTGATTGAGGCCAATGGCGTTTCTAAAAGCTACGGCGATCGGATATTATTTGAAAACCTAAGCTTCTCCTTGCCGCCAGCAGGAATCGTAGGGATTATCGGCCCCAATGGTGCTGGTAAAACAACCTTGTTCCGCTTGATTACAGGACAGGAGCAACCTGATGCGGGAACTTTCCGTGTAGGTGAAACTGTAGTGCTAGGCTATGTTGACCAGATGCATGATGACCTGGATCCAACGAAAACCGTATGGGAAAATATTACCGGAGGAAATGAAACCATGCTGCTCGGCAATAAGCAGGTAAACTCGCGTGCCTATGTCTCTAAGTTTAACTTCAACGGCGGTGATCAGCAAAAGAAAATCGATGTGCTTTCCGGTGGTGAGCGCAATAGGGTACACTTGGCAATTAGTTTGAAAAAGGGATCTAACGTACTTTTGCTGGATGAGCCTACCAACGATATCGACGTGAATACCTTACGTGCCTTGGAAGAAGGCTTAGAGAACTTTGGAGGTTGTGCAGTTATTATTTCCCACGACCGTTGGTTCTTGAACCGGATCTGTACCCATATCTTGGCCTTTGAAGGCGACTCGCAAGTCTACTTCTTCGAAGGAAACTATACCGAGTATGAGGAAAATCGGAAAAAACGCCTTGGGGATGTAGCACCTAAGCGTATTAAATATAAGAAATTAGTAAAATAAGAGCATATTGGAATCATCAAAGCTACTTGAAGCCATTATTGAAAATGCCATCGATGGAATCATCACGATAGACCGTTACGGGATTGTGGAAAGCATCAACCCGGCGGCCTTGGTATTATTTGGCTATGAAGCAAAAGAGGTCATCGGCAATAATATTTCTATGCTGATGCCTGAACCAGACCGATCGCGCCACGATCGTTATATTTCTACCTACGAGGAAACTGGCCATAAGAAAATTATCGGTATCGGCCGCGAGGTACGAGGACTGAAAAAAGATGGAACCACTTTCCCGTTCCGCTTGGCGGTAAGTGAAGTGTTCTATAAGAATGGTAAAATATTCACCGGCTTTGTGCACGACCTGACCAAGGAGAAACAGGCGGAAGATGAGCTGAAAAAGCATACTTTGGAATTGGAAACCAAGGTTCGCGAACGCACCAAAGATTTGATTAAACTGGTGTCCGAGCTTGAAAAAGCGAAGGCCGATGTATCGGTTTCCTTGGAAAAAGAAAAAGAATTAAATCAACTCAAGTCGCGTTTTGTATCCATGGCATCCCATGAATTTAGAACGCCTTTAAGTTCGGTACAATTATCCGCTTCTCTGATCGACCGCTATGTAGAGAAGGAAGAGTATAATACCATTGAGAAGCATACCACCCGCATCAAAAGCTCGGTACAGTTGCTCAATACCATCTTAAACGATTTCCTTTCTTTAGAAAAACTAGAGGCAGGCGTGGTTGTGGTGAATAAAAACGAAACCAATATCATCCATTTAGGCGAGGAGATTGCCGAGGAGATGCAGCTGATCTGTAAGAAAAATCAGCATATCGTGTATCAACATACCGGGGAATCTTCCGATTTTTATATCGATCCAAACTTATTGAAGAATAGCATTATCAACTTGGTTTCCAACGCGATTAAGTATTCCGGAGAGGATACCTTTATTGAATTCAGTACCGAAATAGATAAAGACAACCTCATCGTTACGGTCAAAGATAATGGTATCGGTATCCCGGCAGAAGAGCAGGTGAACCTTTTCGAGCCTTTCTTCCGTGCTAACAACACCGGCAATATCCCGGGAACAGGTTTGGGATTGAATATCGTGAAACGCTATGTCGTTTTAATGGGCGGCACCATGGAATATTGGTCCGAAGTAAATCAAGGTGCTATTTTTAAAATGAGTTTTACCCAATTGTAATGGAAAAAAGAAAAATCTTAATCATAGAAGATAACAGCGACATCCGCGAAAGTACAGCCGAAATCCTGGAACTCACAGGGGAGTATACCGTACTGGTGGCGGAAGAAGGAAAAACAGGCGTCGATATGGCCATGAAGCACCATCCCGATCTGATTCTTTGTGATATTATGATGCCGGAGCTCGATGGATATGGCGTATTATACATGTTGGGAAGACATGAGGAAACACAGCATATTCCCTTTATTTTCCTGACAGCGAAAACCGAAAAGGCCGATGTTAGGAAAGCAATGGAAATGGGTGCCGACGATTACCTGACCAAACCCTTCGATGACCTGGAATTGCTGAATGCCATTGAAAGCCGGTTTAAAAAACGACAACAATTGCAGGCAAAGGCCAGCCCTTCCATGGATAGCCTGCGCTTGGACGAAACCGAGCAAGCTTACTTATTGCAAGATTTAGCCAATAACGGCCGCATAAAATCCATTAAGAAAAAGCAAACCATTTACGAAGCTGGAGATACGCCAGTCTATGTCTATTATATCAAAAAAGGAAAAGTTCGCAGCTTCCTGAACTATAAAGATGGTCGCGAGTTATCCACCAACATCTATATCGAAGATCAATTCTTCGGCTTAGAGTCGGTTTTATTAAATACCAAATACGGCGATAATACCGCTACGTTGGAGGATGCCGAAATTGCCCTGATCCATAAGGATAACTTTTTTGAACTCATGTATAAGAAACCGGCCATTGCCACTAAGCTTATCAAGCTCTTATCGCAGAATATTCGCGATAAGGAGGAGCAGATGTTGGGCTTTGCTTATGATTCTGTGCGCAAGCGCGTAGCCAATGCTTTGGTGAATGTGGCAGAAAAATCGAGCAATGAACAGGACGAGGTGACCATTAAAATTTCTAGAGATGACCTTGCAGCCCTTGCCGGTACAGCTAACGAAACAATTAGCCGCATGCTTGCCGATTTTAAAGATGAAAAATTATTGACCAAAGAAGGGAATGCCATTAAAATATTCTCGGTAAGTCGATTGAAAAATATCAAGCAATAAAGTTTTTACCTCTTGCTAAAAAAACAGCCTTCACCCAAAACGTGAAGGCTGTTTTTTTAGCGTTACTTTCCTTTTTATCCTATTCTTTTTCGCAACCTAATCCCCTTATTTAGCTTTGTTTTTAATTAGTTGCATAGATTTTTAGCTACAAGATTAAATAGGGCTTAGGTATTCACTTTTCTTGCTAGAAAATTAATTCATGGAAGATAAAATTCTAAGCCTGGAAAAGATGAAAACCCACTTTAAACAGGATAGGCGCATTTTTTAACCCCTTTTAGAACGTGATATAAATCACTTCTTTACCTGACCCCCTTCACTAGTTACGCTTAGTTTTTGGCCTACCTTTGAGCAAATATCTTTTACATTAGGGATGAGAGTGATTGCATATAACATATTAGATCAAGAAAAAGTGTTTTTGGCCAAAGCAAATGCCAAGGTGCACGACCTGACGTTAATATCCAACGGGTTGAACTTTAGTACCATTCATTTTGCTGCCGGAAAAGAGGCTGTATTGGTGTCCGAACGTGATATTCTTGATAAAGTCATGTTATTCGAATTATTCAAATTAGGCGTAAAAAGCATCATTACCCGCTCAAAAACAACCGATCATATCGACCTGGATTATGCCGGTGAGTTAAAGATGCATGTCGCCAATGTTCCTTTCGATCAAAGCATGGAAAGTATTGCCAAGCAAACCATTCAAAATCTAACCCAATGGATGGTAGGGGGATGCGCTGGCGATGCATGTCAATGTCGAATGGACTGCGCTAATAAGCAAAAACTAGGTTAATATGGAAAACAGTACCTTAAACCAACTCATCAGCAAATACAATGTTGCTGCTCCTCGCTATACCAGCTACCCAACCGTACCGTTCTGGGAAAATGAGGACTTCAAAGAACACGAATGGCGATTCCGCGTATCGCAGAATTATAAAAGTTCAAAACAAAATGGCATCAGCATCTATGTGCACCTGCCTTATTGTGAAAGTCTATGTACCTATTGCGGCTGTAATACCCGCATTACCAAGAATCACCAAGTCGAAGATCCATACATCAGTTCCCTCCTAAAAGAGTGGGCCATGTACAAACGGATATTAGGATCGGAAAGCTTAATGATCGCTGAAATACACTTGGGCGGAGGAACACCCACCTTCTTCCAAGCTGAAAACCTCAAACGCTTGATCGATGGCCTGCTGGCTGGAAATAAAAAAACGGCAGAAGCATCCTTTTCCTTCGAGGCTCACCCAGCAAATACCACCTACGAGCATCTGAAAACCTTATACGATTTAGGATTTAAACGCTTGAGCTTAGGCATTCAAGATTTTGATGAGAAAGTGCAGTTTATCATCAACAGGCATCAAACCGTTGAAGATGTAGATCGGGTGATGAAAGATGCCCGCGAAATTGGATACGATTCTATTAACTTCGATTTGATTTATGGGCTGCCTATGCAAACCCAAGAGTCGGTAAAGATGACGATTGAACATTCGCTACGCTTAAACCCCGATCGGATATCGTTTTACAGCTATGCCCATGTGCCTTGGATTAAACCCGGACAACGCCGCTTCACCGAGCATGACCTGCCTGTGGGTGAGGAAAAACTAAACCTTTACCGCCTTGGCAAAAGCATGATTCAGGAAGCCGGATTTAAAGATGTGGGCATGGACCACTTCTCGAAAGTCGAAGATGCTTTGTATATTGCTTCTAAGAATGGGGGGCTACACCGTAACTTCATGGGCTATGCCGATAGGTATACACCCCTGTTGATTGGTCTGGGTGTATCATCCATCTCCGATGCCTGGTCGGCCTTTGCGCAAAATGTGAAAACCGTAGAGGAGTATCATGCGTTAATAGGAGAGGGGAAACTACCTGTGGTGAAAGGACACTTGCTAACCGAACAAGACACCTTAATTCGTCAATACATCTTGGATATGATGTGCCGCGGAAAGGTTATCTTGAAAGATGGGGCCAGCGAAAACGAGGCTATCGTGGAACGCTTGCAACCCATGATTGCCGATGGCCTGGTTAGCCATAAAGCGAATAAAGTAGAAATAACCGAACTCGGAAAATCATTCCTGCGCAATGTATGTATGGCGTTCGACGTGCGGTTACATCAAACCAAAGAAAGAGAAAACCTATTTAGTCAAGCCATATAAAGCGATTGCCATGGATGTGAATAAGGAATTGAAGATAGATACCAGTTGTTACCACTGCGGAGATCCTATAGAAGATACCTCTTATCAGTTGGATAGCCACCGTTTCTGCTGTTTGGGTTGCCAAACGGTTTATCAAATCCTGAATGAAAACAACATGGCCAGCTATTATCGCTATAATAGCCATCCGGGAAAATCCCAGAAAATCCAAAAGGAAGACCTGGCCTACCTGGATGAGCCTAATATTATTGCCAAACTCGTCGATTATCAAGACGAGGAATTGGCCATCATCACCTTTTACGTTCCTGCCATACACTGCAGTTCCTGTATCTGGCTCTTGGAAAACCTGTATAAACTAAATCCCGGTGTGAAAACATCGCAGGTAGATTTTATGAAAAAACAGGCCAGCATCACCTTCTTCAAAAAGGAAATATCCTTACGCGAATTGGTGCAACTGCTCCATCAAATCGGATACGACCCGAAAATTACCCTCCAAGATGTGGTAAAAGAAGGAAAGAAGCTCAATCAGAACAACCTTATTGCTAAAATTACCGTCGCCGGTTTCTGCTTCGGGAACTCCATGATGATTTCCTTCCCGGATTATTTTGGCATGGCCGATTTTGAAAAACAATATGCCAGCTTCTTTGGCTATATGAACCTGGCCTTCGGTTTACCGGTGCTGTTGTTTTCAGCCTCCGATTATTTTAAATCAGCCTGGTACAGCTTAAAACAAAAACGCCTCAACCTGGATGTGCCTTTGGCTCTGGGGATATTCGTGTTGTTTTTCCGCTCCGCCTTCGAGATTATCTCCCAAACGGGAGCCGGATTTATGGATACCCTCTGTAGTTTGGTGTTTTTTATCCTGATCGGAAAATGGGTGCAACAAAGAACCTATTACCATATTTCCTTTGAGCGCGATTACCGTTCGTATTTCCCTGTAGCCGTAACGGTATTGGAGGGCGAACAGACGAAGCCTACTCAAATTGCCGATTTACAAATCGGCGATCGGATTATGGTGCGCAATAATGAGATTATTCCCGCCGATGCTATTCTTTTAAAAGGAAATGCTTCGGTCGACTTTAGCTTCGTAACAGGGGAGAGTAAACCGGTAGAAAAGGTGCTAGGCGAAGTCGTATATGCCGGTGGGCGGCAAATTGGGGAAGCCATTGAGTTGGAGGTCGTAAAAGCCGTCTCGCAAAGCTACCTGACCAAGCTCTGGAATAACGAAAGCTTTAAACACGTCGAGAAGAAGTTCGAAACCTTTATTGGCTATATCAGTAAATACTTTACGATAGGCTTATTGTTGGTTGCCTTTTCTGCAGCCTTATATTGGATTCTTGGCGGCAATGCCGATAAAGCCTGGGCCGCTTTTACCGCTGTACTTATTATCGCTTGTCCATGTGCCTTAGCCTTAAGTTCGCCATTTACCCTGTCTGCAGCCTTAAGCATCTTCGATAAAAATAAACTGTACATCAAAAATACGGCAGCAATAGAGCAGATGGCTGCCATAGATACCGTGGTATTTGATAAAACCGGAACGATATCTTCGCCGAATGTGTCGAGTATGTATTTCGAAGGCGCCCTTTCCGCACAAGAGAAAAGCATGATCTATGCCATCTGTCGAAACTCCAATCACCCGCTTAGCCGCGAAATTATCAAATGGCTTGGCGAAGTGCCCTTGATTCCGATTACAGCCTATGCCGAACGGGTGGGTAAAGGACAGGAGGGAACCTACCAAGACCTGCATATGAAAATCGGATCGGCCAGCTTTGTGGGCACAGCTAAAAAAGAAGCAGAAGGATCGGTGGTGTATATTGCTGTCAATAACGTCGTGAAAGGTTTATTTACCCTGGAGCAATCTTGGCGAGAAGGCCTCTCTAACGTAATCAACTCCCTCGAGGGAAATGAATACCAATTACATTTGATTTCCGGAGACAATGAGCGCCGTGCCGATGCCTTGCGCATGATCTTCCCCAACCAGGCCAATCTCTTGTTCAATCAATCGCCGGCAGATAAACTCCATAAAATTGAAGCATGGCAAAATCAGGGACAAAAAGTATGTATGCTGGGAGATGGTCTGAATGATGCCGGAGCGCTTCGCAAGGCTGATTTAGGTATCGCAGTTTCCGACGATATCAATAATTTCTCGCCCGGTTGTGATGCCATTTTAGATGGGGAAGCCTTCCATAAACTCCCGAAATTCTTTCAGTTTAGTAAGGATGCCGTCAAGGTCATTAAAATGAGTTTTATCATTTCCTTACTCTATAATACCATTGGCTTAAGCTTCGCCGTGCAGGGAACTATGTCGCCACTGTTTGCCGCCATTTTAATGCCCATCAGTACAGTTACTATCATCTCCTTCACTAGTTTAATGACTAGGGGATATGCAAAACGTAGAAAATTAATATAACTTTGTAATATGGATATCATCTTTATGCTTATCGGTTGCAGCGTCATCATCGCCCTTTTCTTTTTGGGTGCCTTCTTCTGGGCCAGCAAAAATGGACAGCATGAGGACACTTATACGCCTTCTATCCGTATTCTATTCGATGACGAGCCTCAACAAGTCAGCGAGGAAGAACCCAAAAAATAGCCCGCTAAACCGTTTATATCACATTTTTTTTACAATAGGATTGGCCTTCTGCCTTGCCATCTTGCGTATCTTTGCAGCATATGTTCAAACTGCTACACTTCTTGGCACTCTTTGGCTACCTTAACATCCTATGTTACGAGGTGAAGCAGGCAGATTACTTTGGGCTAGCACCCCAAGCATCCAATGAAACATTCGTAGAAGTCGTTCTGGAGGAAGTGTTGAACTTCAGCCATTCCGACGAACCTGAAAACCTACCTGATATTATTTTCGACGACTATCGAATCTTTGCCCTCATGTTGGGTTTTCTACCTTTAGTACTCTTGGTTTCTTGGCTCTTAGCCAAAGTAACCCTATTGATCAACGACCGAAAACATCCTTTTTACCTATCAAAAACGAGATGCCGCCCCGGCTATTATCACTTTTTGTATAGGTACCGTCCTTTCTAAGTCCAATTTCCCTTTGGCCTTGAATCGTGTGGCATTTCCCTAGGAAGTACCCGCTATTCGCTTGTTATCTATTTTATTTTATATACCCACTATTTTTTAATTGCAATGAAAAACAATCTCTTGCTGTTGCCCCTTCTTGGATGGGCCGCTCTTGCTGCATCATGTACAGCGAATTCGAATGAAAAAACAGCGGTGATGGAGCCTAAACTTGTTCCAGTTACCCAATTAACACACATGGATACCGTGATTTACAAAGAGTATATTGCCGATATCCAATCCCAAAGAAATGTTGAACTACGTTCCAGATTAACCGGATTCCTGCATAAAATCTATGTAGATGAAGGTGCACATGTTCGCAAAGGTCAAGTGCTATTCTCCTTGATGGACGATGAGTACAAGGCTGATTTTGCACAGGCGCAAGCCCTATTGAACTCTGCACAAGCCGAAGTGAAAAAAGTAGAACTCGAAATGGAACGCACCAAAAAATTGGTGGATAAAAATATTGTCAGTCAATCGGAGTATGAACTGCTGCGGGTACAGCTGCGTGCTGCCCAAGCCAAAGTGAAAGAGGCCGAAGCGGTGTTGAACCAAAACCGAACGAAATTGGCAAATACCCAAATCCGTGCCCCTTTTGATGGCCGAATAGACCGGATTTTATTAAAAGAAGGATCCCTATTGGAAGAAGGATCCCTCATTACCAGTATTTCCGATCTGGCCCATGTGAATGTGTATTTCGATATCTCCGAGCCGGAGTACTTAGCCATTGTTACCGACCCGACCATCAATAAAGCCGCACGCTTCAAAAAAGAAGTGCAGCTGATTCTAGCCAACGGTCAGCTATACCCGCATACCGGACAAGCAGAAATTGTAGAGTCGGAGTTTGAAGCCAGCACAGGTTCCATTTCCTTACGTGCGAAATTCCCGAATCCTGAAGGCATCTTAAAGCATGGCGCAACAGGACGTATCGGTGTGCCTACACAAACCGGAAACTTAGTTATGGTGCACCAGAAATCGGTGGTCGAAATTCAAGACAAGGCCTATGTGTATACCTTGTATGGCGATACAGTGCGCATGACGCCATTTAAAAACGGACAGCGCGTGGGCCATTATTATATCGTAGAAAATGGACTGCCGAAAGACGCTAAAATTGTATACGAAGGGGTGAAATCCCTACGCGACGGCATGATTGTGAAACCTAAACTGGTAAATAACTAAAGAGAGGACGGGCATTCATGTTTGAGAAATTTATTAAAAGACCGGTGTTATCACTGGTCATATCCATATTTATTACCCTATTGGGGCTGTTGGCACTCTTTACCTTGCCCATCACCCAATTCCCGGATATCGTACCGCCATCGGTGGTAGTAACCGCCAATTATACCGGTGCAAATGCCGAGGTGAGTACCAATGCCGTCGCCATTCCCTTAGAAAAAGCCATTAACGGGGTGGCCGGTATGACCTATATGAATACCGTTTCTACCAATAACGGAACCACCCTTATTCAGGTGTTCTTTAAGGTAGGAACAGACCCGGATATTGCTGCGGTAAACGTGCAAAACAGGGTGACAACCGTGCTCGATGAATTACCCGAAGAGGTGATTAAAGCCGGGGTTACCACCGAAAAAGAGGTGAACAGTATGTTGATGTACTTAAACCTCTATACGGATGATGAAACCGCCGATGAACGATTCATCTACAACTTCACGGATATTAACATCCTGAAAGAGTTGAAACGGATTGAAGGGGTTGGTTTTGCGCAGATTATGGGTATGAAGGATTACGCCATGCGTATCTGGGTGCGTCCGGATCGTATGTCGGCCTATTCCATTTCTACGGAAGAGCTGGTCGCTTCCCTTCGTCGCCAAAATATCGAAGCCGCTCCCGGACAAACGGGGATCAGTTCCGATAAGACCGTCAACATGCAGCAGTATGTTTTACGCTATCCGGGTAAATTTACCGAGGTGGCCGAATATGAAAATATTCCGATCCGTGCCAATGTAGATGGTTCGGTAATCCGTATCAAGGATATTGCCGACGTAGAATTCGGTTCCTTGGATTACGAAATGGTGTCTAAAACCGACGGACGTCCTTCGGCTTCCATCATGTTGAAACAGTTGCCGGGCTCCAATGCGCAGGAAGTTATACAGCGTGTGAAAGACCGCATGGACGAACTCAAAGGCGCAACTTTCCCGCCGGGAATGACCTATACCATGGGTTATGACGTATCCCGATTCTTAAATGCCTCCATTTCCAGCGTATTGATTACCCTGGTCGAGGCCTTTATCTTGGTATTCTTGGTGGTATTTATCTTCCTACAAGATTTCAGAGCCACCATTATCCCTATTCTGGCGGTACCGGTGTGTTTAATCGGATCCCTATTCTTTATGCAGATGATGGGCTTCTCGATTAACCTTTTAACCTTATTTGCCTTAGTCCTTGCCATTGGTATTGTCGTCGACAACGGTATTGTCGTCGTCGAGGCCGTCTACGCCAAGATGGAGGAAGAGCACCTTTCTCCCATGGAGGCAACCTTGGCGGCCATGGACGAAGTAGGTTCAGCAGTAGTTGCCATTACCTTGGTGATGTCGGCGGTATTCGTACCGGTGGCCTTCTTAGATGGCCCGGTCGGTATTTTCTATCGGCAGTTCTCCTTAACCTTGGCTGCAGCGATTGTTATTTCAGGAATTAATGCCTTGACCTTAACGCCGGCACTTTGTGCCATTATCTTGCGCTCGCCGCACGATAAGAAACCGAGCAATAACTGGTTAGATAAATTCTTCCGCGGATTCAACCGGGTATACGATCGGATCTCGGGTGGCTATAAAGGCGTCCTCGGAAAAATAGCCGGCCGCCGCCTAATTACCCTAGCCGCATTGGCCATTATGTTCGTGCTGACTTGGGGCTCGGCAGCGGTATTGCCTTCGGGCTTTATTCCAACCGAAGACCAAGGGATGATTTACGTAGCAGTGACCACGCCGCCAGGGGCAACCGTAGACCGTACGGAAGCTGTGTTGAATGAGGTGGATGCCATCTCACGTGAATTGGATGTCGTAGAAACCGTATCCATCTTGGCCGGTTATAGTATTGTTACGGAAGTATCCGGTGCCTCTTATGGTATGGGGATGATTAACTTAAAGGAGTGGAAGAACCGCGACCAAACGGTAGATGATGTGATGCGGGTATTACGTGAAAAAACAGCCCATATCGCCGATGCCGAAGTGGAATTCTTCCCGCCGCCAACCGTACCGGGTTTCGGTAACTCCTCCGGTTTTGAACTTCGCTTATTGGATCGCTCCGGAAACGAAGACTTATCGGAAACTGATAAAGTAGTAAAAGACTTTATGGCAAAGCTGAGCGAAGATGAAGTGATCGAAAGCGTAAGCTCTACCTTCGACGTGAACTTCCCACAATATATGTTGGAAATTGATTACGACTTAGCGGCCAAGAAAGGGATTTCCGTAGAGAACTCCATGAATACCTTACAAACCCTATTGGGTTCGCAATATGCAACCAACTTTATTCGCTATGGGCAGATGTATAAAGTTATGGTGCAGTCGGATGCTTTCTCGCGTCAACGACCGGAAGATATCCTGAATCTCTATGTGAAAACCGCAGAAGGGGAGATGGTGCCTTATTCGTCCTTTATGACGATGAAGCGAATCTACGGACCGGAGCAGATTACACGCTATAATATGTTTACCTCAGCCATGATTACCGGGCAAGCCGCGCCGGGCTTCAGCTCCGGCCAGGCCATTGAAGCGGTGGAACGTATCACTGCCGAATTGCCGCAAGGCTTTGCCATCGAATGGTCAGGGATGACGCGTGAACAGAAAATTTCAGGAAACCAGGCGGCCTATATCTTCTTGCTGTGTTTGGTGTTTGTGTACCTCTTGTTATGTGCACAATACGAAAGTTTCCTATTGCCATTGCCGGTTATCTTATGTCTGCCGGCGGGTATTTTCGGTGCCTTCTTCTTCCTGAAAATATTCGGATTGGAGAATAACATCTATGCGCAGGTATCCCTGGTGATGTTGATTGGTTTATTAGGTAAAAACGCCATCTTAATTGTGGAGTATGCCAACTTAAAACGGAAACAGGGCATGGATGTACTTGAAGCTTCTATTGAAGGAGCGGTAGCACGTTTGCGTCCAATCTTAATGACTTCCTTTGCTTTCGCCGCCGGTCTAATTCCATTGATGCTGGCCTCAGGTGCCGGTGCTATCGGTAACCGGACCATCGGTACGGCTGCGGTAGGCGGTATGGTGATCGGAACGATCGTTGGGGTACTGGTGATCCCGGGATTGGTGGTGCTATTCTCCCGTAGAAAGAAGAAAACGAGCCCCAAAAAGCCGACCAAGCTGAAGGAAGCAGCCGTGGCCATGACGGTTATTTTGTTGATTGCTTCTTGTTCGGTGCCGAAACAAACGACCCAACAACCTGTGGATCCGACCATGCAAACCGAAGCCAAAGAAATATTGACGGATTCCAGTACGCTGGCGAATCTGCCATGGCGGGAGGTCTTTACCGATGCGAACCTGATTAGTTTAATCGATTCGGGGATGCTGTATAATCGGGACCTGCGCCAGGCGCTCCATCGCATTGAAATGGCACAGGCCAATTTTAGGTTCCGCAAATCGGCCCTTTTCCCTTCGGTGGATGCCGCCGTGGAAGCTGGATTGCGTAAGTATGGCCATTATACGGAGTCGGGAATCGGTAATTACGATTCCAATTTCTCGGAAAACTTAACCGACGACGAGAAACTACCGGAGCCTTTTATCCCCGATTACTTCGTTGGGGTGCGGGCTTCTTGGGAAATCGACCTCTGGGGCAAACTCCGCAACCGCCGGGAGGCCGCATTTATGGGGCTGATGGCAGAAAGTGAGCTGAAACGCTTAATGGAAACCGAACTGATCAGCAGCATTGCCTCGGCCTATTATGAGCTGATTAGTCTGGACCAAAAGATTAAGGTGTACGAGGAGAACATTACCCTGCACGAACGCGCCCTCGAAATTGTGGAAGCACAAAAGGAAGCCGGACGTTCCGACGAACTTGCCGTACAGCAGTTTAAATCAATTCTTGCCGAATCTAAAGCGGGAAGAGCGAACGCCATGCAGGAGATATTAGCCTACGAGCACCAGATTAATGCCTTACTGGGTAGGGTATACCAACCTATTCTGCGCAGTAATATGCCGATTCGCGATAACCTCCTGTTTGCCGACCTTTCCGTGGGTAGCTTGGAAGACTTATTCAATAATCGCCTGGACATCCGCCGCGCCGGATTGGACCTGAAAGCAAATTACCATGATCTCGAAACATCCCGCTTATCCTTCCTGCCTTCGGTAGCCATTAGTCCATACCTGGGCTTGCAAAGCTTTAGCATCGACAAGCTGTTTAATATCGACAAATCGCTAACCTATGGCCTTTTTGGAGGCGTAACGGTACCCTTATTTAAACAACGCGAACTTAAATCGCAGTACGAAACCATGAAGGCGGCCTATGGCATAGGCTTCCTAGAATACGAAAAGGTAGTGCTAAACGCCGTAAACGAGGTGTCTTTAGCCTTGAAAACGCATGGCACCATCCAAACCCGTGAAGATTTCGTACAAGAACAAGTGCTGGCCCTGGAATCGTCGATCCAGGCTGCCGAAGAACTATTTATCGCCGGACGGGTCACCTACCTGGACGTCATCACCACTCAAAAGGGATTGGTTGCCGCACAGGTAGCCGAGGTAGAAATCCTCAAAGAGAAAATGCTGAATCAAGTCGTATTATATAAAGCACTTGGTGGTGGCTGGAAATAAATGGGTATTATAAAATAGATGGAATGGGGAAGCAATCGCTTCCCCATTTGTTTTGATGAACCTTTTTGGAGTGTCCTTGTTGTCTTTTTTGTGACCCCTTGTTCAGCCTATTGCAAAGGGGATTGATACGGGTGAGAAAGGGGAGAGGAAGGGGTGAGGAAGGGGTAGTCCCAGTAGTTAGTATGGAGTATTTAGTAGTTAGAGCCTGCAGGCGGGGGTGGGGATGGAAGCTGCTGCCCGCCTTTACTGCGTTGTGGCCTGTGCTGTCATCGTGCTGTCGGCGTGCTGTCATCGTGCTGTCGACGGGTTGTCAACGTTTTGTGGACGGGTTGTCATCGTGAGGGGGGTAAAATGTTTGCAAAATTTATTGGAAGGTGATGACATTAAGTAGCATTGCTTGAAAGCTTTGCTTACAAACTGTGGCACGCTTTGTACCGCGTTGTGGCGAGAGTTGTCATGGTGAGCGGAGTCGAACCATTGGTACGTCAATGCAAATCATAATGCATAACCACCTTACTTACAGTGTTTTGAACAAACATGTCATTGGTAGCGGAGTCGAACGACTGGTACGTCGGTACAGGTAGCACGCTTTGTTCAACTTTTTATTGCACGCTATCTTATAAAACTACTACCAATCATACGACAGCACTTGCAAAAGTTTTGCAAGCAATGCTTGTTTATGTAAGCAATGCTTGTTTATGTAATCAATGCTTGTTTATGTAATCAATGCTTTCCTTTTTCTTTAAACAAACTTTGTTATTATGCGCTACCTGTACTGACGTACCAGTCGTTCGTGGTTCGACTCCGCTCACCAGGACAGCTCACCAAAACAACAGCACGAGCACATAAAACCCCCATAGTTTACCTCCAAAGGCTCCCATCTACTAAATTTATCACGCATTGTCCTAGCGAGTTACGCTATTTCCACAAAAATACTTTGCTGTATCTCTTGGAAGTGAAGGTAATTTGTCCCTATCTTTGCACCACTCCGCAAGGGAGGGACGGCTGGAAGCAGCCATGACAAACAGAAGGGAATGGGCGGTTGAGACTAAGCAATTAGCAGCAACACACACCATACAAAAAGAGTCTCGAAAATTATTTTAAAATAAATTTTGCAGAATCAAAAAAACCTTCTACCTTTGCAGTCCCAACTACGGGGAACGGCCAAAAGCGCAAGGCTAGCGGCAGAAAAAAATGATAAGTTCAAGGGTTCAACGCAAGGAGAACCTGATAACATAACAACAGCGGAAGCGAGATGCGGAAGCGATAAGTTCTTTAAGAAATAATGATCAAGTAGCGCAGCGAGTAGTCGAGAGACGAAAGTTGAACAAGA
>NZ_WSQA01000019.1 GCF_009768885.1 Sphingobacterium humi
CCAAATTGAGCTTATGGCATAACCAGGTGGAACATGCTGGAATACTGTCCTTCGAGAGTGTCGCAAAGTCTATTGCAGCACATCATCCTGAAATCCTGCATTACTTCGACAACAGGAGTACCAATGCCTCTGCAGAGTCTTTCAATGCAAAACTTAAGGCTTTTAGAAGTGTATTTCGAGGAGTTAGAGATACTACCTTTTTCTTATATCGGGTGATGAAATTGTATACTTAAAAATTATTACCCCCAAACTTTTGGTATGATCCGAAACTTATACACTTGATGATGGTCAGACAATCCGGATTATCTTAAGTTGAAATATGGAATTAATGCATACCATAAAATAAAGGCTAAGGCTAAAGCTAGCAGACTATCAATGCGGGCAGGTTTTTGTTTTTTATGCGCAAACTGCAGAAGCAGATAAATTAGCCAAGCGGCATGCAGAAAGGACAGGTAGATTAAATTACCGTAGGCATCTGCAAGTAATCCGTTTTCCTTTAAGAGGAGGGTGCTTAACAGACACAGTAATATGGAACCAACGGCTAGGAAAGTGACTTTTGTTTTTCCTAGGAGTACGGTTAGGGTGTTTTTGGCAACCGATTTGTCGGCTTCAGCATCGGGTACTCCTGCCATCAGGATGGCAGGAAGAATAGAAAAGAAAAGGGGGATTCCCAACAGCCAAGGGTACGGATTTTGGAAGGATCCGTTTTGTAGATAATAGCCAAACAGAATGCTCATAAAGCTATGGGTAAAGCCTACGGTTAGCTCGCCAAGACCATGATACGATAATTTCAATGGGGCTGCCGTGTAAGCCATTGTGCAGCAAAATAGAAAAACGATCAGAAGCGCAGTTTGCCACTGAGGAAGGGGTGCTATGGCCAGCAATAGCAGGGCGAGAGCAATAAAAATAAGACCGCTGTATTGAATACCTTTTTTCAGCTGTGGTTTGCTGATAGAGCCATCATGCAATACGCGCGATCCACCTGTAAACATGCTATAGGTTCTATTTCGGCGGTCGGTTTCGAAATCGCAATAATCATTGCTGAATACCACCATCGCTTCTAGCACAAATAAGAGGAGGTAGGCCAGTATAAATGTATAAGTATGGAATGCTCCGATACTATTAGCGGCGGCGAAGGCGCCTGAAGCATAAGCAAAGAAAGTCATTGGATAAAATTGTAGCCTTATTGCTTTCAGCCAGGGGCTTAGTTTGGACCAAGCTTTTTCAAAAGGCGTTTTTACTCCGGATTCTAATTGTTTTCCGATGGCATACGCCTGATCTAATCGCTGTTTGAGCTGTTCCTCACTGGCATGTTTGATAGGGCTGATTCGCATGACCCTTACCGGCGATATACCACAAAATCTCAGGGTGGCTACAGATAAGGCATTAATTGCCGAGGAACGGTTGATGATGCGGTCGATCAGTGGAGGGGTGTCCATGCTACAAATGAGCTGTGCAGAACGGGGGCTTAATAATTTAGCATAGCTATCAAATTGCAGTTCGCGAAAGGCAAAGCCTGGAACCAATACGCGATCTAGGAACCCTTTGAGTAAGGCCGGCATACTGCCCCACCAAATTGGAAAGACAAAAGCAAGATGGTCGGCCCACGTGATGAGTGTTCTTGCACGAATAATGTCGGGTTCTGCTTCTTGTTTTTGCGGTGATGGTACTTTTACATGTACTTCAAAATCCAGATTGGCAATTTCCAGCAGCTCTACTTGTGCACCACTGGCTTGGGCGCCACGGACATATGCCGCGGCTAAAGCGGCACAATAACTATCAGTTCTTGGATGGCCTAAGAGGACAAGGACGTTCATACCCCTATAACAGCTAAGTAACTAAAAAAGTTTAAACTTCAAATTTTCTAGAGATGCTGAATTTTTTTACCTAAAAATCAAGCATTTCAAAATTTCCAATAAATTAATAAAAGATAATTTTGTCTTTTATAGAATCTTGTCTAACTTTACATCAGTTTTAGCAATTATTTGTTTTAATATAGATGGTAACCCATTGAATTTATATGAATAAAATATATTTATCCTGAGTCAATAAGCTACCATTCTTTACGAAGTCCGAGCTTTCCATTGAGCGACCTCCTTGCCTATAAAGGTTCAATATATAGTAATAATTAAATTTAATATGATAGCTTTTGCGAATATCTCCTGGTATCTGTTTTCTATTGCCGGGCCTATGACTAGCGAATTACCTTCAAAATCCGCGGTGTTCCATTACCATATGGATCTGCAGGATTTTATGCTTTGGACGCTATTCTTTATTTTCCTTACCCTCTTGTTGCTAGTCGTTTTATTGGTAGAGCGTATCCGTGAACTTTCCGGCTTTTTACTGCGTGACAAGCAAAAGAAACACAACCAATCGTTTAGCGATCAAGTGAAACGATTGAATGGGCAGCAGATTGCTAAAATCCTTCGATTTAAAAGAAACCAACACACCCTAAAAGTACTTTTCATGGGCCTTTTAGGCTTATCAAGTCTGTTGTTGCCGCAGCCTTTAATGGCCGCCAATAGCTTGTTGCAAGCGGCAAGTCCCAGTGTTTCCTGGGGCAAAGCAGGCTTTATCATCACCTTGGTGCTCTTGTTAATCCCCACCTTGTTAGCCGTCATTCTCCTTTTTGTAAAAATCAATAAGGGCATTCGTCGCTTACATATGGGCGCGCAAAAAGAGGAGGCCAAGCAAATTGCCCAAGAAATCGTGGCCAATGAAGATCCTGCTTTGGAAGCGACCCTTTTGGCGCGGCAAGAAGCCCTAACGTATCGGCTAGCCCCAGATAGCTTATCGGGCAACCATCTTGCCAACGATCCGAAAGGCCTGCTGGCGCTGCAGGAAGGCGTGGAAATTCCTATTGTTTCCCGCAAAAAGAAAGCAGTGCCCCGTCCTTATGTAGAACCAGCACTTGGTAAGTTGGTGCTGTGGTACCTAATGACGGCCTGCTTTTGGTTGCTCTTCGGCACAACCATTGGCGAGTATGTTGGGATAAAATTCGTAGCTCCGGATTTGGAGCACCTCTCTTGGCTGAGCTTTGGCCGATTAAGACCTGTGCATACCAATGCCATCTTTTGGGGATGGGCGTCCTTGGCAATGATTGGGCTGGGCTATTATGTGGTTCCGCGTGTCAGTAATGTTCCTTTATTTAGTATCCGCTGGGGATGGTATGCACTACTTTTAATAAACCTTACAGTACTGCTGGGCACTATAGCTTTGATGGCCGGCATTAATAATGGGGGTGGCGAATATCGGGAATACATTTGGCCCATTATGTTGCTCTTTGGCATTGGCCTGCTGCTTACCCTGATTAATTTCTATAAAACCATTGGCCGACGAACCACCCGTGAAATCTATATCTCTAATTGGTACATCGTTTCGGCAATTATCTTTACTATCGTTATTTCCATTGTTGCCTATGTTCCTTTTTGGCAGCATGGCCTTGGGGAGACTATTATTCAAGGTTATTATATGCACCAAGGGGTGGGCATGTGGTTTATGCTGTTTACCCTAGGCTTGGTTTACTATTTCTTGCCACAGCAATTGAATAAACCTATTTACTCCTATAGCCTTGGTATTTTAGCCTTTTGGACCCAGATTTTATTCTATACCCTTATCGGGAGCCACCACTTTGTGTTCAGTGCTATTCCATGGTGGCTGCAAACCGTTGCTATTGTAGGCAGTGCGGGGATGGCTATTCCGGTTATTGCGGGCACCACGAATTTCTTAATGACCTTTAAAGGAGCCTGGTATAAATTGGCCGACAGTTATATTTTACCTTTCTTCTTAGTGGGTACCATCTTTTATTTCACCGGTTCTATGCAGGGCACAGCAGAGGCCTTCCGGGAAACAAATCTGATCTGGCACTTCACAGACTTTACGGTGGCACATTCGCATCTAACCATGTATGGCATTATCAGTTTCTTTTTGTGGGCTTGTATTTACGCTATTGTTCCTCGCTTAAGTGGACGCGAGGCCCCTCAAATTACTATTGGTGCGCATTTCTGGTTGGCCTTGTTGGGCATGATGATGTATACCATTCCATTGATGTATGGAAGCACCCTGAAAGGGCTGATGTGGATGGAAGGAAAGCCCTTTATCGATGGGGTAGCCTTTATGGCGCCTTACTGGTTATGGCGGGCAATTGGGGGCAGTTTAATGTGGATTTCGCATTTCTTCTTTGCCTACAACCTGTATAAGATGCTTTCTGCAACTAAAGAACTGGACTTAGGGGAAGAAATTATAGAGCAAATAGAACAAGTTAAATCCTAACAAGGAGCGCTAATATACAGATCATGCATTTTTTTGATAATCATAAGAAACTATTTTTAACGGCAACCTTATTTTTTGTGTTGTTGACCATATTCGTGGCCATCCTACCGGCCTTTCATAATCAACTGATCAATGCGCCCCTGCCTCAAGCAAAGCCCCTTTCTGCGGAAGCCCTAAAAGGGAAAGCCTTGTATGTGGCCCATGGTTGTGTGTCATGCCATACCCAGCAGGTGCGCAATGTAGAAATGGATAAAGTGTTTGGGCAACGGCCAAGTTTAGCCGCCGATTATGCCGATATCCACCGGATGGACTTCTGGCGCAATACCGCCACCTTGATGGGCACAGAACGAACAGGGCCAGACTTAAGCGATATCGGAACCCGGCAGCCCAGTCAAGACTGGAACCTGGTGCACCTGTATAATCCACGCATTGTGGTCAAAGAATCGGTGATGCCTGCCTATCCCTTTTTATTTACACTGAAAGATAAAGCCGAGGAGGGCGATGTGACGATAAAATTGCCGGAGGCCTTTGCAGCACCTGCCGGAAAGCAAGTGGTAGCAACGGAAGAAGCCATGCAGCTTATTGCCTACCTGCAATCGTTAAAACAAACGCCCTTGGCGGAAGAAACCCCCGCACCGGACTTTTTATACAAGAAAAAATTAGCAGCTGCGAACGCTGAAGGCGGAGCTGCCGCAGAGGAGGAAGAATTGGATGGAGAGGCGCTATATGTAGCTCATTGCCAGGCTTGCCACCAAGCCGATGGCAATGGGTTGCCTGGCGCATTCCCACCGCTGCGCGGTAGCAAAGTAGTAATGGATGATGATTTGAACCTATATATTGATATCATTATGAATGGTTATGATAGCCGCCCCGAGTATGGCGTAATGACGGCCGTAGGTGCGAACGCCGGATTTACAGAGAAAGAAGTGGCGGCCATCATTAACTATGAACGTAGCCATTGGGGAAACCAGGGCAAGATGGTGAAAGCCGCCGATATTAAAGACATTGTTGACTTTGTCAAAGGACAAGCAAAATAAAAAAATCATGAAAAAACGATGGTTAATCGTGTGTTATGTAGTTCTTGATGCACCTGTATGGGCCTGTCCGGTATGTGATCGTAATCAGCCGAAAATTCTGAAAGGCTGGACACATGCCGGAGGACCCAACGGGATTCTGGATTACCTGCCAGTGATTGCAATGATTATCCTGGCACTTATCGCCTTGTATTTTTCGGTTAAATGGTTAATTAAACCCGGAGAGAAACAAGACGATCACATCAAAAGGACCGTATTAAATAACGAACTGCATGAATGAGAAAAGTAAGATCTATATTTTCATAGATGAGGAGGCGGTTCCCTTGGCGGAAATGTATGCGCCTGTCACTTTTGAGTTAGATACCCGAAAACTGGTGGATGGCCCTCACCAATTACGTATTGTCAGTAAAGATCCCACCGGGAAAGAAGGCCTCCGTGTTATTCCTTTTGAGGTCAGAAATGGCCCCGCTATTGAGGTAACGGGCATTAAAGAAAATGCCATTGTGGATGATTTGGTGCCAATAATGATTCATGCCTACGGCAAAGGAGATTCTAAAACCTTTTTAATTGAAGGAAGTGAAACCCCACAGAGTATTCCTTGGTGGATTTGGATCTTGATTATTGGTTTTGTGGGCTGGGGCATGTATTACACCTTTATGTACTTATTCCTGGGTTGAGAAAAGGAGGAGTACTGTTGATTAAAATCCAATATTATGGAAGAGAAACCGTTAAAAAGACATATTGCTTTACAACCCCTCAGTCGAGATCACCATTTTAGCTTGCTTCTTTGCTGGAAGATCAGACGGGGGTTGAATTTAAGCATTGATCCCGATCGCATCGGGAATTACCTAAAGCAAGTGTGGCAGCATCAGCTGGCGGAGCATTTTGAGCTGGAGGAGAAATTTGTTTTTCCTTTATTGGATGCCTCCAATCCGGATGTGTTGGATGCGATTGCTGACCATCGCCTGTTAAAATGGCTGATTATGTTACATCCATTTACCCATTTTACCCTGCACCGCATAGAGAAAAATATGGTTACCCATATTCGCCTGGAAGAACGGGTTATATTTCCGGAAATTCAGAAAATTGCGAGCCCAGAACAACTTGAACTGATTGCTAAAGTGCACGATTGCCCCATGAAGGAACTCGAATGGGAAGATCCCTTCTGGAAATAAAAACTAGGCACCCTTAATCTTCGCTAAAAGAAGCTTCTGTGTTGTTTTTCAAAGATAAAGGCTTCACTGTCCCCCAGTAATGCCTGGTTCTCAAAACCAATTCATCTAATTGTTTGTTTACTTTCATATTAGGCATTGCAATATGTTTTATTGGTTTAAATTATGTTTATTAAAATATGTGAGATAAAAATTATTGATTATCTTCAACCCCAGTAAAATAAACACTACCTGAAAAACACACTATGAGCCCTATGGTACTTCCGAATAACGAAACGGAACGCTTGGATATGCTATTTACTTTAGGTTTGAATGGCCTAGGTAAGCTCCCTGAGCTAGATATCTTTGCCGAGATGGCTTGCCAGCTCACTGATTGTCCTTCGTCTATAATTGCTATTATGGAGGAGGAAACCCAACGGGTGCAAAGTTGTTTCGGGATAGACCTGGAAACCGTTGAGCGCAAGAATACCATTTGCCAATATACCCTGCTTAGCGATAAACCTTTAATGATTAGCGATACGTTTGCCGATGAGCGTTCGTCTGATAACCCCTTGGTTCGTGCGGGAAATATTCGCTTTTATGCGGGGGTGCCCTTATTAGATGAACAGGGCTATGGCTTAGGCACCTTATGTGTTATCGATTACAAGCCGAAGCGCTTGGAAGATGCGCAGTTAGCGGCACTTCAAAAGCTAGCAAAAACCATTGTTACTGTTATATTGGCGAAAAAGAGAGTGCTACAAGCTAGTTATTTCAAACAAATACTTTCTGTTACCCAAAATCTTATTTGTGTGTTGGATGCCGATTTGAACATCAAAGAGGTGAATCCAGCTTTCGCTAATCTGATCCAATATCCGGCGAAACAATGCCAGGGTTTAGATTTTCGCTCCTTAATGCAAATTAACGATCCGGCTACATTGGAGAAAGTGAATAGCACCACTTCGTTGAATACGGCGGTTGCTATATCAACCCAAACCAGCTTAGCAGGGCTTGATCCTTTTACCGTGAACTGGCATTTACGCTATGACCCGCATAATAAAGAAATTTTTGCCTTCGGTAGAAACAATACCAAAGAAAACGAAGAAAAAATAAAACTGGAAGGCTCCGAGCGTCGCTTCCGTAATTTTTTTGAAAACAGTATTGGCCTGATGAGTATGCACGATATGCAGGGCAATATTATTGAAGTTAATGAAAAAGGGCGCGATATTTTACAGTATAAGGCGGAGGAAGTAAATGGGCTGAACCTTCGGGATCTGATTCCAGAGGAACGCTCCTCTTTTATCGATGCGTATTTAGATCGAATTGCACAGTATGGTGAAGATAGCGGCATGATGATCTTGAAACGTAAAGATGGCGAGTGGATTTATTGGTTATACAATAATATCCTGGAAAAAGACCAGGATGGCAACCCTTATGTGGTGTCTTCGGCCTTAAATATGACCGATCGGATTTTATTGGAAAAGGACCTGCAACATACAAAGCGAATATTAGAAGAGACCAATCAGGTGGCTCAAGTAGGGGGCTGGGAAATAGACCTGAAGAAAAATGAAGTCTACTGGTCAGACTCTACAAAATATATCTATGGGGTCGCACTGGACTTCCAACCTAACTTAGGCAACATCTTCTCATTCTATGAACAAGGAAGTGTGCCTGTATTACAAAAATGCTATTCAGACGCAATGGAGCAAGGCATTGCCTACGATGTGGAATTGCTATTGAAAAAGCAAGATGGCGAAGAAATCTGGGTTCGGGTGAAAGGGATCCCGGAAATGGAAGATGCTGTTTGCAGGCGGATATTTGGTATAATTCAAGATATAGACCAAAGCAAGAAACTCTATGTGGAGTTGGAACGCAAGGAAGCGATGTTGCAGTCGTTTGTTGATTATGTACCGGCTTCGGTTGCCATGTTTGATCAGGATTTAAATTACGTGTCGGTCAGCAACCAATGGGTTGAAGAGTTTCACCAGAATAAAGAACGCCATACCCAGCGTCATCTTTATGAAATCTTCCCATTGATTCCGGAAGGGCGTAAGAAAATATATCAATTGGCATTGGAAGGTATTGCCTATAAAAACACCAATGAAATTGTCCAGCCAGGCGGGATAGGAATTCCGCAGCATTACAATTGGGAAGTACGCCCTTGGCGTTTGGCCGACGGTTCGATCGGTGGGATTATTATTTTCTCACAAAACATCTCCGAGATGGTCGAGAAAAACGATGAGCTCAAGAAAGCGAAGCATTTGGCGGATTTGGCCAGCAAGGCGAAGTCTGAATTCCTGGCCAATATGAGTCATGAAATCAGAACCCCGCTTAATGGGGTAATTGGCTTTTCCGATCTCTTATTGAAAACACCCTTAAACGATATCCAAAAGCAGTACTTAAAATATATTAATGAATCTGGGAATAGCTTATTGGCCATTATCAATGATATCCTGGACTTTTCGAAAATAGAATCCGGCAAGCTAGAATTCTACATTGACAAGTACAATTTATACGAGTTGGTGAATCAGGTGATCAATGTCATCATATACCAAGCGCAGCAAAAAGGAATCGAAATCTTATTAAATATCGAGCAGGGTTTACCTTCTGTAATTTATATCGATGAATCGCGCGTAAAGCAGGTATTGATTAACCTATTGGGGAATGCAGTTAAATTTACCGAAGTGGGTGAAATTGAATTGCGCGTTGAGAAAAGAGCCTTGTTGACGGATGAAATTGAGCTGCGTTTTGCCGTTCGCGATACGGGTATCGGTATTCCGGAGGAGAAACAGCAGCGTATTTTTGATGCCTTTACGCAGGAAGATAGCTCGGTGAGCAAGAAATACGGCGGAACCGGATTAGGCCTTACCATTTCTAACAATATCCTGCGCTATATGGGTAGCCAATTGAATTTAGAAAGCAGCCCGGGCAAGGGATCGACTTTCTATTTCGATATAACGGTGCCCTATGAGTTGACGGACTCGGAAGAGGTGAAGCTTGATGTGAACCGGGTATTGATTGTGGATGATAACCATAACAACCGCGTGATCTTAGAGCACATGCTCGACTACAAAGGGGTAGAAACGGTTTCCATTGCCAATGGTTTTGAGGCCTTGCAATTAATTGCCAGCGGGCAACGGTTTGATGCGATATTAATGGATTACCGCATGCCCATATTGAATGGGATAGAAACCATTGAGAAAATAAAAGAATATTACCAACAGCAGCAAGAGGACTTGCCTATTATGGTGCTGCACAGCTCGAACGATGACCAACGCTTGGTGGGATCGTTTAAGCAGGAACCTAACTGTTATTGCCTCACGAAGCCTATTATTTCGGATGAGCTGTATCGCATCTTGAGACAACAAGAACAAAAGGAGCAAACAGCAGCCGTAGCGCCAACCGTATTAACGGCGGAAGCGGAAGAACGCTTGTTCCACCGGGTATTGCATGTGCTTTTGGCCGATGATAATACCGTAAATATGGCGCTAAACCTGCGTTTGGTTCAGAATATCTTCCCGAATAGCCATTGCATCAGTGTGGAGAACGGCCAGGAAGCGGTGAATGAATGTGCCGGAAGCCAATTCGACCTGATTTTGATGGATATTCAGATGCCGATTATGGATGGGGTGGAAGCCACCCGCTTAATCCGGCAGCTTGCAGGGTATGAAGCCATTCCGATTATCGGGATTACCGCCGGCAATGTGATTGGCGAAAAGGAACGCTGTATCGAGGCCGGGATGACGGACTTCTTGACCAAGCCTATTCGCAGCGAAGACTTTAAGGCCGCCATATTAAAACGCCTGGCTACGGCACCCGTGGAAACGGCGCTGAAGCAATCGCCTTTGGAAGAAATTGAACGCCTAGACCTGGCGCGCCTTGCCGAATCAACCGATGATGATGAAGACTTTAAGCAAGAATTTATCGGATTGGTGATTACAGAGTTGGAAATCGCCTTGGATTGTATGCGTCTTTACATCCAAAATAAGGAGATGCCGATGTTGAAAAAGTTATTGCATAAGCTGAAGGGAACATCAAGTACCGCCGGCTTAATGCGTCTTCATAAAATGGTGCTGGAATTGGAAGAACAGTTTCCGGAATTTGCCTTCCCGCTGGAAGAAGTAAAGGCCATTATGGAAGAAATTAGTATAGGAATTAAAGTTATTGAAAAGCATAAAAATTGAGTAAAATGGTTGTGTTATTAGCAGAAGATGATGAATTAATCCTCAAAACTATTGCGCATAAATTAAAGAAAGAAGGATTTGAGGTTGTTTTGACACGAAACGGCCTGGAGGCAATTGATTTGATTAAGGAAGGAGGCATAGACCTTATTATTAGTGATATTATGATGCCTTTTGCATCGGGGATTGAGATTCTTTCGGCCTTAAAGCGTCTGGGTCGGGCTATCCCCATTATCATGTTATCGGGTATGGGTCAGGAGGAAATTGTGCTGGAGGCCTTTGACTTGGGGGCTTCGGATTTTATGGTGAAGCCTTTCAGCCCGAACGAGTTAATAATTCGCGTAAATCGCCTAATCGCCTTGCAAAAGTAGTCCATGAATGAACTGATTACCCTACAGGAAGTCGTATTGGGAATCATGCTGGTGTTAATCCTCGTGTTTCTCCTGATTATTGCTGTGCTGATTTATAGTTTTCGGGAGTTTAAGATCTTCTCGAATCAGCAAACCTGGAAGGGCTTGATTGATGATCAGATTATGGAAGTGATTGTAAATGGCCCTGGAGTGCCTATTAAAAAAGATCCGGGTATACAGCGCTGGATGCGTTTGGGTGCCTTTCGTCGTTACTTTTTGGGTTTATTGATGGAGTCGGAGCGTAAATTTGCCGGTACGGCTGTTCGCGCACTCTTTGGTATTTTTCAGTTGTATGACTTAGAAGGAGAAGCTTATCGATTATTGCGTAGTAATAAACCACATTTAGAAGCTCGAGCCATCCAAGCCTTAACGGTGATGGAAGTTCGGGAAGCCATGCCACAAATAAAAAGTAAACTGACGGATAAACATCCCTTGGTTTTTCAGGAAGCGGAGTATGCCATGGTGCGTTTGGAAGGCTTTACAGGGTTGTCGACCTTTTTGGATGGGCTGGAACACCCGATTTCGGAATGGCAACAGTTGCGGATGTTGAACTCCTTGACCAAGATACCGACCGAGGGTGTGGCTCAGCTTGAAAATTGGCTGCAATCCACGAATAGGTATGTGATAAGTTTTTGTTTAAAGATAATCCGCAAGTTTCAGTTGATCCAATTTCACGATCAGGTGCAGGCCTTGCTGTGCCATCAGGATGTGAAGATACAATTGGAAGTAGTGAAAACACTGTTGAGCATAGAAAGCGATCAAACCATGGCCTATTTAATCCAACAGTTTCCGCAACTGCCGCAGGAGGTTCAATATGAAATCTTAAAAGGAATTGGCTATGCGCGGGAAATGGCGTATGCGGACTTCGTAAAAGTACAATTACAGGAATATCCGCAAGATCAAGGTCGTGTATTTGCGGCAGAATCATTAATGGCTATTGGTGAGCAAGACTATCTGGAAACCGCCAGCCAGCAAGCCCAACAGGACGAAGCCTACCTATTAATTTTAAACCATGCCTTGCAAAGAAAACTATGAGTGAGTTCGTTCAATTACTTTCTGAAATTGTTATTTGGCTCTTTCTGTTATATTCTGCAGGGATATTTTCGGTGTACTCCTGGATTGCTATATTTTCCTACGGTGCGGTAACCCGCTATAAGCAGGGGAATGTTTTTACGGACTATTCCATGATTGCGAAAAACCCGAATGCTCCGGGTTTTAGTTTAATTGCTCCGGCCTATAACGAAGGGAAAACCATTGTAGAGAATGTGCGTTCCTTGCTGTCCATTTACTACCATAAGCTGGAGATTATTATCGTTAATGATGGCTCGAAAGACGATTCTATGGAACGCCTAATCGAAGCCTATGACCTGGAGAAGGTTTCCTACTTTATTGCAGGCAATCTTATGACCAAAGAGGTTATTAATGTTTATAAAAGTAGTAATCCGGCCTTCCGCAAGCTCATTGTTGTGGACAAGAAAAACGGTGGGAAAGCCGACGCGCTGAATGTAGGGGTGAATATTTCTAAAAATGAATACATCGTTTGTATTGATGTGGACTGTATTATTGAGCAGGATGCCATCCTAAAGCTGGCCAAGCCCTTTATGGAACAGACGGATAAGCGTTTGGTGGCCTGTGGTGGGGTGATTCGCTTAGCCAATAATTGTAAAATTGAAAATGGTAAAGTAACGGCAGTAAACCTTCCGAAGTCTTGGTTGGGACGTAGTCAAGCGTTAGAGTATATTCGGGCTTTTGTGCTGGGACGGATGGCCTGGTCGCGCGCCAGTGGTTTGATTTTGATTTCTGGAGCTTTCGGTGCTTTTGATAAGGAAATTGTGCTCGCCTGTGGAGGCTATGACCATAATACCGTAGGCGAGGATATGGAACTGGTGGTGCGCATGCGTCGCTATATGATAGAGCAGGATTTGCCACATCGGGTGATTAATATTCCGGATCCATTGTGTTGGACGGAGGTGCCTGAGGATAAGGAAGTCCTCAAAAAGCAGCGAAACCGCTGGATGCGTGGAACCATGGAAACCCTGTGGACACATCGTAAACTGATGTTTAACCCCAAGTATGGGAAGCTGGGTATGGTCAGCTTGCCCTATTGGTTCTTCTTTGAGTTCCTGGGGCCATTTGTGGAGCTTTGTGGCTATATCACCTTCTGGATATTTGTTTTTTTAGGCATTATTAACTGGACTTTTTTTATTGCGCTATATGCCTTGGTGCTGCTTTCCTCCTTACTCTATTCCGTGTATGGCATATTAGTGGATCTGGTGAGTCGGCAGGTGTATTCCAAGCGTAAAGACCTGACCAAGCTTATGGTTACCGCCATGTTGGAGCCTTTCTATTTCCATCCTTTGGTAGTTTGGGCCGGCGTAAGGGGCATGATCGACTTTTTCTTAAAGAAAAATGGATGGGGGGAAATGACCCGGCAAGGTTTCTCGCAGGAAAAAGACCTGCCTTTTGCAGAGCAATGTAAGCTATTTGCTTCTTTCCTGTTGGCCCATATGGGTAAAATGGCCATTACCTTTATGAGCTTTGTGTCAATTATTTCTATACTCGAATGGTTTTGGTATGGGAAACAGTTCGCCAAGCTCAAGTCCTCGGAAGCCTTATTGGTAATCTTGAGCAATAACCTGTTATTTGCTTCGGTTTTATTGTTGATTATAACCTTTTTATTTGCACTGTTAAGTATTCTGGGGCGTTCCTTATCGCGTAATTTAATAGCAGCCCTATTGGCTTTGTTTTTAGTGGGGCAGGCTGTATTAGCACTGTATTTTTCGGAATCAAAGAACCTGCTTGGAGCTGATCTGTTCTATTATTCCCGGGAGGAGTTAAAGACCATTCTAGCCGCCAGTGGGATGTTGTCCATCGGTAATATTGCCTTGTTATTCGTGGCTATCCTCTTGTTTTATTATCCGATTGCACATAGCAGTCAGAAGCTTAAAACAGGGGTGTATGTAGGATTAACGGTATTTATTCTGGGGATTGTTTCCTTAGGCTTCTTATCCTTATCTGGAGAATTGCGTTCTGCCAAGCAGGATGATTTTCTGGAAACTGCGGAACGTAGTAAATTACATTTCTTCCTGCGCTCTAATGTGGAAGACCTGATTGAGCAAAATGACTTGTCTATATTTTCTTCAGGTGCCGATAAAAGTCTTGTTTTTGCGAATCCGGATTATCCTTTTTTGAAAGATGAGCAAACAGCTGATTTCTTAGGACCCTACCTGCAGAAAGCCGAGCAGGCGCCAAACCTAGTGTTCTTGATTATTGAGGGCTTGGGGAATGCTTATAGTGCGAACTCTGGATATATCGGCAATTTTACACCTTTTCTAGAAAGCCTGAAGGATAGTTCCTTGGTTTGGGAAAATAACCTGAGTTCCTCGGGGCGTACGTTTTCGGTGCTACCGACGATGTTAGGCTCCCTTCCTTTTGGGGCGAAGGGCTTTTTGGAACAGGAAACCTATCCAAAGCACTTTAACTTGATTAATATCTTAGGGAAAAATGGCTTTAAAACAGGCTTCTTTTACGGTGGGGATGCGAGTTTCGATTTTATGGCAAAATACCTGCAAGCACAGGGGATCGATCAATTGGTGGATCAAGGCGATTATGACGATAGCTACCGAAAACTACCGGCTGGCTCTGGAGGCTCCTGGGGCTATGAGGACCAAGCGGTATTTGCCAAAATGACGAAGGAACCAGTGGCAGCACAACCTTATTTCCATATCGGGCTGACGCTATCGACCCATAATCCGTTCTTGATTAATGATGCCGCTTTATATGAAAGGAAGTTTACTAAACGCTTGCAGGAATTAAAGCTTCCTGCTGCAGCGCAGGCAGCAGCCCTGGAGAATAAAAAGCAATTGACGTCGGTGATCAACTTGGATGAAGCCTTAAAAGGATTCTTTGAAAACTATAAAAAACGGGCAGATTTTAAGCATACCATCTTTATTATTACGGGAGACCATAGTATGCCTGAAATACCCTTGGAGTCAAAAATCGACAGGTTCCACGTGCCTTTGCTAATTTATTCGCCGCTATTAAAAGAAAAGAAACGCTTTAGTAAAACGGTGAGTCATTTCGACGTAGCGCCTTCTGTTCTGTCTTATTATAAACACAATTATAATCTTCAGCTGCCAGCGCAAGCTACTTGGGTTGGGGAAGGTTTATCCGTTGGGGTAGGGAGACCGGGTTTTGGAATCCCGATGATGCAAAGCAAGAATCAGCTGATTGACTTTGTTTTTATGGATATCCATATCAACGCTGGAAAGGGCTACAAGTTAATGGGGCCGCTGCAGGAAGATCCAGTGGATGGAACTGCCGCTGCAACCGCCTTACGCAACTTTGAACGGTATCAAAAAGCGAATAAGCAGTTTATCGAAGAGAAACGCTTAGTCCCTGATTCGCTCTATCATCAGTATTTTAACGAAGCTAAATAGCCTTAAAAACGTCTTCTATAGCCTATAGATACATCGATTTGATTGTCTCTGGTTTTAGGCTTGAATTCTAAATTATAGTAGGTCGCTGTAATAGAAAACATATTCTTGGTTTTGATCGAGAAGTTGTAATCTAATCCTGTCTTAAAGGTTTTTAGCTTATATGGACTGTCTGAGAGTAGATTCTCGCGGTTTTCCTCCGGGCTAATACCTGTCCCGACAACCAGTCCCAGGTAATCATTGGCACCACCTGTATAATAGCGTGTGGTGAGGGTATAGGATTGGGAGATATTATCATCACCCGGCGTGAGGTAGGTGCGCAGATTAAACCAAAGGCTTTTATAGTACTTACCGATTGATGCGGTATACATCCAAATGTTTTCGGTAAACTTTAATTGTCGGAATCCGGCTTCGGCCTCAAAGCTTAAGGGCAAATTGGCATATAAGGATGCTCCGGTACGGAATTTTGGAAATAAGCCATCGCTATTGGAATATCCCGTTCCCAAGTACATATAGAAGGTTTTGGAAAGGCGCGGATAAGCTTCCAATTCGAATTGTACGCCATTGCTGGCGAACTTATTGGCTAGGTTAGTTTTGAAGATCACCGATCCGATAGGAGTGCCTCTCTTATAGCTTAGGCTAAGGATATGCCAGGGATCTTCAAACTGCTTGTCGAAATGCATAAAATTGTAGTTGATGCCGACCTCATTCCCTGCAATTAAATCCTTAATGCTGAGCAACTGCTCGCGGCCTTCGGTATGTTGCGGGTTTACCTTCAATAGGTTTTCTAAACTTTGATTGGCCTCGCTGTATTTTTTAGTTGCTTTTAAGATCTTAGCTCTTAACAATAAAAGGTCTTCAGATTTTGGTGCCTGCAACAAACCCTTGTCAACAATAGCAAGAGCAGGATCATTCTGATCTTCCCAATATTCCAAAGATCCGTAAGCGAGGTAATAATCCGCATCGGTTGGGTTTCTTAGGGCAAGGTCTTGAAAAACCATGCGTGCCGAATCAACTTTATCTGACCAGGTGTATAATCGCCCCAAGAAGATGCTGATATCGGTATAATTCGGGCTTTTTTGCAGAGCCTGTTTGGATAATGCGATCGCTTTCGGATAGTTTTTATGGTCAAAAGCTTCTTGACGAGCCTTTTGAAACAGCTCATCAGAACTCAATACAGTTTCCTGAGCACGCAATAGCCCATGGCTCAATAGAATTACCAGGAGGATTCCCAATAGTTTAGTGTGTAAATGCATACGTAGATGGTATCGTTAGATTCCCAAAGGTAAGTGGTTTTACTTGATTTTAAAATTATTAGGAAACATTTTAACTTCTTGAGTACTTGGCTGGAAGCTTATTTTTTATGCATCATCCAGCACATATAAACGCTGCTTTGAAAAAAGCTTAAGGTCGCCTCAAATCCGGTATTCAGACATAATTCTTCCAAATGGCCTTTGGAGACTGGAAAGAGATACTTCATTGGCAATGGTTAACTCGTTTTGAACTTTGGTACGCATCAAATGATTAACAAGAGCGTATTTTTAGTAGATGGGGATACTATTGAGTAATATCATCCAGGGATTTTATGAATTAACTTTAGCTATGTTATCTGGATGGTGACGAACACATAATTAGGTTAGGTCAGCAGATTTAAGAATAGTCTTTTCCAATTCACTATTCGCGATCTCATACAATATTGAATGGAAGTAGCCATTAAATTCAGTTATAGGGATTCTTCACATTTGTCTGCTGCGTTTAAAGCAATACGGCTATTTATCCACGGAACTACATATTATGGGAAAATAATTTCATTCCCCAATGTGGTACAAGACTAACTGGTCAATTTAAATAATATCAATAAACAACAAATTTTACATCTTCCAGATTGTCAGGTGTTAGGGGTCATTTTTTAATCATTCGAAACATATGAAATTTAAGTCGATAGACCCTTGGAAGCTTTTTATCCTCTTTCTTTTTTTTCTTTTGCTGTTTTCTTGGAAAAAGGATAATAACGAACCGGAGGAAACCTATGCATTTAGCGGTGCAGGGGTCCAGTCTTCTTGATGTAGGTGGGCTTTGCGGGAACGCGTATGGCATTACTGGATATCAAGGTCAGACCTATGTTACAGGTTATGTATGGCGAGGATCCACTGAAACCCAAAACAACGGTCGTGCAGCTATTGTCTGGAAAAATGGAAGCACCTGAATATAGAAAAAACAGGAGATGCTATAGGGGAGGATATCTACGTGAACTCGAATGGAGATGTGTATGAGTAGGGGAATAATTACGAAACCTCCAATAGCTACACCATTTGGCGAAATCAAACCATTTATCCATTAGCGTTCAATGGCACGCGGTATACCCCTTACAGTATGACCGAGTTAGGTGCCGATTTTTATGCTGCCGGCGCGACCACTATCGGCCTATACTTCCATGCCACCTTCTGGAAAAATGGAAAGATTGAAAAGCAATTTGGCCCTAAAACAAATGGCGCGTTGGTGCAAGCACATGGACAGGATCTTTATTATTTCGTATCCTCTTATTTTGGGCTGAAGGAAAACGTCAATGATTATCGAATTTATAAGAATGGCACCGAATTATACAATCTACCCCTTAAAGGCTTTGTATGGAATGATGTGTATAAATCAATGGGCTTTATGGAGGGTGCAGACTGCTATGTGCTGGCGGCCCTTGACCACGCTGTATACGATAGAACCCTCCGCATATGGAAGAATGGGAAAGTGCTCCTGGATGTTGATCGTGGTAGCTATACTGTGGAAGGCTTCTATGTTAAAAATTGCGATGTGTATACGATGGGGTTAGATAATGTGGGAAAAGAGTTTACACCGGTTTTATTTAAAAATAAGGAAAGACTGCCCTTAGATTTACTAAACGCGAAGACGGCACGCGTGGGTGGGGTGTATGTACAGTAAGGTTGTTTAATTTTATATAAAAGGGGCATTTGCGATAAGCAATGCCCCTCGTTTTTTTATTTTTTAAGTTGTTGGGCAGGTTCGTTGACAAACATTGCCGGATAATCCGTTTCAATAATATCTGGCTTTTTAATCAACTCTTCGGCGTAAGCTTTTACTTGTTCTATTGGATTCTTCTTCTTGTCGGCAGTTGGATGAATGGAAACAAAACACATTACTCCCTTTTTTCTTAGAAAGCTATACAGTTCTTGTTGTTCCGGATTCATGGTGAGTCCTACATAGGCCATAATCCGATTGTAAGGAATACCGGTTGCTTGAAAGGCCTTTAAATCTTCCTGATTAAAGATCGCGACACATAACATTACCTGGTCTAGCCTGTCGTAATAAAACTTAGCTTCCTTCATAGAACGCACTGAGAGCACAATATTTCCATATTTACCATCTTTAAACAGGTCTACATATTTTTCCCAGGGAATATTCTTATTATCCAGATTAAACAAGGTCCTGTCTTTTCCCCATTCTAAGGCTTCAACTAATGTCGGAATTCTATAGGGGGTCACATTGCCTTGTCTATCTTTCAGGCGAACCTTTTGCAACTCCTTGTAGGTATAGTCAATTACTTTACCTTTTGCATTTGTGGTTCTATCCAAGGTCTTATCGTGCATCAGCACTATTACGCTGTCTTTGGTTAGCTGCGGATCGATTTCAAAGAATGAAGGCAAGAGGCTTAATGTTTTCTCCATTGCTTCAATGCTATTCTCAGGGTAGCCTTCCAGCATGCCGCCGCGATGTCCAGAAATGATTACCGGTTTTCCTTCCTCATAGCGAAAGTATTCTTGCAATTCCGAAAGGTTTTTGGAGGGCGTGAGGAATAGGTTTGCCTGTGCTTGAGCAGAATATCCGGCTAAGGATAAGGCAAATAGGCTTATGATCGAACGAATAGGATTAGTTTTCATGGTATTATTTATTTAGATGTTTTCATTTGGATAAGGAGGGCAGGCTCCATCACAGCTAGCGACATAGGCACTAATCTGAATGGCAGCGGTTAATGCGTCTTGCGCCGATGCACCCTGCGCACGTTTTGCAAGAAAGGTTCCGAGGAAAGAATCGCCACTACCAACTGTATCTTTAACCTTTACCACCAAACCTGGTACTGAGCATTGTTCTTTTCTATTGCAATAGCTGGCTCCTTCAGGACCTTTGGTATAGATAATTTCTTCAAGATCGGGGAAATGGCTAAGCAAGGTCGGCAATAAGATGTCCGTTTGTTTTTCCTCCAATTGCAACCAATTAGCTACAATATGCAGTTCCTCTTCGTTTAGCTTCAGCGTTTTACTACGGCCAATCAAGTCAATGATTAAATGCTCATCAAAAAAAGGGCGACGTAGGTTAATGTCGAAAACAGGCCATGGAGTATACTGGATGTATTGCAGTAAAGTTTCACGGGAAATAGGGCTTCGCGCCGCCAAGCTCCCAAATACAAAAGCCGAAGCTTGCTGCACGGTTTCAGCAATTTCTGCATCAAAGGGAATATAATCCCAAGCCACCTGTTCTACAATTTCATAACTCACCTGTCCATTTGCCGCTACTTGTACTTCTACGGTAGAGGTTGGCACATCAGCTGTTTCAAAAATATACGAGGAATTGATGCCCAGTTTTTTGATCTCCTCCAATAATTTCCCGCCATTTAAATCCTGACCGACTTGGCTAATTATCATGGCAGGAAGACCGTTTTTAATTAAATGATAGCATACATTTAAGGGTGCTCCACCAACTTTTCTTCCACTTGGCAGGTTATCCCAAAGCACTTCCCCAAAACAAATAGCAGGTTTAAGCATATTCAACCTCCTCTAAAAACTGGGATAAAACAGCTCTTACATCGCCTGTTGCCAGTTGGGTAGCATATTGTGCATAGCAGCTGTAGAAGTCCTTTTGGGATCCCAATTCGCCAAAGATGTCCTCCATCGCCATAAACAAATCAATAGAATTCGTTTTCTGCTGAAATATGCCTTTTAAAGCTGTTTTTCGGTTGTCAAGAATATCTGAAAGTTCATTTTTCGCATATTCCTGGTGCAAGTAAAACCACCAAAAAGCAATAACCAGGGCTGTAGCTTTCCATTGTGGGTTTTCTTGTTTGAATTGTTTCAGGGTAATAGGCAAAAGGAATTTGGGGATTTTATCTGATGATCCCGAAATAATCCTAGCGGTACTATCATTAATCATCGCATTGGAAAAGCGCGATTTTACCTTCTCAAAATAGGTGGTAAAAGATACCCCTTTTATTTCCTGTAAAACAGGAATAGCCTCTTGCTTCGCATAATGTGTAAATATTCTGGCTATCATCGGATCTTGAACCGCTTCATGGATGGTATAAATACCTAAGGCATTACCAATCAACCCCACCAGGGAATGACCGGCATTCAAGATACCGAGTTTCATCGATTCATAAGGGCGTACATCCGAGACAACTTCCACGCCGAATGGGGGAAGGTAAGGAATATGGTCTAGGCCTTTATCCTCTAGCACCCATTGAAAATAATCTTCGCAAACTATTAAAGCTTCGTCCCGCAAGCCATAGCTTGCTTCAAAAGCGTCCTTATCCGCTAATTTGGTCACAGGTGTAATCCGGTCTACCATACTATTCGGAAAGTGAACATGCGCTGCAACCCAAGCTTTAAGTTCCGGATCAAAAGCATCCAGATAAGCATCTAACGCAAAGTGCAGCACCTCGCCATTCTCTTGAATATTATCACAAGACATTAGGGTTAGTCCGTTTAGCCCGGCTTCTTTGCGACGTTGGAGTCCTTTGGCCAGAAAGCCAAAAACCGTCTTAGGAGCTGCTGTATCATTTAAATCTTCGGCAATTGCGGCTGTATCTAATAGGAATTTCTTTTGTTCAAAATCTACGTTATAACCGCCCTCTGTGATGGTAAAGCTGATGATGCGAGTAGCAGGATCGGCAATTTTTGCTAAAATAGCTTCCGCATCTTCCGGACCGAACAGCAGGTCTTGTAGGCTGTTAATCAGCATGGTTTCTGCTTTACCGTCGGCAGCGCAGCTGCGGAGGCAGTAAAGCTGATCTTGCTTGCGGAAAGCTTCTACAAATGGTTTATCCGATGGTAAAAGGCATACTCCTGTAATACGCCAGGCTGCATTTGCTTCCGGATTCGACTGAATCAGTTGTTGCCAGGTATAGGCCTGATGCGCACGGTGAAATCCCCCGATTCCTATGTGCATGATGTGGTTCTTTTGGACCACAGGCAATGCTTGCGGCTGTAACACCGAAGCCGGTAATTGTTTACTATGTTGTTGATTAAGTAAGGCCATGATTATTTTTGATTTTTTTGAAAGATAACAGCTAAGATGATGATGATTCCTTTTATCAGCTGTTGTAAGTAAGACGTGACATCCAATAAGTTCATGATATTACCAATCATACCTAAGATTAACACGCCTAATAGGGTATGGAACACAGAACCACGTCCACCTGAAAGGCTTGCTCCGCCGATAACCACGGCCGCAATAGCGTCCAATTCCAGGCCTACCCCAATATTTGCCGTGCCGACACCAGTGCGCCCCACCATTAATAAAGCCGCTAGTGCCGCTAAGAAACCCGAAATCGCATACACCATAAACTTGGTTCTTTCCACGGAAATACCCGAAAGATGCACAGCTTCCTCATTCGAGCCAATGGCGATAATATGTCGGCCCAGGATATGATATTTTAATAAAATAAATACCAAAGCGAATACCACGAATAAGATAATTGCCGAAACAGGAATACCCAAGATCGTAGCTGAACCTAAGGCTAAAATTGCTGCAGAATGCTCGCCCACAGTAATCGGCGCCCCTTTTGAAAATAAAAAGGCCGCACCTCGCGCAATGGTCATCATGGCTAAAGTAGCAATAAAGGGTGCTACTCGTTGGTAGGCAATTAAATAACCCGAAATGGCACCTATGCCTAATCCAATGGCCAGAGATAGAAGCAAACCGGCACTGTAATACAGTTCGTAAGAGAGTAGGGCAAAGGTCACCCCGATACAAGCAACAATAGAACCAACAGATAAATCAATCCCTCCGGTCAAGATTACCAAGAACATACCCAAGCTGATGAGTCCGATTGGAGCAGTCTGCCGCAAAAGGTTAGCCAGGTTATTGCCCGAAAGAAAAGAATCGGATAATAGCGCAGAGCCTATAAATAAGAGAAGAAATATGAGTAATGTATTGTTTTTTAAAAGTATAGCTTTCATAATTGTCGATTAATTGGCGCCTATGGCCATTCTTAGTATTCGTTCTTCGCTAAAGTCAGCACGCTGGAGTTCGCCTTGAATCTGTCCATTTTTCATCACTAGAATCCGGTCAGACAAGCCCATTAATTCATCCATATCTGAGGAAACCATCAGAATATAGAGGCCACTATCGGCCAAGTTTTGAATAATCTGGTAAATTTCTGCTCGGGCGCCCACATCCACGCCTCGCGTAGGCTCATCAATAAGCAGAACCTCCGGTTGAAGGTGTAGCCATTTGGCCAGAATAACCTTCTGCTGGTTGCCGCCACTTAATGACGATAGAGGGTTTTCCATATCACCAATCTTAATCTGCAACTTGTGGATGAGCTCCTGCACCGCTTTCTTTTCTTTACTGACGCTAATAAAACCCCAGGCGTTTGCTAAAGCAGCTAAATTGGCCAAGCTGATATTTTCCTTAATACTACGGCCTAAAATACCTCCATGCTTTTTACGGTCTTCGGGAAGCATGGCCCATTTCTGTTTCACTAAGGAACGTGGCGATTTTAAACTAACCTTTTTCCCATCTAGGTTCACCTGTGCATCTCTGGTGCTGCCTTTCCCGAAAAGACGCTCCAACACCTCGGTACGGCCGGAACCCACCAGTCCGCCGATACCCAAGATTTCTCCCCGATGTAGGTGAAAGGAAACTGCCCCTTTCCCCGGGATACTTTCGATATGGTTGGCTTCTAGCTTGGCCGCATCGAAGCTTTTGGTCTTCTTTTCCGGATACATGCTCGACAGCTCGCGGCCAACCATATAGTTCACCAATTGGTTTTTATCCATTTCGCGGGTTTCAACCGTCGTAATGGTACGGCCGTCTTTCAATACCGTAATCCGATCGGTGATAGCGAGTAACTCCGCCAAATGATGCGATATGTAGATAATAGAAACTCCTTTTTCTTTGAGCTTGTTTAATAGTGAAAATAGCTTTTTCACCTCTTGGCTTCCCAAAACGGCAGAAGGTTCATCTAAGATGAGCAACTTGACGTCTTGACTGAGGGCTTTGGCAATTTCTACCACCTGCTGCTGGGCAACGGTCAATTCTTCCACCTTTTTGCGAACATCCAATTCAAAACCAATCGATTGGATTAAGGCCTGTGCCGAAGCTTCCATGCTCTTCCAGTGAATCCAGGAACCTTGTTGCTGGCCCAGGTAAATATTCTCGGCCACAGATAGCGATGGAACCAGCGAAAACTCCTGATAAATGATGCTGATGCCATGTAACTTAGCCAGGTGTGGATTATTCCCCGATAGTACTTCGCCATTGATTTCAACCTGGCCGGAATCCGCTTGGTAAGCGCCCGAGATAATCTTCATCAAGGTTGATTTTCCAGCACCATTTTCACCCAGTAAGGCATGTATCTCACCAGAGCGAACTTCTAGGCTCACCTCTTTTAGTGCTTTCACACCTCCGAAGGATTTCGTTATATGCGTTAGTTTTAACATAATTTCCTCCTAAAACAAAGCCTTTGGATCGTAGTATTGATCAACTTTCTGTTTATTAATCAATACCGACGGGGTATAAATCGTTCGGGCGGTTTCTTCCTCATTTAAGTGGCGCGCCACAACCTCAATCATGGTCTCGCCTAATATTTTCGGGCTATTTAACGCAGTCACTGCAAATTCACCATTTTTTATAGCCACATACGCCTCCTTCTGCCCATCAAAGGCCAATACGGTAATGGCATCTGATTTTCCCATCTGCGTAATTACTTTTAATGCACCCAAGGCCATGGCATCGTTTTCTGCCAATAAGGTATTTACCTCCGGATGGGCGACCAGGATGTCTTCCATGGCTTTAAGGCCGCCGTTATTATTCCAGCCACCCCAGCCTTGGGCTACAATCTGAAAGTTGGTTTTTGCCTGCCCATGCAATTGACCATCTGCCAGTCCGCGAACAAAGCCTAAGCGCTTTTCCCGACCAACAGGATTTCCTTGGTTGCCACTAATAATGGCTATTTTCAAATCAGCTTTTTTTTGCTCGGCTAGCCAAAGTCCCAATAGCTCCCCATTTAATTGATTGTTGGCCACGACCGAGGATATATAAGGGGCTTCATCTTCAATTGTAGAATCAAGGATAAAAACCATTACGCCCTTTTCATTGGCCGATTTAACAATAGGAACCAGGGCTTTAGGGTCTAAAGGGTTTAATACCAATACTTGTATGCCTTTGGATAATAAGTCGTCCACGGCCATTACTTGTTTATTGATGTCACCTTGCCCGTCTGTACTTAAGTATTGCATACCATAAGCTTTTACAGCGTTTTTTACGGCATCTTCCAGTGCCACATAAAAAGGGCCATCTAATGTAGGAGTACAATATCCTACTTTAATATGCGATAGGTTTTTCTTGGAGGCATAGGTTGTTTTGCTCGATTTCTGTGCCGTGCTCTCCTGTTTTGCTTCTTTGGGTAAACAGCCCATTAGCAACAGAAAACAGAGGCAGCTCAGTAATTGTTTCATTGTTACGGTAAGATTCATGCGGCTTAATTAAGGTATGCTATTTCTGTTTTCGGGTCTTCAATACATCCATTAGAATCCATGGTTTGTTAGTGGTAATAAAGTCCACCTGCTGGTCAAGCAAGGTATTCATGATGGCAGCATCATCCACGACATAAGCCCCCACAGCCAGGCCTGCATCTTGCAAGGCCTTCATGTCATACTCACTTTGATAACGCTTGTATTGAAGGTTTACCCCATCAAATCCCAACACTTTAAGGGTCTCCGGGCTATAATCTACTCCAATATAATAGATTTTGACTTTCGGATTGTCAATTTTTATTTTTACTAAGGCCGGAAACATCGGCGCAATGACCGCCACAAAAGATTCGCTTTGAGTTTTACGGATAATTTCCGCTACATATTGGCCGGTTAGGGCATCCCAGGCTTGACTTACATTAGATCGTTTGATATCAATGAGTAAACCCAGGCCTTTATGCTTGGCAATTTCTCGAATATAGGCCTCCAAACTACTTAACTGTTCACCGTTTGAAAGCTTCCCCTTGGCTTTTAGATCCTGAAATGTCGAACTGGCAATGTCCAAGCCTTGGAAATCGTGATCATGATTGACCACAACCTGATGGTCCTTGCTCAGCAGCACATCAATCTCGATCATATTGACCCCCAGGGCTGCACTCTTACGTAAGGCGGCCACACTGTTCTCAGGAAAAGCCGGATCTTCATAAATACCTGCACGGTGGGCAACAACACCTTGAAAAGGCTGTTGAGCCAGTGCCTGGCCAACGGCCAGGCAACAAACCCAAATGTAAAACACTAAATTTTTCATAAGCAATTATTAATTCCAGCCCGGAGTTTGACCTCCTAGGTTTGGATTATCATTGATTGAATTATCTGAAATTGGCCATAACAGGATATTCTCCTGGTTTTCTTTTCCCGCCAAATGTGGATTCATCTCAAATACAACACCTAATCGGATAAAATCCCACCAAAGTTTGCCTTCCGAAGGAAACTCCCGCATACGCTCTTTTACCAATACATCCTTAACATTCACGGTGCTGTTGTAATAGTTTGCTGTACCGTAGGCGCGCTCTAACACTTTGTTCAATGAACTTATCGCCTGAGTAGAATTACCCTGATAAAACTTAATCTCTGCATCGAAGAAATACGCATCTGCTAAACGATACAGGATAATGTCTGAATCCAGGACTAAGGTGCTGTTTAGCCAGGTGCCTTTGTATTTGTTCGTCCAGGCAAAGTTTTGCTTCATACCATCATCGTAGAAAGTCTGGTAGGTCGTTGCCAAACGCTTATCTGCCGGATTGGCCTTCAGCACATTGATATACGCATCGGTATAGAATGTCCATTGCTGACCGGTTCCTACGACAATCGGGTTGTAATGGTATTTCGGTGTAACGGTTGCTGAATTGAATTGATAATCGGAAGGATAACCACCTACATGTTCTTCTTGTTGATAGTTCCAAGCGTAGATAACCTCGCTTCCATTCTCTGATGCAGAACTAAAGATCTGCGCATAATTGCTTTGTAAAGTATACTTATTGCTAGAGATAACGACATTTACAGCCTCCTGCGCTGCTGTTAAGTAAGCATTTCCAGCATTTCTAACCTTGTACATCCATAAGGAGTAATCGGCTTTAAGCATTTGGATGGCTCCAATTGATGCGGTCTTTTTCGCCGTCACAGAGGCTGGCATAAGGCGTGCAGCCTCATTGATATCTTGCTCCACTTGTTTAAAGATATCTTCTGCGGAGGATCGATTCGGACGTAATTCCTGATCGGCAGATTCATAACCCTCCAAAACCAAAGGAGCATCTCCCCAGATACGGGCGATCCAATAGTAGCTATAAGCCCGAACAAAGAGCGCATTTGCTAAAACTTCATTCTTTTCGTTTTCATTGTTAAAGCTAATGCCTGGTGTATAACGAATCACCAGATTAGCTTGGTTAATGATTTTATAGATATTCTCCCAATCGGCATAGGTATGCGTATTGTCCATCGTGCCTTGGTAGGTGCGGTCGCGTTCAGTTTGCGATAGTCCTCCATGTGTACCAGGCCCCCAAAGGCCGGTGCGGTATTCGCCCCAGTACACCAATCCGTTATTAAAAGCTGTGCGCAGGCGAGCATGCGAGCCAAGCATCGCCGCTTTGGCGTCAGCCTGCTCTTTCCACATGTTATTCGCCGACAGTTGACTGTCTTGTTCTATATTTAAATCATTATGGCAAGCTGTAAAACTTAACAAACCGGCCATTGCGATGATTATGCTGAATTTCTTATTCATGATCGTTAAAATGAAACTTTGATACCTAGTGAATATTTACGGGCTGCAGGGTAAGGGTTGTAGTCCGTGTTGTAAGTCGACCCGGTTCCCCGCTCCGGTGAAACTCCCGTCACAGCAGTGAAGAAGTGTAAGTTTTGCCCCGAAGCGTATAGCGTAGCACGTTGCATACCCCATTTTCCTACCAAGCTTTGCGGAAGGGAATAAGATAGGGTAACTTCGCGTAAGGCTAAGAAATCACCTTTCTCACTAAACACATTGGAAACCCGCGAATAGTTCTTATTGCCATCATCGGCATCATTCGCGAAGAATTTAGCATATTTCTGATTGTCGCCCGGTTGTTGCCAGGTTTCTTTAACCGCATTCGTTAGGTTGTAGTTATAGTTGAAAGTACCCATGAAGTAACGCTCTTGCAGGTAGTTTTGAACCGTATGGCCAATTGCATAATCCATAAAGATGTTCAATCCCCAGTTTTTGTATTGGAAGTTATTGCCGATACCACCTGTTGAGTGTGGGATGGTATAGCCCAGTAAAAACTGGTCTTCATTAGTAATTTGGTCCTTGCCTGCACGTTGGGTAGAACCCGGTCTGTTTTTCCACTCATAATCACCCACATCTTTACGGCCAGTAATGCCTTTGCGATCCTCTAAACGGAAGCCGTTGGAGTTGGCATCATACATCGCATTGTAAGCAGCCTCTTTGGTTTCTAAAATGCCGTCTGTTACAAAACCATAAATCTGATACATACGCTCTCCTTCAGCAATACCTCCGAAGCTGCTGCCATCACCTGCTGTAATTCCGCCGATCCGGTTTTTGTCATAGCCATTATTCGGTAATTCCAACACCTTGTTCATGATATAGCTATAGGTTAAATCCGTAGACCAGGTGAAGTTTCCTTTCTTAATATTTACGGTAGAAAGGTGGAAGTCGGCGCCATAGAAATTCACCTTGCCAATATTGGTCATAATCGACGAATAGCCTGAGGTATTGGGCAGGGGTTGATCGAAAATCAAATCGTTCGTGATTTTATTGAAATAATCTGCCGATACATTGATGCGATCATGTAAGAAGCCCATTTCCAAACCGATATCAAGCTGGTTTGTGGTTTCCCAACGCAAGGAATTGTTCGGAATGCTGGAAGTTAGGATGGTAGAATTGCCATTGTATTTGCCGCTGGTACTGTAGCTACCATACGCATCAAACAAGCCGATTGCATTGTTTCCGGTCATCCCGTAGCTACCACGGATTTTTAAATTATTAAACCAAGATTCTGCTGTCCAGAAGTCTTCTTCCGATACAATCCAGCCTGCAGATGCCGCCGGAAAGTAGCCCCAACGATTGCCTTCCGCAAATTTTGATGAACCATCTGCACGCATAGTTAAGCTTAATAAATAGCGGCTTTTATAATTGTAGTTGGCTCGACCGAAATAGGAAATCAACACTTCTGCAGTACGACCACTACTAGGCATACCTGGGATAGAACCCGCAGATAGCGTTGGCACCTTATCGGAAGAAGCACCCGTTACCGAGGCCGAAAAGGAGTTCAGTTTATCCTTCATATAATCGGTACCTACTACGATGTTCAAATCATGATCCCCAATTTGCTTGCTGTAGTTTGCATACGCCTGAAAGTTTAAACGTTCTGTTTCGCTGAATCCTTCTTCTGTATCCCGTAGGCCATTGTATTCATTGGCTTTGATAAAGCTATTGAAGCGGGAATGGCGGTTGAAATTGGTCAACATGGCCGTAAACTTCAAATCATTAATAGGGCGATAGTCTAAACGTCCGAAGGCTGTATTTCTCTTGGTTACTTGGCCACGGTCATAGTAATATTCATACCAATCTGGGGCAGGGGTGCTGCCATTAATTCCTTTTTCCGGTAGTCCAGTCAGGGTATTGTATAAGCGGTGGGTATTCGGTGTACTTAAGCCTCTTTGAACGGAGTTCCGTTTATTATCCGGGTAGTCTTCCATATTGGTTTTAGAGAAATCATAGCCACCGGCAAAGTTCAATTTATCGGTGATTTTGATGTCCATATTGCCTTTCATGGTAAAGCGGTCGTATCCCGTGCCGATACCAATCCCTTGGTCATCGGTATAGCCTGCGGAGGCAGCGTATTTCACAGCTTCGCTTCCGCCGTTTACACCTACATAGTAGTTGCTCCAGAAGGAATTATCAAAGAAACGCTTTTGGTAATCTACATCCTGGAACATAATGGTTTTGCTAGGATCTAATGGATCAGTCATTGTTTTCCAACCTTCCGGTGCATTTTCTCCATTTTCCAAATAACGAGGCGTCCAAATAGAGGTTTCGGTATTTGCCGAACTCATGGAATAGCCATTCTGGAAGTTCCGCTGGGGGTATTTACCATTCTGAACGGCTTTACGCATCCAAGTAATATAGTCTTCGGCGTTCATCAGGTCAAACTGCTGTGCCGGGCTTTGAGCAGCATGGCTGCTCTCAAAAGTAATCTGTGGCTTTTGGTTTTTTCCTTTTTTGGTGCTAATCATCACGATACCATTCGATGCACGTGCGCCATAAATGGCAGCTGCAGCGGCATCTTTTAGGATTTCAACCGATTCAATGTCGTTTGGGTTGATGCCAGACATATCCCGAACTACCCCGTCTACGACAATAATAGGCGCATCGGATTGGTTGATGGAGGAACCACCCCGAATGCGGAAGGTTGGGTTTTCCCCTGGTTGGTTGTCGGTGGTATAAACGCGTAAACCTGCTACTTTCCCTTTCATGGCATCACCAACCGAGTTTAAGGGTAGATTCTCAAAGTTTTTGCCATCAATACGGCCGATTGCTGCTGTTACGGTTTTTTTTGACTGGGTGCCGTAGCCCACAACCACCACTTCTTCTAAAGCCTCATCGTTATTTAATAAGGTAAATTGCAAGGCTTCTCCTGCTATATATGCTTTCACCAATTCCTGGTAGCCTAGCATACTTACACGAATGGATTGTCCGTTTTTGATACCGGCGAGTTTGAGTTCTCCTTGCTGGTTGGTCGACCCTGAAATGGAGGTGCCTACCACATGGACCGAAGCACCTGCAATGGCTTCCCCGTTAGAATCAACCACCTTAATGGTTGGTTCTTGCTGTATCCCCGATAAAAAAGTAAGGGAAGGAGCCTTACTGTTCGCTTGTAAACCTACTGTTGGTAGGCCTACGGTTAGTAGAAACAGAACTGAGGCACGGGTCGTCCTATTTCTAAACCTGAATGAAACAAATTTCATAAGTAGAAGATTAGAGTTTTAGATTTTTCATAATTAACGGGTTGTTGGTTGTAAGACCATAGAGTTTTGGTTGTTTTAAAAACCAAAGTGCGATAGCGACATCATCTACGGTGTGTACACTTAATTTGATGTTTTTATCGGTATAACTGTCAAATAAAGGCTGATCACCAGTCCCCGACTTGTAGATATGGGCATAGGAGAAGTTCGCCCAAGTATAGCCTGCATTGCTGAATTGATTGGCGGTATAAGCCGTGTTCATATAGGCTACTTCCCATTTTCCATCCACTTCTGCAATTACAGGGTCTAATACGGCTTTACGGCCGACTAAAAAGCGAACCTTGCTCATTAGCCCTGCGGCTTTTATTAATTTGCTAGCCTCTTTTCCGGCACGGATCGATTGCTCATTACCGCCGGCGGCATCGCTCAGTGATTTAACATCCATCCATAAATGGGTTTTTGTACTGGAGGCCGACAAGCTGGTTAAGAAGGTCGATAATAGCGGCACATCCTCTTGGTTACTTAGATTGTAAGTCTCTTGGATTTGCTGATAAGTTAGGTCTTTTACGTACTTGCCGTTAATTTGTTCGTCATGGTAAATCAACACTTTGCCGTCTTTGGTAATTTGAATATCGCATTCCGAGGCTAGGATATCCATGCTCAAGGCTTTTTCAAATGCAATTAGGGAATTGTCTGGATAACCGAACTCTTTCCATGCACCGCGGTGAGCCACAATTTTTTCCGCAAGATCGACTGTTGCACCCGGAGGATTTTCTTCTGGCGGTTGATTGCCGGGCAAGCTGCTCTTGCTGCAAGAAAGCAATGCCAAGCTGAGGAAAAGCATACATAATTTTTTCATAGGTAGTTTGTTTAAACGATTAAACAAAATCATCCAAGCGAAGACTTTGTTCTTTTTTAATATTCCTGCAATATTAGAAGCCTCGTATTATCTATTTATTAAGGATGTCTTAACACTTTGTTAAATAATAGATGGTTTATCAGTTTACTTGCTTAAATAAAACAGAAATAAATTGGTTATTTCCTTATAGTTTTTCGTTATCTATAATTTGATTAGTAGATTCTTTAACGATCAACTTCGTTTGAAAAATCTTTTTTAATTTTCTAATCTCCGGATTTAGGATTTTTTGAACGGCCATTTGGCTCATTTCTTTTAGCGGCTGTTGAACATAGGTAATTTCGCGTTTAAAGATTTTATAAGCATCAGCTTCATCAAAACAAACGACAGCTACTTGTTCGGGAACGGCGATATCAAATCGTGCCAATACTGCCAGACCGGCCATCGCAATACGATTGGTGAAAAAATAAAGAGAATCTACCTTTTCTACTTGTACGGCATGTAGGATAATCCGTTCTATTTCCTGCTCCAGGTCTTTCTCCAACACCTCATAAAAGAGGGGTTCGCGAAGTCCTAAAGCTTGACTACTGGTTTCCATAAAACCTTCCTTACGCGCTTGTAAGTGCTTCAAGTTGGTTTTTAATGCTATTGCAGCAGTTTTTGTAAAGCCTTGTTGTTGAAAATGTTCAACCACCACTTTCGAGGCCCCATAATTATCAATATTAACAATCATGCTGCGGTCAAGCTCGGCAAACTCCCGGTCTAAAACTACAAAAGGCAAACTTACTTCTTTCACCCGCTCCAAATATTTCTCGCCACCTTCAGGAACGGCTAGAATTAATCCGTCCACTTGCTTGGCAATGAATACATCTAAGATGGAGGCAAAGCGCTCCGGATCTTCATAGGCACTGCCAAAAACAACATTATAGCCTTGCTTGTTGGCTTCTTCTTCGATAAAATGTGCAATGGAAGAATAGAATAAGTTGGAAATATCAGCGATAATTAAACCAATAGTGTAGGTTTTGCTGCTCTTTAAACTCTTTGCGATTTGATTCGGACGGTAATTATGTTGCTTAGCCAGCTTTCGTATCTTCTCGGCTGTTTCTACGTTTATCCGATTTGTAAACTTACCGTTTAAGACATAGGAAACCAAAGCAACGGATACCCCGAGCTCGGTTGCAATATCTTTCATAGAAACCTTCTTTGACATCGATTTTAGCAATTGGTACTACTAAATTATTTCATTTAAACGATTAAACAAAAGAAAAAATTATTTTTTTAAATTTTTAGCTACCCCCGCCCTGCCAACCACTCCTGCAGCAACACATAGCTCATCCAGAAGGAGATATTACTTTCTGCTCCTTGGTTCCTATTCACGCCATAAGCTTCCAGGCCATCATAGCAAGAACCTTCCACGGCATTGAACATGTTTTCGCCTTGTACATTATACCCCAAATACCAAAGGAAGCTTTTATAGATTTTATGGGCCAGCAAATCCGAAGGGGCAAGGCGATACAATTCTTGGTACAGCATGATAATGCTAGGAATTTCAATAGGCTGCTGACCGTAAATTGAGCACTCCCTACCTTTACTATACCAGCTTTCATTCCCGATGGTCGACAGGTGATCGCCCTGAAAGAGAATGCTATCTAAGAAATTAGCAGCCTCCAAGCCAATTTGTTGCCACTCTTCTTTCTGGAACAAGTTGGACATGCGCAACAAAGCCAGGGGAATAACCGCATTATCATAGGAGATGACCTCCTCGAACCAAGGCCAATCTGCATCGGCGCAGGATCGGAATTCACCCACTAAAAATAAGCTGAGCTGCTTGGCATTTTCCAAATAGCAGCCATCCTTAGGTTTCACGGCTAAGGCCTGTTCCAAACCGAGTAAGGTGTAGGCAATGGCGCGTGCGGAACGTAGCGTCAGCATAGGGTTGAGGCTACGGTTAAAAAGCTCATCGGCCAGCGCAAAATAGGAGGCATAAGCTGTATTATTCATGAGGTAACCCAAAGCCCAAATTGTGCGCCCCAAGCTATCTTCGGAACCTTGCGGCTCTAGCCATTGCAGGTCATAGCTCATAAAATTCCGAAAGTTGCCATCGGCTAATTGGGCATAGGCAATAAAAGAGAGGTAGGATCGAAATAGCGTTTCCTCCTGCTGCGTCGGATCGGCCATTAAGAGCAAGAGCAGGGCCCGGCTATTATCATCCAAGCAATAGCCATGATGATAATTAGGAAGCTGATAGCGCGCATGCTGATATATCCCGGTTTGGCTGCTCAGTTTTCGAATATAACGGAGGTCTACAACCGGAACTTCTTCAAAAAAAGAAGTGATAAGGTGCTTTAAGGTCTGTTCTGTAAAATTTTGCACAATTAGTTTTTAGCAATTTGATGTTGACCTTTCGCTTTTTTCGAAAAGCTAAGACCCAAGGCCACCGCTTTGCTGCGTACGATTTCCATACTTTTATTCCGGGATTGGCTCGCCAAGAGTGTCGCGATTAACTCCACCTGTTGCTGGCCAACATTAGACCACGACATACTGCTGCCAAAACGCAGCGCATTCTGCCGATACCATTGCATTAAAGAAGGGGTATCTATTAATTGTTGCACGCAGTGGCTCAAAGCATCCGCATCATTAAAATCAAATAAACAGCCGCGCCCTTCGGCCAGTAAATCCTTTGCATACCAATAAGGTGTGGAGATTACGGCGGCGCCCGCACCCAAAGCAAAGGACAGCGTGCCGCTACTCATCTGGTTTTCATGCGGGTAAGGGGTAACGTAGATGTCGCAGGCTTTTAAATAAATCTGTAGCAGCGTATCACTGGCATATTTATTTACAAACTGCACCTTCCCACTTAAGTTTAAATCGGCGGCTAGCTGAATGAGTTCGTTGCGATATTTCTCACCCTCCTCGCGCAGCACATTCGGATGGGTAGCACCTAAAATGATATACACAAAGTTTTCATCGCGTATTTTGGATACCGCCTCAATAGCTACGTTAAAACCTTTGCTACGCCCCAATAAACCGAAGGACAGCATTACGGTTTTTCCCTCCAGACCGAGGTACTCTTTGGCTTCTGTTGCAGTAATGCCAAATTCAGGAACCCCATGTGGAATAAGCCTTAATTTATCGGCAGGAAGATGATACCGATCCTGCAACATGCTAATGGCACGCTGGGTCATCACCGTGAGCATAGAACTTCCCGCGGCAAGCTGTTGAATCACTTCATATTCCTCCGCACTAGGCTCCTGCAATACCGTATGTAAATTGCTGATTACCGGAATTTTTAACCCTTTCAGTAAGGTCAGCAAGAAATTGCCGGCAGGTCCTCCGAAAATCCCAAACTCATGTTGTATAATGCAGGCATCGTATTTTTGGCTATTTATCCATAGTGCAGCAAGCTTATAATCGGAAAGCTCATTGCGGTAAATACTAAAAACCACTTCCCGCGGATATTTTAAGTCCGCCTGGGCAGAAATAGCTAGCACATCCACATCCTGGCCTTTGCCACGTAAAGAGCGGTATAAGTCGTGGCTAAAGGTAGCAATGCCACATTGCAGGGGAAGGTAGGTGCCAATAATTAATATTTTCATAGATATCGTTCCAAAAATTTGAATGTTTTATTCGTGATCTATGAAAGGAACAATGTGCTGCTGAATTTGTTCAGCATGGGCAGAAAAATAAAAATATTATGACAATTCCTTAAACATCAGGGCATTTATGACGTTATGGAATAAACGTGTTGTAATAAATTCATCATAATGGGAATTACAGTAAACCGAAAACAGATATTTTTTAAGCCTAAAATGGATCGGGTGTTAGCCCGTAGGTTTGTCCTGTCCATAGATCGGTCTAAGAAAATTGTCGGCCGGGTATTGGCGATGTCTGCCGAGCAGAAGTCCAACCTGGTGACCCAAATCCTGAGGAACTATGCCCGCCGGCATCGCAGCATCTTACGGGTGCTGGATCGTAACTTTGATTACGTGGAACCTGTGTTGAAAGAACTCAAAATTGATAAGCAAAGCCTGACAGATGTGGATAAGCTGCTGATCGGGTCCTATTTTACTATGGAATATTCCATTGAAGCGGCGGCCTATTTTAACCCATCTATTATCTTGTCGCCCGATCAATCGCAAATTCACGAAGGGGAAAAAAGGATTATCATGAGCTTTAGAGCCGTAGGGGAAGGGCACCTCTCTTCGATTGTGTTCCGATCGGCCATTATCGACAAGGACCTCAATATCCACCTGGATGAGGTCGGGGGATTATTGGATAAACCAAAACACATTAAAAACCATCGCTACAAAAGGGAGGAATTTTTGGAGAAACTGGTCGAGCTCCATAAGCCGGAGAATGGCATTATGGAAGTCATACAAAACAAGCTTACAGAAACTTTCACTTACGATGAGTTGCAGCGTTTTGTGCGCGAGATGATTGAAGACCATGACCTGACCCATGATGATGAAATCCTGATGCAACAAATGCTGTGGATTGCCTCCTCACATTATGAAATTTCCTACTCCTTGGACACCTCTATATCGGAACGGGTGATTTTCCCGATTAGTGATACCGAGAAAAACGGTATCGAGGACGCACGATTTGTACGCTATGTCAATGAAAAAGGGAAGGTTACTTACTACGCCACCTATACGGCTTATGATGGCCATTCCATTCTTCCCAAACTGTTATCGACCAAGGATTTTGTCAACTTTAAGGTGCAGCCCATCAATGGGAAGATCGCCAATAAAGGGGCGGCCCTGTTTCCGCGAAAAATCAACGGGAAATACGCGATGCTCTGCCGCATTGATGGAGAGAATAGCTACATCACCTTTTCGACTTCCCTCACCAACTGGCATGAGGAGATTATTTTAGTGGCCGAGCCTGAATACCCATGGGAATATATTCAGGTTGGTAATTGCGGTTCACCCCTAGAAACGGAGGCCGGCTGGTTAGTGATTACCCATTCGGTGGGACCCATGCGCGAATATTCCCTAAGCGCTATTTTATTAGACTTAAACGACCCGACCAAGGTCATCGGAAAATTAACTCGGCCCTTATTATTCGCCAATGAAGAAGAACGGAATGGCTACGTACCGAATGTTTTATATTCTTGTGGGCAGATGATTCATAATAACCAGCTTATCTTACCCTATGCTTATTCCGATCAGGAATCGACCTACGCAACGATTTGTTTAAACGAACTCTTAGCGGCATTGCAAGATGGCGAGCAAGAAATGCCACCCAGCAGCAACAGCAAAAAAGAACCAGCAAAAAACATTTAATTGAGAATGGATGTTATAACCCCTATAAACTAAAATTACGATGCTATGAAAAGAGAATTGTTAAGCAGCATGCGTCCATGGACGCTCTTCATGTTTGTTTTTTTATCCCTGCAATCTTTTGCACAAGAAAAGGGACTAGACATTAATGTGGATATTGATAAGGGTGATGACGGAAATCTATTTGCCAAACCTTGGGTATGGGTAGTAGGAGGCGCCGTATTTATTTTATTACTGGTCGCCTTATTAAGAGGTGGCGGCGCAAAGAAATAATTAAAATAAGCAGCGAGGTAGCCTGGGGAAAGAGCACAGCAAAATGTCGTTCTTTTCTTGGGCTATGTTAGTAAACTGCGGCCCGCCTTATATTGCGTGCCGGCAAGTATTGTCATCCTGAGCGGATTCGAAGGTCTGGTACGTCAATACATTCAAGCATAACTAATACGTTTATTAAAAATGTATTGTAAAAACATGTCATTACTAGCTGTGTCCAACCACGAACGACAAGTACGACAGTGTGTTCAAGCATTCTTAATGTACTTAATTAACTGTTATTGATGTGATGATATCAAAATGTGATTAACAATTTTCATCTACTGATGTCAAACACTTTGACGAAGCTATCAAAGACATATTGCTGTAAGACACTACTATTAAGAGCGATATGCATGATTGATTGCACTGACGTAGCAGTCCTTCGAATCCGCTCACGATAACAGCACCATGAGAACTCTAACCATACTTCAAAAAATCACCACCCTTCTAAACCCCTTTCTCACCCCTATCACTACCCATTGAAAAGTGTTGAACAAGGGAAGTGCAAAAGCACAACAAAATGTCTACAAGAGTTCACCGCCGAACTACATTATTGTCCTTTTCACTAGTATACTCTCTCTTTCCACTATCGTAAACTAAATTCTATTTATTAAATTTGGCCATAAATCGCTATCAAATGAAAGTTCCGGAGTTATACAATCGGCAAACCAAGAAAATAGAACTGGAGAACACTTACAAGGTGAATGGGTTGGCCTTTTTGTACAAAAACACCTTAGGCAGGGCATTGACCAAATCGTTGTTGAATAAAAGCATGGTATCGAAAGCCTATGCGCGTTACGTGAAGTCGCCAAAAAGCTTAGGGCAGATTCCAAAATTTATCGACCATTATCAAATCAATACCGAGGAGGTGAAGGAGCCTATCCATTCCTTTAAATGCTTTAATGATTTCTTTATCCGCGAGCTGAAGGAAAATGCACGCCCGATTGATAACGAGCCGTCGCATTTGATATCACCTGCTGATTCCAGGTTAATGATCTTCGATCTATCGGAGGCCAGCAATATTCCGGTAAAGGGCTATTGGTATAGCTTGGAAAGTTTATTGAAGGATGAAGCCTTGGCTGCCGAATATGCCGATGGCTGGTGTTTTGTGTATCGTTTGGCGCCGAACGATTACCACCGCTATAGCTATATCGATAAAGGTACACAGGATGGTGTTCGTCGCATAAAAGGGGTGTTGCACTCGGTGCATCCTTTGGCTTTGGCCGAAACGCGTGCTTTGATTGCGAAGAACTACCGGGAACTGACCATATTGCATACCGAAAACTTTGGTGATGTATTGCACTTGGAAGTTGGTGCATTGCTGGTGGGTAAGATCATCCAAGGTCACGATGGCCCCTATAGCTTTGAAAGAGGCGAGGAGAAGGGTTATTTCGAATATGGCGGATCAACTGTAGTACAGATCTTTAAAAAGGACAGCATTCAGCCCGATGCAGATATTTTGGCCTATTCCCAAAAAAGAATAGAAACCCTGGTGCAGCTAGGGGAAAAGGTGGGGCTAAAAGCAAACTAACAAAAAAGTACTTGACCGCGGTCAAGTACTTTTTGTTATACTGTTAATAACACTCGGAAACCGCGTGCGGCGTAATAGGATTCAGCACCATTATGGTAGGTAAACACACGGTTATAACGTCGGTCACCAAACAGAGCTCCCCCTAAGGTGCGAACGGCATCTGGCGTTTTTAGCCAGGACGAAGTCTTCAAGTCATATTTCCCGGTTTCCTGTAGCTGTTGGTATTGGGCTTCATCCAACAGGCTTGCGCCCATGGCCTCAGCCACGGCTACTGCACTATTCTTGGGCTTGTGTTCTTTTCTGGAGGCTAAGGCTTCAGCATCATAACATAAGCTACGGCGGCCTTTAGGGCTTTCCGCAGCACAATCTACAAAGCCATATTCATCCGTTTCTTTATTGTAAAATAAAACATCTGGTTCCCCTTCGGTTTGCTCCATTTCCATTAAGGAGGCCAGTTTGTCGGGATGTGCTTCAAGTTTGGCTTGTACTGCAGTCCATTGCAGGTCAGGATGTCGTTCTATATGTTTTTCAAAACGCTTTTGCAGGACTTCCAATAGGCCGGCGCATTGTTCAATTGAGAGTTTTTTCTTTTTCATAGTTGTTTATCAAGTATTGGGGTAAACAATACCCATGCAAATTAGTTTTAATCTGCCATAAATAGAACAAGGGGATTCAGATTTTCCTAGGTTCAGGTATGTTTGGGGATCCATTTTCGGATATCCATCATCAGCTTGGAGTTTAAGACATAGTTTTTCAACAAAGAAACCCGATAGCAGGTGCGCAATTTGAAATTGGCAATTAGCGCATTATAACCCCGAGGTGGTTGAGCGGCGATATGCAAAGCCGATTTAAAGGTTTCAAAATTATAACTTTCCTTGAGGTACGTTTCTTCCTGCATCAAAAGGTGGAAGGCCAAGGACAAAAAGGCCGGGTTCCTATGGGGCAGATCTTCGAAATATTTATAATAAGCGCGTTGGAAGTCCTCTTCCCTGAGGCATTCATGCGTAGATAGTTGGTTTTGAATAAAATTAATATAGCGTTCTTGTAGTTTGCAATAGGTTATTTTCTGTTTCTTATCGAGGTTTCGGCCTAAAAAAGACATCAGAAAGATGACAGAACAGATGCAAAGGCCATAGAGGAGCACCCCTTGCAAAATATACACCAGGATATTCGTTTGTAATAGACGAATGCAGGCTTCTGACAAAACCTGAATGGTGCCTAAAGGAATAGCATACAGAAATTCCATAGTGCTTCGATTTTACTAATAGTATAGTACCAAATACAATAACAGGTGCAACCAGCTTTGGGGGCCTGACAACAAGAGCTATCATACAATTGTGTGAGCGGAACTAGGTTCCAAGGTCGATTTATTTAGTGTGATTTATTCGACTAACCAAATATAAACAATATTGTCTAAAGTTTAATAATTTAACCATCGGACAATTGGCGGACAAATTTTATGCCTTAATTCCATATTTGCCTATTTTGGTGAACAAAAAGGGACAAAGCGTGCAAAAATATTGTTTTATTGTTCGTGTAAATTAAATTGATAATTTTCTATATTGCAGATAATGAGCTTTTTATGCCATTTGTATACCCTTATGTTGTTTAAATCCTATAGATTATTGTATCTTCGATTTAAATCACACGAAATCTTGTAAAGAGATACTATTATTTTAATAACTGATGTTTAAACAATTATCTGTTTATGCTTTCCTTCTATTGCTATTTGGGGTAGTTATACCTGGCTATGCACAGCACCGAAAAAGTAAAACGAACGGCTCTGTAAGTAATTTTATTGAGCGGGAAGGGAATTATAAAGCAGATACCTTGGCTTTAAAGGAGTTTTTGACCCCTTTGCGTCAACAGGTGCTGAAAGCTTCGCCAAAAATGCAATCCTTGGTATATTATGCTTTGATGGGCAGGGGGATAGCACGGCGATTTAATAGTTTGAACCCGTATAGTGAGCGTTATTTTCAGTTAGCGCTCGTTAAAGCCCGCGAAACCGAAGACCCCGGCCTTATTGCTTTGGGCTCAGTTGGAGTTCGCAAAGTATTACTATCAATTTGTGCAGTTAGAGAAATCCTTGCCCTATTTTATGGCGGCCTCGTTTAAAATCGGGGAAATTTCGCCTTCGACTTTGCTCACCCCTGATGATTCTTACCGTGCCCTAGGCTATTTTTTTGGTACCATTGGCGAGTATCAAGATGCGGTGGCTTATTTAAAAAAGGCCCTGCATTACAGTGCTGCAGGCAGCAATAAACGAGCGACCTTGTTGGATAATTTAGGACTGTATTATTTGCAGGCACGAGATACGGCCATTGCTTATGGCTATTTGAAGGAGGCCGAAACGCTTGCGGAAGCCCAAAAAGACGAGCTTCGTTTGGCTAAAGTGAAAGGGAATTTAGGTCAGATTGCGCTAGGAAAAGGCCTGTTGGATTCCGCCATGGCTTACGTGGAGGAGGATATTCGGTTGAGCCAATTGGTAAATGATGGGGCAAATGTTTGTTTTGCCGGTGTTCTAAAAGCGAAAATTTATGCTGCGCAACAGAATTGGCCAGCCTTGCAAAAGACCCTGGAATGGCTAAGGAGTATCTTACCGACGATTCGCTATAAAACCGAGGTGTGGATAGAAACAGAAAAGCTAAAAGTACTCCTGGCTGCACAATTGGGCGATAAGTACATGGAATTGGATGCTAGACGGAGCTTATCCATTTTGCAAGATAGCATTGATTTTGGTGAAAACTTCCATGCCATACAACGTACTAAAATTCAGGTGGCGAAGGAACGTTTTCTAAACGAAAGAAAAATCAGTAGTCTTAAAATGGATCAGCAGAAGACGTTGCGGATCATGTTTATCATCATTATCTGTCTTTTGCTGGTGATTTCCTGTATTGCCTATATCGATTCAAGGCGGAAGCAACGTATCCGTTATAGTCGCTACGAACGCAAGGTGCTGGCTTTCCGTATGGAAAAATTGCTGCTCGATCAGAAATTGGAACGCACTAACCGAACCATGGACAGTTATTTGAAATACCTCGAGGAGAAGAATAGACAGATTGAAGGCTTGCAAACGGAAATAAAACGGATAAACCTTTCTAAATCGGCTTATATTGAAGAGAAAAATGGAAAGCTGAGGCAGGTTTTGTATTCGCATGTGATGACAGATGAGCATTGGAGGAAGTTTAAGCAGCTGTTTGAAGAGAAATTTCCTTCTTATTACGGTCAGATGCGCCGCGATTTCTCGGACCTCAGTGAGAAAAGTATTCGCTTTATTGTTCTTCAGAAACTGGGATTAAGCTCGCATGAAACGGCGAATGTGCTGGGGGTTTCCTTGGAAGCCGTCAAGAAATATAACCAACGACTGCGAAAACGCTTTGGCGAAGAATATGAAACCGTCATGGAATTAATTTCATAGATTTTATTGTAAATTGCAATAAAGAAATATCAAATGAAGGTTTTCTATAGTTTATTACTTGTTTTGGGCCTGACTGTAGGGCAGGCACATGCCCAAAGGAATCAAAATAACGGTTGGATTTTTGGCCCTAGCTTGGGCTATCAGTACCAAAGTGGAAGTTTCCTCAAGGCTTCCGGTTGGGGGCTGTTTGCAACCAACCCTTCCCAATTCTTAAAAATCGATGCTGGCGCTAATTTTACCTGGATGATGGATAAAACCACCGTTATCCCCGAACTTGGCCTGACCTATTACCTGAATAATGTGGCAATTTGGCCATTTATTAAGGGTGAGATAACCCCTTATACAGCAACTGCTAAAGCTGGAGTAGGGCTGTTCAATCTCTTGGAATTCGCCGCGGGTTATGGTTTCGATATCAACACAAAAAAGGATTTTAAACCTATTGATGGCTTTACTTTTTCCGTAGGGGTGAATATTCCGCTGAAATTCCATTTGTAGGGAAGGGTAGTGCTTATGCTAACCAGGACTTAAAGGCTTGCACCCTTTCTCGGCTGACGATGGCATCGCTGGCGGGGTTGTGGTTAAAAATAATCCGTAGCCTTGAATTGGAGTGGATGGCAATGCTTTTTATGCCACGATGCTGCACAATATAGCCTCTGTTTATCCGGAAGAATAATTCAGGATCTAATTGTTTTTCCAATTGATCTAACGTATAATCTATTAAATAATTTTCTCCTGATTTTCCATAGCAATAGGTGCCTTTGTTGGCAGCATAAAAGCTCTCTATTTCTTCAATGCTGATTAGTTTTAACTGTTGACCTACTTTAAAGGTAAATCGGGTACTTCCACCCAAGTCAAACTACCATCCAGCCGGAAGATAATAGCTGATATTGCTATTGAGATATATATTATTCTCGTGGATACTGGTTTTGACGGATTGATCATAAGCTATGGCATAATCTTCAAAAGCAAAGCGTTCATCGCTGTATGCGGCATATAGATTGAAGAAATGCTTGTCGCTTTTAGTTCGATAAATGGCTTCGGCATTGGTTTGTTGATAAGGTTTTTCCCAAACGATGTCCTGTGGGATGATCTTTAAATAGGGCCCCAGATTGCTGTAGGTTCCATTGATACTGAGTGAGCTGTTTTTCCAGGTTTGGCTGTTGCTGAGACCAAGGCCAATGGAAGAAAAGGATAAGTCGGTTTTGGGTTCAGCGAGTTTCACATCCGTGCTAAGGTTTAATATACTGGATAGAGCATTGCCAAATTCTGCTGAATAGCCTCCTGTAGAAAAATTGGTGCCCTTAAAAAGGAAGGGCGAAAAACGACCCCTTACAGGCACTCCATTGGCCGATGCCGTGTAGGGTTGGGCAACCCGAAATCCATTAATATAGGTTTGGGTTTCCCAAGGATCTCCTCCGCGAACCATCAATCGTCCGTTTTCACCAGCAATCTGAGCACCGGGAAGCTTTTCTAATGCTGCGATAATATTGCCCATACTTCCAGCAGTAGTCACAATATCTAAAGGAGATATGGCTGCATTTGCTTGTTGACCTACTTTGAACTGTCCGGCACGAATAAGCACTTCTTCAATAGCCTGCTGATCTGCTTGAAGGATAATGGTTAGATAGATGGAGTCTTTAAGATCGATGGATGCTTTTTGGGGTTGAAGGCCAACGGCGCTAATGAGTAAGGTTTGAGGCCCCTTAAGGGCACTGTTAAAATGGAAAAATCCTAAACTATCGCTACTGGCACCGTCATAACTACCCGAAATAAAAATATTGGCAGCGCTTAATGGTTTTTTGTTTTTCTGAAGGATTCGTCCAGAAATGAGGGCCTGTTGACTGCTGGCAACATATGGAAACAAGAGAAAAATAAGAAGGATAAAACGCATGGATTGTTTTTTTGAGGAATTTAGGAACAGCTTACTCGGTTTGAAATTATTTGTAGACCAATTGACGAATAAGGGAGATAGATTGGGTAAATCGGTTAGGGAAGGTTTTTGTACATTTGCCTATCAATACCTGAAACATGACTTCTTTTCGCAACTTGCATCAGCCTACCGGCAGAACCATTCACATTGATGGTCAAGATTACGCCTTCTTCGGCGGAACGGCATACCTCGGCTTGTTGGATAACCCGGCCTATATTCAGCTTTATAAGCAAGGAATAGATGCTTATGGCCTAAACAATGGTACTTCCAGAACCAATAATGTGCAATTGGGAATTTACGAAGAAGCCGAAAAGCATATGGCGCAGCGCTTTGGCTTTGAAGATGCGGTATTGTTATCTTCGGGCTATCTGGCCGCGCAAGCTGTGGTACGATCTTTAGCGAAGATAGGTCAGGTGTTTTATGCACCCGGCAGTCATCCGGCTTTATGGTTGGAAGAAAATCATTCCGAAAACCGAAGCTTTCAGCAATGGAAAACCGATGTTATCCAGGAAATCCAGGAATCCGCAGGGTCGCAATTTGTGATTATCTCCAACTGTTTGGATAATTTAACTCCGGAATTATTTGAATTTTCTGATTTTCGGCAGCTCCCGAAACATAAAAAAGTGCTGTTTATCTTGGATGATTCCCATGGAATCGCTGTTTTGGAAAAAAATAGGCCCTCGGTTGATACTGCAGCCTTTGAATCGGAAAATCTGGAGCTTGTTCTATTAGCTTCCTTAGCAAAGGGAATGGGAACCGATGCTGGTGTTATCTTGGGGCCGGAGCGTTACATTCACCTGATTCGCAAACATCCTATCTATATGGGGGCTTCGCCGAGCGCACCGGCAGCCTTATTTGCCTTGCTAAAGGGGCAGGAAATTTATGAGGCAGCATTCGAGCGTTTGCATGAAAATATAGCGCTAGCGAAAGACTTATTCGCGCAAGCGAGGTTACAACAGGTGCCGCGGTTTCCGGTTTTTACCTCAAAAGAACCTGGATTATACCGAGCCTTGCTGAAAAAGAAGGTGTTAATTTCGAGTTTTCCCTATCCCTTACCGACCAGTCCCTTGTTAAATCGTATCGTGATTTCAGCACTGCATTCGAAGGAAGGTATCCAAGCATTATCTGAAATATTGTTGTCACAAGATGTATTAATTCTTTGATTGTCAATAAAATAATTGTAGCTTTGCAAGCCTTTTGAAATGTAATATTGGGGAATTTTAGACTAAATACTTGAATAGTAGGAATTTGGTCTGTAAAAAAACATAAAAATATTTCCATTACTCATTTTAAAAGAATACTTTTGCATCCCCAAAAGGGCAAAGATGCCAAGGGTTTAGAATAATTAGAGTAAATATAGATATGACTAAAGCAGAAATTATTGCAGAAATCTCTAACAAAACTGGTTTAGAGAAGGTTGATGTACAAGAAACCGTTGAAGCATTCTTCAAAGTGGTTAAAAACGCAATGGTAGGTGGAGAAAATGTGTACGTTAGAGGTTTTGGAAGCTTTGTGGTAAAAAAGAGAGCGGAAAAAACAGCACGTAATATCTCTAAAAACACAGCTATCATCATTCCTGAGCACTTCGTGCCTAGTTTCAAACCTGCAAAAGTTTTTGTAGAAAAAGTTAAAAACGGGAATAAAAAATAAGTATTCGATTCATGAAAAATACCAAGAAAATCCAAATCATCGTTGTTGCAGCAGTCGTCCTCATTATGGGATTCCTTGTGTTACGTCCGGTGAAGGGCTTGGTTGATCAAGAAAAAGATACCGCAGGTGCCGCTGAGTCTTCAGCTGCCCCTGCTCAACAAGTGAACCTGAGCACGGCCTCCGAAGCTGCAAAACGCGGCTTAAACCCTTCCCTATTAGCAGAAATCAACGACTTGGAAGCAAAAGCTGAAAAAGCCGATGGCCAAGAAAAAGTAGATTTCTACCAGCAATTGGCCAATAAATGGAATGATGTGGAAAAATTTGCCCCTCAAGCATTATTGTATGAGGAAATGGCGAAAATTTCTCCTAAATTCGACTATTGGTTAAAAGCAGGAAATGCTTACCGTAAAGCGTATACTAACCTTCAAGATAGTACCATGGCCAAAGCGCTGAATCAGCAGGCTATTGTAGCTTATGAAAAAGCAGTAGAACTAGACGGTGCAAATTTGGATGCCAAAACAGGATTAGGAGCTGCTATGGTTACCGGAACAAACAATCCGATGGCCGGAATCGCTATTTTACGTGAAGTAGTACAAGCAGAACCTAAAAACTTAGAAGCGAATAAAACATTAGGTCTTTTCTCGCTACAATCTAGACAGTTCGATAAAGCTATCGAACGCTTTAAAACGGTTGTAGAACAAAAACCTGATGCTGAATCATACTTCTATTTAGCCACTGGCTATGAAAATATAGGGATGAAGAACGAAGCTATCGCTGCGTTTCAAAAAAGCAAAGAAATGGCCGCCGATCCGAGTCTCTCCCAGTTCATCGATAGACGTATCGAAGAGCTAAGTAAGTAATTAACACATTAGTAATAATCATTTAAAAACATTAAAGCTATGCCAAGCGGAAAAAAAAGAAAAAGACACAAAATGGCTACTCACAAGCGCAAAAAACGTTTAAGAAAAAATAGACACAAGAAAAAATAAGCTGTAAAGCTTTTTTCTAAACATATGTGGATACAATCTATGATAGTATATTCATCATAGATTGTTTTTTCATTAAACGGTTTTTTGTTTAACCGGACACCATACGTTGTGGAGCGAGTTCACAACCGTCCTTAATTTATTAGCTGTTGGTAAAGGAATTAATTATCGATTCAGTCCCCGATAAGGGGGTGACTATTGCTTTACTACAGGATAAGCAACTGGTTGAGCTCAACCGAGAGCAAGCAGACAATAACTACGCGGTAGGTGATATTTACTTAGGGAGAGTAAAGAAAATCATGCCGGGGTTAAACGCTGCATTCGTAGATGTAGGCTACGAAAAAGATGCATTCTTGCATTATCTGGATCTCGGACCTCAAGTTCAATCCTTGCTTAAACTTACCAGAGTGGTAAAGAATGGCAGTTATCAAGAGAAACTGCTCAATAGTTTAAAACTTGAAAAGGACATTGACAAAGCAGGTAAGATTTCGGACATATTAAGCCGAAATATGCTGTTGCCCGTGCAAATAGCAAAAGAACCCATTTCTACCAAAGGCCCACGGTTAAGTTCTGACTTATCCATCGCCGGCCGTTTTGTAGTGCTGGTTCCTTTCTCAAGTTCGGTTTCCATTTCCAAGAAGATAAAAGGCAGCGCCGAAAGAAACAGATTAAAGAAAATCGTCGAAAGTATTAAACCGCCAAACTTCGGGGTAATCATTCGCACCGTTTCTGAAGGTAAAGGAGTAGAAGAAATGCAAAAAGATCTACTCGACCTGATTTCTAAATGGGAACTATTTACCAAACGCCTTAAAACAGCTGAACCCCCTCAAAAAGTACTTGGGGAAATGGATCGCGCCTCAACAATATTGCGCGACATCCTTACCGATGAATTCTCCCATATCTATGTTAACGATACGGATATTTTCGAAGAGGTCAAATCATATATCAAGGAGATATCTCCTGACCTCGAAAAGATAGTCAAGCACTACAAAGGTAAAGAGCCTATTTTCGACCATTTTGGGGTAGAAAAGCAAATTAAGGCGTCCTTCGGCAAAACCGTCAATTTACAGGGTGGTGCCTATTTGGTCATCGAACATACCGAAGCACTGCATGTGATTGATGTGAACAGCGGAAATCGCATTGCCAACAAGGAAAATCAAGAAGATAACGCCCTTATGGTAAATAAGGAAGCGGCAAAAGAAATTGCCCGTCAGCTTAGGCTGCGGGATATGGGCGGCATTGTTGTAATCGATTTTATCGATATGCACAAAGCCCCTAACCGAAAAGAATTATATGGATTCTTAAAAGAATGTATGGCCAGTGATCGGGCCAGACATACGATTCTCCCTCCTAGTAAATTTGGATTAGTACAGATTACTAGGCAACGCGTTAGACCAGAAATGAGCATTGTGACGAATGAAAAATGTCCGGCTTGTGATGGCACTGGCGAAATTAGATCCAGCATCGTCTTACTGGACGATATTGAAAACAATTTAAGTTTTATTCTACAGGAACAAAACGAAAAAGGCGTAACGCTATGTGTTCACCCTTATATCGCAGCCTATATTACAAAAGGGCTGATTTCCCGAAGAGTGAACTGGTTTTTCAAATACGGAAAATGGATTAAAGTGAAGGAAATGAGTTCCTACTATCTAACAGAATTCCACTTCTTTAATGCCAAAGACGAAGAAATTAAATTGTAAGAAAGCGACCCTCGGGTCGCTTTTTTTAGTTATAAAGATTTAGATTTAAGCTATTCACTCTTGTTTATCCAATGTATCTTAAGACCATCTTTTTCCATCTTCCGGAAATAGGTCATTTGTCGTTTGGCGAAACGGTGGATCTCCGTTTGCAGTTTTTGTTGAAAACCTGTTTTATCCAGTTCGCCGAGGAGATACATCGAACCATATTTATACTCCAAGCCAAACCATTGGATTTGCTCATGACTAAGTCCTTTATTTAGGAGTCCTTGAATTTCATCGATTAAGCCTTCATCTATTCTTTTCTCCAATCGGATATCGATACGGGTTCTGCGTTCAGCAAGATCAGGGTTAAGTCCCAGGATGAGGTAATCGAAATGAGGTTTCGCTGCTGCTTTTGGCAAGGGATGGGTTTTCAGGTATGCTACAATTTCTAGGGCACGAACTAAGCGTTTATGATTGTCCCAATCGATCTGGAAATCGGCAGGAATCGCTTCCTGTTTTAGGCGCGCGATGAGTTCTTCCTTGGTAAAACCGCGATGTTCCACATGAAAATCCTCCGATTTCGGGATATGGCTATAGGGTTGTTCTTGCAATAACGATTGGATGTAAGAGCCGGTGCCGCCACATAAAATAGCGAGTTTCCCTTTTGCTTTAATCTTTGCAAAAGCCTCCTGAAAATCTTTCCTAAATGTTTTTACCTCATAATGGGTATCTGGAGGGATAATATCTATTAAATGATAGGGAATGCCGTCGTATTCTTGCAGGTCTTTTCCGGTGCCAATGTCCAAACCTTGGTATACCTGGCGGGAATCGGCGGAGATAATTTCCCCATCCAGTGCCTTTGCCAGCTGCACGGCCAGCTTGGTTTTCCCCGAGGCTGTGGGGCCAAGGAGGATACAAAGAAAATCAGGCGAAAGATGTTCTTTCGCCCGATTTATAAAACTGATAATATCTTGAACGTTGTTTAGATCACAAACTTGGTCCATTTTTCGTTGCTTTCGTTGCTTTTTACCACCGTTTCGATGAAGGCCATGCCGCGAACCCCGTCATATACATTCGGGAAGTCCTGCTCCTCAGGACTTGCTGTGCGACCTTCCATCTTCGCGGAAACCGTTAAGGCGAAGTTACGATAAATATTCGCGAAAGACTCCAATAGGCCTTCCGGGTGCCCTGCAGGGATACGGGTATTATGGGTAGCAAAACTACTTAACGTAAAGGGCGCTGCATAGGCATTTCCCGTACGGTAGTATTGTCTTGGCTGATCCAGCATTTTAATAATCAGGTTATTCGGGTCTTCGTTTGCCCATTCCAAACCGCCTTTTTCACCGTATACACGAATACGCACAGCGTTTTCCTCACCTGCAGAAATCTGCGAAGCCATTAAAACACCCTTGGCGTTGTTTTCAAAATGTAACAATACCGAACCATCGTCATCCAATAAACGGCCTTCCACAAAGGTGGTTAAATCGGCACAAACTTCTTGAATCTTTAATCCCGTTACGTATTCAGCAAGGTGGGCAGCATGCGTACCAATATCACCCATGACCAACGACTTTCCGGAACGCTTCGGATCGGCGCGCCAAGCGGCACCGGCGTTTCCTTCACGCTCGCTTAAGCGGCTTAACCAGCCTTGCGGGTATTCTACCACAATTTTACGAATCTTACCAAAATGGCCTTCTTTCACCATGGCTTTGGCTTGTTTCACCATCGGATAGCCCGAATAAGTATGGGTAAGGCAAAGCGTTCTGCCGGTTTTCTCTACAGTGGCCTGTAATTCTTGCGCCTCTTCTAAGGAAACGGTCATTGGTTTTTCCACAACCACATCGAAGCCGTGTTCCATCGCCATTTTCGCAGGCTCGAAGTGTAAGAAGTTAGGCGTCACGATGGTCACAAAGTCCATACGTTCACCTTCCGGAAGCTGCGCTTCCTTTTCTATCATTTCCTGGTAACTGCCATATACGCGATTCTCGGGAACAAAAAGATCGCGTGCTGATTGCAGCGAAATCTCTGGGTTCACGCTAAACGATCCACAAACTAATTCTATTTTTCCATCCATAAAGGCAGCAATACGGTGAACGGCGCCAATAAAAGCGTCGTTTCCTCCGCCGACCATGCCCATGCGAAGTTTTCGTTTCATAAATGAGTGTATTTCGATTGATTAAAGAATAAATATAGTAAAATCTTGAAGGATTTATAGGTACAGCACTAATTTTGTACTTCCACTATTGTAATGAAGATAGCCGTCCGGCGCTTTTTCCATGCATGTTTGAATGTCCTGCGGGCTGTGGATGGGTATCTGGTTTTGATCTGTTATCCAGAACTGCTGCGGAGCTAGCGTTTTTTCTATATTAAACCCAATGCCCTGCAAAGAAGAGTCCTGCGTCCAATCCAAGTCTACATAAGTCATGATATCTTGCGGATTGAAATCCGCCACCAAACGCTTGATAAGCTTAGATAGTCCGCCAACCACTAGCAGGTCACCTTTATGACAGAAGCGAAGGAGTTCGAAAGAGCGATAATCAGTTCCTTTTTCGGGCATGCGCCTTCCTCCGGCAAATACGGCAACAGAAACCAGCTCTCCTGCCAAAAATAGTCCATAGCGATATTTTCCCGGAAGGGCTACTTGCAGGTGCTGTTCCTGCAGAAACTCCAGTACCATGCCCTTATCAATACGCGCAACAACGGTATCTCGCGCATAGATCCGACGGCCTTGGCCGGCTTGTACTTTTAAACGTGCAAAAAGCTTCTCAGGCATGCGTCGTATTTGCGCCTCCCGCAGATGGATGGTTTTGTCGCTACTTCCTGTTTGTGTAGGGCTATCGGAATCGGGATAATAATGGATATGAAAGGGGAGGCCTTCTGCCTGAATGAGGCTATAGGATGCAAAATCCCTGCGCATAGGTTTAAAACCTAATGATTCCTCAAGAAATGCCATTAATGCATTTAATCCACCCTTATTCATGCTGCAAAATTAGGCTATTTGCGAACAATATCGTCCATTCCTATAATTATTAATAACTTTGCAGGGTAAAATATAATAAATGAAATTACCTATAGTAGCGTATGGCGACCCGGTTTTGCGCAAGAAAGCCGAAGAAATAGACGAAGATTATCCAGCATTAAAAGGCTTAATTGCTAATATGTTTGAAACGATGTATGCGGCAAATGGGGTAGGCCTTGCAGCACCACAGGTTGGCTTGCCAATCCGTGTTTTTGTAATCGATGCCTCTCCTTTCGGGGAGGACGACGAGGATGGACCAGGCGATCCTACAGCAAAGGATTTCAAACGGGTGTTCATCAATCCGATTATGGTGGAGGAAACTGGGGAAAAATGGCCTTTTTCAGAGGGATGTTTAAGTATACCTCATATCAATGAAGAGGTGTTGCGCCCGGAGCATATCGTGATTAATTATTTGGACGAGAATTTTGAAGAGCAAGAAGAGGAGCTGACCGGTTTAGCGGCCCGCGTGGTTCAGCATGAATACGATCACATCGAAGGTAAATTGTTTATCGATAAATTAGGGCCTTTGCGCAAAGCGATGTTGAAAGGTAAGTTGGATGCCATTTCAAAAGGGCAAATCCGTGTAGCTTATAAAATGAGCTTCCCGCAATTAAAGAAGAAACGATAATCGTTCTTACATACAAGAAAGCCAGATCAAAAATCTGGCTTTTTTTATGTTTCTTTTTCTTCTACCGGAGGCACGCTAGGCAGAGATAAATTATAACGCACCGATAAAAAGCGGATCAGGAAAACCAGACTGGCGCTTATAAAGGCATTGAAATTCTCAGAAATTGGTGTCATATGCAATAGCACATAACAGATGGCGCCGGCCAAGCATGCTGATGCGTAGATTTCCTTTCTTAATATCAAGGGGGTTTCGTTCATCAGGGTGTCGCGGATTACCCCACCCATACTGGCAGAAAACATACCCAACATAACAGCGGCCATGGCCGAACTTTCATAACTTAACGATTTTTGAACCCCTACAATAGTGAAGAAGCCGATACCGAGCGCATCAAACAGGAAGAGTGTGCGCGCAAAGCTATAGAGATTTTTATTGAAGAGCACCGATATTAATACCCCGGTAAAGATGGCCAGTAAATAATTGCCATCCTCCACCCATACCGGGCGTATATTCAGGAAAACATCTCGTAGGGAACCGCCCCCAATGGCGGTAACAAATCCCATAAAGGTGGCGCCAAATATATCAATTCCCTTTCTGTTGGCGGCCATGGCGCCGGAAATTGCAAAGACCATCGTTCCTAATAAATCGATGCCATAGATTAAATCCATATACTGCTTGGTTAACAGCTACAATAATACAAAATTTATTAAAGGGCTAAATGGCTTTTTACGGCTTAGGCTAGGAGTAAAATCAAATAAGGAGCCGGCTAGGCTCCTTGACTAAACAACAAAACATAAGATAGGGTTAAGCTGCAAGGCTGCAGTTTCTTCATTATAATTCCGTGGAATTTTGTAATGCTTTCAATTCCTTTTCTTTCTTTTTCCACTCTTCACTTTTGAAATACTTATCAATGTCTTTTCCGGTTTCTTCAATTTTTTTAATCTTTTCTTTCCATTCCGGCGATTCAAAATAGGCTTCTACTTTACTGGCTTCACGTTCTATTTTGGCTATTTTCTCCTTCCATTCCGGCGAGTTGTAGTATTTTTCAATTTCTTTACCCTGCTTTTCAATTTCCTTCATTTTTGCTTTCCATTCCGGGCTGTCGAATTGCGCCTCAATCTTTTGAGTCATTTTTTCTATTTTCTCCTTCCACTCTGGCGAATTGAAATGCTCTTGGATGGATTGTGCATTTTTCTCAATGAAGGCCATTCGCTCCTTCCATTCCGGTGAATTGAAATGCTTTTCTATGTCTTTAGATTGTTCCTTAATGCTCTTTAGTTTAGCTTGTACCTCTTTTGGTAGGGCTAAACTATCTGCCCTGCTGTTGACGATGACCTGCTGTGTTTTTACCTTTTTCTTTTTCGTGGTATCCTGCACAGGCGCTAAGGCAGCTAAGGGTACAAGGGGAGCCTTTACTGTTTGCAACTGTACTTTTTCCGGTTCTGCTGCCTGCAGTTCCTGGCTTGGTAATAGCCAGACTAGGCTGATTAAAGCAACGGAGCTGATCAATAGGGCCAGCAATTGTTGCTTTACGGAGATGTAATTTGTTTCCATTTTGGTGATGCGTTTAATGCGTTTAAATAGGTTATTTCTGCCTGTTGCTGCCATGCTTAATGGGTGATTTTTTTCCTGACGAAGGGTTTCCAGTTCCACCAGTGCATGCGCATAGGTTAACGGTTTGTCTACCAATTCCAGCACCATATCGTCGCATGCATGTTCACGCTCGCGCTCCATGATCTTCGAAAAGGCCCAGGTAAACGGATTGAAAAACAACATGGTTTCTATGGTTACTTTAATTAGGTTTAATAAGTAATCTTTTCTTTTAATATGCGCCAACTCGTGTAGTAGGATGGCCTCAACTTGTTCAATAGCCATCTGATTAGCGTAGGCCAGCGGAAAGAGCACCATTGGTTTTATAAAGCCGATGGTAATGGGCACACTGATGCGCTGCGATAAAAACAAGGGTACATAGCCTGATATGCCCAACAATGCTTTTGTTTTTTCAAATTGTGCCTGCCAATCCAATGGGCTGCCATGGAGTCCTTTATATTTTAGCTTACGCAATTGTAGGTAGCTTCTTGTTAATAGCAGCGTGTGAATGCCTAAACCTAATAGGTATATAATAAAGAGGTAAGGGAAGAGACTCTCTAAGGCGAAAGCATGCTGAGGCACCTGTTGCAGGTACTGAGCCATCAAGTCTGCATGGATGGTTAGGCTATCCGTTTCCGCCAAGGGTAGTTGGTAATAATAAGAAAAGCTGCTTATAAAACCGACAACCATTAAGCCCTGAAAAATAAAAGCCAAGTTAAATTTTCCGCGAGCATGCATCTTTGGTAGGGCAAGCATGGCTATACATAAGAGTATATACAGAATGGCACCTTGCCATATGGAGTGAAGCATGCTCCACCCGATGGCGGTAATGGTTTTGTAGAGGAGGATTTCCATGATTAATTATTTTCTAAGGATTTTAAGAACGCCTTAATTTCTTCTATTTCTTTTTTGCTGGTTCGCTCGTTGCCTAAGGCCTGCATCACCAAGCGAGCCGTCGATCCATTATATACGGTGTCGATCATCTTATCTAAAAACTGGTTCTGGGTATTTTCCTTGCTGATCAACGCTACGTAGATATGCGTTTTGGAAGAGGTATCCCGGTCCACCATGCCTTTTTCATGCATAATCTGCATCAGCTTCAGAATGGTGGTATAGCCCACATCCTTTTTATCGAGCTGTTCAAATACTGTACGTACGCTGGAAGGTCCCTGTTTCCATAATACCTGTAAGATTTCCATTTCACTTTCCGTTGGTTTCATTGCTTTCCTTTCTTTATCTACGAATTGTTTCGTAATCAAATGTACGAAGGTTTTCGTAATATCAAAATATTTTTTAGTTTTTTTTATTTCAAACAAAAGTTGGCTCTGGAAAATCTAGATTGGTCACATATATGTCAGTTCTTAAGTTGTATTTTCTTGCCATTTGCTTTTTATTATTTTAATAATAAAAAGCGACGACAATTTTATTATTCTTAAATAAGCCGGACATTGAGCGAGCGAAAAAATCCTTAGAATCGTTCGATGATAAAAAAACCAAAAGTTAAGGCTCGAATTTTTATGAATTAATCTAGTAAAGGTATTGATAATAAAAAAGGGCCTAAAAATTTTCTACCTACCAACAACCTATTAATCAAACTGTAACCAATTAGAATTGGAATTAATAAAGAGTTTTCGGATTGTTTCACAATATTTTATCAAGTTTGAACTATCAAATAATTGCTATATATTAATATAATAGGAATTTGTGAATTATTAACATAGATCAATGGTTTTCCTTTAAGGAACGGTTAGCTTTGTATTATATAAAAAGGAGAGTATAATGAATTTAAAACATGTAGAAAGGATAATTAGGCCTGAATTACCCCATTTTGTAGGTGACGGATTTAGAGTTCATAGTTTTATTCCATCAGCGATTCCAATGGAAAGAATGGATCCCTTTATAGTATTTGATTATAATTCAAAATATAATTTTCCAGCAAGTGAGATCCCAAAAGGAGTAGGAGTACACCCGCATCGCGGCTTTGAAACTGTGACATTAGCTTACAAAGGCAAAGTAGAACATGCTGATAGCAGTGGTGGTGGAGGAATTATCGGTGAAGGTGATGTGCAGTGGATGACGGCTGCTTCCGGCGTATTACATAAGGAATTTCATGAATCGGATTGGAGCAAAAAAGGAGGTGAATTTCAAATGGTACAGTTATGGGTTAACCTCCCTTCTAAATATAAGATGTCTTCTCCAAAATATCAGGCCTTAGAAAATAATTCGATTCCAAAAGTTGAAGTGGATGGAGAATTAGGATTTATTGAAGTGGTCGCAGGTGAATTTAATGGTGTACAGGGTGCAGCGAGCACATTTTCTCCGGTGAATTTGTTTAATGCCAAATTGAAAGCTACGGCAAAGGTTCATTTTGAATTACCAGAAAATTATAATACTGGCTTGTTGATTTTGGAAGGTTCTGTTGTGGTCAATGGACATGCTGTTGCTACGGATCATTTTGTTTTGTTTGAAAACAGTGGACAAAGGATAGATTTGGATGCGGTTCAAGATGCAGTTGTTCTTATTATAAGTGGTGCGCCTATAAATGAACCTATAGTAGCATATGGTCCATTTGTGATGAATACAGAGGATGAGGTTAAACAAGCATACCGGGATTTTAAAGCCGGAAAGTTTGGATATCTGAAAGATTAGATTTCACCCGACTTTGAACATAGGAAATTCTTATGAGTTCGTTAGGGCCACTTATTTGTTCTTTTAGATAAAATAGTCATATCCAGTTTACAAAAATGCGTTTAACCGTTTTTGTTCAATTCTTTTTTTAATTCAAATTTCGAAATTTGTTATATAATCGACCAAAATAAAAAAGGTTATACTATCTATTAATGTTGTGTAGTTTATTTCCAGGTTGTCATAATGCATTGTTTCATCTAGTAGAAATGATGGTTTTATCCTTCGATTTTAGTTGAGAGTTCTGTTCTGCGTTCCATCTATTTTGGAGAGATAGGGGAGGGACTTCTGGATTATAAATTAGAATCTAAGTTAATCTTTAATGATAGGGTAAGATTTAATTATATTATACAACTTTTAGTAAATTCTGTGATTCGTTTGCTAAATGTACTGTAGAGAAAATAATTGGGAAATCCCTCCCTTGGTTAACCCTTTACGCACTCACATCTCCTGTCTGCTAAATTTATCACGCAATGTCCTAGCGAGTTACGCTATTTCCACAAAAATACTTTGCTGTATCTCTTGGAAGTGAAGGTAATTTGTCCCTATCTTTGCACCACTCCGCAAGGGAGGGACGGCTGGAATCAGCCATGACAAACAGAAGGGAATGGGCCGTTGAGACTAAGCAATTAGGAGCAACACACACCATACAAAAAGAGCCTCAGAAATTATTTTAAAATAAATTTTGCAGAATCAAAAAAACCTTCTACCT
>NZ_WSQA01000002.1 GCF_009768885.1 Sphingobacterium humi
TTTCAATGCAAAACTTAAGGCTTTTAGAAGTGTATTTCGAGGAGTTAGAGATACTACCTTTTTCTTATATCGGGTGATGAAATTGTATGCTTAAAAATTATTACCCCCCAAACTTTCGGTATGATCCGTATTAATCAGCATCAGAAATAGGAAGAAAGACACGGCCATACCGAGTAAGGCCAATTTTTCAACGAATAAGGTTCGTTTCATTTCCCGGTTGATGGCTTTATTCTTGGCCGATCGGATCAACACAAATAAGGGATAGACCAGACTCGAACAAAATACCACCAACATATAAGGCAGCTGCATTGCTTTATACCAGGCTGTTGGGTCAAGCACAAAAAAGATACTAAAAACGGTTAGCGGAACAATATGGAGTAAAATGCTGCTTAAGGCAATCCTTTGCTCATTACTGCTTCGGTAAATAAACAGCAACATCGGGCCATAAACTAAGGGAACAGGCGCTTCGACCGCATTTATGATAAAAAATGCGTGAAAACATAAAATAATAAAAAACAATCCAATAAGAATTGCAAACAACTCAAATTGTTTTATTGCTTTTATTAACATATTTCTATTTAGAGTTAATTAATTTTAGTGAAAAGTTCCCGGTTGACCTATCTCTTCTGTATAAGCACAAATATAATGTTTACTTTTTACTAATTAAAATTAATCAAATTATAGAAATTCTTTTAATAATATGATTGTCTTTTTTTTACTAGTATTGATTTTGGTTAAAAAATATGTATTCGGTTGAAATCATGCCTTAAACCCCGAAAATCATCGATTTTTCACTTCTTTTTCCTTAAAAATCATTTTTTTCAAACAAAATGCTGGAAATCTTGTTCTTAGCTTAGTATGCAGAATCAATCCCCAAAACATTCTGGCAGCACTTTAATTATCTCGAACCGATTGCCAGTTAAAATTGAACGAAAAAAAGGTAAACTAAAATTTACAGCGAGTGAAGGCGGTTTGGCGACCGGCTTAGGTTCTTTTTACAAAGACAACGGTTCATGGTGGTTAGGCTGGCCCGGAATTATCCCTAAAACAGCAGCGGAAGAAGAACAGATCCGCGAAGAATTAAAAAAAAGAAACCTGATTCCCATTTTCTTGAATCAGCATGAAATCAACTATTTTTATGAAGGCTTCTCCAATGCTATTTTATGGCCCCTGTGTCATTACAGACCTAGTTATGTAGAATTGAAACCCGAGTATTGGACCTATTATGCCTCCGTGAATCAAAAGTTTGCCGATTTAGCCAAGCCTTATATCACTGAGCAGACTACCGTATGGGTACATGATTACCAACTGATGGTATTGCCGGGATTGATCCGACAAGAAAGCAGCCCGCGGAGTATCGGTTATTTTCACCATATCCCCTTTCCCCCGGCAGAACTCTTCCGGATGTTGCCCTGGCGGCAGCAATTGCTACAAGGGTTGACCCAAGCAGACCTCATTGGGTTTCATACCTATGAAAACGCGCAAAACTTTTCTGAAACCTGCCAAAGCATCTTGCATGCCGAAGTGCATCAGCAGCAATTGAAAATGGATGGCCGCTCCTGCCACGTCGATGTCTTTCCAATGGGGATAGATTACGAAAAGTATAAGCATCAAGCCATCTCAGAAGCTAGCCAAGGCTATTGCCAAGAATTAAAGGCACTATATCCAGGACAAAAACTCATCCTCTCGGTCGATCGCTTAGATTACAGTAAAGGTGTAATTCAACGCTTAGAGGCCTATGAACTCCTACTAAAACAACATCCCGAGCTTATTGGGAAGGTGAATCTTTATATGCTGATTGTTCCATCTCGCGATCAGGTCAACCAGTATAAGAAGTTAAGGAATGAAATAGACCGAAAAGTAGGTAATATCAATGCCATGCACAGTATTCCCGGTTGGCAACCCGTCTCCTATTTCTATAAATCCTTGCCTTTTGATCGCCTCTCGGCAGCCTATTGTGCCGCCGATGTGTGCTTTATTAATTCCCTATTCGATGGGATGAACCTGGTGGCTAAGGAATATGTAGCCAGTAAACAGTACCAATCTGGTGTATTGGTGTTAAGTGAATTTGCGGGCGCTTCCAAAGAATTGGCAGATGCCTTATTAATCAATCCCTACGCCATTCAAGAAACCTGCGACACCCTCTATCAGGCACTCCAGATGTCCGAAGAGGAAAAAGCAGAACGTATGCTGGCCAATCAACAGGTGGTCGAGAAATTTAACGTCTTCCATTGGGTAAACCTGTTTATGCTTCGCCTGCAAGAAATTTACGAAGCCAATCATCAGGAAATTGCCCGTAAAGTAACGGCCGATACCAAAGCGGCTTTACTTGCAACCTACCAGCAGGCAAACCGACGCTTGCTGCTATTGGATTACGATGGTACCTTAGTAGGCTTCCATAAAAATGCAGAAAAGGCCATGCCTACTCCGGAAGTGCATCGCATTTTAGATCAGCTAAGTGCCGATGCTAAAAACACCTTATCCCTGGTTTCAGGGCGGAAATATGATAACCTGCAGCAGTGGTTTCCTAAAAAGGACTTTTTCATAATTGCCGAACATGGCATTTGGTCTAACTATCCGCATAAGGAATGGCAAGTGAGACCCGGATTATCCAACAGCTGGAAACCAAAGATCAAGGCTCTAATGCAATATATTACCGACCGCACTGCGGGCTCTTCCATCGAGGAAAAGACCCATTCCCTCGCTTGGCATTATCGGAAAGTGGAACCTGCATTTGGAAAACTGAAAGCCCAAGAGCTCCTGTCGCAGTTAGTCGCTGTGGCGGAAGATCTAGAATTGCAAGTGATCAATGGCGATCGGGTAATTGAGGTAAAAGATCAGGTCATCAACAAGGGAAAAGCAGTCTTGCAATTGGTCAGCGATTTGAATCCTGACTTCATTCTTTGTATTGGTGATGACGCCACAGATGAGGACATGTTCCAAGAATTGCCGAGCGATTCCATGACCATCAAAGTAGGTGATAAACAATCTCACGCCAAATATTACGTTGAAAACTATAAGGAAGTATTAAAACTTCTGCAAGAAATCACAGCAATTACAGCATAAATCAAACAATGAATAAAAGACATCTTTACCATAGTGGCATCATCGGCAATTGTAATTTTATCGCGCACGTCCATAAAAACACCAATATAAACTGGCTCTGTTGGCCCACCTTTCGCGATAGCTTCGTCTTCGGAGGCTTACTCGATCAGGAAAAAGGGGGTGAATTCAGCATCAAATTAATCGCCGATGAAACCAGCAGCAAGCAATATTATTTAGAAAACACCAATATACTGGTTACTGAAGTACATTCCGAGCAAGGCAGTTTTAAGGTTACAGACTTTGCGCCTCGTTTCCATCAATACGAGCGTTATTTTAAACCTTTAATGGTCATTCGTATCCTGGAACCGATCCAAGGCAACCCCAAAATCAAAGTAACCTGCAAGCCGAAAGCCGATTATGGCAAGGCTGATTTTAAAAGTTTTCGTGGCAGCAATCATGTGCAGTTTAAACATGCCGATGAAGAAATGCGCTTAACCACGAACATCCCCATTAGCCATTTCTTCGATCAGGATAAAAGTAATTTCATCTTGACCGAAAAGAAATACATGATCTTAAGTTATGGAAGTCCGTTTGAAGCCGCCTTGGAGAAAACGGCGGAAGATTTCCTTTTGCGCACCAAGCAGTATTGGCGACATTGGGTGAAGAAAGCAAGCATCCCGAACTATTACCAATCCTTAATTATCCGTTCAGCTCTGGTCTTAAAACTTCACCAATACGAAGATACGGGTGCTATAATTGCCGCCAGTACCACCAGCTTACCAGAATCCCCCGGCTCGGGAAGAAACTGGGATTACCGCTATTGCTGGGTTCGCGATAGCTATTATGTGCTCACGGCACTTAGCAATATCGGCAAGTTTGATGAACTGGAGCAATTTGCCAGCTATATTACGGGCATCACCCAATCGGATACCGGTCGTTTACAACCCTTGTACGGTATCTTAGGGCGCCGAACCCTAACCGAGAGCACCTTAGATTACTTGGAAGGCTATGAGGGAAATCAGCCCATCCGGATTGGTAACCAAGCTTACGAGCATATCCAAAATGATGTGTATGGACAAGCCATGATTGCCCTCCTCCCCTTGTATACCGATTACCGATTTCCGGCCGATGAACGCAAAGATGCCAAAAGCTGGTTGAGTTATATCCTTGGGAAAATTGAAATGACCATCGATGAAAAAGATGCCGGTATTTGGGAATTCCGACATATCGCTAACCGCCATGCTTATTCCAATTTATTTCAGTGGGCAGGCTGTTGTGCCGCCTTGAAAATAGCCAAGCAAAATGGCTATACCGATATTGAATTGCAAGCGCGTACGCTGATGGAAAAAGCGGCAGCCCATATTGAATCTTGTTATGATCCAGACCGGCAGGTCTACCGCAATGCTTCCGAGGGCGAAAATTTAGACGCCAGCACCCTGCAATTGATTATGATGCACTATTTAGACCCCAGCTCTGAACGCGCCAAGCTTCACTTGGAAGCCGTAGAAAAAGAATTGCGCGGCAAAAATGGGCTTTTTTATCGCTATCTCCATCGCGATGATTTTGGCAAACCTCAATCCACGTTTCTGGTCTGTGCCTTCTGGTATGTAGAAGCACTAGCCTGTGTAGGACGGGTACAAGAGGCTCAGGAGATATTTGCTAATTTAATGAGCTACAGCAATCATTTAGGGCTATTTAGCGAGGATGTGCATGAAGAAGATGGTAGCCAATGGGGCAACTTCCCGCAGGCCTACAGCCATGTCGGATTAATGAATGCCGCCTACCGAATTGCTACTAAATTAGATCAACCCATTTTTACCTGTTCTTCTTAATGCAAATACATTAAAATGACTGTTGGCATATTTATTGTTTTTAACAGCATGTTATAATAAAAAAACTACTATGATGAATAAACTGTTTTTTCCGATTGCTCTTGCAACATTAGCATTCGGAAGTTGTACCACAGATGATGGGATTCCATCCGGTACAACGCCGGTAACCATTAGAATGACCGACGCACCAGCAAATTACGAAGCCATTTATTTAAACATCGATAAAATCGAAATATTAACCGTTGGTGGACGCGAAGAAATTGATATCGATGCCGAACCATTTGATATTTTGCAATATCGCTTTGGTAGAGATACTGTTATTGCTGCGCACGATGTGCCTTCCGGTCGAATTCAGGAAATTCGTTTAGTTTTAGAGGAGGATGGAAATGAAATCGTGGTAGACGGTGTGCATCACCCTTTAAAAACCCCAAGTGGACAATCTTCGGGCGTAAAAATTAAAATTCATGATGATTTAATTCCAAACGTAGCTTATACCCTCTTGTTAGATTTTGATGCGTCGAAGTCTATCGTTGCAAAAGGAAACGGCGGTTATAACTTAAAACCGGTTATTCGTGCGATCCCTGTGGCAGCATCAGGTGCTATTGAAGGGGTAGTAACTCCATTTACGGCATGGCCAAATGTATATGCTATTGCCGGAACGGATACCGTAGGAACCATTACCAACCCATTGGGAAAATTCTACTTTGCCGGAATGACAGAAGGAGCATATAAGGTAGTTATCGAGCCTACGCAAGGCGATTTAGATACCGTAGTGATTGACAATGTGATTGTAACCAAAGGTCAGGTTAAAGACTTGGGAACAATTAACTTGGATGTACCTGTAAACTAATACCGAATATACATATCAGAAAGGGCGCCTATTTATTTAGGCGCCCTTTTATTTGTTTATAGGCTTGCTGCAATAGCATCCCAAAGGCCTATTCTTTTTTCCAGAGCTTCTTTGGAAATAGTTTTCATTTCTTCCCATTTTTGGGCATCATCGCCACCCAATTCCATGATCATTTTCATGGCTAAGGGGCCATGCTCATCCCCGTCTAATTCAATATGACGTTGAAAATAATAGATTAACCGATCTAAATCCTCTTCCGGGAATTGTTGTTTTAAGGAGCCTAGTATCGAGCTAAACATATCCGGAATAAGGTCTTCCCTACCGAAGGTAAAAGCAGCGGCAATTTTATGTGGCTCTTTGCTTTCAATTGTTTCAAAGGTGAAGCGCAAGAAATCCTTAATGCGCTCATCGATTTCCAGGTCTGAGATAGCGGCCAATACCGGGCGGCCTGCCTTTAGCGCCTCTACCAATTGCTCGATGGGTTTAATATCGGCACCTAAGCGCTCCATAGCATCTAAGTACATTTCGTAATGACTTAAGCGTCGGCCATCAACATATTCGTCCGATTCTTCGGCCAACACAATTTCATTAATGAGGTATCGGGTGCTGGCGAGGTCTGTCGCAAACCAAGGAACCTGCGTACAGGTTAATTGAATTTGCAAGGCCTTTAACAAGGACATAAAGTCCCAAACGGCATATACATGTCCTTCGGTGAACTTACGTAAATCTTGGACAGTCTGGATGTTAGCATATAATGGATGGCTGAGTAAAGCCTCCCGTTCTCCTTGAATAAAGGAGTTTACTTCATTGATTTGGTTCTGCATGGGCCAAAAATAACCAAGATTTGGAGATTTTAAGGAGAAAGTATGGGCAATGGAAAAAATACTGACACTCGCATTATATTTCCATTGTTCATCTTTTAGCGTAAAAACTTCCCCATATATACTATAGAGCGTTGTTAAAGAAATAAGCCAAGTAGGTTCTATTTTTCCGCTTATGTTGTCCTTTTGCAAAGCCGTATCTCAGCCCACTGCAAAGGGGATTGAAAGGGGATTGAAAGGGGATTGAAAGGGGTGAGAAAAGGGAGAAAGTTAGACAAGAGCTGTGGTATTCTGCGTTGTCCTCTAGAGCTGTTTTGACATTATTTTGTCATCATTTTGTCATGGTGAGCGGAGTCGAACCACGAACCATTGGTACGTCAATGCAATCAATCACACCTAAAACACCAAATGATATATTTTATAACACATTGTTTATAAGTGTTTTTATAGACAACTGATTGCATTGACGTACCAGTCGTTCGACTCTGCTACCAATGACATGTTTCTGCAAAACACTGTAAGTAAGGTGGTATGAAATGCTTATTCAAAGCACTGTAAGTAAGGTGGTTATGAATTTTGGCTTGCATTGACGTACCAATGGTTCGACTCCGCTCACCATGACAACCCTGGCCACAACGCGACACAAAGCGGGCCGCAGTTTACCAGCATAGTGCCGTAGTTTGGAAGCAATGCTTAACAAGCAATGCCACTTCATGTCATCACCTTCCAATAAATTTTGCAAACATTTTACCCCCTCACGATGACAGCAGGATGACAACTCTCACATCTCACATCTCATATCTACTAAAAAACCCTACTTCGCTGTATTCTCACCGCGTTCAGTATCGCTAGCAAGGCCACGCCTACATCGGCGAAAACGGCTTCCCACATGGTGGCTAGGCCGCCGGCGCCCAGAATGAGTACGATGGCCTTTACCCCAAAGGCGAAGCTTATGTTTTGCCAAACTATGGTTTTTGTTTTCTTTCCGATTTGAATGGCCATTGGGATTTTCAGGGGATTATCATCTTGAATGACCACATCGGCGGTTTCTATGGTGGCGTCGGAGCCGAGTCCACCCATGGCGATGCCGACATCAGAGAGGGCAACTACCGGCGCATCATTTACGCCGTCGCCAACGAAACCTACAAACTTATCTTGGGTTTTAATTTGTTTTACCTGATTTACTTTATCTTCCGGCAGTAGATCGCCGAAAGCCTGATCTATGCCTAAGGTTTTGGCCACCTCTTTTACGACGCTAGATTTATCGCCACTCAGCATGGTTACTTTCACCTTCAGCTGGTGTAGACGGCGAATGGTTTCTGCCGCCGTGGCTTTAATCTTGTCGGCAATGGTTAGATAACCTTGGTATTGTCCATCGTAAGCAATGGCAATCGTGGTGTATACAATGTCTTGCGGATTAATAGGATAAGTAACCTGGAACTTATCGAGCAGTTTAAAATTTCCGACCAGCAAGTCCTTGCCATTTACTTTTCCTTTTAAGCCATGTCCGGCAATCTCTTCAACATCGCTGAGGTTTAAGTTTTCTTTAAGCTCGCCCACGTACTCGTGAATGGCGGTGGCTACCGGATGGCTGGATTTACTTTCGATCAGGTTTACATAATCCATGAGTTCTGGTATGGCAGGCTGATCGATCAGATTAAGCTCTTGAACCTGAAATACACCTTCGGTCATGGTTCCTGTTTTATCCATCACGATATGATCTACATCAGCCAAGATATCGAGGAAGTTTCCCCCTTTCACGAGGATGCCATGTCGGCTGGCAGCACCGATGCCCCCAAAATAACCTAATGGTATGGAAATCACCAAGGCACAAGGACAAGAGACCACCAGGAAGATTAAGGCCCGGTATAACCATTGCTGGAAGCTATAATCGGCCACGAAAAAGTAAGGGATAAATACGATGCCAATGGCCAAAAAGACCACAATCGGGGTATATATCTTGGCGAATTTGGAAATAAAAAGTTCGGTAGGAGCTTTTTGTGCACTGGCATGTTGCACCATTTCGAGAATCTTGCTTAACTTACTGTCTTCGTAAGCGACTGTCACCTCAACCTGCGCTAAGGTTTGTAAATTAATCATGCCCGCCAGAATGGTATCCCCTTTGGCTTTGCTGTCGGGTTTACTCTCTCCGGTAAGGGCTGCCGTATTAAAAGATGCCGATTCGCTTAATAGCAGGCCATCTAAACCTAGTTTTTCTCCAGGTTTCAATTGGACGATATCCCCTATTTTGACTTCTTTGGCCGGCAAAACGATGGTTTTATCGGCTCTGATGACGGTTGCTTCATCAGGGCGTTGATCTAATAAAGACTTGATATTGGCCTTCGCACGTTGTACGGCAAGGCTTTGGAAATTCTCTCCTACGGCATAGAATAACATCACAGCAACCCCTTCTGGGTACTCTTTAATGGCAAAAGCACCAAGGGTAGCAATCCCCATCAGGAAAAATTCGGAGAAGAAATTTCCCTTTTTTATACTTTTTACGGCATCTTTTAATACAGGAATTCCTACCGGTATATAGGCTGCCAGGTACCAGGCGAACCGAATATAGCCTTGAAACCAAGGCATTGGCCATAAATGATCGAGGGCTAAACCGCTTAACAATAAGACTAAGCTTAAAATGGCTGGCCCAAATAGGCGTAGCAGGTTTGAATTACCAGTGCTGCTGTGACTATGATCATGGTCATGCTCGTGCGCATGGTCGTGATCATGTTCCTTATTGGCCGCATGTGCCTCAGCTTGTTCATATACTTTTGCCGTTTGGCTACATATTTCGCAAACCCCGGCCTGATTATATTGATGTTGGTGTGATGTATTCATATGCCTTATGTTGAGTTCCCCTTAATGCTCATGCCCTTCGGAACCACTTAATACAGCATTGATAAAAAAGGCTCCTTTGGTAACAATCCGCGCTTGGGGATTTATGGTTTTAACAGGCGTAACGGCGGCATAGTTGCCATCGGTTAGCCCTTTGTGTACTTCTACTTTCTCGAATTTATAAACTCCTTCTGCTTTATCAAAACCCTGGTCTATAAAAATATAGTCTTTTCCTTCCTCATTTATAATGGATTCCAGGGGAAGACTAGGTTGTGTGCTGCTGCCCGAATGTACATAAGCCACGGCTTGCATCCCTTCAACCAGTCCGGATTTGTCACCCAATACGCTTGCATGCACAGGAATCGTCCGATTGGCATCCAGGCTTTTGTTAATCATATTCACCTGTGCCCAGTGACTTTGACTCGGATTATTAGCAAGGGTAAATTCAATTTTTTGACCCAGCTTGAGTTGAGGTAAGTCCTTCTCAAACAGATTGATCTGTAAAATTAAATTGCTGTTATCTTCCACGCTGGCAATGCTTACACTAGGGTCTACAAAGTTGCCGATGCTGCTATTTAGCTGGGTAATGTAGCCATTTAAAGGGCTTTTTACAGATATGGTATTGACCAAGCTTCCATTTTCAACCTGATTTGCGCCAATACCCATCAGTTGCAATTGCTTGCGTAAGCTTGCCTGCTGGGCGCGCAACGCTTTCAATTGGGCTTCTGCATTTTGAAGGTTTTTTAAAGCCCCCGCCTGCCCTTGTTGCAAGAGCTGCTGGCGTTCGACTTCCTTACGTGCAAAATCAATTTGACTGCTCACCGAAGCATAATTTTCCTGCACCTGAATAAACTCTGGATTGGAAATGCGCGCAACCACTTGCCCCTGTTTTACGTAATCACCCTGCTTAATCAATAGGCTGGAAATACTACCCGCATACACCGAGTTGATGGTCGCCTTGCGCTCATTCGGAATGATGAGGGCTCCATTAAACTTCAATTTATTTTCCAAATCTCTGCTGCTGATGCTTGTATATTCAACAGCGATGGTTTTAAATTGTTCTGCTGTAATTTCAGCTATGTTTTCGGCATGGGCACCTGCTTCTTCGTGGCTATGGTTATGCGCATCTTCTGTTGTCGCTGTAGGTTTGGATTGACAAGCGAATAATTGAACGCTTGACACAGCAAACAGAAGTAAGATTTTATAGCTATTAAATATATTTTTCATGCTTTTTGCTATTTATTCATGTCAATTGGGATGGCTACTTACCTTCCGAGGATATAACGCATCTGATTCACAGTTTGATTTAATTGGTAAATACTTTCGATGTAATTCAGCTCTAAATTAATGGCTGTTTGAATAGCCGTGAGGTATTCGATATAGTCCATATCCCCTACTTCATAGCCTAATTTGGCAGCATACAGGATATCATGGGCATTCTGAAGGCCCTGCGACTGGTAGAAACGGACTTGCTTCAGCTGTTGCGCATAAAGCTGCCCTAAATTATTCCATTCGGTTTGCAATTCCGCGTTACGTTGTTGCAAGCGTAAGGTATTGGCTTCCTGCTCGAGCTTATAGCTTTTTATGCGGGCATTGGCACCGCTATTGAAAATAGGCACAGCGATTCCTACCGTAGCCGAGTGAAAACGATCGCGCGATGTTAAGTGGTTGACCACTTGACCGTCTTTCATTTCCTGACCAATAAAGGAAGTATTGGCATAACCTACGGTAATATCAGGTAATCGTTGTTGTTTCTCTAGCTTGATTTCGGCATTTGCTCGTTCCAATTGTTGCTTTAACTGCAATATCTCTGGATTTTGCAGGCTATCGACCATCCAATGCTGCGCCGTCAGTTCTTCTACTTGTAGGTTGGCGGCGCTTAAGGCCGGTAAGCTTTGCATTTGACTTAAAGCCAGGAGTTGGTTTTGTAAATTAGCAATCAACACTTGTTGCTGTTGCCATTGCAGTTGAGCCTCTCCCCTTTTAGTTTTTGCCGTGGTCACCTGAATTTGTGCAATATCTCCTGCCTGAAATTTCACCTGCGATGCACGTTCAAACTCTGCATATAAACTATCCAATCGCTTTAATTTTTCCTCCAAGGCATGGGCATAGACTAAATTGTCGTAACGATTGGCTAAACTGAAGGCAAGCTCATTACGGGTAAGCAGGACATTTGACTCGGCTAATTTTACGTCTTGCGCCATTAATTCGCGCCGGGCCTTAAAAACCGTAGGAAATGGAAACTCCTGCGAAACCTCGAAGTTTTGGTCGAATTTTTCGGAGTTAAATTGCCCCAGTTGCGCAGCGATGTTTGTTTTTGGCAAACTTCCGGCCGTACGTAATAGGACTTTTTTAGCCTCGGTACTCTTGTTAGCGGCTTGTAAAAGGCCATTCTGCTGCAGGGCTTCCTGTATAAACAGGTCCTTTTGCGTTTGTTGCGCTTGTACAAATGGCATGCTGGCTAAAAACAATAAGATGCTTACTGGAATGGCTTTGGGTTTTATTTTCCATTTTCCTTCAAAGAGCGCATAGAGGATCGGCAATACCAATAAGGTTAAAAGCGTAGCGGTAATCAGCCCACCGATTACTACCGTGGCCAAGGGTTTCTGCACTTCAGCACCGTCGCCCTGGCTAATAGCCATCGGCAAGAAACCTAGACTCGCTACACTGGCGGTCATTAATACCGGTCGGAATCGTTCTTTGGTTCCCTCTTTAATGCGCTGCCAAATATCTGTTACTCCATCTTCTTTCAAATGGTTAAACGTGGCAATTAAGACTATACCATTTAGAACGGCGACACCAAACAAGGCAATAAAGCCAATGCCGGCGGAAATACTAAATGGCATCCCCCGCAACATCAAGGCAAAGACACCGCCAATGGCCGACATAGGAATGGCGGTAAAGATCAAGATGGCTTGTTTTACCGAGCGGAAGGTGCTATAGAGCAAAAAGAAGATTAATAACAAGGCCGCCGGTACAGCCCATGCTAAACGGGCATTCGCTTCCTCTAAATTCTGAAAAGAGCCTGCATATTTCAGGTAATATCCGCTGGATAATTGAAGCTTCTGGTTCATGTTTTTCTGTAATTCTGACACCACTGAGGCTACATCATAGCCGTTTTCTATATTAAAACCGATAACTACCCTTCTTTTGCCTTCCTCCCGGGAGATTTGAGCAGGACCATTGATGAAATTAACCGTTGCTAATTCGCTTAGGGGCAATAGAACGCCAGACTTGGTCGGCACAAATAAATTGGCCACCTGATCGATGTTCTGGCGATACTCTTCTTTTAAACGAACCACCATATCGAATTTTCGCTCGTTCTCATATACTACTCCGGTTTTTCGTCCGGCAAAGGATGCTTGCAGAATATCATTGACTTGCTGCACCGTTACACCATTATTGGCTAACCTAACCCGATCATAAGTCACTGTAATTTGCGGTACACCGGATATATTTTCCATCTGTGGTGTGCTGGCGCCTTCAATGCCTTGGATAATGCTGGTTGCCTGTTTGCCATAGAACAGCAGGCTATCGAGGTTTTCACCAAAAATCTTAACCGCAACATCTTGCCGAATACCGGTCATCAATTCATTGCTACGCATCTGGATGGGTTGATTTATTTCAAAAAATACCCCCGGAATTGTGGCCACTAATTTATCGTAAATGGCCTGCCCCAATTCATCGTAGCTGAGTCCGGATTTCCATTCCTTCTTAGGCTTGAGAATAATCATCATATCGGTCGCTTCAGGCGGCATAGGATCCGTTGGGATTTCTGCCGAGCCTGTTTTACCCACGACCATGCGTACCTCATCAAACTCCTTAATGATGCGCGAGGCTAACATGGATGTTTCTATACTTTGCTTTAAGCTTGTTCCTTTAGGAAGGATACAATGGAATGCATAATCTCCTTCTTTGAGGTTGGGTAAAAATTCACCCCCCATCCGGTTGAAGAAAAATAGGGAAAGGGAGAATACCGCGATAGTGACACCGACAACCCAGGTTTTCCAATCAAAAGATAAGTGTAATAAGGGCTCATAGCGTTTGTATAGCCAGTTCATCATGCGGTCGGAAAAGGTTTCCTTTTTCTTGAATTCCTTCGGAAGGAACAAGGCGCACATCATCGGGATGTAGGTTAAGGATAAAATTAAGGCGCCTAAAATGGCAAAAGATACCGTTTGAGCCATCGGCACAAACATTTTGCCTTCTACCCCACGTAAGACCAGGATAGGGATATAGACGATTAGGATGATGATTTCGCCAAAGGCGGCACTGGATCTGATTTTGGAGGCAGATACATAGACTTCCTGATCCATTTGCTTCTGACTTAAGCGACCCGTAATGCCCCGGTTGGACAGGTGGTGCAGGGTTGATTCTACGATAATGAGGGCTCCATCGACAATAAGACCGAAATCTATCGCCCCTAGGCTCATCAGGTTGGCTGAAACGCCAAATACATTCATTAAACTGATGGCAAACAATAAGGATAAGGGAATGGCTGAGGCCACAATAAGCCCGGCACGCAGGTTGCCCAAGAAGATAACCAGGACAAAAATAACAATCAGCGCCCCTTCTAATAAGTTGCGTTCTACCGTGCTGATGGCTCGGTTGACAAGGTTGGTCCGGTCGAGGTAAGGCTCAATGGTGATATCTTCGGGAAGGGTTTTCTCAATGCTTTTGATTCTTTCCTTCACCGCATCTACCACCTCCTTGCTGTTCTCGCCTTTGAGCATCATCACTACGCCGCCTACAGCATCGACCTGCCCGTTATAGGTCATGGCACCATAACGGATGGCACTACCGTATTGCAATTCGGCAATATCTCGTATATAAATGGGTGCTCTATTTTCTTTATGGATAGCGATTTGACCAACATCGTCTAAGGAGTTGACCATGCCTACACCTCGGATGTAATAGGCACTTGGTTTCTTATCGATGTAAGCACCGCCTGTATTCTGATTGTTTTGCTCTAGGGCTTCATAGACATCGCTGATAGATACCTGATAGGCCTGTAGACGTTCTGGATTGATAGCGACCTCATACTGCTTCAATAAACCGCCAAAGCTGTTGACCTCGGCAACACCCGGGGTTCCGTTCAATTGGCGGCGCACAATCCAATCTTGCATGCTGCGCAGGTCCATGCTTGAGTATTTCTTTTCTGAACCTGCTTTGGGGTGTAAAATATATTGATACACTTCCCCTAATCCGGTACTGACCGGCGCTAATTCCGGTGTGCCGACGCCCTCGGGGATATCCTCTTCGGCAAGCTTAAGTTTTTCCTGCAATAACTGCCGGGCAAAATACACATCCACTTCCTCCTTAAAGACGACCGTAATTAAGGATACTCCAAATCGGGAGATACTACGTATTTCTTCGGTATTGGGGATATTGGCAATGGCTTGCTCAATAGGGAAAGTAACAAACTGTTCCACCTCCTGGGTTGCCAAGGACGGGGAAAGGGTAATAATCTGGACTTGATTATTGGTGATATCCGGAACGGCATCTATGGGCAGCTTGGTTAAGCTCCAGATGCCCCATATAATCCAGGCCACGGTCATCATTCCAATAATCAGCTTATTATGTATGCTGAATTTAATGATCTTATCTAACATGAAATAGGGTTTTGCTGATGTAAATAGCAAGGGTCAGGATCTGACCTAATAAATTATAGACGAATTAGGAATACAAGCCTTTGGGGGGCTGGAAGATGGTGTTTTGGTGATTATGGATGTAATGGTTGCAATAATCGGGTTGATAATCTGCAGGTTTCCGCAGGGCCAAGAGCTCTTCGCTTAAGTTAAACGTGCTGGCCACCTGATCGGAAATAGCCATGTGGCAACATCCGCAGACACATAATGGCGAACAATGGTGTGTGCCATTGTGGGCTTCTTGTTCCTGCGCTGCCAGTTCATTTATGCTACCCTCCTCAGGGGTATGGCAAGCATGGGGTTCAGATTTTACAGCTTGTTGGTCTTGAAAATAATGGAAATGATCGCCACATGGCACAAAATGTAGTGCGATGAAGTATACAATAAATGCCATTATCAAAGGTCTCATCAGTAGATGATTATTGGGTTACAATAATCAAAGATAAACAGGAAACTATTGAGAATGAAAATAAATTATAGCTAGAAAATAGTTTTTATATCGAAAATAAGGAATTTGTTGGCCTTATTTTATGACCATATCATTTAAGTGTATTTTCTTCGATTCATCATAGAGTACCTTAGGCTGACCATTGGTCCATAATACGGCGGATGATTTAGTGCCGTTATAGTAATTTCCTAACACATATACCTTGCCTTCATGTACCTGAATAGCCTTTGCTTCCAGATTTTTTGTAGGAGACAACTTATACAAGAGGGTTTTATTTTTATAGACCGTTGCATTGCCCCTACTTCCATCGTAGCTATTGATGACAAAATAATAATCTTGTCCTACCATGGTTGCGGCTAAGCTGAGGATATTCTGACCATGCGGCAACACAAAGATTTCCTGGTCATTTTTCCATACGGCGGCAACATCCGTTCCTGACTTTTGATTGCGATAGCCTAATACATAGATATCTTTATTAATGGTTTTGATGAAAAAGGAATTGGAGGTGGCATCGGCCAGACTGATGATGTTGCCTCCTACCCACATGGCTGCCGTCAAGGCAAATTGCCCGGCACTAACGACACTTCCATTTCCTTCGGCCATCGAATTGATGCGCGTATGCGACAGGCAACAGCCTGCACGTTCTTTAACGCCATTCACCCATCTGTAATTACCAACACCTGTAGGTTCTTGCTGCATACCAGCCACATACACCTTATTACCTGTAGCAAAGATGGCAGTACCGGTACTGATGTTTGCAGCGGTGCCATATAGCGTTACTTTATTGTTCTTCCAATAGGCAACCTTCCTATTGCCTGCTTTATCTTGTTGATAGCCGGTAATATGTACATCATTGTTTAAAGGATAAACATCAACCGCATCGGAAATTAAGGTGCTGGAGAGGTTCACCAGCGAATCATTAATACGTAAGATGGCATGCTTTGTTGTCTCTTTGAAGCTGCTTGGGTATTTATAGCCTACGTAGTAGAACTTCGCCGGCTTTGGTGTTACGGGCGGTTTAGGATCTTCAGGGTTTACCGGGGTCTCAGGCTCTGGATCTGGGTTATTCTTTTTGTCGCAGGCCTGCATGAAAATAAACAAAGGCAACAGCAACAAAAGCATCGAAGGATATATTTTCTTTTTCATAGGTGTTTATGCTTGCTATACAAAGTAAACAGCTCGAAAAAGAAAATTGAAATATTGGGCTTGTTGAATTATATAAATAAAGGATGCAAGGAGCCTAATATAGGCTAATGGAGCTATTTCGCATTGTCCAGTCCCTCATGAATCCGATTCAGCAGGTAATCGTGCGTGCCAGGTATGCTACTCGGATAATGATACAATCTCCCATGGTTAGTTTTTAAGTTTAAATGTTGGATATAAGGCTGTTTCTCGTAATTGATGCCCAGTAAGAGTACTTCCTGCTCGTTCAACCAAGTAACCTGTTCAATACGTTCGCTGGGGCCAGAGAAGCTAATCCTCGTGCTGCTTTTCTGTTCCAGATCCACTAAGCTAACTTCCTGATCGGCTTCAAATGCAGGTTCTCCCTTTTCATCAGGGAACCAAAAATAACTGTCTATATCGATGTACTTATTTTTACTTGGCGCGTATATTAAAAAGGAAGTGTAAATAGGGTTAAAATCAGGATCATAACTCGCTTTAGCTGTAGCTTTCATTGGGTTAATATGAATGCTATCGCCGGCCTGGAAATGAGCCAAATGAAAGCTGCTGTCGTATTGCTGATAGTATTGCTTCCAATCGGTTAGATTGCCATCAGAGAGTGTATCCCACTGTTGCTGTAGGCTTAGAACCTTATTGCTGTCTGGCTCTTCTGATGAACTGTGGTTGTTTTGTTCTTGCCTATTGTTTTGACAGGCTAGGATGCTAAAGATGAGGAACAGCCCTAGGCTAATGGAACTTATACGGGTGAAAACGTGGGAACTTACTACGAATGGCTTCATACCTAAAGATAAGGATATCTTGTTGTTTAGGGAAAGATTCGTTTGTTTTCAGCTTTTGCGTAATATAGCTTTATTAGAATAAGCGGTTGATGGAAAGCATAGAAATAGCATGCTCCAGCTAAATACGCAAGGATATCGAATGGATCATAGGTATTATAGGTGGTATACTGAGGTGCCCAATATTCGAAAATAAAAGCGGTAAGCATGGCCAATAGCAGCAATTGATAGAGCGGAAACTTAAAGGTATACCGTTTCCCGATGAGGATATTGCCTGCGATAAGGCAGAAATGGGCTATCAGGGGAACAAATACAAAATCGGTTAACCAATTATTGAAGAAAGGAATAATGAGGTCTAACTTTCGGGAAAAGCGAATCAGAAACCAGCTTGCAGTATAGAAGAGCAGGTTTCCATCCCAATAGAGGTTGATTAATGCGCGAAAGAAACCGCGATCAGCATGGCGATCATTCCACATCCCATCAATAATAAAAACATAAACCAACCAATTTTCTTCTGCATCTTTTGTGCAGGGGTGTCTTGTGCATCCGTTGGGAATATAGTTTCCCGGATATCAATTAAATGTCGTTCAAAAAAGCCTTTCTTGGGCGTTTGCATGATGGAAAAATATCTTTGTATAGCTAATGCAACGCAAAGATAGCGATTAAAGTTAATCTAGCTTGAACTTAACAGCATGAAAGCTTGTAAATCCCTTTACTTTTCCAGTTCTATTTCACTGTGCATGGCGCATTTCCAAGCGCCATCTTTCAATACCCAAGTGGAATTACACACGCAGCTGTCCTGCCAAGTTTTGCCTTGATAGGTTTTCTCCGTAGCAACTTTGTAGGCTATTACCGCGGTTTGATCAGTTAATTCAATGACTTCTTCCTCGCTTATCGAAAGCACCTTAAAAACTAATTCCTTGCCTTGTTCGAACATATCAACGAAAGATTGCTTATCCGCCTTCCGAATTCCTTTGCTACTGGATACAATGCAAGGGAAATAGGTTAAGTCCAATAAGCCATCTAGCTCATGGTTTTCCATACGCTGCCAATACTGTTTTTCTAAGGATATGATTGCTGTGTTCATAGGTATCTATTTTAGGGCGGGTGTTTAATCCGGAATGACTTCCTCCACTTCTTGAATATTAGTAAATAAAAAGTGCCAAACCAAATATACAAGTATCAGGACAACGATAGTAATAATTACCCATATCCAGGTTTGCTTAAATCTTTTATCTTCCAACATGTAGAGAGAACACTTAAAGTGTATAAAAGGTTTAGATTAGGTTTCGTTAATTAAAATTTAACTTGCATCTTACAAGTTGTAGCAATAATATGTGTATTACCGTTTTGTTAAGGAAACCAATTATCATGTATATCCTATGAAACCATTTTATTTATTCTTGAGTATTCTTTTAATGTTGTCCTCTTGTTCTAAATCCGATCATGCTGCTGATGAAGGAACAGATGAGTATCAAATTGCGAATGGTTATTATTACTGGTCTACCGAACAAAAGATTCCCCTTTGGTCGGATGATTCCTATTATTTAGTGCAGTTAAAGGCTGGCCATAAGGCAAGTGATTTGGATTCCCCATTTAAGGAGAAGATTGTCGTGGCAGCAGAGGATCGCTTTATTCTAGATAAAGCAAATTTTAATGCATTTAATCAAGTCCATAAACAACTTATTGAAAAGGCAATTCCCACCTATAAAATGAAAGACGGGTATTCTTTAAGGCCTACAGGGAATATTGTTATCAAATTAAAAGCAGGCGTAAAACTGACGCAGGTTCTTTTAATCGTAGATAAGCAAGCAGTACTGGAAAATGAAAATGAATTTATGGACGATGTTTATGAATTACGGGTTAACGATATTACGCAGACGTTGAAAGTTGGTAATAAGATCAAAGAATCGGGACTCGTGGAGTTCAGTCATCCCGATTTCTTTGCAGATATTGTATTGAATTAAGATTCTAGGAAGTTTAAAGCCTGAACCTAGTTCAACTCATTCGGATAGGGTACTTTCTTGCCCGTCGCTTTATAAGTTGGCAATTGGGCGTCCCAGGCTTTAAACCTTTCGGTTAGCAGGTTGCTAAGCTCCTTCACTTTCTTTTTATGCTGTTTAGCGATATCTTTTGTTTCGCCAATATCATCACGCAGGTTATACAACTCCAGTTTCTGATTTTTCATGTCATAAACGAGTTTGTAATCGCCTTGACGAATCGCCGAAAAGAAGTTAATACCCGGGCCATCCTGTACAATCCATTTATTCGGAATATTCCAAACCAGATTACGGCTATTCCAAGAATTGTCTTGTTTGCCATCAATTAGGCTCACCAAACTCTGACCATCTATGGTCTTTTGCACCAAAGGGTAATCCTGAATACCGGCCAATTCCAAGATCGTAGGGAAAAGGTCTTCCACAATCACGGGCGATTCGGTACTTCTGGCCATATGGTTATTCGCATTTTTAATCAATAAAGGAACGCGGATTCCCCCCTCATACACCGATCCTTTTCCGGCTCGCAGCGGTAAGTTCTGCGTATGATCAGGTCCTGAACGTTGCGGATTCCGGCTAAGTCCGCCGTTATCACTCAGGAAGATAATCACTGTATTTTCATACTGCCCATTATCCTTTAAAAACTGAACAATATCTCCGATGCTCTTATCAAATCCTTCCACTAAGGAGGCATAGCCTGCTTCTACCGGATCTAGCCCTTTATCCAGGTACTTCTGTACAAAACGAGGATCAGGCATAATAGGCACATGCACCGCATAGTTAGAGAAATTTAAAAAGAAGGGTTCTTTCCGTTTAATAGGCTCCTTCAAGGTTTTAATGGCTTCTAAAGTTAAAGCTTCCGTCAGGAATGTATCTCTCCCATGGTATTCCATTAAATCAGGAACAGCCTGATGGCTAGCTTTGCCAGGCATATTGCCATAATTTTCTTCGCCATAATAGCTTTGCGGGTGTCCGGCAGAGTGACCGGCAATATTCACCATAAAACCCAGGTTCAAGGGGCTTGCTCCTGGCGTACCTGCGGAGCCCCAATGCGCCTTGCCGATATGAATGGTATAGTAGCCATTATCTTTTAAGATCTGCGGAAAGGGCGTCGCATATACCGTATGCGGGACATTAGGATCCGGACTCATGCCGTTGATATTCCAATCCGGCGGTGTCAGCATGTCGTCTGGATTATCCGTTGGTTTATTTGCGGTTGGATGCGTCCAATTCGTCACTTTATGATGGGCGGCATTTAAGCCCGTCAGCATACTGACCCGCGAAGGCGTACAAACAGGCGTTGCATACGCATTGGTGAATTTTGTTGCTTCTTTTGCCAAGGCTTCCAAGTGCGGGGTATGGAACTTACGGTTTATCGGCGTTACTTCTTTATAGAAAGGCTCAGAAATATCCTGCCAGCCTAAATCATCAACAAAGAATACTACAATATTGGGTTGCTTAGCCTGCTGTGCTTGCGCTGAGCCCCCCAAAAATAGGCAGCCCAAAACCGTGCAACAACTGAGGATTAAATTAATTCGTTTCATATACATTCAAGGTTGTAAGCGTAGGAGTTCCTACTGCTTGGTCTACTAAAATACGGATGGATTTACAAGTTACGGGTTTTTCTAACAGGATAATATGCTTATTGCCAATAGCGCTTCCAGAATAGATCGTTGTCCATTTTCCTTTGACTTGCGCTTGGACACGGAACGCACGTACCTTCTGCCCTTCCCGAAGATCCTCCCCCAGCACAATGCGACTTATAGGCTGATCACGATTAAATTGCAGCTGATTAGTGGACTTTTTAGCACCCTGCACCGGATCTTTATACAGGCGGGCTAGTTCCTGCCCAAATTCCTGCATCCTGATGTGGTCAGCTTGCGGAACAAGTCCGCTGGTATCCGGTGTAAGCCCTAAGATCAAGGTGGCATTCCGACCGACTGATTTATGGTACATATCCAGCAGTTTGGCCGTTGAAAAGATACTGTGTTCATCGTTGGGTTCCCAGAACCATTCATGGCGACCATTATCGCCACGTAAAGGCGCATCGGCCATAGCCGGCATAAAATAAGCCCCATTCGGATCACCCGTTTTTAAGAGCTCATACTTGTTCTCCCAAATAGCCTTTGGCGCACTCTCCCCAGATCCTGTATGTGGAAAGGGAAAAGTAGACCAGCAGGGATAATTGACGGTTCCCGATTCCGAACCGCCCCAGCGTGCTTCCGCCAATTGATCGTTATGATAGAACAAACAATCGGGTTGGTATTTCTTAACGATAGGCAATACGTCAGGTGCGCCTTTGTCCGGATGGCTAGCACCACCATCAAACCAGATTTCAAACAAGGGACCATACCAGGTGCATATTTCTTTAACCATCTCTTCCACCATCTGGTTATAAAACTTTTGGCGTTGCTTTTGCATTTCTCCTTGCCCATCCACAACAAAATCATGCACCCCCAAAAAAGAATTCCATCGGATGCCTAAATACACGCCCGGCTCTAATCCATGCTTTCTACAAGCTTTGATAAAATCACCTACTAAATCTTCCTTCCCATTGGTCCAACCCACCGCTTTCGTATTATAGGGGTTCGCCTTCGAAGGATATAAGGCGAAGCCCGTTTCATGGGTAGCCGTAATGAGGGCAAATTTCGCACCGGCGGCTTTCGCTGTCAGCACCCATTGCTCCACATCCAATTGCGTCGGATTAAACTGATGGATATCCGCCACAGGCGTAATCCTATTTTGCCCTTGGCTGTATGCTTTCCCATCAAACACGTGCAGGTCATAATGGAAAATTATACCCAATTCGGCCTGTTGCCAGGCCAATTGGGCTTTATTAGGTTTAGGTAACTCCTGCGCTTGCAGGCTTGCTCCAACGAAGCAAAGCAGGCCAGCAAGCAAGGTTGTAGTAAGCTGCTTAATACCCATCATTCTGCTCTAAATTTGGGTTGGCGTCAATCTGTTGCAAAGGAATAGGGTATAACACCTGATGGTCTTTAGCCGCATATCCACGAGAACGGGCCGAGCTGATAAATTTACCATGTCGAATGAGGTCCTCCCGGCGTAATCCCTCCGAATAAAACTCACGTCCTCTTTCGGCCAATAGGAAATCGCGTAAGCCCTCCTTGGTTGGGTAGCTGGCTAAGGTAAGTGTAGCTGCATTTGCCCGCTGCCGAACGGCATTTATTAAATCGATGGCTTCTTGGGTAGGGCCTGACAGCTCGTTTAACGCTTCTGCCCTACTTAATAAAATATCGGCATAGCGAATGTAAACAATATCATTGCCCATGGCTTCGCCCACTGCATTCGGATCGGGCCAATATTTAAAACTACGCACATTGTCTAAAGCTTTTCCAGCAGCATCTTCCAACAATTCAACGTTTTTCCCGGAAACATCCGTATACGAACGAATCAGTAACTCCCGTCGACGGTCATTCGCGTCAAAAGTTTTATAAAAAGCTGAATAGGTACGGAATTGTGCACCGAAATTAATTTGATTGGACAGGATCGGGTAATTTGGCGGAAATGCATGCGCCATGTAGTTATTGTGGTAACCACTCTGAGGTAAACAAGGTGCCCGGAAAATAAACTCCTTATTGCTCTCGCCCAAGACGTTAAAAAGCTTGGTATAATCGGCATACAGTTCATACTGTTTGCCATCGATTACCTGTTTGGTCACCTCGGCAATCTTGGCCCAGTTTTTCTCTTTTAGGTAAAGCTTCATCAAGTAGCCATAGGCCGCGCCTTTGCTCGCTCGGCCGATAGGGTTTTCTGCCAAGGGCAAATATTGAGCAGCAAACTCTAAATCTGCTACCACATAGTTCACAAAAACCTCCCGTGTCGCTCTAGCTGTATTTTTACCGATTTCTTCAATCTGTTCCGGGGTAGCATCTGCTGGAATATCAATTAAAGGTGTAGGACCAAACAAATTGTATAAGAAGTAATAGGAAGAGCCACGGATAAAACGTGCCTCCGCTTGAATCTTATTCAGCTTTTCTTGGTCTAAACCACCCAATTGGTTCGACAGCAGCAATACCGAGTTCGCACTGGCAATGGCCTGGTACATCTTCTGCCAAAATCCATTTAAAAAGCTATTGTTCACCGCCCAATTGAATTGAATAAAAGGTGCCGCATCCTTCTCCAGGCCGCCCCCGGTTTCAAAAGAAACATCGGTGTTAAATTCATTCATCATATAGGTATAGTTCCGATGATCGTAGGCGATGATACGCGAACGCGCATAGGCACCGGTCAGCAGGGCATCGATGCCACTGGCATCTTGCAAGAATCCATTCGGATCGTATTCCGTATATACTTCCTCGGCCAAAAACGACTTACAGCCGCTCGTAAAAAAAGGAAGACTTAATAAGAGTAGGTATTTTAATTTAAAAGTTGCCATGATAAAATAGATTAAAGGGTTAAGTTGATTCCTAAACGAAATGTACGCGCTAATGGATACGAGTTATAGCTGACTTTAGACGTCGAGCTCGTACCGGTAGCACTGGCATCCGGATCATAGCCCTTATACTTCGTCCAAGTCGCTAAGTTTTCCATCGCCAGGAATACATTTAACCGATTTATTTTATTGCCATTATTGAAAACCTCATAGCTTAAATTGACGTTCTTTAACCGCAGGAAGGAAGCATCCTGAATCGTCATGGAATTGATGATATAATCACCACCATAGGCCGTAGGATTTACAGCACTAGGGTATTTATTCGTGGGGTTATCCACGGTCCAGCGGTTTAATAAATATTCTGATAGTCTGTTTCTGTACTCATTGGTTGGGTATAAGGTTTCCGTAATGTTGGCATCCAACATACTGATACCTCCCACATATTGCAATAAGAAATCTAAGGCAAACTTCTGATACCTGAAATTATTGCTTAAACTGATATTGGCTGTTGGGAATGGTTTACCCAGAACCGTACGGTCGTTTAAATCAATTTTACCGTCTTGGTTTTTATCCACAAAGCGGATATGGCCAGGCTTCGCATTGGGTTGCGCCGAGTTGGCTACTTCCTCAGCATTCTGGAAAATGCCATTCGTTTCAAAGCCATAGAAAGATAGCATAGGATGTCCCCTTTCCACCAATTGGTAGTTTGAAATAAAGCTGGCAATATTTCCGGTAATCAATTGCGGAATAAAATCAGGAAGTTCCTTTACTTCATTCTTTAACAAGGAAAGGTTAAAGGTACTTTCCCAAGTAAAATCGTCACGTCTAATATTCTTACTGCGCAATTGGAAATCAATCCCTCTATTTTCAACATTCCCGAAGTTCACCATATAGCTGCTGAATCCTACAACAGAAGGAATCGGTTTGCTGAACAATTGATCTTTTGTGTTTCTTTTGAAGGCGTCGATCGATCCACTTAATATCCCATGGAGGAATTCGAAATCTAAACCCACGTTAATTTCTTCGGTATTTTCCCAACACAGGTTCTTATTTGGCAAGCGTGCAGGCACTACCCCTTGATAAATGGTATTGCCAAATACGGCATTGCCGGATGAAATTAAGGTATTGATGGTTTGGTAATTGGAAATCCCTTGGTTCCCCAATTGCCCATACCCTACCCGAAGTTTTAAGCTATTCCCCTGTTCGCGCCATTGGCTTAGGAAATCCTCATCGGTTAATTTCCAGGCTAAAGCTCCGGATGGGAAGAAGGCATATTTATGATCATCGGAGAAACGGGAAGTACCATCGGCACGTATCGATGCCGTAAATAAGTATTTACCTTTATAGTTGTAATTTAAACGGCCTAAAATACCGTGCAAGCGGTTTCTCGTTTTAGAGGAGGTTACATTATCACTTTTATCGCCATCCCCACTTTGCAAGAGGTGATAGGAAGTAACGTCTGACAGAAACTTCATCGAGCTGGCACCCACACCTTCAGCATCAAACTCTTCAAAGGTGGTACCCGCCATTATATTGAAACTATGGTCTGCAATATCTTTTTGATAGTTTAGCAAGAATTCCGTAAGCCATTGGTAGCCTGAAGTTGCATTTTTTTCCCCCATGCCGCCATTCGATAAACCTTTGATGGTCGAACGGTCGGTATAACTAGACATCATGCTATTTGCTGCAGAGCCCCCCACGCGAATCGTACCGGTCAAACCCGGCAAAGGCGTAATTTCTGCAGAGGCCAAGCCATAGAAGGTATTGGTCAAGTTGCGGTTATCAATCCCATTCAATAAGGCCAATGGATTATCCAAAGCGATAAAGTTATTCAGGTAATAGCGGCCATTCGCATCTTTTGTTGCCGCCAAAGTCGGGTCAAATTGAATGGCTGAGCCTAAAGGTCCGGCATTTTCATTAGCGGCATTAGAGGTTAAGATGGCTTTCTGGTTGCCACGGGTATAGTTTCCGTTGATATTGAATTTGATATAATCTTTAGGACGGAATTCTAGATTCGTGCGGAAGTTGATTTTCTTGTAGCCCGATTGTTTAATTAATCCGTCTTGATTAAAGTAGTTTAATGCCGAATAGAAAGTGCTCTTCTCGCCACCCCCCGAAAAACTCAATTGGTGGTTTTGCACCATCGCATTATTATTGAGCACTTCATCTTGCCAATTGGTTCCTTCGCCAATTTCAGCAATCTGCTGCTCGGTGAAAATTAAATCACGCCCCGCATCTTTCCGAATGCCATTAAGCACCTCCATATATTGGCGACCGTTTAACACCGGAATTTGACGAGAGGCCTGCTGAATTCCCGCATAAGCATCGTATTTGGTAATAACAGCTCCAGAACGTCCCTTCTTTGTGGTAATTAGCACCACACCATTGGCAGCTCGCGTACCATAAATGGCAGCCGCAGAAGCATCTTTCAAGATATCCACCGATTCAATATCATCGGGGCTCAGGCTGGACGGGTCTATACCTGGCATGCCGTCAACCACAATTAACGCGTCGTTACTGCTGTTGATGGAGCCTGCTCCACGGATCTGAATCTTTGTACCGGCCCCCGGAGCAGAGTTGGTCTGACTGATGTTTACCCCTGGCGCTTTTCCGTTCAACAATTGCAAGGCATTTGTATTGGCACCCTGCGTAAAGTCTTTGGCTTGCACCCCTACAATCGACCCCGTTAAATCCGACTTCTTTTGTGTACCGTAGCCCACCACTACAATTTCATCAATCTCACTGATGGAAGGGTCTAAAGAAACCGTCAAGGCATTATAACTGGTATATTCTACCCTTTTCTCCAGGTAGCCTATATAATTAATGACAATGGATCCGCGCGCTGGTGCATTTTCAAACACAAATTCCCCGGAACTATTGGTGCTCACCGTCTGTCCGGATGGCAATAGTTTTACCGTCGCGCCAGCCACAGGGCTATTATCCTGCAGAATAACACTGCCTCGTAAAGCTTGTTGAATGGAACTGCTGTTAATAAGGCTTTCAGGTTTCTGTCTATTTTTAGGGAAAATAAGCACGTTATGTTTCCGCAGTTCATAGCTCAGTCCTTGCGAACTTAACAGTTCTTCCAATGCAAGCGTCCAAAGTTTATCTTGCACCACAAGATCAACTCGTTTATTTTCATCGACAAGCCTCGCATTATAGAGGAAATCGCGTCCGCTCTGCTTTCTTATTTTAGCCAATACTTGTTTAAAACGTTCGCCTTTCGCGTGGATGGAAACATTCTGTCCGTAAGTATTTGCACTGACATGTATGCTGCCAATACACAGCAATAGAATAATCAGTTTCATATACAGCATAATTTTAAGTGCATTCTTTCGCAAAGGATGCAGCAATAATTGATAAGTTTTATACATTTGAGTAGGGTATAAAATGATTTATAATTAGTCGTTATTGGTCATGTATTATCCTTGGGGGGGTGTGGCAGCACCTCCCTTTTTGTTTGGTTTCATATTATAGGTTATTTATTTACCACATGTATTCCTCCTTCCTTGATCTTAAATGTGATACTTGAAACCTCCTCTAAATTCTTTAATAGGTCGGTTAATTGATTGGTTCTTTTATAGGTTCCGGAAAAACGATCCGTGTTATTTACCTCTATTTGTACATATTTTACATCATACCAATCTTTAATTTGGTTCATGATTTCGGTAATGCTGGCATTGTCAAATTTAAAATAGCCTTCTTTCCATGAGAGTAAATCCAACAAGTCAACGTCAAATTTATCAATGGCCTTAGCGCCGCCAACAGCCTGCTGTCCCGGTGCTAACAACAAGGATTTGCTCGCATTAGACACCTTCACTTTTCCTTCCATCAGGGTTACTGTAGCATCCTCGGAATTGGATGAGTTGACCGAAAAGTGCGTTCCTAGAACCTCGGTCAATAAAGCGCCGGCTTTCACCTGAAAAGGTTTCAGCGGATTTTTGGCCACTTCAAAATAGGCCTCCCCTGTTAATACCACATTCCTACGGATGCCTGAAAAGCGCGTAGGAACCACAATAGATGAATTGCTATTTAACCAAACTTTCGTGCCATCGGCTAAAACAAGGGCTTGAATTTGGGCCTGATTACTCTTGATCACTAAATTCGAAGGTTTGCTTGGAACACCTGAAGAAGCCTGATCATGAAATAATAAGGTGCCCGAGCTATCCATTTGCACGCCGTATTCGGCTAAGGCCACATCATTCATGGCGCTGGAACTATCCTCATCTGCCCCCTTTAGATAAACGGAAGCCCGATTATTTTTTAAAAGAATATTTTCTTCCGCATACAGTTCATCATGGTTTATGGTTGTTTTAAAGTATAGATACCACCCAGCAAGCGCCGTAAAAAACAATAATACTGCAGCAGCTATTCGGATAAGCGAGGGCCATCTTCTTTCTTTCCGGCCAATTTGTTGTTGAATACCTTTCCAAACCGCATCTTTCTGACGCAGTGGAAAGGGCATCGGTTTTTTATATTGCTCGTAATACTGGGCAAACATGGCTTCCGATTCGGCATCCAAATCGTTGGTCATATGCTCCTGAAGCTCTTGTTCTTCTTCAACAGACATTTGCTCGGTAAAAAACTTTTCCAGTAAATAGGCTAGCCTTACGTTGTTCATAGCATTGGTTTCTATAGTAAGAACAATACTCGTGGCCGGCAAGGACTAGTCTCTTGCAGAAAAATTTAAAAAAAATAAAATTGGAGATTTTTGGGATTAGAGAAACAGGTAAAAATAGAGCAAGGCATAAATGGAAGATTGGGTCCTTACTTCTTGCAGCTCCTCCTTCACGGCTTTAAGTGCCGCTATTAAATGGTTTTTCACCGTATTTTTGGATATCTGAAGCCTATCGGCGATTTCCTGATGGGATAAGCCCTCTAATCGACTTAAGCGAAACACCAACTGTTGTTTCGTGGGCAGCTTTCGAATGACCTTTTCCAACAGGTCTTTTAAGTCTTTTTCGGCCAACGGCTCCTCCTCATGGCTCCAAGAAGAATCCAGCTTGCTGTCCTCCAGCTCCACAAAACGCGATCGATGTCGTTGATTAACCTTTAGGCGGTTAAAGCTATTGTTTCGGCAGATCACAAATAAAAGTGCTTTGAGATTGGACTGTTCATCAAGGCGTTCGCGGCTATTCCATAATTGCACAAAGCTATCTTGCACCATCTCGTCGGCATGTTGTTCTTCCTTCAAAATGTGCATGGCCAATTGGTAAAGGCCTTCCGCATATTCATCATATAGCCAACGCAAGGCTAATTGATTGCCTTTACGTAGTTGAATGACGATATTATGCGGATTGAACAAGTTATTTAGTTTATGTAAGAGGAACTAAATTAAGTCATATTTATTTCATTTGCAATCTTAGGTAACATTTGTAAAGCCTCCAAAATCAGAATTAAGAAAAAAAAACTTCCTCCCCGGCATTTTAAGTATTATAAAGTCCAGGATAGGAAGGTATTGGTAACAAAGTAGGGCAAGTCTCCCTACCCTTTGCTTAGCATTTTGTGCAGTCCAGTTCAGACTTTATGCCCAATGCTTTAAGTATGGTATTTAATAAGCACCAATTGGTTAATGAAAATTGGAGGAGGTTTGCACCAACAAATACCCCCAGCCATATCCAGTTGATGTTTACAAAATAAGCGCCCAGCGATGAAATTAAAATCATGCTGCCGGCAATTAGCTTGATGTAGCGTTCTCTAGTCATGATGTTTTAGGTTATGTTTATGAATTAATTTGATTTTTCAATATTAGCGATGGCTAAATGTACTTTTGAGCGGAAGTCTTCTTCCTTATTCAGAATTTCAACGGCATGGAATACCCTATCCGATTGCTCAAGGGATACAAAAGCAAAGAACAAAACCGAGGGTGTTTTATTCATTTCTGTTCCAAACCAATTGCTTTCAACGGCATCTAAGGTGCTATCCCGATAGCCTACCACGCCATTATAGGAATAGGTACTCACCTGTGCATCTGCTAATATATTTTTAATGTGGTTTTCAAATGCCTTGCTGGCTGTAATGATAAGTAGTTTCATTATGTAATATTTTGAAGATGAATAATCTGACCATGCATTCAGCTCTTGCTATACTCTTGAATGCATCTATTCTTTGCTACGATTTCCTCCGAGCTCCTTCTGCTTTTCTACGTTCTACATCCCTTTCTCTCCCCTTTCACTCCCCTTTCACATCCGTATAAAACCCTTTTTGGAAGGGGGTTTAATTTGGGCGTGAAAAGGGGCAGTAAAGGGAAAGAACAAGCGGAGCCTTAGTAAAGAGTAAGCTTCGATTTATTAGACTCTCTTAGTGTAGGACTTAATGGGTCCATTTTTTCTTTTCAACGATGTAATACACCAAAGGCACCACGAATAAAGTTAGAATGGTAGAGACAATGGCACCGGCAACTAAGGAGATGGCCAATCCTTGGAAAATAGGATCGAACAAAATCACCGAAGCACCAATAACCACGGCTCCAGTAGTTAACAGAATTGGCGTTGTCCGCACTGCTCCAGCGTCAATAATGGCTTGCTTTAAAGGGATGCCATCTTTGAGTCGGATTTCGATAAAGTCAATTAACAGCACAGAGTTTCGAACCATAACCCCGGCCAGGGCAATCATTCCGATAAAAGAAGTGGCGGTAAAAAAGGCGCCTAGCAGCCAGTGCCCTAGCACAATACCGATAAGCGACAGCGGAATGGCCACCATCATGACAATAGGGGTTTTAAAGTTTTGAAACCAGCCCACAATCAGCATGTAGATAATGATAATTACCACCATAAAGGCAATACCCAGATCGCGAAACACTTCTAAGGTAATCTGCCATTCGCCATCCCATTTCACCGTGAAATTACTTTCATCCTGCGGTTGGCCCATGTAAATATCGCCAATGCTATAGCCTTTCGGCAATTTTAATTGTTTAAGCTGTTCCTCCATGCCTAATATCACGTATGCGGGGCTCTCTAAGGCGCCGGCCATATCGGCCAACACATATACCACCCGTTGCTGATCTTTTCTGCTGATGGATTTTTGCAAGGTGTCTTGCTTCACTTTCACGATATCGTGTACCGGAACCATGTTACCTTGCTGCCCCTTCACTTTCAGGCTTAAAATATTGTCTACACTAGTTTTGTCCTGATCGTCTAGCGCCATAACAATGCCGACCGGATCTACCGATCGCTCATCGAATAGATTGGAAACCGGTAACTCGCGCAATAAATAGGTAAGATTGCCTACCACTTGTTGTGGGGCTACCCCATTTAGCATGGCTTTTTCTTTATCTACTTGCAGGTGATATTCCGTTTGGGCATCTTCCACCCCCCAATCTACATCCACTACATCTTTCGTGTTTTTCAGCAATTCCTTCACCTGGTAGGCTACTTTGATTTGCTCCTTATGGTCGGGGCCATAAATTTCTGCTACCAAAGTAGAGAGTACAGGTGGCCCAGGAGGAACCTCAACAATTTTAACGTTGGCATGGAACCTCTTGGCAATTTCCTGCACCTTTGGTCGCACCCTTTTAGCGATGTCATGGCTTTGGGCTTTCCGCTCTTTCTTATCTAATAAATTGACCTGAATATCGGCCATATGGCTACCTTCACGCATATAGTAATGGCGAACTAAACCATTAAAGGTAATAGGTGCCGATGTGCCGATGTAATTCTGGTAATTCACCACCTCAGGAACTGTCGATAAATATTGGGCAATTTCTCTGGTAACGGCCGATGTACGCTCTAAGGTTGTACCCTCCGGCATGTCGATAACCACTTGGAATTCATTTTTATTATCGAAAGGAAGCATTTTTACCGCCACTGATTTGGTAAAGAACATCCCTACAGAGCCTATCAACAAAACCGTGGTTAATCCTAAAACCAGCCAGCGTTTCTTTTTGCTGTCTAACAGGGGTTTCTCAAATTTATGGTAGATCCTATAAATCCAACTGGTTTCATGGCCTTGTTCCTCCTTATGCTGTTGCTTATCTTTCTCTACCAATAAATGATAGCCTAAATAAGGCGTAATAGTCAAGGCAACTAATAAGGATAAGATCATGGCAATGGACGCCCCAATAGGCATTGGGCTCATATAAGGTCCCATCATGCCCGATACAAAGGCCATCGGTAAAATAGCGGCAATAACTGTGAAGGTCGCTAAGATGGTTGGGTTGCCGACTTCATTGATGGCATAAATGGCGGCATCCTTAAAGGGAAGCTTACGCATTTTGAAATGCCTGTGCATATTCTCCGCAATGATAATACTATCATCTACCACGATACCGACGACGAAGACTAAGGCAAATAGCGTAATCCGATTCAGCGTATAGCCCAGGATGTAATAGCTAAACAAGGTGAGGGCGAACGTCAGCGGTACCGAAAGAAAGACCACTAAACCTCCGCGCCAGCCCATGGCAAGCATCACCAAGCCCGTTACGGCAACGATGGCTACAAATAAGTGCAACAACAGTTCATTCACTTTATGTGAGGCTGTTTCGCCATAATTTCGCGTCACATCCACCTTAACTTCTGAAGGAATGATGTCTTTTTGTAGGGTTTCTACCCGAGATAAGACCTGCTCGGCAATTTTCATGGCATCGGCGCCCTTTACTTTTGCAATTGAAAGTGTTACAGCCGGATATTCCGAGGCATTGTTTTTATACTGCTCATTATTCTTGCTATAGCCAAATGACACATAGCTTCGCGCGGTGCCTGGTCCATCGACCACATCGGCTACCTGCTTCAAATACACAGGCATTTGTTTATTTACGCCGACAACGAGATTTTCGACATCTTCTTGTGATGATAAGAACTGCCCGGTGGTTAATAAATATTCCGTATCCTGATTGACAAAGCTTCCGGATTGTGAACTGCCGTTATTCGCCTGTACCATTTGCATGATACTTAAGGCATCGACGCCATTTTCCGCCATCTTATCCTTGTCAAGCACAATTTTCAATTCACGGCTTCTTCCGCCGATCTCTTGAATGCTGGACACATCTTTAATTTTTTTGATCTCGGAGGATACCTCTTCGGCTATCTGTCGAAGCTGGAAATCATCGTATTTTTCACTCCACAGCGTCAATGCCAGCATGGGCACATCATTAATGGAGCGGGTTTTTACCATGGGCGGATAAACACCCGTAGGTAATAACTGTTGGTTTTTGTTCAGTTCATCGTATAACTTCACATAAGAGCGTTCAATATCCTCGCCTACATAAAACTGAACAATAATCATGGCTTGCCCATTCATCGCCGTGCTATGCAAATGTTCAACGCCTTTTATATTGGAAATAACCTTTTCCAAGGGCTCCAACACCCTACTTTCTACCTCTTGAGGACTTGCGCCAGGATAGCCGACCAAAATATCGACCATGGGCACATTAATTTGCGGTTCTTCTTCCCGAGGAATCAGGGAAGAACTATAGATACCGATGATAATCAATCCAATCATCAATAAGATGGATAACTTGGACTGTAAAAACACCGATGCTATTTTTCCTGAAATACCGTTTTGCATGTTTTTCTATGATTTTATTGCCGGACTAATCGGTTAATTCCTTTTAATTTTGGCGCCATTAAACAATCTACCATCTGCTTTTACTACATACTGTTCGTTTGCAGCAAGGCCAGCAAGCACTTCTACTTCGTTGCCATGCACTTTTCCTAATCGCAACCAGCGTAACAGGGCAACATTGTCTTCATTGACGATGTAAATACCTTTAAGCTGCCCCTGCGAAATAAGGGCCTCTGTAGGAATGAGTACCTGATTAGCGGATACCTGCGTCGATGTTTTTTCGACTGGAAAAACGGCATTGACAAACATGCCGGATAGGATATCCTTGGTATTTTCCAAGTCAATCTTCACCAGGTACTGCCCTGCGGTTTGAGCTGCCGAAGTACTACGCTCTACCACCTTGCCTTTTATCGTTTTGTTTAAAGATTTGATGGTAACATCTGCGGCAAGGCCGGTTTTGATGGCGGATATTTCACTCTCAGGCACCATAACCACAGCTTGCAGCTTGGATTCTCCTTCTAAACTAAGGAGCGGCATTCCTGGATTTGCCATATCTCCAGCTTTGGCGAAGGTGCCGGTTACCACGCCTGAAAAGGGCGCCGTAATATTGCTGTAGGCAAATTGAGCAATAACTTCCTTTTTCATTTGCTGGGCGGTTTCCAAGCCTGCTTTGGCCATTTCATAACGCGTGGTCATATCGTCCAGTTCCTTTTGGCTAGCACTTTTTTGGGCATAAAGGTTCACGAAGCGATCGTAATCTTTTTTCGCATTGCTATAAGCGGCATTGGCCTGCGCAACGGCCGCACTTGCTTGCGCCTTTTTAGCTTGCAGATCGGTATTACTAATGCTGACCAACAGCTGCCCTTGGCTAACCCGCTGCCCTGTTTTCACGGGTAAGGCAGTAATATAGCCCATCATCCGGGTACTGATATTAGCAGAGTTTTGCGCTTCAATTTTGCCGCTGGCAGCAACGAAACTGCCTGCATTGCTATTGGAAATGATTGCAACTTCAGCCGGAATGGCTGGTATTTCGCTGGCCTTTTTTTCCTCGGGTGCTGAACAAGCAGCCAATAGTAAAAGGAAAGAAGCAAGGCTTAATAAACTTATTGTTGTTTTCATAAGGTGATCGATTAATTTGTTTGTTGTGTTAAAAACCTGATTTGTAAAGCGGAAAGATTAAAGTCTTTTACGGCTTCTAGAAAATTGACTTGCTTGCTAATGGCTGTCGCTTGGGAAACGAGGACATCCGATGTTTTCTCAAGCCCTTGGGCATAACGATTTTCTAAAATCTGTAATGATTCGCTGGCCTGTTCTTTTGCCGATTTTGCTAATTGAATTTTGGCGTTATTGGCTATTAAGTCGCGGTTGGCCTTCTCCAGCTCGAGTTGATTTTTCTCGACATGAAGGCGGATTTCCGTTTGCATGCTTTCTTGGGAAATTTTTAGTTGCCTGTCTTTATTTAGGGTTTCATTTCCATTGAAAATATCCCAGCTCAGGGATAGTCCAGCCATATAGCCATTATTACCGAAGCCAAACATCTTTTTGTCGTGAAAACCGAAGGAACCAAAGCCATTTAATCGCGGTAAAAGCCGCTTTTTATTCATATTGATCATTTCCTGCTGGGCATTTAAGCCGGACTTCATGGCCAAGAGATCATACCTGTTTTCTGCGAAGCTCCGCTCCTGGCTAGAAAGCTGATTTTGTACGAGGGAAACGGTTGGCTTATAAAGGGTCTTATTAGTTCTGCCCATTAGCCAATTGAGGTAATCGGAAAGATTGGCGATGTTATTATCAATATCGATCTCCTTATGCTGCACCTCTGACAAGCCTACTTGCACCATTAGTACATCAGCATATTTCGCATAGCCCTGTTTCTCCATGTTCTTGGTGTTTCGCAACACCTCCGCATACGCAGCAATCCCCTGTTTTACGGCTGTTTTTGCCTCATACAAGAATTGGAGATTGATGTATGCTTTTTCAATTTCTACGGCTAACATTTCTGTTGCAAATAGCTTTTTATATTCCGTCGCTTTTATTTTCTCCTTGAGTGCTTTTTTGGCAGAGAAAACATCAAAATTTAAAATGGGCATTTGCACCGATAGATTAGTATGGAAGTCTGCCGTTGCATCAGGATTGTTTAAAAGCTGCGGGTCAAAGTCCATTTGGCTGACTATGCCTTGCTGCAGTTTAAATCCAAAAGCATTTAATGGATCATTGGTAATATATCCCGTGTAACTCGCTGCAATTTTCGGTAGAAAGGCGGCATTAGTTCCCGACAGTTCCGCCTGTGAGAGGCTGATTTCACTGTCGGCCAATTTGAGTTGCGTATTATTTTGTTTCATTTGCGCAATGGCCTCTTCCAGTTGTAAGGCCTCTTGTGCAAATGCTAGTCCTAGTAAGCCGTAACTTAATAGGAAGAGCTTTAAAATTTTGCTATACATATTTCATAGGTATTAAAGTATGACACAAAATTCAGGCTTGTAAAGCACTTCCTTAGTTACATTAGTTACATAGTAGATAAATATTATATTATTGAAATATTGGGACGGGTGTAAACAAAAAATGCAGGCTATCTCATGGGATAAGCCTGCAGGATGAAGTCAAAAAAGAATAGAGCTTTTTTTACTTGATTAGCTGTTGTACAGTTTGCCAAGTACGGCCATTAATAACATGCTCGATGCCGTTTTTCTCTAATACACTTTTTGCTAAACTACTTCGGCTGCCACTTCTGCAAAACACAACAACGGCCGATTTATTCTTAAATTTTCCGAGTTGCTGACTAATATTGCCTAATGGAATATTTACGGCGCCAGCCACACTGCCTTCTGCAAACTCTGCAGCAGTGCGAACATCGACTAGAAAAGCACCAGCATCTAGCGCCTCCTGTAATTTACTCGTATCTGTTTTTTTGAAAAGGTTTGAAAAGAATCCCATGATATAAAATCTTTAAAAATTAATACAAATGCTTTTGATCCATTGTTGCTAATAAACTTATAGGCAAGGCCTTAAAGGCTATTGGCTTCAACAAATTTCCATTCTTTATTTTTAATTCAATGCTACTTATGTTACATATCGGTTTTTCATGATATGGGTTTATCCTTTTTCTGCTTAGGCATCTAACAGGGTTAAAACGCCACGCCAATCTTCAGATTCCGGTATTCCGGGTTTCCGCTTTCCGAAAAACTGAACGATGAGTTCGCCTGTTGCATCAAAGACTTCTAAACTACTCACGATTCCATCTACCGTTGGTTTGCGAACCAGCCAAGTGGCAGCAATATGATCTTCCCGAAGATGCATGTTAAACTCGCTATCCAAAACATTGAACCAAGGGCCAGTTTGTACAAGTTTTTCCATTTTCCCGCTGTGGATTTGAATGCAACCTTTATTGCCGATAAACACCATAATATCAATCCCTTTTTCGGAAACCTGATGCAGCACCGCCTTTAACTGCTCTACAGCGATTGCTTTGCTATGGCCCGGAGGCGCAATTTCCATGGCCTTGGTCCGCTCCACCTTATGTTTCTTCAACATGGCAAAAAAGTGATGCGTATCTTCTAACGCTAACCAATCTTTTTGAAAGGCCGCCACATCTACCTCCTGCTGAGAATCTTCGCTTGCCTCCAGTACTTGAGCATCCGTTGATAGGATGATGGGCTGATCGGTATCGAGCAGCTGGTATTTTTCAAGAATGGCTGCAAAGGCGGTGAAATCGCTCCTTTCAGTGAGGTATATTTTATGGATGGCCTCTCCATTTTTGGCAAAGAACTGTATGCTCTTCCGGTCGCCTTCCTGTACGGCAAAAATGGAATGCCAACTGAACAGAAAGAGTCGCAGATCAATTTCAGGATTGACAACCAAGCCTATCTTATCGGTGAAATGCGCTTCGGTATAAATGCCTTTGCGCTCGTGCACTGCATAATCATTTCTAGTTAAAGCCATAACATAGCCTAAGCGTGGGATTTCATTGAGTAGGGCCTCGAAAGCGGGCCTCAACCGGATGTTATTTGGCCCCACAGCGACAAGCTCGGCTTCAGTGACGCCTAGCTCTTTGGCTGCATCGCGGATTCGAACCTTAGGGTTTGCTGTTTTATATTGTTCATACTGGTAGGCGAGTTCATTATTCATAGTATGTTGTAATTATTAATGATGAATTGATTTTTTTGTTAAAAAGAACGGTTGACATTTGGGTCTGTGATGATGATAAAATCACCGAGGTGCTCCCAGGTTGCCCAATCAGGGTTTGCAAAGCTTTCATGGGGGAAGGCTGCAATATTGGACAGTTTGAGTTTCTTCGCATAGCCTTGCAAATGGGCATAAGTACCCAGCTTTTCGTCGCTATGAAAACGTCCGTTAAGGTGAAGAATTTGCTTTACTTGCCTCCTTTTGGCTAAGCGCGCAATTTTCCAGGCCATAGTGGCATCCCAGACGTTTTGAGACTGGTAAATTTTGAGGTTACCCATGCCGTTATGCCCACCCATCAGACCGTTAAACTTATCGTAATATGGCCCCCTAAGGGTGTCAATGGGTAAGGGCGCTAGGTATTTTTTGGCTTCTTTCGCTAGCCCCATTAAACTTGTTATGCCTTCGCGGGTTACGCGGTTCGTATAGCGCGATGGCGCATTGGCTGCCAATACATACAAGCCCTTTTCCTTCGCATATTCGACCATGCCTTGGTAGTCTGGGTAGTTTTTCCAGGGTCGCGCATCGGCTTTCAAATTCCTCTCGGTAATCTGTCCGGCAAGGTATTCATCAAGCACCAGTTGAACATCGGTTTGGAACATTTCCATGGAAAGAGATAGCCCTTGCCCATGGATGGCATGTAAACCTTTGAGTAATTCCAATTGCAGCACATGCGCAACAGAGTCGTTATGTTCCTCACCAAAGAAGACCACATCGGCATGGGCTAATTTGTCGGTCATTTCAGCCATGCTAACTTCCCTGCGGAGTTCAACGCTGTATATTTTGTAAAGCCCATCTTGTGAAAAAAGCATTAAAGGGCTAAAAAGGATAATCAGGATTAAGAAGCTATTGATTTTTAGCATGTGTTTTATTTTGGATTTATTTTTTGTCATTATTTCAATATACAATAAACAGCGGTAAACTGAATTAGTTGCTTTTATGAAGCATCAAAAAGTAGCGGAAACAGCGATTTTAGGTATTACTTTTTTTATAATTTGTAGCCAATGGAAAGTCGGTAACTCCTGCCGTATCCTGCATGTATACTCCTTAAACCTCCTTTAGCATGAACCATTCCGTCGTTTGCTTCAAATTCAATAGTTTTTGTGTTGAACAGGTTTTTGACGCCAAGCATCAGGTCTAATTGTTGCCCCAGAAAGGATGTGCCTAGATTCAAATCGGCCAAATGAAAGGTGGGGCTGCTGAATGCTATGCGCTTCACGTCTAGGCTTCCATAGGTTTGCTCAAAGGAATAGATGGGCTGCTTGCCAACATATCGGTAATTCAGTTGCAGCCAGAAATGCTTTGCTAGCTTGTATCGTCCTAAGATGGCCATTTCAGAATGAAACAGAAACCGATCATACTGCTTGCTGTCGGCAAAATCATTTCCCTTTAAGCCAAGGAGGCTGTAGCTGGCTTGGAATTGCCACATACTGCCCCTGCCCTCCAATGATATGCTGTTTGACCAGGATGCATACTGATGGAGATTGCTGTATTGAAAAGGTTCTCTTTGCGGCTCGGTTTGTCGCAGCGGTTTAATGGCAATTCGGTCGGTTAAGCGCCGATAACCTGAACTAAGCTGGGTGTTGAGTTGGAAATCTTTCGCTTGCCGTAATTGGTATGTCCAATGCGCAATAAGTAAGAGTCCCTTTTCCGGACGCAAGCGGCTATTTCCTGTTAAAATGCTGAATTCAGTAGCGAGGTAAGTAAACATTTCGCGCTGATTGGGGAATCGGTTTACACGTTCTGCTGTTAGCACTACGTGCTGCTTTGCTGTCTGGTAGCCTAGGCTAAGCGATGGCAAGGCATCGACATGGAAATTAACGCCCTGAAAGGCTAAGCGGAGGCCCGGTTGGATGCTAAACCCGGACTTAAGATTCCAGCGTACTTGGCTAAAACTACTAAAATGGGCAATATTCCGGTTGATTTCCTGGGTATTATAAGTGAAGGGATCTGCGGCCGTAAAGACCTGCGACCAATCGGTTTCATAGCCTATAAGCCAGTCCAATTGGTTTTTCAGGATAGGTTTCTCCAAAACCCCTTTGCTATACCAGCTACGAATGCCGTACATTTTTTGTAAGGGATTATCATCGAGCTGCCTGTTATCAGCTGTACGGATCCAATTTGTTTGACGCCGCGTACTGCCAGTTTGGTAGGCGATATTGAATTGGATTTTGCCATCCATCCATACCTTGCTTGCTAATTGGAGATGGTTCAGTTGCCGAAGATAGGCGTATCGCACATCGCTGGCGGAGTAAAAGTCCTGGTATGCGCCATTGATGTATTCCTGCCTATTGACGTGCCCCAATACCGTGGATTTTCTATCGGAAGTGCCATGCTTGTAAAATATCGACAGTCCTTTTCTACGATAGCCAAGCTTAAAATCGCCTTGAATGCCGGTAGATGGTGACCATGAATAGCCCCGATTGTTGGTGTAACCTACCTGATGTCGGTTTCCTTCATACTGATCCCAAACACCCTGAAAGGCATCCCGTAGCAAGTCGACCGTAACATACAGGCCTTTTTTAGTATGCTGACTTAAACCAAATTGTTGTACATGCCTGCCCTTAGCCCCATAATTTGTTTGCATATTGTATTCCGGACCAAGGCTCTGCTCATAAATCTTCACGTAAGCAGAGGTGCCTAGCGTGCTGCGCTCGGGCAAGGTGACTACATTGATGGTAAGCCCTAAAGACCCCGAATTGTTGGCGACGCCCTTCCCTGCTTGGGAAATTTCAACCCGCTCTACCCTATTTAAAGGTATGGAAGAAAGATCTACATGCCCCCCAAACATATCAGTTCCAGATAGAGGAACACCATCGATTAAGACCTGGCTGTACCTGCTGTTCAGATCATAGGCCCTTAGACGTACTCCACCAATGTCCGGTGCTTGTTCAAGCTCCATATTCAATTCAAAGCGTAATGCTTCAGCAAGGTTATTGACAGCCATTCCTTCCAGTATTGCTTTCTCCAAGACTCGTATGGGCTGTAAGTTAGTTGATATTCCTATGCTCGATGTATCCGACTGCGCATAACACATAGGCGTGGCCATCGCGCAGGTAATCAGCACTAATATTATTCTGAAAAACATATTTGATTGATCAATATTGGGGATAGAAGAGGTTGCCAGTATAATTGCAAAAATCCAGGTTATAGGGCATTAGCCTATAACCTGGTTACTATACCACCTGGTAACCTCTTCTGTTTCTATCCAAATGCCCTAATTGTTATAAGGTAGTGGCTATTTTTTCATACTTGATTTGTATGCCATCATTCACCGCAGAACTGTTTCCTTCACCTAAAGGCAAGAAACGTAGTTTGTATACATCGCCATTCTGCAGTTTGATGACGTAGAACCGATCTACAAATACGCGGTATTTTCCTAAATCTAAGGATCGGAAATATTGCCCTATTTCTTCCTGACTATTGGAGCTAAACTTGCTGTCATCAATATTGGCAGCCACGTAATTGTCAAAGTCTACGGTGATATCGTTTTTATCGTCTAATGCTGGATCATTTTGCCAGGTATAGTTCGGGTCGAACGGGCCAGGAGCACCAGCATTACTTTCTGTTGATTGCACACGATAGATTTGCACTTTCGGGTTATTGTTCAAGACCACACCCTTCACAGCAAAGGCATAAGCCCCACCTCCAAAATTAGGATTGAGATAACGCTTCAAGAAAACCGCCGATAAGCCAAGATTCCATTTATTGATTTTTGGCTGGATATCATCACGAATATTTTCCGAAGAAAAATTAACAAAGCGTGATTGGTAGTCTTTGCTTTTGGGAATGTTCAACTTATTAGCTTTTTTTGCTAATTGCCATTCACTTGCATTTTTACGGGTCAAACCCTGATAAGACAAGGTATAGGCATCATTCGTGGCTTCTACAGCAACGAGGAATAAGTTTGTGGTCGTAGGATCATCGGGGTGTACCTGTACTGCAGTAGCTGTACGGATGAGATATACACTAGAGGGACGAACTATCGGGGAACCAATAACAAACTGCCCTTCGCGATGGAAATCGAAGGTGCTAAGATCTCCCATGCCAAAGGTGCCAGCATTCATCAGTGTGAATGCCTCTTCTAACTTCGATTGTTTTTCCATAGCAGACCCAAGCGATGTAGCACCTTCAATAAGCATCCCTTGTGTTTTAACGCTGTAATTCAGGTACACTAACAAGTTACTCGATATCCCATTAACTGTAATATTGCCAGGTTGTGAATAAAAACCCAAATGCCAAGCATCACGATTGGATGATTTGCCCTGAGCTTGAGGACTTACCGTCGTAAAATCAAACCAAGTTTGATTCTTATCAAAAGATTCAAAATTATCAATTACTGAAGCATTGATTGCTTTAACTTTACTAGGCTCATTTACTGGGTTGTATACCACCGTATGTATAGTTGAATTATTTGGATTCTGTAATAAATCCTTTTGGCAGGAAGAAGCTATCATAGCGACTAACATTGCCATTGCGAAAATGATTTTCTTGTTCATTTTTTAAAAATTTAAAATAATATAAGAGAGGTTACTTTTAGTTTATTCTTTGTATTCAAGGGTTACGTTTGGAGCTGGAACACCTCGACCATTCTTGTGAATAGGTTTTCTTACTCCCTCAAGGCTTTTATGTAGAATGATTTTTTCAAGAACTTGTACGCCTTTTATGACGGTGTTAATATATATAAGTTCGAGATTTTTAAACCTACTTAAGTCTAATGTTTTATTAGGGTAATCTGCAAATCCTCCCACCTCGATATAGGTTAATGTTTCAGGATTTTGTTTGTTTTGCAATAATTGGTCAACTACAGAATAGGCTAAAGGCTTATTGCCTACTAAAATTTTACTAAATCTTAATATGGTTGTTCTTGAAATATTGAACCAATCAAAAGTAGTTCCTATGGGATAGCTAATATCCGTGAATTGCATGTACTTTGAATCATTATTTACGACATCTAAACCAAAGGCTGTGTTTTCCGTAACAAATTCATCTAACTTTATGTTGTGCAAATATAGAGTTGATGTGCTGATGTCTTTTAGAAATAACTTCTTGATGGATAACATTCCATCATCATTGTCATCCAAAAAAGAAGATGAAGGACTTACAGAAACGCCATTGTCGTTTATAGAGTAATTAAATCCTATCAATCTTACCTCCTCAACCTCAGTATTATCGGCGGAACCAAATTCGAAATGGTAAGCTCCATTTTTAATAGATTTACCTTCTATCACAAATCGTTTCATTTTCTGAAAGCCATCCCGGTTTGATATCCTTAGTGTTTTTAGATGAGGTTTATTCGGTAATAATAATTTAGTGAGTATTTTAGTGACAGGATTGGGAAGTACCAAAGTTTCTAACAATGGATATTTATTTGTAAAATCTATTTCCTCACCAAAAGGTGAAGTGCCATTATTTCCTTCTAATTCTAAATGTTTAAGCTTGTGGAGTTGATCAATTTTAAGTTCCCACACCTTCGGCGATCTATCAATATTTAATACTAAGGTTTCTAAGTTTTTTAGGTGATTAAAGTCCCAAACAGTTTCTACCTTTGAACTTGTTTCTAAATACTTCAACCCTTTAAAGTGCCGTATTACATTAGCGCTCATTCCGGGTTTTTCATCATAATGATGAAAATTAACTCTAAGGCTATCCACGCGTTCAATATCAGCACGCAAATATCTATTAGGTTTCCCTTCAATTGGTTTGATATTAAAATTCTTGGAAAGGAAAAATGCTAAACTTCCTCTAGTCAATACCAGCTCTAAGAACTCAATTTCGTCGGTGTTGTAGTTTAAGAGTGCCGTTTCGAGTTCCTTTATCATTTTGGCCTTACGTGGAAGCTTATCCGTTACATGTTTGATTTCTTCTTGCAACTGGGCATGGAATTCTTTGAAGTTGATATCATAATCTGTTCGGAGTTTGTTAAATTTTTCAATCAAGATTTTGATTAATTTCACGCCCTCAATCATATCTGCATAGCTTGATTTCATATTTTTATTTGTAACCTGCGCGTTCAAGCGTTCTAAGATTGCGATATCCTCGTCGCTAATGCTAGCCTGCTCTGAAATTTCAAGGATACGCTGTTCAGTAATCAGGTTATAGTCTATGCCTGTATTCACTTCCTTTTTGCAGGAATAAGAAATGGAAATAACTAGGAGAAAGAAAAGCATTCTCCAACCATGGCTGATACTTTGCTTTTCCATGACTAGGCTTGGAAAGAAAATATCCTGTTCTGTTTTATAATGTTGATTCTTCATGTTGGTTATGGAATAAATTATTGATTTATATATGTTTATTTAATCGGCTACAGGTTGTAGCTTAGTTTTAAGAAATAGGTATGGCCATAATACAAGCGGATAGGATTTAACTCCCGATCTATGATATGCTCGGGTGGATCTACCATCACGTAGGTGATATCAGTGACGCCGAAGATGTTCCGGATTCCGACGCGAACATCAAGCTTTTTATTGTAGAAGCTTTTGGCTAGGTTGAAATCCAAATTATGGTAAGGATCCGTTTCGGCGAGGATTTTATAATAGCCTTCTGTGACTTCTAAAGAAGGGCCTGTTGGCAATTTTTTGGGCAGGAATACATACTGCGGTTGTTTTCCTACGTAGCGATAGAAAAGAGCTGCGCGGAAATTGAAGGGAAGATTATAAGTTGCCTGCGCATTCAGCTGCGAATTAATCAGGAAATGCTGATAATCGTTTTCCGAGGCTTCATCAGTTCCTCGGTAGCCAACAATTGATCCGGCCAGCTTAAGGTGGAACTTTGACGACAGCAATTTGGCTTCTATCTGATTGGCCAATCCCCGATACTTGTTTTCATTGGTGAAGGTGTTCAATCCTGTCAATACGCCTTCACGCTCGCTGGGGTAAACGATGTTTACAATACGATCTTTAATGTTCTGAAACATCGAACTTAGACTGGCTTGCAGGTACATATTATCCCCTACTTCACGCTGATGGCTCCAGGCTAGCTCGGCCGTCTGCCCATATTCAGGTCGTAAATTGGGATTTCCCCGGTATTCATGAACGGGATCCACAAATTGCATATACATCTCGTGGAAGTTAGGAAAGCGAGTGGAAGTTCCGATAATGAGGCGAAGGTCGTTATGCTCGTTGATTTTTAGGCGCGTGGTAAGCGATTCATTGCTACGAACCTTATAGACCGAACTGAAATTAGCACGAAAGCCAGGCCGAATGGTAATACGTGGCGTAACGTTCCATTCTGCAGATAACCAGGCCCCTCCATTAGTTAAAGTATGCTGTTGAGGCGTCATTAATGGGATGTCCAAAAAGGCCAAGGTATAGCCCTGATCTGCTGTGGTTTCGTCAATCTCATAGCCAAGGTTAATATTCAGCTTGCCAGAAAGCACAGGTTTTAGGAAAGTACCCCGCGAGTAAAATCCTTTCGACTGATAATGTTCCATCCAATCATTAGGAACCAGATTAGTGGTTTTAGGAAGCCCATTGCCAGGATTGATCTCTGAATTATTAGCCAGATTAATCCCTCTCCGCTTATGGAGAAGACCATTGAGTTGATAGGATCCATCAATGGAAAAATAAGCATTCTTCCAAATATCGCCCCGTGCACTGAAATGATGATTATAACGCTTGTTACGGTAATAGTCGTTGATGCCTAAAGCCACCTTAAAGTTTTCATCCCGCAAAAGGAAACCCTCATAAACCATGCGTCTATGATTAGTTAAATCGGATTGGAAATAATTTGCCTTATAGAAAATCGAGAACTTCGAGGTAAAAAAGGAAACATAAGCATTGCCATTATAGGACGTTTTAGGAGACCACTCATAACCGCGGCTTGAATAATTCCCTTGCCGATCGCGCTTCCAATCCTGATTAAAGGTGCTACCATCCATTTCGCCCCAGTAACCAGCAAAATGATCCCGAGAAAGAGCGCCGCCAATAGACAGTTTTTTGCTGAAGTTATGACTCAGGTTCAACCGTTGAATATGCCGTCCTTTAGCCTCTTCATAAAGCCGCATATTGTATTCTTTCGCCACCGTCTCCTCCGTGATATCAATGGATAAGTCGGTCTTTTTATTGGCGCGACGCTTGGTGATAATGTTAATGACACCCGCAATAGCATTGGCACCATACTCCACCCCCATGGCTCCTCTGACAATTTCAACACGCTCTACATCATCCATACTGATGGTAGATAGGTCCACGTTGCTACCCATATTCTCGTCACCCGCAATCGGGATGTTATCCATGAGGATTTTACTGTACTGACTGTTTAAGCCGAGTACACGAATTTTAGAACGACCAATACCCGATTGGTTTTCAACATCAATATTAATCTGTTGTTTCAGCAGTTCAGCGACATTGCTGACGGCCATGTTCTCAATGATATGCTTATCAATAACCTCCACCCGATAAATGGATTGGTTGATGGATTGCGGCCTGTACTGACCAGTTACCACCACCTGATCTATCAGGAGTTCTTTTAACGGAGTTTTACTGCTATCCTGAAGGCCTTTAGGCACTTGATTGGCTTCCAAGATTGATGAGTTGGAGGTTGGTCTGCCCAGAATATGCACCTTATTTCCTTTCAGAACAAGCTGACTTTTTTCAATACCAAAGATGTCTTGAAGGATGCTATGCAGTGGAATGTTGGTATAGTCCAATCGCACTTTGTCTTTGTTCTTTAGCAAAGACCTGCTGAGCACAAAAGAACAACCAGCTTTTTGTTCCAATTCCCGAAGTGCTTCTTTAAGGGAAATCTCATTAGTCTGTATACTTATTTGCCTATTTAGAATTTCCGTCTGCGCAAATAAGTCTATCGCTAATAAGTGGAGAATAAGGAGCAGCCAAAGCAACCTGCTCTTTTTTAATACCATAGCAAGGCTATGCCATGTAGAATTGCTACATTTGTAAAAATGATTCATATATGGTCTAATCTGTATGTGTTCATTGGACCACGGTCTACTGTTTTGCCGACGGAGCCGTGGTTTTTTATTTTATAAATATTTAATTTCCTATTTGCCTTAGTTTTTTAACTAAACGAATATACCTTATTATTTAGAAATGTTCTAAATAGCCCCACTCCTTCGCTCTATGATTTTCATTACCATTATTGATGAATAATTCAAAATATTAGTTAACAACACACCCGTAGTAGCATTTTTGCAGTTTAAATAGGTAAAAATCATTATTCGGTAACATTAAATACCTAACATCCTTCGGTATTATAATGGTATTGTCATAAATTACCAAAAGAGAGATATTAGGTATCGTCATACGAATAATTGTAACTTTTGAGTAGAATAACAAGGCTGTAAGCTATTTAAAACAAATAAAAAAGGGAGCAAAAAGAATCCCCTTAGAATCTAGGTTCTAAGGGGATACAAATCCTTTGTACAATATTTATATTTCTGATAATAGAAACAATATTACCTTATTCTACATATTCCCATTTATAGAATGGCATTTCGACTCCAGCCAAAATCTCTCCACTCGCAACAATACTACGACCAACATGCAGTTTTAGGATAAGTTTTTCTATAAGAACTCCTTTCGCATCAGCAGACATTAATCGGAGATATACTAACTTATTAAACATTTGGAGGTCCACTGTCTTATTCGGATAAACTATCGATCCCGTTAGCCACAATGTGTTAACAGTTTCTTGGTTTGCTTTGTTAACTACCATAGGTTGTATATCAGCAAACACTAAAGGGCTTCCTCCAAAAGTCATAAATTGAAATTTATATTCATATATGCCATTACTTCCTATCCAAGCAAAATTAGGCTTACTTGGGAAATCAACATGTTCAACAATGAGTCTTGAATTACCTTGTATTTTAACTTTATCTCCGAATTTGACGTTTTCTATAACCGATTCTTTGAGGTTTAAAAACCGAAGCCTAGCGACACTTGCATTTATATTTTTTAAAGAGAACTTCTTAATTGTTATTCTTTTTTTTGATTTTATTAAATCTTCAGCAGCCAAAACAGCAAAAGTAGTATTCTCTTTTACCTGCTTAAACCCACTTAGCCTTACTTCTTCAATCTCCAGATTATCGGCTGCTCCTAATGAAAAACTATAATCTTTATCTTCAATAGCTTTGGCCTCTATTACTAACCGTTTCATTTTAGGAAATCCAGTTTCATGATTTATCGACAATGTTTTTAAGTGCTGTTTGTTGGGTAATACTAGAGCTGTTAAGGATGTTGTTACGATTTTAGGTAATATTAAGGTCTCCAATAAGTGAAATTTATCCGTAAAATCGATTACGCCAGCAAATGGAGAATTCCCTCTTTCGCCTTTTATTTCCAAATGTTTCAGGTTTTTAAGTTCGTCCATTTTTAATTCCCAGCTATTTGGTGCCTGATTAATATCAAGAATTAAGGTTTCCAAACTTTTCATTTGGTTAAAATCCCATACCGTTTCAATCTTTGAGCCTATGGCTAGATACTTTAAGCCTTTAAAATAACGAAACACCGTTGCCGCCATGCCTGCCTGTTCGTTTATATTATTTAAATAGATTTCTAACCTATCTACGCGTTCAAGATCCGTGCGTAAGTATTTAGTTGGCTTGCCTTGAATAGGTTTGATGTTATAATTTTCTAATAGCTTTTTTGCTAAACCCGCATTTTCCAAAACAACCTTCGGAAACTCAATTTCTTCTGTATTGTGCTTTAATAGGAGCGCTTCAAGTTCCTTCAACAATTTTGCCTTACGCGGCAATTTATCCGTTATCTTCTTGTGCTGTTCTTGCAGTTTAGCGTAATCCTCTTTGAAATTGCTAGGCTGTTCTTTCTGGAACTTACCTAGGCTCTCGAGTAACTCTTTAATGATTTTCACACTCTCAATCATCTGGGCCAAGGATGCTTTTTTGTTTCTATCCGTAACCTGGCTGTTCAATTTTTCTAACGTCACGATATCTTCTTCACTAATGCTGCTCTGTTCAGAAACTTCCAGGATTCGCTTTTCAGCAGCTGCGCCATGGTCAATTTTAGGAGCTTCATTCTTGTCGCAGGAAATCGTAAATGCAATAAGTAGTAGCGATAGGACAACCTTCCAACACGCGTTCATGCATTTCTTAGCATAGTTTAGGTTAGGAAAGGAAATAATCTGACTTGATTTTAAATCTTGATTTTTCATTTTGGTTCTGTAATTAAATATGGATGTATTGATGTTTATATGTTCGCAGAAAATGGCAGCAGTGGATTGCAATATAAATTGGAATAGTCCTAGTAGATTTTGCATCTTTTTTCAATCAAAAGCTCAGTATATAGGGAAAGGAAAAGAAGAAAAGGTGGTATACCTGGAAGGATGATCCACTTTTGCTAAAGGGAATTAAAGGGCTATACCATGATGATTTATTAGCTTTGTAAAATTGACTCATATATAGTGCAATCTGTATTCATTCATTTTACCACCGCCTTTTGTTTTGCAGAGGGCAATGATGGCATTGTATTTCCTAAATATTTAATTTATTAACTTAAACGAAGTTACAGGAATGATTGGAGATATACCAAAGAAACTTAGGGTTTAGCTAAAAGTCTGACAATCATTAAGATGTTGCTGTTGTTTTTTCTATTGAAGATCTACTTTTCGGTAACCTAAAATGAAGAGGATAGAGAGCTATTTTAAGGTTAGTTTATTGGAGCACTTAACATATATTACATGCAGAATGTATTGTAACGATTGTAACTTTCTATAAGACTTCCAAGAAATATTAATTAGAGTCTCCCCATAACATCAATCTCTTTTGTATCTCCTCAACTAATGGCTTATTGTTTTGATAGATGAAATTTGTTGTTACTAGTTGCTGTAATTTTATAGCAGCGTCAAAATTGGTTAGAATTGCTGATTCTACAAGCATATCGAATACCCAAATCATACCGTGATATTCAATACCTTTATTTTTCGCGAAGTTACGGACAGTTTTATCACTGCTCAAAACACAAGCATTTAATCTTTTGGCTATGTGCAATACAGATTTATCTGTTTGTGATAAGGATTTAGGATAAGGTTCTGATTGTATTTGAAGGTAATCTTCTTCTTTAAGATTATGAATTAAAAGCTTAGCAATAGATTGATAAGTAGTTAATACTTGTTGTTGTTCAACAAATAATTCAAAGTAAACAGAAGTTGTTGTATGAATATCAATTTCAAGTTGAAAAAATGCATTGACTAGATCTAAATCAAAAAGATCAATAAAAATACAAGCGTCTGTAACAGCTATTTTTAGTTTCATTAGTGCTACTTGTATTTAGTATTCATTGAATTGATACTAAAACATGGGTTGATGTTGCTTCTTAAATTCTGCCAATGATTGATTAGATAAGGCAGCTGCTTTAGACATAGAAATTTGGTCTTCAATCAAGGCTCTAAATAGTAATTGCTCAAAGCGATTACTTTCTTCAATTCCTTGATATTCGACGGATTCTTCTGCTTTCCAATTTTGCTGTTTTATTAAAAAAACAAACTGTTTAGCATAATTGCTATTGATAATACCGCAAACTTGGGCTCTCATCACTATTGTTTGCATGGAAATACCATATTGCTTTTTTATGTTTCCCAATTCAATAGTTGACAGCCTATTCCGATAATTACCCAATTCTGCTTTAATAGTATCTTCTGGAAGCAACATCGCGGCAGCAAACTGATGGCACAGGGTTTCTTTTTGCTTTTCGGTTGTATCAGCAAATACTAATAACAAATGTGCTAACTCATGAAGCAAAGTAAAACGTATTCTATCTGCCTTATTTGCTTTTCTTTCATTATATGCTATAACAGGTATGGTCTTATTAACAAATGTCTGCAAGCCATCAAAATCGTCATCCACATGAAGTCTTACCACTTTGATATTCTTATCTTCTAAAAGCTCAACGATGTTAAATAATGGCCCCGTACCCAATGACCATGCTTTTCTTAAGCGTTCTGCGGCTTTATTTATCTGCTCATAAGTGCTGACCTTTCCAAGATTTTTTAATGGATTATCAAAACTATGAGAAAGACCAATAATTTCTTCTAATTCTAAATACCGGGAAAGATACGCTTTGGTAGTTTCATTAATAATTGCTACCTCTTTTTGTGGCATTCTGCTTAGCTTACTATATTTAATATCGCTAAATTCAACTTTAGTTGTTGTAAAAAAATAATCAGGACTAATATGGAGCGCTTTGCTAAGCATGTTTATTTTTTCTGCATCAGGAATAACCTCTCCTTTTTCGTAACGATGCAAGGCTTGACGTGATAAAGTTCCACCTAATGCATCAACCAAATCCTGCAATGAGAAACCATTCATCAGACGGGCTGATTTAAACCTTTCCGCAAAAATTGCTTTTGTTTCCATTGAAGTACTGTATTTATTCTCTACAAGTTAATTTTATTAGTTGACAAATACAACACAAAAACTACACATTGTAACGGTTGTTATAATGCTTGAGAAAATTATATTTAGTCTAGATTTACTAGATAAAAACATTAATCTTTGAAGTACAATAAAATAGTTGAATTTAATTTTAAGTTGACAGAACACCTAATTTACCCAAAATTGTAAGCTTTACTTAATAAAACCTAATTAATCACATATGGAGTTATTAACGTATTTTTAAGTTTAAAATAAATTTTCAGTAAAAATACATCAAAGATTAATAACAGGGAAAACGATTGTAAATAAAGGCTTTACAATCGTTTTTTGATTTTTTGGTAATGATGTAAAAAGCAGAAAAAAGCGAGGTTAGGCAAAAGTAAGGTTACTAAAACGTTACTTTCAAACATTAGAATCAACCGCTTTAAAATGCTGTATTTCAGCTTTCTGCATAGTTTTTCATATTGTTCCGTAGCTCACATAGGTTTAATTTTATCATTAAGAATTGTGAGTATGGAAACGACAAAAAAATCAACGTTTAAGGTTCTTTTCTACCTTAAAAAGAATGCCCCGAAGAAGAACGGGAAAGTTACGGTTATGTGCAGAATTACCGTAAACGGTAATCAGTCTGCATTCAGTACAAAGCTGGATATTTCTGCATCAAATTGGGATTTGAAGTACGGCAGGGTTTTAGGAAAAAGCCGAGAAGCCCAAGATGTGAACGGCAAGCTTGATAAAATCCGTTTGGGCATTGAGGAATGCTATTCCAAAATTCTGAAGAACGAGGGGGCTGTAAACAGTACTAAACTTAAAAATGCCTTCCTCGGTATGGAAAGCGGAGAAATGACCTTTTTCAAGTTCTATGAACAGTTTCTTTCCGACTATGAGAAAAAGGTCAATAGCGGGCTTCGGGTAAATGGTACACGAAGTAAGTATAAAACACTATTAAGACATCTTCGTAATTTTGTACTTACAAAATACGGTTACTCCGATGTGTCTTTTAACGACCTTACTCCTGATTTTGTACAGGACTTTGATTACTACCTACGTGATGACCAAAGCTTGACACATAACACGATTTGGCTGTATATGATTGGCTTTACCACACTTTGCCGATTGGCAATGAGCAGAAAGCATCTTGCTTTTAATCCTTTCAGCGAGTACAAGAATACCAAAAAGGACAAAGACAGAGGTTATCTGTTGCGGAACGAGTTGGAACAGCTTGTAACGTTCAACTGCGAGAAAAAGAAAGACGAATTGGTTAAAGACCTGTTTGTTTTCAGTTGCTTTACTGGTCTTTCCTATTCAGATATGAAAGGGCTTAGAAACAGCAATATTCAGGATTTCTTTGACAGTAACCAGTGGATTATCATACGTAGGAAAAAAACAGCCACATCGTCAAACGTGATGCTGTTGGATATTCCCAAAATGATTATCGAAAAATATGCAGGATTTTCAAAGGATGGAAAGGTATTTCCTGTACCATCAAATACAGTCTGTAATGATAGCCTAAAGAGAATATCCCAACAGATTGAATGCCTGAAAGAAAAGAAAGTTACCTTTCATTTAGCACGCCATACGTTTGCCACGCTGTTTTTGAGCGAGGGCGTTCCGCTCGAAAGTTTGAGCAAAATGTTAGGGCATAAAAACATTGCTACCACACAGATTTACGCAAAAATTCTTAATGAGAAAGTTGGAAAGGATATGCAAAAGGTATCGCATAAGTTTAAAAGTATGGAAAGCTCTTTTGTGGTTCAACTTTAAAACTAATAATACCATTGACGAAAGCCAATGCTGTTTTTGCATTGGCTTTTTTGTATTTTAGCTATCTACAAATAACATCTCACATTAGTTAAACAAGACCAACCTATTTAGCTGTATTGCCTAGATTTTGTGAGAGTTATATTTACAATAATTAAAACAATATGATTGAAGTATGTTGACATATAACGAACGTATCGAATTAAGGGAAAAGTTGGCTAATGGAGAAATTTCATTAGAACTTGCCAAAGAACTATATTGGAAGGATTATAAAGAAGGACAACGGTCGTGGCACACAAAAGATTGGAAAGAAAGGCGAGCTAAAATTCTTAAAGAAAAATGCGAAATATGCGATAGTACAGACACATTAACAATTCAGCATCTTTCTCACCCCAAAAAATATTCCGACTACGAAAGAGAAATAACAAGAAAATATACTCAAATTTTCAAAGAAACTAATTCTGACCTTGATAAATCAGAATTTAAGAAACATATTGTAAAAAACTATGATTACATAGCTGTTCCCTTATGTCCAAATTGTGGAGACAACCGTCCCAACAAAAGAGTAAGAAAACTACCTCAATATCGTTGTGCAGTATGCAAACACGAGTTTGATCAACCAGTTTATAAATCGTTAGAAGAACTAATCACAATATTTTATACGGATGAGGAAGCTCTTGATGTTCGAGACAAGTGTTTTGTTTCAAAAGACAAATGGAAAAATACCCACAATTTATCAAATATAAAATATTGGTTTCAAAGAGAAAACGCTAAAACCAAAAATGAAGAAATAATTGGAAAAGAAGCATTTTTACTCTACTTAACTGACGACATAAAATATCTTTCATTTGAAGACACGATAACCGCATGTAGAAGATGTGCTTCTAACTATGACTTAAAAAATATGGAGTTATGTCCTAATTGTAAAGTACATTACAAAGGCATTCAGTATCCTACTTGCATACAATGCTTGCCAGAAGACAAACGAAAAGCTGCATTAGAAATGGTTGAATTTGGAAAAGAATGGCGGGAATGCACGATAAACTTGGAATTTAATCCCCTACACGTTTATAAAACACCACAGCGCACTGCTTGAAGCAGTGCGCTGTTTCTTTAATTGACTGATACGGTTACAGTTTCAGACAATCGGCTAGCGCTGATAGTTATCTTCCAACACCTTGATAATATCGCTTTCACGGAAAAGAATTTTCCGTTCGAGTTTGATAAAAGGTATCAGTCCGTCATCTCTGTACTGTTGCAACGTCCGTTTGCTGATGTGTAACATCTCGCAGACCTGTTCGCCTGAAAGATAAATTTCCCCTTGCAATAAAGGGTGGAAATATTCCCTGATATACAGCAGTTCATTTTTGATACCTACCACAGCTTCGAGCAGGGCAAGCATATCTTCGTTTGAATTTCCAATCTGTTTCATTTCTTTTGCTTTTTTAATGGTCGCTCTCCCTGCATAAGTAACTCCACTTCGGATAATCTGAAATACGTTTTCCGATTGATTTGCGTTGCTCCAAGAATGCCTTTTGCCCTATACGTCTGCAACGTTCTTTTGCTGATGTTGAGCAATTGGCAGGCTTCCTGTTGGTCGAGCCATTTAGTTGCCTGTTGCAGTGCTTTGTAGGGTGTAGTCATTTCCGCTATCAAATTGGAAACTTCCTTAACTTCCCTATGCAATGCTTTCAAAATCTGAATGTCTAAAACTGTTATTTCCATATCTGCATCATTTAAACCTCTAAAATAAAAGCTATTCACATAGGTCATTTTAATGTTGCATCCGATGGCGGTATTTGGCGTACAGTTGCCAAATACTAGGCTATAATCCTAACTTTGGTTTCTTACTTTTAGGACGAGACTGTTGCGTTATGATTGTATTGTCCATTTTTAAAGCAGGCTTTTTATAGGTCTGTATAGCCTGATTTTTTTCTTCATTTTTGAAGTCCGAACGGATAAGCGTTTTTGTCGCACCTATTATGCTTTCAGGTTCGGAAGTCTGTTTTTGTTGTTCAGTACGTTTTCCCCCGAATAGCCTGTTCCAATCTATTAAGCCTTTTGCTTCCCTGAACTGACGTTTTAAATTAGCGATGAAATTGGAAATCGGGTCGCTCTTCTTATCAACCTGTATCAAAGGACTATATTCTTTTTTTCTGATTTGTTCTTTCTCTTTCTGCTCTTTGTCAGGTATTACTTTTTGTGCCATAGGTTCAAAATTTGCACCCAATATAGAACACAAGGGAATGTGTTGTTTTCATTTGGCATTATGTGGCAGTATTTGGCTTATGCTGGCACAATATGAATAGAAAGTAATCCTCAAAACACTTTAAATTTTCCTCGCAAAGCCCTCACACATTTAAAGAGTTTTGTAAGGATAAAGGAAAGCATACAAAAAACATCCTATCCTTAGCCCTTACGTGTTTTTTATACCCTTTCTTTGATTGGAATTGATTAAAAAAAGAATAACAAAGGGAGCAAAGATAAGGCGGACAGCCACCGCACCACCCAACCAAAAGACTACGGCATAATGGCAGGGCAAATATGGTGGCTTCGCCGAGTTTGTTGTGTGCCCTGCCACCCTTCGGGACTTATTCCGTTTCCTTTTGGTTTTTCCGCCTGTCCCCCTTGTTAAAATGGCTTTCTTTTTTTTCTGTTTTTTTCTTTTGGAAAATAATTTTAAGAGGTAGAAACGTACCACCCACCACGTATAGTTATCAAAACAACGGTTTGTGTTTCTCGTTATAGATTTCGCTAATCAATTCCCCAAACTCCTGAAAGTGGTATTCGATTATGTTGTCCAGATACGCATAAATCGTCAGTTTGTCGATGCCCATAATATTTGTAAGCCTGTTAAATGTTTCGTGGTGTTCCTGCCGTACATACACTGATTTCCCCCTGCTTGCCGTTGTCGTGGGAATTTTGAAGAACCGTCCGCAGTAGTCCTCTTTGGTCAGCTTCTTTGGCTTGTAAATCATCCTTCTTGTATTACTCGCAGGTGTTTTTGTGTTTTCCGTTTCAGTTTCCGAAGGTTCTTCGCCTGCCATTACACGCATAATAGCTTCCTCATCTACTTTGGGTTTGACAAAATCTTCCCGATGTGTTACTGCCTGTTGTTCCGTGAAAGATTGTTTATTTTCATCAGTTATGAAATTTTCAATAGAGAAATCCTCTTTTTCGGGTTGCTGATTTTTGTTTTCTTCGTGTATCATATCTGTCATTTTTAATATTATATCCAATTAGCTGTTTGGTTAACTAAGCAATCAGCTGTATATACAGTTGTATCTATGTAACTACCTATCTACCTAAGCACCTGCAGACCCTTAATTGGTTAGTTCATTAACTCAAAAATCTGCAATTCGTCTGCATTCAATCACGCAGATTTACTGTCGGGATTTATGCTGTTTTAGTTACTTCCTTAAGGATATAACCAATCAGCTAGCTAGCCATATACAAAGGAAATAAAAGCAGTCCCAATCTGCTTTAAGGTGGTATTCAGTGGCATCATTTGGCGTTCATTGTCATTGTTGTAAATAGCTGTTATTCAAATAGTCTTACCGAAATTTGTAATGGAAGCGATGGGTTTTCCCTGCTAACTACAATCCGTTTGCAAAACGGATTTTTCTGAACCCTTGTTCAGAGCAAGTTATCTCTTGAGGTCCTCGAAATAAATTTCAGCATCTCAAGAGCACTTGCCCTTGCAGGGGGCAGGAAACGGCTCCGAAGTCGCTCGTTTATGTAAAATTAAAAATGGATTATTATGGAAGAAAAAAACAGAAAACAGATTAAGAAATCAGGAAGAAAACCAAAGATTGACCCTGCGGTAAATCGGTATTCCATCAACCTGAACGCAGAGGACAATGCCAAATTTCTTGCCCTCTTTGACCAATCAGATATGAAAGTAATCGCCCATTTTATTACCGCCTGCATCTTTCAAAAGACCGTAAAGACCGTAAAGATTGATATGGATGCAATAGAATATCACGAAAAGTTGACCCGATTTTTTAGCCAGTTCCGAGCAATCGGAACAAATTACAATCAGATTGTGAAGATATTATACCACAATTTTTCGGAGAAAAAAGCAGGAACCTACCTTTTTAAATTGGAAAAGAAAACCATAGAATTGGTACAAGTTACTAAAGAAGTCATCCGTTTGACACAAGAATTTGAAGAAAAACATCTGAAAAAAGAGTAAAGTTATGATTGCAAAAATTGGAAAGGGAAGCAATATGTATGGAGCGATTTTGTACAATCAACAGAAAGTAGATAAAGAAAACGGAGCAGTTCTGCTCTTGAACAAGATACCTGACACAGTTGACGGCAAGTATTCCGTAGCCTATTTTAACAAATGCTTTGAGCCGTATTTATCGGCAAACATCAAAACGGAAAAGACGGTACGCCATATTTCGCTGAACCCAGATCCTGCGGATAAGGTCAGTGATGAACAGTTTACAGAAATGACTCAGGAGTATATGGAGCGTATGGGTTACGGCAGTCAACCTTATATTGTTTTCAAGCATACGGACATTGACCGAACGCATATCCACATTGTTTCAACCTGCGTAGGTATTGACGGAAAGAAAATCCTCGATGATTACGACCATCCACGCTCAATGTCAATCTGTCGGGATTTGGAAACGAAATACAATTTGCATAAGGCAACCGAACAAGAGCAGAAACAGGGCAATAAAGTTTTTAAACCTGTTGATTATCAACGTGGAGATATAAAGAGCCAAATTGCTTCGGTAGTACGGCATTTGCCAAAGTATTACAGCTTTTCAACTATGGGAAGCTACAATGCTTTGCTATCACTTTTCAACATTACAGTAGAAGAAGTCAAAGGCGAACGTAACGGTCAAACTGTAAATGGATTGGTCTATTTGGCATTGGACGAGAACGGAAACAAGGCAAGCAATCCGTTCAAAGCATCGCTATTCGGAAAAGATGCAGGGATTGCACAGCTTCAAAAGCATTTTGAGCAGTCCAAAGAGAAAATGAAGACCAATCCTGCAAGGTCTGTTCTGAAAAATACGGTGGAGCTTGCCATACATACCACAAGCAACGAAACAGATTTTAAAAAGCAGTTGACTGAGCAGGGTATTAATACAGTTGTAAGACGTAATAGTGAAGGACGAATTTACGGTATGACCTTTACTGACCACGAAAGCCGTAGCGTTTGGAACGGCTCACAATTAGACAGAAACTTGTCGGCAAACGTATTCAACGATTGGTGGAACGACGGAAATAAACCCGAATTGAAGATACAAGATAGACCTGTTTCCAAAACAAATGAATTGGACAGCCTTCCAACAAAAGACCTCTTTGAATTCATTTCACAGGAACATTCGCGTAATTTCGATTTGGGATTGTTAAGCTTGTTACCCGATGCACAGGGTGAAGATTACGAGGAGGAACAGTTTGCTAAACAAATGAAGAAAAAGAAGAAAGGGAGAGGGTTGAGATAGTATGAATAATAAAGGTAAAAAAACACATATACTAGTGGTTTAAACAATATTTTTTATAAATTTAATCCATGTCGGAAATGAAAAAAATGGAACATAATGCAGGTCAAATTCTACGAATCGGATACTTTACTTAAAAATTATATATTGATGTTCGCCTACGCAGAGCTTTCTGTAAACGAGCTTTCAAAAACAAAATTTTTACCTGATAATGCCACCTCGCTTACTTTGTTTCTAAACCAAAATCCTTTAGTAACAGATTATTTCACAGGCAATACCGTTAATTACAGAATAGCTTTTGCAGGACAGCATTCCAAATCCGTGCTTTATACATCTAATGAGAACATCCGAATTATAAATATCGATTTTCTACCTTGGGGAGCTTACTCCGTTTTTGGACTAGAACAATCACAGTTCCATAATATCACCGTAGATGCTACCGAATTATTTCCGGCATTAAAAGATTTGTTGCCCGATTTGGAAGCTCATTTGCACGATGATGAGTACTGCATGCGGATTTTGGAAAAATTTCTGATTGCCGAACTGCAAAAACGGTCAAAAACAACTGACGAACGTATCATTAAAGTCAGCCGGGAAATTACAGAAAAATCTGGGAATGTGCCGATAAAGGAAATTTGCAAAAAAGTGGATATGTCACATTCTGGGCTAACCAACCATTTTACGGAAATTATAGGTGTTAACCCCAAATTATTCGGACGTGTTGCCAGGTTTACTGCCGTTCAAAATTTTTTGGGAGAAAATCCCAATGCAGGTTGGTCAGATATTGTACACCAGTTTGATTATTTTGATCAAAACCATTTTATCCGTGAATTTAAACAGTTTACCGGAGCTGTTCCAAAAGACCGTAGAAAATGGGAAGCTTTGTTCAATCCCCTGAAGAAAGCCATAGAAGAAGGTTTTGAAACCGATGCCGAACAAATGAAACGTTACCGGAATGCTTCCCTATATCAGATTTTGCATTACATTAGTCCAGAACATTAGTATTTATCGTTTCCCTTATTCATTATACACATTCAATCATTTTATAGGACAGCACACTCAATTTAATATTTTTGAAGTGTATTTTACCGTATTTTTGAAGAAATACTTTTCATTCGGAATTTGTATTAACAAATAATTTTCACAATGATTATAAAGGCAATAATATTAGACGATGAAGAAAAGGGAACTTCTCTTTTAAACCATAAGCTTGCAAATTTTTCAGACAAATTAGAGGTTGTAGCCATTTTCAATGATCCCAAAAAAGCTTTGACTATTATTAAAAATTTAGATATTGATGTTCTTTTTCTGGATATTGAGATGCCCAAAATCAACGGCTTTCAATTTTTGGAGCTCTTGGGGCAATTTAATTTTGAGGTTATTTTCGTAACTGCTTACGATGCCTATGTACTGGATGCTCTTCGCAACGATGCGTTGGATTACCTGATGAAGCCTGTTGATCCCGAAGAATTGGAAGCAGCCATCAACAAGCTTGAAGAAAAAGTCAGCAAAAAAGCTAACATACAGCAAAACAACAAGAAAGACAGCGGGAGACTGTCTTTAGCTACCGCCGAAGGAATTTATTACATCAAAAAAAGCGATATTATCACCGTTGAAGCCATGAGCAATTACAGTGTTTTCCATGTCGTTTCTGGAAATAAGATTATTGTTTCGAAAACGCTGAAAGAATATGAAACGATACTTTCAGAAGACTGTTTTTTTAGGGTGAACCGCAGTGCGATTGTCAATTTGGAATATGTTGTAAAATTCCGAAAAGGCGATGTTTTGGAACTTGCAAATGGTGCAGAAATTGAAGTTTCTTCTACAAAAAAAGCAATGCTACTTGAAAAACTGGCGTAAACTTTCGCATTCTAATATTCCGTAACGTTTAATCCTACTTTCTTTCTTCAATTTTTGGTAGACGCAGCAAAGAAATACAACCTTTTTCCCCTAAAGTGGCACGGTCAATAATTTCAAACGAGGCTTGCGTATCAGGATAATCGCTATTCAGAATCTCGATGCGATCTTTTATAGAGGACAGTCCAAATGATTTATTTTTGTATCCCGGTGTTTTCACTTTAGCGTTGCCCAATCCTGCTCCGTTATCTATCACTTTTATTTCGATGTGCTTGTCGGTTTCTGTTGCCGTAACAAGTAAAGATGCTCCCAGCTCCCGTTCGTATCGCAAACCGTGAAGTATAGCATTTTCTATGAGGGGCTGTAACATCATTGGAGGAATGAGATACTGGCGTAGATCCAGTCCTTTTTCGACCTCAAAGCGGTAATCGAAATGTTTGCCAAAACGAATATGCTCAATATCGGTGTAGATTTTGTTGACCTTCCATTCGCTTTCCAGTGTAGAAAGCGGCTGTGTCGAGTTTTCCAAGATCATACGGCTTAGCTTTGCAAATTTTTGTACCAGTGAACGCGCCTTTTCGGGTTCGCTCTCTACAATATATGCCTCTATAGAATTAAGAACATTAAAAATAAAATGCGGATTCATCTGCGAACGAATAGCTTTCAGCTCGCTTTCTGTTACCTTATTTTTTTGAAGTAGTTCTTCAGCTTCTTTTTCTTTCAATTTATTTTCTGTTTTCAGCTGTTGCAAACGGTTTTTATTCCACCAAAGAAAAAACAGCAATCCGGCAACGAGTATTCCAATGAATCCGTACAGCCAGAATTGTTTTAGCTTAAGTGTGGCCAATTCATTCTCTTGTTGCAGACTTTTATTCTTATTCTCTGCCAATGCTTTTTCCTGAGTAGTTATTTTTAGTTTTTGGGTGTTTTCAGCGTTTTGCAATTTTTGGTTTTCCAGTTCGGCTGATTGTAATTTTTGTTCTTGCTGCGTTTTGGCTAATTCGTTTTGATTAAGCTCATTCAACAAGAGTTGTTGCTGCAAATTCAGGTTATGTACAATTTGCTGGTGCTTGTATTGCTCTTCTTTTTTATCAAAATCATACTGCATTTGCAATCGTGTCAGCTTTCGGGTATTATCCTGATTAGATATGCTATCTGTCAACAGTTTGCTGATTTGATAATATTTTTGTGCGTTATCTGGTTGATGCAGGTAATTGTAAATTTTCATGAGCTGGTCGGCACTTTCTTTCTGCACGTCGATAGATTTCACCTCTTTCCCTGTAGAATAAGCTTCTGATGCCAGTTTTTCTGCTTCGCGGTAGTTCTTGGTTTTGAAATAAAAATCTGACAAACCTATTTTACTAACCGCTTGACTTTTTGTGTTTTTAGTTTCTGTCGTTACCTCGTACGCTTTGCTGAAATAATAAAAGGCAGAATCGTTTTCGTTCAGATTGTTGTACCCGCTACCCAGATTGTTGTATATCTGCGAGAGCAATGTTTTATTCGCTTCAACCCCATTTTGCGCCAATGCTTTGTGCAGAAGTTCGTTCGATTTTTTGTAGTTCTTTTGTTTCTCATAAACCAGTGCCAGATTATTATAGTTTGTAGCCAAAACGTTTGCCATAGCCGGTATTTTGCTATAAAAGCGAATGTTATCTTCCAGATGATGTTTTGCAAGATCAAAATCATTCATTTGCAAATAAATAGCAACAAGATTATTTTTTATCAAATGGATTGTTGGTTCATCTTTAAGCGATTCTGCGATTTTCAGCCCCTGATTTTGTGTTTCTAATGCTTCGGGTAGTTTAGATTGCATAATCTGCGCATTGCCTTTTGTTGCCAGAATACGGGGCATTTGCGAACGTACATTGTATTTTTTTGCCAGTTCATAAGCCTTTTGTGCCACTTTTTCTGCTTCTACAAATTTTCCTTGATAGAATAACGACGCCCCCTTTAGACGTGAAAGACTTACTACCGTGACGTTATCCTTTTTGCGTTGGGCTATCCCTATCAACTGATCTATTCTGGAAGTGGCTCCGGCAGGATCGGCAAGTATATTTTTCTCCAATGCCGAAATCAGTTCGCTGCTGGATGTAGAAGATGTCTTTTGTGATGTATAATTATTTATTAGCGCATCAAGGTTATTTTCCTGAGCCAAGGCAGACAAGGAAAGACTACTGAATGCAATAATAAGAATAAGCTTATAAAAAGATGGCATTGGCTAAATGTTTATGTTTCAGGTAAAAATAGTAAATATTCAATATATAATCTAAATCTTCCCTTGTTGAACACGATTACTCACTCATTCAGTTTTGCGCTTTACTCATTTGGACAAATTTGCTTTGATTTTCTTGTTTCATTTGTCATATAATATGAATTGAAAATGGAGAATGGAGCGTTGAAAAGAATAATAACATCGAAATTCTAATTTGCGATTTTATGCTATTTTCTGATTGCTCGTTTTTCTATTTTTCAAAGATTTTTTAACGATAAAAGTGAAGTTATGAAAAAAAGTAGAATCTATTCTTTGCTGTTGCTGATGAGCTTCTTAATGTTGCTTTCAAATTGCTCAAGTGATGATAATAATCCAGAACCTGAAATCCCGGCAAACAACGACGTAAAAACCAAAGCAGGCTCAACCAACGGCGCCCCTTACAAGGTTTTCTATCAGGAAGCCAATCAGACCAACACCCGTAAAGGTATTATCATCCTTGCCGTAGGCGATGGTGGCAATGAAAACGATGCCACGCTGAATGCCCAATGTACAGCTTTGGCAGATAAAGGGTATGTGGCAATTACCACTACATACAGAACCAATTCGGAATATTATGCAGGGTTCAAAGAAGATATGGAACAGATTATTACCAAAGAAACTGCAGCTTTTGGTATTGCAAGAAATAAAGTGGTGCTTGGCGGATTGTCACGAGGAGGAAATCGCCTGCACGGTGCTGTTCTTCCTGCAAACCCACAGAATAACAGCTATCCCATAGAAGGTATAAAAGGGGTTATTCTCGAATGTGCCGGTGGCGATTATTGGAAAGGCAGAGGCATACTTTATCCTGTACTGTTCATGAATAACAAAGTGGATAATGCGGTACAAACTACTGATGCCGAAACTTTTGTAAATGGTTTGCAGCAGAATGTTAATCCTGGGGTAAAGGATAAAAGCAAAACGCTTATCGTTCCCGGATCAGGACATTGCACAAACGCTAATCAATACAAAGATTTTATAGTGAACAATATAGACAACTTATTCAATTGAAAATGGCTAAAAGAAAAAAAAATAATTAACATTTAAAATAGAAATAATATGAACAGAATAATCAAACTTATAATGCTTGCAGGAATAGCAGCAAACGTTACATCTTGTTCCAGTGTACAACAGGCAGCACGTACAGTAAACAATTCAGGTATCTTGAATATGCCTACATCGTCTGGTACAGCAAAAAAAATGGGTAGTCTTGGTACAGGCGTAAGCAATGCTCAAAAAATCACAATGGGTACCTACTACATTATCAACGTGGGCAATCAAAAAGCATTGACAAATCCCAAAAAAGAAAAATTTACAAAGCTTAGATTGGAAGATTTTGATGGTAGCGATTTGCAAAAATGGGAGGTCATCCAATCTAAAAACGGTACCATTCAATTCAAACAGTTTGATACACCTAACTGGTTCGTTTACTTTTCTAATTCAAAATGGCTAAGTGTAAACAGCGATGGTGCAGAAAATTTTACGTTGAAACCAGCAGATGGTACAGCGAATAGATTCCATTTTGTAACCAGTACCTATGGCGGAAAAGTATTGATCTGGGACGGCGATCCTAACTATAACGGAACTCAAACAGCTGTACTACAAAACAATAAATTCGACCAATGGGAACTGGTTCCTGCGAGATAATATATTCAAGAATAAGTTAAAGAAATGAATATTATGAAAAATCTAACAAAACTTACATTCGCAATTTTCGCATTTATGCTGTTGTTTATAGCGTGTAGTAAAGACGATGATGATGGTAAAAACAAGCCTTCATCTGCCGAAATAGATATTTACATCAGTGGTAATGGAAGAAATTATTGGAAAAACGGACAAGAATTTTTTGTTCCTCATATGCCACAATACCAAGGCGACAATTCAACTTCTGCCATAATGAATATGTTTGTTAATGGTAATGATGTACATTTTGTAGGAGTTTTATCAGCCGTAAGTTGGACTGCAATTTATTGGAAAAATAATAACCCAATTAGACTAGAAGAGTACGGGAATAATTCATTTCAATCAAGAGCCGAAGGAATTTATGCAAAAGGAAATGATTTATATGTATGTGGATGGTCATATTTACAGGGCGAAAAACGACGTGCTAAATATTGGAAAAACGGCATTGCCACAGTTTTAACAGATGGCACAAAAGAAGCTTGGGTTACTTCTATCCTTGCAGAAGGAGACGATGTTTATGTTACGGGTTATGAGGATTATAAAGCGGTGTATTGGAAAAATAATGTGAAACATGAATTACCAGAGGGTAACAATGCAGAACAAATTATAATCCATAATGGAGATGTATATATATTGGGATTGGGTTATGTTGATATAAATGCTAACAATGGTCCTAAAAAAATTATTGTTTGGAAAAATGGTGTAGCAAATATAGTTGATGAAGGGAGATATAATGTTACAGGTATGTTTATAGATAACAATGATATTTATATCTCGGGCGAAGAATCTACAAATAGCAATAGTAACAACTATGTTAGAAGTGCTATTTATTGGAAAAATGGACAAAAAACAGTGTTAACAACCAATACAGAAGCAAGAACCTCTGGTATTGCAGTTAATAATGAAGATGTATATGTATCGGGAACAGAAGGAGACAAGCCCGTTTATTGGAAAAATAGAGAACGAGTAGATTTGAATTTTACTGGAGATTATGCATCAACTACAGCAATTCAAATAGTAAATAAATAGTTATGAAAAATCTAACAAAACTAACATTCGCACTTTTCGCATTTATGCTGTTGATTACAGCGTGCAGCAAAGATGATGATGATGTGCAAAACAATAATATAAAAGAAGAGCAATTACATGGCAAATGGATAGTAAATGCAATTGACGGAAAACTATTTGTAAAGGTTGGAAATATCCCCGAAACGGAAGTTCCGCTAATGTCTTTTTGGGGCAGTAAAATTTTCTATTTTGAAAACAACAACCGCTTAAGCGTTTTAGAAAACCAAACCGAAATTTTAGATTTTGGTCCCTATCAAATCAATGGCAGCAATCTTACCGTTGCCAACGGACCAGGTGTTTTAAAAATTGCTTTGTTAGGAAATAGCGAAATGACACTCACCAACAAACAAGACGATTATTACAAAATGATGGCTTTTTATAACAATCAAACCGAAGATGAAGTCCGCCAAATGTATCGTGTGGAAGGCGATATTGTATTTCGCCTAAAGAAACAGTGAAATTAGTTGACAACCCATAATTGATCATTACAGCTTTAAATTAAATCTATTATTATGAAAAACCTAACAAAACTAACATTCGCAATCTTCGCATTTACGCTGTTGTTTACAGCGTGTAGCAGTAGCGACGATGACTCACCGCAACCGGAACAAGTTGCCAAGGAAATCACGGCAGAAGAATTATCGGACTACATCATTATTGAAGAATATAAACCCAAAGCATCAGCGTCTGCCGCAAGTGGAGACAAGCCGATATTAGTAACTACGTACATAGCATATACAAATCAGTATATGCTAAGAATGGCAGAAGCCTGGAGCCGTTATGAGTACACTTTACAAACAACTTATGATGTAAGTACCGGCATTACCTCTGTGGAAACGTACTTCGGATATTATGATTTGACCCGAGACGCATCAGGGCAAATTTTGGTCATAAAATCACGACATAATAACGATAGCCAATATTCTATAACCAAAAGTTTTGATTCGCAATACCTACAATTGGTGAAGAAAACACAATCCATCTACGACAACACAACTTACAAAAATCTGACAGGTAGTGGCTATTATCGTTTTAAGAGAGGTGATAACACATGGCGCTATAAAGAAAATGGCGTACCCACTGAGATAGAATTAACCTGGTCATATTCGCAAGCCAATAATCATATTTGGTATGGACAAGACGGAGGAACAGCAAAGTATAAAAATCTTTTTATCGCACTTCCTAAAGGCAACGGCTGGAAAGGCAACCACAAAGACAAAGATTTATTGCTGATCAACACGGTTGAAAAAGATCATTATAAAGCCGTTGGCGATATCGGTATTTATGAGGTGAATAATTAATCAATTGACAGTGGACAATGGAGAATGGACAATTCATTGTCAACTGTCAATTATCAATTATCAATTCAAGAAATATGAAAAATCTAACAAAACTTACATTCGCGTTAATCGCGTTTACGCTGTTATTTACAGCGTGTAGCAGTAGCGACGACGACACACCGCAACCGGAACAAGTTGCCAAAGAAATCACGGTAGAAGAACTGCAAAATTATATGATTGTCGATGAGTTTTTATCCAAGCCCGAATATCAAAATCAACTTGGAACGAAACCATACCTATTCGCGACCTATATTACAGAAGACAACAATGACGGCAAACTTTATGCCTTTAGTGAAGGTTGGTTTGCCTCTGTTGCTTACAATCTGGAAGAAGACGGAGCAATTACATACGATGCCACAACCGGCATTACCACGCTCAAAACCAAATGGGGCTATTATGAATTGACCAGAGATGCTAATGAGCAGATTATCGTAAAAGGAAATCACCACGACCCCAACAATCCTTATACCTATTGGTTTACATCAAACTATACGCAATTGGTCAAAACAGATGGAACGGTTTACGAAAACTCTACTTACAAAGCCGTAGAAAATCTTACAGGTTTTTATCGGTTCTCTATTGATTTTTGGCGATACAAACAAGATGCCGTACCTAATGATGGAGATTTAACATGGTCTTACTATCTAAATCACAGAAATGTTTGGACAGGGCAAGACGGCGGAACAGAACAGCTATACAATGTTTTTATCGCCATACCCAAAGGTAACGGTTGGAAAGGAAACCACAAAGACAAGGATATTCTATTAGTAAACACCGGCAAAACAATGACCATAGGAGATGTGGTTTTGTGCGAGAAAATGTAAAATCAATTGAAAAATCTAACAAAACTAACATTCGCAATATTAGCTTTTATGTTGCTGTTTACAGCGTGTAGTAAAGACGAGGACGACAACACACCACAAGTTGTCAAGGAAATCACAGCAGAAGAATTATTGGAATATATTATTATAGAAGAATATGTACCAAAAGCATCAGCGCCTGCCGAATTTGGAGATAAGCCGATATTAACAACTACAGCCATAAAAAAAGAAATAGATATAGACAAGTTTTTTACAACAGTGACAACTCCCTATGGTCCTCATGCAGTAAATTTCTTACAAACAATTTATGATGCAAATACGGGTATCACTTCTTTGGAAACAAAATTCGGATATTATGATTTGACCCGAGACGCATCCGGGCAAATCGTGCTCTTAAAATCACGACACAATGACAATAGCAACCTGTATATAAGTAGTCATTTTGACTCGCAATATCTACAATTGGTGAAGAGAACGCTATCGATCTACGACGATGCAACTTATAAAAAAATATCAGGTAACGGGTATTATCGTTTTTATAGCGATGAACGCAAATGGCGTTATAAAGCAAATGCCCAACCTGTCTATGGAGAATTAACGTGGTATTACGAGAAACTCAATAATAATATTTGGTATGGTCAAGACGGTGGAACGGAAAAATATAATAATCTTTTTATCATCATACCCAAAGGCAACGGCTGGAAAGGGCAACACAAAGACAAAGATTTGTTGCTTATCAGCACGATGCATAAAGATTATTATAAAGCCATTGGTGATATCGGTATGTACGAAGTGTATGATAATTAAAAAAAAAGGATGAACTATGATTTGTAAGATTAAAAGATGAACAGGATGTGGAAAGGAAAAAAAATCAAAGTAATCACAGAAATCAAAGGAATCAAGGTTCAGACAAATAACACATTAAAAAAGAAAAAAATGAAAAATCTAACAAAACTCACATTCACAATCGTCGCATTTATGCTGTTGTTTACAGCGTGTAGCAAAGATGATGACGACAATTCACTTACCAAAGACAAAAAACTAGCAAGTCTTGTATCTCCTCCTAATGATCAAGCTGAACAGTCGGTGATTAACTACCAGTACGATGACCAAGAGCGTTTAATAGAAATTGCACAAGAAAACCCTTATTTGGTTTTTTTTACATTTACTTATATGCCCGATGGCAGGGTAGAAAAAATAAAAGCATTAACGGACCTACAAAGTCAATTATATACTGATTATACCTTTTTTTATGAAAACGAAAGTAAAATTCCCAACCGAATGAGATATAGTGGCGCAGTACCTACCTATACTACCGATGTTGTGAATATAGATAATACCTTGTTTTGGAACAATGGAAATGCCGATGAATTTGTACTTGAAGGAGTAAATGCTGCTGAAAATACATTTCAAAGTTTGGTAATAGACAATACGACATATACGCTGCATTTTACTAACCAATTAAAAAATGGTTTAGCTACACAAGGGGCTCTTAACATTCCGCTGGCCATGACAAAAGATTACACAGGACTTTTAGTTTATTTTGGATTGCAATTAAACTCGCATCCGATTACACGGTTAGAAACTTCTGGCGGAGGGCTAAATAATTGGCAATACGAAACGGATGCCGCAAGTTACATTACAAAATTAGGAGGGATAGAATACCGTTACCAATAAATATTTATGAACTTTTAATAAAGAACAAGACAATGAAGACATTTAACACCATATTAAGCACTTTGTGTCTATTGGCTTTTCAAACTGTTTCAGCACAGGTTGTAAATGTACAAGAAGCTATCAAAAATGCACCCAAAGAAGTGCCCGATAAAGTCGGTTTTGTAAAAAAGGAGAACGGCAAAACTATATCCAGCAAAACGATTACGTATTCCTATGACAAAGAAGGACGGCTGACCGAAATCAAATCAAACACAGATGATTATACCTTTAAATACAGCTATGCCGATAATAATGTCAGTCGCGTGATTGTATCTTTTAGAAACAACGATTATGTGCAGGCAGATTTTACGTACAACAACAAAGGAGCTATGACCAAAGTAGAGCGGTCAGGTCAAGAAAAAACGGTCTTAAATCTTAAAGACAAAAACGATACACGGCAAACATACAGTTGGACAGATAATAAAGGGCGATACCACGAACTTTACATGGACAACAAAAAAAACAGCCATTACACCATTGTAGAACACCGCATAGGCAAAGATGCTTTTAAGTTTTCGTATGACAAATCCGGAACCAATGGATTGGAAAATCTTCCTGTTCCCATCATGCTTGCAACCTATATGGCAATGGAATACTATAATACCGACTTTTACAGCAGCGGTTTTCTGCAATGTATCATGTCTAAACCTTTAAAAAGTATTACAGACCCTCGTGAAAATGGCAAATTGTACACCTACAATAGCAACAACGGTCTGTACAAATACTTAAAGAATACCAGTGTCAAGAACGGTACTTTTCTGAATACTTGGAGTTTCAGCTATAGAAAGCCAGCGTCCGAACTGAAAGTTGACCCGAAAGTGTTGGAAAATAAGAAAGTAGATAAAATAAAAATAGGGAAATAATGAATAAATATATCATCATTGGTTTAGCGTTATCGCTATTATCTTGTGGCGAAAACCAAAAAACAGAACAATCAAACACGGAAAACAATCCGGCAACAGAACAGGTCGCCAAAACGATTGAAGAAACTACTAAAGAAGCTGACATCAATGGTAAATGGCAGATTACAAAAGTTTCCGGCGGACCGGTAAAAATCTACCCATCAGGCAAAAGTAATCCGGGAATGGAAATTGATTTTAACCCAATATGGAAAGGAGGAACCTATGAATTTACCAATGGCATTTGCTTTTTGACACTTCCAAACACGCCACAAGACCAAATCGGCGGTTACAAGATAAAAGGAAATACCATTATCTTTGACAATGCCGAGGGCGAAGAACAGCAGATGACATTCACATTAGAGAGCAACACGATGACCCTCACAATAGATTCGCAAGTCTATCAAAAGCTCATCGCGCAGAAAAGCAACGGACAGGTAGAAATGGACATCAGCAGTCCGCTTGTTTTTCATTTGAAAAAGCAAATTAATTGAAAATGGAAAGTTGAAAATTGAAAGTGATATTTCTGCTTTCAACTTTCCCTTTTCAACTTTAAACTAAATATGCTTATGAAAACATTATTTTTTCTAATAACGGCACTATCATTCAAAACTGTAATGGCACAAGAAAAAGGAATACCATCTTGTTTTCAGCAAAAGATTGCCGAAAGCAAGGATTATCTGGGATTGTATCTTGCCGAAATCGAGGGCGATACCTTGTATCATCTCAAAACACCGCCATTGCCGGGAGCCGACAGAATTAACGTTGCTGTTTTTTACTACAAAGATTGTAATCAGGCAAACAGTTCGGCTTCGGGAGGTATCACCGGAAGACCCAAAGGCTACAAACCATATAAAATCATCAAAACTTTGTGGGAAAAAGAGATTTTCCCGATGAAAAGCCTGTCACAAACCAAGCAAAAGTTTGAACATCTCAACAGCTACAATCTCGTTTCACCATTCAAATTTGCAGACCATCAGACGTTTTATTTTTCGTTTAAAGACGGTTTGCAATTGATTAATAAAGGAAAAATTACAAAAACCTACAAAATCATTCCGCAAAAACTGGTACATTACAGTTCGCATAGCGGTAGTGATGAGCCTACCGAAAATATACCTGCCAATGCCTGGTTGTTTACATACAATGAAGGTTATTGGTTGCTTGTGGCTTCAGATAGAGGATACTTTAATTTATTTGAGACCGATAAAGAAGGGAATAGAATCAATAATAGAGCATGGACCTCCTTAGCACATTTAGAAAAATAAATATGGTAAGAAAAACAGTAGCAGCAGGTCTCTTATTTTTAATTTTTGCCTGTACAGAACAAGAAAAAAGGAATGCAAAATCAGAAGTTGCCGACACAGAAACTACAACACAAAATGATGATATTGCAAATGAAGCACGAGAATGGCTTGTGAAAAATAGCACTAACTATTTTGCGACAGAAGAACTCGGCTCGCTTGATAGTTTTATGCAAAAAATGACAACAGCAGAATACTACGAATACAAAACCGATGCTACCAACGTAGATTTGGAGATAGATGGGAGCCTGACCGAAACACAGTTTCACGAAAAATGGAAAAATAAATTCGACACATCGAAAGCAGGTATAGGCACAGGTTTTCTGATTTCCGGGCAAGACTGGGATAAAATAGAATTCGAAAAATGTGACCTTATTTCTACGACAGAAAAAGGATTTTTGTTTGATGTTATCTTAAAAGACGAAACATTTCAGTCAAAATGTCCAAGTAAAATACTGGTTGTACATTTAGGTGATGGTTACAAGATAGCAGATGTAATCGGCGAACATTGAATCTCATAATCTATGAGGTATGTTCTTATACTGTGATTCTTTTATTATATAATTTGTATATTTGCTACGAGCTAACGGAAACACATTGAAAAGCAAAGCAATAAGCACCGTTACCAAATCGTTACCTGACTTTTTTGATAATCTTTATAAAAGCTTAGTATTCAACCAATACAGCTTTTTCCTGAAAACTTTAAAATAAATTACTAAATTGGCTCAACCAAATAATCTGATTATGAAAAGCAGGTCAACAGCAGTTATTTTAGCACTATTGTTAGGAGGAATTGGAATTCATAGATTTTACTTAGGAGAAACCTGGATTGGATTATTCTATTTATTATTTTGTTGGACATTCATCCCTTTATTTTTCTCAATTATTGACTTTTTTTGTTTCTTATTTATGAGCGACCTCAATTTTAATAGAAGGTATAATTTTACAAGAATCAAGGTTGGATATTATTCAGAAGCAGAGCTTGATAACAACTATGAAGATAATTCGAAGGTTTTATCTTCAGAAATTGAAAAACTCCATCAGTTAAAAGAAAAAGGAATTCTCTCGGAGTCAGAGTTTCAAAAAGCAAAAAGCAAATTGCTTTAATTTTTTTAAAATGTAGTAATATATTTTTTAACTTAAAATATTCTTTAAATCCTTATCAATTTCCATTTTTTCAATAATTACAAAAATTCTTAAGGCTCTTTCTTCCTGATTTAGCATTTAATCCATATTCTTAGATAAACTTTTCCATAACTTATTGTCTATGGTTCCAATATCTACAAATTCTCTACTAATTTATGAGCCTGATCGTTTTGAAAACACATTTGCCCTACTTTGATTTTTGCTTTGTATCATAATTGAAAACAATTGGTTCTAATAAAGCTTTGGGTGCCCTCTTATCGTCTTCGAGGAGCACTTCTAGTATGTGGTCTAACATAAGTTCCATTCTTACGATAATACCCTTTTACATGAACAGTACCGCCAGAAGCAGGGGCAGTATATGTTCTTATTGGTTCATTTTTTAAGGAGTCTTGAAGGATAACTGAACCAGAAGAATTTCGATAATCAGATTTGTTGTAAGCCTTAAAAGAAGGTCTATATACATACCCTACTTTACCTTTATAGTTAACTTTTCTAAAGCCTTTACTAGATTTGTCTAAAATCATATAAATAGGCTCGCCAGACTTTACTAAATCTATGCTGTTAGAGTTTAAGTCATTTTTAAAATAAATATTAGCATCTTCGGTTATAGTAACCGTATAATAGTTTTCAGTGGTATGAACCCTACATGATGATATCAATAAGATTACCCATAGAAATAAAAAATACTTTCTCATAATAATAGGTTTATATGTTAATTTAATTACTAAAAGATAGCTCTATAAACATAAGCAACTGATTCATAGCACTATTGTAACTTTCCTCTAATGCTCTTCTGGATGTGGAATGCCCCCAGAGGTTGTCTTTAGAAACTATAGACGTTAATTCTTTAGATTCCTTAGTTCCATTATCAATAGTTTCACAGTTTAAAGATGTCAATGCATTCCATTTTCCACTTGGAAAAACCATAGTGCTTAAACTCCCTCCAACACTTCCAATACCTGTACTTATTTCAGTTCCGAATCCAGCATGATACGAAACTATTGATATTCTAATTAACCTATGGGTCGCATTATTGTATGTGCTGTCTAAAATTAAAAAATTACTTTTTGGGAAGGATCTAGCAACGGAACTTTCAATGAAACTCTTTATCTCTTTGAAATCAGTATTGGTAACAATCTTTTTTGGTTTTATGGACCTATCTACCACATATAAATAAACAGTATCACCTAAGTTAACATCCTCTCTAATTGAGAACACTGCATCAGGAGGTCTCCACTGGTATATTTTCTTTTGTTCGAAAGAATCAAACACGCTGATAAAAAACACAATTGACAGTAAAAATTTCATAATATTGGCTTAATTCTTATTTACCGTTTCACACTGACATACACGCTTCATATCGGCTAACAAGGTTGTAATCCTCATCCTGTAACTTTAAATGTATGCAATCATCTTCAATCTTAACGAATTCCTTTATAATTATTCCGTTTATTGTCTGAAACACATAAACTTTACCCTACCCCTCAAGCCACCTATCGATATCTTCAATTTCGTAATTTTTATATATAGTCTTTTAAACTGCAAACTTATGTAAACAATTAGGGTGCTAGCAAAACATTAATATTATTAGCAAATTAGGTATAGGCAAAATGGCTTTAAATAGAAAAGGAGCTTATTTTGTGAAATAAACCCCTTTTTTCTTTTGCGGAGAGGGAGGGATTCGAACCCTCGATACAGTCATCCCGTATACAGACTTTCCAGGTCTGCTCATTCGACCACTCTGACACCTCTCCTGAGAATGTGGGTGCAAATATATAATTTTTCGTAACTTCATCCTCATTAAAAATGAAAATAATTTCATATAAATTATAACTCCCTCATTTTAAGCATTGGGCAGCATGAAAAGAATTCTATCAATTGACGGAGGTGGCATCCGTGGCATTATCCCCGGGATGGTTTTAGTCGCGTTAGAGGAAAAAATAAGACGCCAAAGCCAAAATCAAAACTGTTATCTATCCGATTATTTCGAATTCTTCGCAGGCACCAGTACCGGCGGTATCCTCATCGCCTTACTCCTGTGCCCCGACCCGGAGAACAACAACAGACCCAAATATTCCGCGCAGCAGGCCTTGGATATCTACCTGCACCATGGCACCGAAATATTCACCACCAGTAGCTGGCGCAGGTTCCTCAGTGAGTTTGGACTGCTTTCCGAGCTCTACGACGAAACGATTTTAGAAAAGGTACTCCAAGGTTACCTCGGCGATTTAAAGCTCAGCCAGCTCATAAAACCATGCTTGATGACCGCCTATAACATCGAGCTCCGTAAAAACCACCTTTTCCGACAGCAAAAAGCTATTTCACATGGCCCATCGCGCGATTTCCTAGTTCGGGATGTTTGCCGAGCTACCACAGCAGCGCCCACCTATTTTTCTGTGGCGCAGATTTTCTCCCTGGCCGGAACGAGGTATCCCCTACTCGATGGCGGCGTATTTGCGCACAATCCTTCGATATGTGCCCTGCTGGAAGTGCTCAAAACCTTCCAAACCTTCAATATCGAAGATGTACATATCCTGTCCTTAGGAACCGGATTGGCCAAGAACGCGTACAACTACGACGATTTCAAAAAGAAAAAAGCCATATCCATAGGTCCCGCCTTGGTGGATATCATGTCTAGCGGCTCCTCCGAGTCCAACGATTACTTCCTGCGCCAATTATTCCGATCGGTGAAAAAGCAGGCCAATTACATCCGCTTAGAGCCCGCCAACCTCTCCTCCATCGAGCCATCCCTCGATGCAGCCTCGCCGGGAAATATCCAAAAGCTCGTTTCCCTGGCCGATAAGTTAATCAGCGAAAACGAGGAACTCCTCGATGCCCTCGCTATGGATTTAATTCGCGATAAAAACAAACGCGAGGAAAAAAAGGAAAACTCCGTATGGCAATACCTGAAGGAAAAATTATAAGGAGGCATAATTTCCGTCTAGCTTTTCCATCCTCTTAATATTTTTATTAACTTACGATTGTATATTAATCATACGAACACAAGCTATTATTTATGGCAAAAACAATTGCATTAATTGCACACGACGGTAAAAAAGCAGAAATGGTGGCCTTTGTAAAAGACCATCAAGATGAATTAGCAAAAGCACACCTGGTAGCCACCGGAACCACAGGCTCCTATATTCAACAAACCGGATTAGACGTCGAGCTTAAGCTCAGCGGACCCAAAGGAGGTGATGCCCAAATTGCCGCCATGGCCGCCGAAGGAAAAATATCAGGCATTATTTTCTTCCGCGATCCGCTAGGCAAACATCCGCACGAACCCGATATCCAAATGCTGATGCGCATCTGCGACCTATGGAACGTGCCCTTGGCCACCAACCCGGCAACAGGCACTTTGATTATTAAAGGATTATTAGAATAACAACATATCTATGGCGAACGAAGTTCAAGTCACAATTGAAGAAGAAAATTATATAACCAAAGTAGCCTACGGCGATCTTTCGATCCTGGCGGATGAACCCGAAGAACTCGGCGGACAAAACAAAGGCTTAACACCCAATCAACTCTTGCTGGCCTCGGTAGGCTCTTGTAAGGTCATTACCATGCGCATGTATGCCAACCGGAAGAATTGGGACGTAAAGAAAATCAATATCCAACTTAGCAGCGAATCGGTAAAGAGCGACCTACAACAAACGACCTATATTAAATGCCACATCTCTTTTGAGGGGAATTTGGATGAAGATCAGATTAAACGCCTCTATATCATTGCCGATAAATGTCCGATACAGAAAATATTGCAGAACCCCATCGTTATAGAAAGTAATGTAATTGATACAAATTAACTAGGAATTAACAGAAGATTGTATATTTGCGCTCACAAATACAGAAACGGTTATGCCTTTTATTAGCGAACATACCTTTACCAGTCCGTTCCAAAACTTTACGCGTGAAGAATGGAAAAGGTTAAATGGCCAGTTAAGCAATATGCTTACCGAGGAAGATCTTGGTAGTCTACATGCCCTAAACGAGCCCCTAACCATGGAAGAGATTGAGGATATCTATATCCCCTTGGCTCATCTATTGGATGTTCACATTAATGGCTTCCGAGATGTACATACAAAAAGCAATGCCTTCTTCCGTCGCAATAACCGAAAACTACCTTTTATCATCGGTATTGCAGGTTCCGTAGCTGTAGGAAAAAGTACAACCGCACGCGTATTGCGCAAAGTCCTATCCCTATTGCCCAATAAACCGACCGTAGAGCTCGTAACGACCGACGGTTTTCTGTATCCTAATAAAGAGTTAATCCGTCGCGATATCTTAAACCGCAAAGGATTTCCCGAAAGCTATAACACCAAAGAGCTCTTGCAGTTCCTGTCGGACGTAAAATCCGGTAAATCATCCCTCACGGTTCCCATTTATTCCCATTTGGAATACGATGTATTACCGCAGGATAAAATTACCATTGCCCAACCCGATATCCTTATCGTGGAGGGCATCAATGTGTTGCAGGTCAATTCCAGAAAGAATGGGGTCTTCGTATCCGATTTCTTCGATTATTCCATCTATGTAGATGCCGATGAACGCAATATCGTAGCTTGGTATATCGATCGCTTCGAGTCTTTACGGGCCACGGCTTTCCAAAATGAAAAATCATACTTCCATCGCTATGCGAATATGGATGAAGAGGAAAGTATTGCGATGGCCACGCGGATCTGGAATGAAATCAACCGACCAAACCTCCACGAAAACATCCTGCCCACACGCTATCGTGCCGACCTGATCTTAAAGAAGGGATCGCATCATTTTGTAAAACGCGTAAAGGTTAGGAAGATTTAAGGTATTGCCTTTCAAACTTGAGTACCTCTCTCAATATTTCGTTTTCCAGCTTTTTATGCATGCGGTTGCTGTTGCTAATGGCGTGTAGATCAATTTTATAGCGAACAAAATCTTTCCCCACTTCCATAATCCGTAGCTGAAAGTCTTCCGGATCATTACTCAAATTAGGATGGGTGGTTAAGCTTACACGCAAGGTTTCTTCCAGTTCCTCCACATGTAGGGAAGCCTGCAAGGGCAATTCAAAACGAACCGTAAACAAGGAGGATTGATGCGCCGAGAGGTTCATAAAAGTAGCCGTAAACACCAAATTGTTCGGCACCATAATAATATCATCTTCCTCATCTTGTAACACCAAGTTGGCAAAGGTAATATCCACGATGCGCCCACGATGCTCACCTACTTTAATCCGATCACCCACATTCAATTGTTCCGAGAACATAATAATAAGGCCGGAAATCATGTTGGTAATATAATCCCGAAACAGCACCGCAATGGCCATCGCCACAATGGTTAAGCTGGTAATAAAATCTTTCGGGTTGATGCCAAAGGCAATCATAATGGCAATAATAGCAAAAACCGCATTCAGCACTGCTGTTAATCGACTGACCCCAATCACGAAGTTTCCGCGAATCAAACGCTGTTTATGGCGGGCGTTATAAATCGTGACCACGAAGAAACGAATCATCGATAGGATAATGCTGGGGATTAAAAAGGTAAACAAACCTTCAAAAATCTGAGGCCTTAAGGTTGAACTCTGGATCAATTCCACATGGTTATTCTTGATGTAAAACAAGCCAATAACCAGCAATACTTTTATTAAAAAGATATAGGGGAATTTTAATTTGCTATCCGTAGCCTTTGCAATCATGCTGTTGAAGTTATCAATTTTTAACAATTGCACAAAACCCCAGCTTAGCATCATCCTGTATACCCCTCATTATCAATAACAAAATATAATTCAAAGCTAGCCCCGACCACGAGCAGACAATTTAGGTTTTATATTTTCTTAAAAAACAATTAACTTAGCTTCGCCTATGAAGGCAGCAAATAGTTTATGATGGAAACAACATTTGATTTTGAAAAGCCGATCGCTGACTTGCAAACTCAAATCGAAAAGGTGAAACAAGTAGAAGAAAAAACCAAAGTAGATATGGGCGCAACAATCCGCGAACTGGAAGAAAAACTAGAACAAACCAAGGTTGAGGTGTACAATAACATGACAGGCTGGCAAAAAGTACAGATGTCACGTCATCCGGATAGACCACAAACTTTTGACTATATCGACCTGATCTGTGACGATTTTATCGAATTACACGGCGACCGTACCGTAAAAGATGATAAAGCAATTGTGGGTGGCTTCGCCTCCATTAATGGCCAATCGGTTATGGTAATCGGTCATCAAAAAGGGAAAAACACCAAAGAACGCCAATTCCGTAACTTCGGAATGGCCAACCCGGAAGGCTATCGTAAAGCGTTACGCTTGATGAAAATGGCCGAGAAATTCAACAAACCTGTTGTTACGTTAATCGATACGATGGGTGCTTATCCAGGACTTGAAGCTGAGGAACGCGGACAAGGCGAAGCCATTGCGCGTAACTTGCTTGAAATGTCGGTATTGAAAGTCCCTGTTATTTGTATTGTTATTGGTGAAGGTGCTTCAGGTGGTGCATTGGGTATTGGTATTGGCGACCGGGTTTACATGTTACAAAACACCTGGTATTCGGTAATCTCCCCAGAATCTTGTTCTTCCATCCTTTGGAGAAGTTGGGACCATAAAGAACGTGCTGCTGAAGCCTTGAAGCTTACCGCAGAAGACATGTTAGGCAACGGCTTAATCGATGGTATTATTGAAGAGCCTATGGGTGGTGCACACCAAGACCCAGAAACAACTGCATTAAATGTAAAAGCGAAGATATTGGCCGACTTGGCCATCCTTGGCGCAAAAGATAAAGAGACCTTAGTGGCCGAACGCATCGATAAGTTCAGTAACATGGGTGTTGTTTACGAATAATAGAAACCGGGAATTATCCCGGTTTTTTTATGTCCGATAAGGAATCGGATCTCTTAATCGAAACTCCAATTGTAAAGGGACGCCATCGCGCTCCAAATGAAGTTTTATTAAATCCCCATCCTTATGTTGAAGCTTATCTAAAATCCCCTTCAACTTCATCTGCCGCAAATTCCGACCGTTCAGTTTCAATAAGACATCGCCCTTTTTCACCCCGGCAATTTCTGCCGGAGAATTTCGCCGAACACCCGCCACCACATAGCGCGGAAGGAGCTGAAATTTATAGCTGTAGCTTTTTTCCTGCCACACTTCAATGCCGGCATTCGGATCGTTTTTAGGTTGCTGACTGATATTGGTGGGCACCAACAGCTGCTCCCACACCAAACCATCATGCTTCAAATCCATCCCACTCATGTTAAACTGAAAGGGTTTCCCAAAACTGCGGTTTGGTTTAAGGTATATTTCCTCGGTCACGTAATTAAAAAGTACATGAAAATGCCGCATCACCTGATTGCCAATGGATCCGATGCGATCTTCCGCTAAGCGTGCCGCATGCACCGCATTGGAATCTGGATAAGAAACAATAGGTTGATTTATTTGAAAGCCCGCCCAATTCAAACCGGCAATTCGATTACGCTTGCCAAAGATCTCCCCATTAAATCCCCGACCTATAAACTCGTAAACACTAGGCTCACGAACGGTAAAAGAATCGATTCGAAAGGGAAATAATAGCAATCCATCGGAATTCCCTAGGTCAATCAGCATTTTCGCGGGCAGGCTCCGATTTTTATCGAGTTGAATCTCGACTTCAGTATAGGGCCGGTCGCGCTCGATGCTAATGGGGATCTGCCGGAAGCGACGCGTAAGCTTTTTAGGATAATCGATGGGATCATGAAGTAGGATTCTCGTTTTCTCGTAATCGATCTGTACCATAAAATCCTGAAAGAATCGACTGCCCAAGATACCGTTTACTGGCATCCCGATATGGCTGGAAATATCGAGCTCATCGCCATCAATCACATAGAGGTTATGAATGGAGTCGCGCAGGTTGTCATCAATTACCAAATCATTGCCAATGGCCATCACGCCTTCTACCCCATCCTCAATACCTATGCCCGAGAATTTTACCCTATGCACATTCGATAAGGGCACCGAGTCCTGCGGGCTGGCAAACAAAATGGTTTCCTTCACACCGGTATCCAACAGAAAAGCTAAAGGAACACCATTGACCTTTACCGGGATAATGATCACATTCCCCATCAACTCAAACCGAATCTCATGTTTCTTCCCCTTCCAATAAAAATTAGATTGCCCCACAGCTGAAAAGCTGAGGAAACACAGGCAGATGAGCACGGTTAGTTTCATATCATAGGCTTATGATATAAATTTACCGAAAAAAAATCAAGAAATTGCAGGAATCGTCGCTTCCTTAAACGGCGCTTAAAACTCCTCTAAAATAACCCACCGATTCGGCGAGTCCCGCTAAAGGGTCTTTCATATCTTTTTCGAATTCCAAACTACAGGAACCGGTATACTTAATTTTCAGCAGTCCTTTCACAAAGGCAGGAATATCGATAACACCCCTACCCAATTCGCAGGTTTTACCTTCGGCGGTCGCGGAGGTCACATTTTTAAGGTGCAGGTCAAAAATACGATCCTTATAGCGTAGTAAATCTTTTAACGGATCTTGCCCATCGCGCATGTTGTGTCCCATGTCAAAGCACATGCCCACATGCTTATCCAAATTTTTAATCTGATTCCAAATCACCGTCGCATTCGGGTAGATTTTATCTTCCGGCCCGTGATTATGGATGGCATAGCGAATATTGGTTTCCTTACATTTTTGGGATACGTAAGGAAGATCCTTAATCTCCGGAATACCGACAATCAGGTCTACCCCTACACGCTTGGCATAGTCAAAAGCCTTATCAATATCTTGCGTCGTTTTAGTATAAATTGGCCCCACGGCATAACCCTTCACATTGGCATCGGCTAATTTTTTATGAAAAGCCGCAATTTCAGCATCGCTGCTGGCAAAAGGCAAATGAAAATCTTTAATGCATAAATAGCGAACATCCATCCGTTTCATCATGGCCAGCGATTCATCCAACTTAAAATGCACAAAGCTATAGCCGGCAATGCCGAGCTTTAATCTATCCTGCTTAGGCTGTGTAGATTGCTCAAAAGCAGCTGAAGTATGACTTAATAAGGTTGGCGCCGTAAGAACCGCTGCAGCTCCTAAAAGAGAATGCTGTAAAAAATGACGTCTGGAGGTTGATTTACTATTCATTAGAACGGGTTTATAAGTGTATAGGCTAAATATACTAAGTCTGAAAATCAATCGCAAATACTTTATAGCCTTGATATAGCATATGCCTATATGCTATTAATCTAGTTTTTTGCTGTTCCGTTTTTGTCGCCTAGTTCTCCCCTTGTACAGCCCTTTGCAAAGGGGATTGATACGGGTGAGCAAGGGAAGTGAAAGGGGGGAGAGTAGTATTTAGTATGGAGTAGTTAGTATTTAGATGTGGCCCCGTGCTGACATCTTGCTGTCATCTTGCTGTTTTCTTGCTGTCATGGTGAGCGGAGTCGAACCACGAACGACTGGTACGTCAATACAATCATTAATACATATCAAACTTATTTAATACTTGTTAGTAAACTAGTTATGCATGAGGGATTGCAATGACGTACCAGTCCTTCGACTCCGCTCAGGATGACAATACTTGCCGCAACGATAAACACAGCGTGCCGCAGTTTACTAGCATATCGTGCCATAGTTTGATAATAAAGCTTACCCCCCCCGCTCTCATATCTCAAATCTCACATCTCATATCTAAAAACAAAACGCCCAGAAATATCACTTCCTGGGCGTGTTATATATTAAAATACCTAAGTCTTAAAACTTATCAATCGCTGCGTTTAAGGTTGCAGAAGGGCGCATCGCTTGTGCTGCCAATTCATCATTAGGGAAGTAATATCCATTGATGTTTTGTGCTTTTCCTTGCGCTGCAATAAGCTCTTCGTTGATTTTAGCTTCGTTGTTTGCTAGCTCTTCTGCTAGGCCAGCGAATGCTTTTGCTAATTCAGCGTCTTTGCTTTGTGCGGCTAAGGCTTCTGCCCAATATAAAGCTAAGTAGAAATGAGAACCGCGGTTATCGATTTGGCCTACTTTACGTGCTGGCGATTTATCGTTAGCTAAGAACTTCGCGTTTGCTTCGTCTAAGGCGTCTGCTAGGATCTGCGCTTTCGGATTATCTTGCGTTTGAGCCAAGTGTTCGAAAGAAGCTTGTAATGCTAAGAACTCACCTAATGAATCCCAACGTAAGTAGCCTTCTTCCAAGAACTGCTCGACGTGTTTCGGAGCAGAACCACCGGCTCCGGTTTCAAATAAGCCACCACCATTCATTAAAGGAACGATAGATAACATTTTCGCGGAAGTTCCTAATTCCAAGATTGGGAATAAGTCGGTTAAGTAGTCACGTAATACGTTTCCAGTTACGGAGATGGTATCTTCACCTTTGCGGATGCGTTCTAAAGAGAATTTAGTCGCTTCGATTGGCGAAAGGATACGGATATCTAATCCGTTAGTATCGTAGTTTGGTAAATAAGCATTTACCTTTTTAATGATCTCTCTATCGTGTGCACGGTTTTCATCTAACCAGAATACCGCAGGTGTATTGGAAAGACGAGCACGGTTTACGGCTAATTTAACCCAGTCTTGAATAGGTGCATCTTTGGTTTGGCACATGCGGAAGATATCGCCTGCTTCCACTTTTTGCTCCATTAACGGGGTACCGTTTGCATCTACAACGCGGATAACACCGTTTGCTGCTGCTTGGAATGTTTTATCGTGTGAACCGTATTCCTCTGCTTTTTGCGCCATTAAACCTACGTTAGGCACAGAGCCCATGGTAGTAGGATCGTAAGCGCCATTTGCTTTACAATCGTCGATTACGGCTTCATAAACACCAGCGTACGAGCGATCTGGAATAAGGGCAAGAGTGTCTTGCTCGGCTCCGTTTTTATCCCACATTTTACCACCGATACGAATCATAGCAGGCATAGAAGCATCTACAATAACATCGGAAGGAACGTGTAAGTTGGTGATTCCTTTGTCGGAGTTAACCATCGCTAAATCAGGACCATTAGCAATTGCTGCTTCAATGGCTGCTTTAACTTCGGCTTCTTGAGCATGGCCAGCAATTTTTGCATAAACCTCACCTAAACCATTATTTTTGTTGATGCCTAATTCAGTAAATAATGCACCGTATTTCGCGAATACATCTTTAAAGTAAACTTCAACAATAGCACCGAAGATAATAGGGTCAGAAACCTTCATCATCGTTGCTTTCAAGTGTGCAGATAGCAATACGCCAGCAGCTTTCGCTTCAGCAATGGCATCAGCTACGAAGGCTTTTAATTTAGCCACATTCAATACCGATGAGTCGATAACTTCACCTGCTTTTAAGTTGGCTAAGCCTTTCAATTCTTTTACTGCGCCATCAGCGCCTACAAATTCAATTTTAAATTGCGAATCTGCAGCTACAGTTACCGATTGCTCGCTGCTGTAGAAATCGCCATCCTGCATAGAAGTAACCTTGGTTTTGCTGTCTTTAGCCCAAGCGCCCATACGGTGAGGGTTTGCTTTAGCATAGTTTTTAACCGCTTTCGGTGCACGACGATCGGAGTTTCCTTCACGTAAAACCGGGTTTACAGCAGAACCTAATACCTTGGCATAGGCAGCTTTAATTTTCTCTTCCTCAGCATTTGCCGGAGCATCTGGGTAATTAGGAAGGGCATATCCTGCTTTTTGAAGTTCGGCAATGGCAGCTTTTAATTGCGGAATGGAGGCCGAAATATTAGGAAGCTTAATAATATTGGCTTCCGGTTGTGTTGCCAACTGGCCTAATTCTGCTAATGCATCAGCAGTCTTTTGGTCAGCCGGTAAATATTCGTTAAAGGTAGCCAAGATACGTCCGGCTAATGAAATGTCTCTTAATTCGATTTCAATATTCGCAGGTTTTGCGAATGCTTGAACAATGGGTAGAAATGAATACGTAGCCAATAATGGCGCTTCATCTGTCTTTGTGTAAATAATTTTAGATGACATAGTTTTCTATTGAAATGATATTGTTTTGCGTAAAAAATTGAAAAACAAGCATGGTAAATCCTTGTTTTTTTAAAATTCGCCTAAAGATAATAAAATGATAACAAAAACGCCATACTTCCAGAAATTAAAAGGTTTTCCGAAAAATCGATGGCAGTATCCGATTAAAAACTAGGGTTAATGCGCTTGAAAAAGGGATTTTCAAGCATTTAAAACGCCACGCAACAATTGCTTAGATGTATAGACCTGTTTACCTGATTTTAACATAGGAATGGAAACATCAACCATGGCTTTAGCTAAATCAGCTGTACGGATTGGTGCCAACCCTTTTAATGCCCCCATGGCGTTGATAAACCGTATAGTTTTCAAGGCTATTTTCTCGCCACGCCGTTCGGTGCCTGGGCGATCGATAATACCGGGTTGTAGAATGCTTAAATTGGGGAATTCAAGCGCGATGATATCCTTCTCTAGCTGGCCTTTCATTTGAGAATAAAAGATTCGGGAATCGGTATCTGCGCCGGCAGCCGATAGCAGCACAAAGCTGGGGATGCCATGCTCCTTGGCGATGGCTGCAAAGGTGAGCGGAATATCGTGATCTATCCGCCATTGCTCCGTTTTACTGCCTGCATCTTTGATGGTGGTGCCTAAGGTAGAATAGGCTATATCGCCTTTGATATGGGCACTATAATCAATTAAGCGGTCGAAATCGACTTGCACCTCTATCAATTTCGGATGGGCCTCGAAATAGGGACGACGCACTAAGACGCTGACCGTTTCTACCTGCGGATGGGCGAGCAATTGACGCACTAATTCACGGCCGGTAGCTCCGGTTCCGCCTATAACAACAACATTTAACCTCATAGTAAGCGCTGATTAAAACAAGACATCGCGAATCGTTACATCCCGATCGAAGGACGCTTTCGCAAAAGGACATAAGGGCATAATTTTAACTTGGTTATCACGGGCATATTCCACGGCCTTCATCAATAACACATGGCCAATCCCCTTCCCTTTTTCCTGCTCGTCTACTTCGGTATGATCTATTATTATTTTGCCAGGGCCGGCAGCAGAATAGGTCATCTCCCCTATTTTCTTTCCGTCTTCCACAGCAACAAAGGCTCCTTTATTGCCATTTACTTCATGATTTACTAGCATATGTTCACTCCTTTTCCTTAATTGAATCTATAACTTTATTTTCTAACGCTGATTTGAGCCGAATGACTTCAGACGACACCTCATTGGGCACACACATTGATAAAACATACTGTTTGATCAACCATCGTCCTTGCTGCAGTTCCAAAACAGCAGCTCCTCGGCACAGCTTCATCTGTGTATCTAACAATTCATCCAGCCAGGCGGTTTTCCCATCGGCTGAAAAAATGATATTTCGTTCCAAAGCGGTAAAGCTCCAAGCTTTGCCTTTGGCAAAATGTGGGCGGGCATAGGCCATAAAGGCTGGTTTCGTCCAACGTTCGGTGGCATCGGTGCCTATAAACACCGAAGCAGTATCCATCAGCTTAAAATAACCTTCAAAGTCGGCCTTTGCTGCCGCTGCATGCCAGGCATCCATGAGCTTCGACACGGTCTTTTCTTGATCTTGCGCGAGAACCGGATAAGAGAACCCCAGAATAAGCAGGGTCCATAGCAATTTCTTCATTTCGAGATATTAAACCTAAATATAAGGAATTAAAGGGGGATAATGAATGGTTTTTAGGCTAACGTAAAACATATCGCTATGCTTTGCGAAAGTGCTTCATGTTTTTCGTTACGTTCTGCGTCGTCCATTCAATGTGCTTGCGGAAGTCTTCACTACGGATCGGACAGTTCTTTACGGTGCAATAATGACAACATTCAGACATACACGGGTCGGCATGGATAAAGAATTCGGTCTTCGAATCTAGGTTTTGATTTAAAATGGTATCAAATTCAGAGATGCTATCGTGCACCTTGGTTAAGGTATAATACTTGGGCAGGGTTAAATGACAATCGATATGCATCTCTTGGCCATAACGTTGTACACGCAGGTTGTGTACATCTATCCATTCGGGTTGGCGACTTTTATTCAAGATCTGAACCACCTCTTCCACTACTTCCTGATCCGATTCATCCATTAAACCAGAGATGGATTTCCGCAAGAGCTTATAGCCGTTGTAGAGAATAAAACAACCCAGTACGATCGATAGGGCTAAATCTATCCAAGGCAACTTGGTCAGTTTCATGATAAAGAGTCCGGCAATCAAACCTATCGAACTGTAGGCATCCACTTGCAGGTGTTTTCCGTCAGCTTCAATGGTTAAGGAGCGTAGCGTCTTACCCCGCTTCATTAAATAAAATCCTACCCCAAAGTTGATCAGGGAAGTGATGAATATCAGGATGATACCCTCTTCTACATTCGCTACGGGTTGAGGAAAGAAGATATTGTAGAAAGCCTTAATTAGGATGACACTACCGGCAATAAAGATGAGGGCGCCTTCTACAAATACGGAGAAAAACTCTACCTTACCGTGGCCATAAGGGTGATTCTCGTCCTTGGGTTGGGCAGCCAGGTATATGCTGTAATAGGCAAAGCCGGAAGCCGCAATATTCACGATACTCTCTGCTGCATCAGAGAAGATGGCATTCGACTCTGTGATAAAATAGGCAATGAATTTTATCAACATTAATACGATCCCGGTAACCAGGGAAAGTAAGACCAATCTCATCTGTCTTGACATAGCGCTTCGTTTTGGCATGCCAAAGTTAAAGATTCAAAATTAACTATATATTATTTTCTTTTCAACAGCTCTTCCTCATATTGCTTTCCCATTTTCTGCGCAATAATGGTGACTACAAAGATTTGGAACGCATGGTAGATCATCAACGGTAAAATATACAGGCCTAATTTCGGGTTATTGGCGAATAGAAACTTAGAGAACACACTACCATGGGTAAGCGATTTTTTAGAGCCGCAGAAGATGCCTGAAATCTGATCTTCCCGATTGAATTTCAGCACATAACGAACCAGCAGGTAAATAATGAGGTAAACTGTAAAAAACAACAGTATAACGCCAATAAACAGGCCTATTAAATAGTATTTGCTCACGCTATGGAACACATCGCTCATAAAGGACTCCGCAAAGCTGGAATATACGATGGCTAACACCACGCCTTTGTCGAATCGGGATAATGCTGTGCCGTATTTATGGGCCCACTTGCCCCAATAGGGTTGTATAAGTAAGCCTAAAATAACCGGCAATAAGACCTCGAACAATAAGCCAATATATAGTTCGGTAAAGACATTCATTTCCTGCACGTCTAGAAAGAAGTGCATTAATAGCGGGGTAATGGCCACGCCTACTAAGCCAGATATACTGGCATTAAAGATGGCTGCCGGCACATTGCCTCGCGCAATGGAAACCATGACCACCGAAGATGTAACCGTGGAAGGCAGGGCGGCTAGAAAATAAAAGGATAACCAGAATTGCTCCTGGGTTTCGGTATGGATAAATGGCCGAAAGGCCAACACCAGCAAGGGGAAAAGGCCAAACGTGAACAGCTGCACGGAAAGATGCAGCTTCCAGTTTTTCATGCCATCCTTAATCTCTATAAAACTTAATTTTAATCCGTAAAAGAAGAAAACAAGGGCTACCCCGATGCTTATCAATGTGTTTAAAAACTTTCCTTCCAGGAATGCCGCAATATCCGGGTAGATATAGGCAAAAAGAATCATCCCTATGAGGGCCACAATAAATCCGTCGAACTTTAACTTCATAGAACGTATTTAATTTTGGCTACAAAGCTAGCTTTTATTTATGGGGAAGCCTTTTAAATCGGAGATTTTAAATTGTATCATTTTTATGGATATTTTATTACATTTTTATCAGCAATAATGATTTGTATATAATATATTTGCAATATCATGAGTACAGCATCATTTCTATCAAACCGGATAAATGAACTATCCGAATCAGCAACATTAAAGATGACCAAATTGGGTCGCGAATTGGCGGCAAAAGGCATCAATGTAATAAGTTTAAGCGTAGGTGAACCTGATTTCAATACGCCGGATCATGTGAAAGAAGCCGCGAAGAAGGCCCTGGATGAGAATTTTACCCGCTACTCGCCGGTACCAGGATACCCAGAATTGCGTCAGGCTATCGTGAATAAGTTGAAGAATGAGAATGGGTTAGATTACGATATTTCGCAAATCGTCGTATCTACCGGTGCAAAGCAATCCCTATCTAACGTATTGTTAACCTTGGTAAATCCGGGTGATGAGGTTATCATCCCTACACCTTACTGGGTTTCCTACTCAGAGATGGTGACTTTAGCCGAAGGAAAATCTGTATTTATTGACACTGAAATTGATTCAGATTTTAAAATTACGCCAGCACAATTAGAAGCGGCCATTACCGATAAATCAAAGGTATTCATGTTCTCCTCCCCTTGTAACCCGACCGGTTCGGTATACACTAAAGAGGAATTGGCGGCCTTGGTGAAGGTTTTTGAAAAACACCCGAACATCTTTATTATCTCTGATGAGATCTATGAGCATATCAACTTCGTCAATCAGCACGAGTCTATTGCGCAATTCCCTTCGGTAAAAGACCGCGTGATTATTATTAACGGTTTCTCCAAAGCTTTCGCAATGACCGGATGGCGTTTGGGCTATATTGCCGCAAACAAGGAAATTGCTGCCGCAAACGATAAACTACAAGGCCAAACAACTTCAGGCACTTGTTCCATCTCGCAACGCGCCGGTATTGCCGCGTATGAGCAAGGATTAGAAAGTGTATTGGAAATGAAAGAAGCATTTGCACGTCGTCGCCAATTGGTATTCGACCTGTTAAATGATATCCCTGGGGTAAGAACAAACCTTCCGCAAGGTGCTTTCTACTTCTTCCCTGAAATAAGCTCGTTCTTTGGAAAGAAAGATCCGGAAGGCAATGTAATTAAGAACTCGGCAGACCTAGCCTTATTCTTATTGAACTATGGCCATGTGGCAACCGTGGGTGGCGACTCCTTCGGAAATAACAATTACATCAGACTCTCCTATGCTGCTTCAGACGAAAGCCTGAAAGAAGCATTACGCAGAATAAAAGAAGCCTTGGCAAAACTTGCCTAACGAAAAAAAGCCTCTCAACTAGTTGGGAGGCTTTTTTTTTTAGCGAATAACTGCTTATAGCAAGAAGCGGTAAGCCCTGCTTTAGATAACGATAATGGTGATGCCTTTACAGAATGATATAATACAATACCTCTGCTAATAGACAGCCCAATATGACTCCAGTAGTGATAGAAAATATAACTTTTACCCAAAATGGTAGTCGTTGAATCGTTGCCCTCAATGTTTTTCTTTTTTTACGGTTAATTTGTATTGCAAATATCATCAGGATTGCGCGGGGGGTCAAGCATGACCTGCTATTAACTTTAAAATGTAGTTTTTCAGCTACAGTAAATTGTCGCTAAGTAGAGCTAACTAAAATATTCACAAATAATTAGTATTTTATTAATCTATTTGCTATTTTTGCACTTCCGTAAAATAACTCGGAGTATTAATAAACATAATTATTCAAACAATGCAACAGTACGAATCTGTAATCATTCTTACCCCGTTGCTTTCTGAAGATGCTGCGAAAGAAGCTATTGCGAAATTCAAAAACATCTTAACAGAAGGCGGAGCCGAAATTGTCGCTGAAGACAATTGGGGTTTGAAAAAATTAGCGTATCCAATCCAGAAAAAAACAACTGGATTTTATCACTTAACTGAATTCAAGGCTCCAGGTGAATTAATTAAAAAATTAGAGGTTGAATACAAACGTGATGAGCGTGTGATGCGTTTCTTAACCATCTCTTTAGATAAGCATGCCCTTGCTTACAACGAGAAAAAACGTAGCGGTGCATTCAACAAAAAGGCAGAAACTAAAACTGAGGAGGTAGCAAACTAATGGCAAACGAAAACATCCAATACGTAACTGCTCCTAAAGTAGAGGACAACCGTAAGAAATACTGCCGTTTCAAAAAGAACGGTATCAAGTATATCGACTACAAAGACGCAAACTTCTTATTAAAGTTTGTAAATGACCAAGGTAAAATCTTACCTCGTCGTTTAACTGGTACATCATTGAAATTTCAACGTAAAGTTGCTCAAGCCGTAAAACGTGCGCGTATTATCGGATTACTACCTTACGTAACTGATTCATTAAAATAAGGAGGATACGATAATGGAAGTAATATTAAAACAAGATGTTAAGCACCTTGGAGAGAAAGACGATATCGTAGTAGTAAAACCAGGTTTCGGCCGTAACTACTTAATTCCTCAAGGATTTGCAATTATGGCTACGGCCTCTGCAAAAAAAGTGTTAGCTGAGAACATTAAACAAGCTCAGTTTAAACAAGAAAAAATTAAGAAAGATGCTACAGAATTAGCTGGTAAATTAGAAACCGTTAAATTATCTATCGGTGCTAAAGCTGGTGAAACTGGTAAAATCTTCGGTAAAGTAAATAGCATCCAAATCGCTGACGCCCTTAAAGCGCAAGGATTTGATGTAGATCGCCGTCGCATCACTTTCGAAACTGAACCTAAAACTTTAGGTGAATACATTGCAAACTTGAACTTACACAAAGAAGTGAAAGTGCAAATCCCTTTCGAAGTTGTAGCTGAGTAATCTGCTTTACAATAAAAAACAGAAAACCCAATCGATTGATTGGGTTTTCTGTTTTAAGATATGAGATGTGAGATTTGAGATATGAGAGTATGGCGAGAAGCTTATCTTCTTCTAGTCGTTGAGGAAAAAGATTTTTATTACTATACCTTAAAAACTAGAATCTGCAAGACTACTAAAGATTATTGGACAACCAGCATCTTACCCCCAAGCTCTCATATCTCACATCTCATATCTCATATCTCATATCTAAAATCAGATGAGATCAAACAAATCCCCTACTCCTAGTATTCTTCTCGAGGTAAATCCTTCCGCGTATTTCACTTGGATGGAGCGTCCTAGCTCATGCGCACGTGCGCGAGTTGAGGCCATAAAGTCGGGGTTGGAGATATAGGTCTGCGGCTCGTTATCTTGTTCAGACGCATTAAATTGGGTGGTATAAGCCAGGATAGAGCGTTCCTTAATGTCCCAGAAGTCGGTGATATCAATGAGAATATCAGGCTGAATATATTTATCTTGAATAAGTTGCAGTTGGAGGCGCGGACGATGCACGTCTTGAAGTTCCCCGTCTACGCTAGTTTCAATGCGACGTAATCCTGCTAAGAAGATAGCATCATTAACCAACTTACTGGCACGCCCATGATCAGGGTGGCGATCATCCCATGCATTGGTAATCACGATTTCTGGTTGATATTTACGAATGGCTTTAATGACTTCCACCTGATTAGGTTCATCGTTCTTGAAAAATCCATCCCTAAGTTTTAGATTCTCCCGAACAGCAACGCCTAGAATCTTGGCAGCATCAGCAGCTTCAGCAGCTCTGGTTTCAGCAGTACCGCGGGTTCCTAATTCTCCTTGCGTCAAATCGACAATACCTACCTTCTTCCCTTCAGCAACATACTTGGCAATAACACCCCCTGCGCCTAATTCGGCATCATCGGGATGTACCGTCATCACTAACAAATCTAACTTCATTGAATCTTTATTTTGTACAAAAATACAAAATATAAGACTTAAGAGGCTTTGCTAAGTAATTCTTCGATCTTACTGTGGACCTTTTTTGACATTGGACTGGTAATCGAATAGAAGAAATCGACTACTTCCCCATTGCGATCGACTAAGTATTTATGGAAATTCCATAGCGGGGAAGAATCTACTTTCCCATTGATAGACTCATCGGAAAGATAGCGATACAGGGGATCGGTATACTCACCAACCACATGAATGCGCTTAAATACAGGGAAGGAAACCTGTTGCTGCACGCGGCAGAAGGTTTCTAAGGTTCTTCCGGTCAAAGGTTCTTGATTGCGGAAGTCGTTGGATGGAAATGCTAAGATTTCGAAACCTAGTTTATTGTATTTGCGATACAGGTTTTCTAATGTTTTAAATTGCTTGGTAAAAAAGCATTTACTGGCCGTATTCACGATCAGCAATACTTTCCCCTCGAAGTCTTTAAGAGACTTCTTACGGCCATTAAATTCCAATGCATCAAAATCATAAACAGTAGGTTTCATAACGTTAGGTATTAAGGGTTGGCGATAGGTCGAACACGTTCGTATTCCCGGATGATGTTCTCAATTTCGAAGTCTTCCTGCGGATCGTAGGTGCTCTTTAAATTATGTCCGAAGATCTTTGCTACACCTTGGTATACGAAAGCAGAGATGCTGCCTTTCATGTCTTTCACAAGGTCGTAGCTGGTATTTCCGGTTTGGCGCTCTATCAGTTTTATCAGAATCTTCCCTTGCGAGATAGATAGATTCTTCACTTCAGAGGTTATTTTCTCTTTAATCTCTCGTTCACATTCATTGATGAGCCGTTTCTCTTCCCGACGAGAGTTGGCTACAGCGAGGTCGCGATCTAATTGATCATAGCGACGTTGCGCATAGATAGCATAAGGCAACACGCGAATCACATTTCTTTTTAGGCGTAAATAGCGCTGTCGCTCCTCTTCGCTCTTCCAGGTTCTTACCGCCGTTACTACGACTTCCTCAATAGGAAACCACGGAACTACCTCGCCATTATCTAGCGTGGTGGTCGCATAATGTTCAACGACCTCCGCTTTCCCTCCTCCATATTGGGGTTTCGTCAGTGCTTGCCCTTTGCTAAGAACAGGAAAGAGCATGCCCATGAACATCCATAAAACCCACTTATTTATACTTCCACGCCTCATTAATAAAATGTATCCGCTAGATTAAATACAATAATTTTGTGTATATTTATACATTACATTTTACATACACAATGTAATATATGCCCAATAAATTTAGCAAATAATATTTAATTATCATAGTCATTTACAGGAGTTTTATGCAAGAATATGTGATCGATATAGAGGCTGAAAATAAGGAAATCCGTAAAAGATACCGTGCGTTATTAAGAGCTTGCAAACCAACATTACAAAAAGGCGACAAACAACAGATACGTAAGGCTTTTGACTTAGCATTAGAGAGCCATAAAGATATGCGTCGGAAATCCGGCGAACCATACATCTACCACCCTATTGCTGTAGCGCAAATTGCTGCCGAGGAAATTGGTCTTGGCACCACTTCCATCGTCTGTGCTTTGTTACACGACGTGGTAGAAGACACCAGTGTTACCCTTCCGGAAATTGAGGAGCAATTCGGAAAAAAGGTAGTTCGGATTATCGATGGGCTGACCAAGATATCCGGGATCTTTGATCCGAACAGTTCAATGCAGGCGGAGAACTTCCGCAAGATGCTACTCACCCTTGCCGATGATGTCCGTGTGATTCTCATTAAGCTTGCCGACCGTTTGCATAATATGCGGACGATGGAGTTTATGGCCCGCCATAAACAGCTTAAGATTGCCTCGGAAACCAGTTATCTCTATGCACCTTTGGCGCATAGGCTCGGGTTATACGCAATCAAGTCGGAGCTGGAAGATCTTTCCATGAAGTTTACCGATCCGGACACCTATAAGTTTATCGCGAAGAAGCTGAATGAGAAAAAAGCAGAGCGCGAGAAGTTTATTGGTGATTTCATAGGTCCTATTCAAGAGATCTTGAAAGAGGAAGGCATTAAAGCTTCGGTATTTGGACGCCCGAAATCCATCCATTCCATTTGGAATAAGATGCGTAAGAAATCCATTCCTTTTGAGGAAGTCTATGATTTATTTGCTATCCGTATTATCATCGACACCGATGATGAGAAGGAAAAAACAGAGTGTTGGAAGGTTTATTCCATCGTTACGGACCTTTACCGTCCGAATCCTGACCGCCTTCGCGATTGGGTATCCTCGCCAAAGGCCAATGGCTATGAATCCTTGCATACCACAGTAATGGGCCCTAGAGGCCAATGGGTGGAAGTTCAAATCCGTACCAAGCGCATGAATGAGATTGCCGAAAAGGGATTTGCAGCACACTGGAAATATAAAGAGTCTAACTCCGATAACGGCTTAGACCAATGGATACAGAAAGTACGTGATATCTTAAGTAATCCGGAGTCCAATGCGATGGATTTTGTGGACGACTTCAAGATGAACCTCTTTTCGGACGAGATCTTTATCTTCACCCCGAAAGGAACCTTGGTACAGCTTCCGAACGGCGCCACAGCTTTAGACTTTGCCTTTGAAATACATACCGACATTGGAGCCACCTGTATCGGGGCGAAGGTAAACCATAAGCTAGTGCCTTTAAGCCATGAACTCCAAAATGGAGACCAGGTCGAGATCATCACCTCCAGCAAACAGACGCCGAAAGAAGACTGGTTAAGCTTTGTTGTAACGGCAAAAGCCAAGTCGAAGATCAAGTCTTCCTTAAAAGAAGAGAAGCGGAAAGTTGCTGAAGATGGGAAGGAAATTCTGGAGCGCAAGCTGAAATCGCTAAAGATTACCTACAATACGGAAAACATCAATAAGATTGCGAACTACTTTAAGTTCCCAAGTTCTCAAGAGCTGTTCTTTAATGTAGCGAAGGGTTCTATCGACATCAAGAACCTACGGGAGTTTGTTGCTGCCGAACGATCGGAAGATGCCAACCAAAATCAGTTCCAGTCGCATATCAACGGGCTCGTAGAAAAAATCAACAAAAAGGATGACACCATCCTGATTGGGGATGACTATCAGAAGGTAGATTATACCCTCGCGCCTTGTTGCAATCCGATTCCGGGCGATGATATCTTCGGATTCCTGACCGTTAATGATGGCATCAAGATTCACCGCACCAGTTGCCCGAACGCGTCCAAGCTGATGGCCAACTATGGCTACCGAATCTTGAAGGCCAAATGGGCATCCTTGCACAACGCGGTTGCTTTCTTAACCGGATTACGCATCATCGGTATTGATGATGTAGGCCTCGTGAACAAGATTACTACGGTTATTTCGCATGACTTCAAGGTTAATATTCGTTCCTTGTCAATCTCAAGTAACGAAGGGATCTTTGAAGGCGATATCATGGTCTTTGTGAACGATGTAGACCAATTGGAAAGCCTCATCCGACATTTAAAACAAATCCCAGGCATTACGGTAGTCACGCGCTACGAGTCAGAAAACTAAAGACTTACAGCCGTTTGACATAAGTACTAGCGATTACGCTACTATTTTGGTAATTTTGACACTTAAACTTGCTGAATAATATGAAACAGGGCGAAAACTACGAAACTGTTAAAAAGATTTTCGAAGCTTACCTAGAAAATAAAAACTTGAGAAAAACCCCAGAACGCTATGCCATTCTGGAAGAAATCTACTCCCGTTCCGATCACTTTGATGTTGAATCTTTGTATATCCATATGAAGAACAAGAAGTATCGGGTAAGCCGCGCGACGGTATACAACACCTTAGAGTTATTGGTATCCTGTGATTTAGTGACCAAGCATCAGTTCGGTCGCAACATGGCCCAATTCGAGAAATCTTACGGGTACAAGCAACATGACCATGTAATTTGCATTGAATGTAACAAGGTGGTGGAGTTTTGTGACCCCCGCGTCTACCAGATCCAAACCATGATTGGAGATCTGTTAAACTTCGATATCAAGCACCATTCCTTAAACCTCTATGGTATCTGTGCTGATTGCCGTAAAAGCAAGGCTGCCAAGGACACTCCGGCCGCTGAAGCAGTAATTTCAAATTAATTTAACAATAGACGAATTAATATATACCTTTGTTCGGAAAAAGGCTACTAGCTTCCCTTTTTCCGAACATTTATTTTTTATTCAGGGAATACAAACAAAATTTTAACATATAAATTTCAATAAATACTATGCAAGTTGATGTGCTTTTGGGTTTGCAATGGGGTGATGAAGGAAAAGGAAAAATCGTAGACGTATTTTGTCCTAAATATGATTTAATCGCTCGCTTTCAAGGCGGTCCAAACGCAGGACATACCTTAGAATTCGATAACAAGAAATTCGTATTAAATACTATTCCTTCCGGAATCTTTAATGAAGACACCTTAAACCTGATTGGAAATGGTGTCGTTATCGACCCTATTATCCTTAAAAGAGAACTAGACAACCTGAAGGCTGCAGGATTTGATCCGGTAGGCAAAGGGAAATTGGTATTGGCGCGCAAGGCACACCTTATTTTACCAACACACCAATTGTTAGATGCCGCATCAGAAAGTAATATGGGTGCCGGTAAAATTGGTTCCACTTTAAAAGGTATCGGTCCTACTTACATGGACAAAACCGGACGTAACGGTCTTCGCGTAGGGGATACTACCCTATCCGATTTCAAGGAGCGCTACGAGAAATTAAAACAAAAGCACCTTTCTATGCTTGCGCATTACGGGGAAGTTCCAGACTTCTCAGAAAAAGAGCAAGCCTTCATGGAAGCTATTGAGTTTATTAAGTCTATCCCACACGTTGACTCTGAGCACTTGGTAAACGAGTACTTAAAAGACGGAAAACGGGTATTGGCCGAAGGCGCACAAGGTACGCTATTGGATGTGGATTTCGGATCCTATCCTTTCGTAACCTCGTCGAATACCACCACTGCAGGTGCTTGTACAGGATTAGGTATTGCCCCAAATAAGATTGGTGAAGTATTCGGTATCTTCAAAGCCTATGCAACACGTGTTGGTGGCGGACCATTCCCTACAGAATTAGAGGACGAAACAGGCGAGAAACTACGTCAATTAGGCCATGAATTTGGTGCTACAACGGGTCGCGCACGCCGTACTGGATGGATCGACCTTCCAGCATTAAAATATGCCATCATGATCAACGGAGTAACCGAATTGATTATGATGAAAGCCGACGTACTGGATACCTTCGAGAAGATTTATGTATGTACGCACTATAATTACCAAGGGGAAACGATTGATTACATGCCTTACGAAATCATCACCAACAAACCGGAACCGGTATTGAAGGAAATGCAAGGCTGGAATCAAGACTTAACAGGCATTCAATCGAAAGCTGAAATCCCTGCGGCATTACAGCAGTATATTCAATTCTTAGAGCAAGAACTACAAGTGCCTATTAAATATTTATCAGTAGGTCCAGATCGTAAGCAAACTATCGAATTGTAAGATATGATGGCCAGTGCCATTTTTCAAGTTCAAGCGGATGAGTTTCTTTCCAAGGCCTTAAGTTGGTCTAAAGGGTTTGATCAGCTATGCTTATTTGAATCGAATGGTTTCCAGAGCCCATATGCTCAGGTAGAACGTATGTTGGCCGTTGGTGCCCAAGCGGTTTTTACGCCAAAAGCAGGCGAGTCTACATTCGAGCAATTAGCACATTTTAAATCCCGGTATCCTGATTCATGGATGCCGGGATTTCTTAGTTACGACCTCAAGAACGAGCTTGAGGAGCTGCAAACACAACATCCCAATCGCATCGGCTTCCCCGACGCCTATTTCTTTGTGCCACGCATCTTGATCCAATTTGAAAAGAATCAAGTCAATATCAGCAGCGAAATTGAAGATCCGGCAGCGGTTTACCAGCAAATCATCAGCCATCATCCCCTATCCCCAAGCTACACGTTCAAGGGTCAGGTGAAGGCCCGCATGAGTCAGGCTGAATATTTCAAAGCTTTCTACGGCATTAAAAACCATATCCAATTGGGGGATATTTACGAAGCCAACCTTTGTCAGGAGTTCTATGACGATGAGGCCTTTATCGATCATCCTGAAGCTTTGTTTCTTCGCTTAAATAGCCTCTCCCCAACCCCCTTTGCCTGTTTGTTCAAAATTGAAGATGCCTATATCCTATCGGCATCGCCGGAAAGGTTCCTGGCCAAACGAGGAACCACGCTTATTTCCCAGCCCATTAAGGGCACCTCGGCGCGTGGAAAAGATGAACAGGAAGATGCTCGTCTAAAAGAACTATTACTAAACAACCCGAAGGAAATCGCCGAGAATGTGATGATTGTCGATTTGGTTCGCAATGATATGACCCGCAGTGCGGTTCCAGGCACAGTACGGGTCACCGAAAAACTCGGACTTTATACCTTCAAGCATGTGCATCAATTGATCTCCACCATCTCCTGCGAAAAGGATCCAGCGCTTAGCGATTGCCAGGTGATTCAAAATACCTTCCCTGCAGGATCGATGACCGGCGCCCCAAAAATATCGGCCATGCAGCTGTGCGATCAGTACGAAAACTCCCGTCGCGGGGTATACTCCGGGGCTATAGGTTACTTTGCGCCCACCGGTGATTTTGATTTCAATGTCGTCATCCGCACCATCCTCTACAACCGAAGCAAACAATACCTATCTTTCCATACCGGAGGGGCCATTACCATGGACGCGGAGGCCGAAAAGGAATATGCCGAGTGCATGACCAAGGCTTCTGCCATTCTTTCGGCATTAGGACAATCTCTTTAAATAAATTAAACAGAATTTCAAGATGTTGTGTTTATTTTTTCAATAAACTAGCTAAATCATTAACATTTTTGTATTTTTGATTAAAATTATGATCAGGTGTTAATTGCATTTAGCATCACATTCAACTATGTTTATTTTGTTGTAAAAATTAATGGGACGACATATCTTAAAAAGAGAACAAGCAATCACGTTTGTCAAGGAAACGTTTGCTAATAAATTAAAACAGGCCTTAAATTTAATCCCCGTTTCTTCACCGATTGTGGTCCTGGATGGAACCGGCATCAACGACGACCTGAATGGCATCGAGCGCCCCGTTTCCTTTCCGATCAAGTCCTTACAAGACCAACGTGCAGTGGTGGTTCATTCCCTAGCAAAATGGAAAAGAATCCGTTTGAAAGAGCTGGAAATGGAACCCGAGGAAGGTATCTTAACCGATATGCGCGCTTTGCGTCCAGATGAGGATTATTCGCCAATCCATTCCATCTATGTCGATCAATGGGACTGGGAGAAATGCATCTTGCCACAAGACCGCAATCTGGCCTACCTGAAACAAACGGTAGAAAAAATATACCAAATTATCTATGATACCGAACAAGCAGTACATGCTCAATATGACCATGTTCCTGCCGTGCTGCCCGAGAAAATCCACTTCATTTCTGCCGAGGAGCTGTTGCAGCAATACCCAACCTTTACCGGCAAAGAGCGTGAAAATGCCATCGCCAAAGCACATGGCGCCGTATTTATCTATGGTATCGGTGGATCCTTATCTAACGGCGAGCCTCATGATGGCCGTGCGGCAGATTATGACGATTGGAGTACCGATAATGAAAAGGGCTATTGCGGCTTAAATGGCGATATCCTGGTCTGGAACCCTATCCTAGGAACGGCCTTTGAATTATCCTCCATGGGTATCCGCGTAGATAAAAAGGCCCTAATTACCCAATTGGAAATCAGAAACAGCCTGGAACGCCAGCAACTAACCTTCCATCAGATGTTATTGAACGATTTATTGCCGGAATCTATAGGTGGCGGAATCGGACAATCCCGCATCTGCATGTTTATGCTTAAATTACAGCACATTGGCCAGGTACAAGTGAGTATCTGGGACCAACTCAAAAAAGAAGAACTTTCCAGTAAGGGCGTCGAACTCTTATAAAATCTATAAAATTCACAAAAATAATACTAATAATTTTAGTAAATAACTTATTAGTATTATTTTTGTTTAAATGAAGAAGCCACGCTACGCTATTGTCGATATTGAAACAACCGGAGGATATGCATCCGCCAGTAAAATTACCGAGATTGCCGTCTTTATCTTTGATGGTAAAAAAGTAATTGAAGAGTATAGCAGCTTAATCAATCCAGAACAACCCATCCCCTTTCATATTCAGGCCTTAACCGGCATTACCGATGATATGGTGCAAGATGCACCTCGCTTCGAAGATGTGGCCGAAGACATCTACCACCTGCTGAGCCAAAATATCTTTGTGGCCCACAATGTACATTTCGATTATTCCTTTGTGCAAGCCGAGCTGAAAGCCGCCGGCTATGAGTGGAAGGCCCAACGCCTGTGCACGGTTCGCTTATCCCGCAAAATGTTCAAGGGTCTGCCCTCTTACAGCCTGGGGAAATTATGCCAACAGTTGGGGATAGTGATTGAAGACAGGCACCGCGCCTACGGCGATGCCAAGGCTACCGTTACTTTATTTCAACGCATCTACGAAGCAGATAGCGAGCAGTTTATCAAACTTATTGAACAGAGCAATGCAAAGGAGCAACGCTTGCCAACGCATATTCCGGTTGAAGTTTTCAATAAGTTGCCCTCCAGCACTGGGGTCTATTTATTCAAGAATAGCCAAGGGAAAATCATCTATGTAGGCAAGGCGATAAATATCAAAAAACGTGTAATCAGCCATTTCACCGGCAATAATACAGGGCAAAGGCGGCAGCATTTTGTCAATGAAATCAGCGATATCGGCTTTGAGGAAACCGGCACCGAGCTGATGGCATTATTAATGGAATGTAACCTCATCAAGAAGCTATGGCCCATTTATAACCGCGCCCTCAAGAAATACGACCCTAAATACGGATTAATCAGCTATGAAGATCAGAATGGCTACTTACGCTTAAGCATTTGCCAAATCCGCAAACATATCACGCCGCTATACGCCTTTAATACGGTGCATGAATCCACGCAATTTCTCTTGCAATTAATACAGACGCATCAGCTCGATTTTCGCTTATGCGCGTTCTTCCAATCGGCTAAGGCGGAGAAGGATCCGCATAAACCAGAAGCAAAAGGCGAACTGCCCGATCGAGAAACTTATAACGAACAGGTAAACTTGGCCATAGATAGTTTACAGGCCAATAAACGTAGTTTTGTTATTCTTGGGAAGGGCCGGCATGCCGACGAGCAAAGCTATATCTATTACAAGGAAAACAGGGTACACGCCTTAGGCTTTATCGATTCTGACTTGCAATGCAACGACATCGAAGAGCTCGTGATGAATGAGAACCTGGTACACAGTAATTTTTACATGAATAATTTAGTGGAAAGCCATGCGCGGACTTACCCATCCCGCATTATTTACACCCAAGGCAGCCCTTTAAAAGAGGGATAGCTGGGCATTTTCAGGCCCTTGCCCATCCTCCGATAGAAAATTCGATACCGTAACCCCCAGCAGGCGCACGCGCTTATCTTCAAAGTTCTGCTTATCTAACAAGTCCATCACGGCACTTTCCAATTCAACAAAGCTTTCAATAGGGCTTAGCAAGGTTTTGCTACGTGTGATGAGGGAGAAATCCGAAAACCTAATTTTCAAGGTCACCGTTCTCCCCTTTTTGTTGCTCTTTTCGGTGCGTTCAAATACCTTCTCGCTGAGGCGCAGCAATTCGATTTTCATCAAGGCCGGGTCTGCCAAATCGGAGGAAAAGGTATCCTCGGCACCTACCGACTTGGAAATCCGGTTAGGTCGAACAGGACGATCATCAATCCCCCGCACCATATGAAAATAAAAACGCCCTGATTTACCAAAGTGCTGCATGAGCTCGAACTCGTTAAAACGCTTTAAATCACGACCAATATGAATACCCATCTGATTCATTTTCTGCGCTGTTACTTTGCCTACCCCAAAGAATTTATGAACCGGCAATGCTTCCAAAAAGGAAACAACCTTAGAAGGACCAATAAAGGTTAGTCCATTTGGTTTTTGCAGGTCGGAGGCTATTTTCGCTACAAATTTATTGACAGATACACCCGCGGAGGCTGTCAATTGCAGTTCGTTCCAAATGGCCTCTTTAATTTCTTTAGCAATATCGATGGCCGAGCCAATCCCTAATTTATCGTCGGTCACATCCAAGTAGGCTTCATCCAACGATAGGGGCTCGATTAAGTCGGTATAGCGACGGAAAATGGAACGGATATGCTGCGACACCTCTTTATACACCTCAAATCGTGGCCGAGTAAACAGCAGATGGGGGCAGCATTGCAAAGCCATTCGGGAGGACATGGCCGATCGCACTCCATATTGTCGGGCCTCGTAGCTGGCTGTTGCCACCACGCCCCGACCATCGGGTGAGCCCCCTACGGCTAATGCTTTTCCACGGAATTCCGGGAAGTCGCGTTGCTCCACGGAGGCATAAAAAGCATCCATATCAATATGAATGATCTTGCGCATACACAAAAGTAAAAAATCCAACAGATATGATTACCCTACACAATATAAGGAAAAAGGGCAAGGTAAAATTTGACAGGAAATAAACCGTATTCTAGGCATAATGTGTAGCCTAATCCCCCTATCCTCATAATTTTATCCTATCTTTGCGCAGAAAACCTTATATGTATAGATAACATGAGTAAAGTAAAAGTTGGTTTAGTTCAAATGTCCTGTGTTGAGGATAAACAAGCAAATTTGAATAAAGCGATTGAGAAAGTTCGCGAAGCTGCAGCCAAAGGCGCACAGATAGTGTGCTTGCAGGAGCTTTTTACCTCCTTATATTTCTGTGATGTGGAAGATTACGACAATTTCGATCTTGCCGAAGCCATCCCTGGCCCCTCAACCGATGCTTTATCGGTAGTAGCCAAAGAGCTTGGCGTCGTGATTATTGCTTCTTTATTCGAGAAGCGCGCAGAAGGTTTATACCATAACACCACCGCCATTTTAGATGCCGATGGTGCCTATTTAGGCAAATACCGTAAGATGCATATCCCGGATGATCCGGCATTTTACGAAAAATTCTATTTTACGCCGGGCGACCTTGGTTACAAGGTGTTCAACACGAAATTTGGAAAAATTGGGGTGTTAATCTGTTGGGATCAGTGGTATCCGGAAGCATCACGCATCACCGCTTTAATGGGTGCAGAAATCTTATTCTACCCGACAGCCATTGGCTGGGCAACCGATCAAGACGAAGAAACCAATACCGACCAGTACAATGCATGGCAAACTATTCAGCGTTCGCATGCGGTGGCCAATGGTGTACCGGTAGTATCGGTAAACCGTGTAGGCTTCGAACAAGATGGCGCCATGAAATTCTGGGGCGGTAGCTTTGTGGCCAATGCACAAGGTAAACTGTTATACCTAGCCTCGCACGAGCAAGAAGAAGTGGAAGTGGTGGAAATCGATAAAAATCAATCTGATTATTTCCGCAAGCACTGGCCTTTCTTACGCGACCGTCGTATCGAAACCTATTCCCCGATCACCAAGCGCTTTATCGACGAAGATTAACACAACATACAATATTTAGAACAATGCTTTTTAGGAAGCATTGTTTTTTTACACTATAGCATGAGTACCGAAAACAACCAATCCATATATAATTACGCGGATACCCCAAAAGCCCAAGGCTTTTCATTCCCTGCGGAATGGCACCAACAAGAGGCCCTATGGTTAAGCTGGCCACACAAAGAAGAATCATGGCCCGGCAAAATCGACACCATTTATGCGCCTTATTCTGCCTTCATTAAACTGGTTGCCGCCGACCAAAAAGTACGCATCAACGTGGCTGATGAAGCCATGAAAGCCTTTGCAACGGCTCATATTGAAGCTTCAGGTGCCAACATGGCCAATGTTAGCTTTCACTTCAACCCGACCAATGATGCCTGGTGTCGTGACCATGGTCCGGCATTCGTTTTGAACAAGGAAACCGGCGAAAAGGCAGTGGTAGATTGGGGCTACAATGCCTGGGGCGGCAAATACCCTCCATATGACCTTGACGATGTGGTACCTACGCGTATTGCCGAAGAATTTGGATTAAAATTATTTACCCCGCCCATTGTGATGGAAGGTGGATCGGTAGAGTTCAATGGCGCAGGAACCGTATTAACCACGACGGCTTGTTTATTGAATGAAAACCGGAACCCAACGCTTACAAAAGAGCAAATTGAGCAATACCTGAAAGATTATTACGGACAGGAGCAAGTGCTTTGGTTGGGCGATGGTATTATTGGTGATGACACCGATGGCCATATCGACGATATTACGCGTTTTGTGAACGAAGATACCGTACTGACCGTCGTGGAGGAAGATCCAAACGATGAAAACTACCCTATTCTTCAGGAAAACCTAGAGAAGCTAAAGGAAATGCGTTTATTGGATGGAAGACCCCTACAAATTGTGGAATTGCCGATGCCGAAACCGGTGGTTTATGATGATCAGCAATTACCTGCCTCCTATGCCAATTTCTACATTGCCAATAAAGTGGTGGTGGTGCCAGTATTTAACGATAAAAATGATCAACGTGCATTGGATATTATCCAATCCTGCTTTCCTGATCGCAAAGTAATCGGAATCGATTCAGTGGATATTATTTGGGGCTTGGGAAGTTTCCACTGCTTAAGTCAACAAGAACCTACAATATAAATAAAAACTTATAAATGAGTAAACTAACAAAACTTACCTTAACCCTTAGTTTCGTGTTTCTTGCCCTCGGACTGGCCCATGGACAAGAACGTGATGACCGTGCAACAATTTTAAATTTTAAAGGCATTCAGTATAAATCGCAAGATTCTTTATTCTATATCAACTTCCGGTTTCGGATGCAGAATCGCCTCGGTTTCAATAATGTATTAGATGGGGAAGACAACGGTAAGTTTGATGCACGTATTCGTCGACTAAGAATGCGGATGGATGGCTATATTTATACGCCTAAAATTTCCTACACCGTGCAGTTAGCCTTTACCCGCAGTGATCAGGATTTCGATGATACCGGTATTCCAAACATCGTTCGCGACGCGGTGATGTTCTATAATTTTTCGGATGATTTCTATATTTCCTTCGGACAGAATAAGCTGCCGGGTAACCGCCAAAGGGTAAACTCTTCCGGATCCTTGCAATTTGCAGATCGTTCCATGGTGAATGGCAACTTCACTTTAGACCGTGACTTCGGGGTTTCCTTAAACCTGAGCAAGAAGATTGGCGATATGCCTTTCAACGCGAAAGCAGCCATTTCTACAGGTGAAGGCCGACCAGCCAGTGCTACCGATGATGGTTTAGCCTATACGGGTCGGGTTGAGTTCCTGCCTTTAGGAAACTTTACCAACGATAACGATTATTCAGAAGGTGATTTGGAGCGTGAAGAAACGCCAAAACTTTCCATTGGTGGTGGTTATAGCTATAACGACCGTACCATTCGTGAAGGCGGACAATTAGGCCGTTATGTACAAAACCCATTTACTCTAAAAACTAGCTTTGCCGACGCCATATTCAAGTATATGGGCTTTGCCTACCAGGCCGAGTACATGCGCCGTGATGTGGATAATCCACTAAACTTAACCGATGATGATAAAGCCGAAGTGGCCTATGCCTACAAAGGCTGGGGGGTAAACCAACAGGCTTCCTACCTCTTGAACAAAGGCTACGAAATTGCGGGCCGTTATACCTATGTATTGCCACACCGTGATATCCGCCCTTATGAAGATCAAACTGAAATTATTGAACTAGGCTTAACTAAATACGTCAAAGCACACCGTTTGAAATTTCAATTGAACGGAAACTACACCTTTAAAAACGGCTATTTCAATAATGGAAATAATAAAAGCTCGTGGGGTGGTACCTTCCAGCTCGAGCTTGGTATCTAAACAGAACTAAACCCATACCAAAAGGAGCTGCAAAACATGCAGCTCCTTTTTTATTGCCCCTTCCGTCCGATCCTCCCCTTTTCTCAACGCTATCTCCCCCCTTTCCATCCCATTTCGGCTCCCTTTGCCAAGGGGCTTGAAAGGGGATTGATACGGGTGTGAAAAGGGTGTGAAAGGGATCTAGACTTTCGTTGGTCGGTTTAAGGCCGGCAGCATGGACCTAAGAAAATGCAATTTTGTTTATGCAAAATCCGGGAAAAATCATCTTCATCATAATGAATGTGTATCTTTAAGGGTTATTACAAAACATGGTATATTATATTATTGCAGGCGAAACATCGGGTGATCTTCATGGTGCAAATTTGATTAAAGCATTGAAGAAAGAAGACCCCGACGCTATATTTCATATTGTTGGTGGCGATCAGATGGCGGCAGCAGCGGGAGTGCCCGTTTTGATCCATACCTCCGAGATGGCCTTTATGGGCTTTATTGAAGTGATTAAAAACCTCGGCAGCATTGCCAAGAACCTGAAGAAGGTGAAGGAAGACATCGCGCGTGTGCAGCCCGATACGGTTATTCTGATCGACTTCCCGGGCTTCAACCTCAAGATTGCAGCCTATGCCAAGAAATTAGGCATCACTACTTGCTATTATATTTCTCCGAAAATATGGGCCTGGAACCAGAAAAGGGTGTATAAAATCAAAAAGATCGTGGATCATATGTTTTGTATCCTGCCCTTTGAGGTTAAGTTTTACAAGCAATTTCACTATCCGGTCGATTATGTGGGCAATCCGCTCTTGGATGCCATATCTGCATACAGCTTTAATCCGAACTTTAAGGCGGACAATGGTTTGAGTGCACAGCCGATTATTGCTTTACTGCCGGGCAGCCGAAAGATGGAAATTGAAAACATCTTGCCGGAGATGGTGGAATTAATCCGTTTTTTCCCGGTTCACCAATTGGTGATTGCCGGGGCGCCGAATTTCGATAAAGCCTATTACCAGCGCTTTATTGGCGATTACGATATTCCGGTTGTTTTTGATCAGACTTACGATTTACTTAAGCATGCCGAAGCCGCCGTAGTTACTTCCGGCACGGCCACGCTGGAAACGGCCCTATTGCGGGTTCCGCAAGTGGTTGTTTATAAAGCCAATCCGCTTTCGGTGATGATTGCCCGAGCGGTGATCAAGGTGCAGTTTATTTCTTTGGTGAACTTAATTAATGATTACCTATCGGTTCGGGAATTGATTCAGAAAGATTGCAATACCCGGGATATTGCGGAAGAGCTGCAAGAAATCATCATTAATCCGGAGCATCGCGCGAGTATTATGGAGAATTACGATGTGTTGATGGAGAAGATGGGAACACCGGGGGCATCTGAAAAAGCAGCCAGCCTCATGGTCAAGTATTTAAAAGAGGGTAAATAAACTTTTTCGGCTAAAATTTGTCTAAGCTACAGGAGGATAACATATGAAATATATCATTTTTAGTTTAAGCTTATTTTTTGCTGCCTATAGTGCTCAGGCACAGCAGGTGGAACATATTCAGAAATTGGAAATTGCCAAGAAAAAACGTAAAAGCATCGGCGGAAGAGATTCAACGGTAGTCATTCGTATTGACACCTTAATTATGAAGGACCAAGCGAAGTTGGAATTCTTTGGCAAGAAAGACGTGAAATTGGAAATTGGCCATGCTATTATTGGCAATAAGGCTGTGATTAGCGGAACCGATGGAAAGAACAACGCCACGAATTTTGATATTAAGGCCAATATTCAATCCTTAGGTTCGCTCTACGTCATTGCGCGTGGTTGGGATGCCATGAACGGCACCAAAACATTCCCGAATGGCGATGGTGGTGAGGTAAAATTCGCTTATGCCAGTTCAGGTATTGTCCCGCAAACCGATAATAAAAAAGGAAAGAATTATTTAATGGTGGATGTGCAAGAAGGAGGTCTTCGCGGGAACCCAACGAGCGACTTACGCAATATCTATTCGCAGATACAAACTTCGGCACCAGGGTTACGCGGTATCCCACAAGGGCAAGTGTACTCGGGTTCGCCGGGCAAAAAAGGAAAAGTAGAAATTAAGGCCTATGATTAATCATAGGCTTTTTTTATGGCGATAAAATCGTTAAATTTAAGCATGAAAATTTTGGCATTCGCTGGCAGCAGCAGTAAAAACTCCATCAATAAAAAATTCATAAATTCCGTTAGCAAGTATTATAAAGAAAAAGAGGATGTTATCGAACTCATCGATATCAACAGCTACGAAATGCCTTTATTTTCGGAAGACCGGGAGGCGGAATTGGGCAGCCCTGCCGAGGCTTTGGCCTTCGCGGCGAAGCTAGATTGGGCCGATTTGATTTTAATTTCCCTGGCCGAGCATAACGGGAATTACCCTGCGGCCTATAAAAACTTGTACGATTGGACCTCCCGCATCAAGGGCAGGAAACTTTTTAATGGCAAAGCTGTTTTCTTAGTATCCACGAGTGAAGGCTCGCGCGGTGCACAATCGATCATGGATATAGCCTTGGCGCGCATGCCCAAAGATGGCGCTAACATCCTGGAGCATTTTTCCCTGCCCGAATTCAGTAAGAATTTTGAGGAAAGCAAAGGCGTCAGCAATCCCTTATTACGCTCGCAATTGGAGGCCAAGGTGCGCAAGACCAAACGGATGATGGCGAGCCTATTAACAGAAGAACAAGAATTAAAAAAATAATATTATGGCAAAGAAAGTTTTATTATTAGTTGGCGATTACGTAGAAGATTACGAAGCGATGGTTCCTTTTCAGGCGATGGGTGCTGTGGGCATTGAGGTAGATGCGATTGCTCCTGATCGTAAAAAAGGCGACGTGGTGCCTACCGCGGTGCACGATTTTACCGGCGACCAGACCTATAAAGAACTACGCGGGCATAATTTTGCAATCAATAAAGATTTTGACAGCGTAAACCCGGAGGACTATGATGGTTTATACATCGCAGGGGGTCGTTCTGCAGAATATATCCGTTTAAATAAACGTGTTATCGAAATTACGAAGCATTTTTTCGAAAAAGACAAACCGGTGGCTGCCATCTGTCACGGTATTCAGGTTTTAACCACCGCGCAGGTGTTGAAGGGTCGTACCTTAACAGCTTACGTTGCCGTTGGTCCGGATATTGAATTGGCTGGAGGCACCTGGAAAAATATTCCAGCAGACCAAGCGGTAGTTGATGGAAACTTGGTGACTTCACCGGCCTGGCCTGGGCATCAAGCCATCTTAAAAGAATTTTACAAACTATTAGGTATTCAAATTACCGTTTAAAAAGACAATCATTAATGTCGCAACCCAAAATTAAAAAGGTATGGCTTTTTGCCATACCTCTCATTTGTTTCTTAGGCTACTTTATATGGGATGCCTATTCGCAACCTTCCATTGCCGATATTCCTGGCGATTTTCAGGAGGTTGCTTTTATCCGAAATGAACAGAACAAAGGCGGTATCATTCGGATCTATGCGGTGACCGTTGGTGACCCCTTGAATGCCCAATTTGAAAAGGCGGCGGACTTGTTTCCGACCAATGATTACGGCAGTGTCACCAAAGTTTTCTTCTTCGATATGAAGAAGCCATTTCCGACGGCGGTTACCGTTAAGGAACCTCATTATGACACAGCGAAGTACGAAGCAATCAATATCCAGAAACGGTATGGTTCCCGGAAGTGATTTAACAATTTCATTTCTTTGAGTTAACATAAAATTTACATAGCGCCAATAAGTTTGGGGCTATTATGAGTGAACAAGACATGGCAAAAAAGTTTATCCCGAGGGATATTAGTTGGCTAAGCTTTAATGCGCGGGTGCTTCAGGAGGCTGCAGATACCAATGTACCCCTACCCCAGCGCATCAAATTCTTAGGTATCTTTTCGAACAATCTGGATGAATTTTTTCGGGTTCGGGTGGCCGCCTTAAAGCGGGCCGCAGAAATTGATACCAAGGAAACCAAAGGCTATTTTTATGAAGATCCGAATGTGATTTTGGAACAAATTACCGAGCTGGTGATTAAGCAGCAGAAGAAATTTGACAAGATCTGGCAGGAGGTGCAAAAAGAAATGGCCAAACAAAAGGTATTTATCCGCACCGCGGATCAACTTTCGGAGAGCCAATTAGCCTTTGTAACCGATTATTTCGACCGGGAGGTGGAAAGCAGCATCATCCCTTTAATATTGGATGAGGTGCGTCCTTTACCCTATTTACGCGATAAGAGTTTGTATTTAGGGGTGGCCATGTACAAAAAAGACTGGCAATATCAAACGAAGTTTGCCATTATCGAACTTCCTTCCCGACAGCTGGGTCGCTTTGTGATATTACCGTCGCCAAAAGGCGAAAAACACATCATCTTAATTGAGGATGTGGTAAAAGTAAACCTGCCTTATATCTTTTCCTATTTTGGATTCGATGAATTCGTAGCCAATACGTTTAAGATTACCAAAGACGCAGAGTTTGACCTGGATAACGATGTGAACACCACCTTGGTCGAAAAAATAAGTAAGGGCATTAAGAATCGCCGGAAAGGGAAGCCGACCCGTTTTGTTTTCGATAAGGATATGGACCAGATGCTGTTGGAGTTTCTGATTCGTAAGCTGCATCTATCTAAGCGTGACAGCATTATCCCGGGGCAAAAGATTCATAATTTTAAGCACTTTATGGATTTTCCGGATGTGTTTAAATCGTACCATAAACCTTTTGAACGTACCTCCTTTGAACACCCGGATTTTAGCAATGCCGAGCGTGTGACAGATATTATCCTGCAAAAGGATGTGCTCCTCTCCTTTCCCTACCATCAGTTTCGACCGATGATCGACCTGCTTCGCGAAGCCGCTATGGATCCGGATGTCAAAACCATCAAGATAACGATCTACCGGATGGCCACCAATTCTAAAATTGCGAACGCCTTGGTTAATGCCGCGCGAAATGGCAAGGAAGTGACGGTGATGCTGGAGCTTCGTGCACGCTTTGATGAAGAGCATAATATGGATTGGAAGGAACGCTTTGAAATGGAAGGCGTGAAAGTATTGGTGGGTATTCCCAATAAAAAGGTGCATGCCAAGCTCTGTATCATCAAGAAAAGAGTCAATAACCGCACGATTCAATATGGCTTTGTCAGCACCGGCAATATTAACGAGAAAACAGCCCGTATATATGGTGATCATTGCCTGATGACCAGCAATAAAAGTGTGATGGCCGATATCAACAAGATATTTGCCGCCTTACAGAAACCCAAGTTGCCGTTGGAAAACAGCATTAAAAACTGTAAAAGCCTCTTGACCTGCCCAATCGATATGCGTCAGCAAATTATGCTGTTTATCGATCAGGAGATTCAAGAAGTGAAGGCAGGCAAGAAAGGGCATATTATTCTGAAAATAAACTCCTTGAGTGATAAGGACTGTATAAAAAAGCTATATGAAGCTGCAACTGCCGGCGTAAAGATCGAATTGATTGTTCGCGGAATTTACTGCGCCATCAATCAAAAGAAATTTGTAGAACCCCTACACGGCATTAGCATTGTGGACGAATACTTGGAACATGCTCGGGTATTCTACTTCTACCATGGCGGCAAGGAACTGACCTATATTTCCTCGGCCGATTTAATGACCCGTAATTTAGATTACCGGATTGAAGCCGCGGTAAAAATCAATAGCCGCAAATTGAAGACCGAATTGAAAGACTTGTTACAACTTCAACTGAAGGACAATGTGAAGGCCCGTATCTTCAATAACCTGCAGAATAATGAATACGTAAGCAATAAGAAACCGGACTTCAGGTCGCAGATCGAGATATTCAAATACCTCTTCGAGAAGACCCAAGTTCCCGCATAAATTTTCCACCTCCTTTTGTTTTGCTAATATTTTTAGTAATTTAGTGAAATAAAAGGAGGAATTATGGCTGGGGAATACATTCAAGGCCGTGGGGCACAGAAGAATATTCATAATATTTTTCTGAAACAGCAAATCAGCAAAGATTTTATTGAAGCTATTGATGATTGGGAAGAAGATAAACCACAAACACAGCATACGGTGGTCTATCCGAAATCTATTGTCAATAAAGTCAGCAGTCCCGATGTAGGCATGGCTTATTCGGCGAATCCCTATCAGGGATGTGAGCATGGCTGTATCTATTGCTATGCCCGGAACTCGCATCAATATTGGGGCTATAGCGCGGGTCTTGATTTTGAAACCAAGATTATGGTGAAAGCAAACAGCGTAAAACTGTTCGCCAACTTCATCAGCCGGCCGAGCTGGGACGGCACGCCGATTTCCTTCTCTGGCAATACCGATTGCTACCAACCCTTAGAACGCAGCTTTAAGCTGACCCAAGGGATGTTGAAGGTGGCCGAGGCCCATGGGCAGGCCGTAGGCTTAATTACGAAAAATAGCCTTATTCTGCGCGATATTGATATTCTCCAAGAATTGACTAAGCGCGATCTATGCCTGGTGTATGTATCGATCAATTCTTTGACAGAAGAAACGCGCCAGAAAATGGAACCCCGGACGGTAACAGCGAAACAGCGCTTGAAAGTGATTGAGGAATTAAGTAAAGCGGGGATCCCGGTAGGTATTATGTGTGCCCCGGTTATTCCGGGACTTACCGACCATGAAATTCCGAAAGTATTGAAGGCGGTGGCTGATGCGGGTGCCAAATATGCCGGCTATACCACCGTGAGGTTGAACGGAGAAATAGGCAAAATATTTGAAGATTGGCTGCATCAGGCCTACCCCGACCGGGCAAATAAGATTTGGCACAGCATACAAAGTTGCCATGCCGGAAAAGTGAACAACAGCGAATTTGGCAACCGCATGCGGGGCAGTGGCGAATTGGCACAAATTATTCGCGATTCCTTTAAATTACACTGTAAACGCAATAAATTGAACGAAAATCCCTTTGCATTTGACTTGACTCACTTCGCTAAAAACAAGGATAAACAGCTAAAACTTTTCGAAAATTAAACGTTAAGTTTTGTTAAAAACAAATTGTAACAGTCCTGTTGCAGGAGAAATGGCATTGTGTTTGGATGTTTTCAGGCGAATAAACAATTGAAAACTAAAAAATAGTACTATGAAAAACACATTGAAATTATTGAGTCTTTTATTTGTTGTTTTATTTACGGCAGCCTCTTGTTCAAAGGATGATGATCCGGCAGACAACTTGGTTTTCACTGGCAATTATACAGGTAATGTGAGTTACACAGACGGAAATGATGCCAGTAAAAGTGTAGAAATGGGATCAGGTTCTGTGCGGGTTTATAAAGTAGGCGATAATTATGCCTTCGACTTTAAAAGCGATAATGGAAGTATTCCTAGTTTAACAGGAATTAAGATGGAAAGAGGTGATAACAATACGATTTTCTTTAGTTCAGAAAGTCTTGGTACTATTACCATTTCTGAATCTAGCTTAACCATTGCGTATGCCGATTTAGAGAAGAAACAAACCTGGACAGCAAGCGGAGAACGCTAGTATCCATTTGTATGTACGATATGAAAAGCCGCTAGTTGCGGCTTTTTTTATGGCCGATCTGCAGCGAGGAGGTAATTTAGAATTTACCCAAAATTTACTCTGCTTTAATATTATTTTCTAGATATTTATAAAATAATCTTCTAGTTAGTATAATCTATTAAAAAGCTGAACCTGGGTAATGTTCAAACACCTCAAATCACGTCGCTACTATTTCAAAGAAATCCTCGCCTTCTTTTTTCTTCTTGCAGCAGCGTATTTTTTTAAACAACAGAAACAAGAAATTGCAGAAGCCGGTAAATTATTACAGGAAGCCGATGCGACCCTTATCCTTTGGGGGATGTTGGCCACCCTGCTCCTGCTGCTCCTGCATGGCTTGATGTATTGGTATTCTTTTCAAGCCATTCGCGAGAAACTGGCCTTCCGCGCCTGCATGCGCTTATTTTTAAAGCGAAACCTCATCAGTGTGTTTTTACCGGGTGGCGGCGTCACTTCCTTGGCCTTCTTCAGCGATGAAGTGGCAAAACAGGGCATCAGTAAAACGAAAACCGCTTTTGCCTCCTCTATCTTTGCGGGAATCGCCTTTCTTTCCCTTGCTATCGTTGCCATTCCGGTCATCAGTTTCTTAGCCTTCAAAAATGGAAACTCCAGCAGCAATTGGATGGCCTTAGGCAGCTTAGTAGGCTCGTTATTGGTTCTTTTCTGGGCCACGCAATCCTTCCTTAAGCAAGGCTGGGTTTATCGTCAGTTATATCGCATTAATCCAAAAATTGAGGCGGTGCTGTTGGAAATAAATCAGAAATCAATGGCCAAAGGCAAGCTATTGCTGGTTTTGTTTTGTTCTACAGCCATCGAACTGCTGGGGATGCTGCACATCGGCATTGCCATGCTGGCCATTGGATTACCCATTAACCTAGAAGCTTGTATTGCCGGCTATGTGATAGCCACCTTGTTCTATGCGATTTCTCCCTTTTTAAGGGGCCTCGGGGCAGTTGAAGTATCCTTAGTCCTCGTCCTCAAAAGCTATGGCATACCCGATGTGGATGCTTTCTCAATCACCCTGCTCTATCGGATTTTTGAATTTTGGATGCCCTTAGCTTTCGGTATTTTAGCTTTCTTTTCGAGTAGGGCTAATATTATTTTGCGCATACTGCCTGCCTTAAGCTTAGCCGCATTGGGCATTGTGAATATGGTTTCTGTTTTAACACCGCCTATGGTGGATAGGCTGCGCTTCTTGAAACATTACCTACCCTTGGAGTTTATCCAATTCTCCAACCTGTCTATCTTGGGCATCGGACTTATGTTGCTGATCACGGCAGCTTTTTTAATAAAAGGATTAAAAAATGCCTGGCGGATTGCCATGGCCCTAAGCTTACTCTCTTTAGTGGGCCACCTCACCAAGGGGATAGATTATGAGGAGGCTGCTTTTGCACTGCTAAGTATATTTACGCTATGGTTTACGCGGCATCATTACAACTTGAAAAGCGATCCGAAAACACAAAGCTTGGGCATTCAGACCGCCATGCTCTTGTTTGGTATCGTGATGATCTATGGCGTGATGGGCTTTTACGCGTTGGAGTATCAGCATTTTCAGAAGAACTACAACTGGATAGAGGCCTTATTCGAGACCTTGCGGGCCTTTTTCTTAATGGATACCAAGCAAGCGCCAATCAGTAGTTTTGCCAAATGGTTTGTCAACTCTATCCATGGCTTGGGGGTCTTCTCCTTATGTACGTTAATTTATACCCTCTTAAAACCATACATCTTTAATTTAGGGGAGGATGCGGAAGAAAGCGCGATGGCCAAGACCTTGGTTGAGCAATATGGCCAATCCGCAGATGATTACTACAAGACCTACCCGGATAAGTCATTCTACTTTTCGGAACATAAAAACAGCTTTATTGCCTATAAGGTATCCTCAGGCTTTGCGATGGCTCTAGGGGAACCCGTGGGTAGCAAGGAGCAGCTGCAGGATATAGAAACCATTAGCGGCTTTGAAAAGTTCTGCCTGCAGCATAACATCAAGCCTGCATATTATAAAATTAGCGAAGCTGCTTTGCCATTGTTTATAGAAATGGGAAAGAAATACATGCCAATCGGTCAAGAAGCTATCGTGGATCTGCAAACTTTTAGCTTGGAAGGTAAGGATCGGAAATCCCTCAGGAATGGCTTAAACGCCCTCCAAAAGAAGGGATTTTTTTGCCGGCTATACCAGCCGCCATTGAAGGATGGACTCTTACAACAGCTTAATTTCGTGTCGGATGAATGGCTGAGCAGCATGAACCGGGAAGAAATTGTCTTCAGCTCGGGGAAATTCGATCAACAGGAGCTCAAGCAGCAGCAGGTGATTACCGTGGAAAACGAGGACGGGAAAATTGTTGCTTTCCTCACAATCATTCCAGATTACAAAGCAGATGAAGGCACGTATGACTTGATTCGGCGAACCAAAGATGCTCCTGCTGGCGTGATGGACGCCTTAATCGTGCAGCTTATTCAACAGCTGAAAGAAGCGGGTAAAACCCATTTAAATATGGGTATGGCGAGTATGTCGGGCATCGATAAACCAAAGGATCTTCCCGAATGGACGGTAAAGTTCGCCTATGAAAAACTGCGGCAATTTCGGCAGCATCAGGGCTTATATGAGTTTAAGGATAAGTTTAATCCTGTTTGGCATAAAAAATACCTGGTTTATCAAAATCATTATGATTTGATTACGATTCCTTTGGTGATATCGAAGATTATGAAGGAATGATGAATGATTTCCTAACTCTTGCCTTTACCTGCATCCCCCTTCTCCAAGGCGTCAATTTTATGACAAAGTTCTTTAATTAGCTTATATTGGGTTTCCTGCGACTCAAATAGTGCCTTCAACTGCTCTTCCAAGAGCATATCCATCTTTTGATGTAGGCTTCGGATCTCGAGCTCTGCCTTCATATTGACCAGGTAATCGTTTTCTGCACGCATCCTATCCTTTTCCTCTTGCCTATTTTGGCTCATCATAATAATGGGTGCTTGAAGTGCTGCAATACAAGAAAGCACTAGGTTCATGAGGATAAAGGGAAATGGGTCAAATTGATCCTTGCTAGGCACCTGGCTATTGTAGATGATCCAAACAATTAGAATAAGCGTGAAAATAAGGATGAAAGTCCAGCTGCCACCAAAACGAGCGACTTTATCGGATATTTTTTGTCCCGGGCTCAGAATTTCCTTGGGTGGATGAACTAATCGGTCGACCATAAGGGCTTCTTCCTCCATTGTTTTCCTCACGAGATTATGCAGCTTTTCAATATTCTCATTGCTTTCCAGCATAATCTGATGGATATTCTTTTTCTTTTCCATACTTGCTAGGTTTTGTTTTTAAGTAAAACAATTGATGGGTGAAATTGCTTGCGCGATGGAAAAAGAGATTAATAATGAAAAAAGGATCGGGCCGCTCTTACAGGGCAAGCTTTACCTGCAAAAAGCACTTAAAGACATTACTATTGCTATTGATAAGTAGGCTATGTTGCTCGCCGGGATAGCAATACGCTAACCGCGATTGGAAATTCTTGATGAGTATATTATTAGCCTGATCTTCCAAATAATGATTGACACGGTTGCTAACTTCCATCGTGAACTGGTTAAAAGCTACTTTGATACGAATTTTAACCGGATGGTTTTCCATGCTGTTGTACCCGTTTCTTAAAGCATTCTGAACCAAAGCTAAGCTAATTAATGGCTGAATTAGTAGTGTAGGATCTTCGATTTGATAGTTGGTTTTGAAAAAGAAGGGTTCAGCTTGTAAAGAGGCAAACCACTGTATATAGCTTTCCAGGGCTCTAATTTCCTCCTCAATAGTCCATTGTTCTTGCTCAGGATAGCTATAGCAGGTTTTCTGCCAAGCCAAGAATGCATCCTTTGCCGCTGTATCGGCATCTTGTCGTGCTAGAAATTGTTGACAAAGCTGATGATCTAAACGGGCTTCCTGATAGGATAATCGGGCAGCAAGCTGAAGATTCTCTTGCTGCATAGCCTGTTTCTCCTTGCTTTCTTTATTCCAGAACATCACGTTTCTCCTTCCCTCCTTCCAAACCACTTACACCACCTGACACCACTAGTTTCATGGCATCTGTTGCCGACATATTTAATTTATGTACCTTCTCGGAGCTTATGATAACCACCTGCCCTGCAACCGAGTAGGAATACGGAAAGTAAACCACTACTTCACCGGGAAGACCGATCGCTTGCAAATCCTTTTGAGTCAGAAAACCAACCTTCTTCAGTCCATATTCATTGACATCAACCAATACCGGTTCATTAAACTTCTTGGCATCGCCTACAAAAGCCTCTGTAAAGTCTTTGATCGAAGAATATAAGGTATTAAATAGAGGAATCTTGTTGATGGTGCGGGTCATCCAACTGCGAATAGGTGCTGTTACTAAATTGGTGAATATTAATCCGACCAAGGCCAATAACAGGATAACGGAAAGTATACCGATCCCCGGAATATACAAGGGGTGCCCACTTTCATCTTCCAAGAAATGCTCGGTAATATTCAAGGCCCCGTCGAGCGTAGCCACCAACCAAACAATTACGAATATAGCCCCTGCAACAGGTGCTACCACCAAAGTTCCTTTGATTAAATAATAGAAAAACTTTTGAAAAATCTTACGCAACATACTTATTCAAAATAATACACTCTTTTTACTCGACTCGCAATATTGACCAATAACTCATAAGGTATCGTATCGATCGCTTTGGCCGCCGCCATAATATCCGGAAACACCTCCACATCATCGCCTTCTTTTACCTCAATATCCGTGACATCTAGCATACACATATCCATACAAATAGTGCCAACGGTGGGTACTAGCTGCCCGTTTATCTTCATTTTACCGATACCGTAGCCAAATTTACGATTATATCCGTCAGCATACCCAATTTTTACCGTAGCAATTCGACTATCGCGGGTTAAAACCCCTTTCCTATCGTATCCTACGGTTTCCGTTTGTGGCAAATCCTTCAACTGGGTTACCGTCGTTTTAAGGGTACTTACCTTTTCAATAGTTGAGCGTGTATGATCCATATCAACGCCATAAAGGCCGATTCCTAAACGCACCATATCAAAATGCGCCTGTGGCCAACGGACAATGGCGGAGGTATTGGCTACATGCTTAATGAAGGTATAACCCAGCCCTTCCTCCAGTTGTTTGGCACAATGGCTATAGGTGTCGATTTGCTGTTGGGTAAAAGCATCTTGCTCTGGATCTCCCGACGCTACTAAATGCGTAAAGCAGGATTGTACATGTACTTCTTCCTGCGTTTGTAATCGGCTAAGCAAGGCAGGTACTTCGTTGGGCAAAAATCCCAGTCGATGCATACCTGTATCTAGTTTTAAATGTATAGGATATGCAGTTTTACCTACATCTTTAAGAAAACTCATAAACTCCTCCAGAAACCGCATGGAATAAACCTCAGGCTCTAGGTTATATTGCAATAGTGTTTGGAAGGTATCGCTGTCCGGGCTCAGCACCATAATAGGTAATTGGATGCCCCCTAATCGTAATTCTACGCCCTCATCGGCAAAGGCAACCGTTAAATAATCAACCTTACTAAACTGCAAGAGATTAGCCACCTCAAAACTGCCACTACCATAGGAGAAAGCCTTAACCATGGCCATTAACTTCACCTGATTAGGAATCATGGATCGGTAATGCATAAGGTTATGGGACAAGGCATTTAAGTTTATTTCTAAGACGGTACCGTGCGAGCGCAGGGTTAAGCGTTGCACCAATAGCTCAAATTGATAGGCACGGGCGCCCTTGATTAAAATACTTTCTTCTTTAAAAGCCAATTTATCTAGGGATTCCAGCAAGGCTGTCGTTTCGGCAAAGAGATGAATCTCAGGCACAGCTAAGGAGGTTAACCAAGGGTATTCGGGTCCTACCCATATAAATCGTTGCAGGTTCGCCCTATTAATTAGGCTCACTACTTTATCTTGAAATTTAGCAGTCTGCTGTAGGCCTTCCATATCCGAAAGAATCAAGGTTTTCTTTTGATGCTGATTTTGCTGCGAGAGAAAATCTAAGGATATCTGCAAGGATGCTAAATCGTTCGAATAGGAATCATCAATCAGCGAGCAATTATGGATACCTTTTTTCAATTGCAAACGCATTTCTAAAGGTCGCAATAGTTGCAGGCGCTTGATGATTTCAGACATGCTATATTGAAAGTACAACATAACGGTGCTGCAGGTGAGGCAATTCTCGACGGATGCCCGGTCGGTAAAGGGTACTTCAAAACTGTATTCCTCACCTTTTAACAGTATAGTAAGCGCGGTTCCCTTTGCTAAGGTATGTTGATCCAATACACATAGGCTATCAGATTCCAAACTTCCCCAGCTGTACCAGTCCAAGCACTCAGGCAACATAGCCTTCTGTATATACTTGGATCCCGCTATTAAGGCCTTGGCATGTTGGAATAGTTTCAACTTTTCCTGTAGTTTGGCTTGTATGGATTCAAAATACTGCGCATGGGCTTCACCAATATTGGTAAATATGCCAAGGTCAGGTTGAATAATCTCCTGTAGTCTTTCCATTTCTCCAGGTTCACTAATTCCGGCTTCAATTAAAGCAATATCATATTGTGGCCCTAAATTCCATAAGGATAAGGCCACCCCTAATTGGGAATTATAGCTTTTCGGACTTTGGTAAACTTGCTTGTCATGGCCCAAGAGCTGATGCAGCCATTCTTTCACGATGGACTTGCCATTGCTTCCTGCAATGCCAACCAGCAATCCCTTAAATTGAAGACGATGGTAGGTTGCCAAACGTTGCATCGCCGCTAATGGATCTGCAACCAGCAGGATATTGACCGCTGCTAAGGTCTCTAAATCCGCTGTTAGGCGGGAAACTACAAAACTACGAACCCCTCTTTGATAAGCATCTAAGATAAAGTCATGCCCATCACGTGCGGCAGTAAGAGCAAAAAACAAGCTTTGTTCCGGTTGATTAACCTTTCTACTGTCGTATACTAGTTCAGTAATTTGTTGATTGTAATTCGCTAATCGATCATCTTTTACTTCTAAAACCTCACGTATTAAATCAATAGTATACATCTTTAAATAAATATGGAACGAATTTCATCATTTTTTTATTAAGTTCATCATTTTTTGAACATTTGTATTATGGAAGAAGGATTTGGAAAACAAAAGAAATATACGCCCCTGCAAGCCAAGAGTAAAGCCGAGAGTTATTGCGCCTATCAGGAACGCTCGCAACAAGAGCTACGCGATAAACTGTACAGTTGGGGGCTTCATCAAAGCGACGTGGAATCCATTATCTCCGATCTTATTGCCGATAACTTCCTGAACGAAGAACGCTTCGCTAAAGCTTTTGTTTTGGGGAAATTCCGCATGAAAGCCTGGGGTAAAGTTAAGATCATCCAACATTTAAAGCTGAAACGGGTTTCCAAACCCCTTATTTCAGTAGCCATGCGTGAAATCGATCTGGATGAATACGAGGAAAAGCTAGAAGAATTGATTGCCAAGAAAACAAATAAACCACTTGGCAGTCTTACTCTCCCTGAAAAGGCAAAATTAATACGCTATTTACAAGCAAAAGGCTATGAAAACGATTTGATCTTTCAAAAGATAAAAGCCGAATAAGGCTCATTAAGGCTGTTTAATGTAAGATTTACAGAAAAAAAAGCGCCCGATTGGGCGTAAAATAAAACTATTGAACTTGACAAACAGCCACTTGTAAGATTTAACCCATTTTTTTTCAAAAATAATTTTAGGAAATCAAATTTCTCTCTATCTTTGCAGCACGTCAAGCGAAAGTAGCTCAGTTGGTAGAGCACAACCTTGCCAAGGTTGGGGTCGCGAGTTCGAATCTCGTCTTTCGCTCAGTTGCCTAGGTGGTGGAACTGGTAGACACGCAGGACTTAAAATCCTGTTCCCGTTAAGGGAGTGCGGGTTCGATTCCCGCCCTAGGTACTTGGATAAAAAGCTCATCGAAAGATGAGCTTTTTTAGTATATAGTTTTTGGACTTAGTAGTTAGATCTTGAAAGTGTTAAATTTTAGAAACTTACTGTACTCAAATACTCTCCAAAACCGTTAAGATCCGTATCTTTTAGAATCACTTTTTTATCCTTATCCAATAAATAAATCGTTGGTGAGGCTTTCAAATCATAGAGTCCTTGACTCAGAACCGCCTGCTTCTCATCTATGGCATTGATAAAATTAGCAGGAACCTGATTCCTATAGTTTTTCCAGATATCCATATTTCCATCAGGATAAACCGCCAAAACTTGTAAATGCTTATGGCTAATGAGGTCTTGAATGCCTGCATGAGCCTTTAATGCAGCAAATGTCTCTTCGCAGTTACTACAGCCTGGTTCATAAAACATAAGCAATAATAAAGCAGCATCCGTTTGATATAAGCTGGACGTTGACCCATCGCCTAATAAGAAGCTGAAGTCTGTTGCTCTTGTACCCTCTTTATTGCGTTTCACTAAATCTAGTAGCACCTTATATTTTTCTTTATCTGCCGCGCTAACCCGGTCAGATGACGTGAAATAGGTCAGTACCGGTTCGTAGTATAAATCGTTTCGTATCGGGGAATTCGGGTCGTATAAATAGCTATCTAATTTCTGTTGAAAAAACGCAAAACCTGTAGGTTCTATTTTTGCTTGATCCAAAAACTGGGGAATGCCGGTTTCCAATTTATCTATAGAGACCTGAGGAAACATCGCCAAGTAATCGACCAATATTTGCTCAGCCGTACCATTATTAAATTGTGTGCTGGTATCACTAAAATTAAAATGATCCCAATAATGCTCAAAAACGTAATTCAGTTTGTCCTGCGGATCGGTCAGCACCGCCGGAGCTTCTGGAAGGTGAAACCCAGATTCTGAAGGATTACCCTTATCTGAATTTAAGTTAGTGCTGGATTGGCAGGACAGCAACAAACTAACTATACATAAAAATAGAGAGGAAAGAAATATTCTGTTCGCATACATAGGCTTAATGAAATTGATACTGTAGTTAAATTTAACAAAAAATAGTCTTGGCCCAAAAGGAACCAAGACTATCAACTATTTAAATGAAATTTACTTTCTTGTATTGCTTACCAAATCTTGAAATTCAAGCCAACTAGGGCTGCTAATGAACCTTCGGCATTTCTACCGCCAAATTCACCATCAAAACCATCACCATGGATATTACCTCTGACATCAATATTTAAATCCAAAGATTCGCTCAAACGGAAGGTTTGCAAAATACCCAAAGATGGGCTAACACGCATTTTTTTCGTATGATCTATGCCGATCATTAAGCCTACACCTGCATAAGGAATAAGGCTGTACAAGCGTTGTTCGCTGTAACCATTCACATCATTTAACCAGTTGAACATAAAATCGGCGTTCACATTTAAATAATTGAATTTTTGATATTGCAGGTTTTGGGAAGCATCCCATACTTTTCCAGTCCCTAAATTTGGGTCTTGGGTAGCTCCTTTATATTGGAAACCTCCTAAACCTAGGCGGGCACCAAACCTATCATCAAACCACTTGCCGGCATATACCTCAAATTTAGGCGATATACGCTTACCAAGATCCATTTGTTTATCATGGTCACCGAAATAAATAGCCCCACCGGCATTTACCCCAACAAACCAGTTGTCTTGAATACCTCCAAATTGGTAGGCACGGCTTGGTTTGCGCAATAAAGGTTCACCTTCTTTAGGTTCTGTTTCGGCATATCCCAAATGTAGGGATGTTAATGTAATAATTAACGCTACTAGTTTTTTCATCATTATATTAAAAATTGATTGGATACCTGCCGGAAAACCCCCTGTCTTTCGGCAGCTTATTTACTAAAATTCTATTTTTTACGACATCGCACCGTTGCTCTCCCCGTTGCAGCTGACATCACATCGAATGTAAATTGACTTTTTGGATTCGCTTTATAAAAACTTAAAGCATAACTTGATGTGTTAAGTACCGCAGGGTCGGTAGTCATATATAATCCTCGATTGCCTACACCATTGGTAAACCAGCCCAAGAAAAACTCATAATATCCTGCGGTGTAAATTCTGAACTTTTCATTTTGAGCAGTTGTAAACTCATAAAAGTCGGATCCTGTAGCTTTCACAGTTGAGGAATGATTTAATAGTTTTCTAAAATCATCCCTAGAAGGTGTAATCCAAGTCCCCTCGGGAGCTACCTTTAAACAAGGGTCTCCTTTATAAATACCATCCCAGGAGTAAATCTCCTCTACACCAAAATAATCTTGTGTTCTTTGTAAAACTGTATAACTATAGGTGTCACGAAATTTATTAACTCTTGTTTGCGGCGTATGTAAATTATAGCGCGCCCAAGTTATTCCATCTATTTCTAAACCTCCTTCATACATGTCAATCACGGTGCGGTAAGCATAATTAGGCGCTACATTAAAAGGATTGAACGATACAGTAACAGGCTTATTTAGTACCACATCAGCACCACTACCATCCTTATAAACTAAATTCGTTACCTTAATAGATGGAGCAATCGAGCCTGTTTTGGCTGTATAATACCATTGTGTTCCCGCTTCGTAATTGGGGCTAGCCAAGGTTACAAAGTTTAATTGACTAACGGTATACGGTTGTAAATCGGACACAACTCCGGTTTTTAAGTTTACAGCACCTGTATAAAATTCATTGGTATTCACCAATTGGGCAGTTATACTTTTTATTTTCCGATTTAAGGAGGTAGCTCCATTAAATGTAAAATTCATTGCTGCATTTTTACGTTTAAAAGCAATCGCAATCAAACGGTTTTGGGCTCCAGCTCCAGTTACTGTTACGGTGCTCGTACCACTTGTAGCATGCAAAAAGCTTCCGGTTTGCAAGGTTCTTGCTGTTGGGTTATTGGTACCTGTAATATCAGGCACATCCGTTGTGTTATTATAGGTATATGCCGCCCATGTATATGCTACATTTTTAACCACAGGAATATTTAACCGTGTTCCGGAAATAGCTTGTACCGATTTATAAATGCTTCCGTTCGGATTAAATAAGAAAAGCCGATATTTATTTCCAGCAGTCATGGCAACAGCTTTCACGCCCTTAGCCGATCCAGCACCTTTTGCTGTACTTTTAAGAACAATAGATTTTCTATTCTGTGTATCTCGTTCTACACGAGGAACCATATCTAAACTTTCCATAGAAAAAACTTGGCTTTTTTTACCACTTTTTAATCCAGCTGTTATTTCTTGCGCATTTGCTTTTGCCTGACCTTGATTATCCCACACTCCTTCTTCTTCATCAATAATCCCCGCCACATCTACTTGAAGCGTTGTCAAATCATCTGGATTCACCTCGGTATTGGTATCCCTGTTACACCCCATTGCTACGGCAAGGAAGGATAGTGCAATAATTGATTTTAATACTTTCATCTTGGTTTGATATATTATATTATAAACATCCAACGAATTCCTCTTAGAACAGTCCGTTCGTTCTTTGGTTATCATCATAGATATACTCTTCCACTTCGGGCGAGTATGGCTTATTTGAACCTGTAGGTGTAACTGTTGCTGATGAGGTAGCAATACCTTGTTCAAGTTCAAGCGATACACAAAGAACACTTGGCCGTGTATACTTTAGTTTTTGAAATTCCATTTTTCCCATTTTTAAACACTTACTAGATTACAATTTCTGGAAGAGCATGTCATCCAGAGCTTGCTTTATTACTGCATGTTTACCGAGATTGAACAGTTAGTGTGAATAACAATTTGCACTCCGTTAATAAACAGCAACAAATATAAGCCGGGAAAAAGATGTATTAAAATCGACTAAAGATACATATTTTCGTTAAACAAAATATTTAAAATTGAATTCTGTAAATAATCAACTACATTTCTTAATTATCGCGTTCCATTTATAAACTAACATACATCTATTTAATTATTACATTAGTTGTTTACACAATTTGTTAAGAAGAAATAGCCATACGGAATAATTGTCTATATTTTCATTTGTCAATGTATGTCTACATAAAAGGTCGATTTAATTATACATGTTATAACAATAAACCTTAAGTAGTTAGTTAATTGACCTAATTGAGGATTGAAAATATTAAATTAATATATAAACACAGGTAGATGAATTCTTAATTTCTTACGCAACGAATGTTCTCCTTACCACCCCAGGATGATATCGCCCAGTACTCCCACACGTTTTCACCAAAAAGTGGAACGCTTAAATTATCGCTAACACGGTAGCCATAAACCCCGGTCATTGCACCGCCTAAGAAGCCCGTTTCTGAAGACCAAAAATAGCCATCGGTTTTTTCACCCGAAACAGTAAAAAGGCCAGCAATCACATGGAGGAAACCAAATTTATTGATTCTTAGTTTATTGCTTGGATAAGGTGCTGCAACCCCTGTTGCCACATACTCTACATAATCATTTTTCAATTCTCGCAAGGAACTTGCGTCTACAGCAACAAGCTTTTGAATTTCATCACGATTCGGCATGCGCCAAACATTTAAAGGATAAACTCGTGTACAAGGATCTTGTTTTCCAATAGTTCCATCTGGAAATGGCGCCTTGAAATTCCAATAATCCTCTTCTCCTCGGGGATATTCAAAACCAATTTTATGCCGAAAGCGGTACGCTCTATCGGCATAGGAGAAGTACAAATTCGTCCTCGCCCAACGAACTCCAGCTACCGTTAAAGGAGACTCCAGCATATTTAAGTTGGCAATTTTACTGATGCCGACACTGGGGCTAATGTTATAGCTGAAGCTAGCCGGACTCGTAAATGTACGCGTGGAATTATCATCCAGGTTGAGGACAAAGTTGTTTAAGGTGTATTCAAAGTTCGGAATTGCTGCCATATCCGCGGTATAGAAATAAGCCACTTTAATGGTATCTTTCGAATCAGTTTCCAGATTTTGGAAATCCAATGGACCCGATACGGTATAAGGTTGCAGATTTTCAATGTCACCCGTTTTCAAATTGACAGTTCCCATTTTGAAATAACTATCGGAACCTAAGGTCACATTCGCCGATCGAATACCAGCAAACATACCCCTAGCATGTAACTGTACGCCTACCCTACCCAATTTCTGAAGGAAATATACCCGTAAAGGTTTATTCACTTGTCCCGGACCGGTAACCGTAATGGAACCTGTTGCATACAACATTTCTTTTCCAGGAATCGTAGGAATTTTCGGGTTATTATGATCAGCTACATCAGCCACATCATCCGTCGAATTATAGGAGTAAGCAATCCAGGTGTATGGATGTCCTTTCACCACATCAATTTTGGTTTCTGTACCAGAAGTCAAATGGTAGGATCCCGCAAACTTGCCATCACTCATATACAATAACAACCTATACTTCATTCCCGGATCCATGGCTAAGGCCTTCGCGCCGTTCACTTTTCCCTGTTCTTGGGAAGAACGACTTGCCAATACCACCTTACCTTGGGCTATGGGGGCTTTTATTAGCTCAGAAACCACATCATAACTTTCTAAGGATTGCACTTGTGGTTTGCTTTGACTTTGGATCCCTTCGCGATTTAACAGCGCTGCAGAAGCCATCGGCTCCTCATCCTGCATAGACACCTCTTCCACCCCGCCAACAGACACGATTAAGTCTGTCAGGTCTTGCGGGTTAATTTGCTCTTGGACGCTAGGTTTATCACAGCTATAAATAGCAAATAATACCATCGGCAAGCAAAGGAGTTTAATTAATCGAATGCTTTTCTTTTTCATATATAGATGCTGATTCATAGGTTAGAAATCTTTGTTTTGCGAACTTATTTCCACTTCCCAGTCTTGATATTCTGGTGTTGAATTTCCTTGTTGTCCATTACCAGGCGTAAAGGTCGCAGAAGAACTAGCGATTCCTTGTTCTAACTCAATAATGGACCAACTAATTCGTGGCGCATGATAAGGCAGGTTTTGGTTGCGTTTCTGTTTCATAGCATAAATGACTAATTACATTTTAAATTATTATTAATATATTGTAATTATAATGCAAACATAAGAAGAGAACACGCATGATAACGCATGTTTACTATAACTTAATTATTATTGTAGTAATTAAATGACAAGATGTTTACTTGACTATTAACGAATCTAAATAAGGATAGTTAACCGATAGGAAACCAAGCAAATACCTTCGCCTTCATGTAACATATAAAACGGATCACTCCTTTTACTTAAGCGTAATAAACCTTATTGCAAAGGGGATTGATACGGGTGTGAAAGGGGAGTGAAAGGGGAATGAAAAGGTACTATGTGAGAAGAGAGTATGCAGTCGTACCTAGAAAAGCCTCCCAATATTTCTACTAACTAGCCATCATGCGATAGCTTTATAAAAATACAGGGAGGCTATATAACTTAGCGGAAAAGCATTTCAGACGCTAAGAGCGCCTAAAGAGATTAGAAAAAAATCCTTTCTTTTTTTGCACTTCATAGCCATAGCCGTAACCATAGCCGTAACCATAACCATAGCCATATCCGTATGATCGAGGGTCTTCTTTGACTCCATTCAGGACAACAGCCATATTTTTTAATTTATGGTTTTGATATACTTTTTCAATTTCTGGCAACTGACGCTTATCCATCTTTCCGGAACGAATAACAAAAAGCGTTAAGTCGGTCACCCGATTTGAGATATACCCATCGGCAACAATTTCAATAGGCACACTATCGACCACGATATAATCATATACTTCTCGCAATTGACCAAATAGATCGTCCAAGCGCTTCGAGAGTAACAATTCTACTGGGTTAGGTGCCGGTACGCCAATCGGGATTAAATCAACATTATAATCATTCAATAAATTGGTCGGGTAAATAATTTCTGATAAGTCTACTGAATGATTAGCCAAATAGTGGGTTACCCCCTTATCTACCTCTAAATTGAATTTCGAACTTAATGTTCCTTTGCGAATATCTAAATCGACTAATACGACTTTCTTATTTAAAAAGGCCAGCGTAGCTGAAAGGTTTAAAGCGGAGAAAGTTTTCCCTGCGCCAATTCTAGAAGATGACAGCATAATCACTTTGGCTCCTTGGCTTTCAGGGCTCATAAAGCTCAAGTTAGTACGTAAAATTCGGAAGGATTCTGTTAATGGATCACGTCCATTTTCAAATACTTTCACATCCGATGTAGACTTTTTATTATCTGCTAATGGAATTTCACCCATCACCGGAATACTTAGGCCATTTTCTAGATCTCCTTTACCCCTAACTTTCGTATCTAGCATCAGCATGGCTAACAAAATAATGGTAGGAATTAAAAATCCTAATCCAACACCTAATCCAACTTTCCTGAATTTACTTGGTGATATGGGTGCGCCAGAACCCGTTGCAGGGTCGATGATACGCATATTATCTTCCGTCATCGCCTGATTAAGGGCGTTTTCTTCCCGTTTATTAAGTAAGAATAGGTAAAGCTCCTCTTTCACTTTTTGCTGACGTTCAACCGATAACATGGTTCTTTCCTTTTTCGGAATCTCCATGACCTTGCCGGTTAGTCTTCTATACTCCCGATCGACATTCGTCAATTTAATACGCAAACCCTCAACAGCATTATCCACCGCACGGTTTATATTACCCCGCATCGAAGAAAGATCGCGATTCAATTCTTTTACGATCGGGTTTTCGCTGCTACTCCCCTCTTCTAATCGGTTCTTTTTTAGCAAGATATTGTTATACTCATTTATCTGCGATTCGACATTGGCATCTACTAATCCAGTATTATTGGGGATTAGATCTTTGGTGCGTTCAGCCGAGCGTAAATAATCCCGCATCATATTGGCCAACTTAATATCGGTTTCAATTTTATTTTTATCAGCCTGATACTGGCGGCTGTCGGTCAAGTATATTTCACTTGCGGTTCCTACATCAATGCCCTGGTTTCTGGATTTTAAATTTTCGATATCACTTTCTACAGACCCTAATTCACTTTCAATAATTTGTAACCGTTCTTTGATAAAATTAGACGTGTTGTTCGCGATTTGATTTTTATCAATAACGGTTAATTCATTATACACCTCAATCATCTTGGTGATGATATCATCGGCTCTTTTTGGCGAGCCATCCTGAATGCTGATTTCCAATAAATTGGCATCATCTTGCAATTGTTGAATGGTCATGTTGCTTAAGAAATAGGCCGCCATAGCTTCTAAAGGTATTTTCTTAATCAAAATCTCTTCGCCAAAGAAATACTCATCATAGTTATTATTTGCCGTTAAGGTCATTTTACCGACGGGGGTTTGAATTTCTTCATTAAATTTGGCCTTTATACGTACGCTAGGGTCGCCTTTACTGAAGCCAAAAAGTTCAACGGTTTCCTTGTCTATCCCTTTCAGGTCAAATTCAAAACCCTCATAACTGTTGTTATGGATTAAATGTATTAATACGGGTGCATCTTTATAAAGCTCAACCTGTCTTAACCCTCGTTTTTCGCTATAGCTGATATCGGCATGCAAACTAGTGACAGTTTGACGCATCAATTCTTTTGATTTTAACTGCAGGATTTCACTAGCAACGCTGACCGTATTGTAAAACATGGAAGATCGAGTCACCCGACTGGAAGTTGGCGTATTTTCCGGGGTTTTGATCATAACCGTTTCGGCACGCCTAAATACATAAGGCGATTTACTATATTGATAATAAAAATAGGATGTAAATACTAGAATGGATAAAACATACCATTTCCAATAATGCAATAAATAATTTACGATATCCAGTAAATTAATCGTCTTATGTGCATTTAAACCTTCAATAGGTTGATAATTATTTGCTGTATTACTCATTGCAAATTACTTAATAAGATTTAAAACGCTAAGTAAAATGGTAACTAGACCTAAACTAAAGGAAGCATAGCGCCATGTACGGTCTTCTTTAGGTGTGTTTTCACTTTCTTTAGGTTCTACGAAAACAAAGTCATTTTGTTTAAGGTAAAACCCTGGAGAATCAAATACATCTTTGGATTCGATATCAGTGACAATTTTTTTACGTTGTCCATCTTCTTCCCGAACAATGGTAATACGTTGAGGATTCGCATTTGAGGTTAATCCTCCAGCACGGGAGAGTGCCTCGATTAAAGTTAGTTTAGAATCTGACACCTCAATCAGGCCACCACCTACCACTTCCCCTAAAACATTGATCTTTAAATTCATTAATTCAACCCGCACGATGGGAGCTGTAATGTATTTTTCATCAATCAGTTTATTACGAATAATCGATTTAATTTCTTCAATGGTTTTCCCTTCAACGGCTATGGTTCCTAAAATAGGAAACTCAATATTTCCACTCTGGTCCACTAAATATCCAGCTTTCATGGCTGTAGGTGTACTACCAGGGGTAACAACACCTGTTGGTTGTACGGAAAAGGAGCCCATTTCATTATTAAAAGGTGCTGCCAATTCTGGATTCTTTGCACTTATAAAAACGCTCAGTCGATCACTCTTTTGAATCGTTAAGGGAGCAACCTCCGCTATCGGATAACTGACATTTTCACCCATGTCTTTCACATAGACCACCTTTTGGCCAACTGAACATGCATTTAATAAGGCCATTAAACACAACAGTCCAAAAAATAAAACTTTATTCATAGTTATATGATTTGTTATTCTTAATTTCTTTATTACAAAGCTTTGCAGCTTCTTCATTAGGTAAACAGGCTAATTCACCAACATATACCCTTGCTATAATGTTTTCTAATAAGCCAATCATGGAGGAAAAAAGTTCATTATTCCAACGTAAGGCTGTAAAACTTGGCAAAAGTGCCATTAAAGCAAGTTTTCCGGTTTTTGATTCCATTTGATTATAAGGGGCTTGCTTTAAGCGGATAAAGGCTTCTAACCTCCCTTTTTCATTCTTATAACAAGGTGTTTTGCCACTCCATGGTGTTCCGTATATATACACTTCACCATTTGGTAGACATTTGATGGCTGGATTATCATCATTTAGGAGTTCATATCCCTGAATATACTGCAACCATAATTTACTATGGGTACTTTTTCCGGTTCCGCTTTTTCCTAAAAAGGCAACCGCCCTATCCTCCTTTTTCACCACTGAAGCATGAATTAAGGCGGTATTAAATCTTAAAATGGACTGGCCAAATGCAACCATCAATAACCAACTTAAGGCCGTATTACCGGCTTCAATAGATCCATCGGTATAGATAGCAGATTGCGAAAAGTTTTTATTACTGAGCATTTTCCAAGAAGCGGATTGATTAGCCTGGGAACCTTCAATATGGGTAAGATATTGCTGCTCCGATTCATAGAACTTAAAATTATCGCCCCACACAATCGAGATATCACTTAACAGCTTAAAGTGTTCTTGCTGTAGTTGGACGTTATTTAAAAATAGATCGAAGGAAATTACCGGCATTCCATCAGGAATTTCTTCAACCTGAAACCTTTTGAAGTTATAGAGAACAGCATCCATTTTGATCTGGCTTGGATATCGAATTTCCAGAGCAATTTCAGCCACCACATAGTAAATGTGCAACTGTTCTTCTTGATTTCTATGTTGTTTGTTCTCCATTAATTCAATAAATTATTGCATATAAACAACTTGGCTACAGCGCTCTGCTACAGTTAAATCATGCGTTACATAAATGACCACCTTATCCTTTCCTGCTAGCAGGAGTCGATCTAATAAGGTTTGGGTGGTTTCAGCATCTAAGGCGGAGGTTACTTCATCAAATAACCAAATGGTCGCATCCTTTAGTAAGGCGCGTGCTAAGGCAATGCGCTGGGCCTGCCCTTCAGAAAGACCATATCCAGATTCACCAATATCCGTATCTAAACCCTCTGGAAGCTGATGAACAAATTCAGCGCAGCTTAAATAAAGCACCTCTTTTATTTTATTTTCGGTGATCTCTGGATGGATCATGAGGTTCTCGCGGATTGTACCAGCAAAAAGCTTATCACCTTGCGGAACATAAGCAATATTTATCCGATGGTTTCGGTTTAATGGAATACGTTTGCCTGCTGCTTCTAAATAAACCTGTCCGGAAATCGGGTTCACCATCGTTAATAACAAGCGAATAAGCGTAGTTTTTCCTTTTCCACTCGATCCGATAATGGCGGTTGGTTGCCCTGATATGGCCTTCATCGTAAAGTTGTCGATAATGAGGTTATCCTCATATTGAAAGGAAAGATTATTGATATGTAAAGCAGCAACATCAGGCAAAACCTCAGGTTGTTCCTCCGCTTCCAATTCGGTACCTAATAGTTCATCTACCCGATCTACAGACGTTCTAAACTTAATGAACACGGGAACAAAGCTCATTAAGGCCAATACCGGTGTTTGTATCCGGCCTACCAACTGTAAGAAGGCCGTCATCATCCCAAAAGTAATTTCTTGCTCTAACACCTTATAAACACCCCAAATAAAGGTTAATAAAAACCCGAAATTAACAGCTGCTTTTAACAGGGTTTGTGATTTGATGGAAAACGTCAGTAAATCCCCTTTTAAATCTTCAATAGACGCTTGCTGTTGTTCAATTTTATGCCATCTATTCTGTTGCAAACCTAAAGCCCTGATGACCATACGGAACCGAAGGTTCTCTTGAACAACTTGTGCAAGCTTACTTTCTGCTGTTTTCAAGTTGTGATTTAAGGTACGTAGTCTGCGAAAATAGACCTTGGAAAAGATAAATAAGGGGGTAATGGCTAAAATAATAAAGGCCAACATGGGATCCATGGACCAAAGCACAAAGAAAGAAGCAATCAAGCGAATTAAAGTTAATACAGAAGCGATACATGTTGCCCCGACCATTTGAACAACTTCATTGGCATCTGCGTTAATCCGTAATTGGATATCACCACTGTGCCACTTCTTGATGTAATTCCAAGTGGATAACATTTGCGATTTAACCAAACGATTCTGTAAATCGATCAACATATTAATGCGAGTCTTCTCATTGATCCAAACCGATAAACTTTTAAAGATCAAGCCTAATATCACGACAACAACTCCGATAATCAGCACCATCTTGACCATTGCCCGATCTCCTTCGATGGCAAAATCAATCGCTTGTTTGGAGAGAATAATAAAGTATAGCGAACTGGCAATGACAAGTAATTCCAACAGGAAATGTATTGCCAATTTCCCGTGGAAGCCTTCGGCCAACTGCCAAGCCCATTTCAGCTGATATTTTAAGTTACTGTTCATAACCTTAATGGCTAAACCGGGATAAAAAGTGGACGATAGGGAATGATATTGCTTCTTTGGGTGCTACTGGCACATATTTTATAAAGCTTGAGAACAAACGTTTACCTATTTGTTGTCTTTTACCTGCGCGAAGTTCTTCGCTTTTATAGGCTTCATGATGGAATCCAAAATTTCCTGCCAGCAGGATATCTTCTAGCATCCATTCGGCGTTATTATTTTTGTTTAAGGCAAAAGGCAAATAGGACTCTGCTAAGCCTAAGTTTTTCACCAAGATGTGGTGCAACAGATCAATCCATTTATGCAAGCCTGCTCGTTTATAAACCTGTTGTAACTCTCTCTCATCATACTGGTTTTTTAAGCTGAAATAGGCGCGTGCCGCATCGCACAATTGCCTCAAACCAATTCCGAAGGATAATAAATGCTTTAGAATATGCGCATTCACCTGCACGAGAGTTTCAAGAGCCGATGGTAAAGTAATAGTCTTTTCATTAACCTCCAGAGTTAATCGTTTCGGTTCTTCCTTTTTAGCCAGTTTCCCTAAAAAACCCTTTAAAAAAGGGTTATGAAGGTCGAACATCCGTTGATGATGCTCGATTTCGCAGTTATTCCAAACATAGCTTAAGCTATAACCCGCATCTTCTTGAACTGTGATGTCTTTCGAATGTAAAGCCGCTGCCACCTTGCTGTAATCTTTACGATTTTCGAAATACCAATCGATATCTCCTGACACACGTCGCGAAGGCTCCTCATAATACTGTGCAAGCCCCTGCCCTTTTAATAAAATTGGGGATACTTGGATCTGGCTAAAAAAATGTATCTGATCCACAAGAATCTGATTCATCCAGTTGTTACGCATCGCCAACTTCTCGACGCGGACGATCCATTTTAACAAGATTGATTTTTGGGGTTGTAAGTTTTGTGGCAATTGTTGGATACCATCGAATAAAACGCCTTCCACGGTTTGATGAACTGCCCATAGGTAAACCAGCTCCCAATCCGATTCAGACAATGGGAAATTCTCCAAATGTTGCACAGGTTTATTCCATAAACCGCTCTGCAATAAAGTAAAGAATACTTGTTTTATCTTTTGTTCGTTCATCAAATGATTTTATTCAACGATTAAACCGCCGGATTTAAAATCTGCTAACAATTTTTCGGCGTCTTCACGAGCCAGTTCAGGTTCTACTTCAAAAGTAGTTAAGAGAATAGCGACAACTGTATCTACTGTAAAATCTTTATCAAGCAACTCTTCCCAAACTAACACAGCAGACTCATTTAAAGTAAAAACTTTGGACAGGTCTACCATGTCTTGTCCAGGATCAACAATAATATACTCGCCTGCAATATTCCTTAATTTTAAATCTGCTCTTAACTTCATAACTAATTACCTAATGATCTTGGAAACTACACGGCGCAACGGACGTAAATAATAGTATAATGTCGATTTGACGATACTTTTTCTGCTATACAAGTGGAGCTGCTTCTGGCCTCGAAATCCTTGCAAGACCTTGGCTAATAATTCACTTTTTGAAACCTCTTCAATAAGTTGTAAATTATTATCACCAATTAAAAAAACAGTATCTCCTTTAATTCGGCGGATCCGATGTAATATATACTGTTTTTTATACCTGGCTAATACAATATCTCCCGGTTGTATGTTGTCTAAATCGACTGCCTCTAGCAGCACCTGATCACCATAACGCAGGAAAGGAAGCATGCTGTTACCGATAACATTAATTTTCACAGTTTTACCTGAGCGGATATCGCTTAAAATCTCAGCAAAGAAAACTTCATTGTTAATTTGAATTTTTCGATGACCAAGTGTTTCATCCATTGTTAAGTAATATCTAGTATCTAAAACTGTAAATTGTCGTGACAACCTTTGTTTCTAAGCCACAAACATACCTATCCGTATTAATTCGATAAAATCTGTTTATATAATTGTAAACTTTTATCTACCATATTGGCGAGGGTAAAATTTGATTGAAATCTATTTTTTCCTGCAACTACTAATTTATTGAAATATTCCTTATTTTCGGTAATGATTTTTATCGCATTTGCGATCGCTAAACCGTCTTCAATAGGTACTATAAGTCCTGATTCATCTTTTTTATTTACCCAACTTACACCCGACTCTGGGATATCCGTGGAAACTATTGGTTTACCACAAGACATGGCTTCCAATTGAACGATACCAAAGGCCTCTGTTTTTATGATAGAGCTTAAGCAGAATAAAGTGGATGCACCATAATAACTAGGGATATCCTCGTCGGCAATAAATCCCAAGAGTTTCACCTTATCCTGAAGTTGATATTCGGCGATTTGCTGCTCTAATTCCTCCTTTAAAGGGCCCTTCCCTCCTATTAAAACCACATAAGAGTCATCTAAGTGCCGGGCAGCATCAATTAGATATCGGAATCCCTTGTATTCAACCAAGCGACCTAAGGAAAATATTATTTTACGATGATTATAGCTTTCCTGGATTTTTTTGGCCGAGGCTTGGTCATAGGTCATGGCTGGGATACCAATGGGTATATAATCTATTTTATGTTGAAAGTTTTTGAGGAATGGGGATTGCGCAACATATACGGGAGTAGTACCAACAATAAGATCGGCACGTTTCAACAACCAGTTTTGCAGGGGTTTATAGGCTTTCAGCAACATTTTTTGTTTTAAGATATCACTGTGCCAATGTAACATCACTTTGCCTTTATAACCGCTTAAAAACAAGGCTAAAGTCGCCATAGGGTCTGGGTGATGGATATGGATAATATCGTAATCTTTAGCGATGCTCCTCAGCTTGCCTATCATATCAGGCGCCAGCATGGTGGCGGCAAGCTTTACCTTGGTAGGCATGACCATGAGTTTTGCAAAAGGATTGAGCTGTATGGTTGAAGCAGGATAGTCTTCTGTGGAAGCACAGAGCATATCGCAATGAACCTGCTGCGCGGAAAGACCGAGCATGAGGTCGTACATTACTTTCTCTACCCCTCCCCGGATTGGATAGAATTTACCTATTTGCAGAATTTTCATGGGTTTAATATTTTTTTTGCGAGCTGATTGAATATAAAGGCAGAAATAATAGAAAATAAAACGACGCTGATGGAAAAGATATAGTCATTGTCAAGATGTATAGTTTTACCTCTTAATAAAAACATCCAAGCGCCATGCAAAAGATATATTTCGTAGGATATACTACCTAAAAATAATAAAACCTTATTCTTAAGCGAAATAAAACTTACGAGATAAACTAAAGCTATGGGAATAATAACATAGGCTAAAGGAAACAAAAGCTCGATTTTACTTTTTACAATAAGCAATAACAAAACGCAAATAGACGGAACAATCAGCAATGGCCATTTCTGTTGCTTAGTAAGTTTTAATAATTTGTCTTCATACAACTTATAATACATCCCGGTAGGGAAAGCTAAAGCACAAATCCACCATTCTCTTCCGTAACCTAAGTTTCGTAGCATAAAGATAAATGCAACGGTCAAGAGAAGGAGGATAAATAATTTCAAGTATAATCCTAATTTGGAATTTAGAAATACAAGGTAAAAAAGCAAGTAAAAACCAATGATAGCATATGCATACCAAGAAAAAGGTAAAGGAGTTATCCCGTAAAGGAATAAATTTTGAAAGATTCCCTCGGGGAACATTTGCTTATCTAAATATTCAAAAATCAGATAAACAGCTGTCACCAATAATAGTGGAAAGACAATTCGCCATATTTTAGATGGGATAAAGTTATTTAAATAACTATCTCCTTTTTTTTGATAAGATGCTAATAAACCATATCCAGAAATGCATAGAAATAATGACACTATAGGTGCGCCCCAAAAATCAAAAGGAGATAAGAAAGTCACATGCCCTATAGTTGTTAAATGATAAAGGATAATTAAAATGGCTAAAACACCTTTTAGGTTATTTACTTGATCTAAAGAAAAAGGCTTGATTTCACCATTTTTTAGTGTTACAATCAATGCGTTTGCATATAAAAACACAATAAGGAGAGCAAAGGAGATCATATTTTATTTTAATAAAATAGAAAACAATTGTTCCCAAGATTTTGATACCGGCTCTTCTAGATTTTTCTCTGGAACGGTTGAAAAAACACCCTTTTTCTGTTCAATAAAAGCTAGCATTAACTCAGCAAGTTCCTGAGGATTTTCCGAGTTAAAGAAGGCAGCATTTGATGTGGAGGCAGCTGTTTCTTTGGCATAGGGTAAATTTGCTAATAGCATAGGTTTTTTAAAACTAGCAAACTCCGTGATGGGTAATCCCCAAGTTTCTACTTTTGAAGGAAAAACTAAGCAAGACGCCTCATTATACAGTTTGAACATGCTTTTTCTATCTTGAAATCCTTCCCATTTTATTTGTTTTACAGAACCCCATTTTTTATACAACCATTTTGAATAGGCATTCTCTGTCCCATCTATAGTGAGTTTAACATTAAATTCACTATCTGTGTTTATAGCCAGAATGCGAGTCGCCTCGCATAAACATTCAAAGTTTTTATGACTGTTTGGCGAAGCTGCGTATATAAAGGATGGTATTTCAACTGTACCCTCTGAAGGTTTGATAGACCAATTATTGTCTGAATTCTCCGTAGGAAGTGCAACAATAATTTTGTCTTTCGCAAGTCCAAACATCCTTTTAAAGGCATCTTTTATCCATTGTTGTTGAACAATGACAAATAGATTTCGATGAATTCCTTTTTGATAGATAAGCTTTGAAAACAAGGAAAAACCTACAATTTTGGGAGCAAATAAGATTTCTTTAAATTTCCAATGATAGAAAGGAAAAGGATTATGACAATATACAGCTTGGCGCTCAGCAATTACATTCGGAGTGGTATCATGTAAGGATAACCAAAGAAAAACAGGACCAATTTGTTTGGAAATTTTATTTAAGCTTATATACTCATACCAGAGCCTATTTAACCAGCTTTTTTTTGGCCATTTATTTTCAATATATTCAATGTAAGGATAATATGCTAAATCCTTATCATAAACGACAGCAATTATCCTATAATCCCCCTCTTTATTTAAACTGGACAAATAGCTTAAACAATCTCTTAAAATGGTCAGTGTCCCACCAACATTTAAGTTTACAGCTGATACAACAATGGTTTTCTTTTTTTCCAAAATATCAATCTTCTATTATTTAATATTAATCAGATAAACCATCAAAGAGTTTCATCCACAAGTGCATTACTTTATCTTCTGAAAAATTAGAAGCCATTAATTTAGCTTCCTTTCCCATAGTTTTTCGGAGTTCCTTATTCTCAATTAGGGAGATTATGCCTTTTGCCAATCCATTTATATCCCCTACAGGAAATAGCATACCATTTTTCCCTTCCTCTATAATATCTCTTGGACCACATTTACAGGCATATGCCAACAAAGGTAATCCACATACTTGTGCCTCAATTAATACCATTCCAAACCCCTCATACCTGGAAGTCATAACAACCATACTTTTATTTAAATAGGCATTTCTGATATCTTTTACTGGTTCATGGAGTATAATCACGTTTTCCAATCCATAGGCTTTTATACGTTGGATATAAGATTGTAATAATGGCCCATGCCCATATATATCCAATACCCAATCTGGATGACTTAAATTCACGATTTTCCAGGTGTCAATCAACTCATCAAATCCCTTTTGGTAATCGAATCTACCTACAGCGATTGCATGTTTCTGTTGTAAATTTGAAACAATGTCAGACTCAAATGAATTAGCGTTAGGGATTACCTCCATATTTTTCATATTTCCCCAAAGCTTTTTATCTTCTTGAGTCAACACGACGAACTTTTTATATTTCGCAGCAGTAATAGCATCTTGCTTACTTCTATATCGATCAATAGCTCCCCAAAATCCTTTACGCCCATACTGGATGCGCTTAAATCGTGAAAAGTGGATTTCCAACAGCTTTTCACTCCCGTCAGAAATGCTATGTAAAAAACTTACATCATGATCAAACATAGATATAACAACATCAGCTTTTAATTCCTTTAAAGCTGCTTCCAACTTTTTCTTATGTAATCGCTGTTTACTTGGATAACTCCAAACTTTAGATAATAAGCTTTTATTGTTATTCAAATCGTAATTGATATCTAAATCAATATGTTTAATCTGAGGGTCAAAAGAAAAAAATGTATTTCTGTTTCTTTGGTCCGTTGTAATAATTACTATTTCATAGCCATGTTTTTGTAAATAGTTCGCTTTATTGGCTAATACCCTTTCCATTCCCCCAGAATTAAAAATTCCAGAAATACAATAAACTATTTTCATTGAGCTACCTTTCTTTCATTATTCATGCAATAGAACAGCGCATATATTAGGAACAAATCTGTCGAAACCTTAAGCCAAATAATAAAAGTTAATGCCAATAAAAAAATAAAGAACAACCTATATTTGGGAAATTTTAGTGCACAGATCCACGCATTTACAATAAAAAAGATAGAGAATGTCACTAACCCAAGCAAACCAGAATAAAAGATGAATCGACAGTAGCCAATATCAGTACCTGCAAAAAACCAGTTCGCAAATTGCGCCTTTCCGATAACCCAGGTTTGATAATCATCAATATCTGGCCATCTCCACATTTCTGAATTCAACCTTTCCGTCGAACCTGTGGTCCAAACACCTGTTTCCAACCAATTAAAAAATCCTTCAAACCCAAACCTTAATTGTTCCCGAAATTCTAAGTTGGTGTTATAAAAATAAATTGACAATAATAGAAGAATAATGGAAACCACGAATATTAACCCCCAACTTTTTAATACAGAGAATCGAATATCACTTTTGAAAATATTTGAACTTATTAACAGATATCCCAGTCCCATGGCTAGACCCACTGTAGTAGTTCGTGAAATCATATTTCCAATGACACTAATTACAAAAAAGGAGAACCAATAAAATAGAATTAAAGATCTTCTATTCTCTCCATCAAATTCATTTTTCAGTATGGCACATAATCCAATTAGTATAATAGAAAAACGTGTGCCGGCAACATCAATAGCGGCCCCAATTCCATATAAGCGATCTACCTCATTTAAAAATTTTACATCAGCAACTGTATCTTGAGAAATGTATCTGTCGACAATCGTTTTTACCGTTTCATTATTATCGATTAAAAGGGCTAAAAAACATTGAACTACACATACTGCAATTAAATAATGAAAAAGAGTTTTGAAATTGAAGGTTTTATGATACAATTCTAATACAAAAATTGTGGTATAAGCACCTAATAGCCAAGTGGCAAAAGAAATCCAATAATTTGCATAACTAAGGTCACTGGAATTATTAACCTCAACAGAAATAAAACCAATAATACTAAAAATGACTGCAATGCCTATTGCGGGAAATAGTTCTTTATTAATAAGAACCGCACCTTGCCGAATGAATTGAACCGCCAAAATCAAAACAGCAAATACAGCAAGGATGACCTTGGTATTTAAGCCCTTTGGAAGAAAAGTAAATTCGAAAGGAAAAAAATAGGTACTAACTAATATGCCTAGTAAGATAGATGTGATAATTACACTTAGCTTACTGGGTTCTGACTTAATGCCAGAATAATTCTTATTTATAGATAATTCCATAGATTACTTTAATAATTAAGAAATAATGTAACCGGACTATAAAATCCAGTTTATGCAAAGCTGCCCACTGAATAAATTTTATTCGTCTATTTGTTGTTGGATTACTTTCAATAAATGGATTTGATTCTGTATATAGAGACCTCCAAAAATCAAATGAAGTCTTATTATTACCTATAAGAAGGGGTAATTTGACATTTAATTTAAAATAATTTGATTCATTATTGAACTTATCTCCATACCGTCTTTCTAAAAAGTTTATAGTTTCTTGGGCATTAAAATCAATTTGTTTAAATCGCTCCAAAGACACCTGTTTAGTATAGGCATTTGGATTAATTTGTAAATAATGATAAAAAGCTTTCGGCAAATAGCTGACGACTTTAGCATATGCAAATAATTTTATCATCGTCATATCCTCCCCCATTGCCTTTCCAACAGGAAACACCACTGCACCTTCTCTATATAAATCTCTTTTTACTAATTTATTCCAAACATTAAATCGCATTCCACCTTGTAGCATCGCTTTAATACAATCTTCTCCATTAGTATGAGCTTCTTGTTTCATGTAGCGTTCGTTTTGGGCAAATGTCAAATACCAATCTGAATAAACGATATCTGCCTTCTTGCTAACTGCATGGTTTACCATTTGTTCTACCATGTCTATTTCAACCCAATCATCACTATCTACATGTATAATATATTCACCTTTTGCAACTTTCAATCCTGTATTTCGTGCCGCTGGCAAACCTTGGTTTTTCGGATGACTAATAATTTCTACCTGCGTTTTTCTACGCGGATATTTATCCAAAGTTGCTTTGGCAATGTCCATACTACCATCCTTGCTTGCGTCATCAACAAGCAGATATTCAATATTTTGATAGGTCTGCTCAAACAAAGAAACTAAGCATCGCTGAATAAATCGTTCAACGCCAAAGACTGGAATGATGATGGAAACCAAAGGAGTATTCATGAACTAATTAGGTGATTAGGATGAAAAAAAGTTTTTAATCTTTTTAGTAAGTATCCAAGTATTAATAAATATATAATTATTATGATTAATTGCTTGCCCTAATAAACGCGAATACTGCGGCAAACTTTTTTGTTTCATTACAAATTCATTGGATTCAGGAAAAATTTCCTTCCATTTTCTATAATCAGATTTCTTGGTTGAAAATAAAAGACTCTTTTTCGAGGATAACATCAATTGAGCTAATATCTCGGCAGCATTAAAGTTTTCTTTTGATTTTAGAAAGTCTAAAATACTTTGTGTATTTACAAATATGGAAGCTAATTTATCAGGAGATTTGCTAGAAACCTGGGAATCTGCATTATACTGAACATAATGATAATAAGCTTTTGGCAAATAACTAACCTTTTTTGCCCAATAAAATAATTGAACATTCACAAGCATATCTTCCCAGATATTATAACCAGCAGGAAATCGAATATTATGCGCCTTAAAAAGTCGCATCGCATATAATTTATTCCATAATCCTGCATGCATTTGTTCAGAAATCATCGCTTTAATACATTGTTCAGAAGTCGGTAGAACATCTTCTTTTTGAATCAATTCCTGGTCAACATAGGAGAGAAAAAAATCAGACCAAACGATATCAGCATTTTGACTATTAAGATGATCAAACAAATCCTCTAAAGCATTTTTCTCCATCCAATCGTCTGCATCACAAAACGTAACATAGTCACCATTAGCCTTATCTAAGCCTATATTCCGAGATTCTGAGGATCCTTTATTACATTCATTTTTTATGATTAATATTTCTTTCCTCTCCGGGTATTCTTTTATAGCTTCTTCTAAAATTTGTATGCTATTATCCCCTCCAAGATCATCAATGAAAATATACTCTATATTACTGTAGGATTGCTGCATTAAGGAATGCACACATCGCGCTATATACTTCTCAGCTTTATAGACAGGAACAATTATAGAGATCAATTGATTCATCCTTTGCCCCTCTTTCTTGGAAAAAAATACCTTACTAAAACTTTTACCCGTTTCATCAAAGATAATTCATCAAGTTCGTTAAACTTGCTGGCATAAAATTGATAATAGTATTGCGCATTAAAATAGGGTGATTTTCGATAATATTCCCACCAAATATCAAAGTTTAAGCACCAAGAGTTCCATGGCTTTGGACCATTATAATGGATTATACCGTATTTTAAAGCATAAGCAGTCTCTTCTTTGGAATAATAGGTTTGCTTAGGATCTTGGAGGATTTTTGAGGTAGTCCCTACGACACAAAATGAAGGCGGTAAATATTTTACTCGCCCCTTGCAAGCAATATTTAAAACATCCATATCTTGGTATTTCCAGTTCTCCTTCGCCAGGTCTTTAAATTTTTGTACCAACCCATCCTCACGAAGTTTTTTAGAATTCAAGATGATGTTTCCCGCAGCGATATACTCTTTAGAGGTCATTCCAATTACCTTTTGCAAGTATTCTTCTGTATCTGAAAATGGAGTCGATACACCAGCAACATAGTAATCCTCCATAGCTGTATTCAAGAAAATATCAGCTAAATCCGATCTGAAAATAATATCGACATCATGATACATAATAGTATCATATTGAGGAATAACATCCGGAATCAATAAACGATAATAAGTAGCTTGCGTAATGCCTCTAATTTGAAATGCGTCCTTAAAAGTTTCGCCTACATTTACATAAGAGATTTCAAAATTAGAATAAAACTCATGGAGTTTTTCTAATTCACCAAGCTTGGGAAATTTAGCTTGGTCATCATGTAAAATGAAAATAGAATAATAAGTGCTTGCTTTGGCATGAAAAAGTAAAGAAGAAATACAAACTCCTGCCTGCATCACTAAATTATCGTCAAAGCTAAATACAATAGGTATGATATGCTGCTTTTCCATATTAATATTATTTCCCTAAAACTTTTTTTAAGAACAACCAACCCCTAGGAATCAAAAACTTGTTATTTAGAATCTGATTACCGATAATTTTATAATGTTTCGGCAAATCACTTTCATCAAGGAAGGCATTACTCTCCGGAAATACTTCTCTCCATTTTAAAAAAGCACTCAATTCTTTTCCTCTAACCAGCAAGTTCTGCTTTGCTATTAACTTTAACTTCATGATGTTGCTTTCTACACCTTGGAAGTTTTTTGATTTTAAAAAAGATTCTATACCCTTTATATTTTCAAACCATTGAAGATTGACTTTTACTTGCTGATTATTAGATATACTTATAGAAGTATCACTAAATTGTGTATAGAAATATAATCCCTTGCCAACGTATTTTACGGTCTTTGCATAATAGAATAAGGATATACAAACCCTAAGGTCTTCAGACATATTTAAACCATCGGGGAACCTGATTTGATTCTCTAGAAATAAGGAGCGTTTGACTAATTTAGTACACATGCCACCAAATAAAGCTCCAGACAAAAGATCAGAAATACATGTGAGAGGATCTTCCGCTATCTTTTGGCTGATATAATCTTCTCGATCTGCATATACATTTACATAGTCACACCAAACGATATCCGCATTGGCAGTCTCCGCGGCTTGAAACATATCTTCCAACATAGTAGGTGCAATAAAATCGTCCGGATCTACTGCTGCTAAATATAATCCTTCAGCATTGTCAAGCCCTTTATTACGAGTACTTGCAACACCTAAATTACTTTTATTAAGTATGACTTTGGTTGAAATTTCCGTATTAGCTAGGTCACTTAAAACTTTTTTTAGTTTCGAGACAGTACCATCTGCACTACAATCATCAATAAATATAATTTCAAAATTAGTTAAGGTTTGTGCAAATAAACTCTCCACGCATTTTGTCAAATACGCCTGCGCATTGTACATTGGTACAATTACACTTACCTTATATTTATCTAATATTATTGACATTATATAAATTTATCTCCAACTATTTAGCTTTCAAATAAGTTACTACGGAGGAATGCTAAGGATTTTTCGCGCTCTTCTTGAAGGACATTATTGATTTTATCATAATCAATAGCCTCTTTTAATAGGTCAAGATTCAACTTTTTGTAATCTACTAGCAAACGATGCTCTAAACCAAACTTCTTCAGTAAAGAATAAAATCTCGACGCCCCTCTTTCTTCATTTACTATCGAAAGAAATGGTTTATTAAAGATAATTGAAAAGACTGTACCGTGGAAGGAATCGGTCACAACAAATGAAGCTTCAGCAAAGGACTTTAACCAACTTTCTAAGGAAGGGTATTTATAGTCTTCTATATTTTCAAAATCATAAACAGGACCATTTTCTATCGCTTTTTTAGGTTGTGTAGTAAATAGTTCCGTTCCCAAAAAATTGGCAATTTCTTTTAATACAGCTTGTTTTTCTGGATCTCTATCAAGAACATAATTAAATACGGAAGGCTTATTAGTAATTTCCTGGTTAATTAGTTCTAAATAATGCGATTTAGTCAATAGCATCGTCGGATCCAATACCCACTGCGCATCACAATCTAAGTATTCTTTACATAACTTGACTGCGGATTCCTCGCGAACAGAGATCGCTTTAAACGTTTGAACAAGTTGTTTACAACGGATTGTTTGTTCTTCGGAAAACTCCCATTGATCTGTTCCAAATGAGGTAGCATAAGTAAGTTTTACTGGTTTAGCATCATTTGATACAAAATCTAAGAAATAGTTATAGATATTGGGTGAATATTTTGGCCTCCAAGTTTGATCACTCCCTACGATTATTGCATCAAAATTATGTTGCGAAAAATAGGTTTGCATTTCTGCAGTATTATATATGCTTTTTGACTTATTAATATAGGTTTTAATAAATCTGAAGTTCTCTGCAAATATGAGATCAGCCTCCTTAGAAGAAAAGATTTTCTTTTTATTCCCTTTCACTAATCCAATCAAGTTATTTTTAACTCGAGCAAGAAATTTTCGAAAATCAGAGGCGTCTTTAAAATATTCACGAGAAATCGTTTCTGGTTCATACCCTAAGGTCAATAAAGCTTGTTGGAGTGCATAATTTTGAATTATCCCCCCATAATTCCCTTTTAAGGGTTGAGTTAATATAGCAACCTTTTTATTCATAGTTAGGTGATGAATTCTAAGTTTTCATGACTAGGCCTTCTTAGTGACAAAGTTGTTTTAAATTCATCCACAGCATATCCAATTGGAACCAGACAAATTATTTTTTCAGACCTCGGTAATGCAATGACTTGATATATCTCTTCTTCTTGTTTAATAGTTTTGGCCCAATTAGCTGGACAATTCGCAACTTTATAATAATGAAGAGCATAAAGTAGGTTTAATAAATATAGCCCTCCATCAATGTATAATTGATTTCGTTCACCAGGTGTATAATAATAATGTCGATCATTGGTTAAAATTATTAGCTGATTAACATTTTCTGTATACCCAGTAAATCCATCTTGAATCTTCAGAATTTGATCAATCTTATTTTTATCCTCCACAACATACACATTGCTCGCTTGACGGTTACAAACAGAAGGTGCATTATTTGCTAGAGTAATTACTTTTTCTAAAATTTCTCGAGGTACTTTCTCTCCGGTAAAATTCCGAACACTCTTTCTTGAGCTTGAGAATTGCTCGAAATTACTTTGGTTATCTTTATAAAATTGGTCTATTGTCCAATCAATTGTGCCTGAGAAAGCTGCATTGTAATAATTACCTAAAATTGTTTTGTACAATTCGTACTGCGCTTTGCTGAAAATACCACTGATGTCATAACCATTAGCTTGTTGTAACTCATAATATTTACACATTACCTCATACCCAACCCTTATTTGCGAACGTCCTATATGTTTTATGACTTCCTCATCGGTTAATAACTGATGAAGATTATTAATCCTATATTGTCCATAAGCTCTTTTCATCTTATTAAATAACATTCCTTTTTCTAAGGAATGATAATTTAAAATTAAATTCGCCTCTTTATTTTTTAAGCCTCCCTCATTATATGCCGTCGCATGCCGATGAAATAACTGAGCATCTTGTTGAAAGTTCTTAAATAAATATCTTTTTTTTATCCAGCCTTCAACAGTAGGATTAGACAAAACTGGTTTTAATAGAGTTCGAATAGCTTCTTTCATTGTAGGCTAAATTTAAATATGATCCCCTTGTTGGGTTGTTTTCATTTGCTTGATGATTCCAGATAAAAAAATTCTGTAAGCAGCAGCAGAAAGGGTTAAGCGACTCAAGATAATTTTTACGCCTTTAAATAGTTCATTATGCTCCATATATAATCGCAATTTAGAAAGTTCCATTTTTCTTTTTAACGTATAGAGCACTTTCGAATTTACATTGAGCTTATAATGTGAAATAATTTGAAGTTTTAATAAATAGATATCAGATAGTCTTTTAACTGCATCGATCAAACTTTTTTTAGCATGAGAATGTGAGTTAGCTCTTACTAGATAGTTCACTAATGGAATCTCAATTGTTTTCATTTTCCCGGAATAAAATAGCGGAATATAAAACTGAAAGTTTTGTCCAACTTTACTAGGTAAAATCTTATTATCAAGAACCTCTACAATCACGTTTGATTTGAAGAAATAACAAATGGGTGAAAACCAAAAATTATTTTCTAATAAGCAATCATTTAGAATCTCTTTATCTGAATACGTTGGAATAATAAACTCAAGAATGGCTCCCTTATCATCTACATGATTTGGAAAACACCGAACCATATCATAATCTCCACGCTCAATCTCAGTGACAAATGTAGAAATAGCACTTTCCGTATTATAATAATCATCACTATCCGGCCAAGTCAAATAATCACCTTTATAATGCTTTAATCCCAAATTTATTGCGGAAGCCTGACCATTATTTTCCTGATAAAAGTACTGTAATCTAAACCCTTTTTCCTCAAACTTGATGAAATAAGCATGATCTATCAGATAGTCCTTAAGGTTATCTTTAGAACCGTCATCAACTAAAATTACTTCAATATTTGGGTAATCTTGCTGTAAGATGGAGTTTAATAGTTTGTGAAGATACTCGGTACTATTAAAACAAGGAGAAATTATGGAAACTAATTTTACCGCCATAACTTTCCTACATAGTTAATACACTTTGCTTTGATTCCGGCATCTAAAATAAAATACCAAGAGAATAGCCCCATCAACAAGCTAGACAAAATGCAGGTAATAAAAAAGGACAAATACTCATTTGCAAATTTCCCCTTTACGAATAGTAAGAGTACATAGGTCATAATGGAAAGAAGCAAAACAGGAAATACCGCCTTTTGATAAAAGCGAAGAATTTGAAAAGACTTAATTTCCATTTTTAAATAAATGGCATTTAAAAACCCTCCAGTTAGGACAAAAATAACATTCAAAATATAGGGGAATTCTGCTGATGCTTGCTGTTTATAAGCATAATAAGATATAGGAAGTACCAAAAAATATAAAGTACCATTGATTAGGCTGGAATTCTTAACCTTACCAGTCGCATGGATCCCCATAATAAGACATTGGGAAACATTCGCTCCCAAAACAAAGAGCAAAAACCATTGAACAAAGGAACTTGCATGGTCAGGCAAAATTCCTAACCAAAATTTCAATACAAAATCTATTTCTACAAGAAGCGGAACAATTACAAATGCTAATAATAGGGTCGTATATTTTGTCGTTTTATGAATAATATTCATCATATCCGGAATATTCCCTGCAGCATAATGCTTTACCACCTGAGGTTTAGATGCAAATAGAATATTTGATGAAAATTGGTTGACAATATTCTGAACCTGGGTGGCAATTCCTATTGCAGCATTCACGACCACACCAAAGAACATATTTTGCAAAATTGCAACGCCTGAGGTTCGCGCAGTAACGGCCATATTTCCGTATACATCCCACGAGGAATAAGCGAATAAACTTCTTAGTTCTGATCCAAATCTAGGCTTAAATGAAACGACTTGAAATCTCGATTTTGCATAATAGATGTAAAATACGCCAATACTAAAATTTACTAATAAGGTTAAAAAAGTGTATAACACCAAATTACTCACGGGAAATGGGCCTAAGAATAGTGCGAGAACCAATAATAAGTTTAATATGGAATTTACTACACTCACCATAGCATAAACCCCCATTTTTTCATAGGCAATAACCAATGCATTAAATGGCGTAAATAATATCGAGAAAAATAAATTGATTATTGAAATATGAAAAATGGTGAGCGCGTCATTTATTTTGTCTGCCGGAATGACTAATTTATTATTAAACCACCAAAGCCCAAAAGTTTCACAAAGAAGGACTAAAACTATTCCTATGATTAGGCTCGATGCTAAGCACAAAGAAAAAGTCTTATTTGTTTTTTCATAATCATTAAGTCCTATACTAAACGAAAGAAATCGGGCATTTGCAGAAATAATAGTATTTGAAATAAAGGAAAAGGATGCAATTACACCTGCAACTAAATTATAAATCCCATAGTCTTCTACCCCCAACAATTGAAGAATAGCCCGGGAAGTATAAAAACTAATCCCGATGGTAATCAGCATTCTTAGGTACAGAAAAAAACTATTTTTAGCTATAGAATTGCTTTCTCCCATCTAATAAATTACTTTCCAAACTCTTCTTTTAACATCCTTCTTAACCCCTCTTCCATACTATAAGGCGGAATGAAACCAGAAGACATTGCTTTGGTAGAATCGTATTTAGTAACAGCACAAAATTTCTTAACTCGAACAGAACTAATATTCAGCTTTTTTCTCGTTAAAAAAGCCAGCACATCAAAACCATAGCCTCCAAAAAGTCCTAACCAATAAGGAATCTTGGTTGTTGGGATTTTTTTACCTAATATCTCTCCTGTATGAAAAACAAGATCATTGGTGGTAAAATCAGGTTTATCAACATAATTATAAATATGATAGCCAGCAGTCTTTTCTACTAATAGAAATTCAATAAAGGCAATGATATTTCCGATATAAGACATGGATTTTTGGTTATTTCCTGCCCCAATCATCATAAATTTACCTGTTGCAATTTGGTTAAGCAAATTGAATACATTTCCTCGATTGCCTTCTCCAAAAATAACGGTAGGACGTACGATATTAATATTCCAATCAGCATGCGAATTGCGCCAATTATCTAATACTTGTTCAGCCTTCCACTTACTTATGCCATAATGATTAAAAGGATCCTTTTCCGACTGCTCGTCGGGATTATCTTTATCTAACCCATAAACAGCAACAGAACTTGTAAATATTAACCTTTTAACCCCATTATATTCCATTGCTTCCAACGTATTTTTCATTCCTTGTACATTTACATCGTAGTACAAGGAGGTAGGAGTAACATCGTCTCGGTGTTCAGCTGCCAATAATATGACTACATCTGCACCCGCCAATTCACGTTTTAAAGCCTCAGAATCTAACACATTAGCGATGTTCGTTATTTGAGGGTGGGCAATACTACGCTGTTTATCAATGTTTTTTATGGAAAAGTTAGGTGATTGAGAAAGCAAGCTGATTAATTTGGTCCCAACAAAACCGGAACCACCAATTATTGTGATATTCATGAGTAGATTATAACAGATTAATATACAGTTGTACTTTCGCTATAACATTTCTACGATCTAGACGATTAAAAATTGCATGAAATCCAATCCATAAAAAAACATCTAAAACTAAAACTATATTATTACTAATATACTCAACCATTACTATATTAAAAATACTAAAAAATAGGGATAGACCAATGATTGCAATCATGGCAGTCCGATGCGTCATTCCTGCCTTAAGAAACTTATGATGTAAATGATTACGATCTGGCTTAAAAATAGGTTGGCCTTGTCTCCAGCGTACATACATTACACGAGCAACATCAAATACTGGAATGATTAACGTGGAGAATGCAACAACAATAGCCCCTTCTGAAAATGGTTTTATGTATTCATTATTCATGGCAAAGCTAATGGCTAAGAAAGCGATGGAAAAACCTAAGGTCATACTTCCAGTATCTCCCATAAAGATTTGACGTCTTCTTTTTTTGGTGCCAAATACATTATAATAAAAGAATGGAATTAAAACGCCTAACGTAATAAATGCAAATAAGGCATGAACCCATGCGCCATAAAACATAAATAAGCTTCCTAAAACCAAACAACTAACACCAATCAATCCCGAACAGAGCCCATCCAGACCATCGATGAGATTTACAGCATTAATAATTAATACAATAACAAAAATGGTTAATGGCATCCCAATCCAAGGGGATAATTTTATGATAAAACCTAATCCGTACAGATCATTAATCCATAATCCAGATAAAGGCAATAAGGAAGCCACCAACACTTGGGTTAAAAACTTCCATTTATAATCAACACCAATAAGATCATCTCCTATACCCACAATGGAAAGAATGACCAGCCCACAAATGAGCATCATAAAATGCGATAAAAAAGCCCAGGACTGTACTTCAAATGGCGCAAAAGAAGTCTTAAATACCAAAACCATCGTAATAACCATCAAAATACATTGAATAGGCGCAAATGCGACCCCTCCTAACCTAGGAATAATCCTTTGGTGAAGTTTTCGCGCATCAATAGGGTCAAATAACCGTTTCTTATAGGTAACTAATAAGATAAACGGTATAAATGCCGTATTCATTAATATGGCGAAGATAAATGGTATAACGATTACAAGTAATTCCAAAATTTAAAGTATCTGTAAAACAAATAGCACTATTAAAATTCGATAAATGAGAGGTAGAAATGTCCTTCACATATATTCACGTAACAAAATTACAGTTTCGAAAAGGCATTAACTGACAAAGCGTTTGTTCAAATCTTTATTTGTAGCAAACAACCGACAGATTGTCGCGAAACAAAAATTAACAACACTTCAAAGAATAGTTAGCTCTCAATTTTTTGTTAATTTATAAAAAATATCTCTAACAACAATACAGAAACCATTAGTTACAATTTGAAACTAACTTTAAAAACAAGGAAAGTAAAATTCTAATGGGGAATTATTATCGAAAAACAGGCAATGAATATTAAGATTTATTTGGCAATAAACACGACTCCACTCATTATTAATAGAATTCCGATGGCTTTATTTAACGTTATGGACTCTTCTAAGAAAAAATAACCCAATAATAAAGAAGCAATATAACCTAGACTCACTAAAGGGTAAGCTCGACTAAGCTCCATTTTTGATAAGGCATCTAACCAGAACAATAAACTCAATCCATAACAAATTAATCCTCCCCAAAAATAGGGAACCATTAATAATGATTTATATTTAGGGATGATGCCGACAATCGAGTTCATGTCTTTTGACGACAATTTTAAGAACAATTGAGCTACTGCCCCTAAAGAAACACTAAGTAATATAGTTATGTAGTATGATTTCATTTAAAATAATTGAAAAATCCACGATCAGCATACGCTAACATTTGTTTATCACCGGAGCTATCTCCAAAAGCTGTAATAGCATAAGAATCTCTAGCTGTTAATTTTTTATTTATTCTATTGACCTTTTCTTCGCCATGGCAATTTGCAGAAGCAAATTTTCCGGTAAGCAATCCATTTTCATCAATCTCGACTTCTGTGGCCAACACAAAATCAATTCCCAACTTCTCCGCAAACAATTTCACCCAAGGAAACATACTGGCAGAAACAATGCCTTTCTGCGCCTTTGAATCCTTGATATAATCAATAGCCTTTGTCCTTATAATTTTAGGAAAGCGATCCTCCGTATATGCTTTGCATAATGCATTGAATGCTGCATGATGCATCCCTTTAAAAAAATAACTGAAGATCATCTCTTTGGTTTTTTGATTCGAGTACAAGTTTAATTTCATCAAAACTAAAAAAGGAGCATATCTCAGAAAGCCAATATAACATTTAAAAAAACCCTCGTTAAATTTGATAATATCAACAAACGTGTCCTTATCAGTTAATGTACCATCAAAATCAAATAGTTCAAGATTGATTTTATCCATTTAAATAAATTATCAAATAAAAGGATGCTATCCATAAGGCAAGACATCCCTGTATAAACCGATCCTTTAACAATATTTCAGTCGGACTTCCCGTATTTTGATCTACAATAGCTAATTGTAAGTATCGCACAATCCCTCCTAAAACAAAAACTGTTGTAATATACATATATGGAGACTTAAAACGAACAATTACTTCTGGCGACACGGTATACATAATGTAGCAAACTATCGTTATTCCGCCTAACAAACATAGCACCTGATTAATAAAGTCTAAATTATAACGATTAGTATTTTTTCTCAGTGTGATACCATGGTTATTTTTTAAGATTAAATCGTCCCTACGTTTAGCAAATCCAATAAAAAGCGTTAATAAAAAGGTCATAATCACGATCCAATGGGTTAACGGAATGTCGGCCGTCATCCCGCCGATGATCAATCGGAGCACAAAACCAATGGCTATAAACATGACATCTATGATAGCAACCCTTTTCAACCAAAAACAATATAAAATGTTCATGATCAAATAAATGCCCAATATCAATAATTGTTGCACTTTATTAGTTGATGGATAAAACCATATCAAAGAAAAAGAAATGAGGATCAGTAGCATAGAAATTAGTATTGCCACAGGAATGGAGATCCTGCCCGAAGCAATTGGTCTTTTCGATTTCTTAGGGTGCAACCTATCTTCTTTTACATCGACTACATCGTTAATACCATAAATTGCACTAGCCATGAAGCTAAAAGCTGCAAAAGTAACCAGGCAGTTTAAAATTAGATTAGGATCCTGAATTTGACCAGCAAAAAATAATGGAAGAAAGATAAATAGGTTCTTCGACCATTGTTTGGGTCTTAATAATTTGAGAATTTCTCCCATACACTAAATATTTTTTGTAAAAGTCTTCCCGCAATAGAATTATCAAAAGCAGTATACGTCTGAAACCCAAAGTTTGAATAGGTTAAAAAGAAAAAAACAATTAAGATAAAAACAACTGGATTATACATCCATTTCATCCTCGGGTGATCATAAAAATTTGCAATCCATTTTGCGAAAGGATTCAGCATGTTAAGGGGTGATTTCAATGCAACGAAATACGTGCTGAAAAAATAAAAAACAAATAAACTACTGATATTTAAATAAGTAAATAATCGTGCAAAATCGCATGATAAAACCGTAAATAAAGGCAACATACAAACAAATATGGTCAACCAAATGCAGACAAAAGCAGTAAACTGAGTTTTAGCAGAGGCTTCCATTGCACGGAATTTAACCGTAGAATATACATAGAGCATCACAAATAAAACCGGTAATATATAGCTGAAGGCTGGGACACCTAAACTATCTCGTCTTATAAAATTAATATCCAGATGCAGCCCTACAGCATGATTAAGCGACCAGGTCAATCCTTTTAAGGATACATAATCATACATTGAAGCATTGGGTCCGAACTCATTCTGAAAAAAAGAACCCCAGGAGTTCCAAATTTGACTGGCAACCAATTCATTACCCTTCTGCGTAAAATTCAAGATGACAGCTAGGAAAATTGGAAAAAGAACCCCTATTTTTCGCAATATACGCCAAGAAAAAGTTGACTCCTTCGCTAATAGGAACAGTAAAACCTGTATACCTACTGCATAAAACAAAAATGCCTCATGAATAAACAGGCCTAAGATTAAAAGAAACTGCCAGATTATTAGAAAACTGATTTTCTCCTGGTCAAGGTATTTCTTTAAATAGGAAAGTGAGTAAAATACAAGGACTAATTGGATTGGGTCTTTCCTAAATCCAGAAAAATAAGGTTGATAATAGAATAAAGTGACACTTATTAAAGGGAAAACAATGTAGTAATAGGGTATTCCAATTTGTTTAAAAACGAAAAGAACTAAGGCAGAAATCCAAAATATAAAAAGTATGGAAACAACTTTTAAAACTAAAACCGGATTTGCACCAAAAAACAAATATCCCTTATAGAGTAACTCTCCTAAAATTCCTCTTCGAACGAAGCCTCCTTGAAAATTTATAAGCCATTCCCCCAAGGCATCAGTTTTTTCCAAATTATTTAAGAGGCCTCTAAAAAAAACGGCAAGCCCAAGAAGAAAAAAGAAAAATAAAGCTGTAAAAAACAGAAATTTTAAAACTCTATTTGAAAAAAGCATAATAAGTTAATAATGTTTGGCCTACAGAAGGAGCAAAATAGGGTTCGCATCCTCGGTAAGAACTGCAAATATTATAAACTTTTAAGATGTTTTATTTTCTACAAATAGAAATAATAAACCGATTGCGGTTTTTGTAGCAATTCATCTACTTACTCTTATACAAATGGCTCAACAGCGCAAAGCAAATCACAAAACTAGCAACAAAGCCAAACCATGACAACACCGGGATTCCCCAGATCAAATACCCTACCCTACCATTCGCCAGAATGCTTGCCCCCACCCCAAATGTCATCGCCAGAATAGAAAGCAAGAATTTATTTCCCATGCGATGCAGAATCAGCTGCAGATTATCGAAATCCTGCATTTTATGATTCAGCGTCACTTTATCGTTTTTCACCTTATCCAGCAATTCCAGAAGGTCTTCAGGCACTTCCGTCAGCACATCCTTAGCAAACTTCGCCTTCTCTTTCAATTGGGCAATCAAGTATTCTGCCGACAGCTTCTCCTGGGCGATTTTCTTCGCGAAGGGCTCAATACTCTCCGGCACATTTAACTCTGCATCCAATTGCCTGCCCGTACCTTCCAGAATCGACACCCCCCGCAGAAGGATATACACGAAGTCAGGTAGGAGGATATGATTACTTTGCAGCACGATATTCAACTTTTTGAGCATCACCGAGATATCGATATCGTCCAAGGCATTCTGCTTTATCATCTCAAAAATCTCGTAGGCATCCCGCTCCAGCCGACGCTCATCTTCAATGTGATGCACCACGGCCAGCTTCTTAATATCCTTAATCAGACCTTTTGCGTCATTTGCCAAAAAATCAAGCACCATGGCTTCGATAATCCGGCGATCTTCCGGAATCATAAAGCCCATAGCTCCAAAATCCAGAAACACAATCTGCCCGCGCCTATTGACCAGTACATTGCCCGGATGCGGATCCGCATGAAAGAAACCATGCATCAGCACCTGCTCCAGATAGAGGTCAAGCACATTCTGAAGGACCGATTTTGTATATAAGCCATAGGTTTGAAAGCCTTCCAAGTCATTCACCTTGATGCCATCAATAAACTCCAGACACAGCAACCTATCGGTACTGTACTTGCGGTGCACCTTCGGCACATACACATCCTTATTGCCGGCGAAGTTGCGACGAAAGCGTTCGATATTATTTAATTCATTGGTAAAGGAAAGCTCGTTGAGGAGTGAACTTTCAAAGGAAAGCACAATTTGGTAGAGGTTCATTTTATAAACCACCTCATATTTCCGTTGCAGCAACTGCACCAAATCCTTTATAAAGTCCAGGTCGGCATGGATAATTTCATCAATACCCTCCCGTTTCACCTTTAACACAACCTCCTGCCCAGTCTTTAAGGTTGCCCGGTATACTTGGGCAATGGAGGCCGAAGCAATTGGAATGGGATCGATGGAAATAAAATCATCATCCGCATTGATTTCCAATTCCTCCTGCAAAACCGCACGGATATCAATATCGGAAGTCAGCACATCATCTTGCAGCTTAATCAACTCCTCCTGCATATCCTTGGGAATAATATCAGGACGGTTGCTTAACAGCTGCCCGAGTTTAATAAACGTCGGCCCTAACTCTTCAATAGCTAAACGAATGCGCGCATTGAAATCATCCTCAAAAATGCGCTTGGCATGGTTGTTCCAAAACAGAAAGCTATCGGGAAGAATCCGATCCAAGTTGGAACGGGAAATAATTTCATCAAATCCATGTTTAGATAAAATCTTCAGGATCTGTCCTACGCGCTTTATCTTTTGAAACCCATTAAATTGCATGCCTTTTTTTTATCAAAATACGAAATATCTAAACAGATAACAATTCATCCGAAAAGATGTTTAATTGTTGTCAGTCCTTGTTAAATCCGTAATCAATAAAGGATTCGTTTCTTTCACTTTCGCTATAAAAGCAGCCACATAATCAGTCGATGCATTAGCCAACAGATCATCCAGCTCCTTCTGGGTCACGCCATACAATTGAATAAAAGAAACCTCACCATGAGCCGTCTGTATCCGACCTAATTCCGGGTCCAAGGCTGTCACAAAGCCTACAATAGCCGTATCGGTATTCAAGCGAACAGGACCTTTGGCCGGAATAAACTGATTCTCCTCAAACCAGCGACCACTTTGGTACACGTACCTCGCCAGGTTATTGAACACATGAACCAGCCAAAAAGGGTCACCTTCATCTTCAGCAAAAGGCAGAAGCCGACAGGTAAATTCAAATCCCCATTTACTAAATTCTTCGTTGGCCTTTTCCGGAGCATAATAAAGCTCGCTCATGCCATAGGAAATCAAATGCAAGTGAGGCGGCTCGCCAGCATGATCATAAATGCTGATGCCATCAATGGGGTCTTGTCCTCCGGCAGCGTAATGTAAGCCATTGGCCGGGCCATAATGGCGGGGCTCCAATTGGCCATAAACTTCGTTTAAGGCTTCATCGATGGCCATCCATCCGACAGCATCCTCTTCTTGGTATTTCGCTTTATAGGCTTCAGTTTTATCCATATACTAAATTTTAATGACACATAATTACCTATTAAACGTATAGAAACGCATAAAGTTGTAATACCACTAAATTTCAAAATATATGCCTACATTGCTTTAGGAATTTACACTGCTATTGCTACCTACATAAAACAAATAGAACCAATGACCATATTATCAAAATTAGCTGGTGCTCAAGGCTTGAAAGATGAAAGCGCCAATATCCTGTTAGCCCAAGAAATAGTGGACCAGCAAAATGAAGCTGCAGTTGCCGAATTAATGGCCCATCTTCAAGATAAAAAAGTCCAAAACGATTGTATCAAAACCCTGTATGAAATTGCAGGCCGCCAACCGGAAATGGTTAAACCCTATTTCAATGACTTTTTACAAGCCTTAAAAAGCAAAAACAATCGCATTCAATGGGGAGCCATGACCGCCATCTACGAGCTATCCAAGGTAGCCCCCTCAGAAATCTTACTTCACCTGGATGAATTAGAACAAGCCGCCCAATCCGGATCGGTCATCACCCGAGACAACTTCCTAAAATCACTTGCCCAACTGATGCGGCATACCGCCTATCAAGAGCCAGCCTGGAAAAAGCTAATTAAACAACTGCAGGAAGCCCCCGACAACCAATTCGCCATGTATGCTGAAGAAACAGCAGCAACCTTACCTAAGGAATATGCGCCCCCTTTTACCGCATTACTCGAAAAACGCATCGTCGATTTACCCAAAGAAAGTCAACAAAAAAGAATTCAAAAAATCCTCAAAAAACTAGCAAAGGGATAAATTATCTCTTTTAATTATTTTCATTTTTAATTGTATTCATATTGTTATAATAGAATTGCAATACCAATCGTCGTTCCTAACAAACCGCTTTCCCTTATAAATGAAGCTTTTACAGCAATAACCTCAAGTAAACCAAAATCGTCAAAACTAAAAAACAAAAATAATTATTAGTAATTAGTTAATTTTTATCATATCTTAACAATCTGAATTAAAATTTTAAATAATCTACCTAGTAGTATTATAAAAACAATCTATATAAAACCATTGTTCTTACAAATACTACAGTATCACAACGAAGATTATAAGTATTTTAATTCCTTTCGTTCTTTGTTTATAAACAGTATAAATTTCTTTTTCCGGCATTTCTTACCATATATCAATGGATTATAGTTTTATAAAGGGAATATTTGCATATATATTTAAGACACACACTAAAAATGCAGATTATGAAAACAATGTTAAGTTTAGTTACTTCCCTCGTATTACTTGGAAACATGGCCTTTGCGCAAGTAAAATGGACCGTTGACCCGGCACATAGCAATGTGCGATTTGAAGTTAATCATTTAGGAATATCTGTTATCGACGGTGAATTCAGCAAGCTCGCTGGAGCCGTAGAATCTAAAGATTCTACCCAATTCAACCAGGCGAAAATCAGCTTTGAAATCGATGTCAACAGTATCAATACCCGCATTGCAGCCCGCGATAAGCACTTAAAGAACGATGATTTCTTCAATGCAGAGCAATTCCCAAAAATAACATTGACCGATGCGGTGTTAACAGCAACAAAAAAAGGAGAATTTACGTTAAAAGGAAATTTAACCATCCGCGACATCACTAAACCCGTTGTTTTTAAAGTAAAACAAAACAATGGTGTGATCACCGATCCTTGGGGTAAGAAACGTGCCGGCTTCACCGCCAGCACCAGCATCAACCGCATGGATTATAATATAAAATACAATGATAAGCTTCCCAATGGCGTAGAAGCCGTTGCTTCCGAAGTTAAAATCATTGTAAATACTGAATTAGTAAAGAACTAAGTGCATTATAATAAATGTCTGCAACTTCACACGCAGACGAACATTTCACACACTAATTTCATTCTATGAAAATTAGAGGCTACCCCCACTCGGTAGCCTCTTCTTATTTATTCTTCAACCTCGTAGGTCCAGGATGCCAAACGCTCCTGGAATACGCGGGAAATCTTGTTAAAATATCGTTTTTGCTTATAGCCCATCACCCATTGAATGCCATGGGTCGCATTGGTACAGAAAATTTCATCGGCCACCTTCATAATTTCAGGCTTTATTTCCGCTTCCACCACTTCAATACCTTCCACCTGCGCAATATCCATCACCACACGGCGCATCACTCCAGCAATACAGCCTTCAGAAAGAGCTGGTGTATATAACACCTTATTATAGTAAATAAACAGGTTCGACGATAAAGCCTCGCATAAGTTACCGGCCTGGTTTAAAATAAACACCTCATCGAAGGCATGCTTCTTCCGATACAATCCCGCCATCACATACACCAAGGCGTTGTTTGATTTCAACTTAGAAAGCTCACTATAAGGCTTTTTAAAGTCGGTATATACATCAACAATTAACCCCAATTTCTTATCTCTTAAGGTCTCCTGCTTACGCTCTACCTGCAACACATAGCCCGGTTTATTAGTCTCTGGCCCATAAAGCCCAGCGCCCGTCCGGAATACGATCAGCCGCACCCGCAGCTGTTGACCCATCATATTGTTTTTACGGATCAACTCTTCTGTTTTCGCACGGATAAAAAAGGAATCAAACACGCCAGTATCCTCAAATTGCAGCAGCTGCAGGCCTTCCTGCAAGCGCTCCACATGAAATTCCAGAAAGCGAATATCCCCATCCTTCCATAACATCGTTTCAAACAACCCATCTCCGTAACGAAAAGCACGATTATCCGCACTGATTACGGCCATATCTTCCGGCACTAAACTGCCATTAAAGTTTATATATTGTATCGGCATAAATTATTGTTCCAATCTATTCTTGTGAATTTATACTATAGTTCTCCCATTTCTCTAATGCTAAACGAAAATCCTCTGGTAATGGTACATCAAACTGCAAAATTTCCTTACTTTTCGGATGAACGAAGCCTAGATGCTGCGCATGTAGTGCCTGGCGTGGCAATAGGCTAAAGCAATTTTCAACAAATTGCTTGTACTTCGAAAAAGTGGTACCCTTTAAAATCTTATGCCCCCCATAAGATTCATCATTAAACAAGGGGTGACCAATAGACTTCATATGTGCCCGAATTTGGTGCGTTCTACCGGTTTCCAGTTGGCATTCTATCAAGGTCACATAACCCAGTCGCTTTAAAATCCGATAATGGGTAACCGACCATTTCCCTTTCTCCGGATCGTCATAAACATCCATAATCCGACGGTCTTTCATGTTCCGACCAATATAACCTGTCACGGTACCATCCTCCTTCAAATCGCCCCATACTAGGGCTACATATTTACGGGTAATGCTATGATCGAAAAATTGCTTGGCCAAAAAGGTCATGGCCCATTCGCTTTTGGCAATAACCAATAAACCGGAGGTATCCTTATCAATGCGATGCACCAAGCCCGGACGGCCTGTATTTCCTGGTAAGGTTGGCAATTGGTTTAAGTGGTAGGTTAATGCATTCACCAAGGTTCCAGTATAGTTATTAAAACCCGGATGCACCACCATGCCTGCTTCCTTGTTCACCATCAACACATCATCATCTTCATACACAATGTCTAATGGGATGTTTTCAGGATATACCTCCGTGTCGCGCGGCGGATCTGGCAATACCACCGTTATCACATCAAAAGGTTTCACCTTATAACTGGCCTTGATAACTTTTTCATTCACCAAAACAGAACCCGAATCGATGGCATTTTGAATACGATTTCTAGACGTATTCTCCACCCGATTCATTAAAAACTTATCCAAACGCAGTAAAGCCTGGCCCTTATCAGCTACTATTCGTAGGTGCTCAAAAAGCTCCTGGTCATCTTGTTCTATATCCAGTTGTTCTGTCATAGCGCAAAAGTACTGTTTTTTGCATGGAAGTGCCTATACATCCAATATTTTACCCACAGCAATAGCAATTATCCTAATTTATCGTCTACCTTTACAACATGGATGTGCAATTCCCGATTTATAGCCCTGAACATGAAATTTACGACCCATTATTTGAGGAAAAGAATCTTCGCGTATTTATAAAACGCGACGATATGATTCATCCTTTTATTTCCGGCAATAAATGGCGGAAATTAAAACTTCATATCGAGCAGGCTAAATCACAAGGAATAAACCAATTGGTCACCTTCGGCGGTGCTTGGTCTAACCATATTTTGGCAACGGCTGCCGCAGGAGCCCAGTTTCAACTGAAAACCTATGCCTTCATCCGAGGTGAAGAGGTTAGCAATCCGGTGCTAAGCATGTGTAAGTTATTTGGGATGCAACTGCACTTTGTCGACCGGGAAAGCTATAGAAATAAGGAAGCCCTCTTTCAACAAGCATTTCCTGCGCAGGAAGCCTGGTTTATTGATGAGGGTGGAAGAAGCGACCTGGGAATTGAGGGTTGTGTTTCCATTTATGAGGAATTAAAAAACACCTATCAGCATATTATTTTGGCGGCAGGAACCGGCACAACGGCAGCAGGACTATTGAAAGCCATCCAAAGCCAATCGAACGACACCCAATTGCATGTAGTCCCTGTGCTTAAATTAGGCGATTCCTTAGCAAATGACTTCAAGACTTGGGGATTAGCGTCCAAGAATTTATATTTGCATGCTGATTATCATTTCGGCGGCTATGCGAAAACTAAACCTGAACTCTTGGCATTTATCCAATCGTTCGTGTCTAAAACCGGCATCATGATCGAACCTGTGTATACTGGAAAGATGATGTACGGGCTTTATGATCTCATCAAAAAAGATCAGTTTAAACCCGGAAGCCACATCTTAGCCATCCATACTGGTGGCCTAACGGGCTTCTTAGGGATGTATGAACAATTTGGCGCATTGCCCGGAATTTAATCGGTATAAAAACAAAGCAAACTTATCGCTGTTAATTCATTAAGATAACAATTTATATAAGCAAACACTCCGAAATCAGGCCATGCGCATCTCCTTACTCCTTTCCGTTTTCTTTTCTATCTTTTCTTTAACAGCCAGCGCACAACAAATTGAAATTCAAGATACCCTTTCCAATCGGGAGGCTTTAGAAAAGCAACAGAAAATAGATAGCTTATACGATATTGTTGACTTATTTAAAGATATAATCCCCTCCAAAAAGAAAAAAGAGGATAAACCAAAAAAGCGATCCGCCATTTCCTACCTCCCCAATATTAATTACAACCCATCCATTGGCGCCCAAATAGGCATCAAGGCCGTGGGCGGAAAAGTCCTCGGCAACCAGCCAAACACCAGCATGTCTATTGCTGCTGCAGCCTTAAGCTATACCACCCGAGGTATTATGGTGGGCTATTTAATTCACGATATTTATACCCCTTCCAATACTTGGAATATCAAAGGAAACGTGATGGTGGCTAAAGCGGTGGGATTAGATTATGGCTTAGGTATCGGAGAACCCCTCCCCAACCCGACCGAGGAAGAATTAATCATCAATAATCCTGATAGAAAACGATTCGTCAATAAATTCACGGCCTATACCATTAGCGAACGGATCTACAAACAGTTATTTCCCGGAGCCTTCGTCGGCGCCGGTGTGTTTTTCGAGTTAAAGCGAAACCTAGAAACCGTAGGTAGCGAACCGGGCATGTCGCCAACGGAAATTTACAGTCGCTGGAACAACTTCGACCCTCAGAACATCAACAACAACGGGCTTATGCTAAATATGCAGTATATGACCCGCGATAACCCCAATTCAGCTTATAAGGGGATGTATATTGATGTAGTGATGCGCATGAACCAAAAATGGTTGGGCAGCGAGCATTACGCCTACCAATTGCAAACCGACTTTCGAAAATATTGGCAACTTTCCGAAAGCCGACCAAACCATGTCCTGGCCTTTTGGAACTACGGATCCTATAAACTGGGTGGCAAACTTTCGTACATCGACCTTCCCGGCACCAGCAAAGACCCTTATGCACGTAGCGGACGCGGCTATACCATGGGCTATTTTAAAGGACTTTCCTTTTTCTATTCGGAATTGGAATACCGATACCCGATTTTGCGAAATCAGTTTTTAAGCGGGGTGGTATTTGCCAATGTACAAACCACGAACGATCAAATGGGAACGAAGCTATTCCAAAAATGGCAACCCGCCGCAGGGGCTGGATTAAGACTCCTCTTTAATAAGGCTACCCGAACAAATCTATGTATAGACTATGCCTTCGGACGTTTCGGACAAAGAGGCCTATTCTTAGGTTTAAATGACGCTTTTTAAGATATTTTTAGGTATTTTGCAGCCTTTACAACCTAATAAATATGCATTTTCCCACACGAAAATTAATTTTCACTGTTCTTAGTATTTGTTCGCCAACCGTCTTATTATTTGCACAACAAATAAACCCCGACACCAGTCTTGCTGAAATAGCACCCATCGAAATCAAAGCGCATTTTAATGCGCAGGCCATGCTCGACTTAACGAGTTCAGCACGGGTAGTCAGTCATAAGCTTCTCAACGCTCAAAATTCAACAAGCATCCTTTCAGGTATGAATAGCACGCCCGGCATCCGCATGGAAGAACGATCGCCCGGCAGCTACCGCTTGGCCATGCGTGGCAGTATGATCCGCTCCCCTTTCGGCGTCCGCAATACCAAAATCTATTTAGATGAAATACCCTTCACCGATGCCAGCGGAAATACCTACTTAAATCTACTCGATCCGGTAGGCATCGAACATATTCAAGTGTTAAAAGGCCCCGATGGCTCTTTATATGGCCCCAATACCGGCGGCGTGGTTCGCATTATCCCTTTCGGCCTGGATTTACAGAAACGAGAAGAAAAATCATTACTCCTATCCGGAGGCTCCTATGGCCAATTTCATGAACAACTGACGTTTGCCCATCAGGTTAATAAAAACTATCATTTCTCCATTAATCAAGCATATTTACGCTCCGATGGCTATAGACAGCAGAGCGCATTGGACAAAAAATTCATCCAAACCGCCCATCAATGGAATTATAACGAACGAGGGCAATTGAAAATTTTAGCGCTTTATAGTGACTTAGGCTACGAAACACCGGGCGGCTTAACCGAGCAACAGTATCATGATAACCCCGCACAAGCAAGACCCGCAGGCGGCCCCTTCCCGAGTGCCGCAGACCAGAAAGCGGCTATTTACAATAAAACAGGCTTAGCAGGTATCACTCATACCTACCGATTCAGCGACCATTTATCGCATGTACTAACTGTATTCGGCACGCATACCGATTTTAAAAACCCATTCGTTACCAACTATGAAACCCGCATAGAAAAAAACCTGGGCTTACGTACCTACATGGCCTACCAGAATCAAGGTCAGGAGGAAATTCAATGGGAAATGCAATTGGGTGCTGAAGGTCAAAAGGGCTGGTATGCCATTAAAAACTACGATAACAACTTCGGCAGCAAAGGCGAGCTGCAATACAACGATCAATTAGAAAACTTGCAGCATTTCTATTTCTATCGTGCCAAAGCAAAGCTGATGCAAAAATTAATCGTCGAAGGATCCATCGGTTTAAACTTTAACAATATAGACTTTAAACGCAATAATCCCGACGAAGATGCCATTAACGGGCATAAGGGCTTTGATCCGTCCTGGATGCCTCGTTTAGGCCTTGCTTATAGCTTACTGCCTGAATTGGCAGCCCGAGCTTCCATTTCTAAAGGCTATTCCACCCCAACGATCTCCGAAGTACGCTCCTCCGATAACCAAATCAACCAAGCGCTGAATCCCGAAGATGGCACCAACTATGAAGTTGGCCTACGCTACGAGTCGAAGCAACGTCGCTTTATTGCCGATATTGGCGCGTATCGGTTCAACATGAAAAATGGCATCATCCGCCAATTGAATGATGCGGGTGCGGAATTCTTCAGCAATGCAGGCGCCATCACCCAAAAAGGACTGGAAGCCAGCATCATTAGCCAAATCATTAGCCCCGAACAAGATTTATTTCTACGCAGCCTCATCCTGTCTAGCAACCTGACTTATCAGCATTACCGCTTCAAATCCTATAAATCAGGTAATCAAGACTTCTCCGGTAATAAATTAACGTCCATCCCCGACTGGATCTGGGTAAACACACTATCCATCGGCCTACCAAAACAATTGGAACTAAACCTTTACCATAATTTTACCTCATCCATCCCTTTAAACGATGGCAACACCTTCTACGCTGATAAGTACCACTTGCTGCAGGCAAAACTAGCCTGGACAACAAAAATCTGGAAGAAGCATAGCATACAGTTTTTTACTGGAGTAGATAATCTGCTGAATGAAAAATATAGCTTAGGAAACGATATTAATGCAATGGGAAACCGATTTTTTAACGCGGCAGCACCGAGGAATTATTATGGCGGTGTGAAGGTGGGAATGTAGGAGGGCCTTAGTAGTTAGTAGTTAGTAGTTTTGCCATCGTACTGTCATCGTGAGCGGAGTCGAACGACTGGTACGTCAGTGCAATCAACCATATGTAACAATCTAATTAACAAGCTGTTAATAAGCGTAAAATGCTTGTATAAATGCACTGACGTACCAGTCGTTCGTGGTTCGACTCCGCTCACCATGACAAAGCGATGACAAAGCGATAACAAAGCGATGACAGCACGTGCTAAACACTATGTACTAACAAAAAACCACGCTCCCCCCTTGCTCCTCCCTTTCACTCCCCTTTCTCACCCGTATCAATCCCCTTTGCAAAGGGCTGAACAAGGCCTAACCAACAGCTTTAAAAAGCCAGAACAAAACCACAATAAGGCGTCATGCTAAAATCAGTTCTTACTTTCCAACATAAAACAGTAACTTCATGACTGTTAATCACTTAATAAAATAGCTCATGAAAACTATCACGCGCATATGGCATGGGATTACCAAAAAGGAAGATGCAGATATTTACCTCAATTACCTGACCAGCACCGGCATGAAGGATTACCGCAGCACCAAAGGCAATATTTCCGCTAAGGTATTAAGGCGTATCGATCATGATATCTGCCACTTCATGACTGTTACAGAATGGGAGTCCACGGGAAGTATCCAGCAATTTGCAGGTGAGCATTTCCAAAAAGCCAGATACTATCCAGAGGACAAAAAATACTTACTCGAATTCGAGGAGTTTGTGACCCATTTTGAAACCTACGATTTCGATTAGGCGCCCACCTTGTGGATAGGAATGGCAAATGAAAAGGTACTGCCTACCCCTAAGGTACTATCGACATAAATGCTGCCGCCTTGGTTTTCGATAAAGTCTTTACTAATCGATAAGCCTAAGCCTGTTCCCGTACGTAGGGATCCGGGAATCTGAAAATAACGGTCGAAGACCCGGTTCTTATAGGAACTGTCGATTCCTTTACCATGATCTTGCACGGAAAACACCAATTTATCCAAGTTTCGTTTCAAGCGCACGATAATTTGGGAATGCTCCGGCGAGTAGCGAATGGCATTGGTTATAAAATTGGTCAATACCCAAGCTGTTTTCTCTTCATCGATAAAGACTTTAGGCAAATCTTCGTCGAGCTCGGTAACCAGTTCAATATCTTTTTGCTTGGCCTGCAGCTGTGTCGCCTGTAAGGCATAGGTAATAACCGGCATCGGATTGCTCCACTGCGCGAAAAGCTTAATATTACCGGTTTCTACTTGCGATACATTCAACAATTCGGAGGTAATGCGCAACAGGCGTTCACTATCATCCTTAATGCCGTCCATTAATTTCTTTTGGTTTTCACTCAGCTCCCCAGTTTTCGGGTGATTCAACAATTCCAACCCCATCTGTATGGAGGCAATTGGCGTTTTTAGCTCATGTGAAACTGTGGCTATAAAATTAGTTTTCGCCACATCCAACTCCTTAAAGGTGGTGATATTTTTCAGGATAATCACCTCACCTACATGCTGTAGCGACTCCTCACCTGTAGGAACAATATCAATCGGATAGACCTGCTTCTCGAAAAAGGATTCTTTGTTATCGGCAAAAATACTCAGGGTATTTTCTGCAAAAGCGCCCTGCTCCTGCTGTTCCTGCTGAGGATCTTGTTTGGAAAGGATCCGTTGCACCAAATCATTGCCAGCTGCCAGTTCTTTCAAACTCTTCTGCTTAATATCATCCCGATTTAAACCGGTAAGTTGTAAGGCCTCATCGTTGATAAATAGAATTTCCATTTTATCGTTCAACCCAATTACCGGATCGTGCATGCTGTTTACTAAAGCCTCTACCCGCTTCTTTTCCTGCAATATGCGATCGAGCTTGCTGTTTGCATATTCCTGCAAGCGCTCAGCCATCGTATTAAAGGAGCTGGCCAGGTCCACAAATTCCGAATCGCCGGTAAAATAAAGGCGTTGATTGTAATTTTGCTTCGCAATCTCTTTAATACTGTTGGTTAGTTTTTTAATCGGATCGGCAATATTACTTGGTAAGTTCACAAAGAGCACGAAGGCAATTAAAAAGCTTAAGGCTCCTAACACGGAAATCAGCAAAAAGGCTTCTCGCGCTAAGACTTGCGCATGGTCATTCTTCTTCACAATGGCCGCCATATTCACGTTCATCAGGTTCACCAGCTCTTCCCGAAACTCTTTTGCTGTTTGTACATCCTGCGGATTCTCCAACAAATAGCCTAGCTTCTGCTCCAGCTTCTCGGTAATTTCCTTCTCACTTAATTCCGTTACGTTCTGCTTTTGCAGTTTGAGGTTCTGATGCAGTTTATCTACACTCTCGGGATGGCCAGCCGATAGTTGATCGGCGGCACCAATCATATTGCGGGCATATTCCACCGACAGGTAATTGGCGGCAAGCACATTCTCCGCATCCTTTTTTAAGGCACTCACATACCAAGTGCTAAAAATGGCCAGCAATAGGATCATGATAAACAGTAAGCCTATGCCTATATTTAATTTCGTTTTGATTCTCATGATAAGATGATTAAATCTACTTGAACAGGTTCCAATTTTTTCAACAACTTTCTAAAAAGCCCCATCGTCCATAATATCCTAAAAAATGGCCATTTCGGACGCCCGATACACAAGGTCGTAATCCGCATTTGGATCACTTGCTCTACGATAAGTTCCGGCACATCCTTCCCCTGCACATGTAATACCTGCCCGCCCAATTCGGTTGCCAATTTAAAGTTATTTATTAAGAATCGTTGTTTATCTAAGGCTATTTTATTCGTACCCTCCTTCGGCGTTTGCACATACAACACATACCATTCGGCCTGGTAGTAATTGGCCATACGGCTGGTTTTACGAATCAAGTTCCTCGCTTTCTTCTCGTCGGTACCAATGCATACCATAAAGCGTTCCAATCGCCATTTCGGTTCACGAATGGTAGTCTTCTCATGCTTTTTAATGGTATGGGATGCAATTTCCTTCACCGCCAGTTCGCGTAGCAATTGCAAATGCTCCTCTTGAAAGAAATTCGCTAAGGCCGTTTCAATTTTTTCCTTTTTATAAATCTTCCCCTCCTTCAAGCGACCAATAAGATCCTCCACACTGATATCGATCAATAAGAGCTCGTCGGCCATATCGATCACCTTATCAGGCACCCGTTCCTTCACTTCCACCTTGAAATAGGCCGCCAGTTCGATCTGCAAACTCTCTACATGCTGAATATTAATGGCGGAGATAACGTTGATGCCTGCTTCCAAAATTTCCAGCACATCTTGCCAGCGCTTCTCATTTTTGCTACCCGGAATATTGGTATGCGCCAATTCATCAATAACCACCACCTCGGGCTTCAGTTTCAAAATCAAGTCTAAATCCAGCTCTTCCAGCTCATTGCCTTTGTAGTAAAGACGCCTTCTAGGCAAAATAGGCAGGCCCTGAAGCAAAGCCTCCGTTTCCTGCCTACCATGTGTTTCTACATAGCCAATCTTTACGGGAATACCGTTGTTTACCAAGTTATGTGCTTCCTGCAACATGCGATAGGTTTTCCCTACCCCGGCACACATGCCGAGGTATATCTTGAATTTCCCGCGTCGGGATTGCTTCAAGAGGTCCAGGAAAAACTCCGCCGATTTACGTTGGTATTCCATCTTCAATTGGGTATATCATTAAAATCGCCATCCTATACTCGTTGTAAAACAGGCTTGCCTATCGGTATAGTTCGCCGTTCCTTTTTTGAATATAGCGCCATCACTGTTTAAGTAACGGAATTCTGAGCGCCAAAAAAGATCAGGTTGAATCTGCATATCAAATCCCAATGAACCGCCAATTACCTTTTTAGGCAAGGGGTCCATACTTCCAAACATGGCGTCATCGCCATCGTTATAGTATTCGCCCCGTGCATTCAAGCGATATCGGTCGCTAATGGCATATTGCAACTGTAAGCCCGTTGTCCACCAGTTTAAGGTTTTGCTGCTATGCGCTTGCTTTTGCATGCCATAATCAAATAAAGCCAACAGCTTTACTTGTTCGTGCACTTGCACCTGCATATAAAAGTCGTGAAAAAAACGTAAACTATCAGGTCCTTCATTTCCGATATAGGAACTGCTGTTGAACAAGAGGTTCTCGTTGGGTTGATAGGTTAACTGATGGCCGAATGACATGCCTTTACTGCTTTCGGGAAGCTGGATTTTTTGCCATCCATTGAGGGCCAATACCGCAACATACCAATCGCCCTTAGCATTCGTATAGCTCAGCTTGGCACCGGTTTCAAAGTAAGGTGAATTTTCGGCAGCAATACTGCGGGTAAGGCTGATATTGTCGATACCAATCGCACTCTCTGGCCCGATATGGGAAGGCATGATCCCGGCATCGAACCAGATGTTGTGCGACTTACTCAACTTAACGCCAATATTTGCCTCGTAAATATTCTTGTACACGCCTTCTTCAGCAGCATAATTCGCATTCATATACGATCCTGCAGCCAGGCCAACTTGCCCCCGTAGCCAGTCGCCATCATAGGACGCCTTGACCATCGCGAGGTTTACAGCAACCTCATTACTGCGGTTATGGCTATAAACCAAGCCTGATTTCTGATGGGTAGCAGGCTTGTTAAAATCGTAACTGTAATAACTCTCTACATACCCTCCGAAGGATAGTGGATTTTTTGTAGAGTCCTTGTCTTCCTGAGCCAACGCTGAACTGGCAGAAAAACAAAACATTCCCATTAACAGTTGTTTAATTTGCATGCTGACCTCCTTTCATGCTTGATAAGGCATCCAATGCTAAATTCAATTTTAAAACATGGACTTTCTTTGGACCAAACATGCCCCAAAGTGGAGATTCAATATGCTTATTGACAAGTTCCTCCAGGGTGTCAAGGGCTAAATTGCGCTCCTTAGCTATACGCGGAATCTGCACTTTTGCACCCGCAACAGAAATATGAGGGTCTAGACCACTACCACTCGCAGTAATCATATCGGCAGGAATCTGGTTTCGTTCAACCCCCGGATTAATGGCCATGAATGCTTGTATCCGGGATTCCAATTCTTGCAGATATTCCTCGTTGGAAGGGCCTTTATTGCTGGCTCCTGACCCTGAAGCATCGTAATCTACTGCTGAAGGGCGTGACATAAAATAATTCGTATCGTTCATCGCTTGTCCGATATTGCTGTAGTACTTGTTTCCGTTGGCTTCTATAAGGAAACCTTCTCCTTTATTAGGTGCCAATTGAGCGACGGCCCATAAAGCCAAAGGATAAGCGACAGCCAACAGCACTAAACAAGCAACAGTTAGTCGGATAGCGGGTATAATATGCGTTTTCATTTTCTAGTGTATTTATAGTATAAAGGCTAATGCCATATCGATTAATTTGATGCCTATGAATGGGGCTAATAAGCCTCCAAATCCATAGATAAATAGGTTGCGACGTAATAAGGCCGAAGCACCGAGCGGCTTATAAGGCACCCCACGGAGGGCCAAAGGAATCAACATCGGAATTAACACCGCGTTGAAGATAATGGCCGAAAGAATGGCCGATTCAGGACTGGCCAATTGCATCACGTTTAAAGGTGCCAGCGCTGGAATGGCCATGATAAACAAGGCCGGGATAATGGCAAAATACTTCGCCACATCATTGGCAATACTAAAGGTGGTGAGGGTACCACGAGTCATCAGCAGCTGTTTACCAATTTCTACAATCTCAATAAGTTTGGTAGGGTCATTATCCAAATCCACCATATTACCGGCTTCTTTGGCGGCCTGGGTTCCACTGTTCATGGCGACACCAACATCGGCCTGAGCCAGGGCTGGCGCATCATTGGTACCATCGCCCATCATCGCCACCAATTTACCTTCCTGCTGTTCCTTACGGATGTAGTTCATCTTATCCTCGGGTTTTGCCTCCGCAATAAAATCGTCTACGCCGGCAGTTTTCGCAATAAAAGCGGCTGTTAAGGGGTTATCCCCAGTAACCATCACCGTTTTAATACCCATGCGGCGCAGGCGTGCAAAACGCTCTTGAATGCCCGGTTTAATAATATCCTGCAACTCCACAACGCCTAATACTTGTTCGTTTTCAATCACCACGAGTGGGGTTCCACCATTGGCTGCAATGGATTGCACGGTGTCTAGGGTTTCGGTTGGAAATGGATTGCCGGCATCCTCCACAATCTTCTTGATGGCATCGGTGGCTCCTTTACGAATGCGAACATTGCCGATGTCCAAGCCTGAACAACGGGTCTCTGCTGTAAACTTGATGAAGATTTCAGCTTCTTCTTTTGGGTTCGTTAAGTTTAATCCTGCTAATTCAACAATAGACTTTCCTTCAGGTGTTTCATCGTATTTAGAGCTTAATGCCGCAGCCTTCATCAAATGTTCATGCGCAACTTGCGGTGCCGCATGAAACTTGGTGGCCTTTCTATTCCCAATGGTAATCGTTCCGGTTTTATCCAGCAATAACACATCGATATCGCCGGCCGTTTCTACGGCTTTACCAGATTTGGTCAGCACATTAGCGCGTAAGGCTCTATCCATTCCGGCAATCCCGATGGCCGACAATAAGCCTCCAATGGTGGTTGGCACCAAGCACACAAATAGGGATATAAACGCCGCGATACTAATACCTACCTTAGCATATAAAGCGAAAGGACTTAAAGTAACCACCACCAGGATGAATACCATGGTAAATCCGGCCAGGAGAATGGTCAATGCGATTTCATTCGGTGTTTTTTGGCGTTTTGCTCCTTCTACCAAGGCTATCATCTTATCTAAGAAGCTTTCGCCGGCAGAAGCCGTCACAGTAACGGTTATTTCATCGGACAATACTTTGGTACCGCCCGTAACGGAGCTTTTATCACCTCCTGCTTCGCGGATCACGGGCGCAGACTCGCCAGTAATGGCACTCTCATCAATCGTAGCTAAGCCTTTGATAATTTCACCATCGGTTGGAATCACATCGCCTGCCACACAAACGAATACATCGCCTTTCTGCAAGGCGGAGGAAGCCACAACGCGGCCATCCTGTAACTTTGCCGGGGTTTCTTCACGGGTTTTGCGCAAGCTGTCGGCCTGTGCCTTACCCCTTGCCTCAGCAAGGGACTCGGCAAAATTGGCAAACAAAAGCGTAAGCAGCAGGATAATAAACACGCTGATGTTATAGCCCAGGCTGCCCTGATCGGTATTGCCCAACAATACAAGGACACATACCACCCCCATAATAACCGTAGCAATTTCTACAGTAAACATCACAGGGTTGCGGAACATTATTTTTGGATGAAGCTTCACAAAAGCTTGCTTGATAGATTCATTCAATAATTTCGGATCAAAAAATGAATTTTGAGCTTTCATATCTATTTTAATTAACGTAAAGTGAAATATTCAGCAATTGGACCTAAAGTCAACGCTGGGAAAAAGGATAAGGCGGCAACGAGGGCAATAACGGCCAGTACCATGAATCCGAAGGTATAAGTGTCAGTTTTTAAGGTTCCGGCACTATCAGGGATGTATTTTTTGCCTGCCAAGATACCTGCAATGGCTACCGGACCGATAATAGGTAAGAAACGTCCGAAGAGCAATACAATCCCGGTGCTGATATTCCACCATGGGGTGTTATCGCCTAATCCTTCAAAACCACTACCATTATTGGCTGCCGCAGAGGTGTACTCATACAACATTTCGGAGAAGCCATGGAAACCCGGATTGTTCAAGGTCGCTTCGCCATAGCCCGGAAAGGCTGCAGCTAAAGCAGTCCCTGTCAGAATAATAAAGGGATGAAGGAAAGCAATCAACATGGCAATTTTCATCTCCTTGGCTTCCACTTTCTTGCCCATAAATTCTGGCGTACGCCCAACCATCAAGCCGGAGATAAACACCGCTAGGATGATAAATATGAAGTAGTTTAAAATACCGACGCCACAACCGCCGAAAAAGGCATTAATCATCATGGCCAGCATTTCATTCATACCCGATAAAGCCATCGTGCTATCATGCATCGAGTTCACCGAACCTGTGGAAATAACCGTCGTTACGATAGACCAGAAGCCTGCCGCCCCGGAACCTATCCGGATATCTTTGCCTTCCATAGCACCCAAATCTTGGTTGACACCCAGGCGATCGATTGCCGGATTGCCCGCCATTTCCATATGTACGTTTGGAATCGCCAAGCATAAGAATCCGACCGTCATCACCGCAAATACAACGTAAGCAAACTTCCGCTTGCGGATGTAGAAACCAAAGGCAAATACCATCGCAATGGGAATGACAAATTGGGCAAACATCTCTGCAATATTGCTGATGAAGGTTGGGTTTTCAAACGGGTGATTGGAATTGACGCCGAAGAATCCTCCGCCGTTGGTGCCTACATGCTTGATGGCAATAAAGCCGGCTGCAGGACCGCGAGATACATCTACCGTATCACCAGCAAGGGTTACCATTTGGTCTTTCCCTTCAAAGGTCATCGGGGTGCCTTGGAAAATAAGGATCGTCGCAATGATAAAGGATAAAGGCAATAAGATGCGGGTACAAGATTTGATAAAGAACTGGTAAAAGTTACCCAAGGTCTTGGTAGTTTTGTCCCGAAAAGCCTTGAATACCATGGCGGCCGCAGCCATCCCTACCCCAGCACTTACAAACTGCAGGAACATCAGCATAAATTGACCAATGTAGCTCAATCCGCTTTCGCCGGAATAATGCTGAAGGTTACAGTTCACCACGAAGGATATCGCGGTATTTAAGGCTAAATCGGCACTCATGCCGGGGTTTCCATCAGGGTTCAATGGTAATAAATGCTGCCCCATCAACACGGCCATGGTTAGGAATAACCAAAATAAATTGATGGTTAATAAAGCTGTCAGGTTTTCCTTCCAAGTCATCTCCTTCATCGGATCGATCCCCGACAGCTTATATATAAACTGATCTATAGGCTTGAAAATACGGTCGAACATAGTTCGTTCGCCAAGATACACACGTGCTATATACCGACCCAAGGGAATCCCCAGAGCAATGGTAAATAGGAACATAAATAAAACACCTAATATTTCTGTATTCATTTTAGTATAAGGTTAAAATCGTTCCGGATAAACCAATACATATACGATGTATAGGAAAACCAGAATTGAAATAATTAATAAGGCTATCATGATTAATTTTCTAAAATCGTTTTCATATAAATGGATCGCATTTCCTTCGGCATATAGGCCATGTGCTTCTTCAGGCTTGCTGGCGATTCACATTTGGACAAGCGTTCCAAGAACTCATTTTCAATCGCATTGCGGATATGCAAGCTGCCATTGTAATAGAGAATACCCATAATGTTGATGGCTTCCTTGGCCAGGGCTTGCTCTTCGTCGCTACCCTCCAAGCATTCCATACAATAGTCGGCTACATTCTGTAATACCTTGTACTCGGATAATTCCCGATCCGAAGGCATACATTGTGGAAACCACTCATTTACGGTATTGATAATTTTGTTTTCCATGGTGTTAAATTTTATCGAAAAAATCGATGGATTTGTAGAAGATTGCGAAGCACAACAGGGCTATGGCAATCATAGCAAGGGTCATCATCTGTTTCTTATTTAAGGTGTTGCGATTGATAGGAAATGCGGAGCGGCTGAGGTAAGTGGCTCAATAGATTATGCCATTCCTTACTGCTGCATAAATGATCCATGCGCGAGAAGCTATACATAAACAAGTAATCGATACTCTGTCGAATGGCCCGATCACCACGTTCATAAAGCTGGCCTACGCATTGCAGTAAGCGATAGGCATGTTGGTACTTGCGTTGGGTGCAGACCTCCCGGAGGTAGGTCACCAGCACCTGCATCACCGGCATGGCCTGTGTTTGATCTGCCAAACTCTGTAGTCGTGGACTGATTTTCCGAATCCGCCGACCCACAAACTGTGACATCTCTGTTGAACTAATATTTTCCATTATCTGTTATTGTTTTCCAAGGCATGCCAATACAAATACCAAGAACTTGAAAAACACAACAAAACACTGATATACAGCTGTATAATAAATAATCAGAAACTTTAGGTCATAAAAAAGCCTATCAAAATGATAGGCTCTTTCTCAATATGGTAGGATATTAGAGTTGATACTCTTCAATTTTACGATATAAGGTGGCAATCCCGATGCCTAGTAATCTAGCCGCTTCGGCCTTATTCCCATGGGTATGGATTAACACCTTGCGGATATGATTCTTTTCTACTTCCTGCATGGCGTAGGAACTGCCTGAACTGCCCACGCTTTCATGATGTAAAAAGTCGTAAGGAAGATTTTCCTGGGTCAAGGTGCCCCCATCCATAAGGATTAGACTACGCTCTACGATATTCTTTAACTCCCGAACATTCCCTTTCCATACCCGGTTCATAAAGGCTTCCACATAAGAATCTTCAATCTTCGGCATCTTCAGGTTCATCTTGCTGGCACAAATACCTACAAAATAATTAATCAATAAGGGGATATCTATTTTCCGATCGTTTAACGAAGGTAAGCTGATGTTAAATACCGATAAGCGGTAGTATAAATCGGCCCTAAAATGACCGTCTTCTACTTCTTGTTCCAGGTTCCGATTCGTAGCCGCAATAATCCGGACATCGACCTTGCTGGGTTTACTTTCCCCCACTTTAAAGAACTCGCCGGTTTCTAATACCCGCAGAATCTTGGCTTGCAACTCCAAGGGCATCTCGCCCATCTCATCCAAAAACAAAGTGCCGCCATGGGCTTCTTCAAAGAGTCCTGATTTATCTTTCATAGCCCCGGTAAAGGAGCCAGCCACATGGCCAAACAACTCACTTTCCAGAATCTCCTTACTGAAAGCAGAACAATTGACTGCTACAAAGTTCTTCCCCCTACGTTTGCTGGCATAATGGATAGATTGGGCAAAAACTTCCTTACCTGTTCCGGTTTCACCGAGCAGCAAAACTGTCGTATCTGTAGGGGCCACTTTTTCACCTAAAGCGATAGCTTCTTTAAGTTCACGCGATTGCCCAACAATCTTATCAAAAGCATACTTCTTGCCCACTTGTTCTTCCAATCGGGCCAAACGCTTCGCCATGCCGGCCTTATCAAAGGCTTTATAGAGCAATGGAATGATTTTATTGTTATCATCGCCTTTGGTCATATAATCAAAAGCTCCATTCTTGATCGCCTGGACTCCATCGGCAATTTGCCCGAAGGCAGTCATCAGGATTACTTCCGCCAAAGGTTGCTGCTTTTTGATTTCAATGACAAAGTCTACCCCATTACCATCAGGAAGCTTCACATCGGAAATCACCACATCCACATCTTGCTGCTTTAAGCAGTGCAATCCTGCCTTCAGCGTGGCGGCTTGAAGAATTTCCAGATCCTCCCATTCCAGTTGAATAATACGGGCGAGTAGCTGCCGAAGTTTATCTTCATCGTCGATGATGAGCATCCGTTTTTGCATAAGGTACTTTCCTTGATTTGCTGGCTAATTTATAAAAAATTGAAATACCCCTCGCAGGATTCCAGATTCTTTTCAGATTCTTTCTGTTTAATTGTATTTTTAGAAAAGATGAAGATACTAATCATTGAAGACGAAATTGCACTACTACAAACCATGGAAGAGTTTCTACGCGCAGAAAACTTCCTGATCGAAACAGCCAACGATTACCCATCTGGCTTAGAAAAAGCAATGAACTATGCTTACGATTGTATCCTCTTGGATATCATGCTGCCAGGAGGTTCCGGACTATCCATATTAAAAGCACTAAAGGAAGAGCATCGCAAGCAGCCTGTATTGATCCTATCGGCCAAAGACGCCGTCGAAGATAAGGTACTAGGCCTGGAAATTGGTGCCGATGATTACCTGGCTAAGCCTTTCCACCTGGCCGAACTCCTAGCACGCATAAAAGCGATCATCCGCAGAAATGCCCAACAAGGGGAAAGCATGTTACAGTATAAGAATATTCAAATCGATCCCGATAACCGCCAAGTCATTGTGGGAGAAACGGAAATCAACTTTAATAGAAAGGAATACGATCTGTTCTATTATTTCATGCTTCGGCCTAATAAGCTGATGGAAAAAACGAGTCTGATTGAATCTGTATGGGGCGACCATACCGACCAAGCAGACAACTTAGATTTCATCTACTCGCAAATTAAGAATATCCGTAAAAAGCTACGTGATGCCGCTGCCGAGGTCGATATTCAGGCCGTATACGGTGTGGGTTATAAACTTGTATAAATGGCTGTTTCCATAAAATATTATACCAATCGGTTTCTCGCCTTTACCATTTTGATTATCATGGCGATCTGGGCTTTGCTATTCTACGCCTTCCTGATGGATGAGGTTTATGATAATGTAGACGATGGCCTCAAGAATCAAAAGATTGAAATCATCCGGGAAGCCTATAATAACCCATCCATTATCGAGGATAACAAGGTATATGGTATAAATCAGTTTCGTATCCTTCCTACGCAGGATCACAAAGATCTGGACAAGAATCATTTCTCCAGGGAGTTTATGTATATGCCCTACGATGAGGAAGATGAACCCTATCGGATTCTGCGCACCGGCTTTTACAGCAAAGATGGCAAAGCCTATCAACTCGAGATCCGGACATCTACCGTGGAAGAAGATGATTACCTCATTAACTTAGCCATTTCCTTACTGGTATTGTACTTAGTGATTGTATTAAGTATCCTGGTGATTAACTATTTCGTGATGAGCCGCGCCTGGAAACCCTTTAAGCAAATTCTTGCCAACCTCAGCTTATACCGCTTCGGACATGCCAAGAGTTTTACGCCGGTGCAAACCCAAGTTAAGGAGTTTGAAGAGCTCAATACGCGGGTGCTACAGATGATCGACCGGAACGAGCAAGTCTTCGAAGGGCAAAAACGCTTCTTAGAAAATGCCTCCCATGAATTGCAGACCCCATTAGCGATCACCATCGGTAAGTTGGACCTCATCTTACAGGATGATCATTTAACCGAACAGCAATTGGTTAAAATTGCCGATGCCAAGCAATCTTTACACCGGATGGTAGCCTTAAATAAGTCCTTATTGATGCTATCACGCATCGATAACAACCAATACAGCCAAATCGAGGACGTCAATTTTAACGAAAGAATGAAACGCTTGCTCGATGATTTCGAGGATATGATTCAGTATAAAGGCATCCAAGTTGACTTGGAAGAAACTGGAACATTTAGCAGCCGCTGTAACCTGGAACTGGTCGATATCCTGTTATCTAATCTATTGCGCAATGCTATTAAGCACAACGTCCAGGATGGAACAATAGCCATCAGTATGGATAGCCAAAAGCTACAAATCGCCAATAGCAGTCAATCTGGTGCTTTAAACCCCGATTACATCTTCCAACGGTTTCACAAAGGCAATCAAGATAGCCAATCATCGGGCTTAGGGCTATCCATTGTGCAAAGTATTCTGGAAAAATATACAGCCCTCCATATTTCCTATCAATACGAAGATGGCCTTCAAATCTTCCGTATTTATCAATAAAAACCGCTAGGATACCATCAAATTCCTACTTCTTTCCAGATTTGCCCCTTAATCTTGTACTAATAAAAAGAAAGAAGTATGAAAAAGATGATTAAAACGATTTTATTCGTAATGCTAACAGGAATTTCTGTGCAAAGTATGGCACAGGAAAAGATTATTCAGGCTCAAGAATTACCAAAACAAGCGCAAAGTTTTATTAAAACCTATTACCCACAGGATGTTATCACTTTAGTAACATCTGAGAAGGAGTTTTTTAAGGGTATTGAGTACTCGGTAAAGCTAAAAAGTGGCACAGAAGTTGAGTTCGACAAGAACGGTAACTGGACAGAACTGGACGCTAAATTAAAACCCGTCCCACAGGCTCTGATCCCTAATAAGATTAAAGAATATATAAGTAGAAGCTTTCCGAACAACGAAGTTGTACAAATCAAAACCAAATCTAATATTATAGAGGTTGAGTTAACTAATGGTATAGATTTAGAATTTAATAAGAAAGGCGAGTTTTTACGAATTGATGATTAAAAAACTTTTTAACTATTTAAATTACATAACAACATGAAAAAACTAGTTTTAGGTATTACCTTACTGTTTTCAGCATCCCTTCTTTTCGTATCATGCGATAAAGATGAAGTTATTAGCCAAGCGGAATTGCCAAGTACAGCAAAGTCTTTCATTGAAGCCAATTTCGAAGGTACTAAAGTGATTACCGTTGTACAAGATGATGATGATCTTTACGTTTGGGAATACGAAGTAAAATTAAGCAACGGGATTGAGATCACCTTTAATGCCAATGGGGAATGGCTAGAAATCGAGGCTGATAAAGATACCGATCGCTTACCCGATCACTTAATTCCAGATGCTATCCTTGCTTATGTTACAGAACACTATCCTAACCAAGGGGTAAACAGTATCGAAAAGGAAAGCCACGGATTCGATGTAGAGTTAACCAATGGTGTTGATTTAGATTTCGACCACAATGGTGGATTCATCCGTGTTGATGTAGATTAATAAAAAACAACAAACATGCAAAAGCCCTAGGAGTCTAGGGCTTTTTTTATGTGTTTCACTTGCTTATTCTTTATTAATTACTGAGGTAACTCGCCTTAACGGTAATATTCGCTGTTTTATTCCGCGAGGTGGTATTAAAGGCACCACCGTAGGAGAACTCCTCATTATCATTTTGACCCGTAATTTGAAAGATCCCCAAATCAGCCTTTACCAAATCTCCTAAGGAAGACCCTGCTTCTTTAGCGATATTCTCTGCACGCAAGCGCGCATTTTGCGAAGCCATTGAAATAAGCTTCAGCTTCAAATCTTCCAAGCCCGAGAAATAATAGCTAGGCGTATTGGAGCTAAGCTCGATACCCTGGGATATTAAGGTTGAAATCTCGCGGGAGGCATTATCCACCTTATCCAATTCCTTGGATTCCACACTAACATTCTGCGAAAGGTTATAGCCTGTAAAGGTATTAGACGAGTTTCCGTTGGCATCGGTATGGTAGGCGAATTCCCGATTAATCACCACCGCATTAAAGAGGATTTCCTTTTCGCTGATTCCCTTTTGGATGAGGAAATTGCGCACCAGGTCGCGATCTCTTTTCAACTGCTCGGAAGCCTCGCTGAGGTCCATTGATTTACGATTATAGCTAGCCGACCATTTCACAATATCAGAGGCAAAATCAGTCTTTGCGCCGCCTGTCACATTAATGGTATTGGTACTTTTAAACTTGTATCTGTAGGCATTTGCCAAGACGATGGCAAAGACAACAAAGGCGATACCGGCAATGATACTAATGATTATTCCGCTGTTTTTCATAGTTCCTGTTTGTATAATAAAATTGTTATAGTCGTCCTTCTTCTAAGTTAGCAATTTTCGTTAATATTGATGACACCTTATATTTTACGATCTATGAAACTAAAATACGGATTATTATTCGCAAGTATGTCCCTGATTTCAGGGGTTTATGCGCAGAAGAAACCGTTAGACCATTCCGTTTATGATTCCTGGAAATCCATCTCCCAGGCTAGCATTAGCAAGTCAGGAAATCTGATTATCTATAGCATTAGCCCCCAAGAAGGCGATGTGCTCACTGAAGTGAAGAACAATAAGAATCAAGTGGTATTAAGCATCCCTCGCGGAACGGATATACGATTAACGGATAACGAACAGTTTTTGTTTGCAACCATCAAACCTTTCTTTCAGGATGTACGTCAGGCGCGTATCAAAAAGAAAAAATCAGATGATATGCCCAAAGACACCTTACTGATCTACAATTTCAAACAACAGAAGGCCGAAAAACTACCTAATGTTAAAACCTACCATCGCACCGCCAAAGGCAATAATTACATTGCCTATTTAGGGGAAACGATAGTTCCATCGGCTACTGCAGCGAAAGATACGACCGAACAGAAGGCCGGTACCGATCAGAAAGCCAGCAAGAAAAAGGAAAAACCAACGCCAACCGTTCATTTATTAAACCTGAATACCGGTGATACCACCAACTTCCTAAAAGCGGAGAACTTCCAGATTTCCGATAACGAGCAGTACCTTCTGTTTACTAAAAAGGGCGCAGAAAAGGATAGCTTGAACGAAGCCGGCTTGTATCTCTATGATATTGCTAAAAAACAGCTGAAGAAAATCAGCAATGGTAAAGGAACCTACAAGCAATTTACCTTTGATGATGCCGGACAACAGCTCAGCTTCCTGGCCGATAAATCGCCAGAGAAAGCCCTGTTAAAAGATTATAAACTCTATTACTATACGCCAAAGCAAGATACCGCTCGTATCCTAGCCGATCAGCATAGTGCAGGCATTCCAGACCAGTGGTATGTCTCCGGGGATGCTTCTTTACGCTACAGTGAATCCGGAAAACGCTTATTCTTTGGCTTGGCTCCTATTCCACGCGTTAAGGACACCACCTTAGTTGATTTTGAAACCGTCAAACTCGATATCTGGCATTGGCAGGATGATTTTCTGCAACCTATGCAGTTGTTGAACTCCCGTACCGACCAAATGCGCAGCTACACGGCGATGATCCTGCCACAAAGCAGCAGTAAGATCACCCCGCTATCGGATAAGATCTATAACCGGATTTCCTTTGCTGATGATGCCGACCATGAATGGGTATTAGCCAGTGGCGATGCCGATTATCGCGTGGCCTCCCAATGGGAAGGCGGCATGAAATCTGATGTTTATGTATTATCTACGCTTACCGGGAAAAACAAGCAAGTGGTAAAAAGCTTGGCCGGCTCGGCCTACCTTTCTCCAAAAGCCGATTATGTTGTTTATTTCAATCAGGAAAACGGCAATTGGTACAGCTACCACATCAACAGTGAAAAAACAGTGCAGTTGAATGAAGGCCTAGACGTAAGCTTTGTGGATGAGGAAAATGATGTCCCTGCCCTACCCGGATCCTACGGCTCCAGTGGTTGGACAGCCGATGGTAAAAACATCTTTATCAACGATCGCTATGATATCTGGAAATTCAGCCTGGATGGCAAACGTAAATCCCTGTTAACGCAAGGCCAAGGACGTAAGCGAGAAAAAGTATTCCGCTATCAAAACTTAAGCCGTCAGGAAAACCCACGCATCCGCACGACTTATATCAACGAGGATGAACCTATCTATTTAACCGGCTTCGATAAGAAAACAAAGTATGCAGGCCTATACCTATTAAAGAAAAAGGATATCAGAGAGCTGATTACAGGTCCTTATACCTATAAGATGTTTTCTGCGGATAGCAAAATCGATCAGTTGATCTATACCAAAGAAGATTACCAGGCTTCACCTGATTTATACCTGAATACGGCCTTCAGCAATGAGCAACGCCTAACCGACATCAACCCACAGCAAGCCAACTACAATTGGGGAACGGCAGAATTGGTGGAATGGAAGACGCCAAAAGGCTATCAAGCAGAAGGGATTTTGTATAAACCAGAGGATTTCGATCCGAATAAAAAATACCCGATTATAGCTTATTTCTATGAGAAGCTTAGCGATGGCCTATACACCTATCAGGCACCAGCCCCTACGCCTTCCCGCTTAAACATCTCCTATTTCGTAAGTAATGGCTATTTAGTCTTTGCACCAGATATTCGCTATGAAAACGGATATCCAGGCAAATCGGCTGAGGAGTTCATCAATTCAGGTATGCATCATCTGGCAAGAACACACAGCTGGGTAGATTCCACCAAGATGGGTATTCAGGGACAAAGCTGGGGTGGTTATCAGGTCGCGCACTTAATTACGCGCACCAATATGTACGCAGCAGCTTGGTCGGGCGCACCAGTAGTGAATATGACCTCGGCCTACGGAGGTATCCGTTGGGGAACAGGTATGTCACGCCAATTCCAATACGAGAATACCCAAAGTAGAATTGGCAAACCTTTATGGGAAGCCCTGGATCTATACATTGAGAACTCTCCGTTATTCTTTATGGATCGGGTCAATACACCGGTTGCCATTATGCACAATGATAACGATGGTGCCGTACCATGGTACCAGGGTATTGAGTTCTTTACAGCCTTACGCCGCTTAAATAAACCGGTTTGGTTGTTAAATTACAACGGTGATGGACATAACCTCATGAACCGTCAGAACAGAAAAGACATACAAATTCGCGAAATACAGTTCTTCGACCACTTTTTGAAAGGTAAACCAGCAGCAAACTGGATTAAAAAAGGTGTCAAAGCAACTGAAAAAGGAATAGATTGGGGATTAGAAACAGATTAATCCCAAAATAAACAATAAAAAAGACGGAAATTCGAAAGAATTCTCCGTCTTTTTTGTTTTTCAAGCATTCGAATTGTCATTTTTAATATTTTTTTGAAAAATCTTCTACACTTTATTTGATTTTCCCATATTTTTGAATTGTTTTTAGATTTAAACAAAAGATAATCAACTTAAATAAATAGGAATTAATTCAAGAACCATGTCAAACAGCAGATTTAAAGCAGTTGAAGAGGCTTCAAAACACTTGTTAGATGCTAAAACAGACGTTAAAGCAGAACGAGCAATTAACATTTACGGCAAGAATGTATTCACCATTGTAAAAATGAGAGAGTACCTTCCGAAAACCGTATATAAGGAACTGACAACTGTCATTGAAGAAGGAAAACAGATTACCCGGGATATGGCCGAGTATATTGCACAAGCCATGAAAGCTTGGGCAATTGAAAACGGCACCACACACTATACCCACTGGTTCCAGCCACTGACAGGTTCTACAGCGGAAAAACACGACTCCTTCTTCGAACCCGATGTTGACGGCAGTGCCATGGAGAAGTTTACAGCAGATGCTTTGGTGCAACAAGAGCCTGATGCATCCTCCTTCCCCAATGGCGGTATCCGTAACACCTTCGAAGCTCGTGGCTATACTGCATGGGATCCTTCTTCGCCGGCCTTTATCTTCGAAACAGGATCCGGTAAAACCCTATGTATCCCTACCGTATTTGTATCCTATACTGGTGAATCTTTAGATTATAAAGCACCATTATTGAAGGCCATTGCTGCGATTGATAAAGCCGCAACCGATGTAGCGCAGTACTTTGATAAATCTGTTACCAAAGTAAATGCCTCCTTAGGTATCGAGCAAGAGTACTTCTTAGTCGACCTAGCCTTATACAATTCCCGTCCTGACTTGCAGTTGACCGGCCGTACCCTATTTGGCCACATGTCGGCAAAAGGACAACAATTGGAAGACCATTACTTTGGTGCCATTCCTGAGCGTGTACTTGCTTACATGGTTGACTTGGAGAATGAAGCCCTAAAACTGGGTATTCCTTTAAAAACGCGCCACAACGAAGTTGCACCATCGCAATTTGAATGTGCGCCCATGTACGAGGAAATCAACTTGGCCATCGATCACAACCAGTTGTTGATGAACGTAATGGAGCAAGTAGCTGTTCGCCATAACTTTAAGGTATTATTGCACGAGAAGCCTTACAGCGGTGTAAATGGTTCCGGAAAACACAATAACTGGTCATTAATTACCAACACAGGGGTAAATTTATTATCACCAGGTAAAACGCCTAAGAACAACTTGATGTTCTTAACCTTCTTTGTGAACACCATTAAAGCCGTATTTGAGCATGCTGACTTGCTACGTGCTTCTATTGCCAGTCACTCCAACGATCACCGCTTGGGTGCTAATGAGGCGCCACCAGCGATTATCTCCATCTTCCTAGGTTCTCAATTGGATGAAATCTTGGAAGAAGTAGAATCTGCACGTGTTGCTAAAAAGGTAAAATCTGAAGCCAACCTATGGCATGGTATTCCGAAGATTCCAGATTTGAAACTTGATAATACCGACAGAAACCGGACTTCCCCATTTGCCTTCACGGGTAATAAATTTGAATTCCGCGCCGTTGGTTCATCGGCAAACTCGGCTCTACCGATGACGGTATTAAATGCGATCGTAGCAGCACAGTTAATCGATTTTAAATCGGAAGTAGATAAGCAGATTAAAAAAGGTACCAAGAAAGATCTAGCCATCTTGAACGTGGTGCGCAAATACATCAAAGATTCTAAGGCCATCCGCTTCGAAGGAAATGGCTACAGCGAGGAATGGGAAAAAGAAGCCGCAACTAGAGGCTTATCCAACATCAAATCGACACCAAAATCTTTGGATGTTTATGTAACGCCAGAGTCTATTGCCTTATTTGAAACCCTAGGTATCTATAACAAGCGCGAATCGGAAGCCAGACATGAAATTCTTTTGGAGAACTTCTATAAAAAACTGCAGATTGAAGCGCGCGTTATTGGTGAAGTGGTAACTAGCCAAATTGCACCAGCTTGTTTAACTTATCAAAACGAACTTATCGAGAACGTTAGAGGCCTTAAAGACCTTGGCCTAAGCAAAGAGTCTTACAGCTCGCAGTTGAACTATTTAGAGCGTATCTCTAAACACGTAAATACCATCTTAGAAAAAGCTGAAGAAATGCGTCAAGCACGTAAAAAAGCAAATACCTACGAGGATATACGTGAGAAAGCAATTGCATATGATGAAGTGGTAAAACCTTACTTCGATGAGATTCGCTATCACGTGAACAAATTGGAGAAAATTGTAGATGATGCGAAATGGCCATTGCCAAAATTGCGCGAACTATTGTTTATTCATTAAGAAATAAGCTGGATTTTTTCAGCTAATGGATAAGCTGCTCAGGGGTACTTGAGCAGCTTTTTTTGTGGGAACGGGGGTAATCTTTCTTTCATCTTTTTGGAACGTGTTGCCATCGACTTGTCATCGGCTTGTCATCAGCTTGTCATCGCTTTGCCATCGTCTTGTCATCGCTTTGTCATCGTGAGCGGAGTCGAACGACTGGTACGTCAATGCAATCACAAATTATAATCACCATTACATTTACTTGTAATAATAATATAACACTATTAATCAACAACATAAGTTAGTTTACCTGTACTGACGTACTAATCGTTCGACTCCGCTCACGATGACAGCCTCCCCACAACCGCATGACAAAACGATGACAACCTTCCAACAAACTTCCAACAACCTTCCCACAACCTTCCCACAACCTCCTGACAGCACCATGGCAACACGATGACAACACAATGACAAACAGATGACAACACGATAACCTCGCTAAGCCTCACCCCTTGCCCTCCCCTTTCTCACCCCTTTCTCACCCGTATCAATCCCCTTTGCAAAGGCTTAATCAACGGCAGAAATACGCTTTGGCAAAACCACAAAAAAGTATCAAACTAAACCCAGCCATGCAGCATATTTTTGTAACTTAGTAGCAAGACCAGGCCACAAAATTGTGGCTCTAATCGAATAGCATGAAGATACACAGCATTGATACCGGATTTTTTAAATTAGATGGTGGCGCGATGTTTGGCGTGGTGCCGAAGTCCATTTGGCAGAAAACAAATCCTGCCGACGAGCGCAACCTCTGCAATTGGGCAACGCGTTTGCTCTTAATAGAAGATGGAAAACGATTAACACTTGTGGATACCGCCATCGGCGATAAGCAAGACGATAAATTCTTTAGCCATTATTTCCGGCATGGCGAAGACACCTTAGATTCTTCCTTGGCCAAATTGGGCTACCATCGCGATGATATTACCGATGTGATATTAACGCATCTGCATTTCGATCATTGTGGTGGCGCGATAAATCGGGAAGGCGATAAACTGGTGCCAGCATTCAAAAATGCTAGATTTTGGTCGAATGACAAGCATTGGGACTGGGCGACGGTAGATCCGAACCCGCGGGAGAAAGCTTCCTTTCTTAAGGAAAACATCCAACCCATACAAGAGTCTGGTCAGCTGCATTTTATAACCGAGGAACAACCGCAGTACGATACAGAAATCAAGATGCGCTTTGCCTATGGCCATACGGAGGCTATGATGCTGCCGCAAATAAACTACAAAGGAAAAACCATCCTTTACATGGCCGATTTGCTACCTTCGGTTGGGCATATCCCCTTAGCTTATGTCATGAGCTACGATGTTCGCCCCTTACAAACAATGGACGAGCGGAAAGCCTATTGGCAGGAGATTGTAGACAAGGAATATATCCTGTTTCTGGAGCACGATCCGGAGCATGAATGCTGCACCCTGCAACATACCGAAAAAGGGATACGACTGAAAGAAACCTTTAAGCTGAGCGATTTAGGCTAATCGCTTTCAACCCACAGCTATGTCTATAGAATTAAAGAAAAGGTTCGACCGCATTGTCGATATTCTGGTGCAACTGCAATCTAAACGGGTCGTGAAAGCGCAAGAATTGGCCGATCGGTTTGAGGTAAGCCTACGAACGATCTACCGCGATATCAAAAGCTTGGAACAGGCCGGTGTGCCCTTAATTGGGGAAGCTGGAACGGGCTATTCCATTATGGAAGGCTATCGGTTGCCGCCGGTTTCCTTCAGTCGTGAAGAAGCCCTAAGCTTTGTGGCAACCGAAAAATTAGCACAGAAGTTTCTGGACAAGGAAAGTAGTCAGCGTTACTCTGCTGCCCTGTTAAAGATTAAGGCAATTTTAAAAAGTAACGACAAAGACCTGCTATCCAGCATGGAAGATCAGATTGTGATGAAACAGCAGGCGGTGCCTTTGTTTTTAGATCAAGTGCCCCATATCCTGAGCAGTGCCTTGGAAGCCATCTCGCTAAAGAAACAATTTGAGGTTAACTACCAAGGGATCCGCGATGAGCAAGCCATGGCTCGCACTATAGAGCCCATCGGCATCGTGCATGAAAGCGGCTTCTGGTATATTGTGGCCTATTGCTTAAAACGGCAAGATTTCCGCCAATTTCGCAGCGATCGCTTTGAATCAGCAAAGATTACGGAGACCAATTTTTCAAAAAGCCATATCTCCATTGCGAATTACCTGGCGCAAAAGAAACAAGACGAGCAACCGAAAAGCTTAGTGAAGCTATCGGTTAAGCGAGAAATAGCTAGCCATTTGCGTTGGGAGCGGAATTACTATGGTTTTGTAAAGGAAATTGTGGGTCCTGAATGGGTGGAAATGCATTTCCAAAGTCCGGATTTAGACCTGGAGTTTCCACGATGGTTGATGATGTTTGCCGACCATGTGCGCAGCATCGAGCCGGAACGCCTACGCAAACAAGTTATCAGCTTATTGGAAGAAAGCCTGAACACGATAAAAAAACAAGGGGAAAGCTAATTTGCAATCCCCTTGTTTTTTTAAGCTATTAATGATAGCCTGGGTTTTGAACGAATAGTTCGTTTTTATCCATTTCATCCTGCGGTATTGGTAATAGGTAATCCTTATCGGTAAAGACAGCCTTTTTCCAAACCATTTTTTTGTATTGTTTTACGCCTGTTGTTGTGTTTTTACGAATATCCATCCGTAAAATATCACCATTCATCACCTGCGGAGCAATTTTCCAACGACGGATATCATACCAACGGTGCAATTCAAACACCAGCTCTACTCTTCTTTCATTCACAATCCGATCAAATAAAGCCGGGCCAGTTACAGTTGCCGGAATAGGCGGCATTTTCACGCTGGGGCGATTTCGAACCAGATTCACATACTCACGGGCTAATGCTTCATTGCCCAAAAAGTAGTTTGCTTCTGCATAATTCAATAAGATTTCAGCATAACGGAAGAAGGTCCATGGGGTTTGCGACATATTGGTAGAACTCGGTTTATTGATGCGTTCATTGACAAATTTACGCGAGTAATAGCCTGTTTCCGAAGCGTTCCATGGTGAAATGGAGCCCTCATTGGAATCTTTACCTCCCGGCAGGAAGGTTTCCACTTCACGGCCTTTCCAAAGCATGCCATCATGCAATATAGAGGCATAGAAACGAGGGTCGCGGTCTTTGTAAGGATCTTGATCATTGTAGAGCGGATCATTTTCCGGCAATACCCCACGGATGGTTTCATAATCATCCACCAAGTTCTGTAGCGGGTGAATTTGCGCGAACCCATTATACCCATTCGGATAGGAACTTAACTCCACGTAGACGGCTTCCGGACTCACTAACTGATTATAAGGGCGTTGCCAGATAATTTCAGAATTATACCGGTTTTCTTCCAGAAATAAGGTTCTATAATCACTAAATAACGCATATTTCCCCAAGTCTATCACATCCTTGGCTGCTTTTGCGGCGGCCTCCCATTTGGTTCTATCGTTAGTTGTATTGTTTAAGGGGCTGGCACGGTATAATAATACCCGAGACTTTAAGGCCATAGCGGCATCTTTGGTAATTCTTCCCATATTGGCGGCATCGTAACTGCTTGGCAGCAGGGCAATGGCCTCATCAATATCCTTCAACACAAAAGTCATCACCTCATCGTAGGTATTCCGTTTCATCTTGAAATCGTCCTTCAGGTTGAATGGCTTGCTCACGATAGGCACGCCTCCATATTGGCTGATCAGCTCAAAATAACACTTCGCGCGGATGACTTTGTTCTCCCCTTCCATGCGTTTTTTAACCTCCTCATCCAGGGGTTTGCTCCGCTCACGATCGATATTCTGGAAAAAGATATTTACCCGATTAATCGTAGTCCAATAATTCTGATTGGTATTGGGCGCCGCATATACACCACTCCAGGAATTGGCAATTCCTAAATTATCGGCTGTTAAATTGCCTTGCCAATAGGCGTATAACCAGGAATTATTCCTTGCATTCAGCTCGTCTGACATCACCGATAAATTATATAAACTATACCTAAAGCCTGCAGGCAAAGAACGGTAGGTGCTTGAAATAAAGGTTTCAATCAAGGCCGGATCATCCCAGATGGCATCCTCACTAAACCGATCTCTTGGCACGGTATCTAACACATCTAACTTACAAGAGGAAAAAGATATAGCCATGCTCAGGAATAGCAAACTAACAACTCTCATTTTTATATTTAAACATTTCATAACTTCCTTTTTTATAGACCAACACTTAAACCAATATTGAATACTTTGCTTTGCGGATAGAACACACCGCGATCGGATGCACCTTCCGGATCGTACCACTTAATTTTTGATAAGGTAAAGAGGTTGTTTCCATTGACAAAGACGCGAGCGCTGGAGAATTTAATCTTCGACAGAATATCCGGATTGATATCGTAGCCGATTTCTAAGGTCTTTAAGCGAACAAAAGATGCATCTTGCAACCAAAAGGTACTTTTCAACCCACTAGGTTCCCCCGGAGTATCCAATGTTGGGATGCGCGGATATTTAGAATCCATGCTGCCCGGTACCCAACGGTTGGCAATCAGATCTTCGAGGCCGTTGATGGCAATTCTAGCATTCTGATGGTAATATTGCCAAGCTCTGGCCTGTCCGGCAAAATTCACAAACATCGACAAGCGCTTGTATTGGAAATTAGCGTTTAATCCAAAAGTAATCTGCGGGATATTCGATTTATCCATCCGCACTCGGTCACCGGCATCAATAATGCCATTGCCATTCACATCACGGTATTGCAAATCGCCTACTTTGGAGCCAGGGTAAATGGCTACGCCATTAAGCTGATCTTCGGTTCTAAAAATACCGATGGCATCGTAGTACAAATCTGCAGCGACTAGTTTGCCTTCCGCTTTCTGGTAATCTGGCACATTGCTGGCCTCACTTAAATTAATGACTTTATTTTTTGAATAGCCCATATTAGCGCCAATATTAAATTTAAAGTCACCAGCATTCATCTTATTGTATTTAATGGATCCCTCTACCCCTTTGTTCTCTACCTCCCCTATATTTTCCATCGGTAAGGACAAAGAAGTATAGGCTGGGATTTCCAGGTCACGCAGGGCCAGGATGTTGGAACGGCTTTGCTTAAACACATCGATTGTTACATCGAACATGCGATTGAGGAAGCTCAAATCCGCACCAAGGTTCATAATGGTTGCTACTTCCCAGGTAATATCCGGGTTTGGCGTTACATTAGGTGCCGATCCTAGGCTAGACTTCGGTGTTTGGCCAAAGTGGTAGCCATATTGTAAACCTAAATTATAGGCCGCCATAAATTGGTACGGGCTAATGGCATCATTACCCAATTGGCCAACAGAAGCTCTAATTTTTAAATCGTTAATGGTTGTACTTTCCGGAAACAGGTCTTTTGAAGCTACCCATGCCACGGAAACGCCTGGGAAAAAGCCAAAGCGTTGGCCCGGAGCAAATGCATAGGATCCATCTAAGCGCGCATTGACATCAACGAGGTATTTTTCTTTGAAATTATAGCTAATCCGACCTAACACACTTTGCCGACCCGAATTGTAGGACATGCCGTCTGATTCTTGTGTTGCAGGGTCACCGGCGAACATTTCATCGATGGCTGTCGATAAGAAATTACGGCGAAAACTACGTTGAAAGTTAGATTTCGAGGAAGATTGTTCCCCCGCAACAAAAGCACTGAAAAAATGATCATTAATGGCTTTCTGATAGCTAAGTTTTAAGTTATAAAACATGCCATTGTCCTTATCGGTTCTGATGTTAAGTTCAGGCGATAAAATGGCACCGGCAGATCTTGGGGTATAGGTATCGTTGCTGGCATCGTAGGTATAAACCGTCCAAGGCGTCCGCCAGTTTTTATCAAACGTATAACCATCGGAATAGACCATGTAGCCATTCAGCTCGAGGCCTTCCACTTTCGGTATTTTCCAATTGAAACCCGCTTTAATATTGTAATTATTTTTATTGATGGTTCGCTTCCCTGCAGCATCCGTTACCATCATGGCTGGGTTATAGCCGTTTTCAATACCCGCTGAAGGATAGCCATTTGGGTAATACACGGGAACCATCGGCAGGGCATTCAACCAATACCAGGCATCCTGCGTGCCGGGGCTAATTTTGGAGCCATACACTGCGTTGATATCGCCGGAGATGGTCAACCCTTCGGTCACTTGGGCATCAATATTGGAACGGATGGTATAGGAATCGTAATTATGGATTCCTTTTTTGAATATACTGTTTTGATTGCTGAAGGAGCCGGAAAGGGAATATTTAACTTTTTCGCTACCACCACGCATATTTAGGTTATGAATTTGCTGGCTGGAAATTGACTTCAACACCTCATCATACCAATTTACATTGGGATAATTAGGGTCGGAACCGTTTCTAAACTTCTCGATTTCATCATCGGTATAGCGTGCCGTTTGGCCGCCTTGCACCAAAAGATCATTTACATATTCGGCAAATAAAGCAGAACTGGCCAACTTCGGTGTCCGGGTGGGTTGGTTGAGACCTACATTCAAGGAATAGTTGATCATCGGTTTACCGGCTTTACCGCGTTTTGTGGTAATTAAGATAACCCCGTTCGCTGCCTGGGCACCGTAAATGGCCGCCGAAGCATCTTTTAGGATATTGACAGACTCGATATCACTTTGGTTAATGCGCTCCCATCCTGCGGGATTCTGAACCCCATCCACCACAACCAGGGGTTGGGTGTTTCCGGTGGTATTGGTACCGCGTACCAAAAGTGCCGATACATCATCTCCAGGCTGTCCGGAACGGTTCATGGCTACCACACCCGGCATTAAGCCCGCAATGGAATTTGTAACACTTACTGTAGGGCTACGCTGCAACACATCGCCTTGCACCGTGGCAACAGATCCGGTTAAGGTGGCTTTCTTCTGCACACCATAGCCTACCACCACCACTTCTTCTAAATCCTCACTGGAACGATCCATCAAGATTTGTAATGCTGTGGATGCGGAGGCAACAGGCTTTTCCTGGGTTAAAAAATTCAACATGCTAAAGACAAGAACATCGCCGGTTTTGGCGACAATACTGAATTGTCCATTTTCATCTGTTTTGGTACTTATAGGTTTCCCCTTTACAGAAACAGTCACACCAACCAAAGGCTCGTTTGTATCGGCCGCTTGGACAGCACCGGTAACATTAGCTTGCAATAGAGCAGAAAGCGCGTCGGTATGTGGAGGCATTTCGTGGGAATTCGCCAGTAACCGATTGCTAGAAAGGAAGGAAAGCGACACTATAAGTAAAAAGTTTAAGCTTCTCATAGTTTAAGCGTTTAAAAGGTTGTTTATGTTAATATGCTATAGGATAAGCACTTCTGTCATTACAATGATAGATATATTTTTTTCACGCCTTACCGAGGATCGCGTATTTATTACCGACAGCGTTGCCGACAATTTATTTCCGCATGCACAAAAAATTGAATAAAATTGTAATAGTAAACAAAAGGAATCAACCTTTAAACCAAAATTATGAGCGCCGATTTAAGAATATCCTTCCCCCGACTGTTTGTCCTTTCTTTAGGCTTAACCCTTGCTGCGCATAGCAGCCAGGCCCAACTCGATGATTCAGCTATGAACAAAAACAACGACAGTATTCCCAGTTTGTACAACAAATCTGACTATGATGTCTTGGCTACAAACCTTGACACCGAAGCCGCCCGCCAGTTTCGTAAAATCATTGCGCCCAGCAGTTTAGAAAACTGGAACGGCCGAAAAAAGGCTATTCATGAATTTATTCAACTTAAAACAAATTATAAACGCTTTCACGACCTGCCCTTAAACCTCACGGAACATGTGTCCAAGCAATACAAGGGCTATCAACTTAAAAATGTTACCTTCCAAACGCGCCCAAACAGCAATACTACGGCGAATTTATTCGTGCCAGAAGGAAACGGCCCATTTCCGGCCATTTTGGTGATGATGGGACACTCGACCAATGGAAAATTCTATGAGAACTATCAGCTTTTAGGTCAGGACCTGGCCAAAGCAGGCTATGTAGCCTTATTGGTAGATCCTTGGGGTGCTGGTGAGCGCAGCACGGAGCATTTGAATTTTGAATACCATGGTGCACATTTAGGTGGCCACCTGATGGATGTTGGAGAAACCTTAATGGGCATGCAGATCACAGATAACCTGCGTGGCATAGACCTGCTAAGCTCCCTTCCCTATGTAAATAAAGAATTAATTGGTGCAACCGGAGCCAGCGGCGGTGGCAACCAGACCATGTGGATTACTGCGGTGGATGAGCGCATAAAAGCAGCCATTCCGGTGGTGAGTGTAGGTACATTCGAATCATACGTCATGAACGCGAACTGTATCTGTGAACTGCTTCCTGATGGGTTGAGCTTTCTGGAGGAATCGGAAATACTAGGTTTGGTAGCTCCTCGAAAACTTTGTATGTTTAATGCACTTCAAGACGCCAACAAAGCGTTTTATCCGAGTGAGATGTTTCGTTCTTATCGCATTGCAAACCAAATTTATAGACTGAACCATGCGGAGAAACACTTAAGCTATCAACTGTTTAATTTACCACACGGCTATGCCCCGGAAATGCGGCACCAAATGATTGATTGGTTTAATGTAAACCTAGCAAATAAACCCGCTAATAGTGAGGGCAATCGGAAAAACTCACCAGCCTTAAAGCAAACAGAATTGCAAGTATTTGCCCAAGGTCAACGCCCTAGTTCAGTGACAACAACCGAACAATATTGTAAAGAAACAGCCGCCCAATTACTTGCTGATGATGCTTGGAAAAAGCTCAGTAAAGCACAAGCCATCGCCGCCCTGAAAGAAAACCTACGCTTGGGTGAATCGCCTCAACTGCAACAGGTAAAAAGTGCTGTTGTTGATCAGAAATGGACCCGGTATCAGGTAAATGGCAATGGCGGGCAAGAAATAACGGCCTTGGTCAGTAATCCGGGTAATTCCAGCAAATTCAAATTTATATTTATGCCAGATCTTGGTAAAGGGGAACTATCTAAACTGGTAAAACAGCATAATGAAGCGGGCTATGGCGTCTTAATTGCCGATTTAACAGGTTTGGGTGAACAAGCTTCAGCAGAAGCACAAAAAAGCGATGGCACCTCCCTCCCGAAGTTCCATACCGTTTCTCGCTCGCATATGTGGCTAGGACGTACAACGATGGGTGAATGGATCTCCGAGATGCTATTGCTGACTGCTATGGGCAAAAAAGAGCTACAGGCTAAAGAAATTGAACTGATTGGGGCAAAAGACATGGGCGTTGCGGCCGTATTGGCTTCTTTATTCTCCGCAGATATTCAAGGGGTAAGCACCTACCAAGCACCGGCGAGCTATGTAGTGAACCAAGTGAAAAAAGAAAGTTTCTATACCCAGGCTATCCATATCCCACAGATTATCAATTGGGGCGATCTATCCATGGCGATGGCCTTAGCAAATGCAGACATCCAGATGTTTGAGGCGAAAGATATTGTTGGAAATGCATTGAGCACGGAACAATTAGCAGCCGTTACTCAACGCGTGAAAGACTATCAAAAAGCGCTGAAAACCAAAAATAACGTGCTGATCAAGAATTGATCGAGCGTAATTAACCAAAACCAAATGGCGCCTTTATGGCGCCATTCTTTTTTTAATAGACTAGATTACTTAAATAGTACCCAGGTTCATGCCTGAACCCCGCGTCTTTTTTCCCTTTTTTTCATGTTCGATGACTTCCAGTAACTGAAGTAACATCGTTAAAAGAAACTCGATAACCTTACTCAATCGATCCAAGGAAAATGGAATTTTACTTCCTCCTTTAAATAAGGATTTAATAAAATAAACTAAAAACTCAATTAACTTTTTCATAATGACTTACATGTTTTAATTAACGTATGACTACAATGCTGTTTTTGCTGTAGGCGGTTGTGTTTTTGTGAATCCTTTACGCAGCAGATATTGACTGCTAGACACCGCAGATCCTTCATGCGCTAAGCAAAATAACCAACAATGCAGGTCACGCGATTCATACCGGGCTGGCAGTTCTTTCTCAAACTTCTTATCGCTGCGTTTGGCAGTGTCGAACATATAAAACTCGTGACTATTGGCTTCATAAGCGATGATAAATACCTGATCGTTCGGATGGCCTGCATACTTGCCTTCATCATATTCCCAGGAAAAGCTGAGCACCGAAGGCATGATGGCAGTTAGCTGCAAGAAGCGTAAATCCTGTAAGCTACCACGACTTACTTGAATGGTTGGATAATTGAGCTTTTGCGCTGGATAATTGCCGCTGAAGCCTGTTTTAATTAGGGCACCGATTTGGTCGACCACCGCATAGGAATGTCTGTTCTTGCGATCATTAAAACCAATATTAATAAATGGGCTTAAAGGGCGCATAAAGTCCGATGCCATTTTAAAGCGTTGCTGAATGGACAGCTGCTTTTCTGAAGGTTCTTTTTGGCTGTATTTTCCCTTAGCGCGAACATAATCGATGTTACGCCAGCTACTACCGACAACATTGCCTATTTTCCCAGACAATCCGCCTAAAATTCCTTTTGAAATTCTTGCCATGATTTTATTTTTTAAATTTGTTAAACCATTGACCTGCATGCAAGGCCTTGAATTTGATATCGGCAGTAAAACTAGAGCTGACAAGCATAGGCATTTGAAAATGAAACATTTTAGGACAAAATGAAACAAGATGACCGCATTTGACAGCGACGAAAGTCACGACGCTGGCCTCGGCTTCGGAAAATTCGCTGTGTGGATATAAACTATTCCTTTATCTTTGCAGCTGATTAAAATCGAGCAAACGTGATCAATGTAAATAACATCTCTGTATCCTTCGGCGGAACCACCCTATTTAGTGATGTCACCTTCTCTATCAATGAGAATGATAAGATTGCTTTAATGGGAAAAAATGGAGCCGGAAAATCCACCTTATTGAAAATTATTGCAGGGGTTGGCAAACCAACCACGGGCGCAGTTACGGGTCCTAAAGACGCAGTAATAGCCTACTTGCCCCAGCACTTGCTGACGCAGGATAATTTGACCGTATTTGAGGAAACTTCCAAAGCTTTTGAGGAAGTATACCACATGCGTGATGAATTGGAACAACTGAATGAACAGTTAAACATTCGTACCGATTATGAGACGGATGATTATATGAAATTGATTGAACGTGTTTCTGAATTGAGTGAGAAGTTTTACTCCATGGAAGAAACAAACTACGATGCGGAGGTTGAAAAAGTATTAAAGGGTTTAGGTTTTGAGCGTACTGATTTTAGCCGTCCTACTTCGGAGTTCTCCGGCGGCTGGCGTATGCGCATAGAATTGGCGAAAATTCTATTGAAGAAACCAGATTTAATTTTACTGGATGAGCCAACCAACCACATGGATATTGAAAGTATTCAATGGTTGGAAGATTTCTTGGTAAACCAAGCCAAAGCAGTGATTGTCATTTCCCACGACCGTGCCTTCGTCGATAATATCACCAACCGTACTATTGAAGTGACGATGGGTAAAATATACGATTACAAAGCCAAATACAGCCATTACTTGGAATTGCGTAAAGACCGTCGCCTGCATCAGTTGAAGGCTTATGAAGAGCAACAGCGCTTTATTGCAGATAACCAGGAGTTTATCGACCGTTTCAAAGGAACCTATTCCAAAACCTTGCAGGTGCAATCGCGCGTGAAGATGTTGGAGAAACTGGAGATTATTGAGATTGACGAGGTGGATACCTCGGCTTTGCGCCTGAAATTCCCGCCATCGCCGCGATCTGGTACTTATCCGGTTATGATTGAGGGGCTTTGCAAGTCCTACGGCGATCATTTGGTCTTTAAAGATGCCAATATGGTGATTGAGCGTGGGGAGAAGGTTGCCTTTGTTGGAAAGAACGGGGAAGGGAAATCGACCATGATTAAAGCGATTATGGGTGAAATTGAAGTGGAAGGAAGCTTAAAAGTGGGTCACAACGCTAAAATAGGCTACTTTGCGCAGAACCAAGCCTCTCTATTGGATGAAGAATTAACGGTTTTTGAAACCATCGATCAGATTGCTGTAGGCGATGTACGGGTGAAAATAAAAGATCTATTGGGTGCTTTTATGTTCAGTGGAGATGATACGCAAAAGAAAGTAAAAGTGCTTTCAGGAGGAGAGAAAACCCGCCTGGCCATGATTAAGCTGCTATTAGAACCTGTGAATGTGTTGATCCTGGATGAGCCAACCAACCACCTGGACATGAAAACCAAGGATATTATTAAAGATGCCCTTCAAGACTTTGATGGCACCTTGATTTTGGTATCTCACGACCGTGACTTCCTGGATGGATTAGCGCAAAAGGTTTTCGAGTTTGGCAATAAGCGCGTACGCGAGCATTTTGAAGACATTAAAGGGTTCTTGGAATACAAGAAGATGTCTAGCCTCAAAGAAATAGAAAAGTAAATAACAAAAATCAGGGCTATAAAAACCTAATTATCAGAAGGCATCCCGCATTTTAGCTAAAGTTTCGATTTCCCGGAAATGATAGTAATGTCGATTGCCAATGAGGGTTGGTTTTAGCACACCAGCCTGTACCACATTCCAAAGGGCTTTCATATGGGTGTGAAAGGAGGCAAAGAAAAAGAAGGTGTTAGTTTATTTGGCTATAACAAGAAAGGGGCTGTTTCACCAACAGCCCCTTACACTCAATTTTAAACCTATTTATACTATTATTTAAACTTACTTTTCATAAACAAATCGGCCATTAATCATGGTTTTCTGGATTTGAATATCCTCATCAAAGAGTAATAAATCAGCCTTTAAACCCTTGGCAATGGTTCCGATTTGATGTTGCAATCCGAGTATTCTTGCCGGATTAGCGGTTAGCATTTGCACCGCTTCCGCTAGCTCTAAACCCGCCTTATTGCGCATGGTGCGAATAAGTCGATCGGCTGTAGCGACGGATCCGGCAAAGGATTTCCGATCTGGTAATTTAGCCACATCATCTTCCACAACAACCGGCAACCCATTAACTTTACTTCCTAATATACTTTCGGTTACGTTGGTACCGGCAGCACGCATGGCATCGGTAATAAGGATAATTTGATTTTTAGCTTTTACTTTGCAAATTAACTTTAAGAAAGGTTCTGGCAAGTGTGTACCGTCAGCAATAATCTCCACATCAATATCATCCAATAACAAACAAGACTCAATAGCGCCCGCATATCGGTATGCATTTCTACGCGTCATTCCCGACATCCCACTGTATAAATGGGTTGCCAGGCGATAACCTGCCTCCACCCCTTTTACTACTTCTTCGTAAACAGCATCTGTATGTGCTAATGCACACAAAATACCTTCTTCACATACCCGACGACCAAAAGTCAATGCACCGGGTAATTCCGGAGCTGCACTCCAACGGGCAATCAGGTGTTTATAATCGCGAAGGATAGGTTCATATTCCTCAGGCTCCGGATTGCGAATATACCGCGGATCTTGCGCGCCGCGTTGTTCCATCGCAAAATATGGTCCTTCTAAATGAAGCCCATAAAATTGAGCACCATTTTTATTTTTACTTAAAGATTGCTCATAAACTTTAAAGGTTTCTAATAATAGCGCCTGCTCACTGGTTAAGGTGGTTGGCAGCATCGCTGTAGTACCATAACGCGCATGTGTTTCGGCAATATTCAAATAAGCATCGATATCGTTGTCCATGAAGTCTGAACCGCCGCCCCCATGAATATGGATATCGATAAATCCTGGCGAAAGGTAAAGTCCGCCGGCATCAATAAGCTGGTGGTTAGCAGAAGCGGTAGGCCATTTATCTGTGGCTTGCACGTCGATAATTCGGCCATCTTCAATGGTAACAAATCCTTTTTCTAATACCCGATAAGGGGTAATAATTTTGGCATTAATAATACTGATCATTGTTTAGGTTTTTTACTCCAATACTTAATTTTATGCCCAACAAAGGCATAGAATACAATATACGAAAAACATGGTACCAAAACCCAATAAGCGGCTTTTACCGTAGAAATATCGGCAACAGCTCCGTAAATCATCGGAAGAATGGCATTACCACATAGCCCCATAATCAATAAAGCCGAACCTTGTTTGGCATATTTACCTAAACCGTCTAAGGCTAATGGCCAAATGCCTGCCCATATCAGCGCGTTTGGAACACCAATCATCGCTAAAAACCAAATAGAAAGGTCTAAATGATGGCCCAACCAACTCACTGGATATGTTACTAAACAAACCAATAAAGCCAAAGTTAGCCCAACTAAGGAACAAATCTGAAGCATGCGCTTCTGGGATATTACCGCTGGAATCAGCGTAATACCCATCAGATAGCCTATGATGGTAGCCGTAAGTACATAAGAAGGTAAAGCCTTCGCCTCCAGGAGCGATAGCCCCATAGAGTCTGCATAATTGATAATCGTATCGATAGCAATAACCTGTGTTCCTACGTGTAAAAATATCGCCACCGCACCTAATACAAGGTTTGGAAATTGAAAAACACCCGATTTGCCAGCACTTGCATCCTCTTCTTCTTTATTTTCAATTTCAGGTAAAGGGGAAAACCGAACAAATAATCCGATTAAAAACAATACCGAAGCCACCACGATATAAGGGACCACCACCCGGAGAATTAGCTCATCCAAGGTTTGCGCTCGGGTAACCTCATCCATCAATGGGATTTGCTTGAACAATTCATTATCCGTAGGACGCAATATGGCCCAAGAAAAAGCTAAAGGGGCCAATATGCCCGCCCCTTTATTGCAGATGCCCATGATACTGATCCGTTGCGCTGCGCGCTCTTTTTCACCAATCATGGTGATGTATAAATTGGCAACCGTTTGTAAAACAGCCAAGCCAGAACCTAGCGTAAATAAGCCTAACAAAAAGATCGCATAGGTTCGGCCATAAGCTGCGGGCACAAATAATAGCGCCCCGACTGCCATAATCCAAAAGCCAATCGTGATCCCTCTTTTATAGCCGACACGCTTTAATAGATAAGAGGATGGCATAGACATCACCAAATAGGAAATGTAAAATGCAAAGGCGACGAGATAAGATTGAAAATTACTGAGCTCGCAAGCTATTTTAAAGTAGGGAATCAATATGGCGTTTACCCAAGAGACAAAGCCAAATACAAAGAACATCGTTCCGATGATTCCAATGGAAATTAAAGTCGTCTTCTTATCTAATTGTTGTGTGTTCATAAAATAGGTTAATCGTTGGCAAATTATAATAATGAGGCTGAACCGCGATCTAAATAGCAGTTACAGGAAGCATGTTCTTGCAAAATACTCGATGGATATAGGTTCGAAACAGCTAATGTAAGACAATTCTTCACAGCTTGGGCTTTCCGCTCATCAGGAACGGCACAAATAATATGCTTCGACTTCATGATCTGCTTAATCGACATGGAAATAGCCTGCTTTGGCACCTCGTCTAAACTATTGAACCACCCCTCGCCCATCTGTTGCTGCCGGCATTGTAAATCCAAATCAACAACGATGTATGGATCTTCCACCTCAAAATCAGCCGGTGGATCATTAAAGGCCAAGTGACCATTTTCACCAATCCCTACAAAAGCAACGTCGATAGGGAATTTTTTAATAATTTCGCCCAATCGTTCACATTCTTGCTTAGCATCTCCTTCGCCATTAATCAGCACAGCTTCCTTTAAAGGTGGAACTTGCTCTAAAAAACGCTCGGTCAAGTACTTCCTAAAGCTAGCCTTATGCGTAATCGGCATGCCGATATACTCATCTAAATGGAACATCCGCACCTTCGACCAGTCTATATCTTTATCCTGAATTAAAGCTTGCAGGGTTTCAAACTGACTAGCCCCGGTTGCTAAAATAACATTAGCTTCATTCTTTTGGCTGATGGCTTCTTTTATCCATGCCGCCCCTTGCGCACTGGCATGCGCGCCCAAAGATTCCCTATCCGGGAAAATTTCAATATTCATATGCCCTCGTTTTGAAAAATTTATTTATTAGCTTTTAATACTTGTGTGGTTCCTCCTGTTTCAAGGTGAATATTATGCACCTTATTACCTTGCCAACGCCCCATCGTAAAGTCTGGAATGGCAATAGGCTTCGATCCGTTAGCTACCGACCATTCACTTAATGGTCCAATCGAACTCCAAGCTGCCGCATCATAAACGTCCATATCAACCGGTAGTCCATTGCGTAAACAGTCTATTAAACGCCAGTCCATAATAAAGTCCATTCCACCATGTCCCCCTACTTGTTTGGCCATCTCGCCAATATGCGTAATGATTTTCGGCGTGCTCTCCGCTTCAATTTTCTTCATCTCCTCATCCGTAAAGAATCGCTCATGCCCTACCGCTAATTTCGCTGGTAATGGATATTTCTGCGCATAGCCTTTCGTTCCACTGATCACGTGTAAACGAGAATAAGGTCTTGGTGTACTGACATCATGTTGGAGCATAATGGTACTGCCATCATTGTTTTTAATGGTCGATGTATTCATGTTCCCACGGAACGGGTATTTTAAATACTGCTCAAACTCCTTGTTGGTTTTTGCTAACTCCTCCGCTTTCGGACGTAAAGAGAAATCCTTCGACGACATGGAGGTTAGGAAATCCATCTTATTACCTCGGTTAATCTTTAACACCTGGGCAATAGGGCCTAAACCATGCGTAGGATAAAGGTTACCGTTACGCTTCGCATTTTCCATTAAGCGCCATTTATGATAGCGTTTTTCCTCAATAAATAAGCTCTCCAAAATATCATGGATATAAGCGCCCTCACAATGTACTATATCACCAAAGAAGCCCTGGCGCGCTAAGTTCAGTGTTAGCATTTCAAAGAAATCATAGCAACAGTTCTCTAAAATAACACAGTGTTTTTTCGTGCGTTCAGAGGTTGTTACTAAACGCCAACATTCGTCAATGGTTACAGCGGCTGGAATTTCTAAGGCCACATGTTTTCCATGCTCCATGGCATAGATGGCCATCTCGGCATGTAAAGCCCAATTCGTGGCAATATATACGAAGTCTATATCATCGCGACGACACATTTCCTTCCAGGCTTCTTCCGTTCCGCTGTATATTTTTGCTTCATGCCCTTTGGTCACAATACGTGCTTTAGCAGCTTCCGCTTTTTCTTTACGAATATCACATACCCCTTTTATGGATACGCCTTCAATCATACTTAAGCGATACACAGCTGCCGATCCCCGATTACCCACACCGATAAACCCGGTGCGAACGGTAGATAAGGCTGGGGCAGCATATCCCGACATATTGAAAACTGGCTTATAGCTTTGTTGTGATTCACGTAAGATGTGGTGGTAAGTAGTTTTTTCTTCATGTGACTTTGCAGACACTTGATTCGATAGGAATCCCAACCCAGCGAGTCCCGATAACTTTAGAAAAGATCTTCTATCTGTAGACATAATATTAAGTTTAAGGTTAATGGATAATTTTTAATAAAGAAACAGGAATTGTCCTAGAAATCCAATTGGAAACAGCGCTAATCTACGGCACCGTTATCGGTAATTCTGTTGTCTTAGGCTATTTTTGCTATCCTGAATATTCCGGTTTCCATACTTGCTCTTGATGGGTTTCCATAGCAATATTAGCCATATGACTCGCAATTGCCACATCTCGAGCGGTATAGATATCTGCTGCTGGCTTCTTCCCGCTACGGATACATTCGCAAAAGTCGGCCAAGGCATAATAGGTCGGGTCCTTTTTCAAGGGATCCAGATCCGAATAATCTAACACTTCCCCATCGCCATAATGTGCCGCAATAGTGGCTCCTGTTACCCCATCTACGGTCCCAACCTCCTTTTTCACCTGTTCCGAAAATAATAAAGCCTGATCCCGTTCCACGATAATGGATCCTTTGTCTCCCAAAATCCGAATACCATAGCCCTTGTAGCCATTAGACAAAATAGAAGAAACACTAGACTTGATGCCCTCCGGATACTCATATACTACGCGAACATTATCATAGTTCTCCCGCCCATCCTTCCAGTAATCTACACCGCCAATGCCGGTCACCCGTAGGGGATGCGAACCCACCATCCAGTTCACTACATCAATCGGATGCCCACATAATTCCGTCATTAAACCCCCACTAGAAGCTTTATACATCCGCCAATTAATAAACCGTTCATCCATACCCGGAGGTACCGGAAAACGCCAATCCGAATTACGATGGTACTGACATTCGTAATGCATAACCTTGCCTAACCAACCTTTATCTATAACTTCTTTAATGCGCTTATACAATCCGAAATAACGGTATTGATGGCCTACCTGAAAGACAAGCTTCGATTTCTCAACCCGCTTCACTAAATCAATGGCCTGCGGAATATCATAGGATATCGCCTTCTCCAAGTACACATGTTTTCCATGTTCCAGCGCATCCACAGCCATCGGGTAATGCAGATATAATGGCGTAGCAATTATAACAGCATCCAGCTTCCGATTACGCATCATGTCTTTGTAGTCTTTGTAAATGGTCACCGGACTCGTAATAATCTTTTTGGCTAAGGCTAAAATATCCTCCCGCACATCACACATCGCCGTTACTTGCACATCTGGAATATCTTTCATCAAGTGCAATAAACCTTTGCCCCGACTTCCTACCCCAACGATGCCTATGTTTAACTTTTTTTTCAGTAGCGATGGATTTCCCTTGCCAAAGGCAGCTGGGAAAACCGCCAGTCCGGATAAAGCAAGGCTACTATTTTCAAGAAACTTACGTCTTGATATTTTATGATCTTTCATAACTTATAATCGTTTGATTCTAATATTACGGAATGAAGCACCGTCTTGATGGTCTGTCAATAGAATATGTCCATATTCGGCTTCCCCATAGCCAGATTGGTACATTTCAAATTTTGTTCCCGCCACTAATGCCCTAAAACTTGAAGTACCGCGTTCATAAGAAACTATTTTTACACCATTCAACCAATGCTCAACCTGCTTACCACGAACCACCACCTTGGCCTTATTCCATTTTCCATGGCCATAGAACACTTTCTTAGCATTAGGCGCATACAATAAATACACAGACCCGGTTTCAGTTTTCGGACTAATCCCTCCCTTCACCGACTCATGGTTTACATCATCAATCATCTGAAATTCCGGACCATTTAATTCCACCTTTCCTGATTTGGTATGTAAGGGTGCAACGAAATACTTTATCCCTGAATTGGCATTCTTATCCAACTTAAACTCCAATTCTAAGATGAAATCTTTATAAACGTGCTTGCTGATCAAGTCACCACCACGCTGGCCTTGTTCATGCCTTAAGGTTCCCTGGTCTACTTTCCAGGCCGCATTGGGCAAAGTTCCGCCAGCCACAGAAACCCAGTGTTTGCCAGGGTCAGATCCGTTGAATAAGCTTTCCCAACCCGCTTGCGCCTGCCCCAGGCTTTCCTGAGGCGGTAGCAGCATGAATAAAGGTATCCAAATCAGCACATTAACTATCTTCATATAAATTAAGTTTAAATTATGGAATCGTTTCTATTGGCGGTTGATTCCGCTCAGCACCATCATATCCTTTATTTTGATTGATAACACCTTTGGTATTTGCCGTAATCACGGTTGACGGAATTGGCCATAAGGCATGAAATGGGGCAATATTGGCCACATTCCCTAACATGGAAATCTTTTGATCATAGGTCGGATTCTTACGCCGAACACGATCGTAATAATAGTTCTTCTCACTAAAATTAGCCAAGGTATATCCTTGGAGATTTTGCTTCGCCAGAATATAGGAAACCCGCACCAACTCGGTATGGCGTGGCTCTTCCGCAAATAGTTCCCGCGCGCGTTCGTCCATAATAAAGTCTAAGGTCACTTCCCCTGCCGTCATCGGTAAAGCCTTCGCACGTGTTCTTACCTTATTAATATCATCTGCTGCCAGTTGCATTTGTCCCTTCCAGAAATAGGCTTCCGCACGAAGTAAATGTGTTTCTGCCAATCGGAAAACATACCAATCGCCATTACCACCCTGCGGAGTAGCCGCTTTATTTTGTTCAGGAACATAAAGAATATAGTGAGGAATAGCGTAAATACTTCTGAAGGTATCCAAAGGATCCGCGAAATAGGCCGGATTTACCGGTTTCCCAAAATCTTTGGACGCAGGATTGTTGTATTTATATTCATGATTATCCACCCAATTAGAATTGCTGCGACGCAAATCTGTCGTATTCTTATACGTTGCCCCTTTGTACGACCAAACATCGTATTGATAAAAACCGGTCAAGCGCACGTTCGCATTTCCTCTGCCCAGGGAATCATACATAGGCCCCGAAGCAACCATGCCCGGCTTACCTTCACTATCGCGAACAGGTGCCTGAAACCAAGAACATCCATAGTAGCGCATCGTAAATAAACCCAAAGAACGGGCATCTGCCGGCGCCTCAAAGCGATCTATAGTCGCTAAAATAGTTTCTTTATTTGTTGAAATCGATACATTTTCCGGACGGTGTAAATCCCACATTAAATCCCGATAGTTATTCGCGGCATCTTTACCAAAACGTGCCGTCATTAAGGAATAAGGACCGTTAATGACTTCCGAAGAACTGGCAATAGCCTTATCAAATTCAGCATTTGATAAATACACCTTCGTCAATAAATGATTCGCTGCACCTTTCGTTAATTCACCCGGCGCTGCAGTTAGCGGTAAATTCTTAACGGCAAATTCCAAGTCCGATTGAATTTTCTTAAGGATAGCAGCCTTACTGTGGGTTTGAAAATCCAGCTTCGCACCATTAATCTCTTCACCAATAAACGGCACATCACCATAGCTATGTACTAAGCGGTAGTACCAATACGAGCGGTAAAAATAACCAATAGCAAGCATGGCATTTTTCTCGTTCTCATCTTTAAATTGTACGGTTTCCACCTTCGCAATTAACACATTACAATTCTTGACATTCTCATACATAAAATTGAACATCTTTAAGAAATTATAATATACGTCATTATTAGGGGTAAGTTTATAGAAATCCAATTGCGACCAAGGTGTTCCTAAATCCGAGGAAGCAAACTCCATAATTAAGTTATGTATCCCTTTGCCCACATTATGGGTTTCTTGCTTTAAATCTCTTTTCAAGGTAACAGCTAAGGAAGCTAAACCCTGAGGGTCTTGATATACATTTTCAGGCGTATAGAAGGATAAGGGCTTGGGATCTAGCCATGATTTACTACACGATAAGCTAATCAGGGTAAGAAATAAGCCGGCTATAATATATTTAATTCTTTTCATGATCTTTCAAATTAAGCGTTATAGGGAAAAGTTAACACCAGCAGAAAAACTGCGAGGCATAGGCATCGCATTGATGCTATTGTAAGCAGACTCTGGATCCCATCCCGGCCATTTATCTAACGTAAATACATTTCTGGCAGCAACAAAAACACGTAGATTTTTAACCTTAATCCGTTCTAAGCTCGAGTTTGGTACGGTGTAGGAAAATGATAAATCTTGCAAACGAACAAAGGATAAAGGTTTGTAAATTTTAATACCACCGCCAAATACAGTCGTTAATGCATTTAAACGAGGATATTCATTATTCCTGTTCTCAGCAGTCCAATAGGGTAAATCATAGGTACTACGTTTATCATAGGTGTCAGATCCACCGGCACGTGCTGCTTCTAAGAAGTACCCGTAATGGCCTAATTCTGCTCTTAAGAAAAAGGATACCGAGAAATTCTTTAAAAAGTCAAAGGAGTTTCTAAAGCCTAATCTATGACGAGGGCGCTTATAACCAATAAACTCCTTATCAATCAGGGCATCATATTTATAGTTTCCATCGGCATCTTTAACCTTAAAATCACCGGGTTTTAGCCCATATTTCGCGGCTTCATCTGCTTCTTCTACTTGCCAGATACCGTTCACCTTATAGTTCCAAATCTGGTCAATTGCTTGTCCCGGGAACCACTCATTTGTGTAATCGGGTAGTTCCTGATAGCCCGTTTTACCGCTGATTGTTGTCTCGCCAAAATCACCAAACAGCTCTTCAATTTTATTTCTATTGGCCGAATAAACGAGGCTACTGTTCCATGAGAAGTTTTCCTTATCCACGTTTACTGTATTTAAGGTAAGTTCCCAGCCCGTATTACTCAACTTGCCCAGGTTGGTTACAACAGAAACATAGCCCGTAATCTCCGGTAACTTCCGATTCATCAATAGATCAATGGTGGTCATGCGGTACACATCGGCAGTCAGGTTAATTCTATTTTTGAACATCGCCAAATCAAGCCCTAGGTTATAAGACTCGGTTTGCTCCCATTTCAAATCAAAGTTTGATAGGGTATTGTTGAATACGCCGATTTGGGAGATTGAACCATTATAATAGCGATTGGAATTTACAGTAGCCAATGCCGCGTACTCGCCTATCGACCTATTACCATTTCTACCCCAGGATGCCCGCAGCTTTAAATCATCAACTTGATCTACATTAAAAAAGGGTTCCTGCGATACCCGCCAAGCAAAGGCCAATGCCGGGAAAGTAGCTCGTGGGTTTTTCTTTCCGAAAGCTGAATAACCATCCCTACGGATAGAAGCTGTAAAGAGGTATTTATCATTTAAGGTATAATTTAACCTGGCCATCGCTGCATCGCCTGTTGCCCTCGTATCGTTAGAGGATACTTTATGATCGGCACCAAACTGAATCCCATGATAGCCTAACCATTGGTTCGGACTGAAAGTCTGGTTGCTTAATAAAGAGTTCCACGCATCAATTTTCTCCGCACTGTATAATAAGGTAACATCAAACTGGTGCATGCCAAACTTTTTATTCCAGTGCACCAAATGGTCTAGCATCCATTCAAAACTGGACTCTTCTTCCCGTGTTGCATAGACATCCTTATAGGTTGAACCGCCGGTAAGCGTAGTGGAAGGGAAGAAATTATACAACTTTTGAAAAGTATACCTCGGGTTGAACGAAGCTTTATAAGATATCCCTAAGGGAAGTTTTATATTCATGTACACAGCAGAGAATAAGCTGTTTATTTTATTCATCTGATCTTGCCCACCTAAATTATTGATTAAAGGGGTAGCTAAGGCGAAACTATTAGGATACCAGATTAAATTTCCATCATCATCGTATTGGCTACCATAAGGACTCATTAAAAACATGGAATTGATGCTTGGAATGATAGCTTGCTGATTCCGATCGGCAAACTGTGCATTTACCCCGGCCGATAACCAATCGTTGATGGTAAAATCAGTATTTAAACGGCTACGGATAATATTAAACTCATCGCCATGCGTTATCCCTTCATTCCCTTGATACCCTAAGGACCAATAATATTTTACCTTATCGGCACCACCAGAAATACTGAGGTCATAATTTTGTTTCACTCCGCGCTTAAATACCTCATCCAACCAATAAATCTCATTACCTGCCAAGTAGTTATCCACCTCTATTTGGTAGAAGTTTAAACGACTTAACCATTCTTTGGTATTATCACTTTGCGGGTTATTACTAGCCTTCCGCCAGGTTTCTAAGCTAATGCCATCCGGAAGATTGTCCGGATTATTATAGTAGTAATTTGGTTTCGAAGAATTATAAGCACGCATCACATCTGTTCTAAAGTCTATATAACCTTGACCATCGTACGTCTTAAATGCATGCATTAAGCTGGATACCCCCACATTCGCTTCCAAATTAATTCTTGGCGTGCCGGTCAAGCCCTTCTTGGTAGTCACCTGAATAACCCCTGCGGCAGCGCGTGCACCATATACGGCGGTGGAGCTCGCATCTTTTAGAATATCCATCGTCTCGATATCCGCCGGATTAATATCCGAAAGGCTACCGTTATAAATTACCCCATCCAACACAATCATCGGACTGGTAGAAGCATTCAAAGATTTAGGACCACGGATTTCCATGGAGCCCCCACCTGCTGAACTGGTACTTTGATTGGAGTTAAAACCGGCAACCGTACCATTCAACATCTCTGTCAATTGCGTCGTCGGTTGATTTTGATAATCCCGCGCATCGACCCGGGCAATAGAACCCGTTAGGTCACTGCGCTTGGCCGTACCATAACCAATTACCACCACCTCGTCTAAATCGGAGGTCGTACTTTGCAGTTTAATAAGTAAGTTAGATTGTGCTTGTGTAACGGTCATTTCATGGGGGCTGTAGTTCATCATGGTAAACGTCAGCTTATCACCTTGATTCACCTCCAAACTAAAATTCCCTTGTTCATCTGATGCGGTGCTTTTGTTTTTGCCTTTTACAGCAATGGTAACCCCGGCTAGAGGCTCATTGGTTTCTGAAGCAATTACCTTCCCCCGAATCTCCAGGCTTTGCACCTGTTGAAAATTGTTTTCGTGAAATACCTTAATCGGTATTTTCGCTTGCAATATGGACGGCGATAAAGCCGAAGACACTGCCAACAGAAGTAAACATGTTGTTTTCATAATTAGTAGTTTTATACGGGTCGTAATGGCATTTGGGTTATGTTGCCATGTCTATACAAGTATATCAATTATGAATTTCACAATAATACATTCTTACAAATTTATTACCGACAACGCTTCCGCTGATTTTTTATAAATATGTCGAATAAAAAACTATATTGTAACAAAACCAACCTAATATGTTACACTTCGCTAGAAATTACCCTTTTTCAATACAGCTAGGCTTTATTTTCATCCTGCATGTTTTACTTTTTTGCGATGCCAAAGCCCAAGTCAACAGCACCTGGGACGACACAGCAAAGAGCAAGTGGCCGCCACAATGCGAAGTTATTAGCATTCCTTCCAGCCTCGATCAGCAACAACAGCCAGCCTATCTATACCGAAGTAAAAAGAATAATCAAGCCCTCATTATCAGTCTGCATACCTGGTCTGGGGATTATACCCAGCGGGATCCTCTTGTTAACTATTGCATTGCTGCGGATATCAACTACCTGCATCCCAATTTCCGAGGGCCGAACAACAGACCCGAAGCGGCAGGAAGTAAGCAAGTCATCCAAGACATAGATGATGCCATTCAATGGGCTATAGATTCTTTACAGCTCAATAAGGAAGAAGTACATGTGGTCGGTGTTAGTGGAGGTGGCTTTGCCAGTCTGTTAACCTACATGAAGAGTAAGCATGCCATTAAATCATTTCATGCTTTTGTCGGCATTTATAATCTCGAAGACTGGTATCATGAATCGCGAGGCCGTAAAAATGTATATGCCGATCATATAATCGCCTTTACCTCCGGCCAGCAGGGCATGCCGAATATGGAAGAAGCCAGAAACCGCTCGCCCTTTTTTATGAAAACACCCGTAAAACAGCGATCCCAAAGCAGCCTACACCTCTACTGCGGAATGCATGACGGCTATACGGGTTCCGTACCTATTTCCCAAACCCTAGAGCTATACAATAAAGTAGTTCAAGATTTTGCAGGAAAAAACAGCGCAAGTTTAGTTCCACAACAAATCATCTACACCTTATTAAAACGACGAAGCAGCCCGGCATTTCCTGTACAACAGGGAGCCTTTATGGGGCGAGACCTGATTTACCATAACCAGTATAAGCAGCAAGTGGAACTGACGGTCTTCGATGGAGGCCATGAAATGCCGGAAGGCAATGTTTTGAATCTTATTTTTTCAAAAAAATAACCCCGGCTCGGAAATTCTATGCAACCGTTATCGCTGATTTTTCTTCCATTCTTCAGCGCTATATTGTAGCATTGTACAAAATGCAAGAAACCTATGAAAACGATCAAACTAGAACCTCAAGATAATGTTATCGTTGCTTTAAGCAACCTAAGCCAAGGCAGCGCGATAGAAACGAATGCCGACCCTCTAACTTTATTAGAAGATATCCCTGCCAAGCATAAAGTTTTTGAACAAGACATGGCGGCCGATCAAGACATCATTATGTATGGTGTCCGTGTCGGTAAAACGACCCAAGCGGTAAAAGCCGGTGCCCGCATGAGTACCGAAAACAGCAAGCATGCAACCGATCCATACCAGTACCGTGGTTTGCAAGCTAGCTGGCAAGCCTTGGATGTGTCCAAGTACCAAGGTCGCACCTTCCAGGGCTACCATCGCCCGGATGGACGCGTAGGAACCGCCAATTATTGGCTGTTTATTCCTACCGTATTTTGCGAAAACCGCAATATGGATGTGATTAAAGCCGCATTATTAGATAATTTAGGTTATAATAAACCAAACGACTATCAAGACTATGTACAGTCCTTAATCCATGCCGTAGAAGAAGGTGAGTCTTTGGAGCAGGTGGATATCGCCAGCTTGGCGCCATCAACACATCGCGTCTTTCAAAACATCGATGGCATTAAATTCCTCAACCATCAAGGTGGCTGCGGTGGAACGCGTCAGGATGCACAAAGCTTAGGGAAATTACTGGCTTCTTATATCGATCATCCGAATGTGGCTGGTGCTACCATTTTAGGATTAGGCTGCGAGAACTTGCAGATGCAGGATCTTTTCGCAGAACTTGAAAAACGAAACCCCAACCTCCATAAACCAATCCTTCGTTTTGAACAACAGAAAACAGGCACCGAACAGGAATTGATTAAAACCTGCCTGCTACAAACTTTCAAAGCCTTGAAGGAGGTCAATAAGCAAGAACGCCAACCTGCAGGATTAGATAAACTGGTATTGGGCGTTAAATGTGGCGGTTCCGACGGCTTTTCTGGCATTTCAGCCAATCCGGCTGTAGGCTATGCGGCCGACCTTTTAGTCAGCTTAGGAGGCTCCGTACTACTAGCCGAGTTTCCAGAGCTATGTGGTGCCGAACAACAACTCTTAGACCGTATGGACAGCGCCGAAAATGCCGAGAAATTCATCAAACTGATGGAGCTGTACAGCCAATCGGCAGAGGCTGTAGGCTCTGGATTCCATATGAACCCATCGCCGGGAAATATTCGCGACGGCTTAATTACCGATGCCATGAAAAGCAATGGTGCCGCAAAAAAAGGAGGAAACTCCCCTGTTGCTGATGTGTTAGAATATACAGAACCGGTTAAGAAAGCAGGATTAAACCTGGTTTGTACACCGGGTAATGATGTAGAAGCCACCACGGGGAAAGCAGCTTCAGGTGCCACCCTAATCCTATTTACCACCGGATTGGGAACCCCAACAGGAAATCCAATCTGTCCAACCATCAAGGTGGCCACTAATAATCAATTAGCGGCACGCATGCCTGATATTATCGACATCAATTCCGGTAGCATCATCGATGGCAGCAAGAGCATTGCCGAAGTGGGCGAAGAAATATTAGACTATTGCATTGCGGCAGCCAGTGGAACCGTAATACCAAAAGCCGTGCAGCTGCAGCAAGATGATTTCATCCCGTGGAAACGTGGCATTAGCTTGTAATTTCATATATTTTATTTAGGCCTCTATAAAAAGCAAAAAATAAGTAAATTGCGGTTAATTAATCGCAATACCTAAAGAAAACGTAATGAAAAACAATCACCTAATCCGTAGTTTCCTGGCCATTTTATGTCTTGTTGCAGTCTGGAACTTGGGCACAGCCCAATCGCGCAGCTCCCAATTGGTTCAAGTGCTGGTCACACCGAACAAGGCCGATTGGACCTACGGCAAAAATCAAGAAATCAGCTTCAACGTGTCTGTCATTAAACATCAGGTACCCGTACAAGGGATAGATGTGAGCTATAGCATTGGCTGGGAGAAAATGGATCCCCTACAATCGGGAACCCTCAAACTAAACGGTCCTTCCAGCTTGGTAGGGAAGCCTATGCAAACCAATACCCCGGGATTTATCCGTTGTGAGGTGAAGGTAAAGGTTGATGGCGAAGAGTACCGTGGCATCGCTACAGCAGCGGTAGCCCCTGAGGAGGTGCAACCGACACAAACGATGCCTGCAGATTTTATGGACTTCTGGAACAAGGAAATCGCAGCCCTAAAAAACATCCCTTTAGATCCGAAATTAACCCTACTTCCGGAGAAGTCAACAGCAACCGTAGATGTCTATCATGTAAGTTTCCAAAACATCAATAATTCCCGCATCTATGGCATTTTAGCCAGACCGAAAAAAGCAGGAAAATATCCGGCGGTATTACAAGTTCCGGGTGCTGGTGTACGACCTTATGATGGCCTCGTGCAACAAGCAGAACAAGGCCTTGTAACCCTTCAGATTGGTATTCATGGCGTCCCTGTGCGATACGATTTGGAATTGTACCAAAGCCTTGCAGCAGGTCCCCTGCGTGGTTATATGATGAATAACCTGGACGATAAAAACCAATATTATTACCGTCGCGTTTACTTAGGTTGCGTGCGTGCCGTAGACTTTCTAAGTCAGCTCGAGGAGGTAAATGCCAACAATATGCAAGTATGGGGCGGCAGCCAAGGCGGAGCCCTATCCATCATTACGGCGGCATTAGATAAGCGCATCAAAAACCTGGTGGCCATTTATCCGGCTATTAGTGATTTAACTGGCTACCTACATGGACGCGCCGGCGGATGGCCTCATATGTTCAATAAAGATAACGCGCCATTTATGGCGACACCTGAGAAAATCGCAAACTCAGCCTATTATGATGTGGTAAACTTTGCCAAGCATGTAAAAGTACCTGGTTTTTATACCTGGGGCTATAACGATGAAACTTGTCCACCAACATCGTACTATGCTGCTTACAATGTGATCAAAGCACCAAAAACATTATTTCTAGTGCAAGAAACCGGCCACTGGACCTTCCCAGAACAACAAACCAAGATTTTTGATTGGGTATTGGAAAAAGCCAATATCAAAAAATAGAAATTGCAAAGCTGCCAGAAATGGCAGCTTTTTTTAAATGGTTGGTCATTTTTCTATCATCAATTTGTCATCAATTTGTCATCGTGCTGTCATGGTGAGCGGAGTCGAACCACGAACGACTGGTACGTCAGTGCAATCAACAATGCTTTACTAACTTATTAGTACTTTTTTAAATAAAAACATCACTTATAACGCTTATTTTTTAACAATGATATAACACTATCAATCAAGACCATAAGTTAGTTTAACTGCACTGACGTACCAGTCGTTCGACTCCGCTCACGATGACAACTTGTGATGACAAATTGCTCCCCCCTTTCTCCCCCCTTTCACAGCCGTATCAAACCCCTTTGCAAACGCCTCAACAACGCCCATAAAAAAGCAATACAAAAACAAAACATAAGCCCAAACTCAAAGCAATCAAACTACGCTCTAGTCCATCCTTCCTTTTTGAGACTTCCAATATTTCTGTATATTTAGCCTTGCAAGCTAAAAAACCGCAATTCTATGGAAGAAGTAAAACCAGTTCCACAGCTCAGTGCCGAAGAAATTCGTGTATTGGGATCATTAATGGAAAAATCGAAGACAACACCAGAATATTATCCGATGACCTTGAACAGCCTTCAAGCGGCCTGTAACCAAAAGTCATCGCGGAAGCCTGTGGTGCAATACGATGAATCGACTATCGTTGATGCTTTGGACACCTTAAAACGCAAGGGCTTAATATCAACAGTTGTGGGTGGTGGTAGTCGTGTCACCAAGTACAAGCATAATGTAGCCATTCAATACCCCTTATTGCCACAGGAAATTGCCATTTTATGCCTGCTATTTCTTCGTGGTCCTTTGACACCGGGAGAAATCAATAGCAATGCGGGTCGGTTATATGATTTTGAATCTTTGGAGGAAGTACAGCAATTGCTCAATAAACTGGCGGATGAAGAACCGCATTATATTCAGCAATTAGCGAAGCGTCCGGGACAAAAGGAAATGCGCTATGTACATCTGTTTAGTCCGTTTGATGAGGCAAGCTTTGAAGAAAGTGCCACTTCGGAAAGTCCAGCAGCAACGGGCAAGCTGGCCGCTTTGGAAGAACGCGTACAAAGCCTGGAAGAGAAATTGGCCAATTTACAAGCGGCCTTTGATAAATTAATGGAAGAATTAAGTTAAAGCTATTTTCGATGAAGAAACGCACCCTCCTTGCCTTTTGCTGCCTTTTCAGTAGTTTCGGCTATGCCCAGCATTTCCATAACCTGGTAAACGATATCCCGTCCAGCTTTCGCGGATTGGAAACTTATAAAGAGAAAGTAATCTGGGTAAGTGGTAGTCGTGGTACAGTTGGCAAATCCGTGGATGCCGGCAAAACCTGGCAATGGGTGAATCCGAAAGGCTATGAAGGGTTTGACTTTCGCGATATTGAAGTATTCTCGGCAAGGGAAGCGGTTATCGTCAATGCAGGTAGTCCGGCGGTGATTCTACATACCAAAGATGGGGGCAAAACATGGAAAGAAGTATACCGCGATGAGCGTAAGGAAATCTTCTTAGACGGCATGGATTTCTTGGGAAAAACAGGCTATATCTATGGCGACCCTATTGATGGGGCATTTCAATTATTAAAATCGACCAATAAGGGAAAGAGCTGGCAAGATGTCAGCAAGCATATTATCCTATTTGCCGAAGCGGAAGAAGGCGGCTTTGCCGCTAGCGGAACAGGGATTCAGGTTTTTCCGAATCGGGTTTATATGGCTTCTGGCGGGCGATACAGCTCTTTTTACAATCGTAATGACAAAGAAAATAGCCTGGATGTAACCGATGTTCCCATCTGGTCAGGCGAATCAGGAACAGGTATCTTTTCGATCGATTTCCTCAACCCCAATGAGGGAATTGCCGTAGGTGGAAATTATATGGCAGATAAGGACAACCGAAACAATATTTTGTTGACCAAAGATGCGGGGAAAACCTGGCAAAAACCACAGCAACCTGTTGGCGGCTATCGTTCTTGCGTAAAATACATCAGTCCACACGTATTGGTTGCAACGGGAACATCCGGCACAGACCTTTCCCGCGATGGCGGTCAAACCTGGACGAACATATCCCCGGGAAGCTTCAACGTAATTGCCGTCTCCAAATCAGGAAAGCATATTTACCTGGCCGGCAGTAATGGTAATATTGAAAGATTGGACCTCAACCCTGATTAAGCTGTAGGATGTTTCCATGGCCCACGATAGCTGCGTTTTAATAAAGCTGTTGCTTCCGGGTCGTTCACACATATCTTTTGAATCGGATCGTATTGCAGGGGTCTTTGTAAGGCCATAGACAGGTTCGCCAATATGCAAGAGGCTGTAGAAATATGACCTTGCTCTACATCAGCAACCGGCAAATGATTGTTTTCTATGGCCGAGAGTAGGTTTATAAAATGCCGACGGGTAGCTGGCGTGGCATTCAATTCTACCCTTGCTTCGCTTAGGTCTTCAGGATATTCCTCTTTTTCATAAACCACATCTTTTACAATCTTTTCGCCCTTACTCGGTGTAAACTCATATTTCATGGTACTACCTTTCAAGGTACCCTTATCGCCGTAAATAATAAATGCCCAAGGAAATTCAGGATCCGTTGGCAGACCCCAGGTGCGATGTTGCCAAACACAATTCAATTCCTCGTATTCAAATAAGGCCGTTTGGGTATCGGCAATATTGCTTTTCCCCTCCTTTTGCACATAGATGCCTCCGGTTGAGCTGATTTGTTTCGGCCAACCCAAGTTTAACATCCAGCGCACCGTATCAAACATATGCACACACATATCGCCCATTATCCCATTGCCATACTCCATAAAGGCGCGCCACCAGCCCCCATGCGGAAGGTTATCATAAGGTCGCAAAGGTGCCGGCCCTGTCCATAATTCATAGTCAATAAAATCAGGAACAGGCTTCTCCGCAGGATTTGCATTATTCCGCATATGGTAATAGCAGCACATTTCTACATGCGATATTTTCCCCAATAAACCCTTGTCAACAATATTTTCCTTTGCATCGATCATATGGGGGGTACTGCGTCTTTGTGTACCAATCTGTACTTTCCGGTTCAGCCTTCGGGCCGTAGCCAGAATAGCCTCCCCTTCCATCACATCCACACTGATTGGTTTCTGCAAATAGACATGGGCTCCAGCTTCCATCGCTGCAATGGCTTGCAGGGCATGCCAGTGATCAGGACTTCCGATTACCACCAAATCCAGGCGATGGGCAGCCAGCATTTTGCGATAATCGTTATAGGCCTTTGGGGTCTTCTTCGATTTTTGGCGTTTAGCAACAAGCTGTACCGCTTCATCTAGTCGGTTTCTGTCCACATCGCATAAGGCCACAACCTCCACATCACGCACCTGTAGCAGGCGAAACAAATCGCTTTTGCCATACCAGCCGGTGCCAATTAAAGCTACGCGCTGAACAGCATGCTTTGTGGTACTTGCCGAAGCGCCCAGCAAGGTAGAAAATGCCAAGAGCGAAGAGCCTCCTATAATAAATTCACGACGGTTTAATTGTAATGCACACATAGGATTAGGGTTATGTTGATATACGAAGATAAGAAAAGCAAGGCCAGGAATTTAAGAAGATGCTAAAAATCCATACCTTAGCTGCTAGATAACCAAATGCGATTATGATGCCTCCTGCAAACGTTGCTGAACATACGTTCGAACAACTGTTTCGTCAATGGAACAGGAAGGTGTATCATTTTGCGTTATCCAAAACAAATTCCACCTACATCGCCGAAGAAACGGTACAGCGTGTATTTATCAAGCTGTGGCATAATTTACAGACAAAAGACTTGGATATTCCTGCGGAGGTACAATTGTTTACGATTAGCCGCTCGGTATTGCTCGATGTTTTAAAGGAAGAAAACCGGCGGTATGCGGTGCTGCAACAATTTCCGGAACAGGCAACGGCGCAACAAGATTTAACACAAATCGAGTATAAAGATCTCTTGCAGGAAGTAGAGAAACTTATCGCTCAAATGCCACCCATGCGGCAACAAGTATTTCGTTTAAGCCGCTTCGAGCAATTGAATTATACAGAAATTGCCAAGCTATTGGCCATATCGAAACGTACGGTAGAAAACCATATTGCCTTAGCCTTAAAAACCATCCGCAAGTCGTTTAGCCATTTGCTATGGCTATTTTTACTTTTTTTTAATTCGCATTAGGGGTAAACTGCTTTTGGGTCGTATTTAGGGTATGCATATTGACCAAGCACTCCTAAAGAAATATTTTCAAGGCACCTGTACAAGCGAAGAATTACAGCAACTTGAAGATGCCCTTGCTAAAAAGGGCCTGACCTTTGATGATTTGCTATCGCAAGCAGACTGGGAAGAGGCGCGTGAAGATGCTTACCACAGCGAACAGGAAATTTGGGCTCGAATTCAGCAGCAGCTACAAGAACCCGAACCTAAACCAACATTCCCTTGGATCAAACGTATTTCACAGTTGGCAGCTGTGGGTATTCTGGCCTTTTTGGTCTATTCCACCTTTTTACAAGAGCGCAAGCAGCCTCAAGCCATAAGCAAATTAGCACCTAAAGAAAAACCCATTGAAGCTGCCGAAGCAAGCGGCAATCTATTCTACATCAACTCCAGTAATCAGGATATGTTGGTCTATACATCCGATAGTTCCAAGATTATTTTGAGCCCCGGCTCAGAGGTACGCTTTGCAGAGCATTTTCAGCATTTACCCGAACGTGCCATTCAGCTGAAAGGAAAAGGAACCTTTTATGTCCGCAAAAATAAAGAACAACCTTTTCGGGTCTATAGTAAAAACCTAATCACAACAGCTTTGGGAACTACCTTTGTCGTCGATGAATTTTCCAAGGAAGCCACCCTGGTGAAGCTCTTGGAAGGGAAAATTGAAGTGAAGGAAGTACATGCACATCAATCGGCAAATAGTCCAGCGCTACTCGTGCGAAACTTCACCCAAACAGGCGAACTCTTGTTAAACCATCAGGAACGAAAAATTGTACGCGAAATAAAACCAAACCTATCCACCGAAAACCGAAATGGCTCTTTTCAAGAGGAAAACGGCAAAATCATGATCAAAAACCTGTCATTACAGGATATATTAATCATATTACAACATAATTTTAACATTAAGTTACAAACACAGGGTTATCTTGCGACGAACAATTTTTTTAGTGGAACATTTAAAAAATCTCCAAGGGTGTATCAAGAAATCATACAAGAAATAAACTACCTCCATAAAACAAACATTCAGATTATTAAACAATAACAGTTCAATCCAGTATTAATTACATTAATTATGAACAACTCTTTACTGAACAAGAAAGGAATGCTTACGGCATTTCTGCTCAACTTCTCGCGACCAAAAACGAGTTGGTCCTTGCACCTGGCCTTATGTGGCGCCTTAAGTATGAGCACGCATGTAGTTATGGCGCAAAGCACCGCCTCTGTGAATGGTGTGGTTCGCGACGCCACAGGCAAAGGCATTGGCGCCGTTACGGTGACTATTGAAAACCCTGCCCTTTCTTTTAAGCGCAGTACCGTGAGCAAGGATGATGGTACCTTTGCCTTCGACCAGGTTCCGCAAGGACAAGGTTATAGCTTTAGGTTTCAATCCTTAGGTTATGCCAGCAAAGACCTCAGCAATTACAACATCAACGCCAATGACAAGGTTTCCTTATCGGTAAGCCTAGAGCAAAATGCCGAAGACTTGGAAGAAGTGGTGGTGACCGCCTTAGGTATTAAGCGGGATAAAAAAGCCCTGGGTTATACCGTAGCAGAGCTAAAAGGCGATGAGTTAACCAATGGAAAAGAAGCGAACGTGGCCAATGCCCTATCGGGCAAGGTGGCAGGCGTACAAGTGAGCCGTGCGGCCTCGGGTGCTGGAGGTTCTGCCAAAGTCGTGATCCGTGGTAATAACTCTCTCATTGGCAATAGCCAGCCTTTATACGTCGTTGATGGGGTGCCTATTGACAATCAGAACCTTTCGGCACCGAGCCAATGGGGCGGTACAGATTATGGTGATGGTATCGGAAATATAAACCCTGATGATATTGAGAGTATGTCGGTATTAAAGGGACCGAATGCGGCCGCCTTGTATGGGCAACGCGGTAGTAATGGGGTTATCTTGATTACCACCAAATCGGGTAAAGCAGGGAAAACATCCTTCAACTTCAATTCCGATTATTCCATTGGAACAGGGTTAATTCTTCCTGATTTCCAAAATGAATATGGACAAGGATTAAATGGCAATTTTACGCATTTCAGAAAAGAGGATGGCAGCATTGTATCTATGGCGGCAGCTCTTGCCGGCAATTTCAAAGGCATGCCAAAGGCCTCTGCAGGGCGCGACCGCACAACACGTGCCAGCTGGGGTGCCCGTATGCAAGGTCAACAATATGAGGATATGTATGGCAATGTCTTAAGTTTTAGCCCGCAGCCAGATACTTACGGCACCTTCTTTCAAACCGAAAAGCAATGGGTGAATAATTTAAGTGTAGACGGAGGCAATGATCGGGTGAACTACCGTTTCTCCTTCGCCAATACCAATGTAGATGGCTATATTCCAACAAATACCTTAAACCGCAATAACTTCGGTTTGCGTTCGCAAGGGAAAATTACCGAAAAGCTGCACATCGATGTGAAAGCGAATTACATCATGCAGCAGGCCAATAACCGACCAACGGTTTCAGATGCGGCAGATAACCCGGCTTATTTATTTATCTCGCAGCCGAGAAGCTTAAGCAACAGCATTGCATCCAGTTATAAATGGACCGAAGAGGAAGTGAAACGTCAGCTGGGATTCTCTGGCATCTTCCCGGGATTGGAGAAAACCTACGCGACAAACAGCTCGACGGCCAACCCTTTCTGGACCATCAATGAAAACCACAATGAAGACCGTCGCGATCGCATTATCGGGATGTTGCGCTTATCTTACGATGTGATGCCTTGGTTAAAACTGGCCGCAACTGGAGGTACTGATTTCTATACCGATCAGCGCTTTCGATATAGGCCAATCAATACGTATCAAAGTTTGAATAAAAAAGGAGACATCCGCGAGGAGGTGCTCCGTAGTCGTGAAGATAATTACGATTTCCTAGCCAGTTCCAACTTCAATGCTACAGATGATATTAAATTGAATGTGAATGTGGGTGCCAGCCATCAAAGTCGTTATTTGCGTTTAACAGGAAATACAGGAAACCAATTTATTGTGCCTGATTTATTTGTGATCAATAACACGACCACGAATTCCTATTTATTCGATTTGGTGGAGTCGCAGATTAACTCGTTGTATGCATCCGGACAGTTTAGCTTTAAAGATTATTGGTTTGTAGACTTCTCGGCAAGAAACGACTGGTCTTCTACCCTTTCTAAGCAAAACAACTCCTTCTTCTACCCTTCAGTAAGCAGTAGTTTGGTGTTAACAGATGCCTTTAACTGGCGCTCTACTACCCTGCCTTACGCCAAAGTGCGTGCTTCTTGGGCACAGGCCGGAAGCTCGGGTAATCCGTATCAATTAACCGGTGCCTATAGCTTAAACCAATATACCCATGGAGGTATCCCTATGGCTTCTTATACGGAGATTATCCCCGATCCGGATTTGAAAAATGAGCTTACCACGTCCATTGAGGCAGGTGCTGATTTTAGGTTTATTAATAATCGCTTGAACCTTTCCTTCACGTATTACCAGGCGCGTACGAAAAACCAAATCCTGGATGTGCCGATTTCCCCGTCCAGTTTATATGTAAAGAACCGCATTAATGCCGGTGAGATCTCGAACAAAGGCTTTGAGTTTGTTGTTTCAGGTTCCCCAATTAAGAACGATGCGTTTGAATGGACCAGCCAGTTCAACTTCAACCGCAATAAAAACAAAGTGGAATCCCTTTATCCGGGGGTGCCGACCTTCTTGTTAGCCACCGACCGCGGTATTAACGTGGTTGCAGAGGTAGGAAAACCGTTCGGCCAATTGATAGGTACGCAGTTTGCCTGGATTAAAGATGAGCAAGGCAATCGCTTGATTGACCCTGCTACTGGCTTACCATTACGCAGCAGTGGCCGTGTAGAAACGGATTTAGGCAATGCCCAGCCGGATTGGATTGGTGGTTTTGCCAATACCTTCAACTACAAAGGCATCAGTTTATACGCCCTAGTTGATATGCGTCAAGGTGGTATTATCTTCTCCCAATCGAATCGGGAGCAGATTATTTACGGTACATCGACCAAGACCTTGGAAGGCCGCGAAGGTACTTATGTAGCTTCAGGCATGCTGGCCACGAAAAACGCCAATGGCGAATGGGTGAGCAGCGGTACCCAGAATACCAAACAGGTAAATGCGCAAGATTATTGGAACCTGGTAGCCAGCGATAAAGAGGTGATGGTTTCGGAAGAAATGGTAAACGATATGAGCTATATCGCGATGCGTGAAATTTCTCTATCCTATAACCTACCGAAGCGTTACTTGCCTTATAAAGCCATAAGAAACTTAAAATTAGGCATCTATGGTAGAAACCTATTCTATTTCCAACGGAAGACCGACGGCTTCTCGCCAGAATCGGCATCCTTCAACGTGCATAACTCATCCATAGGTATTGAATCTACCTCCTTGCCGATGATGCGCAACTTTGGAATTAACTTAACTATGGGCTTATAATCAGCGAAACTAACATGAAAACGATTAAGAAAATAACATATATGGGGATGGGCGCTTTATTATTGAGCACAGCATCCTGCACGAGTGATTTTGAAAAAATTAATACCCCACCAACCTCGGTAACCACCGTTGACCCGGCTTTACTGATTGCCCGGGTATTACGTGATGGTACTTTTCAGGAGTCTGGTGAGTTGCCGGATACGAAGTTTGGGTCTTGGGTTCAGCATTGGGCCGGTGGTCCTGTTGTGCCGGTATCCCGTTATTTCGAAGGACCTGAGAACGGTATCTGGTCGCAGCATTACCAGTTGTTGCGTAATATTTCACAAATCCGTGAAGAGTTAAAAGGGAAGGAAGATGATCCGGCAGGACGTAGCAAGCTGGCTATCGCCTCGATTTACGAAGTATTCTTATACCAACGCTTGACAGATTTGTTCGGCGATGTACCTTTCTCGGAAGTAACAACCTCCAGTAGTGCCATTAACCGTACCGCAAAATTCGATAAGCAAGAAGACATCTATCCGGCCTTAATCCAGCGTTTAGATGCCGCTTTGGCGAAATTGACCACTGGCGACGCCAGTTATGGTACTGCGGACTTTTTCTACAATGGCAATATTGATAAATGGAAGAAATTCGGCAACTCGTTGAAATTACGCTTAGGGATGCGCTTGCGTTATGCTAATGCGAGCCTAGCGCAGAAAACAGTCACCGATGCGCTCTCCTCCAACATGGGGCTTATCGCGAGTAATGCCGATAATGCAGCCGTAGCTACCTTTAATAATGCGCAGGCCGAGAACCAAAACCCCATATTGCGACAATTAACCACAGGAAGTGCTGACTTACGCTATTTAGCGAATACCCTAGTAGATCAGTTAAAAACGTATAATGATCCGCGCCTTCCCCTATTGGCAGAACCCGTGACTATCAATGGTTCGCAAACCTACCAAGGTATTGGCGTTGCTTTAACAGATAATCAATTGTCGCAATTGATCCGTGCAAACTATTCCACACCGAATAAATCGACGTATTTCAGCTTAACAGGAACGGCGATTCCGGTATATGCCTTGACTTATGCGGATGTGTGTTTCTATAAAGCAGAAGCCGCCCTATTGGGTTGGGGATTGAGCAATTCGGAGGCGCATAGCAACTTTGTGGCTGGTGTAAAAGCGGCATTCGCTTTAGCTCCTTACAACTTAAACAGCATTCCAAGCAGCTATGAGCAGCAGGTGTTAAGCTTTGACAACTTGAGCAACGAGCAGAAAATGGAGAAAATTGGCACCCAGAAATGGATTCATTTGTTCGGAAGAAATATGGAAGCCTTTGCCGAATGGCGCCGTACAGGCTATCCGCAATTAACGGCTGGTCCTAACTCGGGATCGACCAATGGTAAGATCCCTCGTCGGGCGATCTATTCCAGCGATGAAGCCGAATTAAACGAAGCGAATTATAAAGATGCCGTAGCTAGATTAAGCAACGGCGACTCCTTCCTCTCGAAAGTATGGTGGGATAAACGCTAATAAGAAAAGCCACTGGAGAAGTTCCAGTGGCTTTTTTTATGCTTAATCTATTTTATTTTAGACTGATATCAGCTCCCATAATATTCTTGTTGTTACGGGATTGATTAGCTTGATCGATAATTAAATAGTTCGCATCAATGGCTGGCAGATTCACACCCAAGATTTCCAATTGGGTGGTAGACATACCATCGGTACTTGCAGCCGAACTGCCCTTTAAAGGTCTTGTTCCGCCGAAGGCCGCATAATCTCCAAATGCGGCAAAGGAGGCCGTTGGATCGAAGGTTTTACTACCAACCTTGCCTTCATAATCATACACTTGAGAACCTAATACACTGGATTTAATGCTATAATTCGCAAAGGCACTACCGCCTAATTCCTGAGAGGATGTGCTGATATTGCCTGAAATAATAGAGTTGTAGATGGCCAAGCTATTATTACCTCCTGAAGCATTTTGGATGGCAAATCCGCCTGAGCCGGTATTGTTCATGCCGCCTTGATTTCCGGATACCGTAGAATTGATCAGGTTGACCTGGGTACCACCATATAAGCTAATACCAGCACCAAAGGCATTGCCCCCCGCAGTGTTGCCATAAATAGTAGAGTTGATGATGTAGAATTGTGATTTCTCGCGGGCATAAATGCCTGCGCCAACTGCGTTGTTACCGAAGATTCCTGTTTGGTTATTGGCAATCGTCACATTATATAGGATATTCACACTTTCAACCGTACTGTTTAAACTGTACAAGCCTCCACCTACGCCGCCAATGCGGTTACCTGTGATTTCAGAATCTATCAATTGCAATTTAGAGCCATCATTCCAGATACCACCACCATTGGAAGCTGCTATCGTCGTGAAGTTATTGCTGATACTTACCTGCTTCATCGTTACATCAGCAGCTGCCGTTAAGTACACACCTGGACAGTGATTTGCGGAACTATTATCTGTAACAATGACATTTTTCATGGATACCTTCGCTCCGGCGATCAACAGACCTCCGCCATGCTGACGGCTAATGTTGATGCCATTGATAGCCACAGAACCCGAGCCTCCGGCTTTACCCTTGGTTAAGGTAATCCCTTCTAGTTCCACTTGTTGATTAGGCATTTTGCCTGCCACAATGGTCATCACGTGAATCGCTTGATCGTTTCCATTCAACATGGTTTTATTAACAGCGGCATTGGCTGTAGCTCCTTCGGCAGCATTCCCTGGATAACCGCCAATCACTTTGATGTTTTGGGCAATTTCAAAAGTAATATCCCCTGCTTGCGTACCACCAGTCAGGTTGTTCACCGGTTGGTAAACGCCAGCAGCAACGTGGACAACATCGCCATTCTCCGCTAATTTTAAAGCTTGGCTAAGCGATGTAGCGGCAGCCCAAGATAGGCCGTCCGCGGCTGCTGTGCCTGCTTGTTTTACGTAATAGTGTTTCGTTTCACTAGATACTTCGCCTGCCTTCTGCACAATGGTTAAGGTGGTTCTAACTTCATCTGTGATGTAAGCATCTACCGTACCGGTACGTGCTTCTAAATCTCTGTTTCTGGCCACAATGATGCTGACCTTTCCAGACTCCATGGCATTCGCCTTTACGAAGGAAATCCAGGAGCTTTTGGTACTGAGGCGAAACGGTAGATTGCTCTGCACATCGACTTCAATGGTATCTAAGGCATTTTCTACTTCCACATTGGCTTTTGAAAAAGCAATTTCACCAGCCTTCGGCTCAAAACTTTGAATATCTATTTTCTGACAGGCTGTATGTAGGTTCAGGAATAATAACCCTGACAATAGATATAGGAATATATTTCTTTTCATGAGGATTACTTTTTAAGGATTAAAATACCATTCGCAACGGCACGTTCCATACCGCCGTTATCGGATGGCCAGTTACGAAGAACAAAGCGATTGTCGGTAAAGTCTGGCGTATTGCGGATAAAGAAGGTGCTGGAACCTCCACCGTCTAAATTAATTGCATCGTAGGCGCCCATGGCTTTCAGTGCTTTGCCTAAGGCTTCGTAATTCATGCCATTGGAATAATGAAAACGACGTCCATCCACCACAAGCATATACACCTTAGAACCATCTTGCGATACGCCAATGGCCGTACGCGGCTCTAAGCGAGCATCTGTCTGCGTGACTAGCACGCCATTGGAAACTAAGGTTACCCGACCTCCTACGGCCTCATAGATGGAAGATTTTACATCCTCGTAATCAGATTGCTCACCGACAAAGGCTTTTCCGTTCTTAAGGATAGCAAAGAAGGTATTTATGCCATCAGTAACGGTGGTTTTAATAGGCAGTCCTTCTTTGTAAAGGATACCTTGCGGTGCGCCGGTTGTCATATTGAAGAAGTCGGCATTGATACCGGCCCATACCTGATGTCCCTCCGCATCCTCATACAGCGCCTGCTTGGTCATGCCTTGCATCGCAAATTTCGGGGAGTTATTCGGTGTAGATACCTCAATGGCAATATTGGGCTTGTTCAGATCGATTTCAAACGTGAAGATCTTCATCGCATGGCCTGTATTGGAAATATAGGCAACCTCGGAGGCTACCAAGCCATCCTGAATCACATAGGAAGTATCCTGCTTCAAGTGTACCATCAGGTTTGTGCCATTGGCAATCTTCTTGGCAACTTCCGTTTTTGGATTGAATATATAATTGTCTTTTACCTCAATAAATTCTTCCTTGTTGCTGCAGGAGACTACAACGAAAGGCAGGATAAAAAGTGCTAAATATAGTTTTCTAAACGTATTCATAGTGTTTCGATTAATAGCCAGGGTTTGGTGTTAGGTTGCTGTTTCGCTGCAACTCCGATCCTGGAATGGGCAATAGGGTTTGATAGTTTAAGATGCCTAAGCTAGAGATGGCTTTCCCGGTACGAACTAAATCATAATACCTAAAGTTCTCTCCCAATAATTCCAGCTGTCGTTCAGCCAGTACAGCATCAAGGAAATCAGCTTCGGAAGCTGGATTTGCATTCGGCAATCCGCGGTAGTTCCGCAATTGGTTCAATCGGCCTAGCCCGCTTTGCAAGCCTTGGGCCTCCGCAGAGATCAGGTACATCTCGGCAATACGCGAAATAATAACAGGATCACGACCCGTTTGCCCGCTCGGATACTTATTGACGCATTCCGTTCCAGCAATATTAATAATGGTCATGTTACGACGTTTGTCGGTTCCGGAGAACAGATTCACCGTCTTATCCGTAATCCGATAGTTCCCCTGCCCCTTGTTCGGGTGAGCGTAAGAATAGAACAGATCGGAAATATTGATAGACGATTCCTCAGAAAGATTCTCAAAGGAGAAGATGATCTCTGAATTGGCTTGCTTCCGGAAGATTTTCTCAAAGCTATCTAAGGCGTATTTCCCAGAGGTGATCAGTTTTTCAGCAGCCTCCGCAGCCTGTGCCTTTTTACCTTGGGCTAAATAAACCCGGGCTTGTAAAGCCGTAATGGCATCCGCAGAAACATAGTAATAGCTATCGGCAGTAGTTAATAGCTTGGCCGCTTCCGTTAGGTTTTGCTCAATAAATCCCCAAACCTCAGCTTTTGCTGTACGGAAGGGTTTCTCCAAGGTATTCTCGGGTAATAAGGGCACATCGCCCCAACGAGTAACCAAGTTGTAATAATTCAAGGCCCGGAAATAATAGGCTTCCCCTAAGGTTTTATTGCGAATAGCACTAGCCTCTTGTTTATTACAGATATCGATGACATTATTTACCTGATACAAAGAGCTGTAATAGCCATTCCATCCCCTGGATACGACCGAGTTTAGCGGCGATAAAAGGCTGGTTATTAAATTAATCGGCGAGGTATTGGCACTGGTTTGTAAATCACCTCCCAAGAGATCGAAAAGGATGAAATTATGGACACCAGGGTCATTCTGCATGTTGTTGTACATCCCGATACGTAAGGCCGGCAGGTCACCTTCTGTTACGGCTTCAGGAGCCATGGCGGAATGCGAGTATAAATCGAGTTGATTAGCACAGGAGCTGGAAAAAAGTAAAGCTGCCGCTAATGCGATATAATTGAATTTTAGACGTTTCATAAGCTTATAAGTTGACATTTACACCAAAACTAAAAGTACGTGGTTGTGGTACACCGAATAGGTCTACGCCATAGAAGCGAGGGTCGAGGTTGTTATTCACTTCCGGATCCCAACCTGTATAGCGCGTTAATAGGAACAGGTTATCGGCTGTCGCGAATACGCGTAATCCTTTTAACTTCACACGCTCTACCATAGATTGATCGAAGTTATAGCCTAGGGTTAAAGCACGCAGACGGATAAACGACCCATCTTCTAAGAAGCGGGTGGAGTTTTTATTGTTATGACCTAATCCGATTAATGCGCGCGGATAGACATTGGTACTTCCCGGCTTGGTCCATGCGTTTTCAATGTACGTGGCATCTTTAGCATAGTTAGCCGCTAGGTTCGCCATACCGGTTGATTTCCATTGTGCATAGATATCAGTGCCATACATATATGTAAACATTACATCCAGCTGGAATCCTTTGTAGGAAAAGCTGTTGTTCCAGCCACCGGTAAACTTCGGATTGGAGTTACCTGTAACCACACGGTCATTATCATTAATGATGTTATTGCCATCTACATCGCGCCATTTAACATCTCCTGCACGTACGCCAAGGTCGAATTGCTCCTGCGGAACTTCCCCATCGTATTGATACAGGCCTTCCCAATCAAAGAGATAGAAGGCACCAATGCTTTGCCCTACTTTTAAGGCGCGGTTATCTCCGATCGCGATAGGTGCTTCATCGTCTAATAATGACAATACCCGATTGGTATTATGGGCAATGTTGAAGTCTGATTTCCATTTAACTTCGCCAATAGGAATATTGGTGTTTATACTTAATTCTATACCTTTGTTCAGCATGGTTCCGATATTGCTTACTATGCTGGTCATCCCGGTAGTGGCATGAATCGGCATACTGTACAATAGATCGAAGGTCTTCTTGTAATAGGCATCAAAAGAAACATTCAAGCGGTTTTTGAAGAAGGAAATATCAAATCCTGCATCATACTGATTGGCTCTTTCCCAACGTAAATCCTTATTACCAAAAGAGGATACTGAGATCCCGGAGACATTCCCGTAGTTCTGCCCGCCAGACATTAAGGCTTGGTATGCATACTGTCCAATTCCCTCTTGGTTCCCTGTAATACCATAACTCGCACGGATTTTAAGGTCGTTGGTATTGTCGCCCATAAATTCTTCCTTGGAAACATTCCAGCCAAAGGAGATCGATGGGAAATAGCCCCAACGATTATCGCGGTGGAATTTGGAGGAACCATCTGCACGGAAGGTCGCAGTCATCAAGTATTTATCTTGGTAAGAGAATGTTCCGCGGCCAAAGTAAGATTCCAAGGCATATTCGCCGATAGATCCACTAGCATCAAAAATCTCGGAAGCGACAGAGACTACCTGCATCGATGGTGTCGGAAAACCACGGCCATCAATCATCGAAGACCGAGACATCTGCTTCTGAAAGGAATGCCCTAATAAGGCACTAACCGTCAAGTCTCCAAACTTGTTATTATAGTTCAATACATTATCAAACACCAAATTTTGGATCAAACGGTTATAATCGATCAAACGCCCTACCCCTGTACCATAAGGGTGCTTATTGTTGTAGTATGTATAATCGTAAGTGTAACCGATATCAGCCGAGAAGGAACTGCGGAAGGAGAAATGATCTAAGAAGTTCGCTTGTCCATAGTAAGTTCCCAAATAGCGGTAGTTATCGACATAGGCATCCTGCTCATTCAAGATCTGTAAGGGATTATGACGGGTTAACTCATCTGTTCCTCCCACGTAATAATCGCCATTTGGTTTAAATGGGCGGTCAAACGGACGCTGTTCAATCGCACGTGCGATGATGGTCGACCCCATATTGGCACCCGGAACCTGGTTATTCTTGATGAAATTACCCATATTATTAGCGCCGATTTCCAACCAGTCATTAAACTTATGGCTGATCTTGGAGTTCAGGTTGTACTTGCGGATGGAGTTATTCTTCATCACCCCTGCTTGATCTGTCAAGCCCAATCCGAAGTAGTAATTCGTACGGGTATTACCGCCGGAGAAGGAAGCATCGTAGTTCTGGAAGTATCCCTTCTGTACCACAAGGCCTAACCAATCGGTATCTGGTAAGCCCAAATAAGGATTACTGATATGAATTTTATAGTCTGATTGCCCTACAGCTAAACCATATTGCTTGTTGTAATTATCAGCACCTGCGTTATAGATATCCACATATTGCTCGGAAGTGGCTAACTTGATTTTATCACGATTAGCGAATTCGCTAAATCCTGTTGTAATATTTACCCGCACATCATTTCTTCCGGCCTTTCCTGATTTCGTGGTAATCAAAACCACCCCATTACTGGCTCTAGAACCATAAATGGCAGCCGAAGCCGCATCTTTTAAGATTTCAATGGATTCAATATCGGCATGATTGAAGGCAGCCAATGGGCTATAGGATTCCCCAAAAGAGAATAAAGACATATCGGAGGTGTTGATAGGCACCCCATCTACCACATACAGCGGGTTATTACCAGCACTAATGGAGGAGGTTCCGCGGATGGAAATACGTTCGCCAGAGGCTAAATTACCCGATCCCATCGATACATTCACCCCGGCAATACGGCCTTCCAATAGCCTGGTCGGACTTGACACTTGGCGCATATTCGAATCATCGACTTTCAAACTTCCTACAGCACTGGTTACTAAGGCCTTCTTCTGCACCCCATAACCAACCACAACGGTTTCATCCAATACATTTTCCTTCGCATTTAAAATAATGCGCGGAGCTTCCTGTTGCTTTAAAATGATGGTTTTGGTTTCATATCCGGTATATGTAATGCGCACCGTTACTTGCTCTTCGGAGGTCGCAATATTGAAATAACCTTTGCTGTCGGTCATCACAGATTTACTGCCGTCCAACAATTGCACGGTAGCACCAGCAAGGCCTTGTCCGGTTTCTGTCACTACAAATCCCGACACAAACTGCTGTACCGCATTCACCTGCGTTATCACAGGTCTTGTATTCGTTCGTTCTTTCACCACGATTACACCTTTTTCATAGGCATAATCAAAAGGTTGATCCTTAAAGATAATCGGTAAGATTTCCTTCAGATCTACATCTTTCGCTTTGAGGGTAATGGCATTTGCTTGCGGACTAAAGCGTCCATCAAACAAATAAGACACATTTGTTTGCCTTTTGATTTGCTTGAACACATCGATCAATTTCTCGTTTCGAACATCAAGGCTGATCTTCTGATACGAGAATGCCTGTGCCGGTTGATGGAGATTAATTAATCCCATGCCAGCAATAAGCAGCAAATTCAAGTTTTTAAATTTGAAAAGATTCATGAATTTAGTGGGGTTGATAATTATTAATAGATTGAACTAGATTCGTTTAGGGCTGTACTTTCAACTTCCCATCTTTTACGGTGATGGTGATTTTTGAGGTTGTTTCCAATAGGTTTAGTATGTCTTTCAATGGTACGTTTCGAGGTATTAAACCGTTTATCCGGTTATCGGGCACATGTTGGGTATCCACGTCTAGGTTATACCAGCGCCCTAACATGTGGAGTACCTGCTTAAGTGGGGTATTGTCGAAGTAGAAATCACCACTGCGCCAGGCGGCAAAGTCTGCGGCATGATCGACCTTGGCATAGGCGATTCTTTGTCCTATTTTAGCCTGATAACCCGGCTTCATCAGCACTTTTTCCTGGGTTAAGCTCGTTGCTTCCACAGATCCTTCAATTAAAGTCACCCAATCTTCTTCCACATCTGCATAAGCATTGATGTTGAATTTAGTACCCAGTACGCGCGTGGTTTGCTTTGCGGTCTTCACTGAAAATGGTGCTTCCGGATGGTGGGTAACATCGAAATAGCCTTCCCCTTCCAGATAAACCTCACGCTTGTTAGCGGCAAAGCGCGAAGGAAAGCGAATGGTACTCGCGGCATTTAGCCATACTTTACTGCTATCGGGAAGAATTAATTGATAATAACCGCCTTTGGGAGTTTGAATTTCATGCATCAGCACCGGCTGTTCAGTATCCGTTTGTCCTTGGTAGATGCCCTGTTGCTGTAATTTCTGCAAATCATCAATCGATGCTAAGCTGTATGTTTTACCTTCCGGTGTAACCAGATTGGCGGTAAAGGATCCGGGCTGTGCAAGCAATAAGCTTTCATCAGTCGGTTTGTTCTCTTTCATGAGGAAAAGCCCTGCCATAAGCAAGGGAATGGCGATAACTGCGGCCCATTTGTAGTAATTTGGTTTCGGACGTTGAATTTCCCTGCTATCCTTTGCAAGTTGGATCTTCTGCCAGATGGCCTTCTCCAATGCTGTTTTCTCCTCCTCATTAAAATCATTAAGGTCATGACCTTCCGACGGCAAGTAGTGGTAAAATTCATCTACCTGATTATCTTCTAAAGCGTTGGTTTTTCCCTTTAGATATTTCTTTATGAGCTTGCGGAGATTCATTTTCATTTGGCTAATCATCAATCAGCAGGATGCGATTCAGTGTGTTGCGATCCTCGCTGCTGTACTAATGACAAGTCAGGAATCCAAAAGCCCAGTTAGATCAGAAAAAAAAGTAAAATTATTTTGAAAACGGTTTTTAAGCTCGATAAAGCTTTGCCCAAATGGTTGCGAACTGTTTTTACAGATAGCCCTAATTCGCTGGCTATCTCATCGGTGCTTCGATGCTCAACATAGCGAAGTTGAAAAACAGAGCGTTGTTGGGAAGGTAATTGCAGGATGCTTTTTTGCAGTTTGGCTTCGGCTTCTTTGAATAATAAGGGGTATGCGGCGGTACTTTCGCCCATAATATCCATTTCATAGTCCTCCAATAAGGTTGGTTTTTTCTTGAGGATATAGTTTAGGGTTTTATGTTTAGTCAAGGTCAATAGATAACCTTGCATATTCTTGATCAGTGCCTTTTCGCGTTGTTCCCAGAGGCTGATAAATACGTCTTGTGTAATGTTTTCAGCGTCTTCCTTATTTTTCAATCGGCTATAGGAAGCGGAGAAAACCTGCGGCCAATACAGTTTGTAGATGCTTTCGAAAGCATCCTCCTGTCCGTTGTACAGTGCTTGTGCTAAGTTGTATTCAGATAGGCTACGAGTCGTATTTAATTCCCCTAGATTCACGACACAAAATTGGTTAGACATTATGTAGGTTACATTAGGTAACTATTAATTATATATTAATTTCACCTAGGACAAATATAGGGAAAATAGCAGCGAAATATCAAAATTTAGCGAATTACAGCCTATAAATCCCTGAAAACAAAAAAGTTGAAAACCTTGGCTTCCAACTTCCTAATCAAAACAACAATTGTAAACACAATTATAACCTTTATTGCAGCGACTCGATCATCAGCTTTATTTCCTGGATCAATCCATCGGAACTTCCATCGAATCCGTTTAATTTATAGCGCACCTTCCCTTTCTTATCGATCATAAATTGAGCAGGAATTCCCTTCACCCCATAGGCGGAAAGTGCCGCATAGCCATTCCCTTTCTTCTCATCCAACAGCACAGGCAACTCTACGCCTCTTTTCTTTAAGGTTTCCTGAATAAGAGCAACGCGTTTGCTTGTATCCATATCTTTTTCACCTGTATTGATGAACAGCAATACCACATCAGGATTATCCTGATAAATCTTCAGCAGTTTATGCATGGTTGGGAAGGAAGCTAGACAAGGACCACACCAGGTAGCCCAAAAATCTAGGATAACGATTTTCCCGGCTAAATCAGCTAGGGATACCGATTTCCCGTTTAAATCAACCAGTTGAAAATCAGGAGCCTTGTAATCTACGGCCTTATCCTTTAAAGCAGCATATTTAGCCTGTCTTATTTCAGCAATAAGTCCCTCGTAATAAGCTTGATATCCAGCATCATCTCCATGGATCGCTTTAAAGGTTTCCCTGGCTTTGGCCTTTACTTCATCGGATGCATTTCCCTTTTTAATCAAGTCTGAAAAAATAGGAAGAGCCTTCTCGGGCATTCCATTTTTGTTGTACAAATTGATAAATAAGGCTGGATAGGCCAGCGGATTTGCCTGCAACTCCGGATAATTCTGCAGGAAATCATAAGCCTCTTTCGGGCTTTTCGCAAACTCCAAATACTCAGCAAAGCGATATACATCCAAAGGCAAGGGCTTTGCTTCCTGTGCTAAGCGTTCTTTCAAAGCCTTGATATCCTTTTTCGCATCTTTTGTTTTCCATTGCTTTTTAGGCATGTTCTTCAAAGCGGCTCTTCGGAAATCCGAAGAAACCAACTCCTTGATGTAGAAATACCGATTGTTGTGTTGATATTGTTCCAATTTCCCGATTAAGCGCACATACACTTGATCAGTAAAAAAATGAAACTTCTCAAAATGCTCTTTCGGAAAATCCTGTTGAAAAGAGTCTGCCAAGGCCAAGGTAGACTTCAAATCCTTGGCGTTGCTAAACTTCTCTTGATAGACTGAAATTTCTTGCAAAGAGCTGGGCGCTTTCTTCTGCGCAATTCCCAGGCTGCTGATCAGGCAGCAAAATATTATGATCCCAAATCTTCGCATTATTTTCTGTTTTTATATTCTAGAGAAATCGGTTTATCAAGGCCTTCGTATTTACGTGCATAGGTAGCATCGGTAAACTCGCCAACGTTATTGATACTAAAGCTATACACCCTGCCTTGGGTACCATCGTAAGTTGCCACAGCCAAAGTTCTGTTATTATCCGGATAGCCAACAAAAGAGCTCGAGGATTGCTTCATCTTCAAAGCAGCTATAGCCTCATCTTGAGGGAATTCATAAACCACCTTCGCCTGATTATTTGCAATATCCAACATGTAAATTTTATTCTGATAGGCATAATACATATGGTAATACAAGCCAGAGAATGCCGCACTTGTCGCCTGTTGAATATGTTCTGCTTTATCCACTAAATGCTTAGATACAGAGCCGCCAGAGCCGATCCGTAATACATAAGGATTCTTTTGCGCGTCCAGCATCAGGTAAGCATACTGATTGCTAGGGACTGCCCCCCCAAAGAGCACATCCATCCCCACATTGTTCATATCAAAAGCTGCATTTCCTGTACTGCCAAACTTATTCAGCTTCTTATTGCCATAGCTGTAGAACTTTTTATGCTTGGTATCATAGACCACGGCCGATTCACCACTTTGGGCCGCTAGAAAATACGATGACAAATAATAATCCCCATCTTCCGCCACACCAAATCGGAAATCCACTTGATTGCTATACATCTTACCATTATCCAAATAGAGGGCATACCAACCAGTTTGGTCGTATTTAAACTCGCTAGGTTTTCTTACAGTAGCTTGTTCCAAAAACCAATCTTGCATGGTATTGATGCGAGTGAAGTCGGTGTATTTCAAGCGCCAAGTATCTGTAGCCCCTAATAGGAATATATTCTGCGAGCCACCAAAGAACGTCGTCAACACTTTTACGGTATGAATACCTTCCGGAATCTTGGCCGATGGACTGGCGGTGGATAAAATATGCTTAATCACGGAGCCATTTGGATGTAATAAATCGATATCGCGTTCCTGATTTGCTTTTTCACTTATCAACAACCAGCCTTCACTCAGGGTTGTACCCACCAAGAGGGTATATTTCTTGAAATAGCTCACGCCTGTATTATTATCTGTTACGGTATAAAGCAAGGTATAGTTCTCCGGACGTAGGCCAAACTGCACGTTCAAATCCTTCGTAGTTGCTAATTGTTCATTTGGCGGATTGGTAACTGGTGGCGTGGTCAAAAACACCGACCAGCGGAAGCTTAAATTATCGGTATTCTTTTCCAACGATTGTTCAATATGCGGTTGGAGCTTAATGGTATCAAACTGATTGATCTGAATGGTATCAGATCCATTTTTCACGAAGCTAACCCGATTGATCTTATGGAGCTCGTAATTACCTTTGTCTTTATAACAGGCAGCAAGCAAACCTATTAACAAGGTAAACAAGAAGAATCTATTGATATAATATGTCATTTTTTAAGGTGCTTAATTAAGGAAATCGAACAGGAACTTTATTTTCATCGAGCATTTCATGGCCATTTTCTGCCAGGTATTTACGGAGTACATTATTGCATTTCCCAACAATGAACATAAAAACTTCGGGGTGCATGGCCGTGAAGTCGGAATAGCCGGTTTCCCGAATAATCAGGGAATACTTAGTTTGGCTATATTCCCCGAAGCGTACATCCTGCCAAGATGCAGGCTTGGTTAAATAGTCATTCACTTTAATCAGGTAAGAGGCAAGCTCCTTCGGTCCCACTTCAAAATCTTTAGAGTCTTGCAATTCCAACCAGATGCGGGCATCCTTTTCTTTCATGGCCGTCGAGCGGTTAATCTTCACCTCCAAGATGCCTTCATAGCTATCCGCTGGTACCACGCTTTTCAAAATTTCATAATCACTGGCAGCTAGGGAAGACTTCTCCGGATTAACCCGCACAGACACCTCCCTTTCATGGGCTGTTTTAGGCCCTACAATGCGCAAAGGCAACTCTACCGTATCGCTCAACACCTCCTCTTTCATTACAGCAAAGGAACGCAGCAAACTATCTCTACCATCGGCAATGCCATCTTTATAGATACTGATCCTACTGCCATTATCGTAGGCGATGAGGCCAGCTTTTTTACAGGCCAAAGGCATAAGGCTCAGGGCAAAAAGCCCTATTAAATATATTCTTTTCATGCTAGGCTTAGTTTTTATTGAATTCAAGTTCATCATTAGGCTTTGGCAAGATGTATTCCCTTGCGCTCATATCCAATCCATACCCATCTATACGCAGCTTATTTTTGCGTTTATAGTAAAAGAACAGCTGCCCTTCCTGATAAAACTCCTTCCGATATTCCTTAAATATCTCCTCCTGAATCAGAGCCTCTTCTAAGTTTTGCGGCAGGTCATTCAATCCCCGGTTGCTGCGCACCACATTCAAATACTTAATTTTCTCGGTCGAGCTGGTCGCCGCTTCTGCAGCAATGTAATACACTTCCGAGAGGCGAATTAAAGGCACTCTGCGGGTATTTAAGGTATTGGTCTGTATATCATCTTCCCAATATTTAACAGGCATCAGCTTGGCCGGCACGCCATCTTCCTTCCACAGAAACACCCAACGAAAATCAGTACTGCTCCCTTCAAATAACTTGGTGATAAAAGATTCCTGATTTGTCAGCAAGCTTGGTGCAGCACTGCTTTTAAATAAACCTTCGTTAATATCCCGAAGTGTGGGCATATAAAGGCTAAAAAGCTGCTCCGAAAGAAAGGTTCGGCTTGGTGCCCCGCTGATTAAGGAGGTTCGGGTCACAAATGGAAATAATTTCGCATTCTCGATAACTGTTTGCGCACTTTGCAAAGCCGTTTGTGTATCGCCGGCATACAAGGCAATTCTAGCTTTCAAGCCATGCGCCGCCCAGAAATTAAAGTGGTTTCTGGTATGCGAGCGAAACGGATCGGCCACCCCATAATTCACTTCTTTATGCGCCGATAGCAATTCAATCGACTCATTCAAGTCTTTCATACAGGCCGCCACGAAATCTTTACCGGAAAGGTTGCTGGTTACTTTCATTTCAAAGCGCGTCACATAGGGCAGCATTTTGCTTTCCATGTCCTTGCTAGGAATGGCACCAAAAGCCCGGTATAAATCAAAGTGCAAAAAGGCACGCAGGCCCAGGGCCTCCCCTTTGATCAGGCTGTAATTATTATCGGTAAATAGCCCTTTCTTTTCATCAATGGCTTCCAACAGGTTATTCAAATTGGCAATTGCCTGATAGCCACGATTCCAAAACTGGTTAATACGGCCTTCCAATCCGGCATCTTTATAATTGTATTTTCCGGTCTCATAATAAGTATGCGTACTGGAGCTCACATCATATTGCTGGGCCAACACATCCATTGTTGCCATGGTAAATTCCCTAGCGTAGAGGCCTTGGTTGGCCATTAAGATATATACCCCGCTAAGGGCATCTTTAAAGCCTTGTTCGTTTTCAAACAAAACCCGTTCTGATATATTTGTTTTAGGCTGCACATCCAACCATTTCTTACAGGAGCTTAAGCTACCACTCAGAAGGCAGGCACATAAAAGATAATTTATCGCTTTCATAATTTCGGTTAAAATGAAGTGTTTAAACTAAAAGTAAAGTTGCGCGCAAAAGGATATGACAATCCACGTTCAATTTGAATGGTCGACAATTGCAACACATTATTTCCTTGCAAGGAAAGTCTCGTATTCTTCAGGTGTAGTTTAGCAGCAAACTGCTCTGGCAAATAATAGCCCAAAGAAATGGAGGTAAAATTCAGGAAATTACTTTTTTGCATAAACCTAGAGGTCGCATAAGTAGTTGAGGTCACAGTATTTCCATTGATGTCTGTCAAGCCTTTAAAGAAAGTCACATCGCCTGGTTTTTGCCATCTTTCTTCCAACACACGTTCATCCACATTGTATTGAATATTGGCATTTTCCACATAATCGGCCAAGGTTTGGTTATACTGCTTGGCTCCGAGTTGATAGGAAAAATAAGCACCTAGCTGAATGCCTTTGTAGGTCACATTGGTACCCAGGTTACCACTCCATTTAGGCATCTGATCGCCCACAATCACTTTATCCTTGGCATTCCAGAGGTAGGTTAAATGGCCATCCTTATCGAAGAACAATTCCTTGCCCGTACTCGGGTCGATACCGGCAGAACGAACCGCCCAAATAGCATTCACCGACTGACCTTCCTCAAAACGCATCTGCGGACGTGTTTGGTTGTCCAAGTCATTCGCATCGTTCATTTTCTTCAAGGAATTGGAAATCTCCTTAATTTCGTTTTTATTATGAATGGCATTTAGGAATACCGACCAGATAATCTTATTCTGTCCCGGCTTAAAGATAAAGGCATTGATATTTCCTTCGATTCCACGATTAGCCAATTTCCCCATGTTTTCCTTATAGGAACTAACCCCAAGAGAAGGCGGCGTACTGATATCTAACAAGAGGTTGTTTGTCAATTCGTAATAGGCATCCAAGCGCAGGATAATCCGATCTTGCCATAAGGAAACATCCGATCCTACGTTATATTTTAGGGTTTCCTGCCATTTTAGGTTATGGTTGCCATAGCCTAATACGGTGGCTCCGAACATACCCAGGTAATCTTGGTTAGTGTTGTAATTATAGGTGGTGATGGCCATGTATGGTGGAAATTGCTGCGATCCAGTGGTTCCCAAGCCTCCGCGAATTTTCAAGCGATTAATCGCGCTTGTCGCATTTTTCATGAAAGGCTCTTCATGCACATTCCAGCCTAAACCCACAGCCCAGAAAGGTGCGAAACGATTCAGCTCACCAAATTGTGTCGAGCCGTCTACGTTTAAGGCTAAGTCAAATAAAAAGCGTCTATCGTAGGTATAGTTAAAGTTGGCAAAGGAAGAAAAGCGACGGGAAATATTGTTTACCCCCGATGGGCGACTATCCTTCAAATAGGAATTTCCATAGAACAATTCATCCAAGCGATTATTGGGGAAGCCCCGAACGGCAATTCCTGTCGCTTTACTCTGCTGCTCGGCTGCTGAAGCCCCCAAGGTGGCATAGATTAAGTTTTTACCGAAGGTCTTGCTGTAATCTGCCGTTAAGCTAGATTCATAATTTCTAAATTCGGTATTCGAACGATCATAAGAGCCGCGTAAAGCATACTCCAAGGAGTTATAATCTGTAATCTTCGAAAAGACGGTATGGTCTGCCGGCAAGAACGAATTGGTCTCATCTTTCTGGCTATTGATGCCCAGTTTCGCGGTCAATTTCAATTCCGGCAGCACTTTCCATTCCAAGAACGTGTTGTTGTTAAAGCCCATGTATTTCGAGAATAAACGGGTGCCGATACTTGCATTATACATCGGATTGGAAACCAACGTTGTTCCGCCCACTCCAAAATTCACGATCGATTCTAATATTTTGCGCGGGTTGCCCTGCTCATCATAAGGATTCCAATAGGGATTCATTCGGGTATAATCGCCGAATCCACCATAGGGCGAATCATTGGAGGTATTGCTATTAATGGTTAATTGATTACGAATCATAAAGGTATTCCGACGGTACGACAGGTTCATGCCCCCTTCGAGGTTTTCACGGCCCGAGCCTTTCATAACGCCTTTGTTATTGGTATAGCCTAGGCTGGCACCATAGCGAATGTAACTATCCCCACCTTCTAAAAACACCGATTGCTTGGTTCCAACACCCGTTTGCAGTGGCTGCGACAACCAGTAGGTATCTACACCAGAGGCTACTGCTGCCCGACGTTGCGCATAACGCTGATCCAGGATGAGCTGATTCTCCGGGCGCAAAGTGGTATACAGCCCGCCGATACGCTCCAATTCCAATTTATCGTTCGCATTCAGCAGGTGGTAAGAGCTTAAATCTGGTGCTGTCACTTGCAAGGTCGTACTGTAGTTCACGGTTAATTTGCCGGCACTTGGTTGTATGGTTTCCACAATAATAACCCCATTGGCCGCCCGAGAGCCATAGGCCGAAGTGGCCACAGCATCTTTTAAAATAGTCATCTTACTGATCCGGTTAATATCCAAATCGTAGATTTTCTGCAAACTCACTTCAAAACCATCCAACATAAATAGCGGCATACTAGGGTTAGTTTGGTAAGCGGCAATAAAATCAGCTCCTGATAGCGAGCCAGCATCAGCTGCACCCTGCCCTGGAAAATTATTGGTACCCCGAAGACTGATCTTAGGTAGATTATTCGGATCCGATCCAAATTCCATGTTATCTGGAATACGTACAGCCGGATCGAATACCTTCAAGGCATCAAACACATTCATGGCATTTACTTGGCGCAAGGACTCGCCGGAAATCGCTGTTGCGGCACCTGTAAAGTTTTCTGTTGGCCGACTGAATAAACCGGTCACTACCACTTCGTTTATTTCTTCGGTCTGCTGTGCCATTTCAATGCGGTACTCGTGTTGCTCATTTACGGGAACCGCTTGTCGTTTATAACCCATCAGCTGCACTTCCAGCGCCCGGTTATAGACAGGCATTTTCCCCGAGAAACGTCCCTGTTGATCGGTTTGGGCGAGGAACTTCCCATTCTTAAGCAAGACTGTGGCGCCTGCAATAGGTTTTTTATCCCGTTGATCGAGGACCTGCCCTTGGAGGGAAACTGAATTGGCTTTATCCAAATCAATAAATACGATGGTATTATTTTTCAGAAAATAAACCACTTTACTGCTTTCATTAAAGTAGGTGGAAAGCAACTCGTCCAAACTGGCGCCTTTAAAATGAGGGCTCACCAGCTTGTTGATGTCCATCTTACTGGCCGAATACACAAAATCTAAGCCCGTTTGCTTTCTTAAATCAGCTAATAATTCTTTTAAACTGATGTTCTTGCGGTCCATATGTATCTTCTTACTTTGGGCATGCAAAGCTTGAAATACAAACAGTTGAAACACAAAAAGAGAGAGCAGTAGCTTTTTAGAAAAAGTACGCATGATTAATAATTTAGGTTATAATAAAAAGGTAAGTTTAGTTCGTAATAGGGTGTTACAGGCTAATAAACCAAGCTTTATTGGCTAACCTGTAGTTTTTGCTGTTTAAAGTTAAATTTCAGGTTATAGGTAGAGGCTAAGATTTCCAAAAGTTCGGGTAAAGGTTTATTACGCGACAATTGTCCTGATAAGGGCAGCGCCTTCAGCTGCTCGGCCATTGCGATATCAATATCATACCAGCGACTAATTTGTTTCATCACTTGCTCCAGGTTGGAATTTGAAAAATCAAACAATTGGTTTCGCCAAGCCATCGCTGCTTCTACATCGGCTTGAGCAATTTGCAGGTCGCCAACCGTATTCAGGGCTTGTTGATTAGGCAGCATAAAGGATTCCTGCCCTCCCCTTGCTCCTTTGATACTGATCTTCCCTTCCAATAAGGTTGTTGCAAACACCTGATCATCCCGGTAGGCCGAAACCACAAATTTTGTTCCGTATACCCGAATTTCCTGCTGCAATTTGCCATGCTGACTCAACACGTAAAAAGGACGAGCCTGATCTTTAGCAATTTCAAAATAGGCTTCTCCTTGCAATTCAACGCGGCGGTCTTGTTTCGCAAATTGACGTGGAAATCGTAATCTAGATGCAGCATTTAGGAAAACTTTACTCCCATCTGGCAAGGTTAAATTATACATACCACCTCGCGGTGTAGATATTTGATGCTCTTGTTGCGCTAAACCTGCTGCGGCAGCTTCCTTTTTAACGGCAATAGTCACCTCGCCTGAGCCCAATTTCGTGATAATAACGCCGTTTCTTTCCACAGCACTGCCCGTAGATAAACCATCCAGGGACATTTTATCGCCATCTGCAAATTCAAGCAACGCTATATTTTCCGCCGGTTTTTTAAGAGGAACCTTATTTTCCAGGGTAGTTAAAGGCAATTCCACTTCCTGCTCAACGCGAGGCTGTTGAACCAACTCCTCCTTTAGCTGGTCTTCTTGCTTAAGGGCATCGCTGAAATATAGCCAGCTACCTACAGCAATAAGAAGAGCTGCTGCGCTTGCTGCTGCTGGCCAATACCAATTGCGCATCGGCCTAACCTTGGTTTTCGAAGCGGCAAAGGCCTGTTCAAAACGCTGCAGGCCGGCCTGCAAATCTGCATCAGTCAAGGCTGTAGGCTCCTCCTGGTTAAGCTGATGAAACCATTGCTGCAATAAGGCCAGTTCTTCTGCTGTACAGTGCCCACGTTTGTACTTTTCAAGTAAGTCTTTCGCTTGATTCATAAAATTAGGTTTCCCCGCCTTTGGGCGGCTATATTAACATAACGAGCAAGGGTATACCCATCGGGTACAAGAAAAAAAACTATTTTTAAAAATAAACCGTAGTTACCTGATTACAAACCCAATAAAATACAATGCAACAATAAAAATCCCCCTACCTATGGAAATTATAAGAAAAGAACTAACTTAGATGTTAGAACGTACTAATTCGTTTCTTGTGTATTATGATATCGCATACCGAAGAAAACTACTTAAAGGCATTATTTGCCATTACTTGGCAAAAGGGTTCGGCAAGTGTCAATGAAATCTCTAAGCATTTAGACATTAAAATGCCCACGGTCAACAGCATGATGAAGCGTTTGGCAGAGAAGGGATTGGTGAAGTATGAAAGTTATAAACCGCTACGATTAACGGAAGCAGGAAAAAAGCAAGCCGCTTTAATTATCCGCAAGCACCGCTTAACGGAAATGTACCTGGTCGAGAAGATGGGCTTTGGCTGGGCCGATGTGCATGCCATTGCCGAGCAGATTGAACATATACAATCGGAGGCCTTCTTTCAGAAGATGGACGAGCAGTTGGGCTTTCCAACGGTAGATCCGCATGGCTCTCCTATCCCCGATTCGGAAGGGAATTTTGTACCGAACAGCTACCTGCCTTTGACCAGCTGTGAACCCGGCGATACGGTGCAATTTATGGCCGTACAATCCTCATCCGAAGACTTATTACGCTTTTTAAGCAGTAAAAAGCTCAGCCTAGGAACGAAGATGGATGTGCTCGCTATTGAGAAATTTGACCATAGTGTCAGCATTCGCTATGGCAAGCAAGAAACATTAACCCTCAGTTGTTTGGTCGCGCAAAACCTTTTGGTGAAACCTTCCTAAAAACCAGGCACAAAACTGCTTTCAAGGGCTAAAGGAATTCTTGCTTTCCCGGGGAAACACGATTGGAACCTGTAAAAAACTAGCATCCATCATAAAGCGATAACAGCTTGGAATGCCGGTTGGAATCTCGCGGTCGATGATGGCACTTACCGATAATTTCTCCAGGTGCATAATTAATGCACGCAGGCTATTGCCATGAGCCACAATCAACACGTTTCGCCCTAATTGAAGTTGGGGAAGGATAAAGTTGATGAAATAGGGCACCACGCGTTCGAAGGTATCTTGCAAGCTTTCGCCGCCGGGGGGCCTACTGTGGTACGATCTTCGCCACTGCCATACTTGTTCTTCGCCATATAATATCGCCGTTTCTTCCTTATTTAAGCCTTCCAATTTCCCATAGCCCCTTTCATTAAGGGCCGGGTCTATGATGATGGGAATTTCGGCATTCCCGGTCACATCCAGAATGATATTTAGGGTATGTTGTGCTCGATTTAAGCGGGAAGTAAAGGCAATTTGCAAGGATTCCTCCGAAAGTAGGTATCCGGCATGCTTGGCTTCGGCAATACCCAATGGCGTGAGGTCAACATCATGTAAACCTGTAAACCTGTTTTCTAAATTCCATAAGGATTGCCCATGTCGCACTAAAAATAACTTTGCCATATTTTATTTTTTATTTTTACAATTCCCGTCACAGGCCGAAATATTGATTAGCGTCGTGTTGCTTTGAGCTTCAGATACTTAATCGCCCGTTTCAATTGTGCAAGTTGCTGCAGCAGCAAGCTGGCAGTTTTACGATCTGTATACATGAGTTTATCATCATACAAGCGTCTTTCCAATTGTTGTTTCTGACTTTCTAATAAGTCAATCACATACTCCATATCCTTTCTATAGTTAGATAGGCAAATTTAGCAAGTTAGAATCAACTAACATTAAGAATAACGGCTTTATTTTTAGCGGATTACAGGAAAATGATAATGGTTTTCTAGCAGAAAAAAAGGGAGATATTTGGCCAGCAGGCCTTAGTGTATAAAATAGAGCAACCAAAAATAATAGCCCAATCTTTTCTTCAGCAGGCGCAGGGCACGTTTAATTTGGGTATCTACGGTATGGGGAGATAGGTCTAAGTAGGCGGCAATTTCCTTATTGCTGAGTTTATCTCTTCGGGAGAGTTGAAAAATCTCCCGCATGCGTACAGGTAAGGCATCAATTTCTCGTTGAATTAATTCCTTCAATTGATTTTCACGCAATAAATAATCGGTATTGGCCACCGCCGGATTAAAATCAGCCAAGGAGGCCAGGTATTTTTCGCTTACTTGCTGATGTGCAAAAATATCAAAGGCCTTATTACGAACGGCCGTATACAAATAGGCAGGCAAGCTCATGCGCTCATCCAATTGCTGTCTGTTATGCCAAAGCTTGAGCAGCACATCCTGCACCACATCTTCGGCTTCCTTTTTATCCAGCAGTTTTTTATGCGCATATATAAACAGCAAGCTATGGTATCGTTTATAGATCGCTTCATAAGCTTGTTCATTATCATTTTTTAAAATAACAAGAAGATCTGCATCACACAAATCACTGTAAATTTTCATAAGTATGCGTGTAATAAGGGGGCTTGGCTTCCTTAGTGCAGCGCAAAACTATGGATTTACACGCGATTAGGCAAAAAAGAAAAGAAAATTGCCCTGATGCTAGTGCAAAACAGGGCCATGCTCCTACGCTATTTTATGATTTCTTTAGCGCACTAAATACGATTGCACTTTACCGTTGTTTTCAGCAGCATTCCAGCGCAACTGATCGGCTTTTTTGTCGCCATTAATATCAGCAAAGAAAAAGTGGGTACCTTCTTGTTGGGATGGCCCTCTTAAGGAATAAACAGGTCCATCAAAGCCGGTTTCTCCCGCCAAGTAAATCTTTGGCTCGCCCAAGTAATTCGTCGGGTTCCAGTATACTTTATCGGCTTTGCCATCGCCGTTGATATCGCTAAAATAAAAACGGGTATTGCTCAGTCCACTGGTAGCACCGCTGTTGGAGAAACCATCGGATAAGGCAAAGGTACCATCGGCAGCGGCAAGATAAACAAGGGCTTTGCCACTATCTTTGCCGGCATCCCAGCGTACTAAATCTGCTTTTTTATCGCCATTGATATCGGCCAAGAAAAACTGACTTGAAGCACTGTTGCTGGCTGCCACGGCAATCGCTTTGGCACTGCTGGCGAAGTTCCCGTTTTCAGTAGCTAAGTACAATTGCGGTTGTCCAGCATGCTGGCTGGCCTCCCACTGGATTTTATCGGCCTTCCCATCGCCATTCACATCCGCGAATAGGTAATTTGTTCCCGCTAAAGTAGAAGCTCCCTGGGCATGGTCTACCGAAGTACTGGCAAAGCTACCATTACTCGTTGCTAAGAATACCTGGGTTTTACCGGAAGCCTGACCTTTTTGCCAACGGATTAAATCAGCCTTTTTATCGCCATTTACATCGGCAAAATAATACTGCACATCTTCCGAGCTGCTTGCTGAAGCATCGTGCTGTATAGCCGTACTTTGAAAACCTGATGCCCCATTCGATAAATATACCCCTACTTTACCGGCATTTGCGCCTGCCTGCCATTGGATTTTATCTTTCTTCCCATCGCCGTTTACATCAGCAAAGAAATAGCGGGTTTTCGCTTGCGCACTGGCAGCCGTTTCATGATTAAATCCGGCCTGAAATACAGCAGGAATATACCTTGCTAAAACCGGGAAATGATCCGATGGCCACATGGTTTTTCCATCTACCGTAAATTTATCCTTCACTGTTTCGTAACCTCGCAAGGCTAAATCGCGGGTACTCATTACGTAATCTAGTTTTTTGGTGGCTTTTCCTGTCCAGTTATGGAAGGTATATTCTGCCTGGGTATCCATCAAGGCATCAATCATATCATAGCCGGTTACATTTTTAATGATGTTGATTTCATTGGTACCTGGAATGGCATTGAAATCACCCATACAAATCACCGGTTTTCCATTGTGGTTATCGCGGATGCAGTCCAGAATAAGTTTAGCAAAATCTGCCCGGTATTGCCCGGCATCCGCCGTATGATACCAGTGAGAATTGATGACAAAATATTCTAAGCCATTTGTTTTATCCTTTAAGATAACCCATTTGGCACTAGATATCACTGTTTCTTTAACGAACTCTTTTAAGAAATGGCCGCCCTTCACCAAGCTAAAGCGCTCTCGTTTATAAAAGATAGATTTTGGCGAACCGTTGGCCGCTCCGGTTTTATACACATCATAGCCGGCCTCGTTCATCGCCCCATTTACATACTCCTCAACGCCATTGTCGGCAAGTTCTTGAACACCTAGGATATCCACCTGATGGTCTTTCATCATGCCGGTCAGTTTACTCATGCGCTCCAATTGGCTAAAAGGATCTGCAGCCGTGGGGTTGCGCAAATTAAAGGACATCACCGTGAAGGCTTGTTCTAATTTCAAAGGATCGGGATTCGGTTCTTGGGGCGTCGTTGGCACTTCGGGTTCTTTTCCGGGGCCAGGATTTCCAGGCTCAGGACTACTTTTCGAACAGCCAACCGTGCATAAGCACAGCAGCGTAGCCATCATGGCCAATACGCCTTTTGAACCATAATTTTTCATAGGTGATAATAACATAATTTAGCTTTAAATAATTTTTAAACAATCAAATGAAAGTTTATTAAAGTTTTCTATCCGAAAATATTAATATTTTTTAAGATTTGAAACGTTTTTTAAAGTTTTTTACCCTATTATTTTAAACCCCTACACTAGTGGCGGCGCAAACAATTTCCGCTTAAGGCGGTTATCCTATCAATTGTTTACTTAAGACAGAGCCTATGACATTACAGGAACGCATTGATTATTTCGACCGACAATTTGGTTTCCGGGCGCATCCGGAGGATTTCGATTTCTACCTCTCGCCCGAACGCATCGCCTATAAAAATGAAGCCCTACGCCAAAAAGACCGAAACTTATACGTAGGCTATCTGGCCGACAATTTCCCCGATGAAATGGAGCAGGAATTACAATCCTTCGACGAACTTTCTAATCGTTTAAAACAGCTTTCCAAAGAAGAAGCCGAACAGCTCTTCCGTGATAAGGGCATCAATCTCTTGCAATCCGACCTAAGCTATAAAGATCCGGATGCCATTTATAAGCTATTAAAAGTGGCCGATGAGGACTTGAATTGGCACCTAGAGGGAAGCGAAGAAGATTTGGTCAATGGCAAAGTACGTCCAAATACCGCTTTGCAATTACATCCACGTATTTGGGTGCTAACTTAGTTTGTTCACTCCCTTTTCTCTCCCCTTTCACTCCCCTTTCAAACTCCTTTCAAGCCCCTTTGCGAAGGGCTATCCATAGAGAGAGCAAAAGGTTAGAAAGGATAGGGAAAACCGACATTTCAAAAACAAGGCCTTACATGATTGGGCGGCTTGTTCTAAAAAAAAGCATCCCTGCCAAATGATGGCAGGGATGCAAGTGTAGCACCCCCTGTGCGAGGTATGCTATTGGTTGTAGGTTAGATTACTTTGTTTTTAACTTTTTGAATACTTTCTTTTCCTTACGTTTGGCAATCAGATCGGCCAACATATGATAAAGCTCGTTATCTTTTGGATCTTTAGAGCGTAGCAACTGCGCGAATGCAGAGCCGCCTTGGTAATAAGCAATGGACGATTGATCGAACACGCCATTTCTTTTAAAGGCCTCTAAATAGGCTATAAAGCGGTTTCTTTTGCTGTCTTTCACGCCTGCAAGTGCCGATTCATCAAACTCCATTTCCAAGCCCATGTGTGCCGAATTGGCCAAGTCACAGGTTTCTTGTAAACGGCTATCGGGAATGGTGGCATTGAAGAAGTGATTGGGTTGTTGCCAAGCAAAGTCGAAGCCCATTTCTTTCCATTTGGTATTGCCGGAGGCATTCCAGTAAGGAATCCAGTAAAACTTCAATCCTTTGGCGCGCACATAATCGCCAACTTCTTGCGTAATGCCTTTGCCGTCTCTATCGTCTTCATCTACCCAATAGAAGCCGGTAAGTTGAAGGTTCTTATAGTTTTCCTTTTTAAAGCGTGCTAAAAACTCATCCACATACCATTCGATGGCAGCTAGGCGATCTTCTTTTTTATGAAAGTCTAAGGCTTTGCCATTAATATCACCCCAGTCCAATTGTTTATGGATGGCAGAGGGCAAACCCATTACCACTTTATGTTTAAACGGAGGAGCTTTAATAACCTTTTTCTTTTCAGCAATTAAGCCATTCAAGGCATCGAAAGCAATTCCTTTTTCGAAATGGCGATCGATTAACCAAGTCCATTCGGGCTTACGTGCATTTAACTTATCATAGCCTGGGGCATAGTTTCTACCTTTTCCATCTTTAAATTCCAGGAATAGAAAGCCGTCGAACAACCATTTTTGTTGGTTTTGTTTGTTGGTATAACTCACATAAGGTTCGAAGAGCTCTTTCTTCCATTCATAGGACGCGCGGTGTACCCCACCATGATAAATCAAGGCGAGGTCCACAATATCCGTTCGATTGAATTTTTCCTGCGCAAAACCGGGAAGGCAGAAAAGTAGGTTTAAAATAATAACTAAATATCTCATAGGGTTTAAAATTACCAACCAGGGTTTTGAACCAGCAATGGTGCTTTATCAATTTCTGATTGAGGGATCGGGAATAAATTCATTTTATTACTGAATACACGGGTTTCAAACGGTACCACCTTATAGAAGGAAGTCGTGGTAAAACTATTCGTGGATGGGGTTCCGGCATATACATCTAAACCGTAGAACTTACCGCCATCACCAAATTTGCGACGTGGATTTCCATCATCCGGTGTATTGGATAATAGACGACGGCGCGTGGTGAAGTAACGATCGCCTTCAAAGGCAAGTTCCACCTGTCTTTCATGAATAATGTATTCCCGTTGTTTTTCCTTGTTTCCTTTAATGCCCGGATATACGCTGAAAATACCAGGAATACCTGCGCGTTCACGAATCATATCCCAATATTTCTGGATGTTCGGATCGCCCGGATTGTACTCGTTCAAGGCCTCAATATAATTTAGGAGAACAGCTGCATAACGAATGAAAGTTTGATGGCGGCCATCACTAACATACTGTCTGTCTCTTAAATTACTCAATGGATCTACGTTCTTCAAGACCAAGTAACCGGTTTGCGGAAAGAAGGTATAGGAGCCCGATTGACGGGAAGCACCGCCATAATAAAACTCAACCCGGCCATAGCCATTGGCTTGTTTTACCGTATTGTTATTGGTGGAATAATAATCGCGTTTAGCAATATCAGCTGGCAATTGTGGAATAATCCGTTTATTATACAATACTGCGGCATAGAAACGTGGTTCGCGGTTGGCAAACATATTCCAGTCGCCTGGCCAGTGTCCCCAAGCCTCACCACTACGGATCATTTCAATCATCTTCACCCGGTCAGTTGTTGGGCTCAGATTATTCGGGTTCCATTTTTCTCCCCCCTCGGTCGAGAAGCCATCCTCCACATAGCCGGAAGTAGGATCATCAATGGCTTTTCCGTTTTTCATGTAAAAAGCATCAACGGCACGCTGAGTTGGTCCCACACCACCCAAGTTGTTTGGACCCGGCGAGGTGTGCAATTCCCAAGCATTCACCGCTAAACCTGCCTTACCCCAGATAATTTCGCAGTTCCATTTTTTGATATGGATATCACGAACAGATTTATAAGGGTTAAAGACAGCGCCATCGCCGTTTTCATTGTTTTTATACAAACGAACGTTGGCTGCCGGTGTAGATTCTGCCAAGCTGATTACCTCATAAGCTGCATCAGCGGCTTTTTTCCATTTGTTCTCGTCGTACTGTAAAGCCGTTAACGGTGTACCATCTTCGTTTTTGAAGTCGGCATATAAGCTGTTACCATTCCACTGCGGGCTGGCCGCCATCAGCAATACTTCGGCTTTCACGGCTTTGGCTGCAAACTTCGTCGGCTTTCCTAACCATTGCTTATCACTTTGCCAGTGCATCGGTAAGTCCTTGTAGGCTTCATCCAACGTCGTTACAATATAATTCACACATTCGTCATACGGGGCGCGCTTATATTCTTTCCATGGCTCATCTAATGGCGCTAGTTTATCGATCAACACCACTGGGCCATATTGACGCAGTAATAACCAGTAATAATAGGCACGTAGGAATTTAACTTCCGCTTTGTACTGGATCTTCAAATCCTCGCTCAACTGCGGGTTTTTATCTACATTTTGCTCAAAAACATAAGACGCACGAATGGCTTTATACCAGTTAGGCCATTTTAAATAGAAGCCAGACATCGGCGTCCAGTTACCTAAATTGATATTATAGGTGTTATATACGTTCCAAGTTAAATCCACCTCATCCGACACCCCTAACCAAGGGTCATCCTGGTGCAGGTTATGGGAAGGAATTTGGGAATAGACATTGTACAGGAATTTTTCCGTTTCCAAACGGGTGCTCCAAATCATGGCATCGGTTTTCATATCATCGGGTTGCTTCTCCAAGAATTTGGCACAACCTGTCAATAAAAATGCAGGAGCTATAAGGGTTGCAATAAAAATCTTTTTCATAATCGGACAGTTAAAAAGTAGCTCTTAAACCAAAATTGAATTTACGCTGAAGCGGGTAGTTCATCCCTTGGTTCGATCCGGTTTCCGGATCCCAAAGTTTCCAAGGGGCGAAGGTGGCGAGGTTATGCGATAACACATAAAGTCTTAAGCGCTTCATTTTTAGGCGTTGCATCCAATCGGAACGGAAGGTATAGCCCAGTTCCACATCCGATAGGCGTAAGAAGCTTCCATCGTAAATAGTACGGGTAGAGGCCTGCCAGTTATTGGCGGAAGTACCGTTAAAAATACGTGGGTACAAGGCATTCGGGTTCGGGTTTTCCGGTGTCCAGCGATCCAAAGCCTCGGCAAAGATGTTTCCTTTACCTACCCCTTGGTTAAATGGAATATAGGAACCGCCTAGGCCGTAAGTCACTCTAGATTGGCCACGGAAGAACATCCCGAAGTCAAAGCCTTTATAGTCTACCTGGAATCCAAAACCGTAGTTTATTTCCGGTAAGTTTGAATAGCCGATGGCTACCTCATCATCGATGGTAATTTGGCCATCGCCGTTTTGATCTTGGAATTTCACATCGCCTGGACGCACCACCCCGAAGGTTTGCGTTGGGCTGTTGGCAATTTCTTCCTCATTGGCAAATAAGCCTAAGGCTACTAAACCGAATTGCTGACCATACTTATGTCCGGTACGCATCCGGTAGGCATAGTTTTTCTGGGCCTCATCTTGTTCCAAGATTTTATCCTTGGCATAGGTGAAGTTACCATAAACACGGAAGCCTGCATTTTCATAACGCTTGTTAACTTCCAAGGTACCATCGATACCGCGGTTTATCATGCGACCCATATTAGCAAATGGCGCAGAGTTAAAGCCGGCAAAGTTAGGCAAGGAAGCACGTTGCAAGAGGATGTCGGTTCTTTTTTCATAGAAGTAATCCGCTTCCAATTTCACTAAATCATTCCAGAAGCCTAATTCAATACCAATATTCTGTTTTAAGCCTTTTTCCCAAGTCAAATTCGCGACACCAATTCTATCTTCGCCCGTTCCGGCATAGCCTACGCCTGTTTCGCCGAAGGTATATCCACCTAAACCAGCACCATACACCGAAAGATAGCCGTAACGATTGCCGCCCGGTAAAGCTTCAGAACCTACTAATCCGACGGATCCGCGTAGTTTGAAAAGGTTAACGGTACTTCTTAAATTTTCCCAATAGCTTTCATTCGAGAAGATTACACCTGCGGCAACCGCCGGGAACCAACCAAAGCGGCTTTCTTTCGGGAAGTTCTCCGAGCCGTTATAGCCCACGTTGAATTCCGCAAAATAACGACCATCATAATCGTAGGTACTGCGGAAGGCAACCCCTTGACGACGATATGGTAAAGCTAAAATAGAAGACCCTGCATTGCCATCGATATAATCGCGTTGGTAATACATGGCCATCGCGCTCACATTATGGATGCCGAAGGAACGGTTATAATTTAACTGCCCTTTCATCTCCTTGGCGCGGTTAGTTACTAAGGCACGTGAATAGTTTAGGGTTTGCTGCCCTTGGGTCACTTCTTTGAACAATAAATCGCCTGTTGTTTCATCTCTTCCTTGTACGCCAAAAGTTGGGGATTCTTTACGACGTTGGATTTCTGTTTGATTATAGGCATCAAAAGAGAAGGCAAAGCGGAAGGTTAAGCCTTTTAAGATTTGCTCTAGGTTTTGGTTTAGGGAAATCTGGCTCATAAACTGATTGCGGAACTCAGTATTATAACCAGAGCCCATCAAACGTTCTACGGGGTTGTATTCGCCTACTTGTGTTGGAGCGCCCCAGCCCCAGACATCATTGCCTGCTAGATCTTTTCCGATAGGTAAACGAACCGGATTGGAAATTGGTGTGGCTAAAGAAGTCCAATAGAATAAGGTTTGGGCTGGTGTATAATAGGACGAATAAATAGTTCCACCCACACCAGGGGTATGCAAGTCGGTTAAACTACCGCTTACTTCCAAGCCTATTTCTGTTGTTTTCGTCAGGGAAATATCTACATTGGAACGGAAGTTATAACGCTCCAGTTTCATATTCGATTTATAATCATTATCCGGATTATCGTTATAATTACCGGCTTCATTCATATACCCAAAGCCTACATAGTAACGGGCTACTTCACCCCCACCACGTATATTTAAATTCGCTTGGCTATTGGCCGAATACTTTTTATAAATCTCATTATACCAATTTACATTCGGGTATAGGTATGGATCGGAACCATTACGCACATTTTCAATAAATTCAGGCGTATAATTCTCTCTACCCAAAGCCTCGTTATATAACATGGCATAATCGGCACCATCGATAAATTTCGGCAGGTTAGGCAGGTCTGATCGCCCGGATTCTGCAACGAAATCAATAGAAGGTTTTTGAACACGTCCGCGACGGGTGGTCACAATAACAACGCCATTGGCCGCCCGCACACCGTATACCGCTGTAGCCGATGCATCTTTAAGAATGGATACCGATTCAATTTCTTCCACCGAAATATCTTGCATCTCGCGCTCTACCCCATCCACTAAGATCAATGGTGAACGGTTGGCGCTAAACGTCGAGATACCACGAATCCAGATACCGCCATTATCGCGTCCTAATTCACCCGTGCGTTGTACTACGACAGCACCGGCCATTTTTCCGGCCAAGGCATTCGTGAGGGAACGTGTTGGCACCTGGAGATCCTCCATCTTTACCGTAGAAATCGCCCCAATTACACTGGCTTTTTTCTGTTTTCCCATCCCTACGACCACGAGTTCTTCCAAGGCAGAGATATCTTCTTGCAAGACCACATCGACAGTCGTTCGGGAAGAAATTTCAACTAACAACTCCTTATACCCAACGAAGGTAAAGCGAAGTTGCCCCGCAGCATTCGCTGCAATCGCATAAGAACCTTTGGCATCCGTTTTTACGGAAGCTCCGCCAGCTACTAAAGATACACTAACACCTTCCAAGGCGGCGCCCTTTTCATTTAATACGCGTCCGGTGACAATTTGTTGATTGGCAAAAACGCTGTACTCTGTTCCGGGCCCGGCATGCAGGTGTGGAATGGCGGCAAGATTAATGATACCCACCGACAAAAGGATTTTCAAGCGGTCAGCTATCCAATACCTTGAATTTAATTGGTAAGACATAATTTGGTTTTAAGTTAATATATAATACATGGAATAAGAATGTGTACGGTTTTAAGGTTTAAACAAATTTTTCAGTGGTAGCCGAATTAGTTATATAATTAATTGAGTTAATGCAATAAAGTTATAATTTTTTTTCATTATCACCTTAGCTTTTTTAATTTTATTTAGTAAATCAAGCTGATAAACCGCAAAAACAAGCTTAATGGTACTTTGAAAAGGGTATTAATACGTGTAAAAAATTGGCTATATAAAAAACAATCCCCCTCTGAGGGAGGGGGATTTCAATATTATTATAAAACTAGGGCTGATTTATTCAATTTCTAACACTTTATTGCGAACGATTAAGCAAGCGCCAAGCAATCCGGCCGCATCGCCCAAATGACTAGTCTTTAAAAGCGTATCGGAATTGACCACGCTTAATGAATATTTATTCCAGGCCATTTTTAAAGGCAGTTTCAGGTAATCGCCAGCGGAGGCGATCTGCCCGCCTAAGATGATAAGCTCGGGATTGAAAATATTGATTAACAAGGCAATACCTCGGCCTAAATGCGAACCAACCTCCCCTATTAATTCAATAGCGAGGTTATCATCGTTTTTGGCGGCCTGAATAATATCTTCCAACTTAACATCCTCCGCATTTCCTTCTAATATACTGGAAGATCCGGCTTGTATCTTTTCTTGGAATTTACGCACCAAGGCCCAACCTGCGGCTTCGGTTTCTAGACAGCCCTTTTTGCCGCAATGGCAAATGATTTCATTGTTATAGACTGGTAAGTGGCCAAACTCGCCGGCAAAACCCGACTTACCGTAGTAGATGGCACCATCAATCATCACCCCCATGCCTATCCCGTGGTCTAAGTTGATAAACAGCACGTTCTGTTCATCTTTTACCGATCCGAAGTTAAATTCACCGACCGCCATGGCCCGGGAATCATTCTCCAAGTATACCTTCATCCCTAATCGCGACTCCAGCACATTACTGAGCGGTTCTTCTTGAAAATTGAAAAAACTATAGGAATAGCCTGTTCGGTGATTGATACGCCCGGTTAAGTTTAAGCATAAACCAAGTATCTTATTCTTAGGTACTTTAGACTGCTTCACAAATTCTTCAATGAGCTGACAAAGCTGTTCTAAGGATTGCTGATCGTTTTTTAATTCGTAAGCGAGGTTGTATTGAGTTTTCTGCAAATTGCTCTGCAGGTCGGAAATCCCGAGGTTTACATAATCTTGTTTTACATCGACCCCGATAAAGAAACAGGAATTCGCTTCAAGGCCATAGATGGTGGGGCGACGCCCGCCAGCAGTATCGACCTTTCCATATTCTTTCACTATACCATCCTCCATTAATTCGGCCAAGACACTGTTCACCTTCGGCGTACTCAAACTGAATACTTTCGCTAAATCGGCGATGGTCGCATTTCCATTTTTCGCAAAATATGAAACGATAGAGCGCTTGGTATACAAGTTCTTCAATGCAACACCATTTAAACTACTATTGTTGATCTCCTCAAAAAAGTTCATAGTTTTTCATTAAATGTGATAACCTTGCTGTCCCTAAGGGAAACAAGGTTAGTTTAGGTCAAATCTGGGTTTTCATAGCCAGCAACCCAATTAAACAATCCGATGCTATATTAAATAAAATTTTCAATATTATCATATTTAATATTTTTTTTAATAATTGCGCTTCATTATCAAATTTTTTTAATAAAATTGTGTAATCAGATTTTTTGACCAACGAAAAATCAGCATTCACAAAAATTAATAACCTATTCATATGGACTTCAAAGCAAGACATAATTTTTATAGCCAATACCTCAAAAACGACATCCTGCCTTTTTGGATGAAGCATTCACTTGATGAAGAAGATGGTGGCTACTATACCTGCCTAGATCGTGAGGGAAAGGTGTTTGACAGCGACAAATTTGTGTGGCTGCAGAACCGACAGATCTGGACCTTCTCGATGTTTTATAATCAATTAGAGCAGAATCCGCAGTTTTTACAGATTGCCGAGCATGGCGCCGCCTTTATGGAGAAGCATGGTCGCAACGAAGCCGGCGATTGGTATTTCTCCTTAGATAAAAAAGGACAACCTTTGACGCAAGCTTATAATATCTTTTCGGATTGCTTTGCCTGCATGGCCTTTGCCCAATTGAGTAAAGCCAGCGGCAATCAGGCCTATGCCGAATTAGCGGTAAACACCTTTAAACGTATTTTGGAAAGAAAGGATAATCCGAAGGGCATCTATAATAAAGCGACCGGCAACCGGCCATTAAAAGGATTCTCCCTACCGATGATCCTATGTAATTTAGTTTTGGAAATCGAGCATCTCCTGAGTCCTGAAGAGGTGGAAGCTACCTTGAAATATGGGGTAAATGAGGTGATGAACGTGTTTTATAAGGCGGAATTAGGCCTTATTGTAGAGAATGTAAAAGCGGATGGTTCCATTGACGATAGCAGCGATGGTCGAGTGATTAACCCGGGCCATGGTTTAGAATCGATGTGGTTTTTAATGGACATTGCGGAGAAGTGGAACGATAGCGCCTTGATAGAGCAATGTGTACAAATCAGCTTGCAGTTGATGGATTATGGTTGGGACCAAGAGCATGGTGGCATTTTCTATTTCTTAGACCGTAAGAATTCGCCTCCTTTCCAATTGGAATGGGATCAGAAATTATGGTGGGTACATTTAGAAGCCTGTATAGCGATGTTAAAAGGATATCAGTTAACCGGAAATAAGCAATGCCTAGCCTGGTATGAGAAATTACATGACTATATTTGGGAACATTTTGTAGATAGCGAATTCGGGGAAATGTACGGTTATTTAAACCGCCAAGGGGAAGTATTAATCAATCTGAAAGGTGGCAAATGGAAGGGATGTTTCCATGTCCCTCGTGCTATTTTCCAATTGGCCAATTTAAGTAATAAGATAGCCCAAGCCGAAGAACTTAAAATAAACTAGCGTATGCCCATTATTAACCAACAAGAACCCGTACAACAAACTTCGGCCATTAGCGGCCAAAGTTTGAAACTTGCCTTGCTTGTCCTTGCCGTCCTGTATTTTATGCTGGGTTTCATCACAGTATTAAATGATACCCTGGTTCCCTTTTTCAAGCATGGCTTCAACCTAACCTACTCACAGTCGTCTTTGGTGCAGTTTTACTTTTACCTGACCTATGGATTGATTTCTATTCCCTTAGGTAAATTAGTAGACCGCATAGGTTATAAAAAAGGGATGGTTTTTGGCTTCCTGGTTGCGGCTATTGGGGCTTGTTTATTTTTTCCGGCGGCCATCTATCATAAATATTACCTTTTTTTAGCAGCCTTATTTGTTATTGCTATCGGCATTGTGGGCTTACAGGTTTCTGCAAATCCGTATATTACGGCCTTAGGTCCTGCCAAAAGTGCGGCTTCGCGCCTTACGCTTATTCAAGGCATTGGCTCCTTAGGTACGACGCTGGCACCTTTGTTCGGGGCACATTTCATCCTATCTAAAATCAGCCCGGATGAATCCAGCTCTTCCGCACTAATTCAACCTTATTTAATCATAGCTAGCGGACTGGCCTTGATCGGTATTATTATCTATTTCATGAAACTGCCCGATGTTCGGGGTTCGGTGAGTGCCCATCAGGAAACGGAAAAAACATCCTTGCTCAGCTTGATTCAGAATCACCCGAATCTTAAGTTTGGCATCCTGGCCATATTTATGTACGTGGGTGCTGAGGTGGCCATTGGTACTTATTTAACCAATTACATCGCCGACCGTTTAGCGATTGCGGAAAGCCAGGCGAATTATTACTTGAGTTTTTATTGGGGCGGTATGTTGGTGGGTCGATTTGTAGGTTCGCAGTTCTTGAAAAAGTATAAAAGCAATCTTATATTGAAGCTGGTTTCACTTTGTGCCGTACTATTCATTATCCTATCCTTAATCACATCGGGTAACTTATCGATCTGGCTGATGATCTTGGTGGGGGTTTGTAATTCCATTATGTTCGCAACGATTTTTTCCCTTTCGGTTTTTGGCTTGGGGAACCAAACCGGATCAGGTTCCGGCTTACTATCGACAGCAATCGTTGGTGGTGCAGCAATTACCTATTTACAGGGCGCCTTAAAGGATGCCTTTCACTGGGAAATCGCTTTTATCCTTCCCGTCCTTTGTTATGTGATCATTTGGGCCTATGCCTATTTCATAGGAAAAAAATACAGTATATAATCAATCAATGTTTATCTGAGGAGGGGCCGCAAGGCCCCTTTTTTATGGTCTTACAAAAAGAAAACAATAATTTAATATACCAGTTTGCTAGGAATTTACGTTATTTATAGACACAAAATAACTATTAAATATGCAACCTCAACCCTACTGTAGCAGCATCTACTTTTATTTCGAATTATCGGAAAATAATTTTTATCGAATTAACAGACCCATGAAAAAATATTAACAGTTTATTGTATTTTTACAATAATGATTAATTCTAACGAAATTAAAATTCCCCGGTTTTAATATCGCCAAGGCTTAATCAGCAGAAAAAAGAGAAAATGCAGGCCTTTCCCCTATGCTGAAAGGTTAAAGAAGTAAAATATGACAAACTTATTAATTCTAATTATTTTTAGTCTATTGGTTATCTATGTGGTTTTCCGATTGAAAATTATTTGTTTTCATCGTTGGACGAGTCGCATAGATAGCAAAGGACAACCTATTCAATACTGTTCAAAATGTGGGAAAAAGAAAAATAATAAAAACCTCATTGAATAATAAAATTGATAAGCTGTTTAAAAAAGCTCGGGGCTGAAAATAATAATCTTCAACCCCGAGGCGATGGAATGACCATCAGAAATTCAAGCCTTAGCTTAGTGCGTATTAAAATAATCTGCCAAGGTATCTAACAAGCTAATTCCACGTAGGTTTTTAGCGATGATGGTTCCTTGTTCATCGACCAAAATATTTTGCGGAATGGCTCTTATTTGGTAGGACTTCGCAGCTTCACTGTTAAAGCCTTTCAGATCGGATACTTGTGGCCAAGGCAAATCATCCTCTGCGATGGCCTTTAGCCAAGCCTCTTTCTTATCGTCTAGAGAAACGGCATAGATTTCAAAACCCTTAGGATGGTACTGCTCGTAGGCCCGTTTAAGGGTGGGTGCTTCGGCGCGACAAGGGGCACACCAGGAAGCCCAGAACTCTATTAATACAACTTTCCCTTTTAGCGCTGATAATGGCATCTGCTGCCCATGTTGATTGGGAAGGTGTAGATCAATAAGGGGTTTTCCAACCGCGGTTTGCTGGGCTACGGCTAATTTTTCTGCGAAAGAACGGCCTTCCTCTGTATTTTTTAAACCAGGGCCTAAAAGGCTGAACAAGGCTTCAAAATTGTGCGCATCGATAATAACGGTTTGCTCTTTTAGCAAGTCAAGATTCAAACGCGCTTCAGGATAATCTTTAAAAAAGGCTTTTTGAACCTCGAGAAGTATGCCTTGGTTGGTTTTAATGCCCTGGAAATAAGCGCGCATGGCCTCATCTGTTCCAGCTTGTTTAGCAGCTGAATAGGTTTGATAGACCTCATCTAAGGCCTTTTTAACAGCAGCAGTCCGCTGGTTATAGGCTTCAAAATACGCCTGCTCAGGACCTGCCTTCACCAAGCTTTGACTAAGTGGCGATTGCAGCGATAGTTCGGTTTTTCCAGCTTCGAGGTAGAAGGACAAGCGTTGGTCATTTCGGCGAGAATTACTCGGTTCTTCCGTTGTGGCCAATGCACTTATCGTCACTTTTTGAGGGGCTGCCAGCTTGCCTTCAAATTGAAACTTGGATGCCGATAATACGAGGGTATCATTCTTTTTGTTTTTATCGGCATCCTGATAGTTGAGCACGATTTTATTGCCGGCAAGTGATGCTGGGTAAGTTCCATTAATCTGGAAAGAACCTTGCTGCCCATAGGCAGCAAGATGCAAGGTAAAAATACTTAATATAAGGAGTTTTTTCATGTTGTTTTTCAGTAGGTTAAGCCTTAATTACGAACCGGTAAATAGGCTTGATCGTTGGTTTGTAAGCCCCAAGCCGGATTGAGTAAAATAATAGCATTGCTGATTTCCAAGGTATAGAATTTACTATCCAAGTTTGCTGAATAAGTTTTCCCGGCTACCGTTCTTTCAATTTTTGTTTTAGACCAAGGCTTACCCGTATCGTATACAAATCGTTTTAAATCCAGCGTGCGTTGGAACGTCCCTACAGGTAATTCCCGACGGCGTTCTTTTAAGATTTCATGCAGCAATTGATCTTGGTTTAGGGTTGTACCATTTGCCAAATCGGTATTTGTTCCTTTGTAGCGGTATTTGCGTAGAGTATTTAAATCGATTAATGCTTTTCCCAATTGGTTTAATCGAGCATTCGCCTCAGCCTTCATCAATAACACTTCCGGATAAGTTAAGCCTTGGCTGCGAATCATTTTATTATCGCGGTAATAGAAAGACTGTATCCCATCATCGTGTTTTACACCTGCTACCGTGGTTGAATATCCTAAAGCCTTCAGCATAAATAATTTATGGCGCATATCGGTTTCCGGGTCAAATAAATTGATGAACTCCGTGGAAGGATATACGTTATAGCCATAAGCGCCGGTACGGTAGAAAAGCTGCTCTCTATTGGTGCTTTGAAGCAGTAGATTATCAGGACCCATTAACTCTAAAGACACTTCCACATCGGTTCCCGGAGTTGGCGATGCATTCGGGTCTTCGCGGTAGTACAATTGATTGTAGTTATAAATCAACTGATCGGCCGAGGCACGCTGGGCTAAGGATAAAGACCAGGCTGTTTCCGCATGTTCTGACATTTTCGGCCAATCTCGCTTAAACATATAAAGTTGAGCAAGGAGGCCATGTACAGCGGCTAAATTTGCTCGAACCGGAGTGGCTACCTGCGCTGGCGCTGTTAAGGCATCCTTCAGGTCTTTTTCTACCAGGTCCATAATTTGTGCAGTGGTTGCTAATTCCGGGTTAGGGGTATTTGGCGAGCCCGTTACGCGATATGGAATCACCCGTTGATCGTTGCTTCCGTTTGGATTGTACATAGGGCCGTAACTTAATCCAGCAACCATATAAGACCAAGCACGCCCTGCTTTTGCTTGGGCGGTAATAATTTTCCCAAGTTCGGTAGCCCCTGCTCCCATTTTCTCTACTTCATCTACAACCGTATTGAATAAGGCCGTTGCGCGGTATACCCCGTTATTCCAAACCCATTGCGGTTTATTCGGATCTGTATAGGGATGGTAAAAGGTATAGGCCGCATAACGATCTACATTGGGATGGGTATTGGTATACAAATACTTAATTTGGTTGTCAGAGATCCTTAAATTATCGCCTAAAAAAGCATAGAATGAGCCTTGATTATTATCGACAAAATGGTTCTCTAAGGTATTCGTATTGTTCAATAAGTTCTCTAATTCCTCCACTTTACTGGGGATTAGCTGCCCTACGGGCTTAACATCTAAATATTTTGTACAGGAACCAACCATTAGTGATCCTGTTAATAGAAATGGTAATATTATTTTTTTCATTATTTCTCGCGATTAAAGACCCACTTTTAGTCCAATAAAAAACTCCTTCGGTATAGGTAAGGAAGAATACCCTTGTTCGGTAAATGCTCCTGTTCCTGAACCCAAGTTTACTTCAGCCGTTTCCGGGTCTATATCTACCCCTTTAGCCGTAATTCTGAATAGGTTTCTACCCTGAACAAAGACCTGCGCATTGCGGATTCCCCAAGGTTGTGTCCATTTATTCAAGCTATAAGTCAAGGTGACATCTCTTAATTTTGCATAGCTAGCATTACCAATTAAGGCATCTATGTAAGGGAAGTCAAACAAATCCATGTTCCAGGCCTGCAATACCGGATAGATGGTGTGCTGCTCATCGCCTGGTTTGCGCCAGCGTTGGCCCACATGTCTATTTTGGTAGTTGGAACCTGAAAAGGCATCTTTTCTATACTTATGCCCTAATTTGGCGATAACCATAAAGGATAGCGACAAGTCTTGGTATTGGAAACGGTTAGTAAGGGCTAAATCCCATCGTGGTCTGAATGTTCCTTGGTGAATTAAATCTGGAATCTGCGCATTGGCGATCAATTTAACGTCGTTATCTTTTCCATAAATCTGCGTCTGTCCCTTGTCGTTCAAGCCGGCGAAGCGGTAACCGAATAAGCTGGCTGCCGGGTAGCCTTTTTCAAGGATTCCTTGGGCTGTAGCGTATTGTGACGGGTAAGAACGGGTTACATTATAATGCTTCACCTTATTGTAATTGTAGGAAACAATAGGATTGATATGCCATTTAAACTGCTCCCCTTCAACGGCTTTTACTAAAGCACTGAGTTCGAAACCATGGTTGCTCATAGCTCCTACGTTTTTCACTAAGGAATTAAACCCGAAGGTAGGGTCAATGGCATCGGCGGCTAAGAGGTCGCTACTGTTTTTATTGTAATAGTCAAAGGAACCTTCCAAACGGTTATTCCACAGGGCGAAATCGAGACCTAAGTTTGTAATCGCTGTTTTCTCCCAACGTAATTGATCGTTTGGAGGCGAAGCAATACCGTAAGAAATACCACCTGTAGTTTGGTTATAGTTGCCTACACTTAAGATCAGGAAAGGACCATTGCGTAGGGAAATATTCCCGTTGATACCATAAGAACCGCGTACATATAATTTTTGAATCAAGTCTTTATTCCAAAAGCTCTCTTCGCTGAGTTTATAGGTTCCACCAAGGGACCATAGCGGCTTGTAGCGGTATTTTTTATCCGTTCCAAAGAAGTTCGTTAAGTCCATACGAACCGATCCACTTAGGATAAAACGGTTATCGAATTCGTAAGCACCGTTTGCATACCAGGATACGAAGCGGTTATCTCCGTAGGAAAATGCTCCATTGGTCGCATTATAATACAAGTTTGGAAATAACATATCCGAATTGTAGAGTCCGCCTAAATAATCCTTGATGTTTACCGGAATAAAGGAGCCAGCCACCGTATTATAACCAAAGCGTGTGGCCAATTGGTTATTGTCGAACGTAACTTTCCGAATTTCATTCCCTAGGATGGCAGAAATACGATGCTTGCCATGTTGGAAGCTATTCTGGTAGTTCAACTGGCTACGTAATGTCCAAGAGGAATTCACATCCCGGTATTCATTGATTACGGAACCTTGTGGGAAATAATGATTGGCCGTATTCTTTTTGGACGTATTATCATTATAGAAAATCCGCACGGTATGAGAATCTTCGCTCATAATTCCTTTGGTGAGGGTATTTCCCTTCATCCAGTTACCGCCAATTTCTGCAGTTAACCCTGGAATAAGTTGTGCTCTTAAAAATCCGGATAAACGAGCCTGTAAGGAATTCACTGTATAATCACTAGCCGCGATATCCTCTATCGGGTTGTAATGATGAGGCTTCATGCCCGGCGTATTTTGATAGGTATTGATTTTGTATTGACTTAATCCCCAAATATTAGCCAGTGAACCGTCTTCATTGTATAAGGAAGAATAGGGTTTTAGCAGGGAGGTTCCGGCATAAGCCGTAATGGTGCTGAAATCATTACCTAATACGGAAGGGCCAAAATTGGTATTGACGGTCATGGAGCTCGCCTGGCGATTATTGATTACAATATTTGCGGAAGCACCTGCGGTTAAGAATGAAAATGGTTTCCATTCATTCTTTAAGTCCAACATCAACTTATCTGCTTTATTATGGATCAGGTTTTCGCGGGTATTGTTATAATTGACGGCAACATTATAGTTATACTCTTCACTACCGCCGTTAATTCCGATATTATGCTGATTGGTGACTTCGGATCTGAAAAAGGCATCTTCAATCTGTTGCAAGCCATTCACTTGGCGCAATTGATTGATTTCGCTCATGGCATCTGCTTCCGAAACCTTTCCTTCGCGCACTTGCATTAACAAGTAAGTTACCCGACTCATGTTGCCTGTACTTATGGTAGATGGCCCATTCGGATTTAACTTAAATAAATCTATTTCTGCATCGATGTAATCAGATGAGGAAGCGCGGTTTAAATATTTTAATTCTGGCTTGGCAACCATATTCACAAATCCCGAGTAGGAAACATTGGGCTTGCCCGATTTCCCCATTTTTGTGCTGATGACAATGACGCCATTGGCAGCCCGAGAGCCGTAGATAGAGGCTGCTACCCCATCTTTCAGTACTGTTACACTGGCGATATTCTGTGGGTTGATATCATCTAAGGTGCCTTCAATCGGGAAGCCATCGACAACGATAAGTGGTGTTTTCTGTGCGTTAAATGTGGAGATCCCCCGAACTTCCACATTACCCGTTCTGTCTAAAACAACCCCTGCAGCTTGACCTTCTAAAGCACTTTTTAAATCAACGGCTAGTTTTTGTTCTAATTTCTCGCCCGTAATGTGGCTAAAGGATCCTGTTACGCGTTCTTTATTTAAAGATTGGTAACCAGTGTTGATCGTCACTACCGTTTCTTCCAATTGGGATTCCAATGCCAGCATGCGGATAGATCCCATCGTTGCTTTAGCAGTTAGGTACAAGGTCTGATAACCTACATAGGAGATTTTGAGTTTCGTGCCATCAGGGACATCGTTCAACACAAATTCCCCCTGTTGATCGGATAGCGCTCCTCCTCTGCCATCCTCCACGGAGATGGATACACCTGATAAAGGATTACCTTGTTCATCAAGAATCTTACCACGGATAACGGATTGTAAAACCACGCTTGCCTGCTCTGGAGCTCTTTCTGTCGCCAAGCGGCTTGCAGCAAGCTGTAGCTTTTGCTGGGGTTTTATTTTGATGACCTTTTGATCAATCTGAAAGTCCAGACCACTGGTGCTTTCTAAATATTCAAGAACCTCCAGCAAGGAGCTTTCTTTAAAATCGACAGCAATCTTTGTCTTAGGACTTACCTTGCCCCCATTCCACAAAAAATGATAGCCGGTTTGCTTGTTTATTTCATGCAATACCTGGCGATAAGAGATGTTACTGGCCTTCAAACTAATTTTCTGCCCATAAGAAGAGGCATAACTACCCACCATGCCTAAAAACATCGTGGCGGCAATTAGTACCATTTTCTTTCCTGACCATTTGTTCTTTCCTTCTGTAGGCCATACAGAAGGCTTTGGATAATCGCTAGCATTATCCTTGGGCTTTGCTAGTGGATTAGCCCAGCTTTTAAAATAAAAGACTTTCATAGATTAAGGTTACTAATGAATATAATTTTGGATGATTTATTTTTTACGGATATGTATATTATTACCCTTCACTTGGAATTTGGCTTGGCCATTTTCTTCTAACAACTGCAACAACTCTTCAATGGAAGAAAAACGAGGGAGTATGCCCTCAATTTCCAGCTTTTCTAAGGCCGGATCTTCAAACGTATAGCTCATATTATACCATCGGCCTAGCTTCCGAAATACCGACGCTAGAGGCTCAGCAGCAAACACAAATTGATTTTGGGTCCAGGCAACCTGACTATATACATCAACTTCCCGCACTTCAAGCTGCTGATTTTCAACCCGCGATTGATAACCCGGGTTTAGGACTTGCTTGCGATCGGGATGACCCGGAATAGCCACTTCTACTTTTCCCTCAATGAGGGTAGTGGTTTCTATACCTTCATTCTGATATGCAGAAACATTAAAGGTGGTTCCTAAGACTTTAATTTGTTGCTTTTTGGTTTCTATGATAAACGGAACAAGCTTCCCTTCCGGTTTTTGCTTGGTAATGTCAAAATAGGCTTCTCCTTCCAATTGAACCCGGCGCTCCAGCGCTGAAAAGCGTGCCGGAAAGCGTAACTTCGACGTTGCGTTCAACTTTACACGAGAGCCATCGGCCAAGCGAACGGTATAATCAGAACCTACAGGTACCGCAATTTCTAATTGCTGCCCTTCCAGTTCAGGATATTGTGTATGGAGGGACTCACCGTCCTGATAGAATAAAGAGTCCGCGATTATTAGCTCCTGTTGATCTTTTCTTAATAAGAGCTCTTGACCATTGGCTAAGCGTAAAACCGCCTGATCCGTTCCCTGAACGATGCTAGGTTGGTTGAATCTATTGATCAGTAAAATAGCTGAAATGAATAGTAGTAAACTTGCTGCAATAGCGATGCCTCTACGCCAGTTCCAAAAGGGCTGCACCTTGTTTTCTTGCTGATGTGCTTGCTCAATGCGGCTCCATAGCTTTTCCTGCGCTGCCTCCATTCGGATTTGTTGTATGGCCTGGTAATCTGCTTTCCAACCTGGGGCATCAAGGATTTGAGTTAATAGCTGCGCATGTGCAGAATCAGAAGCTAGCCATTCATCGAGGTGTTGCTGATCATCAGTACTCAACTGGTCTAATTTCTTTAGGGCAATAAGCTTTTGTATCGCAGGTGGAATCATAATCTATTTCGCAGGTTTATAGATAGAACAATATTTGTTAGGGAAATCTTAACAGAAATTTTAAAAAACTTTAACAAAATGAAATCGGAGGGTTAATGCTTAAAGCAACCCGCAAGGAAAAGACTGATGTAGAAGAGGTTTTCTTTGGAGGCCACAGTTTTCAGGTAATCCAATCCTTTCTTCTTTTGGACATAGATGCTATTCGAGCTTACCTGTAGGAGTTCGGAAATTTCCTGCACGGAATACCCTTCGATATAGGTTAGCTCCATAATGCGCTTGCACTGCGCTGGTAATTGCTGCAGAATTTGATGCACGCGGTTTAGGGTTTCTACATACAGCAGTTTCTCCAGTTGCTCGGGGCTGAGTCGCTGGTTGTGATGTTGCAGATTGCTATGATAATCTTTTTGATTTTGATTTAATCGCTTGTTTTTTTCTAACAGATTAAAGGTGGCATTTCGGGTGGCCACATATAAAAATGAAGAGAGCTTACTAAAATTGTCAAAGGAGAGTTCTTTCTTCCAAAGTTGAACAAATACATCCTGCACCAGTTCTTCGGCTTCTTCCAACTCGACCTTGAACTGCATGGCGAACATGCACAATGGCGCATAGAGTTCTTTAAACAGCCTATCAAAGGTTATGCTATTGCCATCCTGAAATAAAATTGAATCTATTAATTTTCCCCTTTTGTCCAAAAGCACCTTCCTTCTCTATGAAATTTACACGATCAGCTGCAGCTACAAATTTAGGGTAGAAAATCAACATTGCAAAACGGGAATATCCTGCCGTACAAAGTACGCTGTATTACGCAGTCAACATTGTTTCAATGGGTATATTTTTGTAAATTAGTTTAGCAGTAACCATAGCAAGTAATATGGCTATAACATACCTTAACCCTTAGAATCTGATGGAACTTAAACATATCTGTGTTGCCGGTAGTGGTGTCCTAGGCTACCAAATCGCCTTCCAAACCGCCTATTATGGTTTTCAAGTCATGGTTTATGATGTTAATGAGGACGCGATTGAAAAAGCCAAGCTAAAGTTTGACCAATTAGCGCAAGCTTATAAGCGTGATTTAACGGCTCTTGATGAAAGCCTCGCTCATACAAAAAGCAACCTTCAGTATACAACAGATTTGGCGGAAGCACTTCGCTATGCCGATTTACTCATTGAGGCTATTCCGGAAAATCCGGCTTTAAAAAAGGAGTTTTATACGAAGGCAGGTGAATTGGCTCCTGCGCACTGCATATTTGCGAGCAACTCCTCAACGATGTTGCCTTCTCAGTTTGCTGCAGATTCCGGCAGGCCAGATCGTTTCTTAGCCTTGCACTTTGCCAACGAAATATGGAAACATAATACTGCTGAAATTATGGGACATGCTGGCACCGACCCTAAGGTGTTTCAGACTGTTGAAGAATTCGCGAAAGCCATCGGGATGATTCCACTCCCCTTACACAAGGAACAACCTGGATATATTCTAAACTCTTTGCTTGTGCCTTTGTTGGATGCTGCTTGTCATTTACTGGTAAACGATGTAGCTGATGTACAAACCATCGATAAGACCTGGATGCTGGCCACAGGCGCACCATTAGGTCCCTTTGCTATCCTCGATGTCGTAGGCTTGAACACGGCGTATAACATCAATAAAATGCGTGCTGACCTCACTGAGGATCTCTCAAAGGCTAAAATAGCGCAGTACTTAAAAACCAACTTTATCGATCAGGATAAATTAGGTGTCAGCACTGGCGAGGGATTTTACACCTATCCTAATCCGGCCTATCAAAATAACGACTTCCTAAAGTAAGTATTAAGGTAGCTTACTCGTTTAGGGCTGTAAGTCTCTAAAATTAGTGATACGATGGAAGGTTAAGTAGTTTGCATCGTGATTATTTTGTGCTTTTCGTTTTCCATCAAAAAAGGCCGTACGAGAGAGCACCAAAAGATCCTGACCTTCGAAGAGCCAATCGACGTATTGAAAGCCGACATGTTCGACATCTTCATGTTCTAAAATAATTTTCACGTCTTCCCAATGGCTTAGGTCTTTGGATTTCCTTAAGGCTAAAACATTTCGAAAACCACTGGCATACCTCTTTGGGAATTGCTGCGCATATTTATCGAGAATAATATTTGCTAAGGTGTAATAGTATCCTGATTTTTCATCATATTTAATAACAAACTTCTTGCTGCCACCGGGGAAATCTTTAAATCCTGTATTAGGATCAAAGGTCAAGGTTGAACCATCTGTTGATACCTTCACAAATGCTGCTTTTTCATTTTTTGCGGATTGATCTACCCGTAAAATATTCCATAGTTGGTTATTTTTACCGACAACAAAATTACCTTCTAGCCAGCCACCAAACTTACCATCGAGGTAGGTGGAATCATAATGCAATACATTGGAGATTTTCCAAGACTTCGCATTTAGCAAATCAGCTTCTTCATCGGCATACATTATCATAGCACCATAGCGCTTTCCCCAGGTTAAGATGGGGCCATGCGCCGTTTCCATCGGCCGCCATAGCTTTCCCTGATAGTTAACCACCGGCATGGGTGCACAATGGAATTCGCCTGTTTTAATCACACCATTTTCCTTCGTGCTGGGCTGTGTCCATGTTTTCCCTCCATCGCTAGAGCGACGGATCATCACGGTACCATGATGCCTATCCGGTCCTAATAGGTAAAGATCACCTTTATGCACAAATAAGGAACTCCAAAATGCACCATGGAGCCGACTTACTTTCCGCCATTTCTTTCCTTGATCTTTGGAAAGGTATATATCCGTGACCGCCTGCTGCCATTCCGAACTTTGAGGGCCAAAGAAATCATGCGAGGCTACATAGTCGCCATTGGGTAAAATGGCTAGACTAGGAGAACCGATATATTGTTTTTCATCCGCTGATACATGGGCTACTACGATTCCAGGGACTTGTTGCGCCTTTAACACAGGCGAGAAGGGGAAGAAGGCTATGAATAGCCAGAATACTTTATGCATATTATTTTGCTTTCGGTTAGGTGATTAGCAATTAAATATATGCATTTTTCCATAAAAAAGAGGCTGTTTTCAACAAACAGCCTCTTATATGCTTACTTAATTTTTAAGCTATAGGTTCTAGGTATTGCGCATAGCAATAGCCTTCTTCACCATCTTTCGTTCTAACCAACCACCATTGATCATTCGCCCGGCTGATTAAGGTGATCACCTCATCCTTTGCTGCCTTTCCAACAATGGGTTGATCCGTACCTGGACCTTTTCGGATATTCAGATTACTACTTTCGGTAATCACACGAACTTGTGATCCTGATACTGCCGTAGATACATCGACATTCATTACCACATCACCAGAAAGGAAATTAGGGTCAATCTGATTGTAGATATCCCATAGTTTGTTTTTCACATCAGCATTAGGTGCAGTACCGCGAATTTGCAATACCCCATCCATTTCAGCCACTTGCAATCCTTCAATTCCTGAAGCATTAGCGGTATCTATAAGTACTTTGTATTTGCTTTGTAGACTCATAATAGGATTATTTTACAATTAAACCAGACATGTCAACTTTCTTAGGATTTAAGGCGTCCAATCCCATTTTCAAGGCTTGCACACGCGCTTGCTCCAACTCGCCTGTTACGGTGATTACACCATCGACAACGGCTGTTTTTACCGAAGGGAAATCCTTGGTAAATTCCAATACTTTGGCAGATAAATCAGCATCATTTGTGTTTACCTGAATAGGCTCGGTTGAGATGGAGTTAACCACTAAGTTATTCACCACCGATTTAACACCTTTCGTGTCTGCTGCTTTTGCAGAGGACTCTACTTGTGCCTTTTCATCGTCAGAGCCTACCGTACCATTCAGTGTTACCACTCCGTCTTTCACTTCCACTTGCACATTGGGATTTGATTGAATAGCGGTTTCCACTTTTGCCTTCAAATCAGCATCGGAAATCTTCGATTTACATGCTATAGTTCCTGATAACAAGGCTATCGAAACTACTAAAACAGAAAAGATTCTTTTAAGATTCATAAATCATTTGTTTTTGTTAGTTAATACTACCTAAAACTAAACAAAAATGCTGCCTGAAATGTTTTAAAAATTATTTCTGTGATAAGCATAAAAAAAAGGGCATCAGCCCTAAGTCATTGTAACAAAATATATTGAGTTTCGATAAACAATTAAATAAAGAAATTTTCACTATATATTTTTAACAATAACAATGAAAATAGCGGTAAAAAGGAAAACTATATTTTTCCTTTTATTGAATAGCTAGGATTTTAATCGACTTCCCTTGGAAGGTAATTTCATCTGAAATCCCCTTTCCAAACAATAAAGCGCCAATCGGCGATTGCTTGGACACCACCATCACGGTGTGCTCCCCAAGTTTCACTGGTCCGATGGAACTTGCTAAGAGGTAATTGAATTGATTCGTAATCACCAAACTTCCTAATCCTACTACTGAAGATGCTTGATCGGGTAAGTTGGTTAAAATCTCCTGATCTTGTAAGGCTTGATTTAACTGCTGCTGCAAGCGTGACAATTCCTGTTGGGCCATTTCACGGGAGGTTTCATACTTATCGCCCATGCTACTTTTCGTATCATTGACAATCGCGTCGTTTGCCCCATCAATGGCGGCCTGTATCTCTTGAATACGGTTTGCAGTTTTTAGTAGACAGCTTTCAATTATTGCTGTTTTATCAATATCTATCATAACTATTAAAAAATAAAGCGCCAAAATAGCTTTGGCGCTTCAATTAAAAACCTAATAACCAATTAATTATTGTAATTAATTTAGTTTAGTTTTTTAAAGCTTCTTTTACATTTTCAGCTTTTCTTTCTGCTGCTTCTGCAGCTTCTTTAGCTTTATCAGCTGTTTTTTGTGCTGCATTATCGATAGCTTCACCAGTTTTATTGGCTGCATCTTTCGTTGCGTCGATAGCGTTATTTACACCATCTTCCACATGCTGTCCTGCTGCTTTTGCTGCAGCTTTAGCTTTTTCCCAAGCAGTGTTCGCTTCGTCAGCTGCCTTTTGAGCGGCTTCTTGAGCTTTTTTATCACCACTTTTAATGGCCGCATCAAGATCAGCTTGTGCTTGTTTTGCTTTTGCTTCTGCATCAGCTAACGCTTGATCAGCTTCTGCATGCATATGACCAGCATGGTCTTCTGCAGTTTCTAAGGTATGGTCTAAGTGTTCACCTACCGTCGTATCGCCATCATTGTTTTTATCTGCTGATGAGTTATTGTTACATGCTGAAAATGAGATCGCACATGCAACGGCTGCTAATAAGGCAATTTTTTTCATGTTATTATTTCGTTTATGGTTAACATTCAAAGATGCTAAATAACAATAGTTGTACCAAAAAAATTACTTCGGATAAACTGTTCCTTTTGCCGCTTCTAACGTATTCTTTAATAGACCAATAATCGTCATTAATCCTACGCCACCCGGTACAGGTGTTATCCAAGATGCTTTAGGGGCAACTGCCTCAAAATCTACATCGCCATACAATTTAAATCCTGACTTAGTTTCAGTTGAGCTCTCCCTGTTAATACCCACGTCGATTACAATGGCTCCTTCTTTCACCATTTCTGCGGTAACAAAATTCTTCTTACCAATAGCTGCTACCACGATATCACCTTGAAGAACTTCTTCCTTTAAATTATGTGTACGGCTATGGGTTAGCGTTACGGTGCAATTTCCCGGTTGGCTATTGCGCGCCAATAGAATACTCATTGGCGAACCAACGATATTACTACGACCAACTACCACAGCTTTCTTACCGGAAGTTTCAATACCATAATGATCTAACATCAACATAATACCGTAAGGCGTTGCAGGGATGAAACAAGGTAAGTTTCGTTGCATACGGCCTAAATTGATCGGATGAAAACCATCGACGTCTTTACGGTAGTTAATAGCTTCAGTTACTTTCTCCGGATCGATATGCTTAGGCAAAGGCAATTGAACAATGAGTCCATCGATAGCATCATCCGCATTGATTTCTTCAATTTTCTGTAATAGCGCTTCCTCGGTAATATCCGCCTCATAATGTAAATTGGTAGAGTCGAAACCGACTAATTCACAATTTCTCATTTTGCTGGCTACATAGGTTTCCGAACCGCCATCATTGCCGACTAATATCGCTACAAGATGAGGTTTACGGCCTAGCTTTTCAGTTAGCTCGGCTGCTTCTCTTTTAATGTCTTCTCTTAGTTTTGCAGAAACTTCTTTTCCGTCAAGTAACTTCATGTTATTGGGTTGATTTATTTTTAGTCAAGTTTTAAAACGGCCATAAATGCAGATTGTGGGATTTCCACGTTTCCAACCTGGCGCATACGTTTTTTACCTTTTTTCTGTTTTTCTAATAGCTTACGCTTACGGGAGATGTCACCACCATAACACTTGGCTGTTACATCCTTACGCAATGCTGAGATGGTTTCTCTAGCAATGATTTTAGCACCAATAGAAGCTTGAATACGGATCTCGAATTGCTGACGTGGTAAAAGTTCTTTCAACTTCTCACAGATTTTCTTTCCGAAATCGTAAGCATTACTACGGTGAATTAAGGATGACAAAGCATCTACAGGCTCATCATTTAAGCGGATATCCAATTTCACCAAATCCGACGTACGGTAGCCGATCTGATGATAATCAAAGGATGCATAGCCTTTGGAAATGGTTTTCAACTTATCGTAGAAGTCGAATACAATCTCACCCATCGGCATTTCGAAAACAAGCTCTACCCGGTCAGAAGTCAAATAAGATTGATTAATGATGGTTCCTCGCTTTTGGATACATAAGGACATTACTGGCCCAACGAATTCCGCTTTGGTGATGATATTTGCCTTAATATAAGGCTCTTCGATAGAATTTAACTTACTAGGATCTGGTAAATCCGAAGGGTTGTGCACCACTACTTCCTCATTATCCTTGGTTAAGTAAGCGCGGTAAGATACGTTGGGAACCGTTGTGATAACGGTCATATCGAATTCACGCTCCAAACGTTCTTGGATAATTTCCATGTGAAGCATGCCCAGGAATCCACAACGGAAACCAAAGCCCAATGCTGCTGAAGACTCCGGTTCGAAAACTAAGGAGGCATCATTTAATTGCAAACGATGCATTGACTCTCTTAATTCTTCAAAATCTTCCGTATCCACCGGATAAATACCGGCGAATACCATTGGTTTTACCTCTTCGAAACCTTGAATAGCCTGCGTACAAGGACGCTCTTTATGTGTAATGGTATCTCCTACCTTTACTTCACGCGCTTCTTTGATCCCTGAAATGATATACCCTACATCACCGGTTTTAATCACCTCTTTCGGAACCTGGTTCAGTTTCAAAGTACCCACCTCATCGGCAAAATACTCTTTACCCGTAGCCACAAACTTTACACGATCCCCTTTTCTGATTTCACCATTTTCCACTTTGAAGTAGGCCATGATACCCCGGAAGGAGTTAAAAACCGAGTCAAAGATTAACGCTTGTAAGGGCGCAGTAGGATCACCAACGGGAGCTGCGATGCGCTCGATGATGGCATCTAAAATATCTTGAATCCCCAGACCTGTTTTACCAGATGCCGGGATAATATCTTCGCGTTTTCCACCAATTAACTCAACGATTTGATCTTTCACCTCCTCCGGCATTGCGCCCGGAAGATCCATTTTATTTAAAATAGGAATGATTTCCAAGTCGTGCTCTAAAGCGAGGTAAAGGTTGGAAATGGTTTGCGCCTGAATACCTTGAGAAGCATCAACAATTAACAATGCGCCTTCGCATGCAGCGATGGAACGAGAAACCTCATAAGAGAAATCCACGTGTCCGGGCGTATCGATTAAGTTTAACACATAGGTTTGTCCATCTTTCACATATTCCATTTGGATGGCGTGACTCTTAATGGTGATACCTCTTTCTCTTTCCAAATCCATATTATCCAACAATTGGGCTTGCGCTTCACGTTGGGTGATGGTCTTGGTATACTCTAATAATCTGTCTGCCAGGGTACTCTTTCCATGGTCAATGTGCGCGATAATACAAAAATTGCGTATATGCTTCATATAGGTTATTATGCCTTCAAATTAATTCGCAAATATAATTTTTTTAAACGAGCTTTTCTCCTTATTGAAGGCGATTCTTGTAAAATACTTTTGCGGATTAGGTATTCAGCATATACCCATCAAGCCGGTTAAATTGGTGCCGGAATGCTTCCTCGGATTTCCCGGGATTTAAGGATAGGTAATTGGCTGATTAACAACAGCAGGATGCCCAAACTCATGATTATAGCGGCCAATAACAAGCCTTGATGCGTGCCATCAATATACACCCGAATTAAACCTCCTATTCCTTGTACGGCCAGTAGCGACTCATTTAAAAACACCCCGATGCAAATAACCAGCATACTCCAGGAGGCCATCCGGTTAACAGATAATGCCCCTTGCTGAAAGGCAAATGCCAAGATAAACATGGAAATAATAACCAATAGCACCAGGTGCAGGTAAGCAATTACGATGGGTCTAAATCCATACACCAACTCACTCAATGCAGGGACCACCGAGACAGCTTGTAACAAGAGCTTTAAGGTCAGGGCAATCAATATAACCAGGAACATCCAATTTGCAGGTTTCCGAAAAACCGAAGCGGTTTGCCTTTTAATATGCGTCAGATTGGTTTTCGCATAGAACAACCACAGGCCTAATTGTAGCAAAACCGTCATCACCAACAGCACATACAACCAGGTTGGCATTCCTTTCCACCACAGGACTGAAAGAAAATAGGCAGGCAATAAGGTTGCTGCGTAGGCATAATGAAATTTTGAAGAAAACAGATTCACCTTAAACTGTTGGAAAAGCCAATGATTAAAAACAGCCATGCAGCCAAAAATAAACCAACCATTGTATTGAAAGTGCAGGTAGAAGTAAATGGATGCTAATTGCTTAAGCGGATCGGCTTGCTGCGTTACTTTAAGATAAACCAGGAAATATGTACCTAGTGATGAAAGTATAGAAGCCAATAGTGCAACCTTGTACCAAAGCTTCAAATTCGCAGGTAACTCGATTAAGTTAAGATCTTTCCAACAGTAATAACAAAAGAAATAACCAATAAATAAGGATAAGGTAGAAAAAAGAATGGAGAAAAAAGCATAGCCCTGAAGACTAAACGCAACCATCATACATAAAGAGCAAACTAAATTGAGTAGCAATAGAATCTGATAGCGTAGTGGAAGCTTTTCTTTAACCTTTAAACTCAATATAAGCATGGGCATAAAGACCATGAGCGCCATAGAAACCCAAGCGGTAAATGCAAAATGGGAATGCGCATGCATGATGTTTTTTTGATCGATCCATGGAATAGAATATAAGAATTTCAGACGCATAAGCAGTCCCATAAGCGCCACTAATAAGAAGTTAAAGACCGCGATACATAGCCAGCTTCTGCAGGATAGCTTTGGAATAAATCTATTCATGAGCCAGTTTTAATTGTTTTACAAATACCTTCCCATTCATAATACTAATCTTCTGCTCCCTTTCCATCTGTTTCATGGTTCTGATAATGGTCTCCACCCTTAAGCCCGTCATGTTGGCCAGCTGTTGCCTGGTGAGTAAAAGTTTGTTGCATTCCGGACAAATTAAGCGTCCCTCATCGTGCAATAATTGAATTAGTTTGGTAACCGCAGCTTCCGGACTCCTTAAGCTAATGATGTTCATCAAAAGCACCTTGAAGCGGATTTCTTTGGCCAGCACCTTGGAGATCCCTAAGCCTACATACGGATACTCTGTCAGGATTTCATAAAACGCCTGAACGGAGATTTTATAGACCGTTGATTTCGCATCCGCAATAGCCGTAGCTATATAGGTTTCCCGATCTAAAATTGAGGCCAAGCCCAGCCCCTCATGTGGCCCTAAAACTTGGTGCAATACTTCGCGTCCATCATCCAGGAAATTGCAGGTCCGCACGCGCCCTTTGATAATTTGGTAATAAAAGTTAGCCGTAGCACCTTCTTTGAAAATACTATCCCCTACGCCAATCTCGCGCACTAATGCCCCTTTGCTTATTAATATTTCTACAGGAATCATAAGCCCATGGATTATCTATTATTAGTTAATAATCAAAATTATTCAAGGATAAGGAAAAGCGATTTGATTTTCATCACCGAAATAAGTGACGAGAATCAAAACAGCCGTAAATCACTGTATCATAGGTTTTTAAAAAAGTTTTATTACTTATTTCAGACAATTTAGTCCGTTTATGATTACAATCATAAAATCAACGTAACAGCTGCGAGTAAATTTGTAATAAAATTAATACACTAATAATAACAAGAAAAATCGAAACTATGAAAAAGTTATTCACCCTTGGAACCTTATGTATACTCATCTATGCATGTAATTCCAATACCTCAGAGAACAAAGCTACTGACAGTGGTACTGCCACAGAGCAAGCGGCCAGCAGCCCAAACACAGCAGACTATGACCCTAACCGCGGTCAAGGAAAATTCGACAAGGTAGATGTAGGTAGTCAATTGGACGCTGCGATGGCTACGGAAGGGGAAACAATTGCCAATTTAAAATGTGCAAGCTGTCATAAGTATAGTGATGAAAAGTTGGTTGGCCCAGGATGGAAAGGCGTTTCAGAACGCAGACAACCCGAATGGATTATGAATTTCATCACCAACCCTGATGCCATGCTCGATCAGGACCCTGCCCTACAAGCGCAATTAGAACTTTGTTTAGTACGCATGCCCAATCAGAACTTAACCGATGATGATGCCCGGAAAATCCTGGAGTTTATGCGTAAGAATGATGGGGTAAAATAGATTGAAATTTTTATATCAATAACTACTTATATCATGAATTTTAAAAAATATGTTTTATTCGGCTTAGCGACGGCAGGCATGCTGTTGAGCTTTGAGTCCTGTAAGCCTAAGGGGGCCGGGAATGCCGTCAGTGGCAACGCTGCGGAGAAAACTTACGTTGCCCCAGGCCAGTACGATGAATTCTACAACTTCGCTTCGGGAGGATTCAGCGGCCAACTATCGGTTTACGGTTTACCATCGGGTCGTTTATTGCGGGTTATTCCTGTATTCTCTTTAGATCCAGAGAAAGGTTGGGGATTTAGCGAAGAAACCAAACCCATGTTGGAAACTTCGCACGGTTCTGTGCCTTGGGATGATTTACACCACGTACAGCTATCAAAAACAGACGGTGATTACGATGGCCGTTGGGTATTTGCCAACGCCAATAACACCCCTCGGATTGCGCGTATTGACTTAACCACTTTTAGAACGGCCGAGATTTTAGAATTACCCAACTCCGGCGGTAACCACTCCTCTCCTTTTATTACGGAAAATACCGAATATGTGGTGGCAGGAACACGTTTCTCGGTGCCTATGGATGGTGAGGGTGGCGATGTGCCAATCAACACTTATAAACAAAACTTCCGCGGAACCTTGAGCTTTGTAAGCGTTAATAAGGATAACGGAAACATGGAATTAGCCTTCCAAATTGAAACTCCAGGCGTAAATTACGACTTAAGTCGCGCCGGCAAAGGGGTATCACACGGTTGGTTCTTCTTCTCTACTTACAATACCGAACAAGCAAATACCCTATTAGAAGTAAATGCTTCCAAAAACGATAAGGACTTTGTATTGGCGGTAAACTGGAAAAAAGCAGAAGAATACTTAAAAGCAGGAAAAGGTAAAAAAGTAAGCAACCTAAAGTATGTGCATAATAAATACGACGACCATACCCATACAGCCACTTCTACCTTAAAAACGGAAACCATTGTTCTAAATGCTGAAGAGTTAGAAGGCTTATGCTACTATATCCCATGTCCTAAATCACCGCACGGTGTAGATGTGGATCCTTCCGGCGAATACATCGTTGGTTCAGGTAAATTAGCCGCTTTAATTCCTGTATTTTCATTCAGCAAAATTCAAAAAGCAATTGCTGGCAAACAGTTCGAAGGAGAATTTGGTGGTATTCCTGTAATCAAATACGAAGCAGCGCTTCATGGTGAAGTGGAAAAACCAGGATTAGGCCCATTACACACCGAGTTTGATGGCCGCGGTAATGCCATTACTTCCTTCTTTGTATCATCAGAATTGGTAAAATGGAACATCAAGGATCTTAAAATCTTAGACCGCGTACCTACATTCTATTCTGTTGGGCACTTAATGATCCCTGGTGGTGATACCAAAAGCCCAGAAGGTAAATATGTAGTTGCTTATAACAAAATTACCAAAGACCGCTTCCTACCTACGGGTCCTGAGTTAGCACACAGTGCGCAAATCTATGATATCTCTGGCGACAAGATGCAATTGCTGCTTGACTTCCCTACCATCGGCGAGCCTCACTATGCGCAAGCTGTGAAAGCCGAGAAAGTAAAAGATCGCTCCTTAAAAATTTTTAAAATCGAGGAAAATAAACACCCATTCTTTACCAAAGGCGAGAATGAAGCTCGAGTGGAACGTAAAGGGAATGATGTGCATGTTTATTTAACGACCATTCGTTCTCACTTTGCTCCTGATAATATCGAAGGTATACAACAAGGCGACAATGTGTATTTCCACGTCACAAATATTGAACAAGACTGGGATATGCCGCATGGTTTTGCTATTAAAGGCGCACGCAATGGCGAACTCTTAGTATTACCTGGAGAAACACAAACCTTAAAATGGGTACCAGATCGCATTGGTATATTTCCTTTCTACTGTACCGACTTCTGCTCGGCTTTACACCAGGAAATGCAAGGCTATATTCGCGTGTCGAAAAAAGGCAGCAACGTGCCTATTACCTATAGCTTAGGAACCAATCAACCTGTAGAAAAAACAAACTAACACTATAATAAAATGAAAACATCTAACCAAATATCCCTTGTTCATCGAATCCTATTGATTCTTTGCAGCGTGGCTTTGGTGGTGGTCATTTTCCTTCCAATATGGCGTATTGAGCTGGATGCAGCTCAATACCCGGAAGGTTTAGAACTACAGATCTTTAGCTATAAGCTTGCAGGACAGGTCGATATTATTAATGGGTTAAACCATTATATAGGTATGAAAACATTACATGCCGATGATTTTATAGAATTTACCGTATTACCCTATATCATTGGCTTTTTTGCCCTAGCCTTCTTCGCGGTGGCAATCGCTAACAAACGCAAATATGTGTATCTGTTATTTATTGCATTTCTACTGTTTGGGGTGGTAGCAATGGTTGACTTCTATGTTTGGGAATATAATTACGGCCATAATCTAGATCCAAATGCGCCTATTAAAGTCCCAGGTATGGCCTATCAACCGCCGCTTATTGGCTTTAAGCAATTATTAAATTTCGGTGCTTACTCTATTCCTGATATTGGTGGCTGGCTGTTTATCGCTTCCGGCCTCATCATCGCTTACTGCGCCATCCAGGAATGGCGGAAACCAAAACTTATTAAAGAATCATAACATGAAATATAGATTAACCATACGTTTTACTTTGTTTTTTTTGTTGGTATCCGCATTCTTTTTGCAGAGCTGCCAATCACAAACCGGTCCGAAACCAATAAAGTACGGCGCTGACCAATGTGCTTTTTGTAAAATGACCGTCAGCGACCCACGCTTCGGCACCCAAATCCTTACGAAGAAAGGCAGAGCCTACAACTTTGATGATGTGCAATGTATGATTGCCTATGTTAAAGGAAATAAAATTACCGCGGAGGAAGTAGGGAAGTACTACCTTCCCGACTACATCAGCAATAAACTACTGGATGCTGAAGGCCTCTTTTACTTGAAAAGTGAAGAGTTGAAAAGCCCGATGCGTGGAAATATCGCCGCCTTTGCTACGCGCGCCGACCTGGAGAAGGTGCAAGCAGAAATGGGCGGTGAAGTGCTGACCTGGAAAGACCTTTGGAAATAAAAATTATGAGAAGATATTTTTTTCATTTATTTAGTTCAATCATGTGTTTATTGGTTAGTAGCGGCATGACTTATGCCGCTACTATTACCGTAGGTAAAGATAGACCTATACAATCCATCAATAAAGCCATACAAATGGCTCAAGATGGCGATAGCATTTTGGTTGAAGCTGGCTATTACGATGAAGGAAATATTCGTGTTGACAAAAAACTTGCAATCATCGGTATCAACAAACCTGTTATCGATGGTAAAAAGAAAACCGAACCATTTTCCATCCGATCGCCCTATGTACTGATCCAAGGCTTTGTTATTAAAAGTTCAGGCCATTCCGCCATGAACGATATAGCAGGCGTAAAAATCTACAATACCCACCATGTTACGGTAAAGGATAATGTATTGGAAGACAATTTCTTTGGCATATATGCCCAAAACTCCAAACACTGCCAATTTATAAACAATAAACTGCAAGCTTACGGAAAAGCAGAGCAATTGATTGGCAATGGCATTCATGGCTGGAAAAGTGATAGCCTGACGATTCAAGGCAACATTATAAAAGGCCATAGAGACGGTATCTACTTAGAATTTGTTACCCATACACAGGTAGAAAACAACCTGTCAGATAGTAATCTTCGCTATGGGCTACACTTTATGTTTTCCCACGACAACAGTTATATCCACAATACCTTTCGCGCTAATGGTGCCGGTGTGGCCGTGATGTATACCAACCGCGTAACGATGAAACACAACGTGTTTGAAGAAAATTGGGGAGACGCAGCCTATGGCTTACTGTTAAAAGATATTTCGGATAGTGAAATTACCAATAATCGCTTTGACCGGAATACCACCGCTATTTTTATGGAAGGTAGCAACCGGTGCCACCTGGAACACAATGAATTTATGGGCAACGGTTGGGCATTAAAAGTGCAGGCCTCTTGCATGGATAACACTTTCTTTCACAATAACTTCTTTCAAAACACCTTTGATGTCGCTACAAATGGATCATTAAGTTTAAATACGTTCAAAAAGAACTATTGGGATAAGTACGAAGGATACGACATAGACCGAGATGGCGTGGGAGATATCCCCTATCGTCCTGTCAGTTTATTCTCCATGTTGGTCGAACGATACCCAACAGCAATGATTCTCTTTCGGAGTTTTATGGTCACCCTATTCGACCGCACCGAGCGGCTGATACCTAGCCTAACTCCAGAGAGCCTTAAAGATGATCAGCCATTAATGAAATCAGTGAAAGTATGATTAACATTCAACATATATCGAAGAAGTTTGGCAAGTTTCAGGTGCTAAAGGACATCAACCTTAACCTGAATGGTGGTGAATGCATAGCATTGATTGGTCCAAACGGGAGTGGCAAAACCACATTGATAAAAGCCATTTTAGGTATGGTTGTGCCAAGTAAAGGGCAAATACTCTTTAACGGACATGACATCCATAACCAATGGGCTTATCGCAATGAAATAGGTTATATGCCCCAAATCGGTCAATACCCAGAGAATATGACCATCGGTCAGGTATTCGACCTGATGAAAGATATTCGCAAGATGCCGGAGGATAAACTCGATTACGAGTTATACCATTCCTTTGGCATTCCAGAATTATTAAATAAACGCATGGGCACTCTATCAGGAGGTACAAGGCAAAAAGTAAGCGCTTGTTTAGCGTTTTTATTTAGCCCCAAAGCCCTGGTTTTAGATGAGCCTACCGCAGGCCTAGACCCCTTATCAACCGAAATACTCAAAGAAAAAATTAAAAAAGAAATCGGCAAGAATAAACTGATTATCATCAGTTCACACGTATTAAGTGATTTAGATGATATGGTTTCCCAAATCATCTATATCCAAGAGGGCAATCTCTTGTTTCATAAATCACTAAATCAATTAAAAGAAGATACTGGAGCAGATAAGCTTTCTAAAGCTATAGCACAAATTATGTCTGCTTCTCAACATAAAAAAGAAATATAGCTCATGAATAAAATCATTCGATATGTATTTGCCGATCTATTAAAAAATAGAACCATTGTCATCTATACATTATTGTTGTTTACTCTTTCCATCAGCATTTTCAATATGGAAAGCAGTAGTGAAAAAGGACTTGTGAGCTTAATGAATATCATTCTATTTGTAGTTCCATTAGTAAGCATCATCTTTTCGAGCATCTACTTGTATAACAGTGCCGAATTTATCAATCTATTGGTCAGTCAACCCTTACAAAGGCAGAAAATTTGGTGTAGCCTATTTATTGGTTTGGCCTCGGCCATGTGTATCTCGTTCCTGCTAGGCGTGGGTATTCCAACCTTGTTATTTGAAGCCAGCCTCTCCGGATTAACGCTCATTGGATCTGGTCTGTTCTTATCCATCATCTTTGTCTCGGTAGCCATGCTGATATCCGTATGGATCCGGGATAAGTCAAAAGGAATTGGATTAGCCATTTTATTATGGTTGTATTTCGCGCTGTTGTTTGATGCCTTAGTCCTGTTTTTCTTATTCCAATTCTCCGATTATCCGATTGAAAATGCGATGGTAGCCATTTCTATGTTAAACCCCATAGACATCTGCCGGATTTTTATGCTCCTCCAAGTTGACCTCTCCGCGATGATGGGCTATACTGGGGCTATCTTTCGGGATTTCTTTGGTACAGGAACAGGCATGGCTATTACCGCAATTATTATGGCATTATGGGCTATTATCCCCGTTGCCTTATCCATCCGGTATTTTAAAAAGAAAGACCTCTGATGAAATAGCAACAACCCTTAAATTTTCAAGAAAATATGAACATCATGAAAATAAATCAACATACCAAAATAGCAAAGCTCATTCAGCATAATGTTCAAAGCATAGATGCCATCGCATCTATCGCCAAGCCTTTTCAAAACTTGAAGAACCCCATCCTTCGAAAGCTTTTAGCAACAAGGGTCAGTATTATGGAAGCCTCCAAAATTGGCCATTGTCAATTATCCAGGTTTAAGGAGGTATTAGAACCCTTAGGGTTTATATGGGAAGATGCGGAAGCTGATGTAAAAGAGGAAAGCCCCCTTCCAGAACCCGATTGGCTAGCTGGGCATACAATCCAGGATATGGATGTTCGCCCCATGATTAAGGCCGGAAATGACCCCTTGAAAGATATTATTACTGCCTATAAAAACCTGGCCGAAGGGGAGATTCTTTGTATTATCAACGATTTTAATCCGTTCCCCCTCATCAGCAGGCTGGAAAAGATGGGCGCTAAAAGTTATATCAAAAAAGTAGAAGACGAATTGTTCTACTGTTATTTCCTAAAAGCCCAACAATTAAATGAACCTGAGATCCAAAAATCAGCAGAAAATCCAGCCTTTATCAGCGATGTCGATTTTATTGAAAGGCTGGAAAAATTAGATCCTGAAAAGCTCTTCAGTATCGATGTGCGGGAATTACCCATGCCACAACCCATGGAAACCATCCTTGCGCATACGGCCAATTTAAAACCCGATGAAGTCCTTTTTGTGCAACATAAAAAAGTGCCTTTATACTTCCTGGAAGACTTAGCCAGCTATAAGCTTCAGGTCTATATCAGTGAATTTAAGGCGAATGATGTAAAATTATTGGTTTCGAGACTTAAATAGCCATGTCAAGTGTATTTATAGATAAGGCCCCCTCTCCTCTTGCCATAATCCCATATTATGCAACGGCCAGCCTTTTCTTTTTAGTATTCAGCATTTTGTTCCTCATCACAGGATCAGATATACTAGCGCATTATTTTCATCCGCAGGTATTGGCCATGGTTCATACCTTGGCATTAGGTTGGATCACGATGATTATTCTAGGTGCTGTACATCAATTACTGCCCGTAATAACCGAGAACCACTTATATAGCAATAAGCTGGCTGTCCTTTGTTATGTGCTATTAACCAGTGGAACCCTGCTCTTAATCAGCAGTTTTTGGCTATTTGCAACCAATTGGTTGATGATTTTGGCGGGCTCCCTAATCTGTCTTTCCTCCTTTTTATTTTTCTTTAATGTATGGATGACAACCAAAGACCAGGAACATTCAGCCATCTTTAATACCTTCTTCTTATTTTCCTCCTTTTGGTTTTGTTTCACGACCACCGTAGGCTTACTATTGGCCATTAACCTCGCCTATAATTTCATCCCGAGAAATCATTTGGAAATACTCAAGCTGCATGCGCATGCCGGCCTGGCCGGTTGGTTCTTACAATTGGTTACAGGCGCATCGGCGAAATTGATCCCTATGTTTATCCTAGGAAAAAGCAATAAAAATTGGATGTTATACGCGGCATTAACTTTTCAGAATGTTGGCTTAGCCCTATTCTTAGCCAGAGGCTATAACCATCAAATCGGGATGGACTCCTTGGCTTATGCGGTTATTGTTGGCATAGGCATAGCCTTTTGGTTAGTCTACCTATGGGATGCGAAAAAGCAAAGCTTGCGCAAGAAAATAGACTTCCCCATGCAACATAGCTTCAGCTCTTTCCTATTCCTTATTCTGGGGCTCTTCAGCTTACCTATGGTGCTAAACCAACCTTCAGGACATTGGATAAGTACCTATGGGGTATGGATCTTTCTGGGCTGGTTATCTGGAATTATATTGGGCATGACCTTTAAAACCCTACCCTTCATCATCTGGAACTTAAAATACAAGGATATTAATGGGATGGAAAAAATTCCTATGCCTAAAGACTTATACAATCAAAAATTATTAAAAGTGCAATACTACCTCTTTTTGAGCAGTATGCTGGTACTAAGTTTAGGCACCATTGGTAAAATTAAGCTGCTGATTGTTATCGCCTCCATATTATGGGTTGCTTTAGCAAGCCTTTATCTCATCAATGTCGCCAAAATAATTTTTCATAAAAGAACGGTCGCTTATGGAACTGCAACTCACTGACCCCTATTATGCCTTAAAGTTGAAGGCCTGGGAGTCTTTACGTTTGGTCATGGATCCGGAACTGGATTTAAACATCGTGGACCTCGGTCTTATTTACGAGCTCAAATTTTTATCCGATGAGCAAATTAAAGTCAACATGACCCTCACTAGCAGAGAATGCCCCTTAGGCGATAGTATTATTCAGGGGGTGCAGAATAATCTGCAGCAGCTATTTCCCTGCAAAACCATTCAGATCACCTTGGTTTGGGACCCCATGTGGTCTGCAGATTCCATCAGTGAAGCTGGAAAACAACAACTAAGAATCAAATAAAAACAAATTCATCATGAAAAATATCTTCGTGTTATTCAGTATCCTCCTAACGGTATTTACCTTAAGCTCTTGCAGTAAGGATGATGTTCAACCTGAAAATCCATTTCTAAATAAGGTCAAAATAGCGGAATTAAAAACCAGTAGCCAAGAAACCATTCGCCTCTGGGCCGACAATGAATTAAGCATAGGTTATCAACCCTTATATATCCAAGTATTAAAGAATGAAGAAACCTTAAGCAATAAACAGGTAAGCCTATCCCCTGTGATGCAAATGGCAACGATGAGTCATGGATGTCCGCATTCGTCTACCCTAAGTTATGATCCAGCCAGTAGAAGCTATGTAGGCTTTGCTGTATTCACCATGGCAAGTGGTACCGCCGGCACCTGGAAATTAGACGTCGAGGTTAATGGCGAAAAATTGAGCTTCCCGGTAACCATTGCAATGGCGAAAGAAGGGAATAATCCGGTAAAAACGTTTACAGCGACCGACGGAACACGCTACGTAATTGCTTTACAATCGCTTCGCAACCCTAAAGTGGGTATGAATGATTTAGACGTCTTATTATTTAAAAGAGAATCGATGTTTTCCTTTCCTGCAGCCGATGGATTTACCATGACCTTTCATCCGGAGATGACCTCCATGAACCATGGTTCGCCAAATAATGTAAACCCAGTGGGCAAAGGCAACGGAAAATATAGCGGAAAAGTAAACTTTACCATGACTGGAGACTGGCGATTATTCTTTGACATCAAAAAAGACAATACCCTTATTTCCAGTAATCTATACTTAGACATCTTGTTTTAATAAACATAAACCAATCGTTAGATTTTAACCCCATTACCATGAAACGCCATACCTTACTCCTGCTTTCTAGCCTGACCATGGGTATTCCATTTGCTGTTGCCCAGGAACATAAGCATACTGCAGACAGCCTGAAAACTGTAGCTATTGAGGAAGTTTTAGTGAGCCGTAATCAATCGGTAGGAAAGAAATCTGAAGCTGCTTATCGTGCTAGCAAACAGGCGAATATCGATAAACTCTTAGATCGGGCAGCAGGCGTACAAATGGTCAGACGCGGGAATTATGCTTGGGAACCCAGCATCCGGAGTCTCAATGCGGGTCAAGTCAATCTAACCATTGATGGAATGGCTATTTTTGGTGCTTGTACTGATCGAATGGATCCGGTGAGCTCCTATATCGAGCCAACGAATTTACAGCAATTAAGCATTAACCTAGGGCCATCCTTTAGTAATTATGGTGGCGCCCTGGCGGGAGGTATTGATTTTAAATTAGCGCAAGCCGACCTTGCTGCCCAAGAACAGTTTAAAGGGTTAATCGGAACGGGTTATGAAAGTAACTCCTCCAGTATACAAACCCTCGCCAGTCTGCATTATAAGCGCAATAGATTTGCCTTGCTTGCGAATGGCATTTTCCGCAAATCCGACAATTACCAGGCCGCCAAACAGGTGGTTGTTCCAAATTCCCAATATCAAAAATGGAACAGCAATTTTGCCCTAAGCTATCAGTTGAATAGCAGAAATGAAATTTCTGCACAATACTTAATGGATCTAGGCAATGATATCGGATATCCGGCATTAACCATGGATGTCGCATTTGCCAATGCCCATATTGCTTCCATTACGCATATTTACAAACCAACAGCTGAGCATTTACTACCTATCCGCTCTAAATTCTACTATAACAAAATCGACCATGCCATGGACGACACCAAACGCCCGGCAGAAGAAGTGGCCATGCATATGGATATGCCTGGTAATACTTGGACTGCTGGCCTCTATACTGAAGGCGGTTGGGCATCGGCGAAACATATGCTACAATCTCGGCTAAGCGCATACATCAACCGCGCTACAGCAAATATGACCATGTATCCGAAAGAAGGAAGCCCCATGTTCATGTATACCCTGCCAGATGCACAACGTAGTTTTGTAAGTATAGATCTAGCTCATAGCCTATTGGCAATAGGAAACTGGGGCTTGGAAACCGCTGGAACATTTAGCCTTTCCAATTCATCCATTTACAGTGAAGCAGGCAAGGATCAATTATCAGGCATGCTAGCTGATCGATTCGACCGTAACAACCTCTTATTAAACCTACATTCCAGCCTTCATTGGACGCCAAGTGCAAACTGGCACTTCCATACTAAACTAGGCTATGGCAACCGTAGTGCCAGTTTACAAGAGTATTATGGCTTTTATTTGTTTAACCGGCTAGACTCCTACGATTACTTAGGGAATGCCGCATTAAAGTCTGAAAAACTAATGCAGGGAAGTCTTTCTGCCAGCTATAAACAAGCCTGGGTACAGGTGGAACTAACAGGATTCCATTATTATTTTAAAGATTATATGGCCGGTATGGTGCAAGCCGCCTATGGCGTGATGACACCCGGCGCAAAAGGCGTAAAACAATATCAGAACCTACCTTCAGCCCAGTTATCGGGAGGCGAGCTTTCCCTGCAATTGAAACCTTTGAAATTTCTGGAACTTATGAGTACAGTCACCTACACCCGAGGGAAAGATAATGAGAACTATGCGTTACCTTTAATAGCCCCATTAACGAATCTAAATACGCTTTCCACGCAATACAAAGGCTATTCATTCCAACTAGAAATGGAGAACCATGCCGCCCAAAAACATATCAGCACCGAACGCTATGGCGATCTTGCTACGCCTGAAGCCTGTTTATTCAACGCTGCTTTTAGAAAAACATTCAACCTGCCGAAACAACGCTTGATTGCGGCCATGCGGGTGGAAAACATCTTTGATAAATATTATTACCGGCACTTAGACATTATGAAGATTGCACGCCCGGGGCGCAACTTTATAGCGCAGGTGACCTTTGCCTTCTAAACGCTGTCCAACAAGGTACAGCGGAGTTTTTAATAATTAATTATTTCCTACGCTTATGAATACAGTAATTAAAAGAAATGGGAATTATGAAGCATTCCAGGGATTTAAGATTGAGGAAGCTATAAAAAAAGCTTTCCATAGCGTCGGAGTACCCTACTCGGATATCATCTTTCAGGTGGTGATGGCTGAATTAACAAGCAAACCCTTATGGGAAGTGGAAGAAATTCAGGACGCCATTGAACGGATACTCTATGAGATGGGTTATTTCGAAGTCATGCGATCCTTTATGGTCTATCGCCATACCCGAAAATTACAACGTGAAAACCTCCAAGGTTTTGATGATAACTCGACTTATGTAGATAGCACCCGAACGGTGGAAGAGTATATATTTCAGCAAGACTGGCGCATTCAGGCCAATGCAAATAATTCCTTCTCCAATGCGGGTTTAGTAAATAATACGGCCGGCAAAATTATCGCCAATTATTGGTTAGACAAAGTCTACAGTAAAGTGGAAGGCTATGCGCACCGCAATGCGGAAATCCACATCCACGATTTAGATTGTTTAACCGGCTACTGTGCGGGCTGGAGCCTTCGCGTATTGCTAGACGAGGGCTTTAATGGCGTTCGAGGACGTGTAGATAGCCGACCGCCCTCCCATTTCCGAGAAGCCTTAGGGCAAATGGCCAATTTCTTAGGTATCCTGCAAAGTGAATGGGCCGGTGCACAAGCCTTTAGCTCCTTTGATACCTATTTAGCACCATACGTGTTCAAAGACAATTTATGCCAAGAGGATATTACCAAAGCTATTCGCAGCTTTGTATATAATTTAAATGTGCCTGCCCGTTGGGGGCAATCTCCATTCACCAACATTACCCTGGACTGGATGGTGCCTGCTGATTTACAAGACCAGATGCCTACCAAAAATAACCAGCACCTCTTCAAAGGCTTGTCAAATTCCGATTTACTGGAAAAAGCCAAGGCTCGCGGGGTGAACCAATTGGAAGACCTTTGCTATAAGCATTTCCAAAAGGAAATGAATATGATTAATAAGGGTTATTATACGGTGATGACAGAGGGTGATGCAAATGGACAACCATTTACCTTCCCTATTCCTACGGTAAATATTACTGAAGATTTCGATTGGGAAGGCGAAAATGTGGCTTTGTTATTTGAAAACACCGCGAAAATTGGATCCTCCTATTTTCAGAATTTCATCGGAAGCCAATACACTTTGGATAGCGACGGAAACAAAATTGAAAACCCCGAAGCCTATAAACCCAACGCAGTACGCAGTATGTGCTGCCGATTGCAGCTGGATTTACGAGAATTACTGAAACGAGGAAATGGCCTTTTCGGAAGTGCCGAAATGACCGGAAGTATTGGCGTGGTAACCATCAATATGGCCCGCCTAGGGTACTTATATAAATTGAATAAGGAAGCATTGATGACCCGTTTGGATGAATTATTACTTCTTGCAAAGTCTACCCTAGAGAAAAAAAGAGTATTCATCCAGCAGATGTATGATAATGGTCTTTACCCATATACCAAGCGCTATTTAACCCATTTTAGAAATCATTTTTCTACGATAGGTGTCAATGGCATGAACGAGATGATCCGTAATTTCACGGAAGATCATGAAACCATGGTTACCCCTTGGGGTATAGCCTTTGCTACGGAGCTTTTGGAGCATATCCGGATGCGCATGAAAGAATTCCAGGAAGAAACCGGAAACCTTTATAACTTAGAAGCTACCCCTGCCGAGGGCACCACCTATCGGTTTGCCAAAGAAGATATTAAGCGCTATCCAGATATCATCCAAGCAGGCAGCAAAGAACAAAATTACTACACCAACAGTTCCCAAATTCCTGTAGACCATACGGAAGATCCCTTTGAGGCGCTCATGCTGCAAGACCAGCTACAGTGTAAATATACCGGTGGAACGGTATTACACCTCTACATGCGGGAAAAGATAAGTACCTCGGCCTCCTGTAAAGAGTTTGTCAAAACGGTACTGACGAATTTCCGCCTGCCTTATATTACGGTTACCCCAGTCTTTTCGGTTTGCCCTGTTCATGGCTACCTCAATGGGGAACATGGCTATTGCCCGAAATGCGATAACGAAATAATTGATAAACATTTTAAACAGCAACTTTATGAAAACGACATCAATTGAAATGGAGAAAATCCTTCAAGAACATGAAGGAGAACGGAACAAATGTTTAGTATACACGCGAGTGATGGGATACCATCGCCCGGTGGAAAGCTTCAACATTGGTAAGCAAGGCGAGCATAATCAGCGGAAGCATTTTAAGGAAGCCCATGGCAAATCCAATCTTTAGCATTACGCCTTTTAGCTTATTAGATTATCCAGAAAAAACAGCCTGCATCCTGTGGTTTGCAGGCTGTAATATGCGATGTAGCTATTGCTATAATCCGGATATTGTATTGGGCAAAGGTCGCTTCTCTATGGAGGAAACACTGACCTTTTTGAAATCGAGAAAACAGCTCTTACAAGCCGTAGTATTAAGTGGCGGCGAATGCAGCAGTCATCCCGCCTGCCATACCATTGCCCAGGAGGCAAAAGCCATGGGCTTTTTGGTTAAAATAGATACCAACGGCTCGCGTCCAGATCGCATACATGCTATGCTCGAGGCCGGAATCATTGATTATGTAGCTTTAGATTTTAAAGCACCTGAGGCAAAGTACAAAGCAATTACCAAATTGGATGGGTATTCGAAATTTTTGAAAACCTTAAAAACCTTACAAGCGGCTGCTATTCCTTTTGAAGTGAGAACAACGTTGCATAGTTCCTTGTTGACGGCAGCCGATATTAAAGCAATGGCTCAAGTGCTGGCAGATGAAGCTTACCCGCACTCCTATTACCTCCAACAATTCTTTCCTGATACCAGCACCTTAGGTGAACTGGAAAATGATTACAGACCTATACAACTGGAAGATTTACTGCCCAGTCCTATTCCTATTCGCATCCGCGAGCACTAATATGGAAAAATAAGCCCTCCTTATTGCTCGATGGGAAATAGCAATTGAATCTCTGTCCCTATTCCCAATTGACTATCGACCTTAATCTGTAAATCCAGTTTATCTACAATATTTTTTACGATGGTCAATCCAAGTCCTGTTCCTTCAAAATCGTAGGCATTGTCCAAGCGCTTAAAGGAATCGAACATCACCTTAAGATCTTCCTGCGCAATACCGATCCCATTATCGCGAATAACGTAGCGGACAAACTCCTGCTCCTTCAGCGAATATACTTCCACCTTAGGGTTTTCATTTCTTGCCGAATATTTAATTGCATTGCCAATGAGGTTCTGAAATAATTGATAGACTAATGTTTTATGCCCATAGATTGGCCATAAATCACCTACCTCTATATGGCTTGGGGAAAAATCATAACGCAATAAACAGAAATCAATCACCTGTAAAATAGAAGGCTTGATATCTAATAACTCGGTTTGATAACTAAATGATTTTATCTTACTGAAATCATGAATGGCGACTAAAAGATCGCTGATTAAATCTACGGCCTGCTTCATGTTCAGCAGCATTCTATCTTTTACCTCCTTGGGCATATCCGGCTTTTGCAACATCATTTGTACGGAAAGGTTGATGGCAGAAAGGGGATTTTTTACATCATGGCTAACCGTGTAGGCGTAGGCGTCTAAGGCCTTATTTAAATTATGAACCTCTTCATTTAAATTGCTGATCTCAATCGACTTCTGATTTATACTTTCTTTAATCAATCGCCTTAATCGACCGAAGAAAAACAGTTCTGCTTCTGTCCAGGCCAAACTACTGCTATGAATGGTATGGTGCCATAAGTCAAAATGCCTATGCGGTTCAGTCTCAAAGGTCTCGTTCGCTTTCACATCTTCCAAATATTTTACGGGCTTATCCATATAAGTCCTACGTACCACATGCTCTTTCCGGAAAAATAACAACGTAAATTTTCGACTGGAATCAATATCGATTTTAGCGATGCCCGCAAATCGGTCCATTTCTATGCCTAGCTCATGTCCATATTTAAAGGTGAACTGCGGTTCGGTATAAACAAACTGATCGGAGTTTGCTAAGATGAAAGTTTGCAGCTTTTTAAGCTTTTGCCGGCCAATATTCATGTTGTCTGCGTAGATACGGTCTCCGTCAACAATAACCATAGCGTCTGCGTTTGCAAAATCGCAAATCATCTTGCTAAAGGAAGAAAGTACACTGAGGATATCACTCTTCAGCATCAACTTTTCTTTCAAGGTCAATTCAAACTGTCTTATGCGCTCATTAAAATCTCTTTCCTTGGCCTCCAATTCGTCGGCAAAGCGAGCGGATGTCCATTGAATCATATAAACCATGGCCTCCCTTTTTAACAGATTGATACGCGTAGGCTTTATATTCTGACAGAAAATAAGACCCCATATTTTATCATTTATTAAAATGGAATAACTCAAGTTACAGCCTATTTCCACCTTTTTTAAATGCGCACGATGCACAGCATCTAGCGTTCTAATATTCGTGGCTAGCAGATCAATAGGTTGATTGTTCAAGCTGATAATAGGTACAGGATCTTCATTGATATCTTGAGTTACCCGACAGAGGTTCATTAAATGAATCTTACGGGCATGGCTCAATACCGCAAAATCGGAATGATACATTCCATAAATGCTCTCCAAATTATCGTTGCGTCTCGTTTCTGCAATGATCTGTCCGTTATTTTCCTCCGCAAATTGATACACCGTCACCCGGTCATAAGCTAATATCTTGGAGATATAGTCACATAAAACCTCCCATACCCCCCTGCTTTCTACATCTAGGATACGCGCAAAAGCTTCAAATTTTGGAAAAAAGACAACGCCGTCTACCACCTTTCTCTCGAATTCAAAATAAACATGGCCATGCAATTGGTAAATACTTAAATAGCAGCCCTTATTATCCAAGACAATCTCTAACAGATTGCGGTCATGCTCATTAATTAAAATTTGCCGAACGGCCTCTTCGATATCGATGGTATAATTAGGCAGGAAATTGCTGACGATATAGGAAAAGGGCTTTTCAAAAATTGACGTAACGCTTTCGTTCAAGAATTCTTTGAAATTTTCACTGGCAGCAATGATGTTTAAATCCTTATCTGTCACAATGAGATAGCCAAAACCCTGTACACCAACAGTTAACATTTCTGTATTCTTTGCAGAAGAAGCATCAGTGAGCATCATAATAATTGATTAGTGTGCTGGGAATTCCCATTGCTCCAAAAGTAGTTAATTTTTGTAGTATAAATGAGTAAGTGATGATAAATTGTATGGCCTGTATTATTCCTGTATTGATACGAAGTAACAACTTTGGTGTAGAACCATTTTACTCCCCTTTCTCACCCCTTTCACACCCGTATATAACCCCTTAGCAAAAGGGGAAGCATGGGGAGAAATAGGGTTAAGCTTCGGGGGTGAAAATGGAAAAGTTGGAAGGGGGGTGTTGTTGCTTTTTCAGCGTATTGTTTTCGTGTTGTCATCGTGAGCGGAGTCGAACGACTGGTACGTCAATACAATTAATCATACATAATCAGTTTATTAACAATGTGTTATGAAGTTATTGATAGGTGGATGATTGCACTGACGTACCAGTAGTTCGTGGTTCGTGGTTCGACTCCGCTCACCATGACAGAAAGATGACAAAGTGATAAAAAAACGAGGACACTTCAAAAAAAAGCGCTGATTAATAATAACCAGCGCTTTATGCTATAAAATTAGTGTTTTACCCAATACTAGGTACAGGTACTAATTCATTGGTATCTTTTTCGTAATCAATTTCATCGAAGTTGAATCCGAACAATTGGAAAAAGTCGTTGCGGTATCCTTCGATATCGGATATTTCAGATAAGTTTTCGGTAGATGTTTCTTTCCAAAGTTTAGCTACTTCTTCTTGAACATCGGCACGCATTTCTAAATCGTCTACACGGATTCTTCCTTTCTCATCCAAAGGAACTTCTTGTCCGGTATACAGGCGTTCTGCAAATAAACGTTGCATTTGCTCGATGGTACCTTCATGGATGCCTTTTTCTTTCATTACTTTATATAGTAAGGAAATGTATAAAGGAACAACAGGGATAGCGGAACTAGACTGGGTTACTAAGGCTTTATTGACAGACACATAAGAAACGCCATGAATATCTTTTAATAAATCATTTAAAGCAGGCACGGTACCTTCTAAGTTATCCTTAGCACGTCCAATTGTACCGTTGCGGTAAATTGGGTAGGTAAGCTCAGGGCCGATATACGAATAAGCTACAGTTTTTACGCCTTCTGCTAATACACCAGCAGCTTTTAAGTCCTCGATCCAGAATTTCCAGTCTTCACCGCCCATTACAGCTACGGTATTATCAATATCCGCAGGATTATCTACAGGAAGAATGGTGATATCAGAAACAACACCGGTATGGAAATCTACCGTTTTATCGGTAAAAGGTTGTTCAATAGGTTTTAATACGGAGGCGAATTGTTCGCCAGTTTTCGGATGGGTACGACGTGGAGAGGCTAATGAATAGACAACCAAATCAACTTGTCCTAAATCTTGTTTAATCAGGTCGATGGTTTGTTTTTTAATATCGTCTGAGAAAGCATCACCATTGATACTTTTAGCATATAAACCGGCAGCATGAGCTTCCTTTTCGAAGGCTGCAGAGTTATACCAGCCTGCGGTACCTAATTTTCCTTCTGTAGCAGGTTTTTCGAAAAATACACCAATGGTTGCCGCATCGGAACCAAAGGCTGCAGTGATACGCGAGGCAATACCAAATCCAGTGGATGCACCGATTACTAACACTTTCTTCGGTCCATTGGCAATTTTACCTTTGGATTTAACATACTCGATTTGGTTTTTAATGTGCTGCGCAGCTCCTTCCGGATGTGCCGTCAGACAAATAAACCCTCTTGTTCTTGGTTGAATAATCATCTTTTTTAATCTTTCAAAGTTGAATAATTAATTGCAAAAGTAGTTAAAATTTCAAGTAATATGCTTGCAGTTTCTTTATTAAAAACTATTCTTAACTACAACTGTATCCATAAATGGTTTAGGCTGTGTCCCGCAGAAAACCAATCTGTTTATTATTTTTTAATGAATTCACTGTATAACAGCTGAATAACTTCTTTGGATAATAAGATATCATCGTGGCTATCGGTTTTAGGGATACAACCATTGGTAATGACAATAAATCCAAATTTCTGCTTCGGCTCAAAAAACATATTGCTATACAGGCCATAGGCTGAGCCGGTATGCCCGATCATGTGTTCACCGGGAATTAAGCGATCGTTCTCTAATAAGGCCAGGCCATAATGTTCTTTTTCAGATAGCCCCTTTTGCATGCGCTTCGCACTTTTCTTGCGCAACAATTGCAGCTTGCCTACTTTACCATAGTTCATATGCATTAACATATATTTAGCTAAATCGTTGGCTGAAATCTTCATCCCTCCTGTTGGGGAAAAAACTGGCGTAGACTCGCCGAGGGTATAGTTTTTAATTTCCTCGGAACGTGGATTATAGGCTGAGGGCTGTTCCTCAAACTTTCCATTTTCTTTTACATAAAGCTTTGCAAAGCGCGATTTGTCTAAAGAATCGATGTTATAGCCTGCAGCTAGCTGCAAGGGGTCTAGAATTTGCTGTTTGATATAATTATCAAATCGCACCTGCGTGAGCCGTTCAAGAACAGCACCTACCATATTAAAGTTAAGGTTGCAATATTCATAGCCTTGGCCAGGTGCATAACTGTTATACGATTGTTTCCAATCTTTATTCTTGGCCGGATTAATGACATCTAAGGAGAAATATCCGTTTTTATCGTTGATGCTAGACCGATGGGATAGCACCATCTCCAAGGTAATTTTATTATCCGGGAAATTGGGATTACGAACGGGGAAACCTACTAAATCGCCAAAATCATCGTCTAAGGAAATTATTCCCTTTTCCACCAATTGCATTATCGCGGTACTGCTAAAGGACTTTGAAATGGAGGCGATGCGGAAAAGGTTGTCGGTGGTTAATGGCTTCTTTGCTTCCACATCCTGATAGCCGATGGCATTGGAATAGACTGGTTTTCCATTTTTTACGACGACAATGGCCAGACCTACGGCTTCATAACGATCGGCGACCTGTTTCAGTTTGTTGTTAAAATCGGCAGATTGTGCCTGAACCTGTCCTATCAAGAAGAGGCTAAGCAAAAATACTGCTATTGTTTTTGTATGTATCATCATGTTTTTCATATCCAATAATTAAAGCAGGGCCAGCACTTGTTTTAAGCTGAAGGCGACCAGCATGCCCAGGCCAAAGCTTAACAAGGTTCCAATCATCACATATTCTGTAAATTTGGTATCCCTTGCATTTGTCAAATCGCCAAAGCGAAAGATGGACTTGGCGGCTAATAGAAAGCCAATGCCTTCATTCATATCCAACAGCACAAAACCCAGGATCATTAAGCGTTCCATGATGCCTATAATCGTTCCGGCATTAAACAGGGTGGTTTTACGTTTGTTGTTGAAATCAGTTTCTTTATGCCATTTACTAAAGAATAAACGAATGCCGATGGGTATGGCAAAAACAAGAAGCAATAGGGCAATGATGCCGACCAATAACTTGTCTACCTGTAGCTGTTGCATCATCTGCTGCCATGCGCCATTGCTGCGAAAGAAAAATACAGCGGCAATACTGGCGAAGTGCAGGGCTTGATCGAGGGTAAAAAGGTAAATCGGTTTGATTCGCCAATTCCGTTCCAGTCCGATTTTTAAACTATCAATGGCTAAATGAGCCGACAGTAGAAATACGATGTTTTGCCAATTCCCGGCTAAGTCATTAATAAAGAAAAGAATTAATAAGCCAGCGTGCACTGCGATATGCAGAAACAAATACTGAATTTGCGTATTTCTTTTTTCTACCCAGCTTTTGGGTTGCAAAACAAAATCGCCTATTAAATGGGCGATGAGCATTTTAAGCAGGCTTGTTAACATAACGGGCAAGTTCTTTCGTACAATATTGGATAACCTCGTTGAGCTTCGGGTAGTTTGCTCGATTGAGCTCTCTGCTGACCTGGCTTTGGTTGCTTCGGTTGAGGAGCTGTGTAATTTCCAATTGGTTCTTCTCCGGATACTCCATCATTTTCTGCACGGTTTCAGCCATATTAATGGTCCATTGATCCAGCAGGCGGGTACTGAGGGTTAGCAATAAATTGAGGTTCTCATTTAAATCGGCCCAAGGTGATATAAATTCGATACTTTCTTTGTATAGGGAATCCAAGGCCTTACCGGAAAGGAAAAAGGCTTCTCCACTGGATTGCTTAATGGTATGATTACGGAAGGAAACCTGCCCCACCCCGATACCGATGCGCACATCCATTTCTTCAATTTGGCGCATGACCGCCTTTAGGTAGAAAACACAGTGAAATACCCGGTCTAAGGGTACTTCCGCTTGAAAACTATCGCCGCGGAAAATATCATAATCGGTCGTTTGCTGTTTCAATGCTGCTTCTAACTGTGGAAGCCATGCACTACTCTCGTGTTTTCGAGAATGAATAATGTCCCCTGTTATAATGATGTAATATTGCATGCCTGATGTAATTATCCCCTTGTTTTTCTGATAGCTGTGCTCGCTTTGGATTAAGCGCGCTAATGTTTGTTCCAATACGTTATAATCTTAAATATAACCATAATGTGTAATAATTTAAAATATTACAGTTTTCAGTAATATTTCCAAATATAACAGTTTTCTGTAATAATTTAAAATATTACCGTTTTTAGTAATAATTGCAAATATTACAGTTTTCAGTAATAATTGAGATTATTACAGTTTTCGGTAATATTTTGAATTATTACCGATATCAGTAATAATTAGGAATATGACCGATCTTGACCATCAAAGGGAGGGAAATATTCGGTTGTACACACGCTGAGCAAAACAGAAAGCCATAAAAAATTATTAAATTGCTATACCAAGAGATAAACTATGACGAACTACGCAAAAACATTCGCCGCGAAGGGTAATTTTAAAATCAAAGAGCATCCTACGGATATCCGGGATGTGATAGATCCGGAATTTGCAAAAACAGAGCTTAAGAAGCTCCGCAAGAAAATTGCCGCCATCCAAGACATGATGTATGCACATGATAAATACAGTGTATTAATTTGCCTGCAAGGGATGGATACCGCAGGAAAAGACTCCTTAATACGCGAAGTGTTTAAAGCAATCAATGTACGTGGTGTGCTGGTAGAGAGTTTTAAAACTCCTTCGGAAGAGGAATTACAGCATGATTATTTATGGCGTCATGAAATTAAGCTTCCTGAGAAAGGAAAATTCACGGTATTCAATAGAACCCATTATGAAAATGTATTGGTTACTCGTGTCCATCCGGAATACCTTTTAAATGAACGTATACCGCATATTAACGATCCGAAGAATTTACCGAAGGATTTTTGGAAAATGCGGTTTGAGCAAATTAATAATTTTGAAAAACGAATTACAGAGAACGGTACAATCGTGATGAAGTTCTTTCTAAACTTAAGCAAGAAAGAACAAAAAGAACGCTTATTGAGCCGCTTGGAAGAGGAAGAGAAAAACTGGAAATTCTCCCCGGGCGACTTAGCCGAGCGGAAACTATGGGACAAATACATGCAATGTTATGAAGAAGCCATTCAAAATTGCAGTAAAAAGAATGCACCCTGGTATATTATTCCATCGGATAGCAAACCCGTAGCCCGATACTTGGTAGCCCAAATTATATACGAACTTTTAGTGGCCTATAAGGACATCAAATACCCTGAAATGCCACCTGAAATAGAAGAGCATAAGCGGAAATATAAAGAACAATTGGAGGCGGAATAGCCTCCAATTGTTCTTTAAGCGTTATACAGCATCAAATATTTTGGATAAGGGTTATTAATACAAGGTTTTGGAAAGCCCGCCATCTAGGGGAATAGCGGCTCCTGTTAAGAACGCTGCATAGGGCGAGGCGAGGAAGCTAACCAAATAACCATATTCCTCGGGTTTCCCTAATCGCTTTACGGGAATGCTATCTGCCCGCTGCTGTTTTACTTCAGCCACAGAAAGGCCTTCCTGTTCAGCTTGCCGCTCCATCAAACTTTTCAACCTATCGGTTTCAAAGTAGCCCGTTAAAATCGAATTCACCGTAATCTGATCTTTACCTACAGCATTGGCTAAGGATTTACTCCAGCTTACCAAGGCCGTGCGCATAGTGTTGGAAAGCACCAAGCCATCTTGCGGCTCTTTAACAGTCATGGACGACACATTGATAATACGCCCATAGCCTGCCCTGCGCATATGCGGAATAGCTAAATTACTGGCGAAAACAGCATTTTGAAACAGCAACTCAAAGGCTTGCTGGTAATCATCCTCTCCTTTTCCGGTCAAATCTCCTGCCGTAGGGCCATTGGTATTATTGACAAGGATATCGATGTGATGCGTTTCAAAAAAAGAAGAGAGCACCGCTTTATGCTTTTCATAATCATTAAAATCACTCAAGACGTATCCATGTTCCTGTCCCGCATCCCTTGATAAATCTTGTAGTGCCCGTTTTAATTTATCTTCGTTTCTAGCCATTAAGAAAACACGAGCACCGCATTTTGCTAACTCCACAGCAATGGCTTTCCCAATCCCGCCAGAGGCTCCACCAACTAAGGCTGTTTTCCCTTTTAAATTAATTTGCATATTCAGCTTGATTTTTCTCTAAATATAGCCATCCCCACCTAAAATGGAAAACGAAAATGGAGGCAAGCTTAAGCTTCATCATTTTTAGGATAGCCTTCTTCATCCAAATCATCCCGCTCATCTTCGGCATTTCGGGCTAACTTTTCATCCAATTTAGAAGGCTTGAGGTCTTTAGCCTCCTCAATATGCATGTTATTATCGGTCAGATCTTCCTCTTGCAGCTCATCCCGTGAAGCATACTCTTCACCAACGAAAGGATTGGCAGGGTCATAGGTGGAATCGTCAGTCTCGGCGCCCTCACTTATGGTGTCATAATCTGCCGGATGATCCCAGTCCGGATCATTATCATCAACATCTAATTCATAACTATCCTCTTCTTCATTATAGGCTAAGTCTTGGGGTTCCATATCTCTGTTTTCATCTTCCTGATTGCTTTTATTCTTTTTTGGATCTATCATAATACATTCATTTTAGTCTTAATAAAAGAACAGTTAATCCCCTGCTATTGTTTGCTTTGCCCCTACACAAAAAGCCCCTCCTAGCATTGGATGTTAAGATAATTATCATTATATTTACTGTTAACAAATTATAAACTTTAAGTCATGCAAACGAAAACGGAATACCTGATTTGGGACAAAATTGTCTCAAGTGCAAAAAGTCGTTTCGACTCCGATCTTTATGCCACTAAGTTTAGAAACATGGAAACGGAGCTCTTCGATAAGTTGATCCTTCATATCATCGTAGGCTTTGCATCAGGTGAAGATCATGAAAGTATTTCCACCAACTTACACAATGAATTAGAGCATTTGGGCATCGATGTGCGCGAAGGTATTATTGATACCATCGTATCGGATAAACATGTGCTCTTTAGTTCGGAAATCTATGCTGCCTACCTTACCTTTTCGATGTTAGAAGATGGTGCTTCCGAGCCTGAAGTATTAGGCTATGTATGTGATTTACTGGAAAACCCGCAAATCTGCTAATCCAGCAAGTTAAACTGCGGAGAACCTTCGTAAACACCGCTATTCCCGACAGTTTTTATCGTAAGCATACCGAAAAAATCAGCATTTTTTCGCTACCTTTGCCTGCATATGGAAACAGTTGTTAGCGGTATTAGAAGTACCGGAAAATTACACTTAGGAAATTACTACGGAGCGTTAAGCAATTTTGTAAAGATGCAGGATGAATACAACTGCTTCTTTTTTATTGCTGATTTACACTCTTTAACGACTCACCCTACACCGCATGACCTAAACAGCACGGTTCGAAATGTGGTAGTCGAATACTTAGCAGCAGGCATCGACCCAGAGAAATCCACCATATACGTACAATCGGATGTTCCTGAGGTGGCCGAGCTCTATTTATACATGAATATGAACGCCTATTTAGGCGAACTGGAACGCGCAACATCTTTTAAAGATAAGGTTCGAGCTAATCCAGATAATGTAAATGCAGGGTTATTAACCTATCCTGTATTGATGGCTTGTGATATTTTGATTCACCATGGCACCAAGGTTCCGGTGGGCAAAGATCAGGAGCAGCATTTAGAAATGACCAGAACGTTTGGAAACCGTTTTAACCGTTTGTATAATGTTGACTACTTCAAAGAAGCTTTTGCCTTCTCGTATTCAGATAAGCTGGTTAAAATCCCTGGCCTCTCTGGTGAAGGGAAAATGGGAAAATCAAATGGTGAAGCCGATTGTATTTACCTAGCCGATACTGAAGATGCGATCCGTAAGAAAATTATGCGGGCCGTAACAGATGGTGGACCTACGGAAATGAATCAAGAAAAGCCCGTTGCTGTTCAAAACTTATTTGAGTTAATGAATGTTGTTTCTTCAGCAGATACCCTGGCGCATTTCGATGAGCTTTACAACAAGTGCGAAATCCGTTATGGAGATTTTAAAAAGCAGCTTGCTGAGGATATGATCTTGGCTACGGCCGATGTTCGCTCGCGCATAGAAAGCATCCGCAATGACGATGAATACATCAAGAAAGCGATTAAAATAGGTGCAGAAAAAGCCGCTGCCTCTGCGCAGAAAACCATTAAAGAAGTGCGTGAAATTATTGGCCTTAAAAAACTGTATTAAAAGATATTATGCATATAGCCATTGTTGGAAATATTGGTGCTGGCAAGACAACACTTACCGAGAAACTAGCCAAGCATTTAAATTTTGAACCCCAGTATGAAGCCGTTGAAAACAATCCTTATTTAGAGGATTTCTATAGCGATATGAAACGCTGGGCCTTTAACTTGCAGATATTCTTTTTAAATAGTCGCTTCCGTCATATTGTCGATCTACAAAACCGTGAAATCAATATGATTCAAGATCGTACAATCTATGAAGACGCCTATATATTTGCAGAAAACTTATATGATATGGGCCTGATGAGCGCCCGCGACTTTGAAAACTACAGCGATATTTTTCAAAGTATCATCCATTACATCAAGCCACCTGACCTGTTGGTTTACCTGCGTGCCTCGGTACCGACCTTGGTAAACAATATTCAGAAGCGTGGGCGTGACTACGAGTCCGGAATCCGCTTAGACTACCTCTCTAAACTAAATGAGAAGTATGAAAAATGGATCGGAAACTACAAAGAAGGTAAATTATTGGTCTTGGATAAAGACAACCTCGACTTCGCCAACAATCAAGAGGATCTGGGTACCATTATTCAAAAAATAGAAACCGAACTCTTCGGTTTATTTTAAGATAGAAAGCCAGTTGATTACTGGCTTTTTTATTATTTTTAACGTATGAAAGCAATAGGAGTAATTCCAGCACGCTATGATTCTACCCGTTTCCCGGGGAAACCTCTGGTAGACGTTGGTGGAAAAACAATGATTCAACGGGTATACAATCAAGTAAGGCATGCCAGCTCTTTACAGGAAGTTATTGTAGCGACAGATGATCAACGCATATTCGATCATGTAAAAAGCTTTGCCGGCAATGTGGTCATGACCAATAAAGACCATCAATCTGGAACGGACCGCTGCGCTGAGGTTATCAATGGAATTTCCGGATTCGATATTGTGATCAACATTCAAGGGGATGAACCTTTTATCGATCCCCAACAAATCGATCTATTGGTCGCTTGCTTCGATCAACCCAGTGTGGAAATCGCCACATTAGTGCGTCCCATTACGGCATTCGAAGATTTAGCCAACGTGAATAAACCCAAGGTTGTCATCAACAGTAAAGAGGAAGCAATTTACTTTTCTAGGCAGCCTATACCCTATTTCCGTGGTAAAGACATGAAAGATTGGTTAGCGGCTGCTACCTACTTCAATCATATTGGCATCTATGGCTACCGCGCCGATGTGCTGAAAGAATTAACAAAGCTACCGGTTTCAAACCTGGAGAAAATAGAATCCTTGGAGCAGTTAAGATGGATTGATAATGGCTATCGCATTAAAACAGCGGTATCTAATCATGTTAATGATGCGATCGATACGCCAGATGATCTGGAGGCTATTAAGAAGAAATATTTTCAAGCATAAAAATTACCTATGATCTGTATAACAGATTGTAGGTAGCTTTTCATATAGATCTGACAAGACCTCTTTTGGAACTTCTTCCAATTGTTGGATAGCCTTCGCTAAGTCATCCATTTGTGCTTTCGTACGAATACCAGCAACTACAGTTTTCACGGCTTTTTGTGCTAAAGGATAGGCTAAAGCAAGGGTTAATGGGGCTAGATTATATAAATGTGCCGATGCCTTAATCATTGATTGTGCCTTAGCCACCGAGGCTTCATCTAAGCTTAAGTAGGCTTTTGCAGGTTTATCGATTAATAGGCCTTGTGCCAGAGCACCGCGAACAAAGACTGCTACATCAGCTTCTTCTAGCTTTTGCAAATATTCCTCAGGCCGTCTATCTAACAAACTATACTGCATTAAATTAGTCGAAATACGGCCATCTTGGGCATACTTAAGGAATACATTGGGTCGAATGGAAGAAATGCCGTAAGCTCTTATTTTACCTTGTTCCTTCAACAACGCAAAGGCTTCTAAGATATCATCAAACGGATCATCAAGGGTGCCACCATGCAGTTGATACAGATCAATATAATCGGTTTGCAAGCGTTGTAAACTTGCTTCAACAGCCTGTAAGATGTATTGCTTTGAGGGTTTCCATTCCCAACCTGAACCATCTGCTTTCCAGCTATTCCCTACTTTGGTACCCAATAGCCAATTCGAGCGATTATCTTTAATCAGGGATCCGATAAGCGACTCATTCTGCCCTTGATTGTATAAATCGGCTGTATCCACGAAATTAACTCCGCATTCCTGCGCCTTATCGAGGATGTAACGGGAGGTCGAAGGATCTTGATAATCCAAAGACATAGCGCCAATAGAAATTGCGGATACAGCTGTATCCAAACCTTTTATACTAGATTTCCTCATGTGCTTCTTTACTTACAATTTTGAGTAATTCTACTTCAAAAATCAAAGGACTAAATGCAGGAATAGGACCACTTTGGCGTTCGCCATACCCTAAGTCCGAAGGAACAACAAAACGATATTTACCGCCAACCTTCATTAAGGGAATCCCAATTTTCCAACCTGCAATCACTTCATCCAGGGAAATGCTAATCGGTTCATTCCGATCATAGGAATTATCAAACACAGTACCGTCTGGCAAGGTGCCTTTATAATGAACAACTACCTCATCCGTTGGTTTGGGTTGAAGACCTGTCCCCTCCTGCATGACTTGATATTGCAATCCTTCAGGCGTTACTTTTACACCTGCCTTTTGTTTATTCTGGTCTAAGAAGACCTTCGCTTTCGCCTTTAAGGCTTCATTGCGTTCATCTTGAACACGCGCCATGCCTCTACGAATGATTGTATTATTAGCCTCTTCATCAAATAAAGGGGCTTTACCATCCAGCATATCTTGAATAGCCTTGGTTAATACAGCCTTGTTTAAAGGCAGCTCCATACTTTTTAGGTATTTGCCTAAATCTTGGCCTAAGGCTTGGGACAAAGAATCATTCGAGTTTTTTAAAGATTGGGCCGATAGGCTAGAAAACATTAAAAAGGCGAGGAAGAGGCTGAAAATATACTTCATGTTAGGTGTGCTTATTAATAATTTTTTCGATAATTGAGGCGGTACAATCTGGATAATCTACCGTTACTCTTGATTTAGCGTTTAACCAAGCCTCCATATCGTATTCGTATTTCTTTTTCAATGATTTTATGACTGGCACCCCAATCTCCTCTAGGGAGGCTGCATTCAGGTGTTGTTCGTATTGGTTCTTCATCGGAATAACCAATAGTTTTTTGCCCAAATATAAGGCTTCTGCAGGCGTTTCAAAGCCTGCCCCACATAATACGCCCGATGAACTGGCCATACTTTGAACAAAGGCATCGCTATCAATCGGATTGATGGCTACATTCTTATGTTTAAACGGTCGTTTATTATGTTTAGAGTAAACAATCCATTCAATATCAGAAAAGCGGGTTAACTGTTTAATTAAATGGGCATCATCGTAAGAAGGAAGATATACGGTATAATGGCCCTTATCTACCGGGTCTAATTGTCGCACGGCCTGTCGGATTACAGGCGTAAAGATGTGATTTGCATAAGACTTAAAGTGAAAGCCATAGGAACTGGTCGAGGGCGCGTAGTTTTTCATAATAAACCGTCCCATCATATCATTTTCCTCGGGTTTGGGACTTGCCGGGTCGAAGGCACCAATTTGATGGCTTAATCCAATACAACTCTTCTCCTTAAAATAACAACCCCAAGCCGAGATAGGCTCAAAATCATTGATGACCAAATCATAGTCTTCCACGGGAACAGAATTAACCTCCTTCACAAACTTGCGAACGGTAGAAGCCATAAAGGTTTTCCATAAATCTACTCCACCCGATTTACCAAAAATAAAACTTAAACCATGATACCTGTATTTCACTTCAAAGGGTAATTCAATATCAGCTTGAATACCACTTACCAGTACATCTACCTGACCATAAGCCTGAAGACAAGGAATAATGTCGATCGCCCTGGTTAAATGTCCATTTCCTGTACCCTGTACAGCATATAAAATTTTCATTCAGCAATTTGATTGAGCCCGAAAATAACGAAAATCGATTAAATCTTCTTAATTAATTCATTTATCTTTTCATTTAAATGGCTATATTTCTATAGCTTAACCGCTATCGTCATGAAACGCATTTTGACGCTCCTGATTTTTATCCTATTGGCACTCAGCCTACAATCCTGGGGCTTTTTTGCTCATCGTAAAATTAATGAATATGCGATATATACCCTTCCTATCGAAATGGCGGTATTCTTTAAGAAAAACAGCTACACTTTAACCGAAAGAGCAATCAATGCGGATAAACGAGTGTATGTAGATAGCAATGAAGCTGTCCGCCATTATATTGACTTAGACCGCCATAAAGACCCCATCGACTCTCTAATGATTCCATGGTTTAAGATTAAGCAAAGGCAAAATCAGCAGGATATTTTGCGTAAAGGAATCGTGCCATGGCAAGTACAACTTACTTATCAAAAGTTAACCCAAGCTTTCATAGATAAAAACAGCAAACGTATTATACACTATGCCGCTGATCTGGGGCATTATGTAGCAGATACGCATGTTCCCTTGCATACCAGTAGTAATTACAATGGCCAATTCAGCGATCAAATTGGGATTCACGGCTTATGGGAAAGCAGACTTCCTGAATTATACTTCCATAGCTATAACCTTTGGGTTGGAAAACCCCAATACGTTGACAAGGTTAGTGATATGGCTTGGCAGGCCGTATTAACAAGCCATGCTTTAGTAGATTCAGTATTAAGCTTGGAACAAGAACTAACGGCAGCTAATTCGTTGCTGTTTAAGAAGGCGTATGTTCTTCGAAATCATATGATCCATTACAGCTATAGCGAAACCTTTTGTGAACAATACCATAACGCTTTAAATGGTATGGTGGAGCGACAGATACGAGCATCTATAAAAGCCGTCAGCTCCTTATGGTACAGTGCTTGGATCGATGCTGGTCAACCAGACCTGAAAGACCTCCCCTTGCGTGACGTGGAAAACCAGGATTCTCCTATCCTGCCCGAATAAAAGGCCATCAGAACTAGCATTGAAGCTATTTTACTAGGATATTTTATTTACCTTTGGAAAATTTTTAACCATGTCATCGACAAAGTTTTTATTCTTATTCGCGCTAGCGCCAAGCTATTTATTTGCCCAAGAAACAGACACAACACGCATTCATGAGGTTATCATTCAAGAAAACAGACTTCAAATTCCATTTGACCAACGCAACAGAAATATCCAAATTATTAGCCAGGAAGAAATTCAACAATTGCCTAGCCATAGTTTAAATGAGGTATTGCGCTACGCTGCTGGTGTAGATATTCGACAGCGTGGGCCCTTCGGTACCCAAGCAGACATCGGAATTGATGGCGGAAGCTTTGACCAGACCTTAATTCTTATTAATGGGGTAAAACTTTCCGACCCGCAAACGGGTCACCATATGCTTAACCTTCCAATCGCTTTATCTGAAATACAACGCATTGAAATTCTACGTGGTCCTGTATCGCGGATTTACGGTATCAATGGGCTTACAGGAGCTGTCAACATCGTGACCAAGCAACCGGAGTCGCACCAAGTGTTTGTTCAGTTAAACGGTGGAAGTTCCTTTAAAAAAGTTGAAGAAGAAGCTGGTAAAGATGGAATGTATTATAGCAACTCGCTGCAATTAGGCGGATCCTTTGTCAAAGAAAAGCACCAGCATCAGCTATTCTTTGGTAAAGAATACAGCAACGGACAACGTTATAATAGCAGTAGTGATAATGAGAAACTTTACTACCAGAATGGTATCCAATTTGCACCCGATCATAACCTGCAGATGATGGCAGGCTATATCCATAATAGTTTTGGTGCCAATGGCTATTATGCAGCACCTGGCGATAAAGAATCACATGAGGTGGTAGAAACCGTGTTCTCGAGCATCTCCTCCCATCATCAATTCAAGCGTTGGTACCTAAGTCCGCGCATTAGCCATCGATACAATGAAGACGACTATCGTTATTATCGTAATGACCTTAGCAAAGGCCGTAGCAAGCATTATACGCACAGTTTAACGGGAGAACTGCATGCTCGGTATCAAACTAACCTAGGAGACTTAGGCTTGGGCGCAGAAGCACGCTATGAAGACATCAGCAGTTCAAACATCGGAAAACATACGCGTGAGAACTTCGGGTTCTTTACGGAGTTCCGAACCACTAAATTTAAACGCTTTGATATTAATGTAGGTGCGTATTTAAATTACAACAGCGATTATGATTGGGAAATCTTTCCAGGGATCGATGTAGGCTATCAGGCGACAGATCATATTCGTATTGCTGTCAATTCAGGAACCAGTCAGCGTATTCCAACCTTTACCGATCTATACCTGAACCAAAGGCCGGGAAATATCGGCAATCCTGCCTTAAAGAGTGAGTCTGCTTGGCAAAATGAAGCCTCCATACAATATCAAAACAATAACCTCAGCTTGCAGGCTGGTTATTTCTATCGCGATATTAGCCGCTTTATTGATTGGCTTCGGGAGAGTACAGATGTACCCTATCAGGCTCAAAACCTTGGAAACAACAAAACCCATGGGGTATTTACTAACCTAAGCTATAAAAGAAGATTGGCTGAACAACAACAGCTGCACTTTAACTTAGCCTATACCTACTTAAACCCTTCTATCATTAATGATTATAAAAACAGCATCATTAAATATGGTATAGAGAGTCTTAATCATCAAGTGCAGGGTTCAGTGAGTTATACCCTGCATAATTGGACATTCACTTCCGCCAACCGTTGGTTAGAACGCAGTTCCGCAAATCATTACTTCATTGCCGATTTCCGATTGGCTTATCACAAAAATAAGTATAGCGTATTTGCTGATATTCAGAATATTTTTGATGCAAGTTATATGGAAGCTGGTGCCGTGCCGATGCCATCCCGATGGGTAAACCTCGGTCTTCGCTATCAGTGGACTAAATAATAAGAAAGGGCGTACTTTTGCAAGTACGCCCTTTTATCTTTTGAAATCCGAAGATTATAATTGTTTTTCTAATTTCTCTGTTAATACAGATTTAGGCACTGCGCCAATTTGTTTATCGACAATCTCGCCATTCTTAAAGAATAACAAAGCTGGAATATTGCGAATACCATAACGCACAGAAATATCTGGGTTATTATCTACATTCACTTTTCCTACTACTGCTTTTCCCTCGTATTCAGTAGCAATTTCATCAACTAATGGACCTACCATACGACATGGGCCACACCATTCTGCCCAAAAATCAATAAGCACTGGTTTATCTGATTTTAAAACAACCTCTTCAAAGTTGCTATCTGTAATTTCTAATGCCATATTAAATTAATTTATGTTTTACTCCGTTAAATATAAACAAAGATAATGAATACCGCTGTAAATGCGATTTAAACTGATAAAAGATTTTAGCGATAACTTATTAATTCAGGGTATAACGCACGCCTTCAACCTGCTCCAATCCGTCTAAAAGCTCGTTTGTGATATAAATCTTACGTTTCTTAACCGGCATCTCAATCGATAAACGGTCTTGTTCATCCATAATCTTGAATTTCAATTGACAATTCGCCTCCTGCCCTTCCACATGAGCCGTATCAATCAATTGGTATAAATGCGTCATAAACTCCTGATCCAGGATATGCAATGGAAACTGAATAGTAAAGCTTTTAGCCATTTTCTCCCGCAAATCAGAAAGCAATTGAATGCTCTTTAATTCGAAGCCCCAGTTTCCGATCTGCTTAAAGCGCTCTTGTACCAAGCCCCTGATCTGAACAAAATAGCCCTCTTGCAAATAGCCTTTAAACTTTACGTAGTCTTCGCCAAACACCATAATCTCAAAGGAGTCTGAATAATCTTCAATGATAAAGGATCCGAAAGGCTTTCCTGATTTCGCAACCCGATGGTTTGCCAAAGCAATAATACCGCCCAATACCACTTCCTTGTTTTTAATCCGATTGAAGTCCAATAATATCTCCTGATCTACTTCAGCGGCCTTCACTTTATTGATTAATTGCAAATCCGTTACGTTGTTTACACAGAAATGCCTCAACTCAAACTTATAATTATCTAAGGGGTGGCTGGTCAAATAAATACCAATCACATCCTTTTCATATTTCAATTTCTCAATTAATCCCCATTGCGGGCAAGGCGTTAAGCTAGGCTCTGGTAATTCTACTGCGCCACCTGATCCAAATAAACTTACTTGAGCAGAATTCTCATTCTCCTTATGCTTATGTGCAAACTTCAAAGCCTTCTCGATACCGCTAGGGTTATCTTGATCGGAATAAAAATATTGAGCACGATGCGTATCGGTAAAAGAATCGAACCCTCCACCGTAAGCTAAGCTTTCAAAGGCCTTTTTATTAATCATCCGTAAATCTACCCGTTTCGCTAAATCGAAAATAGATTTATAAGGCTCGCCTTCCCGACTCTGCACGATGGTCTCTACAGCGCCTGCCCCAACTCCTTTCACTGCACCCATACCAAAACGGATAGCCCCCTCCTCGTTTACTGTAAACTTATAATGAGATTCATTAACATCTGGTCCTAATACAGTTAAGCCCATCCGTCTACACTCTTCCATAAAGAAGGTCACCTGCTTAATATCATTCATATTATTGGATAATACGGCAGCCATATATTCCGCTGGATAGTGCGCCTTTAAAAAGGCCGTCTGATAAGCTACCCAAGCATAACAGGTGGAGTGAGATTTGTTGAAGGCGTAGGATGCAAAGGCCTCCCAGTCAGTCCATATTTTCTCAAGGACTTTCGGATTATGCCCTTTCTCTGCAGCCTGATCGATAAACTTAGGCTTCATCTTATCCAGAACCGCCTTTTGCTTCTTACCCATGGCCTTCCGCAAAACGTCGGCATCACCTTTGGAGAAGCCTGCTAATTTCTGCGACAAAAGCATTACCTGCTCCTGATAAACAGTAATACCATAGGTTTCTGCTAAATATTCCTCACAAGCATCCACATCATAGGTAATCGGCTCGATACCGTGCTTCCGCTTAATAAAGGAAGGAATATATTCCATCGGCCCTGGACGGTATAAGGCGTTCATGGCAATTAAATCCGCAAATACCGTAGGCTTGAGTTCCTTCATGTATTTCTGCATGCCAGGCGACTCATATTGGAAGATACCGATCGTTTCCCCCCGTTGGAATAACTCATAGGTCTTTACGTCGGCAATATCAAAAGCTTCCGGATCTAACTCAATATTATGACGAAGCTTCACGTTTTGAACCGTGTCTTTAATCAGGGTCAAAGTCTTCAAGCCCAAGAAGTCCATCTTCAATAGACCAGCGCTTTCCACCACGGAGTTATCATACTGGGTAACATACAGATCTGAGTCTTTAGCTAAAGAAACAGGTACGAAGTTCGTAATGTCATCCGGTGTAATAATTACTCCACAAGCGTGTATACCTGTATTACGCATAGAACCTTCCAGCACGCGTGCTTGTTTAATGGTCTCCGCTTCCAATCCTGCACCATCAGCCAAGCCTTTCAATCTGTTCACGGCTTCCAGCTCTTCGCTACGCAGCACTTCCTTCAAGGCCTTGTCTTCCATATTAAAGATTTTGCTAAGCTTTAAGTTTGGAATCAACTTCGCAATTTCATTGGCATCGGCTAAAGGCAAGTCTAATACCCTGGCCGTATCTTTAATGGATGACTTCGCTGCCATGGTACCATAGGTAATGATCTGCGCAACTTGCGAAGCGCCATATTTATCAATTACATATTGCATTACACGACCACGTCCCTCATCATCAAAGTCAATATCAATATCGGGCATGGAAACCCGGTCTGGATTTAAGAAACGCTCAAAAAGCAAATCGTATTTAATGGGGTCGATATTGGTAATTCCCAAGCAGTAAGCGACAGCCGATCCGGCGGCAGAACCACGTCCTGGCCCTACAGAAACCCCCATCTTACGCGCTTCAGCAATAAAATCCTGAACAATCAAGAAATAACCTGGGTACCCGGTCTTTTCGATCGTCGCCAGTTCAAAATCCAAACGCTCGCGGATATCATCTGTGATTTCCGGATAACGCTTGGCTGCACCAGTATAGGTTAAATCCCGTAAAAAAGCATTCTCACCACGCTTACCGCCATCAACTAGATCTTCAGCATGCTGGAATTGCTCAGGGATTTCAAACTTCGGTAATAAGACGTCTCTGCTAAGGGAATAGGTTTCCACCTTTGCTAAAACTTCTTCAATATTCAGTATAGCTTCAGGCAAGTCAGCAAAGACCTTTTTCATTTCGTCTGCCGATTTAAAATAATACTCTTGATTGGGTAGGCCAAATCGAAAGCCACGGCCTCTACCTTTCGGTGTTGCTAGCTTTTCTCCATCCTTCACACATAATAAGATATCATGCGCGTGCGCATCTGCTTTATTGATATAATAGGTGTTGTTCGTTGCAATAAGCTTCACATCATGCTTCTTAGCCAAAGGAATCAAGGCTTCATTCACCCGATTTTCATCTTCCTGCCCATGACGCATTATCTCAATATAGAAATCATCTTTAAAGCGTTCCTTCCACCACAATAAGGCTTCTTCCGCTTGATTCTCTCCAATATTTAATAATTTACTAGGCACTTCACCCTGAAGGTTTCCAGAAAGCACAATAAGGTCTTCAGCATATTGCTCCACCACCGCGCGGTCAATTCGCGGAACATAGTAGAAGCCTTCTGTATAAGCTATAGAGGCCATCTTCGCTAAATTATGATAGCCCTTTTTATTCTTTGCTAGAAAAACAATCTGATAACCGTTGTCTTTCCGTGACTTATCTTTTCTGTTTTCACACACGAAAAACTCACAACCTACAATGGGTTTAATGGTTGTGCCTGAAAACTCTTCGCCTTTTTCTTCCGCCTCTTTTTTCTTCGCTTCGACATCCTTATTATGCCCCAACACTTTATTTACAAAGTGGAATGCCCCCATCATATTCCCATGGTCGGTCATCGCTACAGCAGGCATTTGTTGTTTAGCAGCAGCCTGCACGAGACTATCTATAGAAATGGTGGATTGAAGAACTGAAAACTGCGTATGGTTATGCAAATGCGCGAATTCAGCATCTTTTAAGGCTTCTAAGGTCTCCGCATCAATGGTAACCTTCGGTGCATCCGGTTCCGTTTTCGCCCGAATAGCATCCGATGCCGCTTTTAAGTTGACGTGTTTAAGTCCAACCGGGGAAATAACATCCGGGTTATGGTCCTTAAACTCGACAAAATATCCCGTATCAACCTGAAGTTCTTCAGGTTTAAAAACCTGCCTCCGGACAAGCTCAAAGAAACAACGTGTTGTTGCTTCCACGTCAGCCGTCGCATTATGCGCTTCAGCGAAAGGAACAGCGAATAAATAAGAATGGAGCTCCGTTAGGTTCGGCAACTTAAATCGCCCCCCACGTCCCCCGGGTAGTTTTAACAAATCAGCTGTTACTTCCGTACAGGTATCCAAAATAGGCATGCTGCCCATTGGACTCTCCACCCCGTAGCGATATAGCTCAGAGCCCATCACATTGATATCGAAGCCAATGTTTTGTCCTACTACGAACTTTGCTTTGCCTAGTGCTTCATTAAATTTAACGAGCACCTCGGTCAAAGGAATCCCTTGTTCTTCAGCGAGCGCTGTAGAAATACCGTGTATTTTCTCTGAATCATATGGAATGTTAAATCCATCAGGTTTAATCAAATAATCCTGATGTTCAATCATTCGCCCCATCTCATCATGGACTTGCCAAGCAATTTGGATACATCGCGGCCAATTATCCGTATCTGTTATTGGCGCATCCCACCGCTTCGGCAACCCTGTAGTTTCCGTATCAAAAATAATATACATAGCATCTTCCCTCTAGAACAAACAAAATTACTCATTAAATACGTAAAAAAAGGAGCTTTTAGAAAGCTATCCTTCCGAAAGAATCGATTTAACAGCTTCTAAGTTCTTAGCCCGGTCATTATCAAAATCTATAAAATAAGGTGCCTGCCAGGCTTTCGTCCTTTCTGCTAGTTTATTAGGTGGAATAACCCAATCCGGATACAGTCTAAAACCTCGCTTACCCTCATTTTCTTTTACAGATAATACCTGTTGGCTGGCAAGCTTATTTTTGGGAAAAAGAAAAAAGCCCGATCGTTCCTTCCCTTCAGACCATATGATAACAAAATCAAAATGATCACGGATGTCAAAAGGAACAGATACCCGAGCCTCATTACGTTTCCACAGGACTACAAATTGACCTGCCTTCTTTGGCGTTTGTTTAGATTTTCTAAATTTAAAGGCTTGCCCGCCCAGTTTAAAATTAAAACCCGCATAAGCTTTACTGTCCGCATCCTCCAACAGTTCTACAATGGCTCGCCCATACAGCTCAGAAAGCAAATCATTTAGTTTAGTTAATTCCTTTATCATTCATTAAAGCCTAAAAATAAAAACGGTTGCCATATTCCATTGACAACCGTTTTCAACTATTTTAATTAAAGAGATGTTGTTGCTTATTTCAAGATCACAACTTCTACTCTTCTATTTTTTTGACGTCCTTCCGGCGTTTTATTATCAGCTACTGGCTTTGATTGGCCTAATCCTTTAATACCAATACGGGCATCCGCAATACCGGCATCCACTAAAAATTTCTTAACGGAAGCAGCACGCTTATCCGATAACCATTGGTTATACTCAGCGGTTCCGGTAGCATCGGTGTGGCCATCCACGCGGATTTTCGATTTCTTGCTATCATCTTTTAACACTTTCACCAATTTGCTTAATTCTTTTTTCGCATTCTCCGTTAGGTAGGAGGAATTGGTATTGAACAATAAATCTGAAGAAATAGAAACTAAAATACCTTCATCCGTTTGCTTCACATCATTAAACTCGCGTTTAACGTTTTTCAAACCGTCATCTGTACCATCCTGACTCACCACAGCGCCTGGATTCACCACCATGGATTGTTGTTTACATGAAAAAAAAGTTAAGCTTGCGACTACGGCAAAAGTTATAAAAGGGATCCGCTTCATTGTTGATTATCTTTATTGCTGTTGTAAATATAATGTTTTAAACCTAATTATTTCACTTCTTGAAAAGCCTTTGTTCAACGCCTTGAATTTCAGGAATCTGCTGATACAACTTCCAGATCAATCCTGTTTTCGCATTTTCCATCAGTACAACCACATTCGATTGATTGCTTGCTTGGTACTCATCCGACACATCATTACTGCGCAAATCTATCCAAGAACGAAAGCCATATTCTGTAAATAAGGATTCTCCAAATTCATGATATAAGGAATAGATGGATTTCTTAGCTTTGCCAGCATCTAAGAATATGCTCGCAATGGAAATCGCTGGGTTAATCCGATAGCTACCAATACTATCATGGCGTTGGTGGAATCCCCAAATATCCGAATTCGTCGTCCCTACCCCTATCTCATTATCCCGACGCTTAACAATTCGCGAATAATCTGCTACAATTTGGCGCAAATCCATATTGGCAACCTTGGCCAATCTAGGGTCAATAGTTGTGAATGGGCGATACATCGTTAATAGATTTCCTTCAGCCGGCCCAAACGGCACTCGCACGCCATAAAGAATCGTGTCCTGCAAGGCCGAGACCAATTGCATAGAATCTCGCGTAGGCTGACTACTTAAGTCCGGGAACAAGGACATTTGACGCATAAAGTCGGTAATAACGGTATCCGTAACAATGGGCTCAGTCTTTCCTATTGCTTTATACTTATGGGTTATGGCATCTGCAAAAGCATTGGTAGGAATATTAAATCGTGTAGATGCCATGGCTAACATATAGGCATTCAAACCCACATTCACCCCTACAATGGGATCCGTATTGAAATAGTCGTCTAGTAAATCGACTTTAGACCTTAACACCATGGGGTTATTTGGCAAGGTTACTGCCTTCCAATTCATGCGTTCCCAGATATCTGAAATACCACGTCGAATATCTTTCTCCGCCTGCTCATCACCTTTCAAATATTGTCGAACCACTAATAAGGACTCCATCAAGGCTGCGGAGGCTTCCACATCATATTGCGGACGACGGCCAAAATATTCAGGCAATCCTTTTCTTCCATCAAAATAGGCAGGGAAAAAGCCATGTTTATGCTGCGCCTTGGCCAAAAAGTTTACCACCCGCTGCACCCTGTTGATAAATAAGGATTTACTAATAAAGCCTTTTTCAACACCCACCAATAGACTTAAGATGGCACCGCCTGACTCACGTACTGATACCGCTGCTTTATCCTTCATCCGGAAAGGCATATATAGCCCCGAGTTGATATCGAAATTCTCAACGAAGTAATTAACGTGCGCCAATTGAATCAGGTTGAAGAAAGCTTCTTCCGTAAGTCCCTTGGGTGTCACTTCCAATACTTCCGAAAAGGGTGATTCCCGATAGTTGAAGTCTACCCAAGCAATTTTATAGTAGTATTTCTTATCCAGAATAGGTACATAGTCTAAGCAGCGAAGCATGTATGTAGGTCGAATCGCAATCGGTGCAAAATCTTTATTATCTGTAGAGCGATAGATCTTTACATAACGAATACTCGGTGTTAAAGGCACCTGCCATTGCAAATCAACATGGTTGCCATAGGCTGTTGCTTTGCCTAATACGGCGGCTGAAGTTAATGGAACCTTGGAATAATTAGCGGGTAAAAACTCCATTTGATCCAAAAAGAGATGATGCATGCTTGGGCTTTCGTTTAATTGCCTTAACAACACGCCTGAAATATTATCCTCCAGATTCAGACCGGCAAAATCTTTTACCGGAATCCGAACACTTAGCCAGCTGTTATTATTGTAATCTTCAATATAGTTTTGAATGGCTAAACTCACCGACTGGTTCTCACCCTGTTTGATAGAAATGGAAGGCAAATGTTCTGCCTTCGTTTGGTCGGAACCCACATATAGTTTAAAGCTTAAGAAATCATCCGCCCCTAAACGATAATGAAACTTCTGGCGGCTGTAGCGAATTAACACACGCCAATCGCCATTCGTTTGCGACAAATACCGCAAGGATAAGGCATTACCAGGTGTGAAAAATAAAGTGTCGGATACCAATAGCTGTTTGTTCACATTTTCAACCCAGCTTGCCCCACTATAATCGACCACGCTTCGCGCATACGAACCTTTAACCAAGCTATTGTCAAAGACAACTTCCGGATAGGTCTCCGCCTTTGCCGACCAGCTAAACATTAATAAAAGAAAAATAGGTAGAAGTTTAAGCCGCATATCATTCTAATAAACGCCCAAAAATAATGAAAATTCCATCCAGAAACGATAAATAGCCCCATTATTCTGTTTCGCAATAAAATTATTACGCACATTTTAAGCCTGTTGCAAGAAATGTGTACGAATTATTTTTGCAGTTAAGCAAATCTCTCTATATTTGCAGCACGTCAAGCGAAAGTAGCTCAGTTGGTAGAGCACAACCTTGCCAAGGTTGGGGTCGCGAGTTCGAATCTCGTCTTTCGCTCAGTTGCCTAGGTGGTGGAACTGGTAGACACGCAGGACTTAAAATCCTGTTCCCGTTAAGGGAGTGCGGGTTCGATTCCCGCCCTAGGTACTTGGATAAATAGCTCATCTTGCGATGAGCTATTTTAGTATAAAGTACTTTGTATTTAGTACTTAGACCTTGTTTGGGATCAGTTTCAAAACCTGTGGACTAAGCAAATAATTTGGTCAATCTAAATAAGAAAAAGTTGACATCTCCTACACCTCTGAACTGACTTCTGAACGCCTTTATCTTAGCATTAAACGATTCTGCTGAGGCATTAGTACTTCTGTTATCAAAGTAGTTCAGGATGTTTCTATAATGGTTCTTTATCGTCCTGGATACCGTATTGAATGATTTGAATCCCGAGGCCTCAACATGCTGATGCCATAGCCCCAATTTGGCATAGGCTACTCCCTTGTCCTTGATACTGTTATAGATCCACGATAATCTCTGGCTTAATTCATAGGCCTTTTCTAGATCTGGGTAGAGCTCAAAGAGTATCCCGGCTCTTTCCTTCTGGTCAGGAGTCCATTTGTTCTAGGACTTATAGAGCAGGTACCTAGATCTTGCCAACAGCTGCTTAAGGGTATCGCCATTGGGTAATATCTTTGCGGAATAGGGCTTCTGGAGCTTACGGCCCTTCTCAATGGCCTGGTTTTCATCATCTATAGCCTTCCATCGATGCTTTATCCTGATTTCCTGAAGTGCCTCTGTAGCCAATTGCTGAACATGGAAGCGATCTGTTACCTGAACTGCCAGTGGAAAGCATTTCTTGGCGATAAGCCCCATGTTTCCTGCAAGATCCAGCGTTATCTCCGATACCTTTTTACGTAATCTTTCCGGGATGCTTTGAAGGATGGGAATGATATTCTCCGATTTGGTGCCGTTCAGGATGGCGATAATGGTTCCCCTTTTGCCGCGAGCACCCTTGTTGGTGACCACGGTATAGAGCTCTCCCTGCGACAGACAAGTCTCATCAATGGAAATATGGCTGCCAATGTTCTCTGGAAAAACAAGGCCTTCACGAGCGTTCTCCCGGTGTTCCCAATCCTGAAAGCCACTCAGCTTATTTCGGTAGTAACGCCTTAACTTACTGGCTGATATACCATAGAAGGAACTGATCGTTTGGATGCTATGAGCCTGATTGTCCGCTGATACCTTTTAAAAAAGCCGCGAAATCCTGTGTGATACGCGTCCCTTTGGCTACTAACTCCCAATTCCTACTAACTACTTTATTGCTGTCTTGATTGAGCCATCTGCGACGCTTGACATGTAAGTAAACTTGTTGTCCACGAATAGGGAAATCCTGTAGGGTAACAGGTTCAAAGAAGCCTTTCGATGTCAGTTTATTCTTTTGAAATTCTTCAGGAATGACATTCATCTCTTCCAAGAAAATATCCAACCGACCCGCTTCTTGCGTATAATGGGTCATCTCAAAATAATCAGAAACTCCCTGTGGAATAATAAGGGGCATGAGGGCTTTAAATGAATCGTGCATCTGGTAAAATTTCAAACACGAATATCCGATTATTTTTTGTCCTCTCCACAACTTTTGTACATGATCCCTTGTTTGGATCATCCTGTTAATGCTCATTTAATAAAAATATTCGTACTATCAGGCTTTCTTGAAAGTTTACTGAAATTAAACGTATCTTGAAGCAATTGTTTTTCATTATCATAATGATTCAACTTTTCTGTTATTACAAAAGTAGTATCATTTAGAACTTTTCCCATCCGAATGACTGTCTTCATTCCTCCACCAGATGAAGGCTCCCAATTTTCAATTTTGATACTATCTCCAACCATTGTGAATATACCCCATAAATTTGCGTCTCTTTTACTTTTTCCACTATTCTTGTATCTTTCATATAAATATGCTGCTCTATTATTGACACTATCGGCTCTTAATGTTTCTCCACCTATAAAAACACCGTTAGAATAAAATATATAAACATTATAAGAATCTAATTCTTTAGCTACGCCATAAGCAGTACTATTTTTTACACTATCATAAAACATAGCCTTTCCCCTCAATTTATAATAACCATCAAAACACAACTTGTTATCTGTAATATTTTTAGGTGCTAACATCATTTTCTGGTTCATACAATTTGTTAACAATATAAAAAACAATGTAATTGATAAAAATATTCTTGCCATGTTGTATTGTGATTATTTAACATTAATCCATTTTTGTCCTATATATTGGTCTGGATTACTTCCATCCGTTGTTAAGTACATCCCCATTTACATACAATATATTAAAACCATAAGAAAATAAAAAGGCCCACCATCACGATGAGCCTTCCAGGTAGTATCAAGTTACATACCCCCCATTTTTTGATTCCACTACCGGAATTGGGCGCAAACTATTCCCATCCCGGATTTTGAACCAGATTTTTATTTAACACAAGATCTTCCAAAGGAATCGGTGAGAAATAATCCCTACCTTCTTCAAAAATTCCATTCTGAGGAAAGGGATCTAAATTCCCGGCATTTGCCTTTTGTTGACCAGTAATCGGATCCCGTAAAGTTCTTTGTTTGATGTTGATCATGGACGTAACAGACGATGGTGCACCTGCTGTACTACCGCTATGTAGAAACACATCGGCTTGCCCATCTCCTGTCCAATCATGCGCCCCTAAGCCAGAGAAATAAACGCCAACCATCGGTTTTGTAAGCTTCGTTCCCTCCTTCCAGCGCATTAAATCATCCCAACGTTGGCCCTCATTAAATAATTCTATCCGTCGTTCTCGCCGAATTTCTAAGATAACGCCCCTATTGGCTGATCCAACATGCGGATACATATCCACTAAGAACGGATCAGGATTGCTGTTTGCATTGGCCAAATTTAAAGGAGGCATCCCTGCTCGCGTACGCAACTTGTTAATCGATTGATCCAGATCACTCTGGGTCAGGGTGCCCAATTCAGCCTTCGCTTCCGCAAATACCAATAAGGCTTCGGCATAACGGAATAAGATAATATCAAATACAGAGGCACCACTAGCCCATTGAGCACGATTTGGCAAGGCTTTGATAAGTCGGTAACCTGTGGTTGTTAAATTTAAGATGACAGGCTCGTTCTTGGTTTCTCCGTTCACCCGGAAATCAGGACCAGCCGTAGTTTGTGTCAGACGAGGATCCCGCTGTTGCATTTCATCATAGAAAGAAAACGTTTTGTAATTTGCACGATCGGTGAAACGAGAACCATCCGCCATTAAATAGCTATTCACCATATCCTTCATCATCCCATAGGCGCCAAGAGTAGGCGAAGTAAAGGTATTGGCGGTACTATGCACCTTTAATCCCAATTCATAATCAACGGCTAATATCGTTTCCACGGCATCTTGCTTGTCCCTGGCAAATAAATTCCGATAAGATGCTTGAGGTCCCCCGTCGGTAAACAAGGTATATCCGCCAAGGCTCATCAGTTCATTACTGGCCTTCACCGCCTCATTCAAAAACTTCTCATGTCCTGGAATTTGATGGTATTTTCGAAAAGTCCCTTCAAAAAGAGCTACCCTGGCTTTCAAGAGCAAGGCCGTATATTTCGTTATTAAATTCAATTTCTTCTCCTTCGGAATATACTGAATGGCATAATCTAAATCCGCTAATACCGAGTCCATCACCAAAACTCGGGAGTCCCGAGGTTTATACAAGTCCGGATCCTTGGCATCCAATACCTTGCCATACCAAGGCACATCTCCAAAAGTCTTCACTTTATCGTAGTAGAAATAAGCTCGAAAAAAACGCGCAATTCCACTGTATTTTTCCCGAGCCGCTTGATCGGATACTTTATGGTAATTCGCTAGGAAGTAATTTATTTTCCGCAAGTTGCCCCAGGCCCATCCGCCGGAACCACTCGTCACAGGAATAATCCGATTTCCTTTTACCCGGTTCGCCGGATTTAAGGGCATGATATTATCCGAACTGGCATCATCAGCATACACTTCCGTGGTTAATAACATGGTATAGAAGTCGTTACTGGCCACTTCTAAATCTTTTGCTGTATTAAAAAAGTAGGGCGCTTCCACCTGATCTTCCGCAGGGCGTTCCAAAAAATCTTTATTACATGACGCAAGCATAATGAAGCTTGCACACAAAAGCATATATGGGGTACATTTTATCAATTTCATTTTTCTGCAATTAAAGAGTTAACATAACGCCAAAGGAGATCGTTTTACCCATCGGATAAGACCGCAGATCACCACGATCATCCACTGTTTCCGGTGATGAATAATCGACCGCAGAACCCGCTTGCTCCGGATCTAAATACTTGGTTAGATTTCCAAAACTCCAGGTCAGGATGTTTTCACCGCTAAAAAACAGACGAAGTTTATCTACTTTAACGCGCTGGGTTAGCGATTGCGGCAACGTGTAGCCAAAAGTGAAGTTCCGAAGCCTCAAATAGCCTACATTCGTTAAATAATAATCGTTCAGCTCATTTAAAGAACGTCCTCCTTGTAAGGAAGAATAGCCTCTATAAATCTGCGGATAAGGATTATTCGGCTTATCCGCTGTCCAAGCTTGATCCACTAAGTCTTTGCGCAAAAAGGAAAGATAAGGACGCTGGTAAGAACCCCAATACAAATCGCCTGTCGGATACCAATCTTGGTGAGCAACGCCTGCAACAGCTAGGGCCATATCAAAAGCCTTCCAGCGCATGTTTAAATTTAGCCCAAATGGAAATTGAGGCATGGAATTACCAATTCGCGAAAGATCCCCATGTTTTTCTAAGGTATTATCGCCTTTATCGATTCTTCCGTCTTTATTCACATCGATATATTTAACATCGCCTGCACGTAAATGGTTCCATTCACTATTTTGCATCACATTTAAAATATCGTTGTAAACCAAGGAAAGGTTATTGCGCGGATTAGTAAAGGAGTTTTGGTAAGCCAAGGCCTCTTCATCGGTCTTGAATTGTCCATCGATATGATAACCCCAAATCTCCCCTAACTCCTGCCCTTCATAATACGAGCTTAGTAAACCATTGGGATTATTATATCGGGTAATCGTTCCTTTGAAATTAGACAGACTTGCCGTGGCACTAAAATGTAATGGAGCGCCTGCAACCTCAAATTTATCTTGATAACTCAGGCCAATTTCAAAGCCCTCATTCCGCAAGCCGGCATAATTTTCCTTCGGCTCATTCGCACCAAAAACCGCTGGCAAGGGTTCCCCTGGTAAATACATACCTTGAACGTTTTTCCGAAACCAATCGGCATTCACAAACAACTTGTTGCCAAGAAAACCCAGGTCAGCACCCACGTTTACCGTTTCGGTAGATTCCCAAGTAACAACCGTTGGCAATGGCCCCGGCATGGAAGCAAAGTTCAACTTTGTGCCTCCATCCAACCAATTAGATACCCCCACATTCATAAGTTCTTTAAAGGTATTGACGCCCACGGTTTGGTTACCTAATTTTCCAAAGGAACCCCTCACCTTGAAGGAGCTTACATAAGGTTTTAGTGGCTGCCAAAAAGATTCTCGATCAATTTGCCATCCGGCAGATATAGAAGGAAATAAGCCCCAACGGCTTTCTTTCGGAAAGCGGGAAGAACCATCGTAGCGCGCATTCAATTCCAACAGGTATTTGTTGTCGTAATCATAATTCAAACGCCCGAAATAGCCTTGTACCGCCCAATTGGTTGCCGAACCGTTAATGTTGTTCATCACCGTACCTAATGACAGATTCGCTAAGTCTTCAATCAATAACCCATCTACAGTGGCAGCAACACGATCACGATCGAAAAACTCTTGGTTAAACCCGGCCAAAACCTTAATATTTCCATACTGATTGAGACTTTTTGTATAGGTTGCAAATAAGTTTAACGCATCGTATTTATCCTTCCATCTGAATTCCGACAAGCGATTTAAGCCTTTCGTCGTAAGCTTTAGTCGGTTCCCCGAATAATGCTCAAAAGGATTTAAGCGAAAATTCTGCGCAGTATATTCTAAGCGGTGGCTGTAATCAAAATTTACTTGCAAGCCTTCAATGGGTTTGACAACCGCACGAAAGGTATTGGTCAGTTCGTCGGTATCATATAAGCGCCAAGTTTTCCCGGAATATAAGCCTGCACTTCCTCCCTGCCCTCCGGTTCCGGTTCCTATGTCCGTTGGAATACCGTCAACCATAATTGGGTAAAATGCCATTAAGTGGTACCAGGTGGTGGTACTCCACAGACCTCCGAAACCATTCGCATAGCCCCCATAATCCTTATCTTTTTCATTGATAAATTGCACATTATTGGAAAGCTCTAACCATTTATACGGCGTAAAAACAACATTGGCTTTTAAATTCTGACGGTCCATATTGGCGTCATCATTTATGTTATTAATGCTTTCTCGTTTAAAGAGGCGACCCGACAAATAGCCTTTCAACTTATCAGAACCCCCTGAAATGGCGATATTATGGAAGTTTGAACCTTGATTCTTCTTAAACAGATGATCCCACCAATTCGATTTATAGAAGAATTTATTGGTGCCATCTGCTTGCAGCTCATGAAATGGAGCCAGTTCCCCGCTAGCCACTTTCTTGATCTTTTCCCAATCTTCATCGTTATAATTGGTGTATGAGGTGCCATTATAGCCATATAAGGCCGCATCTACCGTTTTCCCATACACATAAGGATCCGAAATATAATCGGTACGGGCAGTCGGGCTTGTCCAACCAAAATTATTGGTATAGCTGATTGAGGTAGTACCCGCTTTTCCGGTTTTGGTGGTTATTAAAATTACACCGAATGCTCCGCGTGCACCATAAATAGAGGCTGAAGAAGCATCTTTCAATACCGTTACACTTTCAATATCATTCGGATTCACCCGGGTGATATTCCCTTCAATACCATCGATTAAAATTAATGGGCTACCTCCATTGATGGAATTAAAGCCACGTACATTGATATCCGGTGTAGCTGCAGGATCGCCATCATTCATCTGAATATTCAATCCCGGCATCAAACCTTGTAGCGTACTGGCAATGTTAGCATCCGGACGGAGGGCAATATCGGAGGCATTTACCTGCGAAACGGCACCTGTTAAATTCGCGCGTTTCTGTTGCCCATAGCCCACCACAATAACCTCATCCAAATCAGAAATGGCCTCTTTCAATACAATCTGCAGGCTCTTAGTGGAACTTATAGGTATCGTCTGGCTCTCATAGCCCAAGGCTGAAACGATAATACGTGGCGCAGCATCCGGACTAACCAACTTAAAATATCCTTGACTATCGGTTGCTGTTGCTAGGTTGCTATTTTGTAAACTGATGGAGGCTCCGGAAATAGGGTGCCCTTGTTCATCTTTTACATAGCCTTCAATCACTTGTTGGTTTTGCGCCATTTGAGCGAGCAATTCATCGCGCGATTTAATCAGCACCATTTGGTTATCCAAAAAATAAACCAAGCCTTGTGGGGTTAAAATCTTTTGGAGGACAAGTTGAAGATCCTTATTGGTAAAGGAAGCATCAACTTTTCCAAAGGAACGGAATTCCGACTCACTATATAAAAAATCATAATTGGTTTGTACCTGAATGTCTTGAAGAATCTCCTGCAATGTTGCTTGCTTAACACGCAGCGAAATCTTTTGCCCCAAGGTAGACGCACTAACATGCAACATGGTTCCCAGAAGAAACATCGAAACCAGTTTCATCATGACTAATAGTTTGCATACCCCTCTTTTTGAAAAATAGGGATATCTAGTAAAAAAATAATACATTTGATACGTATAGGGTAAATAATTTGTTGTTATGAAGGACTTTATCCATACTTTTTTATGCGGAAGCGTGGCCGCGCTTCCGTATAGTTTTTTTAATTAGAATTACTCGCTAACGAAAATCCTCCTTTCTTTAATTTCAAATTTTAGGTCTGCCATTTTTTCCATGGCTTTTAATACATCCGTTAAGCTCCTACTCCGGAGAATAGAACCTGAAAATCGCTTATTGATATGGGTTTGATAGACAACAGCATCGATGTCATACCAGCTTATAATATCTTGAAGAATATCATCGAGATGCGCATTTGTAAATCGGAAATAACCGTCGCGCCAAGCTAATACTTCCCGAAAATTAGCCTTCCCTTTCTGCATATCCCCAGCTTTATCTACTTGAATTTGCTCGCCAGGTGCAATAAACTGTTGTTGCTTTGCTGTGTGCACTTCCACCTTACCACGAACTAAACTAGTTTGGGTAAGCCCTGAAGATGGATACGCTTTCACGTTGAATTCGGTACCCAAAACTTTCACCGCACAACGATGGGTCTGGACATAAAACGGCTTTTCCTTTTCCGAGACTACGGCAAAATAAGCCTCTCCGCTTAACTCACAGCGACGATCATGTAAATTGAAATCTGTCTTCACTTTTAAGGTAGAACCTGAATTCAGCTGAACTTTCGTGCCATCAGGCAGTAACAGACTGTAGCTCCTGCCCTTAGGTGCTTTAAATTCATGAAACTTTAAGCCTGAGGGTAGATCATGCGGTTCCATAACCAGCTTAATTAAATTTTGGCCTATTTTTGATAAGGTAATACCATTATAATGAAGCTCCTCTTGTGCAATATCTGTAAAGTCTAACCCTGTTCCATCAGCAAGCGTAATGGCACTGCTCGCCGCAGGTATAGGTTGTAAGCTATTTTGCTTATCTTTTTGCTGTACGAGTTCAACAACAGGCGGATTCTCTTTAAAAATCAATATTGAAGTTCCTACTCCCACGAATAATACACATGCCGCGGCGAGCCAGCGCGCATACCTTCGGAAAAAACCTACTTGAGGAACATTTGCAATCCGCTTTTCCTGCATGAGTTTTTCATACAAGGCCTGCTTTTGAAAGGAAGGTTCAGCAGGAAATAACTCATAACCATCTAATGATTCATAGAATAATTCCTCATGCGCTTCAAGCATAAGAAGGTATTCCTGCAGTTCCTCTTTAGAAATGCTGTTATTTAAAAATTTAGCGTTTAAATAAATGAATCGTTCCTGTTGCACAATTTTAGGGTTATTACTCTATGTACACACGAAACAAAGGAAGGGACTATAGGAAAAATAAAAAAAAGATAAAATAAATTAAATCAGCCTCTCTAAACGCGGTTCGCAGTATTTTCAAGGTTTGAACAATGCTATTTTTCACGGTATTTTGGGAAATACCTAGCTCATCAGCAATTTCACGATGCGACTTCCCCTCCTCCCGGCTCATAATCCAGACCTGCCGCTGCCGCACAGGTAGTTGATCCACCGATTCCTTCAGGACTTGCTGTATATCGATCATATTCGAATGTATACTTTCAGATAAGGATGACATTTGATGTAACAACTCGTTTTGTGCCTCTTCATTGTATTTAATACTCCGCAATTGATTGTAACATAATCGCTTTGCCATCACATAAATAAAAGGCCAAATATCCTTATCCTCACATAAACTCGCACGATAAGTCCACACTTTTAAGAAGGTTTCCTGCACAATTTCTTCGGCACTCTCCTTATTTTTTAAAATGCGGAAAGCCAAATTATATACCCCTGCACTATATGCATTAAAAACAAATTGAAAAGCGTCTAAATCACCTTCCTTTAGCTTTAAATACATATGCTTGTTCATAGACATGCTGCTGTTGAAAAATTATACAGGTAAAGAATTTCCAGTAAATAAATCTGCGTTTAAACAAATTGGTTATCTTCTCTATAGGCAGATCGAAGCTACTATAAAATTACAAAATTTCCTATATTTAATAATTAATTAATAGCAACATAATTAATACTTCCTCCTTCGAAATCCCCTCTTCAGCAAGCCTTCCTTCAGAAACTTCAGTATCATGGCTTTCTTATTCCGCACTGTCTTTTCTGCAATCCCTAACCGAAATGCAATCTCCTCATTCTTATAGCCTTTTAAGTATAATTTAAACAGCACGTAGGCATCCTTCCCAAAACCATCCAGAACCTCTTTAACGGTTTGGTTTAAAAAATAAAGACGTGCCTTATAGTCGGTTGTATTCTTGGTATACAAATCAAATAAGTCGTCTAAATGATCAATATAGAAAATAAAACCCTACATTTTTAAATGTCTTAAAGACAAGACCCTATCCAGCTATCAAGGGTTTTATAGAGTTCTTTCGGAAAGGTTTCTGAATATTTAATTGTACCGTTTCTATCGACCAACATATAATGCGGAATTGCATTCATCTTATTTCTTTCGAAAATTAATTTAAGCTGCGCTTCTGTGATATAATAATGCTCTCCAGACAATTTTTCTGTATAACTTTTCCATAAATCATAATTCGAAGTTTCATCAGTTAGATATAGGAAAATGACATCTTTGTTGTCTTTATATTTTTCCTTAAGGGGTTTTATTGTTTCAAATGAGGTAATACAAGGTCCACACCAAGTCGCCCAATAATCTATTAATATTACCTTATTTTTGTATTTAGAAACAATACTATTGAATACATCGTCGTTTTTAGCATCAAACGGCAGATAATTAATATTTTTAGAAATTGGCACAGACGAATTGAGATCACTTTTGCGAATAAGAAATGTCTTATACATATTGCTATCGAAATAACTTAAAATGTCAAATTGTTGAATAGGCGAAAAGGTTCGACCACCAACCAATTGTTCTAAATATGCAACTGCGATTAAGTGTTCAAAAAAATCTTTCCTGTATTTACCCAAACTATTTCCAAATATTTTATCCAAATAGTCCTGGTACTTATATGGACCGACCTCTACTATATTTGGTAGATTAAGAATAGAATCATTTAACAATTTCCTAAAAACAATTTCCGACATTGGTCTATTCATGTTAAATAAACCCGCTCTATTTTGGAAAATTGTTCGATAAAATGCAAATCTATTTTCTTGCATAGCGTCTTTAGTTAACACCTCAGTCATACCCATCGCATATGTCATCTCTGAAATATCAATCACTTCCTTTCCTACCGAACGAACCATCGGATCATCTGCAATTGAATATAAATAATTATTCTTTTTAGCCGTTCTTTCCCTGATGTACTCCACTAATTCGTTTACATTTTTTAAATTAAAATTCTTCCTAGACCATGTATCCACTTCCTTATTGATAAAAAAGATATTCTTCATAATTTTTGCATACTGATCTGAATTGAGAAACAGCGTTTTATAGTCGCCATAATATTCCACTTTAACTTTATTGTTCATATCGAAAACAACTTTTATTGTATCGGTTTTATTGGGTTCTATATAGGAAGAAAAATACTCTTTATTTAAAGTCAGAAAATAATTTGATATAACTGGATTAAGGAAGGCCGAGTAATAAGTAGAATCGTTTAATTTTTCTAGTTTCAATAAACTTTGCCCTTCGAGCGCATTTCCCCTTCCAAATGCCTCTGGGCTAAAATTCTTCGGATAACTTCCCCGTAATTGAAATAAAATAGTACTGTAGCTAATTTCTTCCTTTTTTTGCCCTATCGCTTGTTGGGAACCTAAGAAGTAAAAACATAAAGTTAAAGTAAGGAAAAAGAATTTCATAATTATTAAGTTACAGGTAGACTAGACTATACGAATACAATATAGCATTTTTTGAAAACGATAAAATGAAAAACAACACTTCGCTTTTACTTCTTTTAATTTTAGAAAGATTTAAAGAATTACATAAAATCCTATATTTAATAATTAATAGCAACATAATTAAATCTTCCTCCTCCGAAATCCCCTTTTCAGCAAGCCTTCCTTCAGAAACTTTAGTATCATGGCTTTCTTATTCCGCACGGTCTTTTCCGCAATCCCTAACCGAAATGCAATCTCCTCATTCTTATAGCCTTTTAAGTATAATTTAAAAAGCAGGTAGGCATCCTTCCCAAAACCATCCAGCACTTCTTTAACGGATTGGTTTAAAAAATAAAGACGTGCCTTATAGTCGGTTGTATTCTTGGTATACAAATCAAATAAGTCGTCTAAATGATCAATATAGAAAATAGCGTTATTGCTTTTCATTAATTGGTCGTAAATTCTATTTTTTAGGGCACCGTAGATATAATTTGAAAAGCGGAGCTGTATGCGAATGGAATCTCTCTTCAACCACAGGTTACTGAACACATCGTGCACACAATCGGCAGCAAGCTCTACGGTCAACTTTTTACTGGCATAGCTGGTTAAGGGCATAACATAGGCTTTATACAAGCAGGCAAAGGCCTGATGATCACCTTTTTTCACAAGCTGGAAAAGATCTTCCTCCGAAAGATCTTCATAACAATGAGACATGACAAATGTATTAACAACCGTAATTCTTCCAGCTTAGAACTACGACTCTCCTTAAATTATTTATTAATACGATAGTGTAATCAGTGATTAATTTTCAATCGAATGTATAAGTAATAATTCATCAAAATAACATAAGGTTTATTTTATGTAGTACAAAACCTACATAAAAACAAGCGTTAACTTGTTTTTAATTAATTGTCATTTTCCACCGGGACAAAGCACTTACCAAAGGAGTCTATCCTAGTAGAATCATAACAATAAAACACTACCTAACATAAAAATTAATGATGTCTAAAAACAAAAAACGAAGTTATCACAGCCCCAAAATTTACAAAGTAGAAATTGAGATGGAACAGGGCATTGCTGCAGGCTCCAATGTTTCCTTAGGTGGCGACAGCACAGGTGAACCCGGAATTAAAGAACAGCCTTTGGAAGAAAATATTTTTGAAATTGAATTTTAGATCCTCTTACACTCATCATGAAAATCATAACAACAGCTTTAAATCTTTCTTTCAAACCTATTATGCTAACCTTGTTGCTTAGCATCATCGTATTCAGTGCCTGTAAACAGGAAGATAATTCCCCAACAAGTAAGGACCCATCCAAGGTCAGCTTGCAAGTCATCGGCATTAAAGAACAAAATTTAGGAAGCAAACTACGAACTGCACAATCTGCCAAAGGCATGACCGCAAGATCAGCAAAGGCTATAGATTTAACAAGCAGCATTGACCTAGGCGGTTTTTCCATAGCGGTCATGGCTGGGACGGGGGCCGTTGCGCCCGCAAATCCATCTGCAAAGCTGGCAAAAGCAGCTCCAGTAGCTTTCTTAAATGGAAACAGCAGCATGGAGCACGGAAAAAAATATAGGATCCTTTTCTATCAACTCAGTGGCGGCCAAGAAATATACCGAGAGACGGCCGAGATAACCAGCTCTAGCAGTCGTTTTGAAGTTACCCTCGTCAAAAACACGCCTTATAATTGGTATGCCTATTCTTACGACGATGTGCAAAGCATTCCTTTGCCTGCGGATTTGCAACAGCCTGAAATTCCAACAAAAACAGATGCCCCCTTGTTATTTGCCCGTGGGACGATTACACCCACTGAATTTGGTAACAATAACATAAACATCGAATTTGAACATCAAATCGCAAAAATTGAAGCGAAGTTGGATGCTTCCGAGGTGTTTGCCAATTACATCCTCAACCTATCGGCATCTTTTGTTCAAGTACCTGTGACAAGCCATTATTTTTCATTGAAAAATGCCAGCATAACCGGAAATCCAATAAGCGCCAGCAACATCGATGTACCTATTGATTTCGTCAATGACTGGTCTACCGTTGTGAAATTATCAACAAATAACATTTACACCACCTCTGCTTTTGCCTCTATGCAAATAGAAATACAACAGCTTGTAATAGATAAAACCGGCCAATCCATCAGCTTAATTGAGCCTACATCGCCTGTGATGGCAGAAATACCAGGCTTTACCAACGATATCACAACCAAGAAACGCGGGAAAATCATGGTTAAATACAAAGGTGGAATTATCGGTACGCTGGAATGGGCCGAAGGGGAACTGTACTATGATGGCACCGACCCCAATGGCCATCTATATAAAATATCTGAAGTATTCACTGCAAAAACCGAACACGCTTGCAATTTCTATTGGAACTGGAATTCCTTACTGCCACGGCCTCAAACCGGGACGATCACCAGCAGACCTGGCGACCCTTGCGGAGAAGTATTACCGAAAAATACCTGGAGAACACCAACGCAGGCTGAATTCAGCACCTTAAATGTGGCAACAGCATCAAATGGCGCCATTTCTTTTGATACCAATGATGGCGAGAAACTTTACTTCCACCAAGGCGGCCGTGATAAACACAGCACCTGCAATGTTTATATGCATGGCGATGGCTCGTATTGGACATCAGCAGCTACGAAAACCTTATCCGCTCCAACCTTTGAAGTGAAATCCACCGGAGGCGCAAACTATGGAAGTACTAACATCAGTAAGGAATGGCGGAAGTATGGCTTGCTAGTAAAATGCGTTAGAAACCGATAAGGGGGGGATTGTTTTGAGCGGTTTGTTATTGTGCTGTCTTCGCGCTGTCATCGTGCTGTCATCGTGCTGTCATCGTGAGCGGAGTCGAACGACTGGTACGTCAGTGCGATCAATTATGCTTAACACCTTTATTAACAATATTTTACAAAAACATGTCACTGTAGTTTAACTGAACGACTGTATTGACGTACCAGTCGTTCGACTCCGCTCACGATGACAATACTTGCTACATCGTAGTACAAATCGATGAGAAAGCGATGACAAAGCGCTTACAGCAAGACATCAAATAGACGTCCCCCCTTTCTCTCCCCTTGCTCTCCCCTTTCTCACCCGTATCAATCCCCTTTGCAAAGGGGGCAACAAGGGGAAAGATAAGCCATTGCAAAAGGCTAAATAAAGTCGAAATCAATACACTTTGGTTTGTTTTTTGCACCGACTTCTATCATGAAGAAGGAAATTGTAATTGACGGCAGCCGCATCAGCGATAAAAAGACCCTATTCGAGGAGTTGAATCGCAAATTTATGCAAGGTGAAGACTGGGAAATTGGCGAAAGTTTGGACGCCTTTAATGATATTCTTTATGGCGGCGTGGGTGTGATTAAAGGGAATGAGCCTATTCTGCTTACCTGGAAGAATTTTGAAGAAAGCGCAGCGCAGCTGGGCCGGGAGTTCACCATCGACTTCTATCAACAAAAACTACAGCATCCCGAATTATTTGACGCAACTATCATCCAGGAACGGCTAGATGAGCTCCGTAATAATAAAGGGCAAACCTATATAGAAATCATTTTGGAAATGATTGCCGAACATCGGCAAATTGAATTTGTAAAAGCCTAATCCTTCGCCTCCCCCAGGCGATATGCCTTGATTTGCAATAAATCAAGCTTATAGACATTCTCTATTTTACATCTAAAATATCAATAGACATTTTCTATACTTTAAGCGGTATTTATAACCATTCTTTACATTCTTTTTGGTACTTTTAGAATAAGATAAATAACAGCGCGCTTTTCACCTATATATCTTACTTATAATCAGCAAAATAAAGGAATCTGATATATAGAACACTATTCAAACTTACACAAATGGAAAACGGATCTAACGACATCAGCAAATGCCCATTTCACAATGGGAAAATGAACAAAATCAAGGTTGCCGGCGATGGCACTTCCAATCAGGAATGGTGGCCAAACCGACTGAAGATTGAATTGCTACGGCAGCAATCTAACCTCTCAAATCCGATGGATGATGGCTTTGATTATGCCAAGGAATTTAAGAGCCTTGACTATGCTGCCCTAAAGCAAGATTTGGCAGATTTAATGACCGACTCGCAAGATTGGTGGCCGGCCGACTTTGGTCACTATGGCCCCCTATTTATCCGCATGGCTTGGCACAGCGCCGGAACCTACCGCGTAGGTGACGGACGTGGTGGTGCCGGCGCCGGACAGCAACGCTTTGCCCCACTAAACAGCTGGCCCGACAACGTAAGCTTAGATAAGGCACGTCGCTTATTATGGCCTATAAAACAGAAATACGGCAAGAAGATTTCTTGGGCCGATTTACTCATCCTGACGGGCAACGTGGCCCTGGAAACCATGGGCTTTAAAACCTTTGGATTTGCAGGCGGACGCGAAGATGTATTCGAGCCGGAATTGGATGTATATTGGGGCTCGGAAAAAACCTGGTTAGGTGGTGATCTGCGCTATGGAAAAGGATCTGAGGGTGTTGTTGAAGCACACGGCGTCGTATCATCAGACGATGATGCCGACGGACAAATGCACTCCCGCGACCTGGAGAATCCACTAGCTGCCGTACAAATGGGCTTAATCTATGTAAACCCTGAAGGTCCAGATGGTAACCCCGATCCCTTAGCTGCCGCCCAAGATATACGTGATACCTTCGGCAGAATGGCTATGAACGACGAAGAAACCGTAGCCTTAATTGCTGGTGGACATGCCTTCGGAAAAACACACGGTGCTGCACCTGCAGACCATGTGGGCAAAGAACCAGAAGCAGCCGATATGGAAATGCAAGGCTTAGGCTGGCGCAATAGCTATGGTTCTGGTGCCGGTGCTGATGCCATTACCAGTGGACTGGAAGTAACCTGGACAACAACGCCAACAAAATGGAGCAATAACTTCTTTGAAAATCTATTTGGCTATGAGTGGGAATTAACAAAAAGCCCGGCTGGTGCTCATCAATGGGTAGCTAAAGATGCCGGTGATATTATTCCTCATGCTTTCGATAGCACTAAAAAACAACGTCCTACGATGTTAACAACCGATCTTACCCTACGCATGGATCCGGAATTCGGAAAAATATCACGTCATTTCTATGAAAACCCGGATATCTTTGCGGACGCCTTCGCTCGCGCTTGGTTTAAATTAACCCACCGGGATATGGGGCCAAGCTCTCGCTATTTAGGACCAGAAGTGCCTAGCGAGGAATTAATCTGGCAAGATCCTATTCCGGAAGTAAATCATCCTTTAATTGATGCGGATGATGTTGCTGCATTAAAAACCAAGCTTTTATCATCTGGATTAAGTATCGCTGAACTGGTAACAACAGCATGGGCTTCGGCCTCTACCTTCCGTGCTTCTGACAAACGTGGTGGTGCCAATGGTGCGCGTATTCAACTTGCTCCGCAAAAAGACTGGGCAGTGAATAATCCGGCGCAATTGCAAAAAGTTCTAGCGACTCTGAAAGGTATTCAGGCAGAGTTTAATCAGGCGCAAAGCAATGGAAAGCAAGTATCTCTTGCCGATTTAATTGTTTTAGGTGGATGTGCTGCCGTTGTAGAAGCAGCGAAAAAAGCCGGTACTACGATTACTGTGCCTTTTACCCCGGGACGCATGGATGCTACCCAGGAACAAACCGATATTGAATCGGTAAATTACCTAGAGCCTATAGCTGATGGATTTAGAAATTATAAGAAAAGACAGTACACCGTCTCTACCGAGGAATTATTAATTGATAAAGCGCAATTATTAGCCCTCACGCCTCCTGAATTGGTTGTTTTATTGGCAGGTATGCGTGTATTAGAAACCAACTATGACGGTTCTAAACATGGCGTATTCACCGATAGACCGGGTCAATTGACCAACGATTTCCTCGTGAATTTATTGGATATGAACACCAGCTGGGAAGCGATATCTCCAGATAAGGAACTTTACCAAGGTAAAGACCGTAAAACGGGTGCTAATAAATGGACCGGAACGAGAAACGACTTATTGTTCGGATCGAACTCTGAACTTCGTGCCGTGGCTGAAATTTACGCCTCTGCCGATGCGCAAGAGAAATTTGTCAAAGATTTCGTAGCAGCTTGGCATAAAGTAATGAACGCCGATCGCTTCGATCTTAAAAAATAGTAGCTTAGCAAAGCAGCTACATAAACAAAGGAGATGCATTGTGCATCTCCTTTTTATTTATTATATCTTATTGATGGACTGCCCTTAAGCCGGAATTAACTCGATAAAGACTTCGCCTCCTTGCAGATCGTAATAACAGCAGGTGCGAGCTAACAAATCAACCTTCCAAGAAGCGATGCCTTGTGCTGCACACATTTGAATGAAGTAAGGAAAATCGCTCTTCCCTTCCTGGTGTTCCTTAAGCTCCCGCTGAAACTGTATAGCATTCACCGCAGGAGCAATATTGATTTCCTCGTATTTTGCCACTGAACTAACTTGAAAGCCTTCATTTCCGATATACGTTTCTCGACTAGAGCTAACCTCAAAGGTGAAGGCAATGACGCCTAGCTGCTTGATATCGTGCAGGTAGGCCGGAAAATCTGCTCCTGTTTGCACCTTAGCTTGGGCCGCTTCTATTTGACTTATTGTAAACATAAATAATTATATATTAATAGCTAACGTTCTACCAACTCCTTTACCTCTTCACCTAAAGCATCGACCTTAAGCTCCTTGATTTTCAGCAATTCAGCCCAGCGAATAAAGGTGCCTATAAACACTATACCCATTAAGAGCATGGCAATAATAGCTAAACTGGCCAATAGGTATTGCTCATTAGGCAGGTAAATGGTTTTCACTTGTAAGTAGCCCGCCCAAAAGGTGATGATGGCCATAAATACCCCCGGAATAGCAGCACATAAGGCATAGCCCTTGCGGTTCATGCGCATCAGCATGGTGGTACATACAATTAAACCACAGGCCGCTAATAATTGGTTACTGATACCAAATAATGGCCATATACTGCTAACATTACCTGTATACACTAAATAGCCCCAGGAGAAGGTAAATAAGGCCGAACATAGAATAACGCCAGGCCACCAGTTCTTATCTTTAAATGCTGGAATAACCGAGCCTAACATCTCCTGCAAAAAGAAACGACCAACGCGTGTTCCGGCATCAATAGCCGTTAAAATAAAGACCGCCTCAAACATAATGGCAAAGTTATACCAATAGGCCATCACATCGTCCATAAACGGCACCTTATCAAAAATATGGGCCATCCCGACGGCTAAGGAAACGGCTCCCCCGGTTCTACCGTGCAAATCAATACCAATGCGGTCGATGAAATGCTGGAGATCTACGGCATGTAGCTCAGGGTGCATCGCCAGGAATTGATCATAAGCAGCAGCAGGGGTATTGATTGCGAAATAATCACCCGGCATTAAGGTACATGCCGCAATTAAAGCCATCAATGCCACAAAGCCCTCAACCAACATAGCACCGTAGCCAACGAAAAGTATTTCACGCTCATTACCAATCATTTTAGGTGTGGTACCTGTAGCGATGATAGCGTGAAAACCAGAGATTGCTCCACAGGCAATAACAATAAAAATAAAGGGCAATACAGGACCTCCGATTACGGGGCCTCCACCATTCACAAAGTTGGTTAAGGCAGGCATTTGGATCGTAGGTGCGACGAAGATAATCCCGATGGTCAGCATTAAGATGGTTCCGATTTTCAAATAGGTTGAAAGATAATCTCTCGGCACCAACAGCAACCAAATAGGCAATACGGAAGCAAAGAAACCATAAACAGCGATAGCAATGGAAATGGTGCCTATACTCCAATTGAATAGATTGGCAATAGCCGGCATCTCCATGAGGTTATGTCCGGAGATAATTCCTACAATCAAAAGCACCCCTCCTAGAATACTGGCAAAAGTCACGGATCCCTCGCGATAGCGCATAATCAAGCCCATTAAAATGGCAATAGGCATGGTCAGGATAATCGTAAATAAAGACCAAGGCGCTTCATGCATCGCCGATATACAGGCTAGAGATAGCCCGGCTAGGGTTAAAATCAAGATAAACAAAACGGCAATTCCTGCAATGGTGCCGATAGGTTTAGAAATCTCTTTGGAAGCAATGGTTGCTAAACTTTCCCCTTTATGGCGAACAGATGCAAACAGCACCACCATGTCATGCACACCACCACCTAATACACAGCCAATAAGAATCCAAAGGGCACCTGGCAGGTATCCGAATTGAGCGGCCAACACCGGCCCTACTAATGGCCCTGCTGCAGCAATAGCAGCAAAGTGATGGCCAAAAAGCACTTTCTTATCGGTTTTTACATAATCTTGTCCGTCGGCAAATTCAACCGCCGGGGTCACGTTCTTGGCATTCAGGCGCAACACCTTGTTGGCAAGAAAGATTCCATAGAAGCGATAGGCAATAGCAAAAATAAGTAAGGATGCGAAAATCAATGTTAATGCATTGATTCCATTTAAATCAATCATATTGTATGTGTTTAGGTATAATTACAAAAATGGAGAGTAATCAGGATTGACACTCTCCATTCTAGTACAAATTAACTAAATCATTTTGGTTATGCGTAACATCTTATTTCAAAAACTCGTGCATTTTCATCATCATGCGCTTTTTTCGCGATAAGTTTAACCTTATCCACGCTTACGGATTGGAAACTATGCACCACTTTACGCAAGAAATTATCCGTAACCTCTTCCTTCTTCACCAAGGTATTTCCCTTGTATAGCTCTACAACATAGTCCTTCAGCATTTCAGGTTGAGGCCCACGCTTTTGATTTTTCATGACAGATGCTTCTCCAGACAGGCGTAGATGTCGGTTCAATCCGCTATCGAAAGTAAACTCTACCGTACTGATGTTTTGTGGTTTAGACCAACTTAACTCAATGGATTGTTCGCCATTTACCAAGCTTGCCCGCCATTGGTGACTATCGCCATCCTGCACATCCCGGTTATAACCATCAATAACCTTATTCGCTTCGAATCCAGCTAAGGCGGAAGATGCTGCAACTTTAGCCTGTAAGGCTAAATCGAGTTTATCTTCATTCTTCATTTTTAAGATGGCCTGATCCTGACGTAATAACAATTGCTGATACTGTTGCAGCTTCGCTTTGTTCTGTGCCAGTTTACGTGGCGTAAGCCCTTCTTTTACGCAGAAGGCCACAGCTGTACCAATGGCCTGCCCTAGCGTCGCACAGGTCGCCATTACGCGCGTAGTAGATAAAGCCACGTGGGTTACTGAAATATTCCGACCCGCCATCACTAAGTTTTCAAAAGTTTTGCTGTATAAACTACGCAAAGGAATGGAGTACGGCCCTTTTAAGCTTATCGAACGGAACGGGCTTAATGAGGTATCGTCCATACCCGCCGGCAAGTGATCGTCTAATGGCCAGCCACCATAGGCACAACGGTCTTCGAAGTTCTCCAATTTCAATATATCGTTTTGTGTCAACACGTAATCCCCAGTAATTCTTCTACTTTCGCGCTTGCCCGGAATGGCACCAAACCATGATAAGGCCCAGTTTGCAGACTCCGGATGGTTTCCTGAGTTCTTTATATAATCCCAAACGCCAAATACGACGCCCATCAGGTCGTGACGAATCTTTTGCCCATCATTCACGATGTTTTCCAAGCCTCCTAATTCAATCCACCAGTAGCCATACTCCCAGGAATGGATGCGACGATGTTTGAAATCGGAGAATTCGTACTTGCGAGCCCAACTTGGCGCCTTGAACGGCATCGGCTTATCGTGTTTTTGCGATTGGAACAATAAACTATTACCCATGGTAATATCATCACGGGTTTCTAAGCCTAGAGGCTCATTGTATTCGGATTTTGCTTCCCGACCACGCATAAATTCTGCACCTGCTAATGCAGCTAGGGTACCATCGCCGGTACAGTCAGCGAAGTACTTCGCTTTAACCTTATAGATTTCCTCTGTCTGCGAACAGTAGGCTTGTATTTCCGTAATTTTATTGCCGCTAGTTTTGACATCATAAAGCATGGCATCAAACAATAGGGTGATGTTAGGATTTGAAAGTACTTTATCGTACATCACATAATCGAACATTTCCCAGGATGCCTGCGGATTGGTATAGGATTCGGTCAACATCGTTTCTTCGATAATCCCGGTTTCTCGCCACACTTGTCCTAATGCGGTAGAACCACAAATATGCATGCGGATTTCGGAACTTGCATTACCGCCTAAGCGAGAGCGATTCTGGATCAAAATCACTTTCAAGCCGTTTCTAGCAGCGGCCAAGGCATTACAGTAACCTGCCATACCACCACCGGCTACCATATAATCGGTTTCCATATTGCGAATGGCAAAAATAGATTCAGGTCCTTTCACAATTTCTTCTTTATGATCTTTGTCGGTAATCGTTTTCGCGAATACCGGATCCACCAGTAACGCGCCTGAGCCAATTCCTATGGCCTTTAAAAAATCTCTTCTGTTATTTTTCATGGTTTATAATTTTTAAGATTAGTTCTTTCTGCTTTGGAGAAGCCTTGCTGGATTGCTGAAACTGCATCAAAAGGTCTTTACTCTCCTTATTAGGATTGGCAATAGATTTAATTACTTCTGTAGTTACATGGGGCTTAAGCGCTGATAACCTATGCAATACAGCATTGTATTGTTTAGGGTCTTTGAGATATCCCTTTTCTAGTACATCGATGGCATAATGCGGTACGAAATCATCTTCTGCAAATAATAAAGCAACCACCTCTTGCTGGTATTTTTTCAAATCAGACTCACTGAGCTGCTTGAGAAAATACTCCTGATAGACCGGCACTTTCGACTGTGCAAAGTAACTTGCCCAAGCTCTTTCCTGATAATGTGTTTGGGCATATTGATACAAAGCTTGCTTAATCGATCCATTGACGATATGCCAAAGCGTATACACCGTATACAGGGCACCCGGCACAGTGACATTAGAAAACAAAGGCGAAGTAGGCTTAGTAACCGCATCCACTTCCAAGGAATACTTCTTTGCCTCCTTATCCAACAGATCTTCCACCTGATAATCACGAAGCACAGATAAACTGTCTAACATAATCTCTTGTAGACGCTTATAATCGGTATCCTCAAAATATTGATGATCAAACTTCGTGAAATGGAAGTCATTGTCGCGACTAAAATGGTGATAGTTGCCGAGTAGGTCCCAGAACAGATTTACCTCGATTGGGAGACATACTTGGTCGTTACACACATTGGTTTGAAGCTGGGTGGCAAAGTAAAAAGCCTTGCTATCAGGATCTTCAACCACATAAACCGGAAAACTCAAGGTATCATTGACAGTATAGGTCATGATGGGTTGCTGCTCTTTCTTTAAGGCAGTCCAGGACTGGGCTGCTGCTGTAAAACAGCATAGCCATATGAAACCTATACAAATCAAAGTTTTAATCATAGTATATCCGTTTTCTCTTTGTTAATTTTTCTAGCTAAGTAAAAACCTTAGTAATTAGGATTCTGTTTAAGACCACTTGTTAAAACTTCGGTTGATGGGATTGGCCATAGATACTGTTTTTTAGCATCAAACTTCCGGATGGCAATCTGTTTTACTAAGCCTTCTGTATAAAAAGGCGTGATATCTGCCACACCATCTGCATCTACAGCTGGTGCACTTGGTAAAAACCATTTCCCAGGATTCACAACCTTTGCCACTAGATCTCCCGGATCTAAAAGCCCATAATTAGGTTTATTTAATACTTTTTCTGCTAATTTCCAGCGGATTATATCCATATAGCGGAGGCCTTCAAAGGCAAACTCCATTCTACGTTCAGCGCGTACTATTTTGCGAAGGTCTACTTGACTGCCTAGTACTACCTTCGGATAACCAGCAGCAGCCGAATTTACCTTATATGCCCTCGCCCGTACTTGATTGATTGCATCAACAACAGATTGATCCAGTTCATTGGCTTCAATTTTCGCTTCCGCATAAATTAATAATACATCGGCATACCTGATGATAATGTTATCAGGCTCCACGCGCCATGAATTCAATAACCAATCAGAATCAACGCCTTTTCGCCAAACCAGCCCATTAAAGGATGCATAGGTAGCAACGGCACGATTATCATTATTATTGACATCAGCATTGGTAGATACTTTCTTCGTTTTTAAGGCTAAAGGATGCGGATTATAAATAAAATCTAAATGTGCTTCACCAAAAGGTACAATCGTAGCATTACAACGTGGGTCGCGATTAGCAAACGGATTCTTAGGATCAAATAACGGCGACTTATCAATAGTTAAACCATCGCTACAGTAGAACGAGAACAAGAGATCCCAAGATGGATCAAACTGCGCCCAACCACCTGCATTTCTAGACACATAGGATTGGCGGCCGCCCACAGCAACACCTAAAGCAATAGAACGCGGCAATAAAAAGATAGATTCCGGAGATTGCTTGGTTCGCGAAAGAAATAAGTTACCAAAATCTGTATGTAACTGATATTTCCCTAAATCCATACAGGCCTTTGCAGCAGTTTTAGCCGTTTGAAAATCGCCTCTATAAAGCGCAATTCTAGCTTTCATGGCTAAGGCAGCTCCTTTAGTCACCCGCTTGAGCTCATTGGAGCTATAGGACTCCTTCAAGTTTGTAATAGCGAAGTCGAAATCTTCATAGATTTTCTTAAGGACTTCCGCCGGGTCAGACTGACCGATGGCCATAGCGTCCTCAATACTTAAGGTTTTATCGGTATATACTACATTTCCATAATGACTCAACAAATAGGAATACATACAAGCACGCACGAAACGCGCTTCTCCTTTGTAGGCGTTTAATTGAGCCTCTGGCAAGGTGCCTGCAGCTCTATCCATACTTTCTAATACAACATTGGCACGCGATATCGCTTTGTAGGTATCACGCCAATTAGTAACCACATAGGCAGTTTGCCCGTTGATAGTCGCATTGGTAATATCGGTCAATCCATCGCGATTGATCCAATCGTCAGTCCATTCATCGGCATCCTTCTTCCATAGGGCTTCGCGGTAAAGGTCGTTTAGCGACATCACCAATTCATCCGCATTGGAGTTCCAGGTTTCACTAGACCCTTGGGAAAGCGGATTCAAGTCGAGTTTTTGACAAGATAACATCGACAAGGAAAGACATATATATAAAAGTTTATTTTTCATGATGTTGGCGATTAAAATTTCACATTTACTCCAAATAAAAAGGAGGCTGTAATTGGGTAATTAAACTTCTGCATTTCCGGATCCCAACCTTTTGGAAACTTATTAACCGTTAAGATATCATTGGCGGTAAAAGAGAAGCCTAAGCCTTGCACATGATATTTAGTCAAGAATGCTTCCGGAATCTGGTAGGAAAGGCTTACCGACTTCAAGCGGAAGTACTTCCCGTTAATCATCCAAAAATCAGACATCGCATAGTTATTACTGGCAGAGGTATTTGAATAGCGCGGATATTGCGCATTTCTATTCTGCTCTTCGGAATTGTATTTACTCCAAGTATTGCCATCTAATATCGATAGGAAATTACCCCAGTTCTGCTGATAAGGTTGAATCATATCGGCCGTTTGACGGGTGTTTTGTTTACCAACGCCTTGCACCACCACATTTAAGTTCAATCCACTGTAGCCAACATTTATTTGGCCACCATACAAGTATTGAGGCAGTGACCCGCCAAGTAATACGCGGTCATACTCAGGAGAAATCTTACCGTCAGGTGTACCATCAGGACCAGAAATATCACGATACTTCACGTCACCAGGTTTAACATTGGCATTCAATACCGGTGAATTAGCCACTTCATCTGCCGTTTGGAAAAGACCATCTGAGATATAACCATACCATTCGTTAAATTCTGAGCCTTGCTTTTTCACTTGATCGCCTAAGAACTCTGTACCTCCAAGATCGCCCATCTTAGATTTGAAATTGGAAATATTAAAAGAGATGCCATAATTAAACTTATTAATTCTGTCCTTCCATCCTAATGTTAGCTCCCAGCCTTTGGTATCCATAATCCCGGTATTCTGATTTGGGTTTTCAAAGCCTATATAGCCAGGAATCTGCAAGGCCAATAACATATCTGATGTTATTTTCTTATAGACATCAAACGTAGCACTCAAGCGATTGTTTAACCCGATAAAATCCAATCCCATATCGTAGGATTCTGTTTTCTCCCAAGTAATATCGCGAATAGCATACTGCCATTGCGCTGCTGATTGCGCAGATACAACCTCGTTACCATTGTAGAATAAGGCCCCATTTGAGAATTGAATCAACGATTGATAAGGATAATTACCTATACGCTCATTACCTAAAGTACCGTAAGAAGCCCGAATTTTAAAGAAATTCAACCAGGAGATTTCTTTCATGAAGCTCTCTTCAGAAACTGTCCATGCTGCCGACACGGATGGGAATACACCCCAACGGAAGTCCTTAGCGAAGCGTGAGGACCCGTCGTACCTGATATTCGCCTGAATAAAGTATTTATTGGCGTAGTTATACATGGCGCGCCCAAAATAAGACCTGTAAGCATTTTCATAAGCCGACCCGTTGTTATCACGGAAGTCCAGTGGACCAATATCAAGATAGGGATAGCCGCTTAGTAGGTATTGATCTCTTGAGGCACCAAGGCTTTCATTATTTAAGTAGAAAAACTCGTAACCTGCCAATAGGTTCAGGTTATGTTTTCCAAAGCCTTTCGTATAGTTTCCAAGGAATTGGGTGGTATATTGGTATTCTTCTACCCTACCTTCGTTAAGTTTGGTCGCATCGAATCCATTGATATAGCCTAGGCGTTGATCTGGATTGTTCCAAGCCGTATAAGGCACTTTGGTTTTAAATAATTTCGAACGGTTGAAGTTAAATATTGGCGCAATGACCCCAGTCAATGTCAAGCCATCTAAAGGCTTCACATCCAAGCCTACCTTACCCCCAAATTGAGAATACTGGTATTTATTGTGTCCACCGAAGTTTAACATGCCATAGATGTTATCTCCATCCTTTCCGGAAGCTAAGCGTCCATCATCCCACATAGCAGCATAAATAGGTGCTGTAATTCCCATACGATACATTGGATCGATTAAGCCTCCGAAGCCCGGATTATCCTGATCAACAGTATTGATATAAGGCCGATTATCCGTCGTACGCTTAAAGTTTAAGTCGATTACAGCAGATAAATATTTATTTACATCGATGTTATTATTTACGCGAGCCGTTAATCTTTCATAATTCCGATGCACATATAAAGCATCCGTATCATCATAACCTAATGAAAACCGTGTTCTCAAATGCTTCCCTGACCCTGAAACCGCTAACTGATGACTCTGTCTATTTGCTCTTTTCTTTAGCAACACATCTTGCCAATCGGTGATTGGATACTGATTCGGATTCTCCTTATTCAGGTTGATATAGTTATCCACTAAATCTTTAGCATAAATAGGATATTCATTGGCGTTGTTATTATTATCGTTCCAACGCAATTCATTCACCAGTTGCAAATAGCGTTGCGCACCTACATACTCAGGAAGCTCTGTTGGAGTTTCAAAACCAAGGTCGGTGTTATACTCCAGGGATAGTTTCCCATCTACGCCTCTTTTGGAAGTGATCAAAATAACCCCTGCTGCCGCTCTGGAACCGTAAATAGAAGCTGATGCGGCATCCTTTAACACTGTAACATTCTCGATGTCGTTCGGATTTACCTGATCCAGCCCACTAATAGGCACCCCATCAAGAATTACCAGCGGATTTAGCCCACCTTCTGTAATGGTGGTAATCCCGCGTACGCGAATGGTAGCTGCAGCACCCGGCGCATTATTCGTACGGGTGGCCATTACCCCAGGCACGGCACCTTGTAAAGCTTGGGAGAGCTGCGTTGTTTTACGCACGGCGATATCCTTCCCGTCGACGGAAGAAACCGCCCCGGTCAGGTCTTTTTTCTGCACTGTACCATAACCAATGACCACCACTTCATCCAGTTCAGTATCATCAGGTTTTAGGCGAATTAAAATACTGTTAGTTTGGTTTACTTTGGCAACAAAATTCATTACTGAATCGCGCTGGAACCCCATATGGTGCACATAAATATTATATACACCATCCACGGTCAGGTTTTCCAGGTTAAACATCCCCTCGGCATTGGAACCTACGGTTTGTTTTTGCTGGGTTTTCACATTTAGAACTTCCACGGTTGCATTTGGGATGGCCCCACCATCCGTCGAGATTACTTTTCCGGTTGCTTTGGTCTGGGATTGTGCCGAAGCTTGTTGGAAAAGAATCAATAGCCCATAGATTAGTAACGGGTAGATTACTTTACTTTTCATGGTCATAAGATTAATTTATAAAAGGTTTTTGGTTACTGAAATTTGTTATTTAATTTTTATTACATGTTCATTTATCGTAAAAGTGCATCCATTCATTTGACAGAAACTCGTTAAGAAGCTTTCCAGGTTTTCATCCTGAAATAACTCACCCGTAAAGTTTCCATTGATAATCTTCGGGTTTTCAATATCGATGGTGACATTGAAGAGGCGCTCCATAATACTGAATAAGTCAGCATTGGAAACCCCATTGAAATTGACCACTTGGTTCGACCAGGCAATGGAGCTTTTGGTATTCTCGCCCACATTGTTCTCCCGCTCCATCTCCCAAGCGCGTTTATAATTGCTTTTCTCCTTCTTCAGGAGTCTATATGTGAAGTCTTTTTTATTGATAACGATGGTCGACTTTTCCGAAAGGTAAACCTGGTTATCCAAGCGTTTTTCTGCCTCTTCCAACACGATTTTTCCTTCCAATAGTTCCACCAATAAATTATCCTGATCATAGCTGCCCACACTAAAAATGGTACCCAAGGCCCTGGTTTGCACCCCTTCATATACAACCCGGAAAGGACGTTCCTTATCAGGATGCACATAATAGGTGGCCTGCCCAGACATCTGTTGCAGTTCCCGATCAAAAGCAAAATTTGGAAGGTAAGCTATCCGCGACTGCGGCTCCAACTTTACGCGGCTACTATCTGGCAACATATACCATTTACTGTCGGTTCCTAAATTGACCAAAGTCACCCGTAGCTCGGCAGTATTCCGCTCCACATCCTGCATCCCTATTTTATAAAAGGAGAACAGCACAAAAAACAGCACGGAAGCAGCCACAAGCCATTGCTTCCAACCGAACTGAATAGATTTAACTTTTAGGATTTCTTTAAGTTGCGCTTCTTTTTCATACACGGGCATGTGCAGCAACTCATCTTCTGCTAGGTGTTCAAATAATTCCAGCTTATCTAAAGCCTCTTCATGTTGCTCCAGATAATCAGCGACAGCATCACACTCTTTATGAGCGCATTTGTTTGCCATGAATTTTTCTATCACCTCTTTGTTCACAGTTTATAATTTAGGTCGTTTTAAAAGTATATACGTCCGAAAACTCAAAACTACGTACGCCTGGGTAAAAAAAAATTACAAATGCAGCATAATAAAAATTAAGGCTAATATTTTCCGCAGCTGTTGAACCGATTTATAGACATGGGTTTCTACGGTTCGGACGGATACATTTAATTTCTCAGCAATTTCCTTATGGCTATAGCCTTCAATATAGGCCAAATTAAACACCTCTTTGCGCATAGGCGATAACTGATCGATCGCTTGGTTTAAGGAATCTTTCAAATCAGCGGATAGCTCTTCAACCGGAATCTTTTCCTGCTGCTGTAAGCTATCGATCATCTGTCTTTCTTTCGATTCTTTGCGCAGCCAATCAATAAAGACAAGCTTGCCCTTTCGGAAAAGTTGAATTTCTACAGATAGTTCCGGATTGTAACTATCACGATAACGCCAAAACTTAATAAAGGTTTGTTGGGTCAGGTCTTGGGCCTGTTCATAAGATCCTGTTTTTTTATAAAATCCCGTATACAACCGATCATAATAAGTATGAAACAGTTCTCGAAATATACGCTCATCAATCTTTAGATACATAAATCTACTATAACTCGGCCACAGGTTTATTACGTGATCATTCCATGATTACCAGGAAATCGATCATCCAATTTACAGAAATATTAACAAGTAATCTATTAATCTACACAAAATTCCTTTCCTCCTTACAAGAGAATAATTTTCCAAGCTTTTTCTACGGCCCCAGCTGCCAAAAATTCCCGCGCTTTTAGGTACTGATGAACCTGACGGCTGCTTTCATCACCGATAAAGGCATTCATCAATTCTTGAATCTCCGGTTCATATTGAAAGGCATCCACCAAGGCAGGCGATGGCAACGCCCCGTAAGATGCTAATTGCTGTAATTCGGCATCCGTAAAAAAGCCTGCCGCAAGCACGAAGGAAGGTATGTTTTGTGTATCCATAAAAAAAGCTGAACGTTTTAAAGTTCAGCTTTTTTATAGGATAATGCAATTATTTACAGCTTTTCGATAATCTTATTAGCGAACTCACTCGTTTTCAATAAGGTGGCATCATCCATTAAGTTGTAAAAATCTACGGTCACTGTTTTTTCTTTGATGGTTTCGGCCACTGCCGCAACAATAGCGTCGGCAGCTTCTGTCCAACCCAAGTATTCAAACATCATTACGCCGCTCAAAATCACCGAGCATGGGTTCATGCTGTCGGTATTGGCAAAGCGCGGTGCGGTTCCATGCGTAGCTTCAAAAATAGCATGCCCCGTTTTATAGTTGATATTGGCACCCGGCGCAATCCCGATCCCTCCTACCATGGCGGCAAGGGCATCAGATATATAATCGCCATTCAGGTTTAGGGTAGCTACGATATCAAAATCCCTAGGAGCCAATAAAATCTGCTGCAAGAAATTGTCAGCAATCATATCTTTTATAATCAGTTTACCTGCTTGTTCAGCGGCCTTTTGCTCGACATTGGCAGCATCCTGACCTAGCTTGGCCTTTGTTTGCTCCCATTGATTCCAGGTGTATACCTGCTCTTTAAATTCCGTTTCAGCCAATTGGTAGCCCCAATTTTTAAAAGCCCCTTCGGTATATTTCATAATATTGCCCTTGTGCACCAAGGTTACCGACTTGCGGTTTTCGGCCAGTGCAAATTCTATGGCCGCACGGATTAGGCGTTTTGAACCCTCTTCGGATACAAATTTTAAACCCACGCCCGTGGTATTGCTGAAATTATAGTCTACAGCAAGGTCATTCTTCAGGAAGTCCTGCATGCGTTTTGCCTCGGCTGTTCCTGCGGCAAACTCAATACCGGCATAAATATCTTCCGTATTCTCACGGAAAACCACCATATCAACCCATTCCGGATGTTTTACAGGCGAAGGCACGCCCTCATACCATTTGGTAGGTCGTTGGCATACATACAGATCCAATTCCTTGCGTAAGGCTACATTTAAGGAACGGATACCCCCACCAATAGGCGTGGTTAAAGGACCTTTTATCCCCACTAAATATTCCCTAAATACAGATAGTGTTTCTTCAGGCAGCCAATCGCCGGTTTCATTAAAAGCTTTTTCACCGGCCAATACTTCCTTCCAATTTACCTTACGCTTGCCTTGATAGGCCTTGGCAATGGCTGCATCGAACACCCGAACGGAGGCATGCCAAATATCGGGGCCAATTCCATCGCCAATAATAAAAGGTAAAGTAACATGGTCAGGCACTTGCAATTGCCCGGCTTCGTTTATACTGATCTTATCGTTATTCATCCCACTTAATTTTTGTCTTTACTAAACATGTTTCCAATTTCACGGCTGATCTTACGGAAGATCGGTGCGGTTTGGATATCTTCGTATTCGTCAATATGCATATCGGCCACGCGCGATGGGAAGATTAAGATTAAGTTCTGATTCTTGTAATACTTCCCTACCCGTTTTGCCAAGCCATCTAAAGAGTCGCGGTAAGAAACCTCGCCAAAACGCGATGAAACGAAAACCAATAAAGAATCGGCATTACTGAAAGTCGCCAAGCCATAGATGTTATCCCAATCTTCATAAATGGAATAACTTACCGGCACGCTAGACTTCAAGGTATTCAGCATCTCTTCAATGGCTTGCTTCGTGCGGTAATTACATACGTACGTAATCGGCAGCGACAGCTCTTGGGCAAACTTGCACATCTTCTCCATCCAATAGGCGAAGCCTACTTCCGACTCAGCCAATGGAGGAACAAAAATAGTGATGGATTTGTTTGTGATAAAAGGTTTATCGAGGCGACACATGAATAAACTGGCGTCGGTACGGTTCAGGATACTCTCCGTTTTCTCCCCTACAATCTTCTCCACAAAACTACTGGCACTCGGCCATCCCAATATCAAACAGTCGGCAAAGGCATCACGTGCTGCCCGGCCAATACCATTGGCAATATTGAAGTCGATGCTGGTAATTAATTCCACGTCTGTTTCAGAACCGGAAGCATATTTAGCCATTTTATCCAGGTTCTGCCGTGCCAGCATCACATTGCGCTCGGCCTGCTCATCGTTGGGCACCACGCTTAAAATATTCAAGGGATGGGGCGATTTCTTAGATTTAATAAGGGTAGCAAAATCAAGAATAGCCTCCATATTATTCAAGTTAGCAATCGGAATCACAATCTGCTCTTCATGTTCCTCTACATGCTCAATGTGTTCCTGATCCTGATGTCCGGCCATAACGATACGTTTCGACGCATTTTCCGTCACAATGGAGGCAATGATACAACTGATCAGAATCAGTACGATCGTACCGTTCAGCACATGTTCATCAATAATCTGATTGTTATAACCCACCATAATAATGGCAAGGGTGGCTGCGGCATGTGCATTACTTAAACCAAAGATCAGGTTTCGCTCATTCTTCGCATATTTAAACACCAATTGGGTTGCTGTGGCCGCTAAAAACTTACCACTTACCCCCACAAGTGTCAATACACCGGCCACATAGAACACCGTCCAGCCTTCCCCTTTAAAGAAGATGGAAACATCCACAATCATCCCTACGGAAATCAGGAAGAAAGGAATAAAGATGGCATTTCCGATAAATTCAACCCGGTTCATAAGGGCTGAAGAATGCGGTATCAGTTTATTTAGCGCTAAACCGGCAACGAAGGCTCCGATAATGGGCTCCAAGTTAGCCATTTCTGCCAGAAAGGCCGCAAAGAACACCACCGTTAATACAAAGATATAGTGGGCTGTTTTTTCACCTTCAATCTTCTCAAAAAACCATTTGGCGATCTTTGGAATAACACCAAACATAATAAACAGGAAAATAGCGAAGGAAACCCCTAGGGTTACCCAAAACTCATTATTGATATCGCCTTGAGAGGCCCCTTTAATTACCGCCAAAATAATAAGTACGGCTGTATCGGTTAGGATGGTTCCCCCGATGGTAATGGCGACCGCTTCATTCTTGGAAATACCATAACGGTTAACAATGGGATAAGACACCAAGGTATGGGTGGCAAACATACTCGCAATCAGAATACTGGAAAGCAAGCTATAGTCTAGCACATAATAACAAACCGGAAAACCAATGGAAATAGGGATAATAAAGGTAAAGAATCCAAACATCACACTCTTATGTTTGGTCTTTTTAAACTCATTCATATCCAACTCTAAACCAGCAATAAACATGATATAGAGCAAACCAATGGTAGAGAATAAGTCGACGGCCGAATTCTTCTCTAACCAGTTTAATCCATGCGGCCCAATAATCATCCCGGAAATAATCAAACCGATAATCCCAGGCACCTTGATAGGTCGGAGCAAAATGGGTGATAACAGGATAATAAAGAGAACGAGGGAAAAAATAAGGACAGGATTGGTTAACGGTGCTTCAAAGGCATGTGCTAAATGATCTAAAACTTTATTCATAGACAGTTCACTAATTACTAAAACACCCACATAGGAGGTATTTAATTCCAAGGGAAAGATAGCGAAATTCTATATTTTTAAGAAATTAATAAGCCTTGGAAGTCAACTTATTTAAACTGGATAGTCTTTATCGGTGATATCCGGCTGATTAACATCGATGGTATAAACAAGGTAAGTAGGGCAATAAAAACCAAGGCTACGTTTAGCCAAACTACTGTTAACCAGGAAATATCCATCGGCACGAAAGATACGTAGTACACCGAAGGATCTAATTTGAAGAAATGCGTATAGCGTTGAAAAAAATAAAGGCAGATAGCAAGAAAGTTACCTAATAACAAGCCATATCCAATCAAATACAAGGAATTATATAAGAAAACGGTTCTGATTTTGCGGTTTTGCATACCCAAAGCTTTCAGCATCCCAATCATGGAAGATCGCTCCAGAATACTGATTAATAAGGCCGATATCATATTGATGACGGCCACTACCACCATCAGCACAAATATGATATTATCGTTCATATCGAGCATATTCAGCCAATTAAAAATATCAGGCATCTGCTCCACCACATTGGTTGCGTAAAGTTCAATCGGCAATTCATCATTCACCCGTTCGGTGGTTATGGCCAATTGATTGAAATCCTTCACCCGCACTTCATAGCCCCCCACCTCATGCTCCGCCAGGTTATTCAGCTTCCGAATCAGCGATAAGGATCCAATGACATATATTTTGTCCAACTCTTCCGAATTCGTGCTAAAAATGCCGCGAATGACGAATTTACGCTTCCGTACAGGCTCTTGAATAAAATACATGATAAAGCTATCTCCAACCTTCAATTGCAGTCGGTTGGCAATCAAGCTGGATATCAGGAGTTGGTTTTCCGCATTCTCGGCTTTAAAATCTATGGTTTCCCCTTCCACAATGGTTTTAGAAAGGAAGTCTTGATCATAATCTTTATCTATTCCCTTTAGCAATACCCCTTCCACTTCCCCTTTCACATTCATTATCCCTGCCTTGGTGGCAAAAGGATAGACATTCATGATATTGGGATCTTGCTCCAGCTTGGCAATCTCTTGGCTATTTAAGGATATTGGCGTGTTCACATAGGAATCATTGCGGTCATTTTTCAGAATAATGACATCGCCAAAGAAGCCCCTTTGCTTGTCTGTAATTTCGCCTTTAAAGCCCCTCAATATCGCCACCGCCAGGATAATAGCCATAATAGCCAAGGTCAATGCCCCGATAGTTACCCGAACGATAAGTTTGGAAAAGGTCCGTTGCCCCGATAAAGTAATGCGCTTTGCAAGGAAAAATGGAAAATTCAAGCTTAAATTAAATTTGTACCTTCGCAAAGTTATAAAAATTCAACGCAGATTGGTAGTTGAAATCAGATAATCAAGATTTATTATGCGCATTATATTCATGGGAACACCAGATTTCGCAGTAGCTTCATTGAAAGCCCTGTTGGACGCTGGTGAAAATGTGGTCGCTGTGGTAACAGCACCGGACAAACCGGCAGGTCGTGGACAGAAGTTGAACCAGTCTGCCGTAAAGCAATTTGCAGTAGCCAACAACCTACCTGTCTTACAACCCGAGAAGCTTCGTAATCCGGAATTTACTGAACAATTAAAATCCTACCAAGCCGACCTGCAAGTTGTTGTTGCCTTTCGGATGTTGCCTGAAATGGTTTGGGATATGCCTGCAATGGGCACCGTGAATGTACATGCCTCCTTACTGCCTAACTACCGCGGGGCGGCTCCCATCAACCATGCCGTTATGAATGGCGAAAAAATATCGGGGGTCAGCACCTTTCTCTTGCAACATGAAATTGACACCGGAAACATCTTGTTCTCCACGGAGGTGCCTATTGCAGAAACGGACGACGCTGGCAGCCTGCATGACAAATTGATGGAAGAAGGCGCAGCATTAATCGTAAAGACCGTGGCAGCCTTAAAAACAGGCCAAGTAAACCCGATTCCACAAGACAGTATCCTGGATGATGCTGAGGTGAAACATGCACCCAAGATATTTAAAGAAGATTGTTTAATCGATTGGCAGCAACCTTTGGATAAGCTGTACAACTTTATCCGTGGCTTAAGCCCTTACCCCACCGCCTATTGCTTTCTTGCCGGTAAGGTGTTAAAAGTATTTAAAACCGAAAAAGAAGAAAACAACACAACCTATGCTGCAGGCACATGGCTAAGTGATGGAAAAACTTATTTAAAAGTTGCCGTACAGGGGGGCTTCTTACAGTTAGTGGAAGTACAGTTGGAAGGCAAGAAAAGAATGCAGGTTAAAGATTTCTTACGTGGCTATAAGCTACCTGAGGAGGTTATAATTCCTTAAACTCCAATAAGTCAGCCGGCTGACAGTCCAAGGCCTTACAGATGGCATCCAAGGTGCTCAAGCGGATAGCTTTTGCTTTTTGGTTTTTAATAATCGATAAATTAGAAAGGGTTATCCCTACCTTGTCACTTAGTTCATTAAGTGACATTTTCTTTTTAGACATGATTTCGTCCAGATGAATCACAATGGGCATAGTCGACTAGTTTTGATCTTATTGCTAAGAAAAACAATATTAACCGAATATTGTTTTATGAATAAGACAATAAAAAGAGATCAAGCGTAGTTTATATTAACAATATTGTAATATTATTAGTGTAATTGGGGTAAAATGCTTGACTTTGGAATGATTTTTGTAGTTAGTTTTACATCAACTCAACCCCGCTAACTTACTCATTATGAGTTAATAATTTACAATTATATTAGAATAAATTGGATTATATTCGCTAAATTTGCGAACATTTCAGATTAGAAAGGTTTATATTATTAAATGAGACAGCTCAAAATTACGCAATCCATCACCAATCGTGAGTCCCAGTCCTTGGATAAATACTTACATGAAATTGGAAAAGTAGATTTAATTTCAGCAGAAGAAGAAGTTATTCTAGCGCAAAGAATTCGCGAAGGTGATCAAGTAGCATTAGAGAAATTAACCAAAACCAATCTTCGCTTCGTTGTATCTGTTGCTAAACAATATCAGAATCAAGGCCTAACCTTAGGCGACTTGATTAACGAGGGCAATTTAGGCTTAATTAAGGCAGCAAAACGCTTCGACGAAACTAAAGGTTTTAAGTTTATCTCTTACGCTGTTTGGTGGATTCGTCAATCCATCTTGCAAGCTATTGCCGAGCAATCTCGTATCGTTCGTTTACCGTTAAACCAGGTGGGGTCTTTAAGCAAAATCAGCAAGGCCTTCTCAAAACTGGAGCAGGAATATGAGCGTGAACCATCACCGGAAGAATTGGCAGACATCCTTGAAACAACCGTTGACAAGGTTTCTGATACCTTAAGTAATTCTGGTCGTCACGTATCTATGGATGCTCCCTTTGTGCAAGGTGAAGAAAACACCCTCTTGGATGTATTAGAAAACAGCGATCCGGATACCGATAGCTCCTTAATTGATGAGTCTCTATCCGAAGAAATCAAACGCTCCTTAGCGACGCTTACCGAGCGCGAGCGTGAAATTATTGTATTATTCTTCGGCTTAGGTTCCAATCATCAATTATCCTTGGAAGAGATTGGCGAGAAATTCAGCTTAACCCGAGAGCGCGTACGTCAAATTAAAGACAAAGCTTTACAAAGACTACGTCATACCTCGAGAAGCAAAATTCTTAAATCATATTTAGGATAGAACATTTTAGGAAAGAAATAGCAATGCGCAAGTTAACACTTGCGCATTTTTTGTTTTTAGGCAGGGGGGGATTCTTCTGTTACTTTTTTTGTCATCATATTGTCATAACCTTGTCATGGTGAGCGGAGTCGAACCACGAACGACTGGTACGTCAATGTAAACCATCATGCACAAGCAGCTTACTAAAAGCGTAATATAAATGCATGTCATTGGTAACAAATGACATTGTTAATTAGCATGTTAGGCGTTATGGATTGCACTGACGTACCAGTCGTTCGTGGTTCGACTCCGCTCACCATGACAAAAAGATGACAAAAAGATAACAAAACGACACTTACTAAAATTCCCCCGCTCTCTCCCCTTTCTCACACTTTTCTCACACCTTGCTCACCCCTTTCTCACCCCTTTCTCACCCGTATCAATCCCCTTTGCAAAGGGCTGTAAAAGGGCTGAGCAAGGCTCAATAAAAAGCAGTAAATAACACTTAAGCAAAGCTTGATTGCCCCAGGGTTACCGGGGAATTAGAAGGAATCCCAGAAAATACGTAACGAATGCGGTGCTTTTCAGGTGGTTGCCTGCTAGAACAGCCTGAGAAAAGGGCATAAAAAAAGGCTGATCCTTTCTTGCAGAATCAGCCTTTTTATGTTTTTCTCTTTGCTTATTTTTTGTGCAATTGCTCGTATAGATCAATCACTTTTTTCTGTAAATCGATTACTTCCGCTTCGCGTGCTTGTAACCGTTTTTGCAGCTCATTCACTTCATTTTGAATTTGCTTATCTTCTTCCGGATCGGACGTAGATAGCAATTGAACTAAGGATAGCCCAAATAACTTAGAGATTTGGTTTAATCTGGAGAGATTAACATCCGTAATACCTGTTTCGATTTTGGAAAATGCCGGGATGGAAATATCCAACCGTTTGGCAACATCCTCTTGACTCCACCCCTTTTGGTGTCTAAGTAATCTAATTTTTTTTCCTAATGCATTCATGGGTAAAATGTAAAATATTTATTTATTAAGTAATTATCAAATTTAAACAAATAAAGTAAATTTCAAAATGTGCGTATTAAATTTTTAGAAAATTTTAATAAATATCTTAAAAATTTCTTAAAAATTTGTCCGCAAAGCTTGACATATTTACCCCATTGTAATTGTTTGAACTCATAAATAGCAAATTGTACCCGTTTGACTTAAAAGTATCTAAAAAGCCTTCTAACTCAGTCAATTGCGTAATTACACGAAAGGATGGATGATTGAAAGCGAGAGTTAAACTTGCTTGTATATTATCCAAAACTACATTTTTTTCCTTTAAAAGAGAAATATTGACAAATACGACTGCAAAATCGGATTCATTCATACTATTTGCATACTCTTGGATAAAATGAGCGTCCAGACTGTCATATGCATTTAATTCAATAATAGTAACTAAAGCTTGGTTGGGGAATTGCTCCTTTACCGCATGGATACTGGCCCTTAACTTAGAAGGGGTATGAGCGAAATCTTGGTACACCACGCTTCCATTTTGGCTAGCTACAAACTCTAAATATCGGATGGAGCTTTTGAAATCTTGAATGGCATGATAAAATTCGTCCCTTTTAACGCCTAACCATTCGCAAACGGTGAATGCACCGGCAATATTAGAGAGGTTATGTTTACCGAAAACCTTCAATGGAATGCGTTCCTCTCCATGATGCAGGTAGGTCACGCCTTTGTTGATGCTGTATTCCGGAAGCTTATAGCCATGTCTATTGATTTTAATGTCCATGGTTTTCTCTACAACGCTTCTGGTGCGCTCGTCGTCCTTATTATAAATAAGGGTACCTTTGGGCACGATGGTGCGAATAAAGTCCTCAAACTGCTTATAATAAGCCTCTTGATCCATTAGGGCTTTGAAGTGATCCCATTCAATACCGGAGATTAACGCAATGTTAGGTTTATATTCCAGGAATTTTGAATGCTTATCTACGCTGGAGGCATAGTATTCATCACCTTCAATGATGATTAGGTTATTCTCAGGGTTCAATTGCAGCAGTTTATCAAAACCCTCCAACTGTGCCCCTACTAAATAGTCGAATGATTTCCCTAATTTCTTAAGCACATGCATCACCATGCTGGTGATGGTTGTTTTGCCATAGGTGCCGGCAATGACAACCCGCGTTTTTTCGACGCTTTGCTCGTATACAAACTCAGGGAAGGAATAGATTTTTAAGCCAAGTTCCTGGGCCTTGAGCAGCTCAGGGTTTTTATCGACGGCATGCATGCCTAAAATAACGGCATCGATGTCCTCGGTAATTTTGTCCGGAAACCAGCCCAACTCTTTCGGCAGTAGTCCGGCCTCTAATAAGTGAGATTTGGACGGCTCGACGATTTGATCGTCAGAACCACTAACCTGATGCCCTTGTTCGGCTAAGTTGATAGCCAAATTATGCATAATGCTTCCGCCTATGGCAATAAAATGAATTCGCATTTATTGAGCTTTAGTAAACTTGGCCGCACACCAATTATCGAGCGTTTTCTTATCGTTATATTGGAAACCCACAGACTCGGCCTTTTGTTTGAGGATTTCTAAATCTTCTCCGTCATAAAATCCGGAAAGATAGAGCTCCCCTCCTGCTGGCAGGCAGTCGGCGTAAGTAGCCAACTGATCTAAAAGGATGTTTCTGTTGATGTTGGCTAATACCGTATCCACCTGAACACCTTCAATAGCCTCTTTAGATCCTAGTTTCTCCTTAATCTGTTCGCAATGGTTCAATTGGGCATTTTCACGCACGCTTTCCACGCAAATGGGGTCATAATCTACCGCAAGCAACTCCGTCGCGCCTCTTTTTGCGGCAAGAATAGCAAGAATGCCCGTTCCACAGCCCATATCCAATACGCGTTTTCCTTCAAAGTTATTGTCTAAAATAAATGACAACATCATGGAAGTGGTTTGGTGATGGCCCGTGCCGAAAGACATTTTCGGATCGATAATAATCTGATACGGATATTGAGGTTTATCTTCGTGGAAAGTAGCCCGCACATAGCAGGTATCATCCACTAAAATAGGGTTAAAATTACTTTCCCAGAGTTTATTCCAGTTTTGCTCTTCGATATCCTTCACCTCATAATTAAGGTCATAGCCCTGCACCTCCTGCAACAATACGGTCTCCAAGGCTTGAATATCTAAATTGGCAGCAGGGATATACGCATCGAACCCAGTCGGGTTATCTTCGAAGGTATCGAATCCTATTTCTGCCAATTCAGCGATAAGCAAATCCTTTTGCCAATCTTCAAGAGATGAAGACGTAAAAGTAACTGCTGTGTATTTCATTTGTTATGCATTAAATACATTAATAATCTGCAAGAAATCACGCGATTTCAAGGAAGCACCACCAATAAGGCCACCATCGATATCAGGTTGCGAGAATAGGCTTTCCGCATTTGAAGGGTTGGCACTACCGCCATACAAAATGGTTGTATCGTTGGCTACTGCTTCGCCATATTGCTCGGCCAAGGTTTTACGAATGAAGGCATGCACCTCTTGTGCTTGTTCTGGAGAAGCTGTTAAGCCTGTTCCAATAGCCCAAACAGGCTCGTATGCAATCACTACGTTTCTGAACTGCTCTTCGTTTAAGTGAAAAAGCCCTTTGTTCAATTGGCCTTTCAATAGGTTGAAGAAATCACCAGCTTCACGCTCTTCCTTGGTTTCACCAATACAGAAGATCGGTTTTAATTGCTGACCTAAAGCCGCATCAACCTTTGCTGCTAGCAGTTCATCCGTTTCGCCGAAGTAAGCACGGCGCTCGGAGTGTCCTAATATTATGTAGGTTGCTCCGGTAGATTTTACCTGACTTGCTGAAATTTCACCTGTATAAGCACCAGAAGCGGCTTGATGACAGTTTTGAGAGCCAATGGATACATTGGTTACACCGGCACTTAACTTTGCTAACGCAGGCAAGTGGATATAAGGGCTACACACGACAACCTCTTGCTCGCCACGCACCTCATCTTTTACCATGTTTACAATTTCGGAAAACAAGCTTAAGCCCTGCTCGTAGTCCATGTTCATCTTCCAGTTTCCTGCAACAATGTTCTTACGCATAAATTGATATATTAAGTGTTGATTATTCTATCTCTAATTTCTTTTGTTTCCGCAAATATATGGTTAAAAATCGCCATATCGTGCAGGTTATCCGCTGCACCGGCTTGTTTTCTTCGGGCCAACATGCCGAAGAATTCTTCTAGGATATAAGCCTCTTTTTGTTGATCGGTAAGCCAACAAAAGTCTGGAACAAATTTGGGAATAAAATTCGATATTGCAATCTGGGCGGCACAGCCAATGACGGTACCCGTGGTAAAGGAAGAGTTGATAGCAGCCATGGCATAATCGCCCATCATCAGGCCGCACTTTAACAGTCCGGTATCTCGCAGATTCTCTTCTTTATAATCGTAAAGCATAACCGCTTTCCAGTTGTTCTTTAAATTAGAATTGCTGGAGCCAGCACCCAGGTTACAGCCCTCGCCAATAACGGCGCAGCCCAAATAGCCTTCATGGCCCTTGGCACTGTTTCCCCACATCACCGTGTTATTCACCTCACCAGCAATGGTGCTCCCCGGCCCGATACTCACATTCTCATACAAACGAGCGCCGGTTTTTACCCTTGCGTTCGCGCCAATGCCTACATAGCCTTTCAGGAAACTACCTTCTTCTAACTGGGCGTTTTTTCCAATATAAATAGGCCCCTTTAAACTGTTTAAGCTAACACCTTCTAGTTGTGCCCCTTCTTCCACAAAGAGCCAATCGCCATACAACGCATTGCTTGATGACAAGCTTGCCGAACTCCTCCCCTTGGTTAAGAGCTTGAAATCGGCCAGTAACTGTTCCTTATTATACCTGAATATGTCTTCCGGAAAGTGAATGCAGGAAGGGGAAAAAGATAGCTGTATCGGTTTTAATTGTCGGAGCTCCTTTTCCAGCTGATCGGGGTATCGATCTACCCGCGCCGCTAGCCATCGAGAACCATCCATCAACACTTCACCTAGCTTAAGACTATCCAAGGCTTGCAATAACATCTCTGAGGGCAGTAAGCGCGCATCCAGGATCAATATATCCGCTGCGGGTGATGGATGTAAAGGAAAGGAAAGTTGCAGGTATTCAGCTGTATGGTAGGAAACGGGGCAATGGAAAAGTTTATTCCACTTTTCGTTCAACGTACAGAGGCCTACCCGTAGGTTTCCCACAGGGCGGCTTGCGGTGAAAGGAAATAAATGCTTACGCCAATCGGCATTGTCATATAATACGATGGAATGCGGCATATGTTAAATAAAAGTACATAAAAAAACCCCGATAAGCACATGTTATCGGGATTTTCTTAAATTTCTTGGTAGAAATAAACTTATTTCTTGTTGTAACGGCTGCGGAATTTATCAATACGTCCTGCAGTATCAACCAATTTCATTTTACCAGTGTAGAATGGGTGTGAAGTGTGAGAGATCTCTAATTTCACTAATGGATATTCATTGCCATCTTCCCAAGTAATAGTCTCTTTCGTGTCAACACAAGATTTAGTCATGAAAGCGTAGTCGTTAGACATGTCTTTAAATACAACTAATCTGTAGTTTGATGGATGCAAATCTTTTTTCATTTTATCTTTATGATTACTATATATTCAACAATCGAGGTGCAAAGATAATTTATTTTTCCATTAAAAACAAAAAAGTAGAAATTTTCATTCCACAGGATGTTAATAAATTTTCATTGCAAATTTCAGCAGATGCTTGATGACTGCAAAAATTGGAAAATGCTTTGATTTTTGCAAATAAAAGGGGATAAATTCGTGCTTTTTTCCGGGGAACAGTCGATTAAGTAGTTCAAATTTCCTACTTTTGCCTTTCAATATAAGTTCGAAGAAAAATGAGTATCGGATTATCAGAACAAGAACAACAACGCAGACTTAACCTACAAGGATTGATCGATTTAGGGATCAACCCTTTTCCTGCAGAGGAATTTGAAGTAAATGCCACTGCAGAAGACATATTAGCAAACTACGAAAGAGATAAACTCAACTATAAGAACATCCAATTTGCCGGCCGTATCATGAGCCGTCGTGTGATGGGAAGTGCCTCTTTCATGGAGTTGCAAGATTCAACAGGCCGTATCCAGGCTTACGTGAAGCGCGACGACATCTGCCCTACTGAAGATAAAACCCTTTATAATACTGTTTTCAAGAAATTATTGGATATCGGTGATATCGTTGGTATCCGTGGCTATGTTTTTACGACGCAAACCGGAGAAATCAGTATCCACGTGGAGGAACTTAAGGTATTAACGAAGTCTTTACGCCCATTACCGGTGGTTAAAGAAGCGGAAGGGAAAACCTTTGATGCTTTCACCGATCCGGAACAAAGATACCGTATGCGTTATGTTGACTTAATTGTGAACTCGCAAAACAAAGATATTTTCTTAAAACGTACGAAGCTTTTCAATGCCATGCGCGAGTATTTTAATAACGCGGGTTACATGGAAGTGGAAACGCCTATTTTGCAAGCCATCCCTGGTGGTGCGGCAGCACGTCCGTTCACGACCCACCATAACGCCTTAGATATTCCTTTATACTTACGTATCGCGAATGAGCTTTACTTAAAAAGATTAATTGTAGGTGGTTTTGACGGGGTGTATGAGTTCTCGAAAAACTTCCGTAACGAAGGAATGGATCGTACGCATAACCCGGAATTTACAGCCATGGAGATCTATGTAGCATACAAAGACTACCACTGGATGATGGACTTCACCGAGAAGTTATTGGAGCACTGTGCGCAATCGGTAAACGGTACTACAAAAGCTACCTTCGGTGAGCATGAGATTGACTTCCGTGCGCCATACCCTCGCATCAGCATGACCGACGCGATTAAACAGTTTACAGGCTTTGACATTACTGGAAAATCTGAAACGGAACTTCGCGAGGCTGCAAAAGGCATGGGCATTGATGTGAATGAGACTATGGGTAAAGGGAAATTAATTGATGAGATTTTCGGCGAGAAATGTGAAGGCAACTTCATTCAGCCTACTTTCATTACCGACTACCCTATTGAGATGTCGCCATTAACAAAGAAACACCGTGACAATCCGGAATTGACCGAGCGTTTCGAATTAATGGTTTGTGGTAAAGAGATTGCGAATGCCTACTCGGAGTTAAATGACCCGATCGATCAGCGCGAGCGCTTCGAGGATCAGTTGAAACTTTCTGAAAAAGGCGATGATGAAGCGATGTTTATCGACCAAGATTTTCTACGTGCCTTGGAATATGGAATGCCTCCTACCTCTGGTTTAGGAATTGGAATGGACCGTTTAATTATGTTCTTAACCAATAATGCATCCATCCAAGAGGTGTTGTTCTTCCCGCAAATGCGCCCTGAAAAAGCAGCTAAGGTTGCTTCTGTTGCTGACTATGTAGCACAAGGAATTGCAGAGGAATGGGTACCGGTATTGCAAAAAATGGGATTCCATACCATTGAAGCATTAAAAGAAGCGAACCCTAACAAGGTATTTAATGACTTGGGCGGCATGCGTAAGAAAATGAAACTAGATATTAGTATGCCTACTAAAGATGAAGTAATGGCTTGGTTTAACTAAAACCTATACATTCTCCATCCAACGATACAGAACAGCAACAAGGATAGTCTTGTTGCTGTTTTTTTATGGCCTGCCTATCCCCTGCCATGCTAAACATCCCCTAGCCAAACAAATCCATCCTTCTTAAGGTTTATTCATAGTATTTAAGGATTATTTGAAAGGAAAGCATCATGAAATATCTTTTTGCACCACTGCTATGCAGCATCCTATTTGCCTGTGGCGCTTCGAATAGCAGTACTAAAAAACCGAAAATCGAAGGCAATTGGCGATGGATTAAATCGACGGGTGGCTTTGTCGGAAGAACAACAACACCGGAAAGCAGCAATCAGGAAGTGCATCTGCAGATTAGCAAGGATAGCATCTTTACCTATGAAAATGGGGAATTTAAGGGCGCAGTTCCCTACAACCTTCAGCTAGGCAAGGTCATTGAATCGCAGAAGATGGAATGGCAATTTGAATTTGAAGGTCGTCGCACCGCGGTTTATCAGCAAGACAGCCTTCTGATTCTTAAAGAACAATGCTACGACTGTTTCAACAGAACTTTTGTGAAAATGAAAGAATAAAAAAGCCGGTTCTAAAGTTAGAACCGGCTATAAATACCCGCTAATAGCGGTTTATGCTGTATTTAATTGTTGTTATTTTTTCTCTGCAGCTTCTGGCAACAAGATGAATTTGTACAAACGATCTTCTTTGATGTATTTGTTCGCAACGTCTTTCACCGATTTCACCGTCACTTTACTTAAATCTTCTAAGTATTTAGTAACACCAGCTAAATCTTCGCCGTTTTGGCTCGCAGATACCAATTGGCTCATCCAGAATCCGTTTTCTTTCAAGCTAAGCTCCAATTGACGCTTCTCTTCGATTACGAATTTGTCTAAGTCGGTTTGTGATGGACCATTCGCTTTGATTTTCTTGAACTCATCTAAGGTAGAAGCAATCAAAGATTTGTATTTGTCTACACTGGTTCCAAAGGATACACTTAAGCTGTAGCGACCTTTCGGATATTTCGAATAGCCTATACTTGCTCTCGTGCCATAGATACCACTTTCTTCTTCACGCAAGCGCTCTAATAAGCGAGTGGATAATACTTTCTCTAAAGCGTCCATATTCACGTTCTCCGTATCATTAAAGGTGTAATCACCATAGATTGCGATACGTACATTTGCTTTCGCTTCTTTTCCTTTGTACACCACTTTCTCTACCCCTTTTGCAGGTTCGTAAAGATTTAAGTCTTTGGCGACTTCCTTACGTCCAGTCGACGGTAAAGCGGCTAAATAGTTCTCCAAGTAAGGCTTAATTTCCTCTTCAGTGAAAGAACCTACAATAACGAAGGTAAAGTCGGAAGCGTCTGCAAAGCGTTCTTTGTAGATTTCCAAAGCACGTTGTTGGCTAACATTATCTAATTCCGGTTTACCGAATGGTAAGCGACGGATACTGTTTCCATACAAGGTGTTTAAGGCTGCTTTAGAGTAAACGAAGTTCGGATCGTTATCTCTGTTCGCCAACATATCGATCTGCTTGCTTAAAATACCTTGGAATACATCAGTTTCAATTCTAGGCGCTGTGAAATAACCGTAGATTAATTCGAAAGCCGTTTTTAAACCTTCTTTATCTGATCTTCCGGAAAGACCTTCTGTACGCTCGCCAATATATGGAGAAACGTTTGCTTCTTTTCCGGTCATGTATTTCTGCAATTCGATGGTATTTAACTGACCAACACCACTGGAGTTGATTAGGTTACCAGCAAATGTAGCTGACATATAATCCGCATCTGAATATAAGGAGGTACCACCTGGACTGAAGGCATTGATTAAGATTTCATCGTTTTTGAAAGTAGTAGGTTTCAATAAAACCTTCACACCATTGCTTAACACCAATTCTTTAGTGCCGATTTTAGCAATTTCCTTCTCCGATTTAATGGTTCCTTTTACCGGTTCTTTGGCAAGTAATGGCAAATCAGACACTTTATCATCGTATGCAGTTAACTGCTCATTATCGATATCTTTAAACCATTTATCGATGGTAGCTTCGTTCGGTAGATTAGCTTTTTCAGTCTCTGGAGCCAAGATTACCACATCGCGGTTGTTATCTACGTAGTATTTCTCACCAATAGCAACAACTTCTTTCAAGGTTAAAGTTGGCAATAACTGCTTGGTAATTTCATACCTATCTTCATCACTCAAGGCAGGGCCATCTTTTAGGAAGTGATTTAAATAAGTACCTACGTAGCTATCAGACTTACGCTTATCGCGTTCCACATAATTCGTTTCATTTCCTTTGTTTAACGCAACGATAGCCCGTTGGAATTCCGTATCGGTAAATCCGAATCTGTCAACACGGTCTAATTCACGAACTAGGGTTTTAAAACCTTCTTCAAATGCGCCAGGTTTAGAAACGAAGTATGCCGACATATTCTCTAAACCTCCAAAGAAGTCTTCGATATCGATGCCACCTTGAATAAATGGCGGAGTTGCCGATTGGCTTAATTCTCCCAAACGATTGTTGATCATTTGGGTATAAACGTTCTGCATTAAGGCCAAACGATAATCTCCAACGGTATTGATTTTTTGTTCCTTATGCTTGATGATAATCTGACCTACAGTATAGGTCATTTCCGGATCGGTTACCGCGATAAATTGATTCTTATTCAATAAGTCAATTTTGTATTCCGTACGTGCCTTTGGTTTCTCATTAACACGCATATCTGAGAATAAGCGTTTGATCTCGCTCTCAATGTAAGCTGGATCTACATCACCTACCACAATAAGGGATTGTAAATCCGGACGATACCAATCTTTATGAAACTGACGGATTAACTCCGGTTTAAAGCCCATCACCACTTCTTCGGTACCAATAGGCATACGATCTGCGTAGCGGGATCCGTTCACTAAAGTTTTCATAAACTGGTCGCGCATGCGTTGCATTGCGCCACGGCCACCGCGCATTTCTTCCATGATAATTCCGCGTTCTTTATCAATCTCGGAAGTCTCTAACATGGCGTCCTGTGCCCAGTCACGCATTACCTGCAAGCCATTCTTCAATAACTCAGGATCGTCGGAAGGAATCGGCAATTGATAAACAGTTTCATCAAATCCGGTGTAAGCGTTTAAATCAGATCCGAAACGAACCCCTGCTTTTTGCAAGTAGTTTACCAATTCGTTTTTCGGGAAATGCTTCAAGCCGTTGAAGTTCATGTGTTCCAAGAAGTGGGCTAATCCAGCTTGCTCATCATTTTCAACGATAGAGCCTACTTTCACCGCTAAATACATGGTTACCCTTTTCTCAGGTTCCGTATTTTTACGGATGTAATATTGAAAGCCATTTTTCAACTTTCCGGTTTTCACTTCTTGGTCGAAAGGCAATTTGCTGTCCCATTTTAGGGAATCCTTATGCAGGATTTCTTTGGCTTCCGGGTTTAAGGCACTTGACTCATAAGCCGTTGCTATCTCTGTTGTAAAAGGTAGCAAAAAGGCCAGGGCCAGTGGTTTTAATATTTTCATAATCTCAAATAATTTATCTGAATGGTTTTAATTATTTTACCGCCGCCAATCTACGATAATTTCTTTAGTATTAAAACAAGATTAAGCCTTTTTGGGATAATTTAATTATATTTAACATATGGATTGGAACAGCCTCAAAAGAGATTTTAAACGGCATTTACTATTCGAGCGTGGACTGGCCGAAAACAGCATTTCTGCCTATTTGAATGATGTACAAAAGCTGCAAAGTTTTGCTGAATTAAGACTACTAAATCCATCGAATATCAGCACTAAAGACCTCCAGGATTTTCTCCTTTGGGTTAATGAATTTTCAATCTCCTCTTATACCCAAGCCCGCCTCTTATCCGGCATCAAAACCTTCTATCACTTTATGCAATTGGAGCATAATTTGGAAAATAATCCAGCAGAATTATTGGAGTCGCCACGGATAACCCGAAAGATTCCCGCTGTCCTCTCGATAGTAGAAATTGATGCGCTGATAGAAGCTATAGATTTATCTACGCCGGAAGGTATGCGCAACAAGGCCATCTTGGAATTACTATACGGCTGTGGACTACGCGTATCGGAATTGTGCATCCTAAAGCGTTCGAATCTCTTTTTAGATGTGGAATTTATTAAAGTAGAAGGCAAGGGTAATAAGGAACGCTTGATACCCATTGGACAACAAGCTATCCATTTCCTTAAAATATACTTGGAGGAAGTGCGGGTTCATCAGCCCATAAAACCCGGAAAAGAAGACTTTGTGTTCTTAAACCGTCGAGGTAATCCCCTATCTCGCGTGATGATCTTTTTGATTATTAAAGACTTGGCAGCCAAAATAGGACTTGAAAAAGAAGTAAGCCCCCATACCTTTCGACATAGCTTTGCCTCTCACCTGGTCGAAGGCGGAGCCGATTTACGTGCCGTACAAGACATGCTGGGCCATGAAAGCATTACGACCACAGAAATATATACCCATATCGATAAAGAATACCTACAAAGCGTAATCACACAGTTTCATCCACGGTCTTAATGCAACTATGTTTATTTTAGCTTGCAACTAAATTGCATTTACACTATCTTTGTACCGTGATCAACAAGATATGTCAGTACAAAAAGATAATAGCCAGCATTTGGATGGCTGTTTTGCTGCTATCTTTTGGTTTTATGCTTAGCCATAAGCATGATCACGAAAACACCAACAGCTGTTCCCATAGCCATTGTGACGAAGACAACAGATCAGATGACAAGCATCCTGCAGAAAATTGTAGCTATTGTTTTTTATACTATAGCCAAGCAATCGATGCCCTGCCTTCCTTTCATTGGGAAAGCCAACCCGGCGGTTTTAACACTAACTTCATATACCCGACGACTAGATCACACAATGTCGTTGTTAAACGTTACTTTTCTAAAGGACTACGGGCGCCGCCCCTTGACTGGATTTCCTAGGTAATTCATCAATTTCCAGTTCATTCATGTTCAACATTCATGTCAAAATATCTATTGACGGTTGTTTTAGGTCTTTGTGCATTAATTAGTTATGCACAGTCCTCTTCAACGGTTAGTTTAAGGGGGATTATTGCCGACGAACAGCATCGTCCCTTAGAAAAAGCTACGATCCTCTTGCCCGATTTGCAGCTGCAGACTGTATCTGCAGCCGATGGTTCTTTTGTAATCAAGAACTTAAAAAAGCGCGGATCCGTAAAAATCAGTATTACAGCCCTAGGTTTCCAAAGCTATCAAGCTCGAATTGATCTAGCTAAGGATAGCATCTTGCATATCCATTTAAAGGAAGCTGTTCAGCAACTGGAAGGCATTGCGGTGCAAGGTCGCCAACAAGAACAGCTTACAGCTGTGCAACATCGATTAAAAGCGGAACTCGTAGAAGAATCGAAAGGAAAGCTGTTGGCCGATGTATTTGCTAAGCTAGCTGGGGTATCGGTATTGAATACCGGACAAACCATTGCTAAGCCTGTCATAAACGGTTTACATAGCAATCGTATATTACTTCTAAACCAAGGTGTTAAGCTGGAAAGCCAGCAATGGGGAGCAGAACATGCACCTGAAATGGACGCTTTTGCTGCCGAGCAGTTTGAAGTGATTAAAGGGGCACAGGCGGTTCGCTACGGTGCAGACGCCTTAGGTGGTGTACTGATTGCAAATTCTTCAAAAATAGATCCTCAGCAGGTCAGTGGCCGCATAGATTTGATTGGCCAGAGCAATGGACGTGGCGGCTCTGCAAACGTTCAGCTCGAAGGTGGCACATCCCTCCTTCCCTCCTTAGCCTGGCGTCTTCAGGCCTCAGGAAAGAAATTAGGCAATAGTAAAACGACCGATTACTACTTAGGTAATACCGGTGTAGAAGAGCTTAATTTCAGTGGTACCCTACAATATGCTACCGAACGAAGTGCTTGGGATGTGTACTACTCCCGTTATGCGACTGAAATAGGGATCTTTTATGGTGCCCATGTCGGCACGGTAGAAGATATTCTTACCAGGATTGAAGATGGAAAGCCTTTGGAGGAATATGATTTCACTTACAACATAGCTGCTCCTCGGCAATTGGTAAACCATCAATTGGCTAAGCTTAATTACCAGTATCAGCTGGCTGACGCTTGGAAACTGGAAGCCCAGTATAGCTGGCAACAGAATCATCGTCGCGAGTTTGATATGCGCCGTGCGGTTGCCGATGAAGTTCCTATGTCGAATATGAAGCTCCATAGTCAACAATTGGATGTATTGTTAAAAACCAAATTCCATACGCTTGGCTTGAGCAGCCATGTACAGGTGAACAACAACATCAACGGAACAGGCACTACGCCTATAATCCCCAACTATGACAGCTATGGGTTTGGCCTATTCGGAATTCACGAATACCACTGGGATAAAATAGGCTTGGAGGCCGGATGGCGCTATGACTTCAAGCATTTTGATGCCGCTGGCTATCGTTATCAGTACGCTTCCGAAAGCGATGAGTTACCTCAGCAATACCTTATGGAAGATCAGCGTAACTTCCATAACGTCTCAGGCTCTTTAGGTATGCGCTACAGCATCGATCCGCAATGGACATTTAAATCGAATGCAGGGCTAGCCTGGCGCGCGCCTACAGCGAATGAATTGTACAGCGACGGTGTACATCACGGAGCCGGCATTTATGAAATCGGCAATTTAGACTTAAACCCTGAACGTGGCATTAAATGGGTAAATTCAATAGCACACGTGCAAGAAAAGCTAAATTTCAGTCTTGATATCTTCGGACAATACATCTACGATTATATCTATGCCAATCCTAATCCGGATTCTGTGCGTCAAACCATCCGCGGCACTTTCCCTGTATTTAGCTACACACAGGATAATGCACTATTCTATGGTGCTGACCTGAATGTAGCATGGAACGTTTGGCAAGAGCTGAACTATCATCTTGCCGCGAGTATCGTACGTGCAAAAAACCAGAGCCTGGACAGCTATTTACCTTATATTCCTGCTGACCGCTTTGCACACTCGCTACAATGGTCTTTTGACAAGCATGATCGTACTTACGTTAAATTGACCCATGAGTTTGTAGCGCGGCAAAAGCGGTACCAGCAAGGATCGGATTATACTGCTCCCCCAGCAGCATACCAGCTATTGCATGCGCATGCGCGTAAAACTATCGACCTCCAGAAGAAGCAACTTAGCTTCAGCCTGGCGGTGGAAAATATATTAAACACATCCTATAAAGACTATATGGATCGGTTCCGCTACTATGCACATCGTCCGGGACGAAACATCAGTCTTTCCATCAGTTTACTTTTTTAATTAAAAACCATCATGAAAAAAAATATTCTACCCCTATTTACTGTTATCAGCCTTCTAGTTTTTGGATCTTGCTCCAAAGATAACCCTGTTCCCGTTACAGACCAGGAAGAACTAGGCACGGCAGAATTGATCTTTACCGAAGTGAAAGTGGAACCTCACGACGATCATTTCCATTATAACGACTTCGAAGGTGCTGAAAAACAAAGCATCAAATTCACGGGTAAAGACCTTAGTGCTCCTGCTAACGCGCATATGCACCTGCACGTTGGTAAAACCTATCGCTTTGAACTGAAAGCAACAGACTTTGCAGGCCGTCCCGCAGAACAAACTTTTATCGATAGCGAAGAGCAACATTTCGCCTTTTGGTTAAACGCGCCGGCTAGCAGCATGAAAGTAATCTTTGCCGACAAGAAAGCCGATAAAACCAGAGTAAAAGTGGGCACTGTAGGCTATATCAGCGTATTAAAAGAAACTAATGCTTTCGAATTACGCTATATAATGCGCCACCTAAACCCAGGCGTAAAAAGCAAAATTGACCTAGTTAATGATATTCAAAACAAAGATTTTACCAAGTTTGGCGGTGCCAATGATTTGGATCTTAAATTCGAAATGCATTTTGTGGGCGAGGAACATAGCCATTAGTATTTATTAAGTAGTTTAAAAATCAATAGGTTGCTAAAATTAGCAGCCTATTGTTGTGTAATACTCAAAAAATATCTTATTTTTGGCCTGCCGCCTGCGTAGTTCAATGGATAGAATATCAGATTCCGGTTCTGCCGATGTGGGTTCGACTCCCGCCGCGGGCACAAAAAAGCTAAAAGCTCGTTTCTTAATTGAAGCGAGCTTTCTTCGTTCATAGCCCGCTATAGCCATTAAGATTTAGCCAAGTCATTGTACAACGATGTATTGCTAATAGCGTTTGGAAGGAAGCTTTGAAATAAAATGGAGGGGAAATAAAAAAGCCATCCGGATGGATGGCTTTATATTTATGCGTTATCTTGTTGCAAACCTTGTTTGTAGATTGCTTTCTTAACTTGGGTACGACGAGTTACAGATTTTTTCTCGTAAGCCTGACGTGAGCGAAGTTCTCTTAATACACCAGTCTTCTCGAATTTCTTCTTGAAACGCTTTAATGCTCTATCTAGAGATTCTCCTTCTTTTACATTTACAATAATCATAGCTTTTTATATACCTCCCTTCGTTGTGAAATTCTTGGACTGCAAAGGTAAAGAAAGCAATACACTTATGCAAACTATTTGTTAAGTAAATTATATTCTTCCACAATGGCTTCTAGGGGGTGTTCTTTGGTACATAAAGCAGTCTGTATACCCAAGGCTTTGGCCCCTTCCAGATGCTGCGGGCTATCGTCTATAAACAAACTTTCAGCAGGATCCAGATCGTTCTCATTCAGTACGCGCTCGAAGATGGCCAAGTCTGGCTTACGCAAGCCCGCCAGGTGCGAATAATAGGTTTTCTCGAAAAACTGCTCGTTATCTTGTACGCCATATACATCCTGAATATGCTTCATGCAATAGGCATAATGCAATTCGTTGTTATTACTCAATAAAAACAATCGATAGTGTTGCTTTAGCTCCTCCAAAATCTCATGCTTACCTTCCGGAACACCAATCAGCAAGGAGTTCCATGCTGTATCGATTTGCTCGTCCGTAAGCTCTGGTTTATTAGCCCGCTGCCGTACACCCTCTCTAAATTGTGCTGCTGAGATTTCCCCTTTGTCGAAATCGTCAAAAAGAGAATCTTGACCATGATGGCCGAAAAAATCATCTACATTTTTGATACCCAATGCCCTAAAGGATTCACGTACTCTAGCAAAGTCGATCATAAAAATTACATTGCCATAATCTAGAATAATATTTTTAACTTTTTGCATACAAAATTTTGTTTTCTCGGTACAAATATCGATAATTGCATCGTCAAAACGGGAATTATCTTGTTTTAATGGACATCAAAAACCGCGCCTATAGCTCAGTCGGTTAGAGTAGAAGACTCATAATCTTTTGGTCCCTGGTTCGAGCCCAGGTGGGCGCACAGAAAAAAGCCAACTTTCAACAAGTTGGCTTTTTTGATTTTAGGGGCACCATTAGGTAATTTACACTTCAATTTGTCTAATAAACCAACATCAGGAAGACTATTATTTAAGGTCATATAATTTTAACCCATTAATAAACTTAAAGTCACGTACATTATAAGTAAATAGATTCAGATCCGTTTCGAGGGAAGTAGCTGCTATCAAGCCGTCAGGAATTGCTAGTCCATGACTTAAATGGTAACTGTTTAATAATTCTATTGTTCGGATCGTTATTTCAGGAGTCAAAAGAATAGTGTCAAATCTTTTTAATTTCTTTGTAAGCTGTTTGCTATGCTCCTTTACCAAAGTACCTTTAATTAGTTCCATTCTGGTGATAGCTGAAATCAAGATATTTTCTATTCCTATACCTTGTATAATAGCATCCGTTCTCGAATGGCGCGTCTTTTTAGCGTCAAAGAGCTCAATTAGAACATCGGTATCACAGATTACTTTTTGCGCTGCCATGCAGATTTTCTTAAGTTTTTTGCGTCTATATCCTTACCAGTGAAGATCGCATTTATGTCTTTTATATCAATCTTGCCATCCCCTTGTAGAATTTGAATACAATTTATATAATACATTTTATCTTTATGTTTTTTATCAGGGATTGCAATGGTAAAGCCCAAAAACTCGCCCAAAACTGCCAAGACCTTCAACGTTTTTCGATTTTTATATTTTATAACAACTTCGTACATAGCATTCTCTTTCTTTATAGTTAAAGATAATAAATTTTTGAGAGATTACTGCTAGCAGTATTGTTTCACTAACAGGCACTTTATTAAATCCTCCTGCTCCAAATGAAGGATTAAAATCAGCATTAGAACATTACAATACCTTAGATAGATGCCCAACCATGTTTCTACCCCCTAAAAACCACCATCGGATTATTTAAAAATTAATCTGCGCGGATAATTTAACCAGCGGCCCAAGAATAAGACAAACAACTTTCAAATCTATTAACTCCATACCCCTCCTTCCGTCTAGATCCCTTTCTCTCCCCTTTCACTCCCCTTTCAAACCCAATGCACAACCCTTTAAGATTGGGTGGGAAAGAGCGCTAAAAGGGAGGAAATTAAAGCTAGAAAAAATACACATCTATAGAAAGGCCCTATCAATCAAAAAACAATCCCTTTAAATAATGCTCAAGGGCTAATGAGGAAAGCCCCCCATCAACCATCTACTTTTTCAATTTCTGCAAGCGGGCTTTAGCGGTAGGAATTACATCATCGTCATTCGTATAATTTTCGATTACACTTTCCAGCGTTTTTCTGGCCTGCAAGGTATCTCCTTTACGGGCATAGGTATCTGCCAGGAGGATGAAGCTTTTCGCTACCCAATAATCATGGGTATCCATGTTTTCAATAACATCAAAGGCAGATTTCTGCGCTTTGTCGTATTGTTTGCTTTCATATTGCAAGAGCCCTACGCGGTACCTTGCCTCCGCACTCACCGCCGCCTTACTTTTCAGCGCGGCCAAGTTCAGTTCTTTGATGGCCGACTCCACATTTTTTTTCTGTAAAAAGGCTTTGGCGCTATACAAATGCGCAGTTGCTATCTCCTCCTCGGTGGCCTTGGCGTAATTTTTAACCAGCTCCACATAATTTTCCATCTGCTCGAAATCGCCGATCTCGTAATAGCATTTCACCAAATTAGTAACTGCGTAACCATAGTTCTCTTTGAAATCTGAGTTAAGCTCCAATTTTTTGAGGTGAACAATAGCCTCGTTGTATTCCTTCAAGTTTAGGTATAGGGCGGCGACAGTCATTAAAGTTCTACCTGTGTATTCGCTAGTCCAATCGTTCAGAATGATATTCAGGTCGTGCAAGGCTTCCTCGGGATGACCGGTATGGTAATAGCTCACGCCCCGGATAAAGCGCGCATGTTTCTCTTGTCTAGGTTTCGGGAATTTATCAAAATAGGCATTGATGGCTTCTACTGCAGGCCCATATTGTCCCCTAGAAAATAAAGTACGGGCAGCCTGGAATGCCAAGTTATCCTGTTCCCCTTCACTCAGGTTGTTTATATTATTGCTGGTAGCATAGTGAATATAGCTGGTTGCATCACCTTGATCCAGGTAAATATTTTCAATGGACAGCATCGCTTGTGCGGCCTCGCTGGTCGTCGAATAATCCTTTACAATCTTCTGGAAAGTAGCCATTGCCGCCTCATTGTCACTTTTATTATATTGAACCAAACCAATGGTCATCAAAGCCCGTGGCACATAGCTGCTTCGCGGATACTGTTTAATCATCTTTTGCAAGCCTTCGATGGCAACATCGTAATCGCCTTCCGTGAAGTAGATATAGGGGATTTCAAAAGCCACATCATCGGCATAGTTGGAATTAGGGAATTTCTCTACCACAGATTTCAGGGTTTCCAACTTGCCCTCATTATTACCTTGCAGCCCTTGAATAATACCTTGCTGAAATAAGGCATAATCTTGATTTGCCGTTTTATCGTTTATCAATTGGTCATAGTATCCTTTTGCACGCTCATAATTGCGTGTAGAAAGATAAGAATCTCCCAAACGCGCAATCACATCATAACGGATATTTTTGTCCAATCTACTGTCCTCAGAGGCCAAAAAGCGTTCAAAATACTGCGCGGCCATACCATATCTATTGATGCGGAAAGCAGCATAGGCTAAGGCGTAGTTCGCATAATTATAGACCGTGCTATTTTTAACCGCCGGCAGGCTAAGAAACTTGCTAAAGTTCTCTACGGCTTCGCCATATTTACGTACCTCGTACATCGCTTCAGCTTTCCAATAAGTTGCCAAGGCGGCCATTTCCGGATCGAACTGTAACTTCTCCGACCGCATAAACATGGAGATGCTGTTTTCAAATGCACGCTCGTTATAAAATTCTAAGCCGCGGAAGTAGGTAATCCTTTGATAGACTTCATCGTCTTTTTGCGACCTATCCTTAAATGATTCCAACAAATACACGCCGGCCTGAAAATTACTGCTGCCCGATAATACCTGCGCCATTCGCATTTCCGTTGTCTCCGTCTTCTTAGCTTCTTCATCGAGTTCTGCATTTCGCTTACTAATATAAGCCTCAAGGGGTTTTAAGGCTGCTTGAACAGAGTCTAATTCAAATAATACCTTCCCATAGTTATACTGCCCATCCGCTTTCAAGTCGGCATCGAAGTCCATTTTTGAGGCTTTATAAAACGCATTGCGAGCTCCCGGCTTATCTCCTGTTTCCAAAGCAATATGCCCCAAGGCTAAGATGGAGCTCTGGTAAAATGGATCGCCAGGCTTCACTTTCTCGAGAATTGAAGTCGCTCTAGGGTACTCCTTCGCACGATAGGCCAAAATACCAATCCTATTATTATCAATATTATCACGCAATGCATTAGGGTATTTTTGCGGCAAGGGACTATGGTAGGGCTCTTTATAAGGGTTTCTTGTAAAATACAATCCTGCAGCCACCTGGCGGAGTTCCTTCTCCAAAGCCAACCGATCAATCTTCATATCCGGACTCCGACGGATCTTGACCGCATCGGCCAATACCGGACGATAATCGCGAACCACCACAATGGAATCCATTACTTTCGGCTGTGCTTGCGCACCCGCTTGCTGCTCTTGTTTTTGCTTTTCATCCTCTTGGGCATATCCGGCAAGCATAAGCAGCGAAAGGAATCCTGTAATGGTGATTTTGAGGCGGCTAGAGTTGACTATAGGTGTAAGTATCATGGTGAATGCGTAAAAATGAACGTATTTAAAAATATGCTACAATCGAAAATATCAATTGTTTCAATGGTTTCAAACTTTATACCAAAGTTGCCATGTGTACATGTAGCTTTCCCTTTTTAAAGGGTTAAGATCGGCATGCCAAACAAAAAGAGTTTAGGACCTAAACCCTAAACTCTTTTTTACAGAAACGGTATTGCTAAACCTTTTGTTTGCTTAGCGCTATATTAAACCAAGTCTTGTGCTGCCCAATAGGTACAATAGCCCTCTTTAAAAACAGGCCCTGTAAACAATTGGCAACCCCCACAATGCTCCCCTTCCTTCGGCGCGATATACAATTTGCAATTATCGCATCTGTTATCCGGGTTTGAGGTTTGCTTCACATAGCCCAGTTGGTTTCTTTTTCGCAGGTTCACCTCATCCACCTGCGAATAGTCGTCACAGGAGCTTACGGCTTTTGCTTGGTCTTTATCAGCTGCGCCTTGTTTACCAGAATTTGTACAGCCTGTTAAGGCGTAGGCAGTACCCAATATTACAGCTAGTGAAGAAGAAACAGTACCTTTAATAAACGCTCTTCTTTCCATCTTCCTTTTGTCCATCATAAGTTAAATTTTAAGTAGTTCCGATAATTTAGATTTTACGCTTTCATCTGTTGAAGTATCCATAATGGTTTTCAAGGAAGACTTAACCGCTTGGTTCTGCACACCTTTATCGCCACTAGCCTTCTGCACCCCTTCAATAGCACCTAATAACCATTTAGATTCTCCTTTGCTTTTGGCAAGGCCTGCAATATCGTTCAATAATTTATCTGCACCTTGATCTTTGCGCGTTAAAATAAAAGCAAGGTCATTGATAAGCTGTCCTTTTTCATCGGCATAGCTAGCAAAGAAAGAAGTCTTGTTCAAGGATTTAAGGAGCTCATAAGACGCGCCGTTATTCGCGCTAAGCACCGCCATTCTAAACCAAGGATCATTCACATTTTTCTCGGCCACTTTAGCCAATTGATCGGTAACAAATAGATCATTGAATTGACCTAAACTCAAGGTCGCCTGAAAGGCCACACGTGGAGCCTGATCATCTAATAGACTTACTAAAAGCTGTTTATTTTCAGGGAATCTTTCCGCAAGAATGGCGGCATGTTCTCTTACACCTTCGTGCTTATCGGCCAATGCTTTTTTAACGATATCGCTAGTCAAAGCGCCTAAGCCTTCCAAGGTATATAAGGCATGTAATCTAAAGCGCGCGTCGGCACTGTTGTTAAACAATTCAGTAACACTTGGAATAACACTTTTATCCTGAGCCTCAACTAACTTACGTTGCGCTTGCAAACGCCACCATTGGCTTTCATGGGCCAATAATTTCACGTAATCAGCCGTTGTTTTATTCTCTTTGTCGGTTAAAGTACGATCCAGGTTCTTTTTGTTTTTAGGAACAATGCGGTAGATCCGTCCCATGTCCATCCCTTGCTTATAATCCATTTCAGCAACTAAGTCTTCCGGAATAGACATCGGTGTTTCAATATGCTGGCGATACATATCCACCATGTATAAATTACCGTCAGGCGACACGGCAAAGCTGGTAGGTCTAAACCATGAATCCGTTGAAGTAATAAATTCAGATTCTTTATCCTCGTTAGCACGTGAGGCAACGTATTTAGGACTTGTTTTATGCGCCGTTAACACATCCCGATGCACGAGATTACCTGCCACCTCACCGGTGAAGATATTACCGTAAAATCCATCAGGGAAAGCATCACCTCCATAAACCGTACCGCCAGAAGCACCCGTAAAATGACCATCTGGATGTTCAATCTGCCCTTTACCTTGTTGATCGTAGGTTTCTTGTCTTCTACGACTACGTTCAGCACGCCAGTAGGGCGCCGGTGTGACCTGATACATGCGTAAATCATGATCAGAAATATTTTCCACGCCACGCGTCGAAGGCAAGAAAGCATGCCTGTACATATATCTTCCCGGGATAACCGCTTGCTGAATATGCACGGTATTCTGCGTCATAAAGCGATGGCCCCAATCATTTAATGTTTGGCCGAACTGCGCTGGCGCTGTTTCCTTTTCATACAATTCTTTATCTAATCGAAAGCGGAAGTCGGCACCACCAACCGATAAGGCTGGCGCATCTGACTGTCGGGTAGAAGTAATCTCACCGGCCTGCCCATGGTTGGATGCGTAAATCCAGTTGTCAATCGCGAACGTAAGGTTGGTAATCTGCGCTTCGGAGTTATTGGTAAAGAAGCCGGTATACAATACCTCTTTATGATCGGCCGTTCCATCGCCATTGGTATCTTCCAGATAGAAAATATCAGGAGCAGCCGTCACCAAGACTCCTTTTTTCCAAGCCATAACACTGGTCATTTCCGAAATACCTTCGATAAAAACAACAGACTCATCAACAACACCGTCTTTATCATTATCCTTTAAATACACAATTCTACCATTGCCTTTCCCCGGCGGGTTTGGTTCCATATCAGAGAATGGATAATCTGCCATTTCTACAACATAAGCATTCCCTTTCTCATCAAAAGTCATGGCTACAGGATCCTTTACAAAGGGTTCTGTAGCATATATTTGCACCTCGAAATCAGGATGCACCGTCATGGCTGCTATCGATTCCTCGGCGGTCTTAGGCCCTGGATATTTGGGTTGTTTACAAGACCAAAACCCAAATAATAAGGAGGTAACCATAAAGGCACGATAGCCAACTACTTGATACTTACTAGTCATTATGTTCATTTCTTTTCAAAAAATTAGATTTAGTATTTTGCTTAATTGCTGCTATGCTTATTGTATTTTATTGATTAGATCATTGATGGTCGATAAGATTTGATTTTCAATGCCTGCTGCCCATTTACTTGGCAAGCCATAGGCTCTTTGGGAGGTATCTCCTTCATAGCCTCCTTCTTCCAACACAAGCTCGGTAGGTATATAGCCCATTACATCGTTGGTATAGCCCATCACAAATATATCCTCGCCATATTGCTCTTTTAATTTAACCGCATAGCCGATGGTAATTTCGCCTCCTAAGCTGATGAGCTTTTGTCCGCCGAAATCCCAAACATGAATAGGGTAATTTGGATAATTGCTTAATAAGGGTTTCCCCTGTTTATACTGGTCTATTAAATTCGAGCTCCATTCATAGATATAGCCCGATCCGGCATCTTGTTTTATCTTTTGGAGCTCTGCTAAAGTCGGCGGAGTTGTTAAAGGCAAGGTAATGCCCGCTGCTGCTGATTTAAAACTGGCAGGAAGGGGTTTCATCTCCTCTTCGATCACCCGTTCAACAGAAGCAGCCAACGACTTGCCATATTGCTTGGCTAGTTGTACGGTTCTTCGCGGTAATGGGTTTTGATCGCCGCCAGCGCCCTGGAAAAAGAGCGCTTTAGTTCCAGGGTATAGTTTTTCTAATTCTATCTGCGCAAAACCAGCATAATCGCCTGACCATTGATAGCCGGATAACACCGTAGGATGACAAGCATAGCCAAAAACAATAGCCTTTAATTTTCCGGAAAGCGTTTGCACTTTAAATACCGGAACGGCAAAGTCATTTGGCCCCTTTAATTCTTTCAGCTTATCAATATCTTTTTCTTGATTGGCCCGACGATTTACTTGTACGCGGGATACCCCGTTTTTAGCAAATAGCTGTACAGGCTCCATATCTTTAACGGCTCGAACGCTCAGTTGAATTAATTGATCAGCCAACCAGGTTCCATAGCTTGCAATAACGGCCTTATTGTCTTTATCTAAGGGATAGATGCTCGTTAATACATGATCTAGTACAGGCCCAGAATGGGTATGCGAGCAATTGATCAGGATATTGGCCATGGGAACGGCTGCTTTTTTACTAATGGCAGTTCGTACCTTCTGGCTAAAGTCTGCCCCTATGCCAACAATATCAAGGGTTAATAGTACCGAGCGATTAGCTTGTGCATCCTCAAACACCAGGCATTTGGCCCATAAGGGATGCATCGCCCCTTCGGAAGGCTTCGTACGGCTGGCATACCCCGCTAACCACATGGGCTTTTGAGGGGTAATATCAGCTGTGGCTAAGCCTACTTTCCAACCCTTAAGGTCTGCAACCTGCGCATTCGCCAAAGGCAGAAAAGTACTGAGGATCATTAAGGATATTAATATGGTTCTCATCTTCATGCTTTTAATTCATTTACTTTTTAATTTCCAGGGCTGCCTTGGCCTCTTGCAGCATGTTATTGGCCACCTCGACCAGCTCTAATCCGGCAAGCTCAGTACCCGATGTCCCCTCCTCTACTTCATAGCCGCCATGCGGTTTCTCATCCGGCATACAGACATAATGCACGCCATTTCCATTGGAATAGCCAAGCACCAGGGTTTGAGGGAAGGGTGATTTTTTCCGAATTTCATCAGCCAAAGAAGTCAGCGGCTCGCCAGGAAGGGCAACAATAGCCAGCGGCCCCAAAGTAATAACCTGCACCTCGGCTTCAATAGTAGAAAGCCCAGTTCTGTTCTTACCCCTATCTGAAGCTGGAAGACTTGTTTTCCGCTGAAAGGTTTGGAGAGGAGCTATAGCGAGTTTAGCACTGTATTTATAGGCTGTGGATCCCAAGTCAGCTAAGCCCGAAGACATCTCTTGCACTGCCTCAGGGCCGCGACGCCATGGGTTGATATCGCCTGCTGCGCCTTGCAAAAAGATGGACTCTCCTCCTATCTTCTGGTTCAACTTGGCAGCAGCAGCGCTTGGCCAATCGCCGGAAACATCATCCAAATACGGATAAATTGCAACGGCATGTACGGCTAAATGGAAAATAGTAGCAATATTATTTCCCTTATTATTTCGAAAGGAAATTAAAGACATGGCTCTGTCCATGGGGCCAAAAGTAGCTCCTCCCATCAATACCTTCGGGTTCCATTCTTCATGCTTATAATTGTATCCCTTCGGCGTATTGGCATCTTCTACGCCCCATTTCGGCGTACGAGGACGTCTGTTGTTCATGTATTCGGAAGCATCAATACGCCCTACCCAAATTGTTGCAGGTTGCAGCGACTTCAACGCATCCTTGGTAGCATCTACCGTTTGGCTCATCAGCTGTTGTTTCCAGGCTGCAAAATGCGGATCATCATTGATGTTTGCTATATACCTGGTGGTCCACCAGGTTTCATTCTCCTTGCCACGAAATCCTTCTTTATAAATTGGTGACCATGGTGCGGAATGGTTATGTGTCGCATTCACCAAAATGTTTTTCATGGGAATGTCTATTAACTCTGAAATCCTTTTCCGAATCTCCTCGGTCGCTGACTCATTCGCATCCACTAAATCCCAGGAAATAATAACCGACGTTTGCCCCAAACTGTCTTTGATAACAAGGGAGCGAACAAAGATGGAATCTTTGATTTTCAGATAAGGTTTCCCCGTCACCCAATTTTTCACTTTTGCACTGGGCGTGATGTTTCTTTTGCCAATGCCCACTTGCAATTGCGCCTGCGCCAGGTCATGAGGCACCCCCTGACTTTCCGTAGGTAGCATCAAGGCGAGGATGCTTAGCAAGGCCAAGCAGATCCTAAAAGTGGGTTTCGTGTTCCTTATGTATAATCTCATAAATCGCGGTTTAGTTCGTTATTTCTCCACAGGTAAAAGGGCTTATTTATTCTTTATTGTCGCCCATGCCATGGCATTTTCTAACAATTTTATAAAATGCGGATTCTTAAAATCTGTAGGATAGCCTAAAGAGGTATAAAAGACCCGGCTATTGCCATACTGACGAGTCCAGGCGATAGGTTCTGTTTTTTGATCGCTTGTTCCTTCCAGAATCAGGTTTGCTTGCTGATCAACTAAAGGGGCAACCAAGTATAAGTTCCCATCACTTTGCCATTGCGGAACAGCGATACCATTTAATAATTCATGATTCAACTGTTCTTCTTTTACTTGCACTGTAGTTTTTGCCGTGGCAGGCCCATAGCCTCTATTCTCGCAACCTAATACCTCCGGTACAAATGCTGGCCATTCCACATAGCCCTCCGCTGGTTTCTCGCCCTTCAACAAGGTAAAACCATGGTTGGCCGTTCGAATGCCAACCAGGTTCCCCCCATTATTCAAGTAGTTTTTTAAGAGATCCATTTGCGCCGCCGGCAAGGCCAAGCGTCGCGCAAAAAGCACCACTAAATCAGCATCCTTAATCAGCTCAAAGTTTGGAAAGCTGGAAGCAGTGCGCTGTCCTTCGCTCTTTAACACCGTCGTTTTATACAGCTTCGATTCTGATAAGGAATCCGCAAATGCAGGAATACTGAGATGCGCCTCATAATTATCCGGATCTTCACTGATTAAAAAGACGATATGCGGTGGCTTATTCGCCTTGCTGGAAACACAAGATTGCGCGAAAGCTCCCAAAACTATCATCACGAATACTAGCAACTGCTTTGCAACTTTGCTGAGGCCTTTCGGGAATCGTTTTATCTTGATTTGCTGATTCATGGTCTTGCGATTTATATTTACTGATCGTATCCTGGGTTTTGTGGGAATTCCGCATCAATATTTAAGTCTATATCTGCTAGCGGAATTGGCCATCGGAAGTTATGCGGTTTAATAAATGCGCCCGGACATAATGGATTATCATTGTACTTCAACACCCGTTCAATGAGTTTCCCAGTTCGCCGCAGCGTAATTAAGCGCCATTCTTCCCCATACAATTCTCTAGCTCGTTCATCTAATATATAATCGATATCAATTTTATCGACCGTTACGGGCTTCGCATTCGATCTTTGGCGAACTTTGTTTACATCCGCGGCAGCTAAGTCCTTCTTCCCAGTGGCTAAATAAGCTTCAGCACGTAATAACAGGGTTTCCGCAAAACGTAAGGCATACCAATCTTTATGCGTAATACCACCACCCGAGCGGTTAGGCTGTAGGAAATAATTCAATGGATCCGTGAACTTGGTATGAATCGGGAAGATGATCTTCAAGGTATCTGCTCTAGGATCTGTCCTTGCCGGTTTATACTGGCTAAAATCAATCTTCTTTTTATGATATGCCGATTGCGGGTTATCATAATAGAAATTCCTTTTCAGGTTATGCTCAGCATTCCGTAAATCATTGTTCCAGTTGTCTTTCCACAAGTAGTAATACACCAAATTCGTTCCTCTACCATTCGCTGTTGGACGGCCTAAGGTATCGGAATAGCCGGTATGTGTGCCATTATAAAGTTCCCCCAATATGGCCTTTTTACCATCTGGTGCTAAGCCGATATCAAAATAGCGCGGTCCAAAGATATAGGCACTGGCAATTTGACCACCCCCTTTAATAAAAGGTTCTACCTGAATGACCCACATGGCTTCCGTATTTTCCGGAAGGTTATGATTGCCATAGCCAAATAAATCAAAGAAAGCATCGCCTGCGCCAAACACATCATTGCCTAATCTACCACCAAAGCGCTTGGTCATTAAGTTATAATTGTAATCATTGATCACCTTACTGGCGGCCTGTACTGCCTTTTCTGGTTCTTTCAGCTCGAGGTATGTTTCCGCAAGGAAATGCCATGCAGGACCTTGTGTTATTCTACCTGGTGCAGCCTCTGCTTTTGGTTTTGGAAGGTTCTCCGCAGCAAACTTGAAGTCTTCGACCATTTGCTCATACACCTTCTTCAGAGGATCTCTTACGAAATCAGCTTTTGCAGTTTGAATAGGTTCGGTTAGTACTGGAATATCACCGTAGGTTGAGGCTAGGTTTCTATACATAAATGCTCTAAAAAATCTAGCTTCAGCAATATAAACATTTTTCCCCTGTTCTCCATTCGTAAAATCAGAAGCATCTGCCTTCCCCACTTTATCGATTAACACATTGGCCCATTGAATAACCTCGAAACCTACGTTCCAAGTATCTACTACATTTCGCCAAATGGGTGTCATATCTTCATACGAGTTCAGATAGACCCCACCGGCAGCAGGCGTTTCACCATTATAGCCAAGGTCAGATCCATGGGTAGCCCAGTTCATCACGCCAAATTCACCAAAAGAATAATAAGCAGAACGCACGCGATCATGAATCGCTGTGACACCTTGTAAGGCTCCTGCTTCGGTTAAGTAGGCATTGTCTGGCGATAAGAAATCCAAGGGTTTTTCATCCAGTAAATCTTTATTACAGGAAGAGAAGACCAACAATAGAGATGACGAGCCTAATAACAGTATGTTGTTTAATATTTTTTTCATCGTATTCATAACTAATAAATTTGAATAGGTAGATCAACTTGCTAAAAAGAAACATTTAACCCCAATACGACATTGCGCATCACTGGATTATCACTGGCACCACTTTCCGGATCCCAGCCTTGCCACTTCGTCCATACATACGGGTTCTTACTCGATACATACACCTGCGCAGTTTGCAGTTTTAGCTTCTGCAATAAGGTATTGGTGAAATTATAGCCCAAAGACACGTCTTGAATGCGCACAAAGCTTCTGCTTTGGTAGATGCCACTCTGACGAAGCGGCACATTATAAATACCCGTGGTATTGGTCGTAGGTGCTAAAGGACTCCAGTATGGATTAACCGCCGAGTTATTGTGACGATCTGGGAAATAATACAATGGATTCACATTCTCTACGTTATTGGCTAAGTAGCGGTTGCTGCCTCCTTGGATTGAGTTGATAAAGACGGAAAGGCTAAAGTTTTTGTAGGTAAATACGTTATTCACACTAAAGCGATAGCTAGGTGAGGTAAAACCGATAATCGCTCTATCATTTGTCGGATCGATGACCCCGTCTTTTTCACCCTGATCTACATACCTAAACTGGCCTGGATACCATCCCTCAAGCACTTGCCCATTAAAGAACTCTTCTTCGGTCCAAACCCCTCCTGCCATTTCATAATCATAAATAGCACCTAATGGCTGCCCAACGAACCAGGAGTTACCGATATCTCTATCATTTCCTCCGCCATACAGTTTGGTCAGCTTATCGCGGTTTAAGGCAAAGGTTAAACTGGTTTCCCAACGGAAAGGGCCTTCAAAATTGACGGATTTAACATCCAATTCGATACCCTTATTTGCTGTGGCACCAATGTTTGTCCATATATCGGCATATCCAGCCATACGTGGCAGCTTGCGTTTTACCAAGATATCTGTGGTTTTCGAGGAATACACATCTAAGGAACCCGTAATACGGTTTTTCAGAAATCCAAAATCAACACCTGCATTCACTGCGGAGGTGGTCTCCCAGCCTAATTCAATATTCCCTAGCGTACTTGGGTAAATACCAATGGCTGTATTTTGACCATAGACATAATCCCTGGTTCCCATTCTAGAAAGACTGGAATAACGCCCAATTCCTTGGTTACCGTTTTTACCATAAGATGTTCTAATCTTTAAGTAAACATCCTCAGGCTTGAAGAAAGGCTCTTCAGAAACTACCCAAGCCACAGATGCCGAAGGGAAATTCGCCCATTTATTGGTAGCTCCGAATCCGGAAAAGCCATCCCTACGGATCGTCGCAGTAAATAGGTAGCGAGACATGTAACTATAGTTCGCACGCGCCATGTATGAAATACTGTTTTCCTTATAGGCGCTGGATCCTACGGTCGCTACTTCACCTAGGCCAACATTGTTATAGCCTAAAACCTCATTGTTAAACCCGGAAGCATTCAAGGTAGAGCCACTGCCGTTACGACCTTCCGTACTCAATAAAAAGGTGGAATTTATTTGATGCTTACCGAAGGTATTGCTATAGCTTAAAATATTATTGATTGCCCAATCTTTGCTCTCCGATGGCGACTTCACTGCCAGTCCCCGATTGGTTACCCCATTTGGTGTATTACTGGAGTTGAAGGTGTTGTTATTCCGGTTGGCATAGATATAGGAATAATTAAAATCGAAAGCTAAGCCTTTAACCCAAGGGGCATCGATGCGGAAGGCACCTAAGCCAAAAAACTCTTTACTGACATCGGAATTATCGATGTATAAGTTTACCAAAGGGTAAGGTTGAAACAACTCACCACCCAGGTAGATATCGTAATCTTCCTGACCGATGTGATTATTTACTAAAGGACTCGCCTTTCTTGCCGTTGCTAAACTTGCTGGAATCCCTGAATTATCAATATTACTAAAGGAAGTGTTCAGGTTAATTTTCAACCAATCATTCACTCTGGATTCCATATTATTCCGAAGGGTAAGCCTGCGCATGCGGTCATTGAGCTGAATACCCTCAATATCCGAGTAAGAACCAGATAGGTAATAATTGGATTTATCAGAGCGACCTTGCAAACTCACGTTATAATATTGCATAGGTGCTGTCTGTAAAACCTCATCCACCCAATCAATCGACTTCCCGGCCAAATAATTCTCCTTCTCTTCCAAGGTTCTTAGGTAGTTAGCCACTACATTTCTATCCGTTACATCGGGCCTTACCGGTCTGTTCGTGGCATCGGTAGGTTTTGTTTTATACCAGTTGTACAGCTTACTTTGCCAATCCCAATCTACTAAACGAATAGCGAATTCCTCTCCATCCATCACACGCATAGGATTATTGGTCATGTCTTGAACCCCAGCATAGCTATTGAAAGAGATAACCGGTTTCTCGGTTTTCCCTTTCTTAGTGGTAATAATCAAGACCCCATTAGCAGCTCTTGAACCATACACCGCCGCAGCACTTGCATCCTTCAACACATCCACGGCCTCCACATCATTCATATTGATGTTATTGATACTACCATTATAGATTACACCATCCAACACGATTAAAGGGCGATCAGAAGCCGATAAGGACGTTTGCCCACGAATGGATAAGGAAGGCTCACTGCTTGCCCCTCCTTTAGACTCCAGGTTCACCCCTGAGGTTGCACCGATAAGGGATTGCAGCAAGTTGGTATTGGCCTGCAAGGCTTTATCTTCCATGTTAATCCGAACGACAGCCCCTGTCAGGTCAGACTTCTTTGCCGTACCATAACCAATCACCACGACATCATCTAATGCTTCAGATACTTCATTCATTAATATCTCCAGCGATAGTTGGCTTGCCAGCTTTATGCTTACATCCTCATAGCCCAGTAACGTGGCCGTAAGGTTATCGCCTACTGCGGCTTGAATAGCAAACTTCCCTTGTTCATCGGTCTGAACGGAGGCATTCTTAACTTTAACAGAAACGCCAGCAAGCGGTTCTCGCGTGCTAGCATTTAGAATAGTACCTTCATATTTACGCGCTTCCTGACCATATGCCAGTATAGTCGAGCACATAAAAAATAAGGTAAATAGCAATAGTTTTGAATTTTTCATCATAATTTGATTCTATCTTATTGGTTATCCTTCAATTCACTAATCTTACTATGTAAGGATCCTAATATGTCCATTGTTCGCCATCAAGATTATAAACCTGAAAGCTGAAACAGCGGATGGAGCCCCCTGCATTTGTACAGCTAGGAGGAATCGAGCTTGTGTAGAAACAAGGCTAATGCATTTGATAAATTACTCATCGATGGTTGTTAAAGGTTCTTCATTTCTATCTGCACCTACATATCCCTTATTCTGATTTATCCTTCCCATTGTATTGGAATTAATGATCTTATCATCAATGGGCCATTGGAAGTTATGCGGCTCAATATGGTAGGTATTGGAAATTATTAAAGAGCTGTTGTAGTAGATGTTGTTCAACTTCGAAACCCGATCATAAAACCAGTTCTTTTCATGCAGATTTGCTAAGGAATAGCCATGGAGACCAAGTTTTGCCATAATGTAAGACACGCGGTTTAACTCATTCTGTCTCGGTTCCTCACCGAAAAGCTCGCGCGCACGCTCATCGAAAATAAAATCAATGGTCACATCGGCAGCATCGATTAAAGATGCCTTGGCTCTTCCTCTAACCTTATTGATGTCTTCAGCTGCGGCAGCAAGACTTCCCTTCCAAAAGAGTGCCTCAGCACGCAACAAGTAAGTCTCGGCCAAACGGAAGATATACCAATCGCCGTTGCTACCCATTGGTGGGCTGGTTTGGCCCGGATGATTCGGCACGTAAGTTTTATAGAATGGAATAGGGTAAATCCGGATAAAATGTTCTGCCGGATGAGGTAAATTCTGTGGATCAAATGGTTTCCCAAACTGCGAAGACGCAGGATTATTATAGATGAACTCATGCCTATCAAACCAGTTGATATTAGCTCTTCTTAAATCCGGCGTATTCTGCCAGGTATGTTGTTGCTTGTCCTTCCAGATATCATAGGCATGCCAATCATTTAATAAACAATCTGGGTTCCCTCTCCCTAAACTATCATAAAGTGGACCTTTATCAATAAAGCCCAATCCGCCATCTTTATCCCTAGCATTTTCCGCTGAATGCCACCAGGTAGGATGATATACCCGTGCTGTAAACAAACCTGCCGACCTTGCACCATCCGGTGCTTCATAGCGGTCGATAAAGGCAAGAATGGTCTCTTTGTTTTGGGCAATATTCTTATTCTGCGGGCGATGTAAATCCCAGATATAGTTCTTCTTCGGATCTCCTGCATCGGCACCAAAGCGATCCGCCATTAAGGCGTATGGCCCATTAATAACATTTGTTGCCGCTGTAATGGCATTATCCCATTCCAGATTGGCTAGGTAAATCTTTGCCAATAAATGGTAGCCCGCCCCTCTTGTCGGTACACCTGAAGCTGCAGTTTGAGGCATCCGCGTTACTGCCCATTCCATATCCTTTTTAATCTTGGCCAAAATGGCCCAGCGGGAATGGGTTTTATAGTCTAGTTTGGCTCCCTTTGCTTCTTCTTGCACAAAAGGTAAATCGCCATAATTGCCGATTAAACGGTAGTACCAATAGGATCGGTGCCAAAGGGCTTCCGCCAAGATGGTGTTCTTATCTTCTTCTTTTTCCCATTCGATATTATCAATACGCGAAATAATGGTATTGGCATTCTTAACGATAATAAACATATCGTTGATTTGGGAAACAAATTTTTGGTGGCCTTCAACGGTAGGCGTTAATAAACGCCAGTCGGTACTACCGGGTAAATAAGGCGCACCAGCTTCGGAGGCCATCCACTGATGGGCTAAAAAATTCTTCTGTCCGGTTTGTTCCAGGCTTAAGTTCTTCCGTAAAGTGATCATGGCCGCATCGTAGCCTTGTTTGTTGACAAAGACGTTTTGACCGGTAAAGAAGGATTTAGGTTCAGGTTTCAAAAACGAATCCGAGCAACCAGCGAATAGCAGCTGCACGACCAGTAATCCCAGGAAAATATGCGAATGCTTGTTAGGATATGTTCTCATGGTTATCGACTGTTTAAAGGTTATAAAACAAGGTTTAGGCCTAATGAAAATGTTCTTGGCATAGGTGCGAATCCAGATTCAGGATCAGCTCCTGGCCACTTATCGAATGTCAACAAGTTCCGTGCAGAGGCAAATACCCGAAGGCTGGTGAATTTCAAGGCCCGAAGGTGCTCAGCACTTACATTATAGCCCAGAGTCACATCTTGTACCCGTAGAAAAGACGTTGTTTTATACGGCATAATTCCACCACCATAGGCTGTTCTACGGAAGCCCAATCGCGGCCAATCATTACTTTGGTTATCCGGCGACCAATATGGGAAGTTGGACGTACTCAAGCGGTCTAAGGCCGTTACATCCACTAAGGAAGGCGAGAATGCACGCTTATGCCCCAAGTCTGCTCTTAAGAAAACGGAAGCCGAGAAGTTACGTAGGAAATTCACTTCATTTCTGAAGCCAATATTAAAACGAGGCACCGTATAGCCAATGAAACGTTTATCCTGCAGAGCTTCTAACTTGCCATTTCCGTCCAAGTCTTCCACCTTATAATCACCCGGATATAAGGTATATTTCAAGGCTTCAGCGGCATCTTCTTTTTGATAAACCCCAAGAATACTATAATCCCAAATGGCATCTAACGATTTGCCCGGGAACCATTTATTCCCATATTCAGGCAACTCGCCATAGTATTCTTTACCTTCCAACACATATTTTCCCTGATCTCCGAAAAGGGTTTTGATTTTATTTCTGTTTAGGGAGAAATTAAGGCTGGAAGTCCAATCTAAATTCTCTTTACGTATATTCTTGGTTGATAAGGTAATTTCTAACCCTTTGTTATCTAATTGACCGATATTGGTCATGACGTTGGTGAATCCGGTAATCGTTGGTAAAGACCTTTCCACGAGAAGATTCGTCGTTTTCATTTGGTAAACATCGGCTGTTAGGTTTACTCGATAATCGAACATCGATAGATCTAAACCTAGGTTTAACGCTTCAGTTTCTTCCCATCTAAGTCCAGCATTCGGCAAGGTTGAGGTTATGACCCCTTGCTGCGTGCCACTGCCATTATAATAGAGGTTGGATGCAATTTTATCCAAGGCCGAATAAACACCGATGTCTCTATTTCCATTAACACCCCAGGAGAGTCTTAACTTCAGCTCATTGATGGATTTCACCTTAAAGAACTCTTCGTTATGAATCTGCCAGGCAAATGCTGCTGCCGGAAAGGAAGCTTTCGGGTTTTCCTGCCCAAAAGCCGAATATCCATCGCGACGAATAGAGAGGGTCAATAAGTATTTTTTTAATAGGCTATAGTTCAAGCGAGCCATAAATGCATTCCCCGTTCTTTTTTCATCCTCCGCTATGATTGCTGGCTTATCACCGAACTGTATACCGCCATAGCCTAAAATAGAACTAGGTAGGAAGTTTTGATTTCTCGCTAGTGACAGCCAGGAATTACGCTCTTCAGCAGAATACAACAGGGTCACATCGAAGGTATGTATACCAACTTCTCGATTCCATTTCAACAAGTTATCGATCATCCATTCCGACAGGGTAAAATCATCTCTTGTCGCATAGCCCCCAGAATAGGTATGTCCTCCCGTTTGGGTATCGGGCGACCAGTAATTATAGTTTCTATAGGTCTCAACCAGCGGCTGAAAGGAAGCTCTATACTGTATTCCAAACGGAAGAGCAACCTCCGCAAATACAGATCCGAATAGGTTGTAGGTGATGTAATCTTTTTCCTGACCATAATAATCAAGTAGCGGGTTAGTGGGGCCGCCCATATAGCCATGCGGATACCAGTTTAATTTGCCTTTATCATCATATAGATTCGCAAATGGACTCATAACCTGTAGTCTATCCAGTACGGCCGGTACGGCACTTTCATCCTGTCTGGAGAATTGCAAATTCGTCCCTACTTTTAACCAGGAGCTCAGGTCGAAATCTAAGTTCACGCGCGAGCGGATCGTTTTGTAGGAATCGCCCAGCAGGATGCCTTGATTATTGACATAGCCTAGGGAAAAATATTGCTTCGACTTGGCTGAGCCCGCCGAGATACCAACATTATAGTCTTGGCGTAATCCCGTCCTGAAGCCTTCATCAACCCAATCTACATAACTATTATTCTTATAATTTTCTATTTCTGTTGGAAAGAAACCTAATCGGCGCAGCCATTCTTTTTCATCGTCCGCATCTGCATTATTTACGGTTTTCCGCCATTCCTCTAAGGTCACGCCAGCAGGAAGATCATGCGGAGAGAACCAATGATAGTCGGGTAATTTATTAGATTCTCTGCTCCGCAAAAAATCCCGACGCATGTGGATGTAATTTTGAGGATCTCGAGAAAAATAACCTGGATTTCTTAACTGAGATACACCGATGGAGGAGGAAACATTGATGGAGGGTTCGCCGGAATGGCCTTTTTCTGTCGTGATGAGCACGACGCCTGATGCTGCGCGAGAACCGTATACTGCTGCTGAACTCGCGTCTTTTAGAATATCTATGGTTTTGATATCGTTGGGGTTGATGTCTTCGATGGAGCCGTTAAAAATTACACCATCTAACACAATCATGGGGGTACTTCCCGCTTTTATAGAGTTTGGACCCCGAATTTGCATGGAACCTTTCCCTGCTGCACCGGTAGACTGATTGGATGAAAAACCCGCTACAGTACCCGATAGCATATCGGTAAACTGCGTCATCGGTTGATTTTTAAAGGTTTCACTGTTGACACGCGTAACGGATCCTGTTAAATCTGATTTTTTGACAGTACCATATCCTACCACAACCACTTCATCGATATCTGCTAGATCTCGAATTAATAAAACTTCCAAAAAAGTCTTATCGGCGGTAATTTCTGCGGCTTGGTAGCCGATCGAGGTAAATTTCAGCCTAGTACCGGTCGGTATGGCGAAAGCAAAATTACCCGACGCATCTGTTTGCCAGCTATTGCTTCCTGCATTGATAGTTACATTCGCGATAGCTTCCATGGTTTCACTGTCTTTTACTACTCCCCTGATACTCAATTCCTGAGCATTTAATTGGAATAATATGGAAAATAAAAAGACAAAGATTGGAGTAAAAATTTTGTTTTTTATCATCATAATTTAGTTAGTATGTTTTTCGTTCACGTGCCCGGTTTAGTAGGGCAATTAGGTAGAGCAATTATAATGTTTATAATTTTATTCTGGCAAACATCTGGGAAATGGATTGTCATCAAATTGTCATTTTGAGATTTATGGCTTAATTATACTTGTACTTTTAAAACAAACACTTTGGAAAATTTAAGCTAGGCTATCTTGTTAAATTACAAGGCTATAGACTGCATAAAACAGAACCCCTATTGGCAGAAAAACTTGAATTTTACCGGTTTTTGAGGATTAATCCGCGTTTTTAGGGTAAAAATAGATTTTAAAAACTGTCTGGCTAATTCCGTAAATCGACCTAATTCAGACTCCCTTTTTTCCATTAAGAAGTGTCGTTCAAGGCTTCAACTATATTCTTTGTATCCATCCATCAGATTCATATTTTCAGAAATAAAAATAAAATAACCGGTATAGTTTACTGACTTGACTAGACAAATTCACAGTGTATACGATCTACCGGTAAAACTATTCTTGGAATAAGCGGTTATTCTACTATGGAACTCAACAGAACATTTACGCATATGCATCAGGATCGGGAGATTCGATTCAGTGTAACATACGACATCAACACACATTCTTTTAATGTTGTGGAAGATGACAGTATAAATTATATGTTAACCTTTAATTCGGCGACCCGAGAATGGACGACTACAGAAGATCCGAAACCATCTATACCTGTAGCTGAATTAGCCCAATTGGTACAGCAGCATTTTGGCGTCTTTGTATAGGTTATAAACCTATTCTCCAAATTGCCGATCTTTTCTTATGGAAGCCTTAGATCACTGTACGCATTCAGGTACCAAGGGGGCGGGATTTTATCCTATTGAAGCAAAACTAACGTGAAGCTTCAAATAGCACTTGTTCCTGTTACAGCTGTCCAAAATTTTGGGCTACATTTTTATCGTATTTAAGTAAAAAATATAAGCTAATAACCCGATTAACCTAGTATTTACCGAAGTTTCATAAACTAAAAGGAGCTGTTAAATGTTCTGCCTTGAAAGCAAAAAGAAGCCCGATAGTGGTAAGGCGGTGCCTACTCCCCTTTTATTGAAGTCGGATTGCGTGCTATTCCACACCTAGCTGATCAGTCATGGGAACGAACAGTATTCATTAATAAAAGGTATATTAGACCAGTGATCAGTACATATAACCCCTTAAAGAATAAAAAGATCCGGTATGTAGACTGTAATTCAGCAGGCTATCGCCGCCTTGCGAAAGGCAAAGGATTTAGCTATAAAGACCAGGAAAACAAAACCATTCGTGATGCGAAAATAATCGCGCGCATCAAAGCTCTGGTTATCCCCCCAAATTGGGAGCAGGTATGGATATGCCCAATTGCGACCGGGCATATTCAAGCGACTGGCATCGATGCGAAAGGCCGCAAACAATATATCTATCATCTCTCTTGGGTACTCTCCCAGGATAAAGATAAATTTGCTTTCTTAGCCGACTTTGGCGAAAAGCTTCCGGAGCTCCGTAAAAAAATCAACCGCGATTTAAATCGAAAATCCTTTGATCTAAAAAAGGTGACAGCATTGGCCCTACGTGTCATCGATTTAACGTCCATGCGCCCCGGAAATCAGGCCTATTTAAAACAGAATGGTTCCTATGGCTTAACGACTTTAGAGAAAAAACACCTGAAAATAGAGAAGGAGGCCATTCAATTTAACTACATCGGCAAAAAGGGAGTCCCCCAAGAAAAGCTCCTTAAAAACAAAAAAATAGCGAAGGAGTTAAAGGCATTGAAATCGCTGCCGGGCTCGCCCTTATTCAAATATTACGATAAGAATCAGGAGCTTCATGGCATAGATTCGGCTCACCTGAATTTATACTTGCAGTCTTTTTACAAAAAGCACCTTAGCTGCAAAACATTCAGAACCTGGAATGCCTGCTTCAACAGTTTGGCATTCTTACTGGATCAACCGATGGCAGATTCACCCAAAGAACGCCAAAAAACTGTGCGAGAACTGGTTAAAACTGTAGCGGAAAGCCTTGGAAATACAGCCGCTGTAGCCAAAAAGAACTACATCTTACCTGCCATCCTTACGCAATACGAGGCTGGGCACTTAGACAGCTGGTTGAAAGCGAATGCACAGAAAACTAAAACCCAACGCAAAAGGATAATCCAGCAAAAATTACTCAAACTCATCAAAGAATACCGTTAAAAAACCTTGAACAATGATACCAAGTTTTGCTGATAAGGTGGTTGATTTCAACCGAAACTTACATTGTAATATCACCCTACCCGATGGCTTTGATAGCTTAAACCCCTTTCTTAGCAATCCGGAAACCATGAAGGTGATGCATGCCTTTTATCAGAAATATTATGCGGATAATCGTCCGCGCCATTTTATCATAGGCATCAATCCCAGTCGGCATGGTGCAGGTGTAACAGGCGTGCCTTTTACCGATACAAAACGCTTGAAATCTGTATGCGATATCGAAATGTTAACCGCCCATACCCATGAAATTTCATCGCTATTTCTTTACGATGCCATCGAGGCCTTCGGCGGAGCCGATCTTTTTTATAAAAACTTCTATATCAACTCCCCTTTCCCCTTAGCCATCGTAAAACATGTGGGCCAGGGAAAAATGGTGAACGCCAATTATTACGATGATCCTAAATTGTTTGAAGCCCTAAAACCTTTCATGATTTCCTCCATGGAGAAGCATATTTCATTAGGCCTGAAAACTGATAAGGTGATTATTCTGGGAAAGAAAAATGCAGATTACTTGCGAAAACTTAATAAGGAAGCGAAGCTATTTGAGGAAGCGATTGTTTTAGAACATCCGCGTTATATTCAGCAGTATAAATCGAAAGATCGGATGGGATATATTGATAAGTATATTCAAACTTTTATGGAGGTTGCGGGGTTGGGGTAGGTGGATTTTTGGGTCTTAGAGGAAATCATCAGCTTAATCCGAACGATTTCCAAGGTCATACCATCCAGAGAGCTGTAACCAGCATTTTGGCTGCTCTTCATCGTTAAATGTTTTCCATCTTGCCAAGGACACCCTTAACAATGTTCCTGCTGGAATAACTGGAACAGATTCTTCAATTCCCTTATATTTTATATTTCTCCAACCAATACGGGAATTGTATTGATATCTTACCCCTTTATAATCGTAACGTTTTAAATCTTTATCACTTATCCAAAAACCAACACTATGACTTGGAACTCCACCGTTTTCATCAATATACCCTTTACCTGTGGGAGTCCATTGTATTAATTTATCGAAAAGTTCATCAGGATGCCCTCGCCAAATTGAAATATTTTTACTTTCTAAAAATTCTTTAACGGAAATTTTATCTTCAAGACTTTCCCGCTGACCTATATTAAGAACTAAAATATCTTCTACATGGGGTAGTTTATTATTTTTTCGCTCTATAAATTCAATTTCCAAAATTTGTCTGGGAGCTAAATCTACACTTCTTGGTAGGTAATTTTCTTGCTTATCAAATAACCTAATATGCCGACCGGACCAGGTTAATCCGCCCATACAAACTTGGCCATTATTCATTTGAGTTTTTGAAAGGATTAACGCCAATTCTTTCATAAATGTGTAATTTTATGACCAAGTTGTTCAAGATTATTTATAAAATAATCAAAATTGAATTTGCTTAAAATGATTTCTTTATAGGCATTTATAAATACCTTTTCTAATTTAACTCTATCTCGGTTTGACTTTTTTTGCTGTTCATCAGCCTTTTTTTGAATTTGACGAACTTCAGTGCTGGGTGCTAAATTAATTAGGTGTCCATATTTTATGCCAGTACATTAAGTTTTTCGTGCAGGCGCCTACTATTTACATATGCATATTTTGAGCCTTTTATTCCTCTTTTTTGCCTAATATCACAAAAAGAGTCTATATGGTTTGCAGTTAGCATATTAAAGAATGCTGATTCGATTAAATTGAATACGCCATTACTAAAGAACTCCATTTAATAGATTTTTCTTGAGGTAAAATCCATAGTATTACCAAAAAGATCAACTGTTCCTTTCCCTTTGGTTAATTCATTCATAACCATCTGCTGAGATTTAATTTTATTTGCGGCCACAATATGCTTAATAGCAATGTTGTTTTTCAACAATTCTTGTCCAATAAGCTTACTCCTATGACAGTTTTCCGGTTTAGTTTCACTACACATTATAGCAAGACGAACCTGCTTGTCATTTGCTCTTGTTAGTCGGTTTAAACCTTCTTTGAAAAAATCCTTCTCTTTTATGTAATCATAAACTACTTTCCCTTCCAAATCATAACACGTTCTATCTTCTGGAAGTCCACCAAGTGTATCGCCGACAAATACATATACCATTCCATTCGTCTTCAATTCAAATTCAAGTACATCTTGATTGAATTGCGGATTCCACTTTGAAAATGGTTTTGAACGAATATCAAGAAGATATTCAATATTAAAAGACTTTAATTCGAAAATAAAGTCTTCAATACGTTTATTCCCGTGTCCTATTGAATATATTGTTGAATGATTCATCATGTGCAATTTACGAAATTATGATCATATAGTTTATTTCAAGCGACTTTGATTTTTATGAATATAAACTTGTTTACCTTTACTATTTTGTAGCCTTGAACTAACTTCTCTGCATCCAGAATTTAAATCCAATTTCCTACCCATCTAAATAATTTAGGGTAACAATGAATACTAACAATAAGCTGTAAATAACCTGATCTCAAATTGCTTCTTATTCACCCTAAACCAATAACAAAACACCCCCCTTTCACACCCCTACCTTCAGCCTTTGCAAAGGGGATTGATACGGGTGTGAAAAGGGTTTGAAAGGGAAGTGAAAAGGGAGTTGACAGAAGGAGTCCTTGCATATTTATAAACAATTTCACCTTTTGCCTACTTTGAATCTTTCCATTATCCCAATTGATTTTTCCAAAAAGGGCCAGTAAATTCAATTAAACAATTCTTCAGAAAGAGTTTTATTTTTAGCGATATTAATTATTTGTTAAAGAAATAATTTGATTTATTATAGCTTTGACCGCGCACTCTTCAAACAGAGAAGGATCAATGCATATTTTTTGTTATTATTTATTTATTTACTCTCGACCTAAATGGCTGTTAGTCATCGCATCTATATGTATAGCAATAGCGTGTCAAAGCCAAACGCCTCAGCGAACAATAAAACCAATTCAAATACTTGTCGTGGATTCCTTGGGCCAGCAACCTTTACCTGCCTCAACTATAAAAGATCAATACAATACTACTGCAATTACTTCCCCAAACGGAATGGCTACGTTATTTCCGAGTACCAAGCAAGTAAAACTTACGATATCCTTATTAGGGTATGCTGTCTATACCAAAAGTATTTTCACGGATACGATTAAAAGCCTAATCAAAATAAATTTACAGACGAACCAGCAAATTTTACAAGAGGTCTATATCACAGGGCAAGAAAAGAACGGAATAACCAGTGCAACCCTTATCCGAAAAGAAGCTATGGAGGTATTGCAACCTAGCAGTTTTGCCGACTTACTAGAATTATTACCGGGCAAGCGTTTTCAAAAGCCTCAACTTACCAGTGCAAACCCCATGGCTTTACGCGAAACGGGGGTAAATGACAAAAACTATCAGATGGCAATATATGGCGGAATATCGTTTGTAATTGATGGGCAGGCTAAAAGTGTACAAAGTAATTTGCAAAGCACAGGGTTATCCGATATGCTTATAGATCCACAATCAGGATATGCGAATGCAAGTAGAAACATACTTGGATTAGGCGTCGACATGCGAACCCTAGCTACCGATCATATTCAGGAAATAGAAGTTATACGAGGCATCCCCTCGGTTCAATATGGCAATTTAACGAGTGGCCTAGTGACGGTAAAACGAAAAGCAGGCGCCAGCCCATTAAGCCTCCGTTTTAAATCGGATGGCTTAAGCAAATTATTTTATATCGGAAAGGGTCTTGAAATAAATGAAAATAAAAACATTTATGTAGGCATAGACTTTTTACAGGCATTCGAAGAACCAACTAACCCTTATGAAAATTTCAATAGACTGGGTAGTATTATTAAATATGAAAAATCTTGGCATTCAAATACGCATAGTAAGTGGATTTGGCAGTCGTCCCTCGATTTGCATTCAACTTTGGATAGGGAAAAAACAGATGTAGATCAAGGGAACAGCAAGATCAATAAATACACTTCCAAGCAAAGCGGATTTACTATTAGCGAATACCTGAAAAGAGAACAGTTGGGTCAACAACGGCTAACAAATTTAGAATTATGGTTATCCCTAGACTTACAGCAGCAAACCATCGAGCAAACAAAATGGATTCAGCTAACAAATCCAGTAGCTATTCCCCATAGCTTAAATGAAGGCGAGCACGATGGCATCTACCTCCCGGGACAATACACTTCCAATTTATTAATTAAAGGACTACCCATTGCCTTAAATTCCAAAATATTAGTGAGCAAAAGTTTGGATAAACTTTGGATGAAACATAAGCTAAATTTAGGGTCTGAATGGACTTACGACAAGAATTTAGGTCAAGGGCAGGTTTACAATACTCTCCTTCCGCCCTTCTATGGTTCTGGGAACAGACCGAAAGTCTTTAAAAGCATTCTAGCAAATCAAGAGCTTTCCTTTTTTATGGAAGACCAAATCTCTTGGCTTGTCCATAAGCATCACCTTCAATTTATTATTGGAATACGAAATATGCATATGCTCGGCATCCCTTCGAATTTTGAAAATTTAAAGCGTTGGAAATGGGATCCAAGAATTCAATTTGCATGGGGTTTTCCTACCTTCCAACTCTTTAATAAACCAATTCAAGTAAACATGGATATGGGTTGGGGAACCGCCAGTAGAAAACCATATATGACGCAATTATCGCCTGAGCTGTTATATTGGGATTTTATTCAACTCAATTTTTTTCATGAAAATCCCGCATATAGACGAGTTAACTTTCAAACGTATCATCAACTCCCCTATAACCCTAGAATCAATTACGCGGTGAATTCTAAGAAAGAAATCCGGCTATCCATTAGGTATGCCAATAGTTATTTCACCATAAGTTCTTTTGAAGAATTGATGAAGAATGGTTTTCGTATTAATCAACACTATCGATCTTTTCCCTTTAAACGTTATCAGATCGATTCTGGGTATGTGAATCAGTTGCAAGGCCCTCCAGAACTCGAAAAACTAAACTATATACAAGAAAAACAACTACGCACATATTCCGTGATAGAAAATGGCACGCAGGTAAGAAAAAAAGGGATAGAATTTCAAATAACAAGCCCACGATTTTCATTCTTAAACAGTAGAATCACCGCTGATGGCGCCTGGTATTTAAGCAATTACCAAAATAGCATCCCCGTATATAAAGAACCGAAAAGCCCAATCCTATTCAATGGAGTTCGAATGCAATATTTAGGACTTTACCAAATGGATGAAGGCTATATTAATGAAGTTTTCAGTAATAAAATCTCCATTGATCATTACCTTAAACATATAGGCTTTACCTTTTTTAGTTCTTATCAGTTCCGGTGGTTTGAAACACGGAAAAGTGCATGGAATGATGGCCTTCCTTTCCGCTATGTGGATATTAATGGAAGCGAAAGAGACTTTAGTCCTTCGGAATTAGCTAATCCCCAATTACGTCAGCTTGTCATCCTTTATGGTAAGGATGCATTCAATAAAAGGCGATATCCTTTGCAAACAACCATCAACATGAAGGCGAGTAAAGAAATAGGCAAACTGATTAAACTTTCCATGTATGTAAATAGCTTATTCTCCTATACCAAAAGTTCCAAAGGCTCAGCAAATCAAAAGAAAGCAAAGGGTATAAATAGCCCATATTTTGGCATGGAACTTAATTTTCAACTATAACATAAATAAATATAATAACTCATGAGAATACCAAACATTAGCATTTTTTTACTAGCCCTTTCCATATTGTTTTTACTTGGATGTAAAAAAGATGCCCCTGTAGACAGTGCATTAACGGTACAGTTTCAGGCTGAATTCCCGAATGACTTGACCGATTTTAAACTGAAAGAGATTAATGTTGTCGCTAAGGAAATAAATACCGGATTGGAAACAAAAACAAGCAGTAACCAAGCTAATTTTACGATGAAGCTCCCCTCGGGTTTATACGATATTCAAATTAATGGCTCTGCCAGTTATAATTTAGATGGAGAGCAAAAGGAAAGCCCCATTACGGCCTATGTTGAGCGCCGACAAATTGTTGAAGGTAAGCTTAATGTGGTCTTTTCCCTATTTCTTTCCAGAACGGACGGCGGATTTGTAATTGAGGAGTTATTTTTTGCGGGGAATAATACGCCAGAGAATGAACTATATCTAGGCGACCGCTACATAAAAATATACAACAACAGCGAAAACGTGCTGTATGCTGATGGATTAGCGATTGCGGGCACCACTTTTTCCACAGTAGAACGTTACGATTATCAGCCGAACATCATGCCTGAGGCTGTAGCTGTAAATGCTATCATTATGATTCCTGGCAGCGGAAAAGAATATCCAGTACAACCAGGAGGCTCCATTATCATAGCTGAAACGGCCATTAATCATAAAGAATATAATAATAAAGCTATTAATCTGTCGAATGCGGATTTTGAAATGCTCGATCCGGATGATGACGAGGATGTTGATAATCCTAAAGTGACAAACATGATTAACTTCTTGGATAAACTCGTTATTCACAATCGTGGTTACCAAACTTTTGTATTGGCGAAAATACCATTAAATCAACAAGCTTTTGCGCAAAACCATGCCTACAACTATAGTTATAAGTTTGAGTTTGAAGGGTTCAACATGGATATGGAAGAATCAACCTTTAAAATTCCTAATACATGGATCGTTGATGCTGTAAATCTGAGTGTACAATCTGAATTTAAATGGATTGTAACCGCTCCTAGCTTAGATAAAGGATGGACATATTGCGGAAAATACGATGGCGATAAAAGTCGATTTGGAAGATCAGTAAAAAGAAAAGTCTTAAGCCGCAGCGCTAAAGGTTATTCCATCTTGAAAGATACGAACAACTCATCTGTTGACTTTGAAGCGGAGGCAAGCCCTTCCTTAATAAACTAAGCAATAGCGAAGCAAAATGACTGCATCATGCATTAGAAGTCATATCAACACAGGTATATTCGGGCTAATTTTCCTATTATCAGCCCGAATTACCTATGCTCAGGAATCAAAGCCAATAGCTATAGACCTTTGGCGGGAAATGCTTCAGCATCGTCTAGAACACTATTTATTGAAAAGAGAAGCGGCAGAAAGGAACCCTGTTCTTTTTCAAACAGATAGTTTAGAGCAATTCACCTTAATTCAGGCATTTACAAAAACAACAAGGCAACAGGTTTTTGATCCGCAACTTGGCAATGGTAAACAAATAAATGGAATCCAATCTCAAGGGTTTAAACGCTTGGGAACTCAGCAATCTATTTGGGGTAGGGCCAAATATGCTCAAGAAAACCATAAAAACATTTCTTGGAATGAAAACAAGGATATAGAATGGATATATCCCTACCTGACAGCAGACAGTGTTGGTGGGCATTTAACATCTGAGACTTATTCCATCGCAGGAGGTTATAACCGGGTGATTAGAAGACAGATTATTGGGATTTCTGCTTCCTATTTAGCAAGTACGCAATTCCGTCAAACCGATCCTAGACCTGCTAATAACAGTGCAGAACTCAGCTTACAACTCGGAGCGAGCCGGCAAATCAATGCTTATCGAACAGCAATAGGTCTGGTTTATCAAAACTATAGTCAATTAAGTTCCATAACCATTAAAAACCCACATCAAAGTCCTAGTTTTTACCAGCTTATCGGCATGGGGATGGATCAAAAGGTTTTATGGGGTAAAAATACAACAAGTTATTTTTCGGGTCATTCGCATGGCATCAATTTTCAAATGCTCCCAAAAAAGCAAGAGGGGGTTTATTGCATACTGGATTTAAAACGATTTTATATCGAAAAGTCAATAAATAACATAGGTTCCATAATAAGTGCATTTGCTAAAAGTGAGAGGAAGGAAGTTGCATTAGCCTATCGCAAGGAAAGAAGCAATCAAGCTTTAACAGCAAGGATAAAGTATATTGAATATGAACGGAAAGGCACGAGTTTTCTTTTTGACCAGCAATATTCAGGCACTTTCATAAAAATCGGTGAAAGACAGGATTTCAATCATCGCGTGCAAACACTTAATACAGCAATAACCTTCCTACATAATTTTATAGACAACAGCCTAGTTGCATCCATCACACCCATTGGCGTCTATCAGCATAACCGAATGGATTATAGCATAGACCAGCGATCTTGGGATTACAAATCTATGGCCTATGGAATGGAAGGAAAATTTCAGAAACTGCAGCGTAGGAATAGGCTTTGGGAATTACAGATAGGCTATAAAAAACAAGTGCCTGAAACTAAAAATAAAGTCTTTAACCTCATTTTAGAAAACAAGGGTTTGGAGGCTTTGCAAAATCAGCAATTCGAATATTATACTGCTGCCTTTTCCAATTATAATCTTACCCTGAATTACCATCAGGCTTTAGCAAAATCTATGGTATTATTAGTTGGCTTGGAAAGCAATCTACAATACTTTAACGGGAAAGGTTACAATAAGGGTATTGGCCTTTCACTAGGGATTGCCATATAAGTATGAATTTATGTTTTCTACTAATCGCTTTATAAAAGTTTTACTGCCCATCTTTGTACCGGCCTTTTATTGTATTCAGCATCTTTTTTATAAACCAGGAAACCATTATGAAAATTTACGATCAAAGTATGCTCAACCTATTGATAAATGGCCTAAACCTTGGGTTGATTTAAATGTTCCGTGGGAAGAACTCGAAGGTTTACCCTATGATGTAAGTTTTTTTGAGGAACAAGAGCAACCCATAGCTGAATTAGGGAAATTATTATTCTTTGACCCGCGTCTATCGGGTTCGAATCAGATTTCCTGCAGTAGCTGTCATGATCCACAATTAGGTTGGTCAGATGGTAGGGATGTAGCCTTAGGAAATGATCACTTGCAAGGACATCGAAATAGTATATCCATATTAAATGTAAAACACCGCAGGCAGCTCTTTTGGGATGGTCGTGTGAAAGCTTTGGAAGATCAAGCCTTAAGTCCTATCCTAGCCCATCATGAAATGGCTAGTGATACGACACAGCTTATTGCAAAATTAAAAAGAATTAAGGGCTATACACCTCATTTTGAACTAGCCTTTAGGGCTAAGAAATGGGGTATAAACGAAATTCTGGAAGCCCTAGCTGCCTTTCAACAGACGATTAAAGGTAGGCAAAGTAGGTTTGATTTATTTGTTGCAGGTGATTATACCAAACTTTCAGACCAAGAGATTAAAGGATTACACCTTTTTCGTACCAAGGGGCGTTGCATGAACTGTCATTATGGCCCCTATTTTACAGATCATAAATTTCACAATATTGGTTTAACCTATTATAAAAGGGATTATCAGGATCTCGGTCGCTTCCATATCACACAGAATCCAGAAGATGTTGGTCGCTTCCAAACGCCCATGTTAAGGGATGTGATGAACAGTGGCCCATGGATGCATAATGGTTTATTTGATGATATGGAAGGGATCATTAGTTTATACAATACTGGGATGCAAACGATAAACCCCAGCAAGGAGGAAAAGCTTGCAGACCCGCTATTTCCGATAACAGACCCTTTATTAAAACCTTTGCAGCTAGATATCGAAGAAATTGAAGCGATTGCAGCCTTTATGCAAAGTATTACAGCTACAGCATATAAAATGGAGAGGCCTAAATTGCCGAACTAAAACGAGCTTAATCCAAACCCCTTACCCTACAAACGATTATTTCCCATTACCCCAAACCTTATGTAATAAAATTTTGATGAAAAATATTCAAACTATTAACTAATTTCGTGAGCAATAAGATTAACAATTAATGAAAAAACTAGTAATATTACTATTATTGAGCTCCAGTTATGCCTACGGTCAGCGCAATTTCACGATTGAAGAGACAGTATTTGGCCCTGGTAAATATGCGCCGAAAAATCTATATGCGCAGCAATGGATTTCAGGCACGGATGCACTCACCCACGTTGATAGCACCTTCCAAAACCTATTGGTTCGGAATGCGAAGGAAAATTGGCTGGCAAAATCCTTAATTACGGCCAAAGATCTGCAAGAAGCGGTTTCTAAAATCATTACGGACGAGAAGTTCATCATCCGTCGTTTTCCGATGGACTACCAATGGGAGGATGCTAAGCATATCAACTTTCAGTTGGAAGCAGAAAAAAACAGCTACGGCATTTCCTACGATTTAGCCAGTAAAACGGCCAAGATTACCTCTAAAATTCCGTCCGGACAAGAGGATGTAACCTATAGCGAGGCGAATACACAAACAGCCTACCTGATTGGTAATAATATTGAGATCTTAACCGCCGATGGGCGTAAAATTACCGTAACGCAAGATACGGTTGACGGCATTGTGAATGGAAGTTCAAAAACGCATAGAAATGAGTTTGGCGTAGATCGCGGTATGTGGTGGTCGCCGGACAGCAAAAAGTTACTATACTACCGTAAAGACGAGTCTATGGTGACAAACTATCCATTACCGCAATGGGACAGCCGCGTCGCCAGCATCAAAAACATCCGTTATCCGATGGCGGGTATGAAGAGCGAGGAAGTAACCTTGCATATCTTTAATACCGAAACCAATGCCTATGTGCAATTGCAAACTGGGGAACCCAAGGAACAATACCTAACGATCGTGACCTGGGATCCTTCTGGTGAATATATTTACGTTGGGGTATTAAATCGCGGTCAAGATCATCTGAAGCTGAATAAATACAATGCTAAATCAGGTGCTTTTATGCAAACCCTATTTGAGGAGAAATCGACTACTTGGGTGGAACCTCAAAAACCATTGACCTTCTTGCCAAATAATGCTAACCAGTTTTTATACCAAACGGATAAGGATGGCTACAACCAACTTTACCTTTATAAAACAGATGGCAGCTTGGTTCGTCACTTAGGTTTCAATGATGTAATTGTTGAGGAACTGCAAGGATTCGACCAGAAAGGCCAAAAAGCCTATTATATTGGCGCCTGCAATAATGGTATGGAACGTCAGCTTTTCGAAGTTGAGTTAAAAAATAGCAAAACACGCCAATTGACACAAACCAGTGCTGTCCACCAAGCTTCGGTAAGCCCGACAGGCAAATACATTTGGGATCAATATAGCAACCTGAGCACGGCCAATAAGATTCAAATAATCGATGGTAAATCGAATAAAAGTCAGGAGATTTTAACCGCAGCTAATCCTTTTGAAGGCAAGATCGCTCTTCCTAAAATTGAGTTTAAGGAATTCACTTCGGCGGATGGCAAAACTCCTTTGAATGCAAGGATTACATACCCAGCTAATTTCGACCCGGCCAAGAAATACCCGGTTATGGTTTATTTATATGGCGGATCGCATGCGCAGCTTGTCACCAACAGGTGGTTAGGCGGTGTAGGCTATTTCGATCTTTATATGGCGCAGAAAGGCTACTTAGTCTTCACACTCGACAACCGCGGTTCGGATGCGCGTGGTCGTGACTTCACCCGTGTTACACACCGTAAACTGGGCGAGGCAGAAATGGCCGATCAAATGGTCGGGATTTCCTACCTGCAATCGCTTCCTTATGTAGATCGTGAAAACATGGGCATCTTTGGATGGAGCTTCGGCGGATTTATGACCAGCTCTTTCATGACCAAGCATAATGACATCTTTAAAGCGGCTGTTGCCGGTGGTCCTGTAATCGACTGGAAATATTATGAGGTGATGTATGGCGAACGCTATATGGATACACCTCAGGAAAACCCTGATGGCTATGCTAAGACTTCCATGTTGAATAAAGCCGACAAATTGAAAGGTAATTTATTGATTATTCATGGTGCGCAAGACCCTGTGGTGGTGCAGCAGCATAGCATGGAATTCATTGAGCAATGTATTAAGGCCGGTAAGCAAGTCGATTACTTCTTGTACCCAACCCATGAACACAATGTGATGGGTAGAGACCGCATCCATATGTACGATAAAATTGCCAAGTATTTTGATTTACATCTAAAGAAATAACGGCAATAGCATTCCTTTATAAGCATAAAAAAGCAGGACCAAAAAGTCCTGCTTTTTTAATGTTCAGTATACTGTTTAAGCTTTACTATAACTGATAATTTTATCCAAGGCTTTAGAAAGTGCTGCCAAATGGGTTCGATCTCCTGCCGAGACCTCTAGGGTCATCCAACCACCTTGGTAATTAATCTCATTAATTTTCTTCATCACCAAAGGCCAGTTTATATCGCCTTCTGTAAGGGGCACATTAAAACCTTTTCCTAATCCCTGATTCATCATAATATCACGGCTAAATTCCTTAACATGCAACTTGACAATACGCTTATTTAAAGTTTCTATCCAGTGTTCGGGCCAGCCATAACGTAGCACATTGCCAATATCAAAATACCAACCTACGAGGGGATGGCCAATTTCATCGACAAAGCGTTTTGCTTCAACAGGACTTAGGATAAAATTATTCCAAACATTTTCCAACCCTATCTTTACCCCTGTTTTTTCAGCAGTAGGAATAAGCCGTTTAACCGATTCCTGCGCATTTTTATAGGCGGTTTCGTAAGATACCTTATCATTAACTACTCCAGGAACTACCAACACTGTATCTGCTCCTAATTCTTTCGCTTGCTGCAGGGTTTTAGCTACTGAATCAACAATAAAGTCGCGAACTGCTTGATCCGGATCGGATAAGGGTTTCGCCCAATGGTGGTGATTCACCATCGCCGGCACTTTAATTCCCGTCTGTTCGCTTGCTTTTATAATATCCCTCAATGGTTCGCCCATTGGGCCATTAAATTCAATGCCATCGAAGCCTAGGTCTTTCACCAGTTTAAACTTATCTAATAGCGGTATATCTTCTTTAATCATGCCAAAGCCGAGGGCTTTTTTCAAGCTTACAGCTTGTGTCTGCTGGCTGGGAATCATCGTGGCTCCCCCCATTTTAGGCAAAGCTTGTGTAGCCACAGCTAGACCAATGGCTTTTAAAAAGTCTTTTCGAATCATAGTTTAGATCAATAGCATTGTTATTAAAACCCTAAAATAATAAAATTATCGGGTTTCCTGTCGACTGGAAGCATCAGGTTGAAAAGGACCATAGACTGCTTTGATGCGATGATCGGGTTTTGTGGCATCTAACACATAAATGGTATAGGATTTCCCCTGATCTGCCACCTTCACGATGATATGCCCATCGGCTAGTACATCTTTCAAAAAAGGCTTAACAGCGGGCATTTGTTTTTTGCTTTCAGGGAAGTGGGTAAATAATAGCTTTGTATCTTTATTACTTGGTGAATTAGCGATCATACGGTTCATTACTTCCGGTTGAATATGCTCTTGATCCCATACGGGAATAATAAAGAATTTACTTTGTATAGCTTGCACAAAACCCGCGCTCATGGCATCGAGATAAGCGTGGTGGTTGGCCTTACTCACTTCAACTGGGCCACACATCTTTGCCGAATAGGCTTCTATATCCACTGTTTTTTTATCCTCATCTAAGAATGCTCCACTTAAATCGCCTCCAGAATAATAGCTAAACGGACCGTAATCGAGACGAATGCCACAGCTCATGGTATTCTCATTCCAACTGCTCTGATTGGTTTGGTTGGCCTGATAATACAAGGTATCTACCTCTTGGTTCCTGGGGTTCCAAACCATCCCATTACTAAATAGATTCCGGATGGAAAAGTTGGGGTATTTTTTATGGGATTTATTTAGATTGAATTGAGTAGTAGATCCCAATTGAAAAGCTTCTACCTGAAAGGATTTTTGCGAAAGCTGCCATTGAATAAAGTTCATATAATTCTGAATGTCTTCATTCTGTGTTAAATCGATCGGGAAATTATAATTCGGATAAGCCCGATCAACCACACGATTAAACTGAATGGTTTCGGCCACTTGGGCAACGCCTGAAAGTTGATAGTTAGGCTTTCTATGGCTGCTCATACCCTGCCCTTTCTTGGCACCCCCGATATGATCGTTATGGAAATGAGAGATTAATAGATAATCGACATTTTCACGCTTAGGATTCACCTTCTTAATGTAATTGGCCACCAAGGTTCCTGCTCTTTTCGATGAATCGGGCAATAATGGGGTCATCAAAGCATATTCTTCGGGGTCAGGATCAAAATCACCGGCATCAATCAGCATGCTGGTGCCATCGGGTAATATCAAAAAGCTAGATTCCCCCCGGCCGGTATAAATATGATGGATTTCGATTTCGCCGGGTTTCCAGGCAGGAAAAGCTTTTCCAATTTCCGTGTCTTGGCTTTTAGCTAAAAAAGGCATACAGAACAGCAGCCCTAAGTAGAATTGATTCATAAGCGTAATTGATAGTTCAGGTTTTATCAATTTACGGATCTTAATTTGAATAATAAAATGGAAAGGCCCGGCAGGTACCTAGACCTGCAAGGGCCTTTTATTTTACTGCATGAATGATTTCAACTTTTCGATAAAGGTATTTACGGCATAAACCCCAACTAAACGTCCTACTTCCTTGCCCTCTTTGTTAAACACTAAAAAGGTAGGATAAGCTGTAATGTTATGCTCTTTTAGGAAGGCTTTCCCTTCTCCGGACTCGCCATCCATTTTCAAAGGAACAACATGTTGATGCATAAATTCACCAACCTCATCCTTTGCAAAAACGTCCATATCCATTTGTTTGCATGGCCCACACCAAGTGGCATAAACATCAACAAAAAGATATTTATCCTTTAGCTTGGCCATACCTAATGCCGTTTTAAATGGCAGATGCTCAAATTGAACACCATTTTTTTGGTTTACATTCCGAATACTCGTCAAGGTGCGGTTTAAGCGTCGCTGGGCATAATCAGACTGCTCAGGGATATACTTCAACAACAAAGCTTCTTGCAATGCATTTACAGCGACAGAATCAGCGCTATGATCCGGTTTTAACCTTTCCAATAGCATCAATACCTGAATGGTATTAAGTTTAGGCAATTGCTGTTGCAAAACTTGTAGATAGGACATGCGGGGAAGCTTTTCCATATTGGCTTTAGCAATAGCTGCTAAAGGCATGATTTCAGGATGCTCCTGAATACCTGCTTCCTCAAAATAATGCAAAACATCCTGATACAACAGCTGATCCTTTTCCGTATCTAACGTGGTATTGGCCAAGACAAAATACATTAAATCGCGACGGATCATTTTGGTAAAGTAGTTATCTACCGCTTGGTCACCAAGAGACTGCCGGTATTCGGCTTGATGCGCGAATAGATCCGCAATCCGAGGGTGCTGCCGATCGATGGTATAGCGATTGAAAACAAACCAGTTTACGGGGTCTAAGCGTTGTTTGAGGGTTAAGTTTGCATAATAATCCGCAATAACCTCAAAACCACTGGCCTCCTCTCCTTTCTTCATCAATATAAAGGCATAGTCGTTTACCAATTCCGGACTACGTTCCATGGCGGCATAACGCTTGATGATCTGCTCGTCCGTACGATCTACATTGATGGTTTTCTTTATGTTTTCAGCAAATAAGCTAATCGGTTGCGCGCCGGTAACTCGTCCTACCTCCTGCTCATCAGGATTCAAAACCACAAAAGTGGGATAGGCTTGAATCTTATGCTTTCTGGCGAGAGGTAACCCCTCGCCTTTCTCAGCATTTAATTGCAACAGTATAAATTGACCAGCAAGAAGGTATGCTGTTTGCGGGTGCTGCAATACCTCTTTATCCATTTTCTTGCATGGCACACACCAATCGGTATAAAAATCGATTATGATGTATTTATGTTCCTTTTTAGCATATTGAACAGCATCGGCATAGACCTTGAACTTGCTGAAGCTAACCGTATCAAGTCTTCCTGCTGCCATTCCCATACTACACAGCATCATAAATCCAAGGAAACAAGCCCATTGCTTTCTCATCGTTTTCATCTTAGTTAGGCGCATTTTTCCAACTCATATTTTTTACCTTCGATAAGCCTGTCCATTTCAGACTCTCATCTTCCTTCATTTCAATGGTGTTGGTATTATTCTGAAGAACCATTTTATGTAAAGTGCCTTTGGTGGTTTGGTTGTAGGTGGCTACATACAAATCCACATAACTACCGGTTTGAATATCGCTATGAATCATGGTAATTTCATCTCCAAAGTCTTTTACAAGAACAATTTTCTCACTACCAATCGCATAATCATACGCATACAAGCGCGAGCCTTGCACAAAATATAGCGCCGTACGGGTACTCGCAAAAGCAAAATAAGGGGACTTATTGATTTCTGCGGAATGGGTAGAACTAATGGTATAGAAGTTTCGCTTCTGTGGAATTGTATAAGCATAGAACTTATAAATAAACAAGCCTTTATTATCCTTATTCTCCATTAAGGCGAAGGAATTGCCTTGGGAACTTCCGCCATCCGTATTCCGTGTATTTTCCCCATATTTCAAGGTTCGGTTCACCTCAGCCTGATTCCATGGGAATGGATCGGTAATACGATCGCTTAATAAGTTAACATTCAACGCTGTAGCACTTGCATACACAAAACGTCCATTTTCTTTATCAAACACGGTATACTGCGACCATAGGCCCGGCGCATTAAAGATGAAAGGAAAGCACTCGAACGTAGGCGTGTTAATACCGGCAAGACGATTGGTTGGATTTCCATAATAATCACCACCGCTACTACCAAGGTCAGCATAAAACACATCACCTGTATTGGTTATGACTACCCTGTTTAAACTACTTACCGCATTTCCTGCAATCCTGTTGATCCTTGGCGCAATCTCCACAGGGAAAATTGCTGTAGGCAACTCGTAGGTCGCAAATAATAGGTTTTTAAAGATGTTCTGCGGTTGGGTTTGGAAAGTAACAGGATCGACATAATAGGCCGTTTCCTGACCAATAATCCATTGCCGTGCGTGGGTAGGTCGTGGCGGATACACCCCGGTGTGAATAATATCGCGTGCTCCCTTCATTTTTGGAACACCATTATCACGTGCTAAGCCTTTTAAGATGGTAGTATCAGAAGCGCCCATGGCAATCATCTCCACTTCCACATAGCCTTCATCATCTTCCCCAATCAGCATAAATCCTGTCGCCGATTCAATGGTAATGGATAGAAATGTTTTCCCAACCCAAGTGACTTCGGTTTCTTTATCCTTTACCTTCAAATAAAGCGTATAGCTTCCTGGCAAAGCATTTACCGGGTACACCAAATCCTTGCTGTTGCTGATAATAGTACCCTTTTTAGTAATGGTATTAAAGTCGGCATTCGATACCAATTTCCATTCGTAGGTATACCGATCGGCATCCCCATTATCCATGGTAAATTCCAGTTGGGGGTTAATTCTTAAGGTATCCGTCTTAAACAGCATATCATAACTACTGTTCAGCGATGATATGGTAATTTCGTTGATATCATGATATTCATAAGTTCCCAAGTCTTTACTGCAACCGAATATCGTGTAGAGCAGGGACACATAGATCCCCCATGTTATTGATTTTTTCATTGTCTATGGTTTATAAGGAACACCAATAGTTGAACTCCAAGAAACGCCCATGGCCCACATTAAACGGCCATCATCCTCCAATATCGGCGTCTTCTTATCAAACATATCCTGCAAATAGGCCTTCAATGTTTGATTAACAATTTGCCGACGGATGGAGTGCATGGTTGCTGTACTTTGGAAATCTTCGTACTCCAAGTCCAATAATTCGCAGATCAATAGGAATTTCTTCACGGAGAATTCACCGAATAAGCCTGCTTCCAATCCATTAATATTTGCGCCATACCATACAGTGGGTTTGGTGATAAAATCGGACGATTCGATCTGATGGAAAGTTGCATTAAAGGTTTGTTCTCGATCGGATGCAAAATAAGGATCCAACGGATACCAAGTAGGAATACCGATGCTAAGGTCTGAACTTGGCACCAGGTCTATTCCTAAGATTCGCTTTTCCGTCAGCAAGGCTTCAGAGCGCAGCATCTTAATGGGGATATCCGTAAAGAGCTGTCCGGCTTTGATTTGATATTCTGGAAGGAAAGCCTCAAAATCTTCCCCTTCTACGGCTGAAGTACTATCTTTATTCACTTTAATACCAAAGCTACGATCGTAAGATTTAACATTCCCTGTCACTCTTACCCGCAGTTTAACCGTATAGTCAGTACCCCCTACTTTAATAAATTCTACGGGAGTATAGTTTTGGAATCCCCATTCGGTGGAGTCCGAAAAGGTCGGCCCCCATTGGACGGCAAAGTATATTCCTTCCGAGCCTTCGTATTTCATCGTTTCCTTCTCACAGCTACTTAGTGTAAGGAAGAGCCAAAGTAGGCTACATGCATACATTAAATTTTTCATAACTAATTGCGTTGGCTAATTTCACTATCAGGCAATGGCATCACATAAAATGTTTTGTCCATTGGCATTTTATCAATTCCAGGGCGTATCGGGCTAGGGATAGAAGTCATCCGTAATCGCTTAAAGTAAAAGAAGGTTTGACCTTCCCCGATAAATTCTTTGAGGTACTCGTTTTGAATAAGCTCCTGCAATTCGGCTTCACCCGAGATGTTAATCTCAGGCAGTCCACGATGTACCTGCAATATATTGTAGTAATGTGTTGCTTCGGTTAAATCGGTAGCAGTTTCCATCATGATTAAATACATTTCACTGATACGCATTAAAGGAAACATATTTTTATAACCATTCGCAACGCCCGTATTATCGGTTACTTCTAAATACTTCGTAAAATAAAGCACTTCATTACTTGCGTTATTTACCCGTTGTGCCCAATGTAATTTCCGTCGATAATCATTCTCGTTTGGATATAATTGAGGAACCCGACCTTCACTTAATGAACCAACAAAGGTTAAGATAAACTGAGGCGTTAAACTGTAAGAAAACAAGCTGTTTTGGATATTAACACGACGGGTATTGTAGAGCGCAAATAAAACCTCTGTAGAAAACACACGATCTGGTAGATTTGCATTGTTAACCGCTTCTAAAGTAACAAAAGGAAATATCTCTTTACCTGCGGCTTGTCCTACATCGATTACCTCCTTCGCATATTTCTTCGCCTCTTCTTTATTTTCCATCCATAGGTTAACCCGAGCCAACAAGCCAGTTACAGCGAAATAATTGAAACGATACTGTCTGTAATTAAGCAAATTAGAAAGCGGATCCTCCACATTCAAGGTACCCTTAGTTAAGATCGGATCGCTATCTTTTAATAGCTCTTTGGCTTGCTTCAAATCCTCATTAATTTTCTGCAACACTTCCGAAGCAGTCAATAAAGGTTCGATACCACGATCCGGCTTCGTCATATAAGGCATCACTTTTACCGCTGCATCTTCGGCATAGGTCGAACCGAATAAACGTAGTAAATCGAAATGCAAGAAGGCGCGCATGGCTAAGCTTTCACCTTTATAAAGCTTGTAATAGGGATTACCCAGCATATCTTGCTTCTCATCAACACGGGCTATAATGGCATTCGTATTGGCAATTAAGGTATACATGCGGCTCCAGATGCTTTCAATCCTATCTTTAAAGTTTACATTGTTGAAGTCATAGCCCGTATAGTACGCATAGACGTGCTCGCGGTCGCCCAAAAGATAGTATTGTGCCATCACATCAACCAAACCGGAAGTAAGGTTAGTTCCGTAGGTTTCCGTATTATTCATTTCGGCGTAAATACCATTGATAGCGATATTAAATCCGTTGACAGAAGAAAAGACTTGATCTTCTAGAATGTTGTCTTGGGGTTTTACTTCCAGAAACTTATCGCAACTGGATAACATAAGAACCGGGCAAAGATAAAATAGACTGTATTTAATTAACTTTATCATAATCAATAGTTTAAAATCTTCCACTAATAGAGAATGAAACCGTTCTGGCGAAAGGATAATTAATACCGCGTTCGTTACGAACGGTAGAAATCCGGAAAATTTCATTCATATACATACGTGCTTGAAAAGACGAAAGACCAAGTTTCTTTGTCCAAGGGTCTATACTTTCATAGCCAAGCGATACAGACTCGCAGGAGAAGGTATTTTCATCGGCCATAAAACGAGACGATATCGGTGAGATTTCCGACAAGGAAATTGATTTAAAGAGTGATTCGTCCCCAGGTTTTTGCCAACGATCGTATAGGGCTCTCTTGTCCTGATTGGTCCGCAGTCCTACCGTGCTAATATTCTCCACTTTGGAGTACAGGGTATTCAGGAAAATCTGACCACCATAGCGATACCTAAAGTTTGCTGAAAAGCTGAAGCCCTTATAGGCGAACATGCTTCCCACCACCCCTTCTGCCAATGGCGTAGAGTTACCTAATACCTGCTCATCATTATAATCATGGACAAAGGTTTGTGTGCCATCTTTCTTTTCGAATACCTCACGACCTGTTGCCGGATCGATACCTAAAGATTTTACAGACCAAAGGTCGGTGGTGCTAGCACCATCGTAATAGCGTTCTAGGTTTCTACTTTTGTTTTCCTCATTAAGGTTATCCAAGGAATTACCGATATCAAAATAGGTGGAATTCATATTCCGCACATTAAAGTTGATATTCCATAGCATATCATCGCGACGGATAGCGCGGTAATTGATGGATCCTGTAAATCCTTTCGTCTTTTGGGCTCCCACATTTTGTGCAATTTGACTCGTTCCGGTGGAAGTCGGAATCTCTACATAAATCAACAGTGGATCCGTAGTTTTATAGAAGTAATCAAAATTGATATACAGGCGTCTATTCAGAATTTCTAAATCAAGACCATAATTCTGATCCAATGTTTTCTGCCATTTCAAATGCGGATTCCCCCAGTTACTAATCAACGCACTTAACCCGAAGGGATTAGGGTAGCCCAGATTATAAGCATACGTATTCATGGTCATGTAGGCGTCGAAGTTTTGGTTCCCTGGCGTACCGATGGAGCTTCTTAATTTAAATAAGCTAATGTCTTTCGCGAGAGGCTTCATAAAAGACTCCTGGTGGATATTCCAAGCTAAACCAAAGGCCCAAGTCGTCGTATATTTATTCTGTACTGCGAATAATGAAGAACCATCTTTACGGAAGTTTAAATCAAATAAATACCGGTTTCTATACGAGTAACCTGCATTACTGTAAAAACTTAAAGAGCGTTTATCATTAAAGGAATATGTAGGGCGAGATCCTGGCAAATAGCCCATAGCGAATTTGGGTGCCCAATATTCTTCGTCGCGATATCCTGAAACCGTAAAGGCTGAATTCTCTGAACTCGATAAATTAGCACGCATACCGATTACTGCATTTACGTTATGATAACGATTGCTTCCTAAGGCCTTTCCGTAAATACTGCTGACATCAAAGTCGAATTGTTTCGAGCTTCCGTTTCCTTCATTATAAGTACCTCTATTTTCTGAAGTGGTATTTTCAAATCTGCTGGCAAACGGCGAGTTAAACACGCGGCCTTTATTACTCCCTTTAGCAAAGGAAAGTCGACCCCGTAATCTCAACTCATTCAGTACGCGCCAGTCAGCATCAAAGTTATTCCGAAAGTCTGTATTCTGATTGTTATTGAAGCTTTTCAAGTAAAAGTCATACATCGGATTATACAGATTCGTTGAACTGGTTAACGTAGGAAAGGTTTCGACAATCTTCAGGATATTCCCAAACTCGTCGTACTTTCTGTAATAAGGATTCATACTGGAAAAGGCAGAGAAATTCACCAAATTATTATCCGATTTATTATAATCGATGGTAAAATTGTTCGAGAAAGAGAACCGTTTTAAACGGTAAATAATCCGCACATTACCACCAATCAATTGGCGGTTGGATCCTTTCATTACCCCTTGGTTATTTCCATAATTAAAGCCAACACCATACCGCACGGTTTGATCGCCACCTTCGGCAAATAAGTTGTGTCGAGACGAGATAGCTTTTCTTAGCGGTTCATTCATCCAATAAGAATTTACACCACGTTTAATATCCGCCAAACGGGTATTGTAATTCACCGCCTCCATTTCATCGATAATGTTTCCGTTTTCATCAATGGGACCATAAAATCCTGCCAGACGCTCGAAAGTTAACTTCTCCGAAGCATCCATCAGGTTATAATCTGTTAAATCGGCAAAGCCATAACTGCTGTTATTGGAATAGGATAATTGCAGCTGACCACTTTTCGGTTTTACGGTTTCCACAACCACAACCCCATTGGCGGCCTTAGAACCGTAAATAGCGGTGGCTGCGGCATCCTTTAATAGCGTAATGGATTCCACACGATCCATCGATAAATCGAAAATCACATTGATGCTCGATTCAAAGCCATCCAAGATAAATAAAGGTTGATTCGGATCAGTTGAAAACTGCTGTCTTAAACCAATAACACTTGTTTTACCACGAATATTCACATCGGGCATGACATTCGGATCTGATCCCGACAAATTGTTCTCTTGAATACTAAAGGAAGGGTCTAATGTCCGCAAAGCTTGCAACACATTGGTATTACTTATCATTTTCAATTCCTTACCCGAAAAGGTGGCCGAAGAACCTGTAAAGCTTTCTTTATCGCGGGTATAAATACCGGTGATAACCGATTCTTCCAAGCGATTCTCCTTCACTTTTAACACGACATTGTAGGTACTCCGACGATCAATGGTAAGCGTCATTTCCTGGTAATTCAAGTGTCGAATAATCAAGGAGCGACAATTAGCAGGAACAATTAAGTTTATGGCGCCATTTTTATCGGTTTGACCTACCGCATTCGCATTTTCATCAGCGAATATGGAAGCAGCAGCAATAGGCAATCCTTCTTCGGATTTCACCAGGAGTTGAATGGCACGCTGGTTTCTTTGTTGGTCATCGTCCTCCTTATAAAGGGCAATAGTTTTATTCTTTATGGAATAAGATACATTTTGATTTCTCAATAAAGTCTCCAATGCATCGGCTAAAGGAATATCCTTCATGTTTTCCTTAACAGGCGCATGCAAATCAACCGTATTGTCTAAATAAATGATATTATACCCCGTTTGCTTTTTAATCTGCTGCAAACAAGCATCTAAATTTGTTTCTTTATTGGTAATAATTACGCGTTGGGTGGTCCCTGCCACGGCACTTTGAAAGCAAAGGGCAAGGCACAGACTTAAGATGTGATTCATATCTGTCTTATTATTTAGGTTATTATTTGGATAGAACTACGTTTATGCTAAGTATAGTTTTACTTCACGATGATCCTCCTTTCTTTGATTTCAAACTGATTCCCTTTTACCAGACTTAAGGTCTCCAAGAGGTCATGGATATCCGAGAATTTTGAGATTTCCCCCATATAAGTAATGTCCGTATTCGGATTTTCAAACTCGATATCTACATCATACCATGCGGAAACCTCGCCCATAATCTCCTTAATATTCTTCCCGTCCAGTTCAAACAAACCGTCTTTCCAGGCATTTCCTTTTTCGATATTAAAGCTGGCCACCCGGTAATTGCCGTCCGGCGTAACATGGATTTCTTTCCCTGGCGTCATCGTCACTTCGAACTTCGGATTACTAACCCGAATCCTACCTTCGTATAAGGCTGTCCGCATCGATTCGTTATCTATATTTTTAACGTTGAATTTGGTACCCAATACACGGATACGATTGTCGCCGGCTTTTACAATAAATGGTTTATGATTTTTATCCTTTTCAATTTCAAAATACGCTTCACCATGCACCTCCACCAACCTTTCCCTCCCATCAAACTTCGACGGAAATAGCAAGCTGGCATTTGCATTCAGCGTTACACGGGATCCATCCACCAGCTTCACCGTGATATTAGCACCACGAGGAGCTTTTAGGTATTGGGTTGTTACCAAAGCATTGGGCATTTCCAGCACTTGAAAAACATTGCTATCGATTCGCTGAATCTTCACATTATTCAATGCGTATACAGAATCCAGATGCAGGCGATTAATTTCTATATCCTCTTTCCCCTCCTGCCGAAGGATCCCATTATACTCCCCCGGCTCAATATCTCCCTTTCCCCCATCAGCGTGAACCAGTAATTCTTCTACCTCATGTGGCTTTTCAGGTTGCAATAGCCAAAAACTAAAACCTAGAATAAGAACAGCGGCAGCAGCGGCAGCCCACATTGGAAATGCCGGGCGAAACACCCTTCTATGGATTTTTTGTTTCAACTGGCTAAGCTCTTCCTCGGTCCAAGTCTCCTCCGTTTTTATATGGACAGTTTTAAACCAGTCTTCAAAAATATGCGCTTCATTATCTGTTATTTTCTTATTAATGATTTTTTTAATAATTTTAATAACTTTCTTTGTACTCATTATAATTGGTTTTGTGCTATAGTAACCTAGAACAGCCACAACACATAGAAATATTTTGCCTTTTTTAGAAGACTGTGATTGAATACGATTTATCATTTGAAAAACAAACCTTAGAGGTATTAGAACACAACCCGAACCTCGCATTCACCTTGATCTACGACAAATACAGCAAGGACTTACTACACTTTGTCTTAAGCAAGGTGGGCGACAAGAAAGTTTCAGAAGATATCCTGCAAAATGTATTCAGCGACTTTTGGAGTAATAAGCATAAAATCAATAAATCAATCTATGGCTATTTAATCAATTCCTTAAAGTACCAGATATTCAACTACTTCAGATCCGAAAAGGTCAAAGCGAAATACTTAATACACCTGAGTGTGTATCTTGATGAGATCAATAAGATTACCCCGCATAAATACCTGGAGGCAAAGGAAGTGATGGAGCATATTGAAAAGCTGATGGAACAACTGCCCAAACAGTGCCGACGTATTTTTGTGATGAGCCGGTTTGAACATAAAAGCAACGAGGAAATTGCCTTGGAATTGAACATCTCGAAAAGGACGGTCGAGAATTATATTACGCAAGCTTTGGCGTTTATACGTAAGAAAAATATCAGCGCCTATATTGCTTTAACTTTTACGGTCTAGTGTCGAGGGATCAACACTTACAAAAGAAAACAGGTTGTAATATCACCAAAGAAATTTAGCCACACTTACAACCTGTAATTTATAAACTTGAATTAAAATCCGGCAAATTCCTCTGCCATCTTTTTCACGCCTTCATTATCCAAATGCGACCCAGCATGAATAACAACCCGATATTTAAAGGCGGTAGAATCACCTTTTTTCAATTTAAAGTCCAAGGTTTCTTTCCCTTTGCTAAACTCCGCTTGGCCTAAGGGATTAGCGGCAAATAAGCCATAGCCGCGCGCATGCCAATAGGCAGGATAGCCCGGATTTTGCGGATGATCCAAAATCAATAGCGAGATTTCTTCATCGCCTATGGTTCCATTTAAATTCACCCATTTCGCACGGGTTCCCCAAACGGCATCACCCTCCAAGCCTTCGCTACTGATATAATGCCCCGTTACTCCGGTATTATCAGCTTTTTCAACCGTTGTGGCAATCCCATTGGCATCGGTGAAGGTGGCAGGTTTATCCGAAGGATGTTCCAGCTCCCGCGCCAGGCGGATACCGATGAGGCCTTCCTTGTTATCTTTCATCGCCACATCGGTTAAGGCCGATAGCTTCACATCCAAGGTAATGCTGGTACTGCTATCCGGAAGCACCGTAAAAATATATCGTGTATCTTCTTTTAACAAACTATCTCCTTGTGGACCTAGCCAGTATTTGGTCACATCGAGCACGCCTTCATTCCCCTTGCTTGTCAGCGCATTCACCGAAGACTGATTGATGTGTCCATATTTCATTTTTTTCTCCTCCGCAATGGCGGTCGAATTATTCCAAAAATCCAAACCATTCACGTCGCCATAATTAAACCATAGGCCAATATGATGCGGATGGTCTGTTCTTTCGTTGGCTCTTGGATCAACCGGCCAGCCCCGCGTCACCAAATGCCCACCTTTAGTCTGCAAGGGATATAACACCGCCTTCTTTAAACTGTCGGCAAAACGATAAGAAGTATAGGGCTTCCCATCCAATAAAATATCGATGCGCTTATTGGGTAAGTCTTCCACAAAACTGAAGCGGGCATCCCCCGCAGCAGTATTGTCTTTTTGTTGCCCTTGCCCACAGGACGCTAGCGTTGCACATAAGACAAACAGACCAGCCCCTCGGCCAATTATTCTTTTCATATTCATAGTATACGGTTTAGGATATAATTACATCTTGTTTCTTATCATCAAAGCTGATCCGTTTCCCTGTTTCATAAGCCAAACGGCCCATAATATTGGCAACAGAATGGTTATAGCCAGCAATAACATCGGCATTCGGGGTCTTCCTATTCCGCACACATTCCATCCAATTCAACATATGCAAGGAAGTCATCGGATCGCCACCCGTATTTGCAGACGTTTCCATTCTCGTGGCATTGGGCAAAGTAAAAGGATCTAATAAATTAGCTTGCATCCCCATTTCCGCAGCTGCCTTCTGACTTAAGCCACCTAAGGAATTCACCTCGTTGGTATCCAGATTTAAGGAGCCTGAATTGGAAAAATACAGCTCTTTCACATCCCCCGCCGAATTGGTAAACCGGGAGGAATATAACACCTGGAAGCCTTTGCTTTTATCATTTTCAGGACCATAATCCATCACGGCAGTAAGGGTATCTGGATTTGTGCGGCCATCATTCCATTGGTAAATGCCACCATTGGCAACCACACTGCGCGGATGCGCTAAGCCTGTAAACCAATGCACGGTATCAATTTGATGGGCCATCCATTGCCCGAATATACCGGAAGAATACGGCCAAAACAGGCGATACTCCAAATAATAACGGGGGTTCCAGGCAACCTTTGGTCGGTTCATTAAAAAGCGAGCCCAGTCGGTATCTTGCTCACGGATCTCCTTGGTCAATTGCGGCAATCGCCAGCGCCCCGGTTGATTGACATTCCAAGTCATATCCACCATTTTGATATCCCCAAACTTGCCCGAGCGGATAAACTCGTTGGCAGCAATGTAGTTTGGTGCACTGCGACGTTGCGAACCTACCTGCAATATCTTCCCGGTTTCTTCCACGGCCTTACGTACAATCTTGGCGTCTTCCAATGTTTCTGCCAAGGGCTTTTCTACATACACATCCATGCCATGCCGAACAGCATCCGCCGCAATAAGGGCATGCTGAAAATCTGCCGTGCTTATAATAACGGCGTCAACATCCTTTCGAGGGAAAAGCTCGTCATTATTTCTGTATTTCGCGATTTCCATCCCGGCCTTCTGCTTCACGTAAGCATAGGCTTCATCGCGCCGCCGATTCCATAGATCAGACACGGCAACAAATTCAAAATTCTGTGCCTTGGCATGCTCCATAAAGCAAGGAAACAAGGAGCTTCGGAAACGGTTTGAGAAACCGACAATGCCAACACGGACCCGATCGTTGGACCCTACAATCCGGGCATAGCTCTTGGCGCTAAAACCCATAGCCGATAAGCCTACCAGACCTACCGAAGCCTTCTTAATGAAATCTCGACGAGAATGCTGTGGATTATTTTCCATATGATTTGTTTTAGGTTTATGATGGTTATAAATGATAGGTTAATCCTATCAATTAAGTTAAGCATATATCACAAGCTAATCACCTACAAATCAACGCAATCGATGCCGTAACAAAATAATAGACAGAACAATTATTTAATCCCATAAGCAAATACCACCCCCCGTCCATCTGTTAAGGATTACTTCCCCCATTCTACCAACATTATCAACTAATTTCCTTATCTTTAGCAGAAGGCCAATCGCTTCAGAATCATAACATACGGCCTCAATAACGCATTTTATAAACTTATAAAGCCTATTACAAGATGATAAAATCTGCAGGAAAACGCTTGCGCGATGCCATGGAGGAAGAACAGCCCTTACAAATCGTCGGCGCGATCAATGCGAACCATGCCCTACTTGCCGAGCAGTCCGGATTTAAAGCCATTTACCTCTCTGGGGGCGGCGTTGCTGCAGGCTCTTTGGGCATCCCTGATTTAGGAATTACCAACCTCCAAGATGTCCTCATTGATGTTGAACGCATCAGCAATGTATGTTCCCTACCCTTATTAGTCGATATAGACACTGGATTCGGCCCTTCGGCCTTCAATATTGCCCGCACCATTCGCGCGCTAGAGAAAGCCGGAGCCGCAGGTATCCATATTGAAGATCAGGTAGGCGCCAAACGCTGTGGACATCGCCCCGGAAAAGAACTGGTTTCCAAACAAGAAATGGTCGATCGGATTAAAGCGGCGGTAGACGCCCGCAACGACCCCTATTTTGTATTGGGCGCACGCACAGACGCCTTGGCATCGGAAGGCCTAGACAAGGCCATAGAACGCGCCATTGCTTACCAAGAAGCCGGTGCCGATTTTATTTTCGCCGAAGCCATTGGCAGCTTAGCCGATTATGGCAAATTCGCTGAAGCCACCAGACTCCCCATTTTAGCCAACATTACGGAATTTGGACAAACACCATTATACACGGTAGATCAGCTTCGGGAGGCGCAAGTATCCATCGTTCTCTATCCGCTGTCTGCTTTCCGGGCCGCCAACAAAGCCGCCCTGAATGTCTATCAGCATATCCGAACAGATGGCAGCCAACAGGCCGTAATCGACAGCATGCAAACCCGCGAAGAACTCTACCAGAGCATTGATTACTATGCTTATGAAAACCGACTTGATCAATTATTTAAAAACGAACAAGATGAAGGAAGCAACTGAAAATGGATTTAAACCTAAAAAAAGTGTAGCCCTATCGGGGGTACCTGCCGGAAATACAGCCTTATGTACGGTTGGACGCAGTGGAAATGACCTGCATTATCGTGGCTATGATATCCTCGACCTGGCCGAACAAGCCAGTTTTGAAGAAGTAGCCTACCTGCTGATACACGAAAAACTGCCCAGCCAAAAGGAACTGGATGCCTATAAGCATAAGTTAAAAAAACTACGCTCCATTCCGCATGCCGCGAAAGAAATCTTAAAGCTAATCCCGAAAACGGCACATCCCATGGATGTCCTGCGCACCTACGTTTCCGTATTGGGAACCCTAGAGCCGGAACCATTAGCCCATAAAACCGAAAAAGCACGCGACATCATCGACAGGTTGATGGCCAGCATGCCTTCCGCCTTATTATTCTGGTATCATTTCTCCCATAATCACAAGGAAATTACCGTTGAAACCAATGACGATAGCATTGCGGCCCATTTCCTTCATCTGCTACACAGCGAAAAGGCCCCGGCATCCTGGATCAAAGCCATGAACATCTCCTTGAACCTCTACGCCGAACATGAATTCAATGCCTCCACATTTACCGCAAGAGTAATCGCCGGAACCGGATCTGATCTCTATTCCAGCATTTCAGGAGCAATTGGTGCCCTCCGCGGGCCGAAGCACGGTGGAGCCAACGAAGTAGCCTTTGAAATTCAAGAACGCTATGCCGACGCGGATGCCGCTGAAGCCGATATCCGACAAAGACTAGCCAATAAAGAAGTAATTATAGGCTTTGGCCATCCGGTATATACCATTGCCGACCCACGCAATCAGGTCATTAAAAAAGTGGCGCAGGAACTTTCCAAAGAGCAAGAGCAGCTCCTGTTATTTGATATCGCCGAACGCTTGGAAACCCTCTTATGGGAGGAGAAGAAGATGTTCCCGAATCTGGATTGGTTCTCAGCAGTGGCTTACCACCGCATGGGCATTCCAACCGATATGTTCACCCCACTCTTTGTCATGTCGCGCATCGCCGGATGGGGAGCCCACGTTATTGAGCAGCGCCAAGATGGTAAGATTATCCGGCCAAGTGCCAATTATACCGGCCCGGAAAACCAAACCTTTGTACCCATTTCGAAAAGAAAATAACATAAGCAATTAACGAATCGTATTTTAAAATTATATGTCATCTTTTATTTCAAACAACAGACCTCAACCCGACCAAGTATTAGTAGATATCGCAGACTACGTATTGAATTACAGCATCAACAGTGAACTCGCCCTGAAAACGGCGCACTATTGCTTCTTGGACACCATCGGTTGCGGATTTGAAGCCCTAACCTATCCGGCTTGTTGCAAATTATTAGGGCCCATTGTTCCCGGCACTATCGTTCCGAACGGCGCAAAGGTACCAGGCACATCCTTCCAACTCGATCCTATCCAAGCTGCATTTAATATTGGTGCCATGGTGCGTTGGTTAGATTTTAACGACACCTGGTTGGCCGCAGAATGGGGACACCCGTCCGATAATTTGGGCGGTATTTTAGCCGTTGCCGACTGGATCAGCAGAAATCAGATTGCCGCCGGCAAAGAGGCCTTAACCATGGATAAGGTTTTAGAAGCAATGGTGATGGCGCATGAAATACAAGGTGTTTTAGCCTTGGAGAACTCCTTTAATAAAGTAGGTCTCGACCATGTAATCCTTGTGAAAGTAGCCTCCACAGCCGTAGTGGGTAAATTAATAGGCCTAAGCCGCGACGAATTGATCAATGCCATTTCCCTGGCTTTTGTCGATGGCCAATCGCTACGTACCTACCGCCATGCACCAAATACAGGCAGCCGAAAATCATGGGCCGCCGGCGATGCTACATCCCGCGCGGTACGCTTAGCTTTAATTGCCCAAAAGGGTGAAATGGGCTACCCTTCCGTCCTAACCGCACCAGTATGGGGCTTTTACGACGTTTCCTTTAAAGGTAAAGCCTTTACCTTCCAACGTCCTTACGGTTCCTATGTGATGGAGAATGTGCTGTTCAAGATTTCATTCCCGGCAGAATTCCACTCGCAAACTGCTGTAGAAGCTGCCATGACCATTCATCAGCAATTGAAGGATATGGGCAAAACAGCTGCAGATATTGAAAGCATTCAAATCAGAACCCATGAAGCAGCCATCCGTATCATCGATAAAAAAGGACCGCTGCATAACCCTGCAGACCGCGATCACGCCATCCAATATATGGTAGCCGTGCCGTTAATCTACGGTCGCCTGACGGCCGCCGATTACGAAGATAATGTCGCCGCCGATCCGCGCATCGACGCCCTACGTGAAAGAATAACCTGCGTAGAAGACCCGCAATTCACCAAAGACTACCATGATCCGGAAAAACGATCCATCGCCAACGCCCTCACTGTAACCCTACAAGACGGAACTGTATTGCAAGAAGTAGTTGTAGAATACCCGATCGGCCATAAACGCCGCCGCGAAGAAGGTATCCCAAAACTAATTGAAAAGTATAAGATCAATCTTGCGAGGGTATTCGCTGAAAAACAGCAGAAAACAATTCTGGAAGATACATTAGAGTATAAGAGATTTAATAAGCTGAAGGTAAATGAGCTGGTTGATATGATGAGTTGGGGATAGATGTGAGAGTGTAGCAAGTGTTGTTAAAGTGTTGCCATCAATTTGTCATGGTGAGCGGAGTCGAACCACGAACGACTGGTACGTCAATGCAATCAACAATGCTTAACAGATTTATTACCAATGATACACTATGTAACACATTGTTAATAAACGTATTAAACATGCCGCCATGTATTGACGTACCAGTCGTTCGACTCCGCTCACGATGACAGCTCACCATGACAATGCGTTGACAATACTAACTACTAACTACTGATCTCCCCCCTTCTTCTCCCCTTTCTCACCCCTTTCTCACCCGTATCAATCCCCTTTGCAAAGGGCTGAACAACGTCTGAAAAAAGGGAGTAAATACACTCAAAAAAGCTACAGTCTAAAAACCTTTACAGCGAATTCCAATTTCCATGTAAACCCGTATAAAACTTAAAGTCTTGCTTGGCCAGTTGTTTTAGAGATTTTGGGATTTCCCATTGCTCGCCGTAGGAAGCAAAGGATTTGCAGTCTTTGGTAAATTGGTTAATGCCGATGTGATCGATATGGCCAAATACACCGCCATGCAGCGCAGGGTAGCCAAGTCCGAATACGGCACCTAAATCGCCATCGATGGGTTGTTTTAAAATACCGTCTGCTAAACAGCGGTAGCTATCTAAGGCAACCACATGCAACAACCTATTTTTGAGGATATCGGTTGTTGGGATATTTTTACTAAGTTTAATTTTCGGATCCTGCCAGTACAACTTCTTACCACCATCTGCCGGATAATCGTAGAATCCTTGTCCGGACTTTCTGCCGGAGCGACCTTGGGCAATCAGCTTTTCAAGGTATTTTAAGGCACGTTTCTGCGAAGCATGTAAGCTTGGCAATTGTTTGTATACATGCAGCATTAAATCCAAGGTTATTTCATCAAGCACGGCTAGTGGACCTACGGCGAAGCCGCCAAGGCGGGCCGCATCTTCCACCTGCTCCAAAGGGATGCCCTCCAGAATCATGCTGATGCCTTCCAGTAAATAATTGAAAAATATGCGGGAAGTAAAAAAAGCAGGGCCATCTTGAACCACAATAGGTGTCTTTCCTAAACGGCTAACAAAGGACAGGGCTTTATCTACAGTTTCCTGACTTGTTTCCTTTCCTTGGATAATCTCTACCAAAGGCATGCGGTCTACAGGCGAGAAAAAGTGGATACCAATAAATTGTTTAGGATCCATAGCGCCTTTGGCTAAATCAGTAATCGGCAAGGAGGTGGTGTTAGAAGCAAAGATTCCCTTATCGGTTAAAAAGCCCATACTATCCGCGATGACCTGATGTTTCAATGTTTTATCCTCAAATACAGCTTCTATTATTAAGTCTACACCATCAAAATCAGCATAATTTTCGGTCGGCATTATTCGTTTTAATAAGTCTGCCTGTTGCGCTTCCTCCATTTTCCCAAGGCTGATCAGCTTGCTGCATAACTTCTCTGCATGCGCCTTTCCTTTTTCAGCAGCCGCTGTATTCACATCTTTTAAAAACACCTGCAATCCCGCCTTAGCGGCTTCAAAGGCGATACCTGCACCCATCATACCTGCGCCAATAACGGCTATTTTTTGCATAGCAGGCGCCTTCACCTGCTTAGCGTTTTGTATAGCTTCTTGCACCGCATAATATTGCAAGCGGAGCATGGCTAAGGGTTCCTCTTTTTGCCATACGGTACGATAAGCTTCCGCTTCAATTTCATAGGCAAATGTTAAGCTTTCATTTTGCACATCCTGGAATATCTGTACCACAGCGAGGTTACCTGGAAGCTGCCGATTGACTAGGCTCAGCAAATTCGCATGATAGCCTGATGCCAATCCATTGCCATTGCCTTCCAGCGAACGCTGTGGCAAGGAACAGGTGCTAATCCAAGCTTTGGCCAAATCGATGGCATCCTTATCTTCCGTGAATAAGGCATCGATTAAGCCTATTTTCTTTGCCTCTTGTGGGCTATATAATTTTCCGGACGTTAATACTGGCAATGCCTGTTCACTTCCCATACGCATCATCAGGTTGATACTTGCCCCTAAACCCGGGAACAAGCCAAACTTGGATTCCGGGAAACCCAGTTTCAATGCTGCATCCTTTAGCAGAATATAATCGGCCAAGGAAGCTAAGGAAAGCGCCCAGGAGCTACAATCGGCATGAATAATGGCCACAATGGGTTTTCCGCAACAACGGATTCGGGCAATGCGTCGTCCTATAGAATCCAAACGATCTTGGAAAACTTGCCAGGCGGCCACCTGTTCCGATACCGACCGGTAGTCAGGGCCTTTTGCAGGGCATAGAAATTCGATCACTAGCCCTTTACACTGCTCTTCGGCCAAGCAGTCTATAGCCATTGGCAAGAGTGCATCGAAGCTATCTAAATCGATAAGGGTTGATTTCTCCGAAACCTTGCCCAGTTTATAATGGCAAATCGATCTATCGATTTTTTGCCGGTTCATTTCGCTCTTCATATACCTAATACAACAGCTATTACTTACCTGCGTATTGAACTTCATCAATACACATCTTTGCTAAAATCTCCTTCATGATTTCTGAAGTACCTCCAATAATAGTTCCAACCCGCACATCCCGGTATAATCTAGCGATTTTATAATCTTCCGTAAAGCCATAGCCACCAAAGAATTGCAAGCATTCATGCACCACTTTTATCGCTAATTCACTGGCCTGCAATTTGGCGATGGAGCATTCTTTTACGGCATAAACGCCTTGCTCTTGAAGCTGGCAGCAATGGTATATATAGGCTTTATTCACTTCGATATCTGCCATCATTTGTACCATTTGATGGCGTATAACCTGAAAATCCTTCAACTGCCTTTTAAAAGCCTCGCGTTGCCGAATATAATCCAAGGTATATTCAATGGCTGATTCCGCCGTGGCTAAACTATGAATGGCTGCCGTAAGACGCTCCAATTGCAAACCCGCCATTAAATACTTAAAGCCCTCACCTTCCACACCGATTAAATGACTTACCGGTACTTCGACCTGATTAAAACCAAGCTCGGCCGTATCGGAAGCATGCCAGCCCATTTTGTCTATTTTTGTGGCCGTTACGCCGGCAGCATGCCGATCAATCAAAAGTAGACTGATTCCATTTTTTCCGGCGTTCGGGTCGGTCTTTACCGCAGTAATGAAGAAATCGCCGTAATAGCCATTGGTAATAAATGTTTTGGCGCCATTCACGATATAATGATCGCCGGAGCGCACCGCCGTTGTCTGTATGTTTTGCACATCCGAGCCTGCCCCAGGCTCGGTAATCGCCACAGCACTCACCATATCACCCGCAATAACAGGCTTCAAATACTGCTCTTTCAATTCATCAGAACCATACTTTAATAAATAAGGCGCCGACATAAATTGAATAACCAAGGCGGAGATAGTAAATCCTCCCGAGAAACAATAGGATAATTCTTCGCAGAAAATGAGGGAATAAAAGAAATCTAAACCCAAACCATTCCACTGTTCCGGAACATTTAAGCCCATAAATCCCATATCGCCCATTTTCTTCCAAATTTGGCGGTCAATGGCACCTTCTTTTTCCCATTGATCAATATGTGGTATAATTTCTTTTTGAATAAAAGCACGTAGGCTCTCCCGAAAAATTTGATGCTCCGGGGTAAACGGCGTAGCAAACATCATGTTTATATTGGTTTTATAACGTCTAGAGCAAGGATTGTAGCTTCTTGCTCGATTGCTACTAATTTAGCCCTTTTTCCTGAATAAAAGGGAAGACCAAAACTTTAAATTATGTTAATATGATAAATTACAGACGTAAACAAACACCATAAAAACGATATTATTAATAAATCAATATATTCATTAGTGTTTTTGTAAAAAAAATCCTTCCGAATGGAAGGATTTCATAGTTTGCTGAATCCGAATTAATAAATTAAGAAAAATAGGTTTCTTTCACTTCCTTGAATTTTACATCGAATACCTCTTCCGGGCAGTTAACCAATTGGCGAATGCCATTAATTTGGTAGTAGCTGCGTTCATCCAAGATATTTAAAAATAAAAAGAGCTCTTTCAAGATTAGACGTTCGCGATCGTCGGAGCGACTGGAGAGGATTTCTAACACGGCGAGTTTAATTTCGTTTAAACTGAGGTTGTAATGGTTTAAACCGCCACCTAAGCTCCAGAAAGCTTGATCGATGATGTCTTTATACTGAATCTGATCAAAAAGAGCTAATAATGCCTGTTGTCGATCACTGGAAAAGTGCTCGATATTGAAATATCCGGAACAACAGTGGGTCAACAGTTCATTGATCTTACCGTTTAAATGCTCATCCATGAGGGATGGGTTTGAATTTTCCATATATATAGTTTGATTTTATGATGTGTATGAATACAATACATGCAACATGCCCCCCTGCAACAATATGCGAACAGAGAACAGCTATTAAATGCAATAAAAATTGAACAATTATAGATAGTGCGTAACGAAATGAACATGGGAATGTCCGGACTTTACACTGTATTTGAGAAAATTTAAAATCATGATATACATGCGACCCTTGGTTAAAAACCGTCACAAATATAATACAATCTCCTGTAATTTTTAGTTAAAATTTGTATAATTATTTAAACCTTAATCATTTATTGCTATAAACCTAGCAACATTAACCTAAAAAAATTGCCATCTATACGCTATAGATGGCAAAATACTTGTTTTCCCAGGTAGTTTAAATAGGGTTGCAATACGGGTTGCTTAACAAGTTTCAATCCAAGTTTTGTAAAACCCTCAGTTTTTGCCTTTGCTAAATCGAATATTGCTTTTCTTGTAGCCCTAACACTACGGGGGCTGTGGCTATAGCCCTAGAATGGCTTTTTTAAAATAGGCATAAAACCAGCTTTCCAAGCAAGATGTTGTCGCTAAGCAAAGAATAGTGATGACCTATAGCTATTGCGAACCGGAGAAATTTGGAACAGTCCGTCTAGCCTTACAAATTGTTAAAGCAAAGTAATTCTTTGGCTATCAAGCCTATTCCGAAAAAACTTTTAGCTTGAACTGCTATATTATTTTGTAACTTTAATAGGAATAATTGAGGTTAAATAATAAATGATATGGCGGCTTTTAACGATAATTTCTCTAAACAAGCTTCGATTTACGCGCAATACAGACCCTCCTATCCGCACGAATTATTTGATTATTTACAAAGCCTATGTCCTGAGCACGAAATGGCATGGGATTGTGGAACCGGGAATGGGCAATCTGCCGTTCATCTAGCTGAATTCTTTAAAAAAGTATATGCCTCCGACCCGTCTGAGGCACAAATTGAAAATGCTTTTCCACACGACCAAGTGGTTTACCGCGTAGAAAAGGCGGAGGAACCATCATTGACCAATCAATCTGTCGACTTAATTACTGTAGCACAGGCCATACACTGGTTTGAATTCGATCAATTTTACGAATCGGCAAAACGCGTATTGAAGAAGAATGGCATTATTGCCGTTTGGGCCTATGGGATCCCGAGCGTCAACCCAGAAATCGATAGCATCACCAAGCATTTTCACGATGCTGTTGTGGGGCCCTTCTGGCAAGACCAGAACAGACTCATCACCCAAGGATATGCCAGCATCCCTTTTCCTTTTCGCGAGATCGAACCGCCTTTGTTTTATATCCGGAAGCGATTAAGCCTGAGCGATTTCTTAGGGCACCTACGGTCCTGGTCGGCCACACAGCGCTTTATTGATCAAGAGCTGACGAATCCGATCGAGGAACTACAGCTACAAATAGCGCCCTTTTGGGGTAATCCGAATGAGATTAAAAACGTGAGCTGGGAGCTTGCACTGCGGGTTGGAAAATAAGAAAAAATCATCCATCCGCTTTTTTACCGATGGAACAAAACTATTTGACTACGAAGCTGTTTAATAGCCGTGGGCAAGTGACAGTGTAGTGTTTCCATAAAATTTTGAAGCAACTCGGTGGGGTTGCTTCTTTTATTTGGTCAACAATTTTTCGAATGCTTTTCGGGCGGAGCCCCGGAAGTACACTTCTCCACAATAGGTATAGCCTAACTTCTCTAAAATGCGTAGCATAGCGGCATTATCAAAATTGGTATCCACTTTAATGCTCTGAAATCCTGCTGCCAACACGATAGGTTCTATGGCTTGCATCAACCAGCTGGCCAAGCCTTTGATATGGGGTTGCTGCCGAACTGCAACCCGATGCACTACGGCAAAGGGCAGCGTACTTAACCATTGCCCTTCCAAAGCTTCATAGGCTGGCTCTCCCGTAAAAATTAAGGCCAAATAAGCAATCAGCTTACCCCTGCCATCCAGGCAAACATAGCCATGCCCTGCCTGTATATCTGCTTCAATACTGTTTGGGTTTGGATAGCCATCTTGCCATTGGCTGCTTCCTTCTTCGCGACGCTTGGCAATGGCTTGTTCAAAGATCGGCCAAATATGAGGTAAGTCCTTCGCTTCTGCTTTGCGTAAAGAAAAATTAGTGAAATCTTGTTTGTCCATAGGGTTTCAAATACTCAATATAATGGCTCAATAAACAAATAAAATCTCATAATTCTAAACTTGGCGGCATAAAAAATCCCCGATTCACATCGGGGATTAATCTTGTAGCATGTTCCCATACTACGGAACCAATTGAATTAATAAAAACAATTCTTTTTTATTGAAAATCTTCTGGATACTTTCCTTTATCGTAGGTGCCGAATCCAAACATCTTCGGAGTATAATTTCCAACAGGACTCACATCTAAGTCTGCACTAATGGAATTCTCCAATCCTACAGCCCATAAGCTGGCATTGAGAATTAAGCGACGCAAATCGGCAGATTGCAAATCCACGGAGGAGCCCATGGTGCTGGTAAAAACTTTACCTTTGCGCCCTTCCGGAAGCTGGTATTCCCGTGTCCAGGCAATAGGCATCAAGGTCTTTTGCCAATTCACCGGACTGCTAGCCGTCATTCCGGAGGTCGGCTGTCCGAAGACAAGGATATTCGCATCGTTCAAGGTATTCTTGATGCCATACACATCCGAAGGTACCCAGATATCTTTGACACCCCGTAAAATTGGGTTGTCTACATTCACCTGCAAGCCATTGATAAAGGCACGCGTGCCTTCCTTGCCATGGTCGCCATGGTGGTTTATCCAGGTTTCGCCAAGCACCAAGCCTCCAAAACCGCCTTTCCAGGGGCCTTCCTTTTCATTAAAGGAATAATGCTTATAGGCGCTTTTTACATCTTTGCCATAATTGAATGCATGTGTTGCTGTACGCAAGCCTATAACCGGCTTGCCGGCCTTTAAATAGCGATCGATATAGCTCATCTGCTCATCGGGCAAGGCGCGAAAGCGCGTCGCGATAATCATCAGATCAGCACTATTCAGCAGCGCTAAACCCGGAATATTAGTCTGATACTCTGGATTGACCTGTTTGGTCTTCGGATCGATAGCGAATAACACATAGGTTTCGAAACCATGCTTCGCTAAGAGCTTCGCCATCATCGGCATGCTTTCTTCCGAGCGATATTCTTCATCACCGGATATCAACAGCACCTTTTTACCATTGCTCGTTCCGGCTTGCGGTTTAAATTGCAACCATGGCTTATGCTGTGCACAGGCACTATGCAATTGCAACAAGATAAATAACAGCAGGCTGAAGCTGTACTTCAACATTCGGAACTTGGAAAAATAGGGTGTTTTAAGCATACTAAACATATTTTTTATTTCTATAGGTTTCTTTTTGAAGGCAGGGCTTACAAGGTATCTACTGCAGGATTAGCCTCTTCTGTGTGTTCCTTATGCACTTTTTTCTGCCAGAAATGGAAGAATAAAAACAGGACAATCAGAATGCCAGGAAAGATGGCAAGTTTAGCCAGGGTTGTTTGTCCAACAGCAAGATCTACATTCGCCACGGTATCGCCAGCCTGCATTACGGCTTCTTTTGATTTATCAATCCAACGACCTATGATTGGTTGGAAGATGGACGTAGAGAACATGCCTACACCACCAATAACCGACATGCCTAAGGCGCCACTGAGTGGCACACGCTGTGCCGTACTGGCAATCATGGTTGGCCAGAAGTAACATACCCCTACGGCAAATAGAATCGCCGCTAAATACACCATACTTCCGGTAACCACAGAAAACAAGTAGACGCCAATAGTTGCGAAAATCGCCGAGAATAACAAGACTCCCGTTTGTCCTAATACTTTCACCACAGGGCCTGCAAAGAAGCGTCCTACGGCCATAACACCGGTTACCAAGGCTAATACCAACATCGGGCTAGCGCCACTGTTGGCCATGATAATGCCTACCCATTGTTGCGGGCCAAATTCGGAAATAGCCGTCAAGGCCATGCAGCAGAATAAGAAGATAAAGGTTGGCGAGAACATGGCTTTCACGTTGTTCGACAAGGATGCAGCTTGTTCTTCCTTAGGCTCAGGGAAGGCTTTGCCAAAGAATAATATCGCATAGAGAATGGTAGGAATCATGATGACCCACATCTGCGTCTGCCAGGACGCACCGAAGTCTGTCATAAACTTGGAGATCAAACTCCCCATCACAATACCTCCGGGGAACCACATGTGAAAGCGGTTCAGCATTTTATCCATCTTTTTGCCAGCATATAAATCGGCAATCAGCGGATTACAAGCCGCTTCGGTACAGCCATTACCAAAACCAATAAACAAGGTCGAGATCAGTAAGGAACTATAGCCCGAAGCAAAAATCGTTAAGAGAATACCAAGGGTATGCGACACAAATGCAATCCGCATAATAGTGGCCGGCCCTACCTTATAGTAAAAGATTCCCCCCAGTATCATGGAGATGGGAAAACCTAAAAACCACATGGAATTAATAAATCCTAATTGCTCGGCATTGAGGCCGAAATTCTCGCCTAGCTGGGGTAATATCCCGGCGCGTATGGAAAAAGTTAATCCTGTTGTAATCAGGGCTAAGCAACTTCCCAAAAACAAGGCGCTACTGTTGACTTGTCTACTCATAGTTTTGGTTTATATTAGTTAAAAATCAAATTCAATCCAGGTTGGTTACTCCTGGATTGAACGTAGGTTTCTTACGGTTTTTGCAAGCTTTCCTGAATAAAGCGATAGCCTTCTTCGGCAATCTCCCAAGGATCGGAATACTCACGCCATACATTGATCGCATTGGCGAAATCAGGATCTGCTCGAGAAAAAGACTCAATCGTATACCAGCCCTCGTAATTCGCATCCTTGAGGGCTTTGAAAGACTCCTCCCAACGCACTAGCCCTTTCCCCGGCGTACCGCGGTCGTTCTCACTGATGTGCACATGGGCCAGGTAGGGTTGAATCTGCGCCACAGCAGTTGCAATATTTTTCTCTTCGATATTAGCGTGATGGGTATCATACATGGCGCGTACCTGCGGATGATTGCATAGGGCCATCAACTCGGCTAACTGCCCCATAGTATTGGCTAAATAACTCTCGAAACGGTTGACCGCTTCTAAAGCTAAGACCACATCGGCCTGCTGTGCGTAATCGCCGGCAGCACGTAAGGCTTCCGCGCTCCAGGCTAATTCTTGTTGGGTTGGAGCCGCCCGCGAAAAGGTGCCATGCGCCGAATGAAACGGACCACATATCACCTTTGCACCCAAATCATGCGCCCGATCTATGGCCCATTTTATTTTATCAAGCCCTTGTTGCCGAACGGCAGCATCGCTAGCAATAGGATTATCATTCGCTCCTAATACAAATACGCCGGTAATTTCAAGATCTAACGATTTGGCCTGGGCCGCTAATGCCCGATATTCTTGCGAATCCGGTGATCCGATCAGCACCTCGATGCCATCGTAGCCTATGGCTTTCAAGCGATCGAGTAAAGGAAAAACACTGGCAGATACACCTGCAGACCATGGTAATAAGTTAAATCCGATTTTATTCATAAGAACTGAAGTTTTAAGGTATTAGTGTTGTTGTAAGCTATGTTCTTAATCGATGGTTTCTAATTAGTTAGCCGTCATTGCTGCGGCCAAGCGTATTCTCCATCTAATTTAATTAAAAATCTAAAACGTAGGGAATGAGGTACTTCTTTTTTTATCGATGGCATTCCTTTGCTTTCTGTGTCGACAGTAATCCTCCCCAATGCTATTGGGGAGGCTGGGAGAAACTGTCGTTACTATAATATATGAAACTAAATAGCGTAGCAGGTGATGTTCAAGGGGGCGTGTTAAAGCCTATAAAAAATTCACTCCCCCTATTCCATCAGTATTTATGCCCATTTTAATCTTTTTCTAAAGGGTGCTCCTTCAATAAGTCATCCGGCGCATAGAACCCTTTTTTATCTTTTATGGCTTCACGAACAGCCTTCACCTTGGCCGCTGAAATGACCCCGGCCTTATTGCCGAAGGTATTTCGAACATAGGTGAGTACATCCGCAATTTCCTGATCGTTCATCATGGCGCCAAATGGGGTCATCGGCACTTGACCCGGATATTTCTTGCCATTCACCTCTATAGGTCCTAACAATCCATTTAGCGTCAGCTTTATTAAGCGATCCTCACTGCCTGTTACCCATTTACTGGCATGCAATGGCGGGAATCCCGATACATCTAAGCCTTTTCCATTCGGTTGGTGACAGGTGATGCAATAGCCTTCTTTCGCGTAAAGAATGGCACCGCGTTTAAACTGGGCTAAATCTTCCCCTTTTAAACTGGTTCGCAAGCTTCCCCCTTCTGCCTTCGGTTTCACCGACTTATTATGCAGGTGCGCCCAAGAGGTAGTATAGGCAGGTTTGTTCCATTTATCTAAACTGGTCGTATCGATGGCATTCATGATATCAATTCCTACGGCAGGCTGAAACCAGGAGGCAGCTGTAATAGCTTCCAATTTCACCCTTCCGTTATCATCTTTGGCCGCCTTTAACAGCAGGTCTTTGTAATTCGGAATCTTATTGCTGTTATAGCGAATGGCATGAACCGCAGCAGACCGTGCGTGGTAGTCATTTGACGCTAATAAGGTTTCAACTAATTTGGTATCGATTTTATTGGCACCCCAAGTCACCCACATGGCTTCCGTTAATAAATGCAGGTATTTCGGATCTTTGGTATCTAGGTTTTTTGCCCATGCGATCGTTTTCTTCGCAACTTCATCGGCATTACGCATACGAAGTTCTGAACGGGTTCTGTAGCGCGTGCGGTATTCCGGTAGATGTAGATTCTCTAACAGCTCGTCGATGCTTGCGCCATCAATCTTTGCTGGTTTTACCAAAGGACGTGAAGGATAGGTTACCCGATAAATGCGGCCATGCACATGGTCACGCAAAGGATCGCGAGCATTATGCTGCATATGCCCGATCAGCATATTATGCCAATCTACCACATACAAGGAGCCATCCGGAGCAAACTCTAAATCGACAGGGCGGAAGTTTTTATCATCCGACCAGAAGAAATCATGCCTGAAATGGGAGGCAAAGCCTGTGCCCTCATCGGTAAAGGTATGTTGTTTAGCGCCTAAGAATCCAATGGTATTATTGATCAAATAATCGCCTTGCACCTCATCCGGAAAGTGCCGTGAGGACACAAATTCCAATCCGGAGGTCGGACGAACGCGTTGGGTACTGTCTACTAAGGTAAAGGATTTATCATTGGCTTCGCCGTAGCGAGATTTCGATGATCCCGGCAACATCCAACGAACATCAGGTCCGGAGGTTTCCGCAAAGATCATCTGTCCCCAATTGTCGGTGGCTAATCCCCAAGGATTCGGGATGGAAACCTGCGCCATCCGCTCCAAGCGTTTATTCTGTGGCGAATAGCGGTAGAATCCTCCGTTCGTCGCACGTACTGGCCCATAGGATGTTTCTACATCGGTATGCAAGAATACGCCCTCGGCCATAATAATAGCACCCGAAGGATCCATGGTATAGGCACTATGCGCGTGATGGGTATCATGGTCGTCAAAGCCACTTAAAATAATCTCTTTTTTATCGGCTTTACCATCGCCATCGGTATCTTTTAATAGCACCAGGTTTTTCCCTTGGGAAACATATACCCCTTCAGGAGTAAATTCAAAACCGATCGGTAAGTGTAAGTTATCGGCAAAAACAGATTGCTTGTCTGCTTTGCCATCGTTATCTGTATCTTCTAGGATGATGATTTTATCGTTAGGTTTACCATCACCGGCTTTCCAATGTGGGTAGCTTGGCATGGTGGCTACCCAAAGGCGCCCCTTATTATCAAAAGAAAGCTGTACCGGATTGGCTAAATCGGGGAATTGCTCTTCCGATGCAAATAGCTCAATCTTATAGCCCGGCGCAGTATGAAACTTTGCCAATGCTTCCGCACCATATAAATAGCGGTCAGGACCATCGCCTACTCCGGCATAGTTGGTTTTTACTTCAGGCAGCTTTAGGGTATTTTTATCCATACTGGCTAAATCCACTTGCTCGCCATGTGCTGCTTTCCAAATGGCTGTATCGCGTATCTCGCCTAACTGGCGAAGCTTTTTGATTTCAAAAGGATAATTATCAGGGCCAAAAGGATTAAATCGACGGCCATAAGCATGCACGCCATTCGGAATTTTAAAGTCTTGATTCCAGATCCACTCTTTCTCTAAAACAGCTTGTTTAATCTGATCTTTATGGGCTGAAGGCTTTCCTTCTCCTTTCCCAAAAATGCTTGTTACGAGGTAATCAGCAAACTTAGCGTAGGCTGCTTCGGTCAGTTGGGAGCCATCAATGGTGAGGTCTTCGTTGTTATCTATATACCAGTTATTCGTTACGGAAAACACATCCAAAAAGGGAACTTCCTTTTCCTTGGCAATAGCAGCCATAGCATCTGCATACAACTTAATATTGGCGTTTATTTCTTTTCCATCGGGCAAATCATATTTTCCTGATAGGTTTTCAAAGGCTATTGGAGATACTAAAACCAGCGTAGTCCCTTTCCCTCCATTATAATCTTGCTTGCGGGTATGATCGATAAAGGCGGCGATTTCTCCTTTGAAATTCGCTAGCCCATCCTCGCCTTTAAACGATTCATTATAACCAAAGAATCCGATTATCACATCTGGTTTCAAGGTAGTTAACCACTGATCTTCGGTCGGGAAATGGCCTTCACTACCAGTATTGATATCGTAATCCGGATTAAAAGCTTCGGCACCATCGAATGCCCAAGGCGAATTGCGGGAGGCATGCGGCCTGAACCCGGCTGTATAGCCCGGAGTACACATATTGCGGATGTAGAGCAGGCTATCGGGAAAACGCGCGTGGAGTTCCGTATCAAAGTCGCCGTAGTTCATCATCCTAGATCCCAGGTTGTTACCAATCAGCACAATCCGCGATCCTTTATGGATGCTCACAGGTTCCATCGAGGGCTTCTTCGCACAGGAAAGCACAAAAAACAACGATGCAATTAAGAATAAGGAATTCAATAGGCGCATAAAGCAGTGTAAGTATAGGTTTATTTATTCAACACAAAAAAGATTGCTCTTTGTAGATGTTAAACTCAAATATATGCTTCCCCTGCCATATAGGTATCCTGTACTATCCTGATAGTCCCTTAAAGGTATAGAATTGTTACGAAGGCTAGTTTGTGTCGCGCGATCTGCGGTACAGTTCTTCCACCAACTTAGAGGAGCGGTAGCTAAAGTCAGCTCCAAAACTATTGATTACCAACCCTTTTATCAGGTTGTCTCGGGAGGATACCGCGAAAACAATGCTCTCATCCGCGGGATCAGTCATCCCTTCGAATCGGTAGATTCCATCAATTAAAAAGTCATCGGGCGATAATTCCATTTCATGGGAAGAACAGTAGAGGCACTCGCCATCTTCCCGGATTAAAAAATCAGCAGTATAACCTAAAGCCACTAAGTCGTTTACTGCTTCACTCAAGGTGTCATACGATTTTCTTTGAATAGCCATGGTCGGTAATATTAGGTAGCTTAAAGTTACTTAATAAAAGCTGAAAACATTGCTCGTCAAAAACCATCTTACAGCAAAATGACTTTATTAAGCAACAATAGCATGAAAATTGCAATCTGAACGAATAAATACGAAAATAACGTAGCATTTATGATCATCACTTTCTATTGCACTGGTATAATCTTACTCATATTCAGCCTCTTGCCTTTCATCCGCAAAGACCACTGGACGTTTCGGGTGTTCGAATACCCCCGAATCCAAAAGTTAGTCTTGACTCTACTATGGTTAGGGTTCTGGCTTATTTTTAGCCCAAAAGACCAAACCGGCTTATTGGTATTGGGTGTATTGATGCTGGCCAATACCATCTATTTGCTCTTTCAGATTCTGCCATTTACCCTATTTGGTAAAAAACAAGTCTTAAAGGCAAAGGCAATAAGCGAAGAAAACAGCCTGAAGATTATGATATCGAATGTCTATGAGGATAATGACAATTACCAAGGCTGTTTAACGGTTATCCGGCAGAACAATCCCGACCTTCTGTTGCTATTGGAGACTAACCATGCCTGGGCTAGAGAAATGGAAAGACTGGATCAGGATTATCCACATGCGATTAAAGTGCCAATTGACAATACCTATGGGATGTTGCTATTCTCCAAATTCCCGCTAGCCAATAGCGAGGTAAAATACCTCGTAGAGGAGCATATCCCATCTATCCATACCCAACTCAGCTTGCCTAGCGGGCAAGCCGTACAGATTTACGCTGTCCACCCGACTCCACCGGTTCCTAATGAGAATCCGCGCTCTACCGAACGTGATAAGGAACTGCTATTAGTTGCTGACATGGCAAAAGCCAGCGACTTACCCGTGGTGGTTATCGGCGATTTAAATGATGTCGCTTGGAGCTATACCACGGAGCTCTTCCTCAAGATGAGCGAGCTCTTGGATCCTCGCCGTGGCCGTGGATTCTTCAATACCTTCCACGCGAAGCAGCCGCTTCTTCAATTCCCTTTAGATCACGCGTTTATATCTGCTCACTTTAAGTTTATTGAGATGCGAAAGCTCAATAATTTCGACTCCGACCATTATCCTATTTTTGTTCATATTTCCTTTTCCCCGGAAAACGAAAAACAACAAGAGGATAAGCAATTGGACGCCAGCCAAGACGACAAGGAGCTCGCTGAAGAAAAGAAACAGGCAGACACCGATTAACTCCCTATTTTCAGGGATAGGCCAGCCACAATTTCTTACTTATCTTTAGCCTTTGAAACTATACGAATCACGTTGCTATGAAAACCAGCACACTAATAATCACTATACTTTGTTTGTTTAGAGTTTGCCAACAAGCACAGGCTCAGGATGAACCTGCAGCCTATGAGGTTTTAGCGAACCAAGCTAACTTTTGGAATCCGCATGCTGATAAACCGGCGAGCATCTTTGTGAATATGGCTTACATCCGTCAGGAGCCTTCCAGCCGAAGCCAACTGATCGATTCTCTTGCTATTGGAACTCCTATTACTTTTCTGGATGCGGAAGCCATAAACCCGACCCTCATCCGTGGGATGTTGCTTCCATGGCAGAGAATACGCTATCATAAAAATAACCAAGCAAAAGAAGGCTATATCTGGATTGGATCTGTAAGCTTAGATCAGCAAAAGGATGAGCAATCGGGGTTAACCTTTATGCATGGCTTTGCATGGGCAAGTGTGCAGGATGAAAACAACTACTATTGGGTAGAAGCAAAAGTATTGGACAAACAGAACCAATTACTTAACAGCAAAGGATTCGCATACTTCCCTAGCGATCAATCGTATACCACGATGGAGCTACACAATAACCGTGGCTTGCTGCATAGCAAAAACATCCTGGAGATCTTCTTCTCGGGAGAAGCCTGCGGCATTTCCACCGAAACTTTTACCCTCAGTTGGAATGGTAGCCAATTGTACGAACTGCCTAAAACCATGGGCGTATCGGACGCCGGTATTTTTTATTACGGCGAGGAACTGAAATACAGCAAACAAAAAGTAGAGGGCAAGCAGCTCATCTTTAAAGACATTATTCAAGGAGAAGTGATTGATGAAACTGCGGAAGAACCGAAATACAAGGAAACAAAAAAACAGGAACGCTATACCTGGGATGGCCAAAAGTATCAACTGCTTTAGTAAAGGCCTAAAGTGAGAACAGTTAAAAAATCCCGGAACTGCAAGAAGTTTGTTCCGGGATTTTGTTTATTTCCATCGCGCCAGCTCCTCGAGAACAGCCTCATATATACCCGCTAATGCAGTTTCGCTTATGCAGTATGGCGGTAAAATATAAACCGTATTACCCAAAGGCCGCAGCACAATACCTCGATCCATAAAGCGCTGGTACAAGATCACCTGAATGTTATTGAAATAAGAAGTCTCCCCGGCTTTCCAGTCAAAAGCCAGAATCGTCCCTTGCTGCCGCACCTGCTCCACCCCAGGGTTGGAGGCTAAGCGTGTAGCAAACGCCGCATGCTGCTTGGCAATACGCTGAATATTGCGAAGTGTATCCTCTTTAAGCAGCAGATCCATACTTGCCAAAGAAGCCGCACAGGCAATAGGGCTTGCCGTAAAGGAATGTCCATGGAAGAAAGCCTTCCGCTTCTCATCCTGATAGAACGCTTGATAGAGCTGTTCAGAACAGCTTGTAATCCCCATAGCCATGGTGCCTCCGGTTAATCCTTTAGAAAAACACATCACATCGGGTTGCTCCGTCAGCTGATCTGTGGCAAATAAAGTTCCTGTTCTTCCAAAGCCCACAAACACCTCATCCTGAATGAGTAAAACCCCTTCTTCTCGACATACCTTCATCAAGGCCGACAAGTCTTCCGGACGATGCATCAACATGCCTCCTGCCCCTTGCACCAATGGTTCGTAGATAAAACAAGCGATATCCGCAGCTTCCTTACGAATGAGTTCAGTTAAGCTAGCGAGGTTGTCCGCACTAGGCGGATCAATAAATAGCACATCGAATAGCAGGTCTTGGAAAGGTGCCGTCCATACTCCACGCTCGCTTACCGACATGGCACCGAAGGTATCCCCATGATAGCTATTTTTAAAGGCCAATATCTTCCGCTTTTGTTGCCCTTGATTATGCGCATACTGAATACACATCTTCAACGCCACTTCCACCGCCGTAGAACCATTATCGGAATAAAAGACTTTCTCTTGCGAAGAAGGAAGCAGCTTTAACAGGCGCTCACCCAATTCGATAGCAGGCTCATGCGTAAATCCCGCAAAGATAACCTGCTCCAAGCTTAACAATTGCTGATACACGCGCTCCGCGATATAAGGATGCGCATGCCCATGGATGGTGACCCACCAAGAAGATACAGCATCCAGATAAGCTTTGCCATCCGCCGCATAGAGGTAAGCCCCCTTTCCCGAAACAATAGGAATATGCTGTGTGGTTTTCATCTGGCTATAGGGATGCCAGTTTACTGCCCTATCGCGTGCTATTAATTCATCGAACATGTGTTCTTCACCTCCTTTTTCATCGGCTTTAAGCCCAGATTCTTCAATAATTGCATATCCTCATCCACGCCCGGGTTTGGTGTCACAAGCAAGGTCTGACGCTCGCCGGTAAAGATAGAGTTTGCGCCGGCCATAAAACACCAAGCCTGCTCTACCTCGGTCATTTCAATACGTCCTGCACTTAAGCGAACCATCGACGATGGCAATACGATACGGGCCGTCGCAATCATACGCACCATTTCCCACACATCCACCTTAGGCAAGTTTTCCAAAGGAGTTCCTGCCACCCGTGCTAGGGCATTAATTGGCACCGATTCCGGATGCTTCTCCATATTCGCTAGGGTCATCAGCATCGATATCCTATCAGTAGGCGATTCTCCCAATCCGATAATCCCACCCGAGCAAACCGTAATTCCTGCCTTTCGCACATGCTTAATGGTTTCCAAACGGTTATCAAACTTACGCGTCGAGATAATTTCATCATAAAACTCCTCTGAGGTGTCTAGGTTATGGTTGTAGGCATATAAGCCGGCCTCTTGCAAGCGCTGTGCCTGGCTTTCGGTCAACATCCCTAAGGTGCAGCATACCTCCAGGCCCATTTCATTTACCCCTTTCACCATATCGATAATGCGGTCGAAATCCCGATTATCCCGAACTTCGCGCCATGCCGCCGCCATACAGAAGCGAGACGAGCCCGCATCCTTGGCTTTCTGCGCATGGGCCAATACCGTTTCCGTAGGCAATAAAGCCTGCACCTTAATATCCGTATGATAGCGTGCCGCCTGCCCGCAATAGGAACAATCCTCCGGACAGCCGCCAGTCTTTACCGACAATAAGGTTGAAATCTGCACTTCATCGGCTGGATGCCATGCCCGATGTACACTCGCAGCTTGATACACCAAGTCCAGCAAGGGGCTATTGTAAATCGCCAATAATTCGTCTTTGGTCCAGTCGTGCCTTAATTCTTGTTTCTTCATTTCTTCTTAGTATTAAAATACGTGTTTGTTCAATTCTTCTGCGGATAGCTTATCGAGCCAAGGCAAATCCATACAAGTGGTCTCCGGCCCTACCTGTGCCTGGATAAGCTGTTTGGTAGAAGCTAAAAAGGGCCCGTTAAATAGCAAGTATGCCACAGGAATACCCCTGCTTTTTAGGGCTTCTAGCGATAATAGGCTATGGTTAATGCATCCTAAATAATCGGATAGCACCAACACAACCGGCAGGCGCAATTGCGCTATTAAATCGATCATAAAGTGCTGCTCATTAAGGGGCACAAAAAGTCCTCCTGCCCCTTCCACAATTAGGTTTGCTTCGGTTTCGGGCAGCTTAAATTCGCTTAGGTTTATTTCCAGCCCATCAATGGCTGCCGCGTAATGCGGCGAGGCCGGCGTTTGAAGCCTATAGCGCTCCGGATGAATACGCACCTGACCATCCAGCAGCTGATGAATCATCATGCTGTCGGAGGCTGCTAAATCGCCCGACTGCAGCGGCTTCCAATAGTCGGCATTCCATTTTTTCACCAACATGGCGGAGGCCATTGTTTTCCCAACCCCCGTTCCAATTCCACTTACAAATAGTTTCTTACTCATGATTCCAATGGTTTAGGATTGCTCCTAATGCGTTTATTTCTTCTATGCTATTATCGCTATGCAGGGTGATGCGCAATCGGGATGTCCCCTCAGCTACCGTAGGAGGCAAAATCGGGTACACCTGAAAGCCCTCCCTAAGTAAATGATTGCTTAATTCCTTCAGCTTGGCCGCATCAGCCATCAACCAAGGTTGTATGGGGCTATCCGTTTTTTGTGCATTCGGGCCAAGATTTAAAGCTTGATAAGCAGCGATATTCGCTTGCAATTGCCCTGATAGTTTAGGATGCTTCTCTATAAATCGATAGGCCTCCAAAATCGTAACAGCAGAAATGAGAGGCATCGCCGTACTGTAGATCAAGGGACTAGCGAAATTCAACAAGTATTCTTTCAGCGTTGCCCTTCCTAATACAGCTGCCCCGTGGCTGCCCATAGCCTTGCCATAGGTAACAACTGTAGCAAATACCTGATCAGATAGGCCCCATTGCGCCAGCAAGCCCACCCCATAGACCCCAATGGCATGTGCCTCATCCACAATAACCTGAGCCTGGTATTGCTTTGCCAAGTCGAGGATCGCTTGCAAAGGCGCCACATCGCCATCCATGGAATAGAGGCTTTCCACTAAAATCCAAATCTTACCGTTACAGCGTTGCAGCAGCGCTTCCAGATGCGCCAAATCGTTATGCTTAAACTTCCACTGCTGCGCATGGTTCATCCGACAGCCATCATGTACCGAGCGATGGATTTGTTCATCCAGCAGCACATAATCTCCTTTTTGAGGCAGGCAACTGAGCAGAGCCAGGTTTGCAACATAACCCGAAGGGAAAAGCAAAGCCGCTTCTTGTTGATGCCGATTCGCAATGGCCTTTTCGATATTTTCCAGCAAGTCGGAATTGCCGGATATTAACCGGGAGCCCGTTGCCCCATTCAAGAGCGCAGGATTTCCTTTCAATAGGTTCATCAAACGTTCCTGAAAGGCTGAGTTGCGAGTTAGGCCCAGATAATCATTGGAGCAGAAATCGCCCCCCGGAGGCATAACACGCAGCTTACGCAGGTTTCCCAGGGCTTGTCTTTCCCGTAATTTAGCCTGCCAATTGCTGTTCATGTTGTTTTACCTCCTGCCCAACCGCTAGCATCCAGGCCTCAAATAAGCGAGCTTCAATTGCCAAAACGGCATCAGCATGATTACGCCAGTCTGCATCAAATTGCTCCAGCTGGGCTATCATTTCTTCCAAATGGCCTTCTTCTTCCAGAATAATAGATTTCACCATCACCCTAGATCCTTGCGCTGTCAGCTGCTCTTGGTAAATGGGATATAACTCATCGGCACGAACCTCAATAGCATAGGTCACAAATAAGTAGGCCGCATATTTTAAGGCCTTGGCATCTAAATCAAAGTGCTTCTTTAAATAGCGACAGGCTTGGATATCCAGGCTATGTAAATAATACTGCGTATGCTTCGCTGCTAGCAAATCTTGCACTTCGTAAAAAGCAAAGCCTTTCACGGGCAGCTTCTGAATTTGCTTCTTCAAATAATAGGCATGCCGATGTTCTTCTGCGGCATGTTTCAATTGCATTAAATTGCAGCTCACCCGATCTTCGCAAGCCGATATCTTGCGGGCACCCGCATTTTCCATGAAAGAAAGGGTATTTAACCACTTGGCGTGGAGCTGATCTGTTTCGACAATTTGTTGGATAATAGCCTTCATATTTTCCTATTTCCAGCAAAAGTATTACCTTGCCGGCAGGTTAGCACCTACCAGTTTAGATATCATGAATAGTCCGGTTAGCATTCCATATAAAAGTTTCATTCAATTTGACCGCTATGCCAACCAGCCGATTTTCTTGCAGATTGCCCAGCAGCTTATCCAGGCTATTGCACGTGGCCAACTTCCTTCAGGCACCAAGCTATTGGGAACACGGCAGTTAAGCGAACTCTTGGACGTCCATCGCAATACCATTTCTGCTGTTTATGAAGATCTCTGCGCCCAAGGATGGGTGGAGGTGATACCAAACAAGGGTACTTTTATTTCCTCTGAGCTGCCATTATTTTCAGGCAGCAGCAGCACGAACTTTCAATACCCCAAGGAAACAGGTTATGCCTTTCAAAAGTCGATTTTGCTTGACAATCCCTATGAAAAAATTAATTGTGAACTGAGTTTTAACGATGGCAGTCCGGATATTCGCCTCACGCAGATCGATGACCTTTCCCGGATTTACAGCGCGAACTTAAAGCGGAAGATCAACCGGAAGAAAATGGGCTATTACAATCATGATGGCAGTGAATATTTAAAGGAGCAACTCACCCAATACCTGCAACTCTCGCGAGGCCTGGCCATTGGCACAGAAAACCTGTTGATTACCCGTAGCGTGGAGATGAGTTTGTATATTATTGCCGAGATTATCCTAGAACCCATGGACACCGTTGTCGTGGCAGACCTTGGCTATTTCTCCGCCAATATGATTTTTCAAAAAGCGGGCAACAAAATTAAAACCATTCCGGTGGATGCAGACGGCCTAGATACGAAAGCCTTGGCCGACCTATGTGCACAAGAGCCCATACGCATGGTTTATGTGACGCCCCAGCAACATTATCCCACTACCGTGAGCCTAAGTGCCCAGCGACGCCTAGAGTTATTGCAATTGGCGAAAACCTATGGATTCATTATTGTGGAGGATGATTATGACTATGATTTCCATTATGAAAAACAACCGCTCCTGCCCTTGGCCAGCAACGACCAAGCAGGCATGGTGATCTATGTTGGCTCGTTTGGAAAATCACTCGCCCCCGGATTCCGAACCGGCTTTATCGTGGCACCCGAAAATATTATGTATGAAATGCGGAAACACCTAGGTATAATCGATAGGCAAGGCGATATTCTCATGGAGCAAGCCTTAGGCGAATTGATCGAAGAAGGGGTAGTCGATCGGCATTTAAAGAAATCGTTAAAGGAATACAAGTTCAGGCGCGATAACCTGGCTGATTTGCTGGAGCAGCATTTTAAAGGCCTCATCAGGTTTCAAGTACCCAAGGGAGGCTTAGCCTTATGGCTAACTTGGCAACAGCCCATTAACCTGTATCAACTTAGCAGAAAATGCCAGGAGTTGAACCTTTTTCTACCTAAAAACCTGCTTTACCAAACACCCAGCGTTTGTGGAACACGCATTGGTTTTGGCAATCTCTCGCCCAATGAAATGGAAGCGAGTATAAAAATCTTACAACAGGCCTTGTGGAAGCTAAATGCTTAACTTTCTACTTCTTGGCTGGAAGCTTGGCGCGATAGGCCCTTTTTGCAATGGATGTACATACGCTTATACTTCACAATCTCCCGCGAGTTGGAAAGATAGGTCATCTTCGCGCCTTTGAAAACAATGTCTGCCGCCTTCTCTTCCAAACGGATGACAAAGTCTAAAAACTTCTTAAAGAGCAGCCTACGCTCCGTAGTGGTAAAGGTACTACGTTCACAAAGTTGAATAATCATCTCCTCATCGAAATGCAAACTAATGCGATTCGATTTTTTGTTCAAAAAATAAACAATAGGATCGGGACCATTATTTGGGAAAATGCCAAAGCCAATGAGCCCTTGCGGATTATTAAACACGTAGGCATAAAAATGGAAGGTACCAACTAATGCTGATTCAACCAATATATTTTTGCTAAACATGATTAAATAATTTAAGATTAAATTGTTTGTTGTTCAGTTTATAACCAAAGATAGTTGATTTTAGGTGTCCTCATATCCCGTCAATTTCCTGTTTTTATGATTTAAATCATATTACTATATTAAATATACTAGCAAATAGCGGTTTAAACTATAAAGATTTATTTTTATACAATCTGTTAATATTTCACAAAAATGTTACAGAAAATTAATAGACATAATCGATTTAATAAACTTTATACCAGCAGTTTATCAGGATACAACTTGCAATTACAAGTTTAAACATTTATTTAAAACCTGATATTGAAGTCCTCTGACCTCCTATACTCCAATTTTCATGCGTAATACTTGAAAAGTAGCAGGTATAATGGTTATAGGCCCATGGAATCCTTGAATTACGCCAACAAATCGAGCCTATTCCAAAAAATATCTTCTTAGAAATGAGCCTATTTGCAATTTAAACGCGATTTTTAACGAAAAAGATTTGGAGGATATAGAATATAGTCCTACTTTTGTATCACAAAATCACGGTAGGTATAGCTCAGTTGGTTAGAGCACTAGATTGTGGTTCTAGGGGTCGTGGGTTCGAGCCCCATTACTTACCCGCTTCTAAAGGCTTCTCTGAAAAGAGAGGCTTTTTTTTTATGGGCAAAATGGGGGCTAATGCGGGGCAGGGAAAGGAGAGGATCAGGATCAGTTTCAAAACCTGTGGACTAAGCAAATAATTTGGTCAATCTAAATAAGAAAAAGTTGACATCTCCTACACCTCTGAACTGACTTCTGAACGCCTTTATCTTAGCATTAAACGATTCTGCT